>JAWKWX010000047.1:0-1554 GCA_041397305.1 Paracoccaceae bacterium | reverse complement strand
TGGCTCTTCTTCACGATCTTCGCCGCCGGCGCGCCCGCCGCCTAGAGCATTTTTCGATCATTCGAAGTCGTACCCTGTGGCCTTGAAGTAGTTCCGGCATTCATCGGGCGTGAACTGCCCGATGGCGGTGCCGATGGCGTTCCAGAGGTCGTCGATGGTCCGCGCAGCGACCTTGTTCAGCCACGCCTTGAGCTTGGCGAAAGCCATCTCGATCGGGTTGAAGTCGGGTGAGTAGGGCGGCAGGAATTGCAGCTCTGCGCCTGTGTGCTCGATTGCCTGGCGGACGGCTGCTGGTTTGTGGGCGGGCAGGTTGTCGAGAACGACGATGTCGCCTGGTCGCAATGTCGGCGCCAGAACCTGCTCGACATAGGCCTGGAAGGCGGCACCGTTCATCGGCCCATCGAGGACCATGGGTGCGGTCATCCGGTCGTGCCGGAGGGCCCCTACGAACGTCGTGGTCTTCCAGTGTCCGTGCGGGACAGATGCGCGGCAGCGCTCTCCCCTGGCTGCCCGACCGTAGCGCCTGGCCATCTTGGTCGAGGCGCCGGTCTCGTCGATGAAGACGAGGCGCTCGGGCTCCAGCTCCGGCTGGGCCTCGAACCAGGCCAGCCGCCGCCGCCAGACGTCAGCCCGCTGCTGCTCGGCGGCGTGCGCCGTTTTTTTTGAAGCTGAGCCCGTGGCGGTCGAGCAGCCGCCAGACCGTGCTGGGCGCCACCGTCAGATCGTGCTGCTCCAGGAGATGCGCCACGATCTCGGCGAGCGTGATGTCCGGTGTCTCGCCGATCAAAGCTAGGATCGACGCAGCATGAGCCTCGACCCGATGCGAGCGCTTGTCGCCGCCGCGCGGTCGCGGCTGGACGCTGCCCGTCCCGCGCCATTGCTGCAGCCACTTGATCGCCGTGGACGGGGCCACGCCGAAGCGGGCCGCCGCGGCGCGGCAGGACATGCCACCCTCGACCGCCGCCACCACGCGGCACCGCAGATCATCGGAAAGCGCGAGAGCCATCGAGGCTGGCCTCCTTCACCAGCCCCAATCTTGAATCACGGATCGAACGGAAAGGGAATCCCAAACGATTCCATGGGTTTAGAAAATGCTCTAGAATGCCGTCGCGCGGGCCAGGATCGTAGCCGAGGCCGGCCAGAATCTCCTGCGCCTCGACGATCAGGCGCTCGTCGGGGCCGGTGTCGCCAGCGTTGTCGGGGCCGGGAGCGGATGACAGGCGGTCGCCGGTGATGAAGAAGAACTCGCCGTTGCTGGTGCCGAGATCGCGCAACTGCGGGGTGATCGACTTCTGCCAGTTGGCGCGCGTCCGCTCGCGCAGCACCCGCTCGCTGACATAGTGCTCGAGCTCGCTGACCGAGACGAGGCCGTCATTGGGGAAGTCGTTGCTGGCGTCCGCAGCACCGCGCAGCCCGTCGAGCACGGCCGCGGTGAAGACGCTGCCGCCGAGGCTGTCGAGGGCGATGGTCTCCTCGCTCTCGGTGCCGGCGGTGAGCAGATGCCGGCCGGGCCGCGCGAGCTGCTCGATCCGCAGGCGCTGGTAGTCGGTCACC
>JAWKWX010000046.1:0-2765 GCA_041397305.1 Paracoccaceae bacterium | reverse complement strand
ACGGTTCTCAGGTCGCGCTGCGGCTGTCGGGGCCGGACATTCCCGATACCGTCGTGCTCAGCGCCGCGGGGCTGATCGGGCTCACCGGGGCCAATGCCGCTGGGGTCGCAGTGGCGGTGAACACGCTCCTGATGCTCGGTCATGATCCGGGCGGACTGCCCGTCG
Source organism: Paracoccaceae bacterium (assembly GCA_041397305.1). Classification (GTDB taxonomy): domain Bacteria; phylum Pseudomonadota; class Alphaproteobacteria; order Rhodobacterales; family Rhodobacteraceae; genus TMP-24. Next base: position 2,600 of record JAWKWX010000046.1, on the reverse strand, counting down.
CTTTTGCGCTGCGCCACGCGCTCGCGGCGCGCAACGGGAGCGAGGCGCAGGCCCGTCTGGGCGGCGCCCGTCACGCCAGCGGCCAGCACTATGGCATTGCCACGCGCGAAGGTGTTACCTCGGTCGAATGTTCGGCGGGCGGTTGCGCCAGCGTGATGCTGACTGCGGCGGGCCGATTGTTGCACACCAACCACCCGCTCGCCAGCGTGGACATCGACGGTACCGCGCTGTCCCGGCTGGACAAGGGGGGCTTCACCGGCAACTCGCATCGGCGGCTGACCTGGCTGCAAGGCAGGGAGCAGGCGTTGACTGGCGCGGACGAGGTGCGGGCCCTGCTCGATGATCCGGAATCCCCGATCTGCCTGCGGGCGGAACGGAACAGCGGGTCGAGCACCTTCGCTTCGGTCCTTTACGAAATGACCGATCAGCCGCGCGTCAGCATGCGGTCCGGGTTCGCCGGAAGCAGCGCGTGGCGCAGGATCGGGTTCAATGCAGCGGCCAATGAAGCGATAGACGCATGAATACCGACCTTCTCAAACGGCTCTGCGAAACGCCGGGCGTGCCCGGCCGCGAGCATCGGGTCCGCGACCTTATCCGGCAAGAAATCACCGGGATGTTCGACAGTGTCGAAACCGATTCCATGGGGTCGCTGCTCTGCCGCCGCGACGCGGTCACGGGCAGGGACGCCCCGCGCGTCATGCTTCTGTGCCATATGGACGAAATCGGGTTCCTTGTCAGCCATGTGTCCAGGGAGGGCTTCCTCTATCTGCAGCCGGTCGGCGGGTTCGATCCGCGCAACCTGTTTTCGCGTCGGGTGCTGGTTTGCGGCGACAACGGCGACTTTCCCGGTGTGATGAATCCTGGTGTCAAACCCATACACATCTCGACCCCGGACGAACGCAAGAAGGTTCCGGAGCTAGATGAGTTCTTTGTGGATCTGGGCCTTGGCGAAACGGCGCGCGATCTGATCAAGGTCGGCGATTTCGTCGTGATGGATGCGCCTTTCGTCGAAATGGGCGATTGTTTTGTGTCCAAGGCTCTCGACAACCGGGTTGCTTGCTGGCTCGGGATCGAGGCGGTGCGGAAACTGGGCGGCAGGGGCCGCGGTGCCGAGATTCATGTCGCCTTCACTTGCCAGGAGGAGGTGGGGCTGCGCGGCGCCCGGACTGCCGCCTATGCGGTGCGCCCGGATATCGGGCTGGGCATCGACACCACGCTGGCCTGCGACTCGCCCGGCGTGCCCAAACATCTGAGTCCGACAAAGCTTGGTGCCGGATTCGGCCTGCATGTGCGTGACAGCAGCTTCATCTCCGACATCGACCTCGTGCGCGAGATCGAGACGCTGGCCACCCGCCGCAATATACCGTTCCAGCGCACGATGCTGTTGTCGGGCGGCCAGGACGGGGCCGCCGCGCAACAGGCTGCGGCAGGCGCGCGGGCCGTGGGAATTGTGGTTGGCACGCGCTATATACACACGGTCACGGAAATGATCTCGCGCGGTGATCTCCAGGCCGCTCTCGACATCCTTGTGGCCTATCTTGAAGGGTTTGATGCATAGCGCACGGCGCGCGCTGGCGTGGGGACCCATTGATCATGTCTTTGCGGCGTGATTCAGGCTCCGCAAGGAGACAGAAAGATGCGCAATCTTTTCTGGCTGACCGATGCGCAGATGGCGTGACGTCGGCCCTTCTTCCCCAAGAGCCACGGCAGGCTATGTGTCGAGGAACGGCGCGCTCTGAGCGGCACTACTTTCATCAACCGCAATGGCTTGCGCTGGTGTGATTCGCCCGAAGAGTATGGTCCTGCGAAAACCCTCTACAGCCGTTGGAAGCGATAGGGCGACAAGGGATCTTCGAGCGGATGATGGAACGGTCGGCCTCCGAGGCCGCCTGAGGGATGTACGACATGCGGCTACCCGCTACGACGGGCGTCCGAAGGTCGTCCTCTCAGCCGTAGCCCTCGCCGCAACCGTCCTGTTCGGGCTATGAAACGAGAACGAGTCCTGACCTTGGGGCGCGAGGCGCCGACAAATTCATGGGCGCCTCTCCGTACGCGAACGACTTCGGCGATTCCGCTTGCGTTGAGGCGATTGAGAGCACGACGGCATCTGGATTTCGGCGGTTTGGCGGTCAGGCTTTCTTGCGCTGATGCGTTCTCCAAAGGCGTTGAGGCAGCGCATCTTCCATGACGTGGACCAATTGCAAGGTATTGGCCCAAAGACCGCGCCTCATGCGAATGGATTGACGATCCGAAGCCGTCCCTCAATGCGCCGGCCATCCTGCAGATCCTCGCTCCACAGCGTCGTGCAGCCTGCGATCAGGGCGCTGGCCACGATCATCCCATCATAGACAGAGAAGCCGTTCCTTCCGACCGGTCTTGCGATCCTTGACCGTCCCGCGCTTTCGCCACTTCGCGAATGGCTGCGACTTGATATCAGGCTCCCTGCTCAGCGCCGCAGCCCTGCGGAGGGCGGTTACTTGCGGTTGATGCAGACGACACGGGGTTGGGTCATCTCCTCGTAGGCAAAACGCACGCCTTCGCGGCCGAGGCTGCCGTATTTGAAGCCGCCAAAAGGCATGGCGTCAAAACGGTAGTCCGAA
>JAWKWX010000045.1:0-2917 GCA_041397305.1 Paracoccaceae bacterium | reverse complement strand
CGATCATGAGGGCTGACGCCACCGACCTTGACCGGATTTTCACCGCGCTCGCCAACCCGACGCGGCGGGCGATCCTCGACCGGCTGAGCCGCGGCGCGGCGACGGTGAACGAACTGGTCGCGCCCTTCTCCCTCAGCCAGCCGACGATCTCCTCGCATCTGCGCATCCTCGAAAAGGCGGGCCTTGTCGAACGCGGCCGCCAGGCCAACTTCCGGCCGGTCCGCCTCGCGCCCGAAGCTCTGGCCGACGCCCATCGCTGGATCGGCCGCTACGAAGCCTTCTGGGCCGAAGGGCTCGAACGCCTGGAAACCTATGCCAGAAGCTTGCAGGAAAGGGAGAAGACAGATGGCAGCGATCCCGAAACATGAAAGCGAGGCCGACCGCACCGCGGTGATCAGCCGCAAGATCCCCGTGCCCGCGCGCTATCTCTTCGCCGCCCACGCCTCGGCGGAGCATATCAGCCGCTGGTTCGGGCCGGTTGGCTATCCGGTCACCACCTGCGAATACGACTTTCGGGTCGGCGGGCACTGGCGGATGGTGATGACCGGTCCCGACGGGGTCGAGGGCCCGCCCTTCGGCGGCACGATTCTGGAGATCGAGCCCGACCGGCGCATCGTCTATTCGAACGGGTTTGAGGATGGTCGGGGCGGCGACATGAACCTTCGGAACGCAGGCGACAGGATGGTCCATACCGTCACCTTCGAGGAAAGGGGCGGCATCACCACCGTGACCATCTCGATCCTTTTCGCGACGGTGGCGATGAAGGACGAATTCCTCGGCATCGGCATGATCGAAGGCATCGCCTCGGGTCTGGATCAGTGGGAAAGCGTCGCGAAAGGCCTTGCCGCCTGACGCCTGTCAGGCCGCCCCGTCTGCGGCTGGGCGCCGGGCGGGCGCGGGCTTGAACGGTTTCATCCCTGCCCGCGCCAGCTCGTCCGCGCGTTCGTTCCCGGGATGGCCGGCATGGCCCTTGATCCATTCCCAGCGCACCTGATGGCGGGCCTGTGCTGCATCGAGCCTTTGCCATAGGTCGACATTCTTCACCGGCTTCCTGTCGGCCGTGCGCCAGCCGTTGCGCTTCCAGCCGAAGATCCACTGGGTGACGCCGTTCTTCACATAGGCGCTGTCGGTCACCAGCGTGATCGCCGTCGCGCGCCCCAGCGCCTCCAGCGCCGAGATCGCGGCCAGAAGTTCCATCCGGTTGTTGGTCGTCTCTGCCTCGCCGCCCGACAGCGTCCTCTCCTTGACGACTTTGTCGCCGTCCCTGGCCTGCAACAGAACCCCCCAGCCCCCCGGCCCCGGATTGCCCGAACAGGCACCGTCGGTGAAGGCAAAATAGTCAGGCATGCGACTGTACCACGATGAAAGGATCCTCGGTTCCCGCCAGCCCGCGCTCCCTGCCTTCCCGGACCTGCCCGGGTGCGAACCCGGCAGCGGCCAGCAGCGCCAGCAACTCCTCGCGGCCGTAGTAGCAATAGAACCGGTCCAGCGCATCGCGTGCCTCGCCCGCGCCCAGCTTCATCCCGATATGGAAAAGGCCGCGCGGTTTCAGCGCCCGATGCAGCGCCGCAAGATGCACGGGGAACCGGTCGCGCGGCGCATGCAGCAGGGAAAAGTTCGCCCAGACGCCGTCATAGGCCGCCAGCGCCGCGATATCGTCGAACGTGCCGACCCGCGCCCCCAGCGCATGGCGCGCATTGGCCAGCGCCACCATCGCGGGCGTGGCATCGACCGGGTCGGGCCGGTGCCCCGCCGCGCGCAGGAAGGCCGAGGCGGTTCCCGGCCCGCAACCGAGGTCAAGCACATGCGCCGATGGCGGCAGGGCCGCGATGAAGGCCTTCAGATGAACACCCGGCTCTGCCGTGGCAAACCGGTCGGCATAGCTGCCGACATGCGCCTCATAGGCGGCGATGGTGCGCTCGTCGCCCGTCATGCCGGTTCGCGAAGGACGCGCGGCACCTTGAACTCGACCCGCTCCTGCGCCGTCTCCACCAGCTCGACCGTCAGGTCGAAGCGCGCGCGGAAGGCGTCGATGACCTCGTTGACCAGCACTTCCGGCGCGCTCGCCCCCGCCGTCACGCCCACCGCCTGCGCGCCCTCCAGCGCCCGCCAGTCGATATCGGTCGCGCGCTGCACAAGCTGCGCATAGGCACAGCCCGCCGCGCGGCCCACTTCCACCAGGCGCTTCGAGTTCGACGAATTGGGCGCGCCGATCACCAGAAGGGCCGCGATCTTCGGCGCGATGGCCTTCACCGCTTCCTGGCGGTTGGTCGTGGCATAGCAGATATCTTCCTTGTGCGGCCCGATGATCGCGGGAAAGCGCGCCTTCAGCGCCGCCACGACCGCCGCCGTATCATCGACCGAGAGCGTCGTCTGGGTGATGAAGGCAAGCTTGTCCTCGTCGCGCGGCACGACCCGTGCCACATCGGCGACGGTCTCGACCAGGATCACCTCGCCCTCCGGCAACTGCCCCATCGTGCCCAGCACCTCCGGGTGTCCGGCATGGCCGATCATCACCATCTGCAACCCGTTCTGGTGATGCCGCTCCGCCTCGATATGGACCTTCGAGACCAGCGGACAGGTCGCATCCACATAGACCATCCGCCGCCGCTCGGCCTCGGCGGGCACCGATTTCGGCACGCCATGGGCCGAAAAGATCACCGGCCGGTCCGCCGGGCAGTCGTCCAGCTCCTCCACAAAGACCGCGCCTCTCGCCTTCAGCCCGTCGACCACATATCTGTTATGGACGATCTCGTGGCGCACATAGACTGGCGCCCCCCATTTCTCGATCGCCATCTCGACGATCTTGATCGCGCGGTCGACGCCCGCGCAAAAGCCGCGCGGTGCTGCGAGATAGAGGTGAAGCTTTGCTCTGGACATGGATATTCCGGCCGGGCGTTTTCACGCCCGGTTAGGC
>JAWKWX010000044.1:0-3362 GCA_041397305.1 Paracoccaceae bacterium | reverse complement strand
GGCCTGAGGCAATTCCTGCCCTGACAGGTCCGCCGCGCCATGCGATGTTGATGCGCGTCACGACGGCGGCTGGGGGAGGCACCCATGGCGGACAGGTTCGATCCGGACGGCACGTCTGCCACGATGATGGCGGTGGTGACGGCGGCTCAGGGCGGTTTTGACCAGCTGCAGTACCGAAGGGTCCGGCGTCCCGTACCGAAGGAGGGTGAGGTTCTGGTCCATGTCCTCGCCGCCGGGGTGAACAACACCGATATCAATACGAGGGTCGGCTGGTACGCCAGCACGGTCACGGCCTCGACCGGCGAAAGCCTCCAGCCATCGGGCGAGGGCCACACCGGTACGGGCGGCTGGCAAGGCGCGACACCGTTTCCGATGATCCAGGGGACGGATTGCGCAGGGCGCATCGCCGGGCTTGGCGCCGGTGTCGACCCGGCGCTTCTGGGCCGCAGGGTGCTGGTGCGTCCTTGCATGAGGGTCAATGGTTTCGACGATCCGGCGACACGGTGGCTGGCGGCCGATACCGATGGCGCCTTCGCGCAGTTCGTGGCCGTTCCGGCAAGCGAGGCCTTCGTGGTGACTTGCGACTGGACCGATGCAGAGCTTGCGAGCATTCCCTGCGCCTATGGCACGAGCGAGAACATGCTGCATCGTGCGGGCGTCGGCGCGGGTGAGGTGGTTCTGGTGACAGGCGCTTCCGGCGGGGTCGGCTCTGCGACGGTTCAACTCGCCCGTCGGCGCGGTGCCAAAGTGATCGCCGTGGCAGCGCGCGGCAAGCACGAAGACCTGCGCGCCCTCGGGGCTGACCGGTTGCTTGACCGAGACGAGAATCCTGCCGAGCTGCTTGGCGCCGAAAGCGTGGATGTGGTCATCGACAACGTTGCGGGGCAGGGCTTTCCGCCGCTTCTCAAGGCATTGCGGCGCGGTGGCCGCTATGTCTCGTCCGGCGCGATCGCCGGCCCGATCGTTTCGCTCGACATGCGCGATCTCTATCTGAAGGACATGACCCTGATCGGCACCACGGCCTGGGACGAACCCATCTTTCCCAACCTGATCGGCTATATCGAACGACGCGAAATCAGGCCGCTTCTGGCCGCGACCTACGCGCTCGCCGACATCGTGCGGGCACAGCGGGACTTCCTCGAAAAACGCCATGTCGGCAAGCTGGTTCTGATCCCGCCGCCTGCCGGTCAGGGCTGACCCCAGTCCGCCGCCTGCATTTCTCTCAGACGGCTTGCCGTCCGTTCGAATTCGAATGATCCCGCGCCCTCGACATAAAGCCGTTCCGGCTCGTCGGCGGCAGAGCAGACCAGCCGCACCTTGCCCTCATAGAGCGCGTCGATGAGCGTCACGAACCGTTTGGCCTCGTTATAGTTCTCGGCTGACAGATGGGGAATATCCTCGACGATCAGCACCCGCACCGCCCTGGCGATGGCGAGATAGTCGGCTGGGCCAAGCGGGCGGCTGCAGAGATCCCAGAACGAGGCGCGCGCAACGCCCGACCGATGGTCGGGCAGGGTGACCGGGCGGTTGTTGACCGACAACGTGAGCGGCCCGTCGCCGCCCCCGCCGGTCAGCTCGCGCCAGATCCGGTCGATCGCTGCCCGCGCGGCAGCGTTCGCGGGGGTAAAATATGTATGTGCCCCCTTCAGCCGATGCTGGCGATAATCCGTCTCGCTCTCGATCTCGCGGACCTCCATCCGCGCCTTCAGAAGGTCAATGAACGGCAGGAACAGAGGCCGGTTCAGACCGTCCTTGTACAGATCGTCCGGCACCCGGTTCGAGGTCGTCACCACGCAGGTGCCGCGTTCGAACAGCATCTGGAAAAGCCGCCCGACGATCATCGCATCGGCAATATCGGTGATCTGCATTTCGTCGAAGGACAGAAGGCGCAGCTTCGACGAAATCTCCACCGCCACAGGCCGGATCGCATCGTCCACGCCGGTCTTGCGCGCCGCATGAAGGGCCGCCTGAACCTCTTGCATGAAGGCGTGGAAATGGACGCGCCGCTTGGCCTCGATCGCGGTCGCCTCGTGAAAGAGGTCCATCAGCATCGACTTGCCGCGTCCGACCCCGCCCCACAGGTACAGCCCCTTCGGCGCCACCGGCGGCTTGCCGAAAAGCCCGCCGAGGAAGCCCTTCTTCTGCCCTTCTTGCTCTAGCTGCGCGCGGATACGGTCGAATTCGGGCAGAAGCGCGCGCTGGGCGGCGTCCGGGCGGATCGCGCCCTCGGCCACCTTGCGGTCGTAGATCTCTGTCAGGCTTTCGCGCGCATCCGTCATGGATCGCTGATAGCAACCCGCGCCCCTCCTGTCACGATGCCCGGCCCCGCCTTCGCCGGATCAGAACGGCAGCTTGAAGTCGGGCGGCAGGCCAAGCCCTTCGGTCAGGCGCTTCATTTCCGTCTGCGCCCTTTCGCCCGCCTTCCTCTGGGCATCCTTGATCGCGGCCAGGATCAGATCCTCGACCACTTCCTTCTGGGTCGGATCGAAGATCGTGGGGTTGATGTCGAGCGCCTTCAGCTCTCCCTTGGCCGAACAGGTCGCCGTCACCAGCCCCGCGCCCGCCTCGCCCACGACCATGATCCGGTCGAAGCTTTCCTGCAGCTCGCCGATCTTGCCCTGCATTTCCTGCGCGGCCTTCATCATCTTGGTCATGTCGCCAAGGCCGCCGAGGCCCAAACCCTTAAGCATCTCAAACTCCTGTCCGTTCCATTCCCGCAGGTAGTGCGCGGTCGTCTGTGCCGCAAGTCTCCGGAGGCCAGACGCGTGTTGCCTTTGCCATGAATTGGGAGACCGCGAGCGAGCGGAGCTCGTTGCGCACCCGTGACCCGGGCCTGTCAAGCAGGGCGGCGGCCATGGCGTGCGGCATCTCCCAAATTGAGTGAAGTTCGTAGCCGCCTTGCAAGAGCACCAGCATAACAACATCGAAAGGTTGGCCCGGGCCGGTCTTTATCGAGGGGACACGCCCCCATTTCGCGCCGTCACGCTTCCATCGACCCTTGATCTGGATCGTTTCGGATCGGTCATTCACCACTCGGATTGCATCGGCGCCGGGGCTGCGTGCCTCGGCGAGGGTAAGGCCAAGAACGCGTGCGGCTTCGAATTCCGCGATCTCACCCGTCACTCCGAGGGGCTTGCCGGTTGCGTTATAATATTCGACGGCGAGCTTCTTGACATCGTTCAATATGTCCGCGACCGGTAGGGTGTTTGCCTCACCCATCCTCGAACGGGTCCCATTCATCCTCGACCTCCGGCAGCGCCGTGAGGGCTGCCTGGGTGCGCGTTTCCTCGGGCGTGCGAACGGCGGTGATTGTCGCCTCGGGAAAGGCGGCGAAGACCGCCTGGACGATCGGGTTCAGCATG
>JAWKWX010000043.1:0-4100 GCA_041397305.1 Paracoccaceae bacterium | reverse complement strand
GCGGCTCACATGATCCTGCTTGGGCGAGGGGCGGCCTGCCCGTTTGCCCACGCCCACCAGATCGGCGCCCGTGCGCGCATGGGTCAGGATCGGGCCCGAGGACAGGTCGTCGAAGAGGACCGCGTCGGCCTTCTGCAGCCGGTCCACCGCCTTCAGCGTCAGCAGCTCCGGATCGCCCGGGCCGGAAGAGACGAAACTGACAAATCCGCTCATGTCGCCTCCGCGATCAGGTGAAAGAAGGTGCCAGTGGCCAGGCCCCGGCGCGATCCGGTCTCGGCCACCGCCTCGCCATTCGCATCGCGAACGCTGGCGAGCGTCCTATCCGGTTGATCGAGGATTGTCGAATAGTGGAATTCGTGACCCCTGAGCCGCGCACCGGCGGCAAAGCCCGGCACCGGCGCCTCCAGCGTCGCCAGCCGGTAGCCCAGATGCATCCGCCGCTTCTCGTAGGAGGTGACAAGCCCCAAAAGCCCCGCCATCTCGTGCCGCGCGCCGCGCGCATCCACGATCGCCGCCCCCATCGCCATATAGCCCCCGCATTCGCCATGGACGGCGCGGGTTCCGGCGAAGGCGCGCAGCCCCGCCCGGAACCGCTCCGCCGCCGCCAGCCGCCCGCCATGCAGCTCGGGATAGCCGCCCGGCAGCCAGCAGCAATCGGCAGAGGCGTCCGGCGCCTCGTCGGCCAGCGGCGAGAAGGGCAGGATCTCCGCCCCCGCCCGGCGCCAGCCGTCCAGAAGATGGGGATAGACGAAGGAAAAGGCCGCATCCCGCGCCAGCGCGATCCGCTGGCCGGGCGGCACGACCGGCAGGGGCGGCCCCGCCAGACCGGTCGGCGCCGCCGCGGCCATCAGCGCGTCCAGATCGACATGCCCGGTGACGAAGGCCCCGGCCTCGGCGACGATCCGGTCAAGCTCCGGCGTCTCTTCTGCCTGCACGAGGCCCAGATGCCGCTCGGGCATCTCGATCGAGGCGCGGCGCGGCAGCGCGCCGAAGACGGTGATGCCCGCAGCCGCCATGCCGCCCCGCACCAGCGCCTCATGGCGCGGCGAGGCCACCCGGTTCAGCACCACGCCCGCCAGCCGCACCCCGTCGCGCATCGCGGCAAAGCCCCGCGCCACCGCCGCCGCCGACTGCGCCTGCCCCGAGACATCGAGCACCAGCACCACCGGCCAGCCGGTCAGCGCCGCGATATCGGCGCTGGCCCCGGTCCCCGCCTCGCCGGGCAGGGCCACCCCGTCGAAAAGCCCCATCGACCCTTCGGCCAGGATCAGGTCCGCCCCCTCCGCCTCGCCGATCAGCCCGGCGATCCGCCCCGCATCCATCGCCCAGCTTTCGAGGTTCCAGGAGGACCGCCCCGAGGCCGCCCTGTGAAAGGCCGGGTCGATGTAATCCGGCCCGTTCTTGAACGGCTGCACCGTCAGCCCCCGCGCCCGGAGGGCCGCGAGAAGCCCCAGCATCAGCGTGGTCTTGCCGGTCCCTGAGGCGGGCGCCGAAATGATCAGCCCGGGCGGTATCATGACCCTGCCTCCACGTTCTGTCCGAAAATACTCCAGGGGGTCCGGGGGACAGCGTCCCCCGGCGGGTCGGCCCGCCGCAGGCGGGACGAAACCCGCACGAACCTCACGGGGCCTCCGGAAAACGCGGATCGGTGCCCACCGGGCGGTAGCGCCGGTCGTAATCGCCCGCATAAAGCCTGCTCTCGTCGAACGATTCCGCCCCGATCGACCGGCCGACGAAGATCAGCGCCGTGCGCTCCATCTCCGCCCCGATCGCGGTCTTCAGCGTGGCGAGCGTCGCGCGCACGATGCGCTGATCGGGCCAGGTCGCGCGCCAGATCACCGCGACCGGGCAATCGGGCCCATAGTGCGGCACAAGTTCCGCCACCACATCCTCCAGCACATGGATCGACAGATGGATCGCCAGCACCGCGCCGGTGCGGGCGAAATTCTCCAATGTCTCGCCCGCCGGCATCGCGGTGGCCCGGCCCGAAGTCCGGGTCAGCACCACAGATTGCGCGACGCCGGGCAGGGTCAGTTCCGCCCCGAGCGCCGCCGCCGCCGCCGCGAAGGACGGCACGCCCGGCGTCACGTCATAGGGAATGTTCAGCGCCCTCAGCCGCCGCAGCTGCTCGCCCATCGCCGACCAGACCGACAGGTCGCCCGAATGCAGCCGCGCCACATCCTTGCCCGCAGCATGGGCCGCGGCGATCTCGGCCACGATCTCGTCCAGCGACAGGGGCGCGGTATTGACGATCCGGCAGCCCGGCGGGCAATGCGCGAGGATCGCCTCGGGCACCAGCGAGCCCGCGTAGAGGCAGACCGGCGAGGATGCGATCAGATCGCGCCCCCGGATGGTGATCAGATCGGCCGCGCCCGGTCCCGCCCCGATGAAATGAACCGTCATTCTCCATCCCTTTCCGCAATCGCCACTGTCGCCAGCCCGTCGCCCGACACCACGCGCGGCCCGACAAGCCTGGCTCCGCGCCCCGCCGCCACCAGGGCTGCCGCCTCCGCGACCGATCCGGTGCCGAAACGCGCCATCACCCCGGCGGACCGCGTCAGGACGTCGGCCCCGGCCAGCCTTTCGCGCGACACCGGCACGAGGTCCAGCCCCAGCCGGGCCGCGAAGGCCCCGGCGACCGGCGCGCCGGCCTTTTCCTCGGCCGTCGCGAGCAGCCCGACCTCGCCCCCCGCGCGATCGAGCGCGTCCAGCAGCGAGGCCAGCGTCGCGGTACTGCGAAAGCCGAAGCCCGCGACCCTCATGTCCCGACACTCCACTGCACGACCGGTCGGCTCGGCTGCCAGCCCCGCATCCGGCCGAGCATATCCATGCTCGCCAGGTCGATCCGCAGGAGCCTGCCCCCGAATGCCGCCTGGGCGCCGGTCAGGGCGGCTTCCGATTCCAGCGTCACCGCATTGGCGACGATGCGCGATCCCGCCGGGATCAAGTTGAAAACAGTCTCTATTCCGGCCAGATCCGCTCCACCGCCGACAAAGACAGCGTCCGGCGCGGGAAGCGTGGCCAGCTTCTCCCGCCACTCGCCCTGCGTCAGATGCAGGCGATGGTCCACCCCGAACCGTTCGGCATTGCGCCCGATGATCGCGGCGCGATCGGCGCGCGCCTCGACCGCATGGGCCCGGGTGCCGGGCGCGGCCAGGCACCATTCGACCGAGATCGAGCCCGAGCCCGCGCCAAGGTCCCACAAGACCTCGCCCGCGCGCGGCGCCAGCGCGGACAGGGTCAGCGCCCGGACCGGGCGCTTGGTCATCACACCGTCGGTCTCGAAAAGTTCGTCCGGCAGGCCAGACGACCGCGGAAGCCCGCGCGCACCCTTCACCTCGATTGCCAGGGCGACCGGGTGGGCAACGCCGGTCAGGGCAAAAGCTTCGGCCAAGGTCCGCCTGACGTGCTCGCGCGGGCCGCCGAGCGCCTCCAGAACGGTCAGGCTGGAGGGGCCGAAGCCCTGCTCGGTCAGCCAGACCGCCAGGCGCGCCACCGCCGCGCCATCACGCATCAGGCAGATGAGCCTTTGCCCGCGCGTCAGGACTGGCCGGATCCGTTCGAAGGGCGCCGCATGAAGGCCGAAACACAGCGCCTCCTCGATCCGCCAGCCCAGCCGCGCGGCGGCATGGGAGAAGGTCGAGGGGGCAGGGTGGCAGGTCCATTCCCCCGGAGACAGGCACTGTGCAAGGCTGCCGCCGGCGCCAAACCAGAAGGGATCGCCCGAAGCGAGAACCGCCACCTTCCTGCCTTTTTCGGCCAGAACAGGGTCTATTCTGAACGGGATCGGCCAGTCGCGGCCCCGGGTGCCTGCCGCCACAAGCGCCAGATGACGCGGACCGCCGAAGATCACATCTGCGGCCGCCAGCGCGGCGCGGCTTGCGTCCGGCAGCCCCGCCGGTCCATCTTCGCCAAGCCCGATGATCGTCAGCCAGGGATCAGACATGACGCGCCTCCTCATCCTCGGCGGCACCACAGAGGCCAGCGCCCTTGCCCGCACCGTGGCCGGGGCGGGCATTCCGGCGGTCTTTTCCTATGCCGGGCGCACGGGTGCCCCCGTCGGCCAGCCGCTTGCGACCCGGATCGGCGGCTTCGGCGGT
>JAWKWX010000042.1:0-9617 GCA_041397305.1 Paracoccaceae bacterium | reverse complement strand
GCCGCAGGTTCTGGCCCGCGGGCCTCGACACGACCGCCCCGGCAGAGACGGTTTCGACGCCGGAGGCGGCGCCAGTTGACCCTTCCACCGCCGACCCTTCCACCGCCGACCCCTCCGCCACCGAACCCGCCGCCACCGACCCCGTCGTCGCCCCGGCGCCCGCGCTGCCGGAAGAGACGGTGGAAGAGGCGCGCCGGTCGGAATCGGCTCTGTCGGCGGACGAAAGGATGGATCTGCAGCGCGCCATGCAGTGGTTCGGCGTCTATCAGGGCGCGATCGACGGATCGTTCGGCAAGGGGACGCGCGCGGCGATGGCCCGCTGGCAGGCCGGGATCGGCGCGCCCGAGACCGGTATCCTCACGACCGCCCAACGCGGCGATCTTGTCGGTCGCTGGACGGGCGAACGCGCTGCCATGGGCATCGAGCGCGTGAGCGAGACGGAAGCGGGGATCGATATCGACCTGCCGCTCGGCCTGGTGACATTCGACGGCTACCAGCCGCCCTTCGCCGCCTTCGGCGAGAAGGACGGCTCGGGCTATCAGGTTCTGCTGATCTCGCGCCGCGGCGACCAGAAGGATCTTGTGGCGCTTTATGAACGCCTTCAGGCCATGGCGATCATGCCGATGGAAGGCGCGCGGTCGATCGGCCGCGCCTCCTTCACGATCGATGGCGAGGGCGCGGGCAAGACCGCGCATGCGGAAGCGGCGCTTGAGGGCGGCTTCATCAAGGGGTTTGCGCTGATCGCCCCCACCGCCGACAGCGCCCGCCGCGCCCGTGTACTGGAGGCGATGCAGGCGAGCTTCCGGCCGGTAGGCTCCGTCGCGCTCGACGAAAACCTGGGCGAGCCATCGTCGACCTCCGCCGCAGACCTCACCAGCGGCCTCGACATCCGCCGCCCGGCGATCTCGCGCACCGGCACTTTCATCGATGGAGCGGGAACGGTGCTCACCACCGGCGAAGTTCTCGCAGGCTGCACGCGCGTGACGCTCGACGGTCGCACCGATGCGACGGTCGCCTTCGAAGACCCGACGCTCGGCTTTGCCGTCCTGAAGCCGGTCGCGCCGCTCGCGCCGCGCGCCTTCGCAGCGCTTGCGCAGACTGCCCCGAGGCTTGATTCCGACGTGGCTCTGGCGGGCTATTCCTATGAGGACAAGCTGTCGGCACCGGTTGTCACGACCGGCACCTTCTCGGAAGGGCAGGGGCTGAACGGCGAGGCGGACCTCGACCGTCTGACGCTGACGACGCTTGCGGGCGACGCGGGCGGCGCGATCCTGAACGGTTCCGGCGCGATGATCGGGATGCTTCTGCCGAAGAAGGACGAGGCGGGGCGCGCGCTTCCCAGGGACGTGAGCTTCGCGCTGAAGGCCGAGGTGATCGGCAAGGCGCTGGAAGCGCAGGGCCTGGCCTTCGCTGCCGCGGACCGGACCGGAACGCTCGCCGCCGAGGACCTTGCGAAACTGGCGCGCGACATGACGGTTCTGGTCAGCTGCTGGAAATGAAAACGGGGGCCGATGGCCCCCGTTCTTTCTGTCAGGCGCCGATCACGCCCGCGACGGCCGGGCTGACATCGTGCCAGCCCTCCCAGATCATCTTCAGCGCGACATAGAGAATGATCGCGAGGCCCACATAGGCGATCCAGCGATGCTTGTTCAGCAGACGCGCCACGAAACTCGCGGCAAGGCCCATCAGCGCGATCGACAGGACCAGGCCGATCACCAGCACGGTCGGATGTTCCCGCGCCGCACCCGCGACGGCCAGCACATTGTCGAGCGACATGGAAATATCGGCGATCACGATCTGCCAGGCGGCCTGCGCGAAGGTCTTCCGCGGCCCGCCTGCGGCGATCTGGCCGTCGGTATTGATGTCTTCGCCGGTCAGCGCTTCTTCCGCGCGCATCTCGTCGGCATGCGTCGCCTGCAGTTCGCGCCACATTTTCCAGCAGACCCACAGAAGCAGGATGCCGCCGACCAGCACGAGGCCGATGATGTTCATCAGATGCGTGGTGATCAGCGCGAAGCCGATCCTGAGCACGGTCGCGGCAAGGATGCCGACGAGGATTGCCCTTGCCCTTTGTTCGCGCGGAAGGCCCGCGGCGGCCATGCCGATCACGATCGCATTGTCGCCGGCAAGCACCAGGTCGATCGCGATCACCTGCATGAGGGCCGAGAAGCCCTCAGGCGTAAAGATTTCCATCATTCGAGACTGTCCCCAATATCTGAAGGATAGTTAGTGGACAGCGGCAGCGCTTTCAACCGGACGGTGCCTGCCCGGGCTTCTCGCCGCCGGTCAGGAGGGCTATAGCGGTTTCATGGTCAGTCGTTTCCTTCAGTCGCTGTTTGCGCCCATACCCGCGCCGATATCCGGTGAGGATGCAGCGCTCGCGCTCGCGGCGCTTCTTGTCCGGGTGGCGCGCGCGGATGGTTCCTACGACGCGGTGGAGCGGGACCGCATCGACCGGATCCTCGCCGCGCGCCATGGCCTTGGCCCGTTCGAGACGGTCGCGCTTCGACAGCGGGCCGAGGCGCTCGAGACCGAGGCACCCGATACGGTACGCTTCACCCGCGCGCTGAAGGAGGCCGTTCCGCATGAGGACAGGTTGCGGCTGATCGAGGCGCTCTGGTCGGTGGCGCTTGCCGACAGGGCGCGGGACGCGGAAGAGGAAGCGCTGATCCGGCTGGTTGCCAATCTTCTGGGCATCAACGACCGCGACAGCGCGCTGGCCCGGCAGAAGGTGGCAGGTCGATGATCGCCAGCCTGCCTATGTATGACTGGCCCGAGGTGCAGTCGGCGAACGACCGGCTTTGGGTCGGCATCCGTGACCGTTTGCGCGCCGAGGGGCTGGCGGCGCCCGAGGGCCTTTGCCGGGACGCGCGCGCGCATGACTGGACCGCGCCCGATCTTCTTCTCTCGCAGACCTGCGGATTTCCGTACCGGACCGCGCTGCATGGCAAGGTCGCGCTGGTCGGCACCCCGGATTACGGGCTCGATGGCGCTTCGGCAGGCCATTATTATTCCGTTCTCGTGGTCCGGGTGGAACGCCGGGGCGACTGGCAGGATTTCATCGGCGGAACGCTTGCCATCAATGGCTATGACAGCCAGTCGGGCTGGGCCGCACCGCAAAATCACGCGGCCGGGATCGGCTGCCGGTTCGAGCGGATCCTGGTGACGGGCGCCCATCGCGACAGCGCCCTCGCCGTCGCCGAGGGGCGCGCCGACATCGCCGCCATCGACGCGATGACCTGGCGCCTGGTCGAGGCTCATCGGCCGGACGTCGCCCGCCAGCTCAGAATTTGCGCGCGGACCGATCCGACGCCCGGCCTCCCGCTCATCTCTGCCTTCGGGGACAGGGCAGACCGTCTGTGCGCGGCCTTCGCCGAAACGGTGGCCGGCTTGTCTGCCGATGACCGGAAGTTGCTTCACCTGAAGGGTGTCGTTCGGATTCCGTCCGATGCCTATCTTGCGGTCCCGACACCGCCCGGCACTTAGCAGATTGGACGATCGTTCCGTTCAAATCGCACAACGTCGCGTCAAACCCGACAAATTTCACGTTGCAAAGCGAACATGATTCCGCCCTATTCGAAGAAACGGGGAAGGGATTTCACAAAAGTGTCAACGGCAGAGACTCCGGTCATCCAGATCACCGACCTGCACAAAGCCTATGGTCAGCTTGAAGTCCTGAAGGGCGTAGCGATCACCGCGCACAAGGGCGAGGTCATCTCGCTCATCGGTTCGTCCGGTTCGGGCAAGTCGACGCTCCTGCGCTGCTGCAACCTGCTGGAAGAAAGCCAGCAGGGCGAGATCCTCTTCGACGGCGAGCCGATCCGCTGGAAGGGCGATGGGCATAACCGTCACCCCGCCGACCGCGCGCAGGTGATCCGGGTTCGCACCAACCTGTCGATGGTCTTCCAGCAGTTCAATCTCTGGGCCCATATGACGATCCTGCAGAATGTGATGGAGGCGCCCGTCACCGTCCTTGGCCGCGACAGGGCCGAGGTCGAGGCATCGGCCCGCAAATATCTCGACAAGGTCGGCATCGGCGACAAATGCGACGTCTATCCCGCGCAGCTGTCGGGCGGCCAGCAGCAGCGTGCGGCCATCGCGCGCGCGCTGTGCATGGAACCGAAGGCGCTTCTGTTCGACGAACCCACCTCCGCGCTCGACCCCGAGCTTGAACAGGAAGTGGTGAAGGTCATCAAGGCGCTGGCCGAGGAAGGCCGCACGATGCTGCTTGTGACCCACGACATGAAACTTGCCGCCGACGTCTCCGATCACGTGGTCTTCCTCCACAAGGGCCTGATCGAGGAGGAAGGCGCGCCGGATCAGCTTTTCGGCAATCCGCAGACCGAACGGCTGCGCGGTTTCCTGTCTGCGACGGCCGCCTGATGCGCCTCATCGGCGCCACGCCAGTATCGACGCCGGAGCGCGGCGACCACGAAGATCCCTTGTCTGCGCAACGTGATCGCGCGAACACTGACGGGGTGGAGGACGGCCTGCGCGGTAGGCGGCCCGTCTGACAATTCGAGGGCGACGACCGCCCCTGACAAGCAAAAGTCCAACAAAGGAGCCTGATAATGAAGAAACTGATCCTTACCACCGCGATCGTCGCGCTGACCGCGGGCGTCAGCCTCGCGCAGGACGTGATCCGCATGGGCACGGAGGGTGCCTATCCTCCCGCGAACTTCATCAACGACAAGGGTGAGGTCGACGGGTTCGAGCGTGAGCTGGGCGACGAGCTGTGCAAGCGCGCCGAACTCAAGTGCGAATGGGTGACGAACGAATGGGATTCGATCATCCCGAACCTCGTGTCGGGCAACTACGACACGATCATCGCCGCCATGTCGATCACCGACGAGCGCAAGGAAGTCATCGACTTCTCCGAGCCCTATCAGCCGCCGACTCCGTCCGTCTTTGTCGGCAAAACCGCTGATGCCGACCTGAAGGGCGGCGTGATCGCGGCGCAGACCTCGACCATTCAAGCTGGCTACATCGCCGAGCAGGGCATGACGCTGGCAGAATATGCCACCGGCGACGAGACCATCGCCGCGGTACGCAACGGCGAGGCCGACGCGGTCTTCGCCGACCGTGACTACCTGGCGCCGGTCGTGGCGGAATCGAATGGCGAACTGATGGTCGTCGGCGAGCCGGTTCCGCTGGGCGGCGGCGTCGGGATCGGCCTGCGCAAGAGCGACACCGAACTCAAGGCCAAGTTCGACGCGGCGATCGCCTCGATGAAAGACGATGGCTCGCTCAATGCGATGATCGTCAAGTGGTTCGGCGAGAACGCGGTCACCTGGTAAGCTGCATCGGTCGGGGCGCGTGCGTGACGCGCGCCCCTTCCCCCCATCCGGGCCATTCCCATGTTCGACAGTTGCGCCGATCCCAAGACCCTTGAAGGTCTGAGCTGGTTTCTCTGCTACCTGACCTCGGGCAAGCAGCTGCTCTTCTACCGCTCGTTCTTCATCGTCCTGATCCTTCTGGCCGTCACCGCGCCGGTCGCGCTGGCCTTCGGCTTTGGCGGCGCCATGGCGGCCCGGTCGCGCTTCACGCCCCTGAGCCTTTTCGGCAAGGGCTATTCCGCCATGACGCGGGGCGTGCCGGATATCGTCTTCTTCCTCTTCGTGCCGATCGCGATGGACCAGGCGCTGGAAATGATCCGCCACAAGGTCAAATGCCCCCAATGGACCGAACCGATCTTTCGCGGCAGCGATTTCGTCGTCTGCCCAGAGGCGAAGTTCCCGCTGTCGACCAGCCCGCAGATCTACCATGACCTCTATGCCTTCGCGCTTGCCGTCATTGCCTTCGCCGTCGTCTTCGGCGCCTTCGCGGCCAGCGTGATCTATGGTGCCATGCAGGCGGTGCCCCGGTCGCAGATGGAAACCGCCGAGGCCTACGGAATGAGCGACCGGCAGTCTTTCTGGCGCATCATGGTGCCGCAGATGTGGACCTACGCGCTGCCGGGCCTGTCGAACCTGTGGATGATCCTCATCAAGGCGACACCCCTGCTCTTCATTCTGGGCATCCAGGACGTGGTCTACTGGGCGCGCGAGATCGGCGGCTACAAGACCGAACATTTCGACTATCCGCACGCGGACTGGCGGGTCTATTACTTCCTGATCCTTCTGGTCTTCTACCTTCTGATGACCAAGGGGTCAGAGATGATCCTGGGTCGGCTGACCAGCAAACTGAGCCGCGGGCAGGCCACGCTTGCAGGTGAACGGCAGCGGAGGGCCGGGCGATGAGCTGTTACCAGACCCTTCTCGACTACGGCCTGCGTTCGGTCGGCATCGGCGAGCGGCTTCTGCCCAAGTCGGACTTCACGCTCTGCGAACATTTCGTGCTCATCGGCTCCGGCTTCATCTGGAACTTCTACTTCGGCATCCTCGCGCTCTTCTTCGGCTTCTTCATCGCCAACGCCGTCGCGGTCGCCAAGGCCAGCCACAATGTCTGGGTCCGCAAGCCCGCCGAATGGTTCATCTTCGTCTTCCGGGGCTCGCCGCTCTTCATCCAGTTCTTCCTGGCCTATGAAAGCTTCGTCCTTCTGCCGCGCGTTGGCTTCGACCTGCCGCTGGGCTTCACCACGATCACGGTCGAGACTTCGTGGCTGACCAAGGCCTGGCTCGGCGCGCTCATCGTCCTGACGCTCAACACCGCCGCCTATGCCGGCGAGATCTTCTACGGCGCGCTGAATTCGATCCCGAAAGGCGATATCGAGGCGGCCGATGCCTACGGCATGTCGGGGTGGCCGCGCTTTCGCCGGGTGATGTGGCCCACGATGATGCGGCTGGCCTGGCCCAGCTATACGAACGAGGCGATCTTCCTCTTCCAGGCCACGACACTCGTCTTCTTCTCGGGCTTTCCGGCCTTCCGCCAGCAGGGCGACGCGCTCTATTACGCCTCCTACTTCTCGGCCAAGACCTTCAACCCGTTCATGGCCTATCCGGTCATCGCCCTCTACTTCATCCTGATCACCCTGGCCCTCACCTGGGTCTTTGGCCGGGTGAACAGCCGGCTGAACCGTCACCTGCCCCAGAACCTGAAAGCAAGAATCCGCTTGCGTCCGCAGCTGATCCGGTAGTATCTGTTATTTGATCAAATTCACCGGGCATCCGCCCGGACTGCGATAGCGGCGTTCGGCACCTGACTTCCGGGACGGATGGGATTGGTCGTAACGGGAGAAAGGACCAAGGGCATGGTCCCCATCCCCGCTTCCGGGCCCCATGGGTCCGGCGGGCGGCGCGGATGGAACCGGGCCCTGGCTGCGACAGATGATGAAAGACTGGCTCAGAAAGCACCCTCAGGTGCGCACGATCCGTGTAGCTGCAGCGGATCTGAACGGGCAGGCGCGCGGCAAGCGCATTCCTGCCCGCTTTGCAGAGAAAGTGGCGACGGAGGGAACGCGTTTCCCGATGTCGGTCCTGAACCTCGACATCTGGGGCGAGGATATCGAGGACAGCCCGCTCTTGTTCGAAAGCGGCGACGCCGACGGCATTCTCAAGCCGACCGAGCGCGGCTACATGCCGATGCCCTGGCTCGAGGCGCCGACCGCGCTTCTGCCGATCTGGATGTACCGCGAGGACGGCCGCCCCTACGAGGGCGACCCGCGCCATGCCTTGCGCGCGGTCGTCGACCGCTACAAGGCGCGGGGCCTGACGCCGGTCTGCGCGATGGAGCTGGAATTCTTCCTGATCGACGACAGCGGCAAGACGCTGCAGGTTCCGCCCTCGCCCCGGTCGGGCAAGCGCCGCAAGGCGGCCGAGATCCTGTCGATCCGGGCGCTCGATGCTTTCGACACTTTCTTCACCGACCTCTACGACGCCTGCGAGGCGATGGATATTCCGGCCGACACGGCCATCTCGGAATCCGGCCTCGGCCAGTTCGAGATCAACCTGATGCACCAGGACGACGCGCTGCGCGCGGCCGACGATGCCTGGTTCTTCAAGATGCTGGTGAAGGGCCTCGCCCGCCGCCACGGCTTTGCGGCAAGCTTCATGGCCAAGCCCTATCCGGAATATTCCGGCAACGGCCTGCACACCCATTTCTCGGTGATTGACTCGGCCGGAAACAACGTCTTCTCGAACGGCGGGCCGGAAGGCTCTGACCTTCTGAAGAATGCCGTCGCGGGATGCCTCTGGGCGATGAACGATTCCGCGCTGCTTTTCGCGCCCCATGCCAACAGCTACGAACGTCTGGTGCCCGAGGCGCACGCCCCGAACGCGGTCTGCTGGGCCTATGAGAACCGCACCTCGGCGATCCGCATCCCTTCGGGCAGTGCGGCCGCGCGGCGGATCGAACATCGGACGGCAGGCGGTGACGTGAACCCCTACCTCATGCTGGCCGCGATCCTCGGCGCCGCACTCATTGGCATCGAGGAAAAGATGCAGCCGCCGCCGCCGATCACCGGCAACGCCTATGCGCTCGACCTGCCGCTGATCCCCGACACCTGGGAAGAGGCGATCAATGTCTTCGAGAAAAGCGAGAAGATGGCCCGCATCTTTCCGAAGGAACTGATCACCAACCTCGTTCTGACCAAGCGGCAGGAACTGCATTATATGGCGGAGCTGTCGCCGACCGAACAGACCGAGATCTACCTCGATACCGTCTGATGCGCGGCGGGACGGGCGACCTGCCCGTCCCGCTTTCCGGCCCGTCCCGCCTTGCCAGACAGCGGGCGCGGGTTTACCTAAGTCAGAGACCCTGAAACCAAGAGATTTTCATGCTGATCGGCATTCTGCAGACCGGACAGGCGCCCGATACGTTGCGCGACGACATGGGCGATTATCCGGATTTCTTCCGCGAGCTGCTGGCCAACCGCGGCCTGCAGTTTCGCAGCTATCATGTCGAGGCGATGCAGTTTCCGGTTTCCGTCCATGATTGCGACGGCTGGCTGATCACCGGATCGCGCCATGGCGCCTACGAGGACCACCCGTTCATCCGGCCGCTGGAAGACTTCATCCGCAAGTCCATCGCCGATAAGGTGCCGATGGTCGGCATCTGCTTTGGCCACCAGATCATCGCCCAGGCGATGGGCGGCAAGGTCGAACGCTATGGCGAGGGTTGGGCGGTCGGCCCCACGGAATATGATTTCGACGGCCAGACGATCAAGCTGAACGCCTGGCACCGCGACCAGGTGACCAAGATTCCCGATGGCGCGACGGTCTGCGCCTCGAACGACTTTTGTGAAAACGCGGCGCTTGTCTACGGCGACCTCGCTTTCACGGTCCAGGCCCATCCCGAATTCAAGGATGAATTCGTCGACGGGCTTCTTCGGACCCGCGCGCCGGGAGTTGTGCCCCCCGACGTGATGGCGGCGGCCGCCGCGAAGCTCGGGCATGACAACGACGCTGCCGCGGTTGCGGACCGGATCGCGGACTTCTTCAAGCAAAACCGCAACAAATAGTGTGATTCATGTCCGACTGGACCCAGAAACTGCCGCAAGCAGCCCGCGACTATATTGGCGGGCGCCGTGTCGACGAAGTGGAATGCATCGTCTCCGACATTGCCGGTGTGGCGCGCGGCAAGGCGATGCCTGCCTCGAAATTCGCCAAGCAGAAGTCGTTCTTCCTGCCGAATTCGATCTTCCTGCAGACGATCACCGGCGAATGGGCCGACAATCCTTT
>JAWKWX010000041.1:0-11702 GCA_041397305.1 Paracoccaceae bacterium | reverse complement strand
GGAAGCCCGCATCCGCGAGGAATGCGAGGCGGTGCGCGATCATGTCGGCGTCCTCAGCCTGCCGGGCTTCTCGCGTTTCGATCTGTCGGGCGAAGGCGCGGGCGACTGGCTGCGCACGCAGATCTCGGGCGTGCTGCCCAAGGAAGGCCGTCTGTCGCTGGCCTATTTCCCCGATCATCGCGGCCGTATCCTGACCGAAATGTCGGTCCTGAACCATGGCGGCGACCGCTTCACCCTGATCACCGCCTCGGTCGCGCAATGGCACGATTTCGAATGGCTGAAGAAACATCTGAAACCCGGCCTGACGCTGACCGACCGGTCGGGCGAGAAGGACACGCTGATCGTCACCGGCCCGAAAGCGCGTGACCTGTTCACCGCGATAGCCGACATGGCCGACCTGACCCTGCCCTGGCTGACCCATCAGAAGGCGCGCGTCGCGGGCCGCGACTGCCAGCTTCTGCGCGTCTCGTTCGCGGGCGAACTGGGCTGGGAGGTGCATGCCGCGAACGCCGACATGCCCGCGATCCATGATGCGATCGTCGGCTGGGGCGCGAAACCCTTCGGTATGTGGGCGCTGAACAGCCTGCGCCTGGAAAAGGGCTACCGCGCCTGGAAGGGCGATCTGTCGACCGACTATTCGCTGCTGGAGGGCGGGCTGGACCGGTTCGTGAAATTCGACAAGCCGCAGGATTTCACCGGAAAGGCGGCGTTGCTGGCCGAAAGGCAGCAGGGCGTGAAGAAGCGTTTCGTGACGCTGACCGTTGAGGCCAGGGATTGCGACGCGCCTTACATGTCGACGCTCTGGCATGATGGCAGGATCGTGGGCGAGACGACCTCGGGCGCCTGGGGCTACCGGGTGGGCAAGTCGATCGCGCTGGGCATGCTGCGCGCCGATCTGGCGGTGCCGGGCACCGAAATCGAGGTCGAGATTTACGGCGAACGCTGCCGCGCGGTGGTGCAGGAAGACCAGCCGCTCTGGGATCCCGGGAACGAAAGGATCCGTGCGTGAGCGGCTTGGGCGCCAGATCGTGGCCCGTGCGTCCGGTGCTTGCGCCGGTCGCGCCGGATGCCTTGTCGCCGCTTGATGTCGAAATCGGCGCGATGCCGCTTGCCTTCGGCACCGCGCACAACCTTCTGGTGCGCGCCAATGTCGGCGCCGGAAGCTCGCTTCTGGTCGCCTGCGAGGGCGAGGCGGCGGGGTATGCCGCGATCCGCCTGGCGCGGACGCTCGGGGCAGAGGTCGCGACGCTTTGCCCGCCCTCCGCCGCGGCTGCCGCCCGGGCGGCGGGCGCGCGTGTGCTGGTCACGACTGCACACGGACCCTTCGATGCGGTGATCGACCTCGGCAATGGCGCGGCGCGGGCGGGGCTGCTTGCATGTCTGCGCCCCGGTGGCACCTACGCGACGATTGGCACCATTGCCGAGCCGCCCGTGCGTGGCCAGACCCGCGCGGTCTATCTGAACGACCTGACGCTCTTTGGCCGCCCGCACCTGCCGCGCGAGGTGTTTGCGGGGCTTGTCAGCACCATCACCCTTACCCTGATCCACCTTGTCGAGACGACCCCAGAGCGGAGCGAAAACCATGTCTAACCTGCCGAAAAAGGCGCGCGCTGTCATCATCGGCGGGGGCGTCGTCGGCTGTTCGGTCGCCTATCACCTGACCAAGCTCGGCTGGAAGGATGTGGTGCTGCTGGAAAGGAAACAACTGACCTCCGGCACCACCTGGCACGCGGCAGGGCTGATCGGCCAATTGCGCGCCTCGGCCAACATGACGCGGCTGGCGAAATATTCCGCCGACCTCTATGGCGGGCTCGAGGCAGAGACGGGGCTTGCCACCGGGTTCAAGCAGGTCGGCTCGGTCTCGGTCGCGCTGACCGAGGCGCGGAAGGAAGAGCTTTTCCGCAACGCCTCGATGGCCCGGGCCTTCGGCGTGCCGGTCGAGGAAATGTCGCCCCGGCAAGTGGCGGAACGCTACGCCCATCTCAACATCGAGGGCGTGCAGGCGGGCGTCTGGCTGCCGACCGACGGGCAGGGCGACCCGGCCAATATCGCGCTGGCGCTGGCCAAGGGCGCAAAGGCGCGCGGCGCGGTGGTGGCCGAGGGTGTGAAGGTCACCGGCGTGAAGGTCGAGGGCCGCCGGGCGAAAGGCGTCTCGTGGGAGACGGGCGGCGAGGCGGGCACGATCGAGGCCGATCACGTGGTCAATTGCGCGGGCATGTGGGGCCATGCGGTGGGCCGACTGGCGGGCGTCAACGTGCCGCTGCATGCCTGCGAGCATTTCTACATCGTGACCGAGCCGATCCCGGGCCTGACGCAGATGCCGGTCCTGCGAGTGCCGGACGAATGCGCCTATTACAAGGAGGACGCAGGCAAATACCTTCTGGGCGCCTTCGAGCCGAATGCCAAGCCCTGGGGCATGAACGGCATCCCCGAGGATTTCTGCTTCGACCAGCTGCCCGAGGATTTCGATCATTTCGAACCGATCCTCGAACGCGCGATCAACCGGCTGCCGATGCTTGCCTCGGCCGGGATCCACACATTCTTCAACGGGCCGGAAAGCTTCACGCCGGACGATGCCTACAACCTCGGCCTGTCGCTGGAGGTTGACAATTTCTGGGTCGCCGCCGGGTTCAACTCCATCGGTATCCAGTCGGCGGGCGGCGCGGGCATGGCGCTGGCGGAATGGATGGAGACGGGGGAGAAGCCGTTCGACCTCGGCGATGTGGATGTGGGCCGCAACCAGCCGTTCCAGGGCAACAGGCACTATCTGTTCGAACGCTCCAAGGAAACGCTCGGCCTTCTCTACGCCGACCATTATCCCTACCGCCAGAAAGCGACCGCGCGCGGCGTGCGCCGCACGCCGTTCCATGCGCAGCTTGAGGCGGAGGGTGCGGTCTTCGGCGAGATCGGCGGCTGGGAACGGGCGAACTGGTACGCGCGCCCCGGGCAGGAGCGGGACTATCGCTACAGCTGGGGGCGGCAGAACTGGTTCGACAATGCCGCCGGGGAACATCGCGCGGTGCGGACGAATGTCGGCATGTACGACATGTCTTCCTTCGGTAAGATCCGGGTCGAGGGGCGCGATGCGGAAGCCTACCTGAACCATATCTGCGGCGCCGACATGTCGGTGGCGGTCGGGCGAATCGTCTACACACAGTTCCTGAACAAGAACGCCGGGATCGAGGCCGACGTGACCGTCACGCGGCTGTCCGAGACGGCCTATCTGGTGGTGACGCCTGCCGTGACCCGGCCCAAGGACCAGGCCTGGATGCGCCGTCATATCGGCGATTTCAACGTGGTGATCACCGACGTGACGGCCGCCGAAGGCGTGCTGGCGGTGATGGGGCCGAACGCGCGCAAGCTGATGCAGAAGGTCAGCCCGAACGATTTCTCGAACGAGGTGAACCCGTTCGGCACCGCGCAGGAGATCGAGCTGGGCATGGGCCTCGCCCGCGTGCACCGCGTGTCCTATGTGGGCGAACTTGGGTGGGAGATCTATGTCTCCTCCGACATGTGCGGCCATGCGTTCGAAACGCTCTGGTCGGCGGGCCGGGAGATGGGACTGAAGCTCTGCGGCATGCATATGATGGACAGCTGCCGGATCGAGAAGGCCTTCCGCCATTTCGGCCATGACATCACGTCCGAGGATCATGTGCTGGAGGCGGGGCTTGGCTTCGCCGTCAAGACCGCGAAGCCCGACTTCATCGGGCGCGACGCGGTTCTGCGGAAGAAGGAAGCGGGCCTTGACAGGCGAATGATGCAGTTCCGGCTGAGCGATCCCGGCGTGATGGTCTATCACAATGAACCGGTCCTCAGGGACGGCAGGATCGTGGGCTACCTGTCTTCGGGCGCCTATGGCCATCACCTCGGTGGGGCGATCGGCATGGGCTATGTGCCGTCGAAGGGCGAAGGGGCGGAGGCGCTTCTGGCCTCCTCCTACGAAATCGAGATCGCCGGGCGGCGGGTGAAGGCGGAAGCCTCGCTTCAGCCGATGTACGACCCGAAGGGCGAGCGGGCGAAGATGTGAGCGGCGCGCCCGGGGGCTGTCTGCCCCCCGGACCCCCCGAAGGTATATGAGCCAAGATGAAAGCCCCGGGAGGCTTTCGGGAGAGATGAAATGTCGGATGAAGCGCTGAACTGCGAACCGAGACGGGCAGCACGGGCCGGAGGGCGCGAGGCGCGCCGGGCGGCGCGGGCCGCACCCCTGGCCGAGGGGCTGCGCCCGGTCAGGGCGGGCATGTCGGGCGGCCAGTACCGGCCGCTGACCGACGAGGGGATGAAGAAGATCCATGCCTCGGCCCTCGATGCGCTGGAACAGATCGGCCTCAGCCAGGCGCCGCCCTCGGGCGTCAAGCTGCTGACGGACGCGGGCGCGATCCTCGGCGACGACGGACGCATCCGTTTCCCGCGCGCGCTGGTCGAGGACATGCTGGCGGTCGCCGCGCGCAACATCACGCTTCATGCCCGCGATCCGAAGTTCGACCTGCATCTGTCGGGCACCAAGGTTCATTACGGCACGGCGGGCGCGGCGGTGCATATCGTCGATCCGGTGACACTCAGCTACCGCGAATCGACTGCGCAGGATCTGTATGACGCGGCGCGGCTGGTCGAGAACCTCGACAATATCCATTTCTACCAGCGCACGATGGTCTGCCGCGACGTGGTCGACAACAGGGAGATGGACCTCAACACGCTCTATGGCTGCCTGGCGGGCACCCGCAAGCATGTGGGCACGTCCTTCAGCGATCCGTCCCATGTCGCCGACTGTTTCGACATGATCTACACGGTCGCGGGTGGCGAGGAGAAATGGCTGGAACGACCGTTCGTCTCGAACTCCAACTGTTTCGTCGTGCCGCCGATGAAGTTCGCCGAGGAAAGCTGCATCACGATGGAGGATTGCGTGCGCCGCGGCATGCCGATGCTGCTTCTGTCCGCAGGTCAGGCGGGCGCGACCGCGCCCGCGCCGATTGCGCTGACCATCGTGCAGGCGGTGGCGGAATGTCTGGCGGGCGTCGTCTATGTGAACGCGATCAGGAAGGGCGCGCCCGCGATCTTCGGCACCTGGCCCTTCGTGTCCGACCTGAGAACCGGCGCGATGTCGGGCGGCTCGGCCGAACAGGCGCTGCTGACGGCGGGCTGCGCGCAGATGCACCGGTTCTACGACCTGCCCGGCGGGGCGGCCTCCGGCATCTCCGACAGCAAGCTGCCCGACATGCAGGCGGGCTGGGAACAGGGGATCACCAATTCGCTTGCGGGGCTTGCGGGACTGAACATGTGTTACGAGGCGGTGGGCATGCATGCTTCGCTGCTGGGCTTCTGCCTCGAAAGCCTGATCCTCGGCGATGACCTTCTGGGCCAGGCGATGCGGCTGGTGCGCGGCATCGACGTGACCGAGGATTCGACCTCGATCGAGGCGATGAAGCAGGTCTGCCTCGGCGGCCCGGGGCATTATCTCGGCTCCGACCAGACACTGGCGCTCATGCAGACCGAATATGTCTATCCGGCGGTCGGCAACCGGATGAGCCCGAAGGAATGGAACGAGGCCGGCAAGCCGATCCTGCTTGACGCCGCCATCGCGCGGAAGAACGAGATCCTGTCGAGGGCCGGCAGCGTCATCGACCCGGAGGTCGATGCGGCGATCCGCAAGACCTACAATATCTACTTCAAGTGAGTGACAGATGATCCCCGCCAATAGCCTGAAATTCTATGTGGGCGGCCAATGGGTCGATCCGCTGTCGTCCGATCGCCTGGGTGTCGAGAACCCCGCGACCGAAGAGATCGTCTGCGAAGTGGCGCTGGGCAACGCGGCGGATGCGGATCGCGCGGTCATGGCGGCGCGGGTGGCCTTCGCGGACTGGACCGTCCGGCCGGTGGCGGAGCGGATCGCGGTCCTGAAGCGTTTGCTAGAGGCCTATAACGACCGCTACGAGGACTTCGCGCAGGCCATGTCGGTCGAGATGGGCGCGCCGATCGAATGGGCGCGCGGCGCGCAGGCCTGGGCGGGCCAGGTCCATATCGAGGCGACGATCAGGGCCGCAGAAAGCTTCCACTGGGAGGAGATGCGCGGCACGACCCGGATCATCCGCGAGGGGATCGGCGTCTGCACGCTGATCACGCCCTGGAACTGGCCGATGAACCAGATCGCCTGCAAGGTGGCGCCTGCGCTGGTCGCGGGCTGCACGATGGTGCTGAAGCCCTCGGAAATCGCGCCGCTGTCTGCCGTGCTTTTCGCCGAGGTCTGTGACGCGGCGGGCGTGCCCGCGGGCGTCTTCAACCTGATAAATGGTACGGGGCCAGAGGTGGGCGCGCGGCTCAGCTCTCATCCGGAGGTCGACATGGTGTCCTTCACCGGCTCGACGCGGGCGGGCACGGCGGTGGCGGCGGCGGCCGCCCCCACGGTGAAGCGCGTGGCGCAGGAACTGGGGGGCAAGTCGCCCAACATCATCCTGCCGTCGGCCGATCTCGCGGCGGCGGTAAAGGCGGGCGTCGAGGGCTGCTTCGGCAACACCGGGCAAAGCTGCGACGCCCCCACGCGCATGTTCGTCCATCGCGAGCAGCACGATCAGGCGCTTCATCATGCGAAAGCGGCAGCCGATGCCGTCGTGATCGGCGATACGCAGGACGGGGCGACGACCATGGGCCCGCTCGTCTCGAAGATGCAGTTCGACAAGGTGCAGGCGCTGATCCAGACCGGCATCGACGAAGGTGCGACGCTTGTCGCGGGGGGGATCGGCCGTCCGGCAGGCGTGAACCGCGGCTGGTATGTGCGCCCGACGGTCTTCGGCAATGTGACGAACGACATGACCATCGCGCGCGAGGAAATCTTCGGGCCCGTGCTGTCGATCATCCCCTATGACACGGTGGATGAGGCGGTGGCGGCAGCGAATGACACGCCATACGGGCTGGCCGCCTATGTCGCCGGAACGGTCGAGGAGGCGCGCGCCGTCGCCCGCCGCCTGCGTGCGGGGATGGTGAACCTGAACTATCCCGCCTGGGATACGTTCGCGCCCTTCGGCGGCTACAAGCAATCGGGCAACGGGCGCGAATATGCCGACTGGGGCATCCATGACTTCTGCGAGGTCAAGGGCGTCGTCGGCTGGGGCGCGTGAACCATCTTTCGGGCGGCGGGAGCCGCCCTTCCAGTCTCTCGGGGGGTAAAATGCATTACGGCTATATCGGACTTGGCAACCTCGGCGCGGCCTGCGCGGGATGTCTTCTCAAGGCGGGCTTCAAGGTCACGGTCTTTGACCTGAACAGGGCGCTTGCCGAACCTCTGATCAAGGCTGGCGCGACCTGGGCGGACAGCGCCGAGGCGTTGGCCGGATCGGTCGATCACGTGATCACCTGCCTGCCCTCGCCCGCGGTTTCGGAAAAGGTGCTGCGCGCGATCCTGCCGCACATGAAGGAGGGCGCGAGCTGGATCGAGATGTCGACCCTTGGTCGCGACGATGTGCTGGCGCTGTCGAAGGTCGCCGGTGCCGCGGGCGTGCGCATGCTGGAACTGCCGGTCACGGGGGGTGTCCATCTCGCCTACCGGGGCGAGATCACCATGCTGCCGGGCGGTGACAAGGACCTTGTCGACCTGCACTGGAAAGCTTTCGAGGCGATGGGCAACCGCATCTTCCACATGGGGCCGCTGGGGTCCTCCTCGATCATCAAGGTCATCACCAACATGCTGGCCTTCATCCACCTCAAGGCCTGCGGCGAGGCGCTGATGCTTGCCAAGCGCGGCGGGCTCGATCTGGCGCAGGCCTGGCATGCGATCCAGGCCTCTTCGGGCAATTCCTTCGTGCATGAGACCGAAGGCGCGCTGATCCTGAATGGCTCCTACGACATCGCCTTCAACATCGATCTGGCGCTGAAGGATCTTGGTTTCGCCCTTGGTTTCGGCAAGGAATTCGGCGTGCCGCTCGATCTCGCATCGGCCACGAACCAGACCTATATCGCCGCCAGGGCCGCCTATGGCGGCGAGGCGCAATCGCCGATGATCGCGAAACTGCTTGAGGACCTTCTGCACACCGACTTGCGCGCACCGGGCTTTCCGGCCCGTCTGGAGTAAGCCGCGCAACAATATCCGCTGCAGCGGTTTTTGATCATACCGGGCGCAATGCGTCAGGGTTGTGGCTTATTCCCGGACCGTCTACCTGCTATCAAAGGCAGGTACGCATGGTTCGGGATGTTGCCCCAGATGAAGGATGATCCGCTCGTCGCCGTTGTAAGACGCATGGCCGCAGGCGATGTCTCGGCTCTGGACATGCTCTACCGCCAGCTTGAGCGGCCTCTTTTCGGGTTCATCCACTCGAAATTGAACGATCCGTTCGCCGCAGCCGACATATTGCACGAGGTCTTTCTGGAGGTCTGGCGCGGTGCCGCCGGGTTTCAGGACCGGTCGCGTGTCAGGACATGGGTCTACGCGATCGCATGGCGCAAGGTGGTTGACGAGTTCAGGGCACGCGGAAGAGTGACAGTACAGGATGACATGCCGGATCGCCCGGATGAGGGGCCGAGCGCGTTCGACCTTCTTCAGACGGCCGAAGAACGCGAGATGCTCCGCGACTGTCTTGGCGGACTCAAGGCCGACCATCGCGCCGCGATCGAACTGACCTTCCTGGAAGATATGAGCTACCGGGAGGTTGCCGCGGTGATCGGCGTTCCCGAAGGCACGGTGAAGACTAGGGTTTTTCATGCCAAGGCGCTGCTTTTGCGCTGCCTGGAGGCAAAAATGAACAGGAGGGCGCGCATATGACTTCGGCCCAATTCGACAAGGCTAGGATTGCAGAGCTGATTCCCTTCTGGGTCAACGGATCCCTGACCGACGAGGAGGCCGAGGCGCTTGCCCGCGAGTTCGAACGCGATCCGGCCCTTCACGCCCAGGTGCAGGCGGCGCGGCAATTGCGCGGGCTGATGCGGGCCTCGGCCCTGCCGGAACGATCGCCCGGCGATTTCGGCCTTGCCCGCCTGCGGCGCGCCGTCGCCGAGAAGCCGCGTACGCCCGGCTCGCTCAGGCAGTCGGCCGCCGCAGCGGCGATCGCCGCCGTGGTAACGGCGGGCGGGCTTTCCCTGACCGGCTGGAGCGGTTCGAACGATCAATACCGTCAGGCCGCCGGGCCTCAGACGGCCGCCCTGTTTACCGTGTCGGTCCGCGACGAGGTGCCTCAGTCCGCCTTCGCCGATCTTTTGCTTGCGAACGGGCTGACCATAGTCGACGGGCCGTCCGTGCTCGGTTTCTATCGTCTGGCGCTTGTCGGGGGCGCTGACGACAGCGACATCACTGCTGCGCGTGCGGCACTGGAGCGTGCGGGGAACCTGGTGGAGCTTGTGGAAAGCACCGAATGATCCGCACACTCGCCCGGATACTGGCGCTGGCCACGGGTCTGACCGCCTGCGGTCTCGCACCGACCGTACTGGCGGAAGAATGTTCACCGGCATGCGCCGAACCGCCGCCGCCACCGCCGCCCGAACCGCGTCCGTCGCGCTTGCGCGAGAATGACCATGTCCGGGCAATCACCGCTGCCGACGCAGCTGCCGAGGCGCCAAGCGGGCGGCCTGAATATATCCTCACCGGCACCCCGGCGGCTGTCGCCGCCGCGGCCGTTCTGCTGGAGGAGATGGGCGGAAGCGTGATCGTGCGCCGCAGACTGGACAGCCTGGGGCTTGGCATGGTGACGGCCGATCTCGGCAAGATCGAATCGGCGGACGCCCTGCGACGGCGGCTTGTGCGCGCGGGCCTCGCCATCGCGGTCGAACGCAACATGATCTACGAACAGGCGGCCGGACCGGTGGTCTATGCCCCCGCGCTCGTCGGCATTTCCGAGGGTGATCCCTGTCCGCTTGGTGCGGGATTGGCGGTCGGTTTGGTCGACGGGCCGCTGGACGCGACGAACGCGGCGCTTGCGGGCGCGCGTGTCGCCGCGCGTTCGTTCCTGCGCGAGGGCGACCTGCCGGGCGCCCCGGATCACGCGACCGCGCTCGCCGCACTCATCGCGGCACCCGGCGACGGCCATTGGCCGGCGGGCTTTGCCCGGAAAGCGCGGCTTGTGTCGGCGGTCGCCTTCGCCCAGGGGACGGGTGGCGATGTCGCGCGTACGGACGCGATCGCGGCTGCACTCGACTGGCTCGCGGGGGAGGGCGTGCCGCTGGTGAACCTCTCGCTCGCCGGGCCCGAGAATGCGACGCTCGCCATGGTGCTGCGCGGGCTTGCCCGCCGAGGCACCATCTTCGTCGCGGCGGCGGGGAATGATGGTGCCGACAGGGTATCCTTCCCGGCCTCGCATCCGGATGTCTTTGCGATCTCGGCCGTCGATGCGCGCAAGCGGCAGTACGACAGGGCCAATCGCGGCAAGGAAGTGGATTTCGTCGCGCCGGGTGTCGAGCTTTTCGTGCCATCAGCCGAGGGCGGCCGCTACCGATCCGGCACATCCTATGCCGCGGCCATCGCCACGGCGATCTTGGCGCATGCCATTGACGAGGGTGCCAAGGGCCGCGACGCCCTTGAACGCGCGCTTCGTGCGACGGCCGAAGACCTCGGACCTGCGGGTCGCGACCGGACTTTCGGCTGGGGGCTGCTGAAGCTCGGGGAATGTTCAGAATAATTTTGAACTGTCCTGCCTGGAGAAACGACCAAAGAGCGGAGGTGCCCTGTTGGCACGGCGCGATCCGGTCCGGTCGCGCAGCCGCGTAGCGAGTGAAGCGTTCTCCAGCGGGTGGGGATCGGATTTTCATGGGTAACCGGGGACGTTCGTGCCCAGGCGGCGTATGAGTGACGCTGGTGATGTGTGCGTCTGGGCGCGCAACAAGTGTGGCCGGTGCCGCTGCGCCGGCCACACCCCTTAGCGCAGCCGCGAATCTGCCCCCCGGTGCTTGCGGCGTCATGCCGCCCTGTGCTTAGCTGCCGCCGGAACCTTGTTGGCGCTAACGAAATGCATTCACCGACCCGCAGACAAGCCATCGGCGGCCTGTCGTCCCTCTTTCTGATCGCTGGCCTGCCGTCCGCCGCCACGACGGCCCCCCCGCCGCAGAAGGTGATCTCTGTCTGGTACGGGCTCATCCTCGATCTGGTCCGCCACACGCCCACCTACACGCCGCCGGTGGTCAGCCGCACGCTCGGCTATGCGGGCGTCGCTGTCTATGAGGCGACGGCCACCGGACGTGATGATCTGCAGACACTGGCCGGGCAGCTGAACGCGTTTGCCGCAGGCCCCGCGCGCGAGGCCGGGATCCATGACGAGGCGCTGGTCTTGCATGCGGCGCTTTCCGGGGTCGTTGCGCGCCTGTTCTTCAACACCGGGCCGACCGGGAAAAGGGCGTTGAAGGCGGTGACAGACAAGCTCGGCGCAGCGATCGAGGCGCCGCTCGCCCCCGACGTTGCGCGCCGCAGCCGCGCCCATGGAGAGGCGCTTGCCGCGCACGTTCTCGACTGGGCGGCAGGCGATGGCGGGGCGGAAATCGTCAATCTCGGCTTTCCCGAGGATTATGCGCTGACCCCGGGCCCCGCCCATTGGGTGCCGACGAACCATGTCGCGCTGCAGCAGAAACCCTTGCTGCCGCATTGGGGCGAGAACCGCCCCTTCGCGATGCAGGACGGCACAAGCTGTCGCCTGCCGCCGCCG
Organism: Paracoccaceae bacterium; assembly: GCA_041397305.1. Classification (GTDB taxonomy): domain Bacteria; phylum Pseudomonadota; class Alphaproteobacteria; order Rhodobacterales; family Rhodobacteraceae; genus TMP-24. The sequence goes on along the minus strand of JAWKWX010000041.1, from coordinate 93 downwards.
CCCGCCTATAGCGAGGACCCCGGTTCCGACTTCTACCGCGAAGCGATGGAGGTCTACGAGGTCGGCAAGACCCTGACCGACGACCAGCGCGCC
>JAWKWX010000040.1:0-15752 GCA_041397305.1 Paracoccaceae bacterium | reverse complement strand
TTCTCAGAAAATCGGCACTTGTCGCGCTGCAGCGCGCGAAGCCGCCCTTTGGCGGCCTCGTGTCCGGCGGCGCGGTCCATTATTTCCAGTCGCCCGGTCCGATCTATGAACCGGGCGGGGTCAGCCATGACTGGTGGCGGATGGGCCGGTTCCTGCATGCTCTGGGCGTTGGGGCCGGTGACATCGTGCAGAATTGTTTCGGCTATCACCTGACGCCCGCCGGGATGATCTTTGAAAACGGCGCACGCGCGGTGGGCGCATCGGTTCTGCCCGCGGGCACCGGCCAGACCGAACTGCAGGTGCGCGCCGCCGCCGATATCGGCACCACTGCCTATGCGGGGACGCCGGACTATCTGAAGGTGATCCTCGACAAGGCCGACGAGATGGGCGAGCGGCTGAAAATCACTCGCGCCGCCGTTTCGGGCGGCGCGCTCTTCCCGAGCCTGCGCCAGGAATACCGGGATCGCGGCATCCTGTGCCTGCAATGCTATGCGACGGCCGACCTTGGCAATATCGCCTATGAAAGCCCGGCGATGGAGGGGATGATTCTTGACGAGGGCGTGCTGGTCGAGATCGTGCGCCCCGGCACCGGCGATCCGGTCCCGGATGGCGAGGTGGGCGAGGTTGTCGTCACCACGCTCAACCCCGATTATCCGCTCACGCGCTTCGCGACCGGCGATCTGTCGGCCGTCATGTCCGGCCAGAGCCCCTGCGGGCGGACCGGACGGCGGATCCGGGGCTGGATGGGCCGCGCTGACCAGACGACGAAGATCAAGGGCATGTTCGTCCGTCCCGAGCAGGTCGCGGCCTTCGTCGGCCGTCATGACGAGGTCGGTCGCGCCCGGGTGATCGCCACGCGCGACGGCGAGATGGATGTGATGACCGTGCAGATCGAGACCCGCGCCACCAATCCGGCGCTCTACGAGGGCAGCATCCTGGAAACGCTCAAGATGCGCGGGCGGGTGGAACTGGTGCCGCCCGGCAGCCTGCCGAACGACGGCAAGGTGATCGAGGACAAGCGCAGCTACGACTGAAGGCGGGCGCCGCGCGGGTTCGCGAGAATCGTTTGTAGGTCAGAAATTGTGACCTATACTGCCCGCGCAGCGCAAGGGAGGATCGAATGGCAGACAGTATCGTCATCGTGGGCGCGGCCCGCACGCCGATGGGTGGGTTTCAGGGCGATCTTTCCACCCTGACCGCCGCCGAGCTTGGCGCGGCGGCGATCGGCGCGGCGCTCGACCGCGCCGGGATCGCGCGTGACCGGGTCGACGAGGCACTGATGGGCTGCGTCCTGCCCGCCGGTCAGGGCCAGGCCCCGGCGCGGCAGGCGGTCTTGGGCGCCGGCCTGCCGGTTTCGGTGCCGGCGACGACCGTGAACAAGATGTGCGGCTCGGGCATGAAGACGGTGATGATGGCGCATGACGCGCTTCTGGCCGGGCAGGCGGGCATCGTGGTGGCGGGCGGCATGGAAAGCATGTCGAACGCGCCCTACCTGCTCGACAAGGCGCGTGGCGGCTACCGGATGGGTCATGGTCGTGTCACCGATCACATGTTCCTCGACGGCCTCGAGGATGCCTATGACAAGGGCCGCCTGATGGGCACCTTCGCCGAGGATTGCGCCGAGGCCTATCAGTTCACGCGGGAAGCGCAGGACGAGTATGCGCTGCGCTCGCTCGCCCGTGCCCAGGCCGCGATCGCGGAGGGCCGTTTCGCGGCCGAGGTGGCGCCTGTGTCGGTGAAAGGCAAGGCGGGTGCCGTTGAGGTCGCCATCGACGAACAGCCCGGCAAGGCGCGGCCCGACAAGATACCCTCGCTGAAACCGGCCTTCCGGCCGGGCGGCACGGTGACGGCGGCCAATTCCTCCTCGATCTCCGACGGGGCGGCGGCGCTTGTCCTGATGCGCCAGTCGGACGCCGAGGCGGCTGGGCTGACGCCCATCGCCCGTATCCTCGGCCACGCGAGCCATGCCGACCGCCCGAACCTTTTCCCGACCGCCCCCATCGGCGCGATGCGGAAACTGCTCGACCGGCTTGGCTGGGACGCGGGCACGCCCGACCTTTACGAGATCAACGAGGCCTTCGCCGTCGTCGCGATGGCGGCGATGCGCGACCTTGATCAGCCTGCCGAGAAGGTGAACATCCATGGCGGCGCCTGCGCGCTCGGCCATCCGATCGGCGCCTCGGGTGCGCGCATTCTGGTGACGCTTCTGGCCGCGCTGAAGACCCACGGGCAGCGGCGCGGCATGGCGAGTCTCTGCATCGGCGGGGGCGAGGCGACGGCGCTTGCGGTGGAACTTCTGCACTGAGGGACAAGATGAGCCTGGATCTGACCGAGGAACAACAAACCATCCGCGACATGGCGGCCCGCTTCGCCGACGAGCGGATCGCGCCCCATGCGGCAGACTGGGACGAGCGGAAGCATTTTCCCGTCGACGTGCTGAAGGACCTTGCGGGCCTTGGTTTCGGCGCGATCATGGTGGGGGAAGATCGGGGCGGCTCGGCGCTCGGCCGGATGGAAAGCGTGCTGATCTACGAAGCGCTCGCCACCGGTTGTCCGGCGGTGTCGGCCTATCTGTCTATCCATAACATGGTCGCGACCATGATCGACCGCTACGGCAGCGCCGACCAGCGCGCGCGCTTCCTGCCGGACCTCTGCGCGATGGAAAAGCTCGCAAGCTACTGCCTGACCGAGCCCGGTTCCGGATCGGACGCCGCAGCACTCGCGACGCGCGCGGAAAGCGTCGGCAACCAATATGTGCTGACCGGGCAGAAACAGTTCATTTCGGGCGCGGGCGCGACCGACCTCTATGTGGTGATGGCGCGGACCGGCGGGCCGGGGCCGAAGGGGATCACCGCCTTCATCCTCGAAAAGGGCATGAAGGGGCTATCGTTCGGCGCGAACGAAAAGAAGATGGGCTGGAACGCCCAACCCACACGCACCGTGCAGATGGATGGGGTGCGCGTGCCCGCCGAAAACCGGCTGGGCGAGGAAGGCGAGGGATTCAAATTCGCCATGGCCGCACTCGACGGCGGGCGGCTCTCGATTTCGGCCTGTTCGCTCGGGGGCGCGCAGGCGGCCTTTGACAAGGCGCTGGCCTATACCGGCGAGCGCAAGGCATTCGGCCGCAAGATCAACGAATTTCAGGCGCTGCAGTTCCAGCTTGCCGACATGGCCACCGATCTGGAGGTAGGACGTACCTTCCTGTGGCGCGCGGCGCGGGCGCTCGATGCGAAAAGCCCCGAGGCGACGAAGCTTTGCGCGATGGCCAAGCGCCATGTCACCGACATGGGTTTCGCGGTCGCCAACCGCGCGCTGCAGATGCACGGCGGCTATGGCTACCTGGCAGATTACGGGGTCGAGAAGCTGGTGCGCGACCTGCGGGTCCATCAGATCCTCGAGGGCACGAACGAGATCATGCGGCTGATCATCGCCCGCGCCCTGACCGAGGCGCGCTGAAATGGCGGGCGAGGTCATCGTCGAGGTCACGGGCGCCCTTGGCCGGATCCGGCTGAACCGGCCGCAGGCGATCAATGCCCTGACCCATGGCATGGTGCATGAGATCGATCGCGCTCTGGACCGCTTTGCCGCCGATCCGGCGGTGCGGGCCGTGCTGCTGACCGGCGAGGGCGAGCGCGGTCTTTGCGCGGGCGGCGATATCCGCAGCCTCTATGATGCGCCGCGCGTGCCCGACGGCCCGTCGATGGAGTTCTGGCGCGACGAATACCGGTTGGACGCCCGCATCGCCCGGTTCAAAAAGCCTTTTGTCGCGGTGATGGACGGGCTGGTGATGGGGGGCGGCGTCGGCATTTCCGCCCATGCCCGCTTTCGTGTGGTGACCGAGAAAAGCCGCGTCGCCATGCCCGAGGTCGGCATCGGCTTCGTGCCGGATGTCGGTGGCGCCGCGATCCTGTCGCGGGCGCCGGGGGAACTCGGGACATATTACGCCCTGACCGGCCGGATGATGAATGCGGCCGAGGCGGTTCTCGTGGGCATGGCCGACCTTTGCCTGCCTCTGGCGCGGCTGCCCGATCTGGCGGCGGCGCTTGCGGGCCTGCCTGCGACAGCGGGCCCGGCCGAGGTGGATGCGGTTCTGCAAAGCCTTGCTGTCCCGCCGGGGCCAGCACCCGTGAACGACCATCGCGACCTGATCGACCGCGCCTTCGCGGCCAGCCGGGTCGAGGACATCATCGCGGCGCTAGAAGAGGACGGCTCTGCTTTCGCGCGCGAGACAGTGGCCGAAATCGCCGCCAAATCGCCCACGGCGTTGAAGCTCGCGCTCGCGCTCCTCAGGGCCGCGCGCAAGGAGCCCGGACTTGAACCGGCGCTGGAGCGGGATTTCGCTGCCGCCCGCGCACTGGTCGTCGGGCCGGATTTCTATGAGGGCATCCGTGCCGCGATCATCGACAAGGATCGCGCACCGAAATGGCGGCCCGCGACGCTTGCCGAAGTCACTGAGGCCGATGTGGCGCGCTGGCTGGAACCGACCGGGGACCGGGTCTTTTCCGTCCCCGAACTGACAGGAGAGTGACATGGCGGAGGTGATAGGCTTCATCGGCCTCGGCAATATGGGCGGCCCGATGGCGCGCAATCTGGTGAAGGCGGGCTTCGCCGTCCGGGGGTTCGACACGGTTCCCGCCGCCCGCGCTGCGGCGACCGAAGGCGGCGTGACGGTCACGGAAAGTGCGGTGGAGGCCGTCAAGGGCGCGGGCACGGTGATCACCATGCTGCCGTCCGGGCCGATCATGCTCTCGGTCTGGAAAGAGGTCCTTCCCCTTCTTGCGGACGGCACGCTGATCGTGGATTGCTCGACCGTCGATATCGAAAGCTGCCGGGCCGCCCATGCGCTTGCCGCCGACCGTGGGCTCGCGGCGCTTGATGCACCGGTTTCCGGTGGCGTCGGTGGCGCCACAGCCGGGACGCTGACCTTCATGGCAGGCGGTTCGACCGAGGCCTTCGCCCGCGCCATGCCCTTCCTGCAGGCCATGGGCAAGAATATGACCCATTGCGGCGACGCGGGTGCCGGTCAGGCGGCGAAGATTTGCAACAACATGATCCTTGGCATCTCGATGATCGCGGTGAGCGAGGCCTTTGGCCTCGCCGACCGGCTGGGGCTCTCGCGGCAGGCGCTGTTCGATGTCGCCTCGAAATCTTCCGGCCAATGCTGGTCGCTCACCTCCTATTGCCCGGTTCCCGGCCCGGTGCCAGCCTCGCCGGCAAACAATGGCTACAAGCCCGGCTTCGCCGCCGCGCTGATGCTGAAGGACCTGCGGCTCTCACAAGCTGCGGCACAGGGCGCGGGTGCCGAGACGCCGCTCGGACAGGCCGCAACCGAGATCTACGAGCGGATGGAGGAGCTGGGCTTCGGCAGTCGGGATTTCTCGGCGGTATTCGAGATGCTCACCGGCGCTGCCCCCGGGACTGCCCCCGGCACGGCGACGGCCTGAGGAGACAGAGATGGAGATTTCCGGTTCGGTCATCCTGATCACCGGCGGCGCCTCCGGTCTTGGCGCCGCGACGGCGCGGGCACTGGCCGCCGCAGGCGCGAGGGTCGTCATCGCCGACCTGAACGACGAGGCGGGCAGGGCGATGGTGGCCGAACTCGGCCCCGAAACCCGTTTCGCCCGCACCGATGTGACGTACGAAGCGGACGGCAGGGCCGCCATCGCGCTTGCGGAAGAGGCGTTCGGCGGCCTGTCGGGCCTCGTGAACTGCGCGGGCTGGGCGCCGGGTGAAAAGGTTCTGGGCCGCGAGGGCCCGCATCGGCTGGAAAGCTTCGCGCGCGCCATCACCATCAACCTGATCGGCACGTTCAACATGGCCCGCCTCGCGGCGGAGGCGATTGCCAGACGCCCACCCGGACCAGACGGCGAACGCGGCGTGATCGTCAACACCGCCTCGATCGCCGCCTTCGACGGCCAGATCGGCCAGGCCGCCTATGCCGCCTCGAAAGGCGGGGTGGCAAGCCTCACCTTGCCGATGGCGCGCGAGCTGGCCCGCCATGGCATCCGGGTGATGACCATCGCGCCGGGCATCTTCCGCACGCCAATGATGGCGGGCCTGCCCGAAGAGGTGCAGGTCTCGCTCGGCCAGAGCGTCCCTTTCCCCGCCCGCCTTGGCGAGCCACGGGAATATGCCGCCCTCGTCCGGCATATCATCGAGAACCGCATGCTGAACGGCGAGACCATCCGCCTCGATGGCGCACTGCGCATGGCGCCGAAATAGGCCGAGCCCCCGCCAGCACCGCCTCTGCTTCCACTTTCTGGCTGCAAATACTCCCGCCGGAGGCGCCCGAGTGTCCCGCGCCCCGGCGCGGGACGCGAGAGATGTCTTGGCGCCGCAAGGCGCCGCCGCTGGATCAGGCCGGTTCAGTAGTCCGACACCAGAAGATGCAGCGGCGCCACATCCTCCTCGACCTTGGGGAAGCGACCGATCTTGTCGCGGAAGACATTGTCGGTGCGGTCGTCGTTCACGGTCGAGACCTCGCCGATCAGCACATCTGCGCCCTCCGCCCAGAACGCATGCCAGACGCCCGGTAGAAGCGTGACGCTTTCGCCCGGAGCCAGTTTCAGATGGCCGCCCGCAGGCAGACGCCTCGGCACGCCATCGACCGGCACCGCTACCTCTGCGTCCGGGTCGATCCCGCCAGCGGCATCCGGCGCGAAGAGTTCCAGCACCAGTGTGCCGCCGCCCCGGTTGATGATGTCCTCGGCCTTGATGTTATGCCGGTGCATCGGGCTCAGCTGGTCCCTGCGCGAGATCATGATTTTCTCGGCATAGAGCATGCCGCGCCCGCGGGTCAGGTCATGGGCATCGCCATTGCGCACGGTGAAGAGGAACAGCCCCAGCTCGTCGAACCGGCCCTGACCGTAATCGGTGATATCCCAGCCGAGCCCGCGGGCGGCATGGCCGGAACCGCCCGCAATCGCCGCCCGCATGCTCTCGGGCGACCAGTAGGCGAAGGGCGGCATCACATAGCCGAAAGAGCGGATGAACTCATCGGCTTCGGTCAGAATCCGGTTGATCTCGGAACGTTTCATCTCGCTGTCCTTCGGGCGTCAGGCGGGGCGGGCGAGCGCGAGGCCCGCCTTGTCGAAGAGATGCAGGTTTTCGGGGCGGAGGTGAAGGCCGATCCGTTCGCCGGGCCGCACAGGGAGGTTGCCCGCCCGGCGAACGGTCAGCATGCCGAGGGTCCCGGCGTTCACATAGAGGTTGGTGTCGGAACCAAGCCGTTCGACCACGTCCGCGGTGCCGTCGACCAGCCCTGCGCCAGCTGCGGCAACGTCGATATGTTCGGGGCGGACGCCAAGCGCGGTCGCGCCGCCACAGCCCGGCATCGCAAGCCGTGCGCCATCGCCCAGCACCAGCGCAGCCCCGTCCGCCACGACCGGAAAGACGTTCATGGTGGGCGAGCCGATGAATTGCGCGACGAAGCGGTTGGCGGGCCGTTCGTAAAGGTCAAGCGGCGTGCCGACCTGCTGCACCTTGCCACCGTTCAGAACCACGATCCGGTCGGCCAGCGTCATCGCCTCGACCTGGTCATGGGTCACATAGATCATCGTGGCGCCCAGACGCCGGTGCAGTCGCGCGATTTCAAGCCGCATCTCGACACGCAGCGCCGCATCGAGGTTCGACAGGGGTTCGTCGAACAGGAAGGCGCGCGGGTCGCGGACGATGGCGCGGCCCATGGCCACGCGTTGGCGCTGGCCGCCCGACAAGGCGCGCGGCAGCCTTTCGACAAGCGCGGAAAGGCCGAGCGTCCGTGCCGCCGCTGCGACCTTTTCGGCGCGCGCGGTGCGGTCTTCGCCGCGGATTTCCATCGAAAAGCCCATGTTCCGCGCGACGTCCATGTGCGGGTAGAGTGCATAGGACTGGAAGACCATCGCAATGTCGCGGCTGCGGGGCGGCACGTCATTCATCCGCGCCCCGTCGATCATGAGATCGCCCGAGGTGATCGGCTCCAGCCCCGCGATCATTCGGAGCAGCGTCGATTTTCCGCAGCCCGATGGACCGACCAGCACCAGAAACTCGCCGTCGGCGATGTCGAGATTGACCTCGCTCAGGACCTCGACCGCACCGTAACGCTTGGCGATGTTCTTCAGTTCGAGACGTGCCATTACCTAACCCTTGACCGCGCCGGAGGTGAGACCCTGCACCAGATAGCGCTGGATGAAGATGAAGAAGAGGCAGGATGGGATGAGCGCGAGAACGCCCGCGGCCATCATCTGCCCCCAATCGACCGAGAATTTCGAGACGAAGGTCAGAAGACCGACCGGGAAGGTCATCGCCTCGTTCTTCGAGATGAGCATGAGCGCGAAAAGCAGTTCCGACCAGGCGGCGGTAAAGACGAAGCCGAGCGTGGCGCCAAGGCCCGGAAGCGTGAGCGGCAGGATCACCTTTCGCAGCGCCTGAAAGCGGGTGCAGCCGTCCATCATCGCCGCCTCTTCCAGATCCTTGGGGATGCCGTCGAAGAACGACTGCATGAGGAAAGTGGCGAAAGGCACGTTGAAGGCGGTGTAGGTGATGATGAGGCTCGTGAGCGAGTTCAGAAGCCCGACGGCCGCCACGATCTTATAGATCGGCGCGATGATCATCAGAAGCGGGAACATCTGCGTCACCAGCATCAGCGCGATGACGATCTTCTTGCCGCCGAAATCGAAGCGCGAGAAGGCATAGCCCGCGCCCGCCGCGATCAGGGTGGTGGCCGCGGCCGTGCCGAGCGAGACAGTGACCGAATTGGCGAAGTAGGACAGGAATTCCGACTGGAAGAGGATGCGGCGGAAATTGTCGAGCGTCGCGGTTTCCGGCCAGAGCGCGGTGCCCTCGGCATAGATCAGCCGGTCGGGCGTGACCGAGATTTTCAAAAGCCAGTAGAGCGGGAAGAGCGCGAAGGCGAGATAGAAGAAAAGCGCCGCGCCCTTGGCGGCCCTCAAAAGCGGATGGGTCTGGCGGATCGCGGACATCGGGTGCCTTTCACAGTTTCACGAACCGCCGCCGCGCCCAGAGAAGGCAGACGGCATAGGCGAGAAGAAGCAGGAGAAGCGCCACAGCGATCGCAGAGGCGTAGCCGAAGTCGAGCTTGCGGAAGGCGGTGTTGAACACATAGGTGGACAGGATCTCGGTCGAGGCGGCCGGGCCGCCGCCGGTCATCACGAAGATCAGGTCGGCGAAATTGGCGATCCAGATCGTCCTGAGCATCACGGTAATCGCGATCATCGGGGCAAGGAACGGCAGGGTGATCTTGGTGAAGCGCTGCCAGGCCGAGGCGCCGTCGATTTCTGCCGCCTCGTACAGCTCGGACGGGATCGATTGCAGGGCGGCCAGAAGCGTGATCGCGAAGAACGGAACGCCGAACCAGACATTGGCGGCGATCGGCCCCCACATGGCAAGCGCGGGATCGCCGAGGATATTGTAGGGCTCCGACAGAAGGCCGAGTGCTGCCATCCAGTGCGGCAGGGGCCCGATCACCGGGTTGAACAGCCAGGCCCAGGTCAGCGCCGAGAGGAAGGTTGGGACCGCCCAGGGCAGAAAGACCAGCGCCTGATAAAGCCGCTTCATCGGGAAGGATGTGTTGAGCAGAAGTGCCAGGCCCAGCCCGAGAAAGAACTGGAAGAAAAGCGAGCCGAGCGTCCAGCGCAGCGTGTTCATCAGCGCCCGCCAGAATTTCGCGTCCGACCAGAGCGCCGCGTAATTCTCGAAGCCGACCCAGCTTGTCGCGAACGGCTTCAGCAGCGAGATCGACTGGAAGGAATAGGAAATGCCGATGGCGAGCGGCAGGAGCATGACAAGCGCGATGGTCACGATGGCGGGGCCGACATAGAGATACGGCTCCACCAGCCAGCGCCAGTAGGCAGAGCGCCACGCCCGGGTTTCCCCGGACATGGCCTTGGCGTGGATGGCGGTCATTGGCTGGCTTTCCACTTGGAATATTCGTCGGTCAGGAAGGCCGCCCATTCGTCGGCCACTTCCTGCGCCGTCTTGGTGCCCAGAAGCGCCTCCTGCGCCGAGTCCTTCACGATGTTAGAGGTGAAATACCCCCATTGCTCCAGATAGGTCGGCATGATCGTCGGCACCCAGGCATCACCGTTCAGCTCTTCGAACCAGCCCTTGAACTGCTCGGTCTTGAAATAGGGATCCTGGTCGGCGCCCTTGTGGATCGGGATCACGCCGACGCGCTTCGACCAGGTCGCGTTCGCCTCGGGCGACGAGAGCGCGGCGACGAGGTTCCAGGCATCGTCTTCATGCTGCGTGGTCTTGAAGATCGACCAGCCGGCAAAACCGATGGTCGGAAAGGCCTTGCCCGAGGGGCCGACAGGCATCGGCATGACCGCGAAATCCTCGGCGGGCATCCGTTCGGCAATGGCGATCAGCGCGTCGGGATCCTGGTCGAGGAAGGCGCAGGTGCCGGAATAGAAGCCTGCGACGATCTCGTTGAAACCCCAGTTGACCGAGTCCTTCGGCGCATAGCCCTTCTGGTAGAGGTCCATCAGGAACTGGATGCCCGCGACCGATCCCGGTTCGTTGATCCGGCTCTTGCCGTCGGCGGTGAAGAATTCGTTCGACCCGTTCATGGTCGCCGCCATCATCACCCAGCCATTGGCGCCGCCCGGGCCGCCGCGCAGGCAGTAGCCGTATTTGCCGGGCAGTTTCGACACGGCCTCGGATGCCGCCATGAAGTCGTCCATGGTTTTCGGCGGCTCGGTGACGCCCGCCTCGGCCAGAAGCTTCTTGTTGTAGAACATGGCGCGCAGGTAGAAGCCGTAGGGGATCATATAGGCCTTTCCGCCCGACTGGCGGGCCATGGCCAGCGTCTTGTCGGTCAGCGTCGCGCCATGGTCCCAGGCGGCGATATGGCTGTCGAGATCGACAAGCTGGTCGCCGCCCGCGTAGAGCGCAAGCCAGGTATCGGGCATCTCGACCACGTCGGGCACGTCGCCGCCCGACACCATCGTGGCCAGCTTCTGGAACGCCTCGCCCCAGGGCAGCGAGGTGATCTCGACCGTGACGCCGGGGTTTGCGGCCTCATATTCGGCGACGATGCCCTTCAGTACTTCGGTGCGTTCGGGGCTGGTGATCACCTCCACGAGCTTCAGTGTCGTGTCGGCGTAACAGGCAGTAGACAACAGGCCCGCCAAAGCGGTTATTGCAAGTCCAGCGATCTTCATCTCTTCCTCCGGTTGGTCAGTGCACCGTTAGCCGGTGCTTTTGGTAAGGGCCTGCATGAAGTCGGCCCAGAGATCGTCCGCGCTTTCGAGCCCGAGGCTCAGCCGGACCAGGCGGTCCGACACGCCGAAGCGCTGCGGCGCATTCTGTTCGCCCGCCTGCCGCAGCGTCACCTGGGCCGGCAGGACGAGGCTTTCGAACCCGCCCCAGCTGACGCCAAGGCGGAAATGCCTGAGCCCGTCGGCAAAGCGCGCGATATCGACCGAAGGGTCGAATTCGAACGAGAGAAGCCCGCTGCGCCCGGCAAGTCCCGGCACGCTGTTCGGCCCCGGCGAATGGATGCGCGTGACCTGCGGCAGTTGCGCCAGCCGGTCGACGAAATGGTTCGCCGTGTCCTGATGGCGGCGCATGCGCACGTCGAGCGTGCGCAGCCCGCGCAGAAGAAGGAAGGCCTCGAAAGGTGCCAGTTTCGCGCCGAGGAGCGGCAGCGTCAGGTCGCGGATCTGGCCGATATGGTCGGACGATCCGATGACCACACCCGCCACCGTGTCGGAATGGCCGGAGATGTATTTCGACGCCGAATGCAGCACGATGTCGATGCCGCTTTCCGACGGGCGCTGGAAGACCGGAGTGGCCCAGGAATTGTCGATCACCGTCAGCGCGCCATGGCGGCGGGCATGGGCCGCGACCTTTGCAAGGTTCAGCGGCTGGAAGACCAGTGACGACGGGCTTTCCAGATAGGCGATCCGCGTGCCCTTCAGAAGGTCCGGGTCATCTTCGAACGCCGCAGGCGGGTGATAGGTGATCTCGATCCCGAAGGGCCTGAGCAGCCGCTCGAACAGCCGGTAGGCGTCAGGATAGACATGTTCGACGCAAGCCACCCGGTCGCCCGGCCTCAGAAAGGCGAGCAGGGTGGAGGAAATCGCCGCCATGCCAGAGGCAAAGCCCACCCCCGCCTCTGCCCCCTCGGCCCGCGCCATCATCGTCTCGAACGCGGCGACGGTCGGATTCTGAACCCGCGAGTAGATCGGGCCCGCCGTCCGGCCCGCCATCCGGTCCTCGAACGCCTGGTAGTCGGCGAAGGCAAAAAGCGAGGTCTGGACGATTGGCGGCGTGATCGCGCCGCCGTCGCCGTCGTAGGGCTGGGCGAACAGGGTCGCGAGGTCGGTATCCAGTTGGTCAGTCATTCGCCACACTCCATGATCGCGCGCACCTCGGTTTCGACCCGGTCGAGGATCTGGGCCGTGATGCGGGCGGCGTCATCCTCGTTGCCTGCCGCGATCGCCTCGGCGAGCGGACGGTGCATCGGTATGGTCGCCTCGCCGAGTTTCGGCTGACCGAACGGTGTCTGGTAGACGTCGTGAAAGGCATGGTGGATCTGCCAGATGATCTGCAGGAACAGGGGGTTGCCGGTCGCCTCGTGGATCGCGGCGTGGAAACGGTGGTCGGCAGGACGCCAGTCTTCCTCGCCCGCCTCGAAGATCGCCATCAGTTCGGCCATGCGGGCGAGGATGACCTTGCGCTGCCTGTCGCTGGCGTTGCGGGTCGCAAGACGCACCGCCTCGATCTCCAGGGGGCGGCGGACGGCATGGGTGCGGATCAGGCTTTCGGCTTCCAGTTTCAGCGTCAGCGGCACATGGATCGAGCGGCGCGACACTTCGGCGGCAAGGGTGGTGCCCGCGCCCTTGTTGCGCGTGACGATTCCCATGCTCTGCCAGGATTTCAGCACTTCGCGGATGGTGGACCGGCCCACCCCGAGCCGCTGGGCGAGGTCAAGCTCCGGCGGCAGCCGGTCGCCGACATCGATCCCCTCTTCCTCGATCAGCGCGATGAGACGGTCGAGCACGGAGCGTTCCTCCGTTCCCGTCGTCTCACCGGTCCGTTTCGCTTGCAGTGCCATTTCCCCTCCCGCCACGGAATCAGATCATACACATTGTCAGACATAGTTCAATCTTTGTCTGACAATGTTTGGGGTGTGAAGCCACCCGCGCCGAGGCGAGATCGGGGTACGGGGGAAGGGAAATCAAGCCTGTCGTGAAGCCGGGGTTTCAGCCCTGACGGACGGCGTCCAGATGCCGGGCAAATTCCGCCGTCGCCATCAACGCCCGGCAACGCGCGAAACGCCCGTCGGCATAAGCGCGGAAATCGTCGGCGGGATTGTCGTTGGCCAGCTGGATCAGCCCCCACAGCGTCCAGAGAAGGTCGCACATCGCCTTGTAGATCACCATCCGCCCCCGGTCGGCAGCCATAGCCGCGCCGCCGAAATAGGCCGCCAGCATTTCCTCGTCCTGTTCGGCATCAAAGCCGCCTTCGACCGACAGATCGCCCAGGTCCCACATCGGGTCGTTCATGCCGGCATATTCCCAGTCGACGATCCACATGCGGCTGCCGGTGTCGAGGAAATTCTCGCACAAGGGATCGCAATGGCAGGGGGCGAGCGGCAGGGGATGGGCCGCCAGCGCCGCCCGCACCGCGCCCGCCTCGCGCACCACGTCATGATAGCCCTCCGGCAGCGCCACGTCCCTGGTCGCAAGGATGCCGAGATAATCGTCGATCATCGCGAACAGCTCGAACCGGAAGGGAAAGATTGCGCCGGACCCATGCAGTTTGCGGAAGGCCGCGCCCGCCCGTCCGGGCGCACCGGGCCGCGCGCGGAAATTTTCGGGGCTCATCGTCACCGCGCCATCGATGAAGCGCGTGGCCATGATGCCGGTAGAATCGTCCATGTGGATGACCTCGGGGCTGACGCCTGCCCGCGCCGCCTCCCGCGCCGCGACTGCCTCGTTCCGGCGATTGATATATTCCTCGGTGCCCTTGCCGGGCAGGCGCAGGCAGATATCGCCGATCCGGTAGACACGGTTCGTCAGCCCGCCGAGGCGAACGGCCTCGCCAGCAGGCAGCGGGATCGCCGCCCGTGCCGCAGCCAGATCGGGATCGTCAGCCATGCCCTTCTCCGTCACGAAAGCTCCCTGACCGGAACGATTTCACATTTTCGCGCCACTGGCTATCATCGGGCCGTGACGCCGGGAGAAAGCAATGGCTGACAACAGGCACGGTGGGCAATTGGGCGCGGTCTATCAGGCGGGATCGGCCGAGGAGATTGCCGCGCTCTATGACGGATGGGCCCAGACCTACGAACAGGAAATGGCGCAGGCGGGCTATCGGCATCCAAGCATCTGCCTTGCCCTTCTTGCGCGCCATCTGCCGCGCGGCGCGGCGCCCCTGCTGGATGCCGGGGCGGGTACGGGGCTGGTGGGCGAGTGGCTGAGGATCGTCGGCTATCCCGAGACGGACGCGCTGGACCTGTCCGAAGGAATGCTCGCCCTGGCCGCGCGCAAGGGGGTCTACCGCCAGCTTCACCGGCTCGCGCTCGGTCAGCCGCTGCCCTTCGCTGACGGGGCTTACGCCGGTATCGTCTCGGCCGGCGTCTTCACGACCGGCCATGTCGGGCCGGAGGGGCTGGATGAACTGGTGCGCATCTGCCGCCCCGGGGGCGCGATCGTGCTGACGGTCAAGACCAGCCTCTGGTCCAGCGGCTTTGCTGACCACGTGGCCGCGCTCGCGCCCCGGATCGCCGTCGCGGAGCGGACCGAGCCCTATGTCTCGATGCCGGGAGAGACCGGCACGGTGCCGAGTATCGCGCTGGTGCTGAGGCGGCACTGAGATCAGGCGCGGATGCGCAGGTTCCCGGGATCGTAGAGCGGTTCAAGCGCGATCCTTGCCGGGAAGCGTTCGTTCGCGACCACGAGTTCATAGGCACCGGAGGTCAGGTACTCATCGCTGACGCCATCCGCATTGCGGACATAGCCGTATCCCACTGACATGCCCAGACTGTAGCCATAACCGCCCGAGGTCAGGTAACCGACCGTCTCGCCATTGCGAAGGATTGTCTCGCGCCCGACCAGCACCGCCGCCGGATCGTCGATCGTGAAAGCCGCGAGTCGCTTCTTAGGCGGCTGGCCCGCGACGGCCTCCAATGCCGCGCGTCCGATGAAATCGGCATTCCGGCGCATCTTCACCGCCCAGCCGAGGCCCGCCTCGAACGGCGTGTCGTTCGGTGTGATGTCGGACGACCAGGCGCGGTAGCCCTTTTCGAGGCGAAGCGATTCAATAGCCCGGTAGCCCACGGGTCGGATGCCCTCGCCCGCACCGGCGGCCATCAGCGCGTCGAAGACCGCGCCGATGGCGGCAATCGGCACATGCAGCTCCCATCCCAGTTCGCCCACATAGGTGATCCGCAGCGCCCGGACCGCTGCGCCCGCGATCCTTATCTCGCGCACATGGCCGAAGGGAAAGACTGCGTTCGATACATCCGCATCGGTCACCCGTGACAGGACATCGCGTGCCTTGGGGCCCATCAGGGACAACGTCCCCCAGTCTTCGGTGATATCGCGGATCGCCACATCGCCCTGTGGCAGATGATCCGCAATCCAGGCGAGGTCATGGGTGCGGAAGCCGGTGCCGGTAACGATGTAGAACCGGTCCTCGGTCAGCCGTGCCACGGTCAGGTCGGCCTCGATCCCGCCGCGGGTATTGAGAAGCTGGGTATAGGTCAGCCTACCCGGCGCCTTGGTCACGTCGTTGGCGCAGAC
>JAWKWX010000039.1:0-16252 GCA_041397305.1 Paracoccaceae bacterium | reverse complement strand
TACAGCGTGCCGCGTGCACATCGTGCCTATCTTGCGGCCCTGAGGCCCGGCGACATCGCTTACCTCTGGCCTTCGGTCCCCTGGCGCATGTTCGCCGAACTGCGCGCCCGTGACATCATCATCGTGACCGAGGCGATCAATACGCTGATGCGTCACGCCAAGCCGATCCTCGATGCCGAGTATGACCGTCTCGGCCTGCCGCCGCGCCACAAGATCACCGATGCACGCATCGCCGACGAAGAGACGCGCCTCGCATGCGCCGATGCGATCTTCAGCCCAAGCCCGGCAACCGACCGGAGCCTCTCGGCGTTCGGCGGGGCGCTGCGCGTTCTTCCGGCAAGCTACGGCACCGACCTGCCCCAGACCGTGCGGCTCTGCCCGAACAAGCCCGCAGGCGCACCTGTCCGCTTCCTGTTTGCGGGTCTCTCCTGCGTCCGCAAGGGCCTGCAGGACCTGCTCGAAGCCTGGCGCGATGTGCCTGCGAACGCCCATCTGCGGGTCGTCGGCCTGCGAGAACGCGAGCTTCGACGCCTGTACAGAGATGTCCTGCGGATGCCGAACGTCAGCGCAACGGGGTTTACGGCCGACATGGCCGCCGAATATGCGGCAGCCGATGTCTTCGTCCTGCCTTCGCTCGAGGAGGGCGATCCGCTGGTGACATACGAGGCCGCTGCCGCCGGCCTGCCCATCCTTGCCTCGCCCTTCGGGGCAGGTCGCATTGGCGCGGACACCGGTGCGGTCGTGACCTTCGACACCCGCGACATCGCGCAGTTGCGCGACCGCATCGCCGCCTTCACCGCCGATGCCGACCTGCGCCGCCATTGGGGCGAATGCGCTTTCGCCGCCGTGCAGTCCTATGGCTGGACTGAGGTTGCGCAGCGCCGCTTCGAAAGCCTCAGGGACACGTTCGGCGCGGCCATCTAGCCGAGTTTCGAATGGGGGCGCCCGGCGCGCGCCGCCGCTGTCATCTGCCTGTGCCGCTCGCGGAACCCTTCCCGCTGCGCGGCCGAATAGTCGCCCGCGCAGCGGTGACAGGCCGCGCCTTCCTCATACTCCGGCCGCGCACGGTCTTCCGGCGCAAGCGGGCGGCGGCAGGCGTAACACATCGCATGATCGCCGGGGCCAAGCCCGTGCCCGACGGATACCCGTTGATCGAAGACGAAACAGGCACCGTTCCACAGGCTCTCGGCCTCGGGCACCTCTTCGAGATATTTCAGGATACCACCCTTCAGGTGGAAGACATCGGCAACCCCTTCTCCCAGAAGGAAGTTCGTCGATTTCTCGCAGCGGATGCCACCGGTGCAGAACATCGCGACCCGCTTGCCCGCGAACTCCGACGCATGCGTGCGCCACCAGTCGGGAAAATCCCGGAACGTCCGGATACCGGGATCGACCGCGCCCTCGAACGTGCCGATCGCCACTTCGTAATCGTTGCGCGTGTCGATCACCACCACATCCGGCGCCGTGATCAGCGCGTTCCAGTCTTCCGCCGCGACATAGTTCCCGACCCGGGTCCGCGGATCGACGTCCGGCTGGCCCATTGTCACGATCTCGCGCTTCAGCCGCACCTTCATCCGGCCGAAGGGCATCGTGTCGGCGCTGCTTTCCTTCCATTCGATCCCCGCGCACCCCGGCAAGGTCCTGACATGGTCAAGAACCCTGTCAATCCCCTCGCGCGGTCCGGCAATGGTGCCGTTGATCCCCTCACGCGCAAGAAGAAGCGTGCCCCTGACGCCGCCTGCCTCGCAAACAGCCAGGAGAGGCTCCCGCAGCGATGCGGGATCGGCGAAGGACGTGAATTGATAGAGCGCGACCACGGTGATCATGAACCGCTCATAGAAAAGCTGATGCGCGCTCGCAAGGCGCGATCATGTCTCACCGGCCGCCCGCGCCAGCCCGCGCACGACGGCAGTGAAAACGTCCGACCGTTCGAAGGATGCCGCCGGGAGGAGCGCCCTAACCTGCCGGTCGACCGCGCCGAGCAGGCTCGACCCGCCCACGAAGATCACCCGTGCGACATCCTTCGGTGCGCTCCCTGCCCGATCAAGCGTCTCGCCGATCGCAAGGCCTATCTGCCAGGCGGGCGGCGCCAGCACTTCGGCGAGGTCGGCGGCGGCCAGCGCCGGCTGCAGCCCTTGCGCGATCATCGAAAGATCGACGACACCCGACCCGGTGTCATTCGCAGCAAGCTTCGCCGCCTCGACCGCGAAGGCGACGTCATGGCCAAGCTCGTCCTCGATCACACTGACGAGCCGCCCCAGTCGGCGTGGTTCGACCGCTTGCCGCGCCCAGAGGCGCACCTCGCGGAGCGTGGCCGGGCTGTAGAGAAACGCGATCTTTTCCCAGCTCGCCAGCTCGTGAAACAGGGCCTGCGGCACGTCATGCAGGCCCGGCCCCAACTCATTGCGCAGCTGGCCGCCCAGGCCAAGCAGTGGCATGATCCGCGCGAGGCTGAGCATCCGATCGAAATCGGTCCCGCCAAGGCGGATGCCGTGGCTCGCGAGGATGCGGATCCCCTGGCCCCCGGCCTCGAAGAGCGTGAAGTCTGACGTGCCGCCGCCGATATCGACGATCAGGCCCAATCCCGCGCCCGCACCGGTCGCCCGCGCGGCGGCTTCCGGCTCGGCCAGAAACCGGACTTCCCGGAACCCTGCCATCGCGTAGCATTCGGCAAGGTCTTCGGCCGCGCGTGCGTTCCGCCCGGGATCCGCGCTGTGAAATCGCACGGGGCGACCCGCGACCACACTGCGGACCGGCCTACCCAGAGCCGCTTCCGCCCGCAGTCGAACCTCGGCCAGAAATTCGGCGACGATCTCCAGAAGTGTCAGGCGACGGTTCAGGAACTGCCGCCGTTCGCGGGCAAGCGGCGTGCCGAGGATCGACTTCAGCGCGCGCATGAACCGGCCGTCACGGCCGTCGATCATCGCAGCGACAGCCGCGCTGCCGATCAGGGTCGAACGCGCGGCGTAGTCAAGGAAGATCGCAGTTGGCAGCGTCTCGCGCCCCGGTTCAAGCGGGATCATAACCGCCTGCCCCTCGCTGAGAACCGCAGCCGCCGAGTTGGACGTGCCAAAATCGATGCCGATCGCTGCCGATGCCATGAGGTTCCCCCGCTCGTCGAAAGGCGCCGCAGGTAACAGATGCCCTCCCCCGTCGCAACCCGGCCCCATTGACCACGCCTGCCCCGGTCCTTACCCATGGGCGTGACCCGGAGGTGACCCATGCGCCCAGACACCCATGCCCTGATCGTCATCGACGTACAGAATGATTTCTGCCCGGGCGGGGCGCTCGCGGTCACCGACGGCGATGCGATCATCCCGAGGGTGAACGCGCTTATGGACGAGTTCGCCGTCAAGGTCCTGACCCAGGACTGGCACCCGGCCAGTCATTCCTCCTTCGCCGCGAACCATCCCGGCGCCGAACCGTTCAGCCTGACCGAAATGCCCTACGGCCCGCAGGTCCTGTGGCCCGTCCATTGCGTGCAAGGGAGCGAGGGCGCTGCCTTCCACAAGGCGCTCCGCACCAACCCGGCTGACCTTGTGATCCGCAAGGGCTTCCGCGCTTCCATCGACAGTTATTCGGCCTTCTTCGAGAATGACCACAAGACACCGACCGGCCTTGAGGGATACCTCAGGACCCGCGGCGTCACCGACCTGACCCTCGTCGGCCTCGCCACCGATTTCTGCGTCGCCTATTCGGCCATCGACGCGGCGGGCCTTGGCTTCAACGTCACGGTGCTGGACGGCGCCTGCCGGGCCATCGACCTCAACGGCTCGCTCGCGGACGCGCGGACCAAGATGCGCGCGGCCGGCGTGCGACTGGATGGCTGACATGGTCGATATCGCCACCCGCGTTCACAATCACAACTGGAAGATCGACCCGATCGTCCGATCGCTTCTGGACGACGATTTCTACAAGCTGCTGATGTGTCAGTCGATTTTCCGGAACCGCCCGGACACGACCGTCACCTTCAGCCTGATCAACCGTTCCTCCAAGGTGCGCCTTGCCGAGCTGATCGACGAGGGCGAGCTCAGGGAACAGCTCGACCATGTGCGGTCGCTTTCGCTGTCGCGCGGCGAAAGCACCTGGCTGCGCGGCAACACCTTCTACGGCAAGCGCCAGATGTTCCGCTCGGACTTCATGGAATGGTTCGAGGGGCTGAAGCTGCCCGCCTACCATCTGGAAAAGCGCGACGGCCAGTATGAGCTGACCTTCGAGGGCCGCTGGCCCGAGGTCATGATGTGGGAAATTCCCGCGCTCGCCGTGCTGATGGAGTTGCGCTCGCGCGCCGTCCTGCAGGAAATGGGCAAGTTCGAACTGCAGGTTCTCTATGCCCGCGCCATGGCGCGGCTGTGGGAAAAGATCGAACGGCTGAAAAAGATCGACGGGCTCAAGATCGCCGATTTCGGCACCCGTCGGCGGCATTCCTTCCTGTGGCAGGACTGGTGCGTGCAGGCGATGATCGAAGGGCTTGGCCCCGCCTTCATCGGCACCTCGAACTGCCGCATCGCCATGCGCCGCGACATCGAGGCAATCGGTACGAATGCCCATGAACTGCCGATGGTCTATTCCGCACTGGCCGACAGCGACGATGAACTCAGGCAGGCGCCTTACCGGGTCCTGGCCGACTGGCACGAGGAGCATGACGGCAACCTGCGCATCATCCTGCCCGACACATTCGGCACGGCTGGGTTTCTCAAGCGCGCGCCCGACTGGCTGGCGAAATGGACCGGGATCCGCATCGATTCCGGCGACCCGGCTGCAGGCGCCGAAATCGCCATCGCCTGGTGGAAGGAGCGCGGCGAGGATCCGCGGGACAAGCTCGTGATCTTCTCCGACGGTCTCGATGTGGAAATGATCGAGGAACTGCATGCCCGCTTCAAGGGCCGCGTCAAGGTCAGCTTCGGCTGGGGCACGCTTCTGACCAATGATTTCCGCGGCCTGGTGCGCGCCGACGGGCTCGCGCCCTTCAGCCTCGTCTGCAAGGCGGTCGCCGCGAACGGTCGGCCCACAGTCAAGCTGTCCGACAATCCCAACAAGGCAATGGGCCCGAAGGACGAGGTCGCGCGTTACATGCGGGTCTTCGAGGTCGGGGCGCAGCAGGCCAGCGAAGTCGTCGTCTGATCGGCATTAGGCATTAGCCGTCCGTTAAGCCGCCTCTGCTAGGACGGTTCCCGGGTGAAAGATCAGGGTGGTGGAATGGCCAGGCAGTCGAATGCCGCGCCGGTCATCATCAAACGCAAGAAGATCAGCGGCGGAGACGGGCACCATGGCGGCGCCTGGAAGGTCGCCTACGCGGACTTCGTGACCGCGATGATGGCCTTCTTCATGTTGATGTGGCTACTGAACGCGACGACAGAGAAGCAGCGCAAAGGCATCGCGGACTATTTCAGCCCGACGGTTCCCCTGTCCCGCATCTCCGGCGGCGGCGATGGCTCCTTCGGCGGCGAGAGCGTCTTTTCCGAAGATCAGATCGCCCAGAACGGCACCGGCGCCTCAAGCCTGAAACCCACGACCGAGGATCAGGCGCTCGGCCAGACCGGCACGGAGACGCTCGACGATCCGCCCGACAGGGGCAAGTTCGACGAAGAGGCACGCAAGATCGAAGAGGCACTGATGGGGATCGGCGGCGAAAGCATGGTCAGCGACGAGGTCATGCGCCACATCACCACCCGCGTCACCGACGAAGGTCTGATCATCGAATTCTTCGATGCAGAGAACGATCCGCTGTTCGAGGAAGGAACCGCCATCCCCCGCCCCGTCGTGACCGAGCTTGCAGGTGTCCTTGACCGCGTCTTCGGCCTGGTGACCAACCAGATCGCGATCAACGGCCATATCCGCGCCCAGCCCGCGGTCCTGAAGAACAACCCCGCCTGGGATCTATCGGCGGAACGGGCCATGCAGATGCGCAAGCTGATCGAGGCTGCGGGTTTCGCGCCGTCCCGCGTCCAGCGCGTGACCGGCTTTGCCGACCGCAAGCCCGCGCTGAAGAACCCGCTCGCGATCCGCAACAGCCGGCTGGAGATCATCCTTCTGCGCAAGGGCAAGTAAGTGATCGCACCACGGCAAAGCGCTGAGGATTTTATCCGTTAGGGCGATGTTAAGCCGCCGTGCTGCACCTTGGGCGCCGATCGACGGACTGAGCAGCAGAAAGGCGGCACTTCCATGTCCATCTCTTCCTCCCTCAACGCAGGGGTGGCCGGGCTCAGCGCAAACGCGACCCGGCTGGCGACCATTTCCGACAATATCGCCAACTCCGGTACTTACGGCTACAAGCGCGTCGCGGCCGATTTCGAGAATTTCGTGATCAACCAGGCACGCGGCTCGGGCGTCTATTCGGCTGGCGGCGTCCGAGCCTCGACCTCGCGCCTTATTGACGAACATGGGCCGCTGGTCGGTACCGGCAACGCGCTCGACCTCGCGGTCGCCGGGCGCGGCATGCTGCCGGTGACAACCGCCGTATCCCTGAACGCGACCACCGGCGAACGGCCGCTGATGATGACGACGACCGGCGCCTTCCGGCCGGATGCCGATGGTGTTCTGACCACCGAATCCGGTCTCGTCCTGCTCGGCTGGCCCGCCAACGCCGACGGTTCGATCCCGATCCTGCCGCGCGACACCATCGCCGGTCTTCAGCCCGTGGTGATCAATGCCAACCAGACCGCGGGCGATCCGACGACGGCGATGAACCTCGGCCTGAACCTGCCCGCCACCGAGACGGAGAGCGGGCGTTCCGGCAGCACGCTGCCGCTTTCCATCGAATATTTCGGCAATCTCGGCACGTCCGAGACGCTCGATATTTCCTTCACGCCGTCCATCCCGGCGACCGGTTCCTCGAACACCTGGACGATGGAGATCAGGGATTCGGCGCAAGGTGGGGCTTTGATCGGGGAATATACGCTGGTTTTCGACAACACCCGCGCCAATGGCGGCACGCTCGCCTCGGTGACCGTCGTGTCGGGCGGCGCCTATAATGCGACGACGGGCAATCTCGACCTGACCGTCGCAGGCGGCCCGATCACGATGCATATCGGCAGCCTGGGCGATTCCAACGGCCTGACACAGCTTTCCGACAGTTTCGCGCCGACATCGATCACCAAGGACGGCTCACCGGTGGGCAATCTGACCGCCGTCGAGGTCGATGACAACGGCTATATCACCGCGACATACGACACGGGTTTCACCCGCCGCATCTACCAGATCCCCGTTGTGGACGTGCCGAACCCCAACGGGCTGATCTCGCTCAACAACCAGACATTCCAGGTCTCGCCCGATTCCGGTTCCTTCTTCCTTTGGAATGCGGGCGACGGGCCGACCGGCCCGATCCAGGGCTATGCGCGAGAAGGGTCCGCGACTGATGTGGCAGCGGAACTGACCGCACTCATTCAGACCCAGCGCGCCTATTCCTCGAATGCCAAGGTGATCCAGACCGTGGACGAGATGCTGCAGGAAACGACCAACATCAAACGCTGACCCCCATATCGAGCGGGCTGACCCCGCGCGGAAAGGCTTAAAATGGGCCTGACGACCACGCTTGCCAACGCCCTCACCGGCCTCAACGCCGCCTCGCGCGGCGCTGATGTCGTGTCGCAGAACATCTCGAACGCGCGAACCCCCGGCTATGCGCGGCGCGAGCTGAACCTCTCGGCCCTCTCGCTCGGCGGTCAGGGCGCGGGCGTCTGGATCGATGGCGTCACCCGCGCGCTCAACCAGTCGCTCCTGACCGACCGGCGCCTCGCCGACGCCGATGTGGCGGCGGCGGGCACACGCACCGCCTTCCTGACCGCCGCCGAACAGGCGCTTGGGCAACCAGGCGATGCCGGATCGCTCGGCGGGCTTTATGCCGACTTCGATGCGGCCATCGTTCAGGCGGCGAGCCGCCCGGATTCGCAGGCGCGGCTGCAGGCGGTCGTCGGTGCCGCAAACGATCTGGCCGCAAAGTTCAACGGCCTCACCGATATGTTGCAACGGGCGCGGATGGATGCCGACGACGCGATCGCGACCGAGGTGGACGCGCTGAACACGCTGCTGATCCAGACCGACGCGCTGAATGCCGACATCCTCGCCGCGCGCGCCTCCGGGCGCGATGCGACGGCGCTGATGGACCAGCGTCAGGGCCTTGTTGACCGGATTTCCCGGATCGTGCCGGTGCGCGAAGTCGCGCGTGATCACGACCAGATCGCGCTCTACACCACAGGCGGCGCCATCCTGCTGGAGGGCAATCCGGCCACCGTGGGCTTCTCGCCGGTGGGCGTCATCACCGCCGACATGACACTCGCCTCGGGCGCGCTTTCGGGCCTGACGATCAATGGCCAGCCGGTGCCATCGGGTCCGGCCGGTGTCCTCGGCGGCGGATCGCTCGGCGCCGAATTCTCTGTCCGCGACGAGCTTGCGCCCGAAATCCAGATGCAGATCGACGCGCTCGCCCGCGATCTGATGGAACGGTTCGAGGCGCCGGGTGTCGATCCGACCCTGGCACCAGGCCAGCCCGCGCTTTTCACCGACTCGGGCCAGCCCTTCGATCCCCTGATCGAGGAAGGCCTCGCCGGGCGCATCCGCCTCAATGCGCTCGTCGATCCGGTCCGGGGCGGCTCGCTTTGGCACCTGCGCGACGGGCTTGGCGCCACGGCGCCCGGCCAGGTGGGCGATGCCACGCTGCTCAACAGCCTGCGCGACGCGCTGGCGGCCCGGCGCAGTCCCGCCTCGGGCCCCTTCATCGGCGCTGGTCGCTCGGCCGGTGGCCTCGCGGCCGACGTCCTGTCGCAGGTCGCGGGCAACCGCCAGACGGCGGAATCACGCGAAGCCTACACGACCGCGCGCCAGACGAGCCTCACCGACCTGCAATTGAGGGACGGGGTCGATACCGATGCCGAACTGCAGAACCTTCTTCTGATCGAGCAGGCCTTTTCCGCCAATGCCCGCGTGATCCAGACCGTCGACGACCTCATCAACAAACTGATCGGACTCTGAGCCATGACCAGCATCAGCCAGGGCGACATGGCGCAGACCTTCCTGCTCCGCCGCCAGAATGCCGATCTGAAAACAACCCTGAACCGCCTCACCTTCGAGATGAGTTCGGGCAGGCAGCAGGATCTGTCGAAAGCCGTGCGCGGCGACTTCAAGGTGCTGGCCGGGCTCGAACACAGCCTCTCGGTCCTCGCCTCCTTCCGCACGGCGGCGAGCGAGGCGGGAACGCTGACCGAAAATCTTCAGACGGCGTTCGAGACGGTGCAGACGATCGCCAGCGATCTCGCGCCCTCGCTCAATGCCGCCGGCACAACCGGCGGGGCGACGCATATTTCGACCGCCGCCTATGACGCGCGCCAGAAACTCTTCTCTGCCGTCTCGGCCCTCAATGTCCGGGTCGGCGACCGCTATGCCCTGTCCGGCACCGCGACCGACCAGAAGCCGATCCTCGGCGCGCAGGAGATGCTCGACGGGCTGGCCGTTGCCATCACCGGCCAGGTGACGGCGACCGGCGTGATCGGGGCGGTCGATGCCTGGTTCGACGCGCCCCCGGGGGGCGGCGGCTATGTCGATAGGATCTACGGCGGGTCCGCGACGCCACTTCAGCCCTTGCGGATCGGCGAGGGGGAGGAGGCGAACCTCACGCTCACCGCCACCGACGACACGCTGCGCGGCACGCTAAAGGGCCTCGCCATCGCCGCCCTTGTCGCCGAGGGCGCGCTGCCGGGCGATCTGGTCGGTCAGTCGGTCCTGATGAAGATTGCCGGGCAGCGGCTGATGGGCAATGGCACGGATCTTGCCACGCTCCGCGCGGGTCTCGGTTCGGTCGAAGCGCAGATCGCCACCGTCTCGACCAGGACCGAGAACGAGGCCGCGGCACTCGAACTTGCCCGCAACCGGATCGTCGCCGCCGACCCTTACGAGACGGCAAACGAGCTGCAGGCGGTGCAGACCCAGCTCGAGACGCTTTACGCCATCACCGCGCGGCTCTCGCGCCTGTCGCTCGCGGATTACCTCAGATGAGATATGTTCTGGCCTGCCTGATCGCGCTTTGGGCGGCAAGCGCCGCCGCCGGACCGATCCGCATCAAGGACCTGGTCGAATTCGACGGGGTGCGTGGCAACGATCTGGTGGGGTACGGGCTCGTCGTCGGGCTGAACGGCACCGGCGACGGTATCAGGAACGCGCCCTTCACCGAGGAAATCATGTCGAACCTTCTGGAACGTCTGGGCGTGAACGTCACGGGCGAAACCTTCCGGCCGAAGAATGTGGCGGCGGTTTTCGTCACCGCGACTCTGCCGCCCTTCGCCCGTTCAGGCAGCCAGATCGACGTGACCGTGTCTGCGATCGGCGACGCGAAGAGCCTTCTGGGCGGCACGTTGGTGATGACGCCGCTCAACGCAGCCGACGGCGAGATCTATGCGGTCGCACAGGGCACGATCATTGCGGGCGGCGTGTCGGCACAGGGCGACGCAGCGAGCGTGACACAGGGCGTGCCCACCGCGGGCACGATCCCGTCGGGCGCCCGGGTGGAGCGCGAGATCGCCTTCGATCTGCGCAGCCTCGATACGGTCAGGCTGGCGCTGCGCACCCCCGACTTCACCACAGCCGCGCGGATCGAGGAGGCGATCAACAAGGCGTTCCGCAAGCCGGTGGCGGTGATGACCGACCCCGGAACCGTCGCGCTTTCCATCACGGCAACGGGCATCCGTTCGCCCGCGCATGTGCTGGGAAAGATCGAGAATATCGTGGTCGAGCCCGAACAGCGCGCCCGGGTGGTGATCGACCAGCGGTCCGGCACGATCGTGATGGGCCAGGAGGTACGGATCAGCCGCGTGGCGGTCAGCCAGGGCAACCTGACACTGCGGGTCGAAGAGGAACCGAACGCCGTCCAGCCCAATCCGTTTGCCGAAGGCGAAACCGTGGTCGTGCCGCGCACCTCGGCCTCGATCACCGAAGAACCGGGGATCGGGATGGCCGAGATCAGGGACGGTGCCTCCTTGTCGGAAGTCGTGGCCGGGCTGAACGCGCTCGGCGTCTCGCCGCGCGACATGATCGACATATTGAAAAGCATCAATGCCGCAGGCGCGCTGCATGCCGAATTCGTGGTGCAGTAAATCCCGTGGCAGGTTCGGGCAGCGGGATGCGCCCCGACCCTAAGGGCGTCACTGACCTATGACTGATCGCAGCAACTTGCGAACGGTCACCCCGGCTTGCGCGCCCTGAGATGCGAGGGGCAGTGTTCGCCGCTGTCCAGAACCGGGATCATCCGCGACCAGATGCCGATATTCTCGTCGACGAACGGCTGACCGACGATCCGGGCGGCCTGTGCGCCCACCTCTCCTTGCAGACGCGCCAGTTCGGTCCGCGCTACCTGCCGATACCAGCCGTTGCGACTTTTCACCGATATGCCGGTGAAGCCCGCATCCGCCATCGCGTCGCGATAGCGGGTGGGCGAGGCCATGCCGAAATCAAGCCCCTCGGCGGCGATATAGGCGGCCATTTCCGGTGACGGCGCCCCCTCCCGGCCGATCAGCCAGTCGGAGGCCATGAACAGGCCGCCGGGTTTCAGCACGCGGAAGACCTCGCGCATCAGGGCATGTTTGTCGGGAATATGAACGATGGAATCCTTGGAAAAGACCAGGTCGAACGTGCCGGGCGGGAAGGGCAAGGGGCCGGGCACGACCTTCACGCAGCCGATCCGATCCTCAAGCCCCGCCGCCACGACCAGAGACCGGGCGCGGGCCAGAACGCTGTCCTCGACATCGATGCCGGTGACATAGCCCGCGCCGTGCGTACGCACGAGCGCGAGATCGATCCCCCCTGCCCCGCAACCGATATCGAGAACCGAGAGCCCCGCGATATCGGCACCCTCCAGAACCCGCGCCACCTCATCCGGCCCGCCCGGCGACAGGAACCCTTCGCCCCAGACCGCCTCGAGCATGCCGATCATGCGCGCGTGGTAAAGTTCGCCGCCTTCCGCTTCCATCGCTTCCCTCCGGGCTCTCGCCCAATGCCGATGCCGATCCCCGATCACGCTCCGATCCGCAGTGCCTCCAGCGCCGGCCAGTCGCTTGCGGCCAGCACCTCTGCCGGATCATTCACATCGCGTGTCCAGACGAAGAGGCAGAGGAACGGCCCCGGCCCGACCTTGGTCAGATGCGGCTGAAAGGGCTCCATCCAGATCGGCCGGTGAGCGGGCAGGATCGTCAGGGGTCGATCCACACCGAAGCGCCAGCCATGCGGGCCCGTCAGCGGCACATATAGCTCGGGCGCCTTGTGCCGATGGTCGCGGTAAAGCACATGCGGCGCGATCAGGAAGAGACCCATGTCCCAGTCATCCGCCCGAACCGGCGCCGCCTCGCCCACCAGCGAGGCGAAGGCATGGCCCCGCAGGAAGTCCGCGCCGATCTGCCGGGGATCGTATATGTCGTAGGCAATCCAGTCGAGATGCGGGGAGGCGGCGGCGATCGCCGCCGCGAGGCCGGGAACCTCAGAAGATAACGTACCGAGCGCCGCGTCCAGCCAGCGATCCATGATTCCGTTCGTGGGTCCCGGCTTCACCAGAGGCACCCCGCCCCCCCACCGGGCAAGCCCTTGTCGCACCTCCGCCAAGCCCGGACCATCGAGCCCTGCAAGATAATGACCGACCTCGGCGATCAGATTCCGGATTGCCCAAGCGCCGCCGAGACGGTCAAACGCGGGAACCTCGTCCTGAAGCCCGCGCGTCCGGAGAAGCGCGCCGGGATCCTCGCCATCGCGCGCCGAGCAGATGCGATAGACTTCCAGTGCTTCATCCGACATGAGGCCGCGCCGGTTGAAATGCATGGCGGCAGCATAGCGGCGACGGCCCGACCCCGGCTCCCCCAGTGTCGCCGTCAGATGCAGCAACTGCCGCTGATCTTCATCCTGCTCCGTCCCGCTCATCGCGTCACTCGTTCGCCCGATAGGCCATCTGTGCGTCGATATCCCGCCGCCGCTCCGCCCGGTTGAGGAGAATGCCCGCGATGATCACGCCAAGGCCGACGACACAGACCGTGATCGTGGCAAGCGCGTTGATATCGGGCGTCACGCCGAGCTTGACCTTCGACCAGATGAGGATCGGCAGCGTCGTCGATCCCGGGCCGGTGGTGAAACTGGTGATCACCACATCGTCAAGCGAGATGGTGAAGGCCAGAAGCCAGCCCGACAGGATTGCGGGAGAGATGATCGGCAGGGTGATGTCCTTCATCACCTGCCAGGGCCGCGAACCGAGGTCCATCGCCGCCTCCTCGACCGCGATATCGGCGTCGCGCAGCCGCGACTGGATGATGGCCGTCACGAAGGTAAGCGAGAAGGTGATATGCGCCAGCGTGATCGTGGTGAAGCCGCGCTGCGTCTTCCAGCCGAAAGTCGCCTCCAGCAGGTTGGAGATGAGAATGAAGAAGATCAGCGTGGAAATGCCGGTGATAACCTCCGGCATGATCAACGGCGCCGTCACCAGACCGGAAAAGATGGTGCGGCCGCGAAAGCGCTTGAAGCGCGCAAGCGCGATGCCGGCCATCGTGCCAAGGATGGTGGCGACCGTAGCGCTCGTCAGCGCGATCCGGACAGAAAGCCAGGCAGCCTCAAGCACCTGATCGTTGGAGAAGAGCTTGCCATACCATTTGGTCGAGAACCCGCCCCAGACGGTCGCGAGGCGGGCGCTGTTGAAGGAAAAGACGATCATCGACAGGATCGGCACATAGAAGAAGGCAAAGCCGAAGGCGAGGACCGACATCAGAAAGACCGGACGGCGCTTCATGGCTCCATCGCCTTCTTCTCCTGCGCCTTCGCCTCGAAATGGGTGTAAAGCATCATCGGCCCGACCATGAGGAAGAGAAGCGCCACCGACACGGCAGAGGCCATCGGCCAGTCGCGCGCCGAGGCGAACTCGTCCGAGATCACCCGCCCGATCATCGGTTGAGACGGGTTCCCGACAAGGCCCGGAATGATCAGTTCGCCACAGGCGGGGATGAAGACCAGCATGGCCCCGGCGATGATCCCCGGGATCGAGAGCGGCAAGGTCACATCGAGAAAGACCCGGTAGGGGCGCGAGCCGAGGTCCATCGCCGCCTCGTCAAGCGTCAGGTCCAGTTTTTCAAGGTTCGCATACAGCGGCAGGATCATGAAGGGCAGGTAGGAATAGACCGTCACCAGAACGACCGCGAAATTGGTATGCATCATCTGGATCGACCGGATCGCCCAGTCGTCCGGCACGAGGCCGTTGTAGATCGAGGTCAGCAGCCGGTTGAACCAGCTGTTGGTGCCCATCAGCCCCATCCAGGCATAGACCCGCAGAAGGAACGAGGTCCAGAACGGCAGGATCACCAGCATCAGGAGGATGTTGCGCGCCGACCTGGAAACTCGGGTGAGACCCAGCGCCATCGGATAGCCGATCAGCAGGCACAGAAGCGTCGCAAGCGCCGCATTGCGGATCGAGATCAGGAAGGCGCGACGATAGAGGTCGTCCTGGAAAAGCCGGGCGAAATTCTCGAAATTGAGGAAACTGTCGTGTACCCCGAAGGAAAAGGGCGGCGAGGTCGGCGTGCGCGAGGCGAAGCTCATCGCCGTCACGATCATGAAGGGCAACAGGAAGAAGATCGTCAGCCAGACATAGGGCGTGGCAATGGTCAGGTCGGCCCAGCCCCGGCGGTTGAACCAGCGCCGGATGCGTGCACTGCGCTGCGGCGGCGTGAAGGTTTTGGCTTCGACACTCTCTGACATCGCGCATCTCAGCCCGTCAGCAGGATGGCGGCGGAAGGATCGAAGCCGAGCCAGACCTCATCCTCCCAGGTGGCGACACGTTCAGCCTCGGCAGCGCGGCGGGCGTTGGCCGAATGGGCCGACAGGACCGTGCCGGACGGCAGGCGCACCTTGTAAAGCGAATCCCTGCCGAAATAGCCGACATCGCTGACCACGCCCCGCACCGCGTTCGGCACATCGGGGCGATCACGGCTGATCGTAAGCTTCTCGGGCCGGACGGCAAGCGTCAGCGCCTGCCCGGCGGCAATGCCCGGCACGGCACGCGCCGTCACGCGTCCGCCAAGGGCCGGGACGTCGACTGCGGCAAGATCGCCCGAGACCGACAGAACGGTCGCCTCGGCGAAGTTGATCGACCCGATGAAGCCCGCGACGAACCGGTTGGTCGGATATTCATAGACCTCGGTCGGCGAACCGACCTGCTTGACCTCGCCCTTGTCCATCACCGCCATCCGGTCCGACAGGATCATCGCCTCTTCCTGGTCGTGGGTGACGACGATGAAGGTCGTGCCGGTCTTGTGCTGGATATCCATCAGCTCGAACTGGGTATGTTCGCGCAGCTTCTTGTCCAGCGCCGCCAGCGGTTCGTCCAGCAGCAGAAGCTTCGGCTGCCGCGCCAGCGCCCGCGCCAGTGCCACGCGCTGCCGCTGGCCGCCGGAAATCTGATGCGGCTTGCGGTGGGCGAATTGCGACAGCTGCACCAGGTCCAGCATTTCGCGTACGCGGTCCTTCCGCTGGGCGTCAGTCATGCGTTCGTGCTTCAGCCCGTAGCCCACGTTCTTCTCGACAGTCATATGCGGGAACAGGGCGTAGCTCTGAAACATCATGTTCACCGGCCGGTCATAGGCCGGCACGCCGGTCATGTCCTGCCCGTCGATGAAGACGCGACCCTTGGTGGGCTCCTCGAAGCCTGCAAGCATCCGCAGAAGCGTGGTCTTGCCGCAGCCCGACCCGCCGAGAAGGGCGAAGATCTCGCCCTTCCGTATCGTGAGCGACACGTTCTCGACGGCCCGGAACGTACCGAAATATTTGGAAACGCCGTCGATCCGGATGAAAGGCGCCGGATCGGCGGCACTAGCGCGGACGGGTTCCGCTTGCACACCTGCCTGCATGGTGCTGACCACGTCCCGGCCCGTCAACCCGTCTTGATCGCTGCCCAGGCCCGCGTGATTGCGCGGTCCTGCTCTTCGCTGAAGGGCTTCGGCGCCCAGAGCCGCGACTTCACCGCTTCGTCGGGATAGACGGCCGGATCGTCGCGCACCCAATCCTCCACGAACTCAAGCGCGGGAACGTTGGCGTTCGCATAGCCGGTATAGTTGGTGCAGGCCGCAATCACTTCGGGCTGCATGAGGAAATCAAGGAACTTGTAGGCATTCTCGGTGTGCGGCGCATCCGACGGTATCGCCATGCAGTCGACCCAGATCGGCGCGCCCGTCTTCGGCACAAAATAGGCGAGGTTCATCTCGATGCCGGCCTCGGCGGCGCGCGAGGACGCCACGCTATA
>JAWKWX010000038.1:0-17115 GCA_041397305.1 Paracoccaceae bacterium | reverse complement strand
CGAGGCCCAGCTCGACACTGCGGGTCCGGTGAATTTCGTCACCGGCGACGGGATCGACGTGGTGGCGACGACCGGCGGCATCGAACTGCCCGAAGGGGTCGAGCTGTTCATCTACGACGCGACCGGGCAACTCGTGACCTCGTCGGTCGGCATGGCGCGGCCGGAGCAGGAACTGATCAGCGGGCTGCAGCGCGACGAGCGATCCACCATCATCACCGACATCCTCAACCGCGTGTGGGACACGATCGAGGCGCTTCTTGGCCCGGGCGACAGCCATGACATCACCCGTCATCCCGAAAAGCTTGCCGCCGGACTGGTGGACGCGGCGCTTGCTGGCGCGACACAGGCCCATACCGGCAAGGATGAGCTGGGGGACGCGACCTTCACCGTAGCCACGCCGATCCGCCAGAACGGGACGGTGGTGGGCGTTGCCGCCGTCACCTCCTTCGCGGGCGAGATCAACCAGCTTGTCCGGGTCGAGCGCGAGCAGGTCCTGCAGATGTTCGTGGTGGCGATCATCGTCTCGATCGGCCTGTCGCTGGTTCTGGCCTCCACCATCGCCAACCCGCTGTCCGACCTCGCGGCGGCAGCGGAAATCGGGCGCGACAAGAACGCCCGCAAGATTTCCCCCAACCGCGTACGCATTCCCGACCTGACCGCGCGCCCCGACGAGATCGGACGGCTTTCGGGCGCGATGCGCGGCATGGTCTCGGCGCTTTACGAGCGGATCGAGGCGAACGAACAGTTCGCTGCCGACGTGGCGCACGAGATCAAGAACCCGCTCGCCTCGCTGCGTTCCGCCGTCGGCACGCTGCGCGTGGCCAAGCGCGAGGATCAGCGCGACAAGCTTCTCGACGTGATCGATCATGACGTGCGCCGCCTCGACCGGCTGGTCAGCGACATTTCGAACGCCTCGCGGCTCGACAGCGAGCTGGTGAAGGAAGAGGAGGAGCCCTTCAACCTTCTGAAGATGCTGTCGAATCTCAGCGATTTTCTTGGGCAGGACGCCCGGTCGAAGGGCGTCGAGTTCATCGCCGACCTGCCGGCCGAACCGATCACCATCACCGGGCTCGAGGCACGCCTCGCGCAGGTCTTCGTCAACCTGATCACCAACGCGATCTCTTTCTGTACCGAAGGCGACGCGGTGCGCATCTGGGCGCGTCAGCGCGAGGGCCGCGTGCTGGTTGTCGTCGAGGATACCGGGCCGGGCATCCCCGACCAGGCGCTGACCAAAATCTTCAAGCGCTTCTATTCCGAACGCCCCCCCGGCCAGTTCGGCGAACATTCCGGCCTTGGCCTTGCGATCTCCAAGCAGATCATCGAGGCGCATGGCGGCGTGATCTGGGCCGAGAATATCCGTCCGACCGATGCCGACATCACCTCCGAACCGCTCGGCGCCCGCTTCGTCGTCGGCCTGCCGGTGTGACGGACACGCCGTCCGAAGTCATCCATGCGTCGACCGTCGCCTGGCGGCGGCGGGCGGTGATGATCCTCGGCCCGTCCGGTTCGGGCAAGTCCGCGCTGGCGCTTGAATTGATGGCGTTCGGATGTTCGCTCGTTGCCGATGATCGGACGCTTCTTTCGGTGCGCTCGGGCGTGCTTCATGCGGAAGCGCCAAGGGCACTCAGCGGGCGGATCGAAATCCGCGGCGCGGGGATATTCGCGGCCGAGGCGGCGGGCCGCATCCCGGTCACACTCACCGTCGATCTTACGCAGAAGGAGGGCGAACGCCTTCCCCCGCGCCATGTGCGCACCTATCTTGGCATTCCCATCCCTTGCATTCACCGGATCGAGGGAGCGCATTTTCCAGCGGCCGTCTTGCATATGCTGAGATCGGAACGCCTGGACTAGGATCGAAGGACCGACCCAGATGACGGGCAAGGACCGGGCCGTGACCGCGAACAACCGCCACAGATTGCTGATGGTGACGGGCCCATCCGGCGCGGGTCGCGGCACTGCGATCCGGGCGCTGGAGGATCTTGGCCACGAACCGATCGACAACCTGCCGCTCAGCCTCGTGCCGCGCCTCTTCGACGGCCCGCCCATCGGGCGCCCTGTCGCGCTTGGCATCGATGTCAGGAATCGCGATTTCTCGGTCGCCGCCCTCATCGACCTGATCGACGCCCTGACCGAACGGCCAGAGGTCGATGCCGAACTTCTGTTCCTCGACTGCGATCCGACCGAGCTTCTGCGCCGCTATTCCGAGACGCGCAGGCGCCATCCGTTCGTGCTGGCGCCCACGCCCGAAGATGCGGTCGAGCGCGAGATCGAGCTTCTGACACCGATCCGGGCGCGCGCCGATATCCTTATCGACACGACCGACATGTCGCCGCACGACCTGAAGGCCGAGATCGCGCGCTGGGTCGATGCGGGGGCGGCCGAACGGCTGGCCGTCTCGGTCCATTCCTTTTCCTACAAGCGCGGCGTGCCGCGCGGGCTGGACATGATGTTCGACTGCCGGTTCCTGAAGAATCCGCACTGGGAGGCCGCGCTCCGTCCGCTCGACGGACGCGACGAGCGCGTGGCCACCTTCGTGGCCAATGACCCGCTTTACCCAACGTTCTTTGAAAAAACCCGCGATCTTCTGCTTTTCCTGTTGCCTGCGCAGGTGGATGAGGGCAAGAGCCACCTCGCCGTGGGCTTCGGCTGTACCGGCGGTCAGCACCGGTCGGTGATGATGGCGGAGCGGGTGGCCAAGGCGCTTGCGGCTTCCGGCTGGCAGGTGTCTATAAGGCATCGTGAATTGGAACGGCGGACGGGTGGTTCGCCCAGACGAATGGCAGGTGGCGGGGCTTGATCGGGATCGTGATCGTCGCGCATGGCGGGCTGGCGAAGGAATATCTCGCTGCCGTCGAACATGTGGTGGGGCCCCAGCGGGGCATCCGCGCGATCGCCATTGAGGAAGACCACGACCGCGCCAAGAAACAGGCCGAGATCATGGCGGCCGCCAATGCGGTCGACGAGGGCAACGGCGTGGTGGTCGTGACCGACATGTTCGGCGGCTCGCCCTCGAACCTCTCGCTCAAGGCCTGCGTGTCGCTGGATCGCCAGATCATCTACGGCGCCAACCTGCCGATGCTGATCAAGCTGGCGAAATCCCGCGCGCTGCCGGTGCCGGATGCGGTTGCCTCGGCGCTGGACGCGGGCAGGAAGTACATCAACAGTTACGTCGGTTCCGGGCAGGGCAGCCAATGACCCCTATCATCCTCGATATCGTGAACGAAAAGGGGCTGCATGCCCGCGCCTCGGCGAAGTTCGTCGAGTTGGTCGAGGCGCATGACGCCTCGGCGACGGTCGAGAAGGACGGGATGAGCGTTTCGGGCGATTCGATCATGGGCCTTCTGATGCTCGCCGCCTCGCGCGGGACCCAGATCAGCGTGGTGACCAGCGGTCCCGAGGCCGACAAGCTCCTCGAGGCGCTGCGCGCACTCGTCGCCAACCGCTTCGGCGAGGAGCATTGAGGATGACCGGGGCGCGGCCATGGTAAGCGTCTCCGAGACCCGGCCCGCACCGGCGCCGAGGAACAAGCGCTACGAGATGCGGCGCCTGTCCTACGCGGGCACCTTTGCCAACCCGTTCAAGGCCGGTGCCATCCGCACGATCGAATGGCTGACCGGCAAGGTCACGCTCATCCGCCTGATCCGGTCGTTCGAAAAGTCCGGGGCGCCCGTCGGCTCGCCCTTCTGGCCGAAGGCCATCCGCCATATGGGGATCGACATCCTGACGCCCCCCGAAGAGATCGCCCGCATCCCGGCGACCGGCCCGGTCGTGGTGGTGGCGAACCACCCGTCGGGCCTCGTCGACGGGATGATCATGGCAGAGCTGGTCAACCGCGTGCGGTCGGACTTCAAGATCCTCACCCGTTCGCTGCTGACCGGCATCCCTGAGGTCGAGGAATTCATGATCCCCGTGCCCTTCCCGCACGAGGAGAACGCCCGCGAACTGGGGCTGGCCATGCGCGAGGACACGATGAAGCACCTGAGGGCGGGCGGGGTGGTGATCCTGTTCCCGGCCGGGAAGGTCGCGATGTCGACAGGCTGGTGGGGCCCCGCGGTCGAGGGCGAATGGAACGTCTTCACCCACAAGATCGTGCGCTCGACCGGCGCGACGATCCTGCCGATCTATTTCGCCGGGCAGAACAGCCGCGCCTTCCAGATCGCCAATCAGGTGTCAGACACGATCCGCCAGGGCCTGCTGCTGCACGAGATCAAGCGCTCGCTGTTCAAACCCCAGCGCCCGGTGATCGGCGAGCCGATCCCTGCGACCGTGCTGAAGGACTGGGAAGGCAATCCGAGGGGATTCCTGGCGTGGTTGAGGGAACATACGCTGGGGTTGAAGGACAAGGCGTAGGGTGGGTGCCAACCCACCATTTGTTCCGCGCGTTCGTCGTCTGATGGTGGGTTTCACCCACCCTACGTGCTATGCAGCAAGCCAGAATTGAGAGGAAAGAACGGGCCATCACTGTCAGGGAGGATTTTCGAATGGCGAAAGCCTATATCGTCGCGAGCATCAACGTAACCGATCCCGACGGCTACCAGGACTATGTGAATGAAGCAATAAAGGTCACCGAACGTACAGGTGGACGACTGTTAGTCAGCGGTGGCCGAACCGAAACGATTGAAGGTAGGCTCAACAACCGGATTGTCGTTATCGAGTTTGAAACGATGGACGCCGCCCGCTCGGCCGCATCGGGATACACGAACTTGCGACACACCCGGGGCGGCTCCGCTCCCAACTACGATTCCGTTATCGTCGAGGGCGTCTGAGGCTCATACAAGCTTCGTACGCCCGATCTGCAATATCGTCAAAGCTCGCGGCGTCTCAGTTGGCCAGAAAACTGTCCCGGATCACGCCAGAATTTCCGCCCGCTCCGGAGGATGTGGTGCGTACGCGAACGGAGCTGGATCTGGGTCTTCCTAAGCTACCGACGGCCAGTTACCGCGTCGGCACCGGTACGTCGCCACGGTAATCGTAAAACCCCCGCTGCGTTTTCCGGCCCAGCCAGCCGGCCTCGACATATTTCGTCAGAAGCGGACAGGGCCGGTATTTGGTGTCCGCGAGCCCCTCGTGCAGGACGTTCATGATCGCAAGGCAGGTATCGAGACCGATGAAATCGGCAAGCTCCAGGGGCCCCATCGGATGGTTGGCGCCGAGCTTCAGCGACTGGTCGATCGATTTCACGGACCCCACGCCCTCATAAAGCGTATAGACCGCCTCGTTGATCATCGGCATCAGGATGCGGTTGACGATGAAGGCCGGAAAATCCTCTGCGCTCGCGGCCGTCTTTCCGAGCCGTTCCACCACCGCGACCAGGGCCTTGTAGGTCGGCTCGTCCGTTGCGATGCCGCGGATCAGCTCGACGAGCTGCATCACCGGCACCGGGTTCATGAAATGGAAGCCCATGAACTTTTCCGGCCGGTCGGTGCGCGAGGCGAGGCGCGTGATCGAGATGGATGAGGTGTTGGAGGTCAGGATCGTCTCGGGCTTCAGATGCGGGACCAGATCCTCGAAGATCGCCTGCTTGACCATCTCGCGTTCGGTCGCGGCCTCGATCACCAGGTCGGTCTGGCCGAGGTCGGCGAGCCTGAGCGTCGTGCGGATGCGCCCCAGAGCGGCTGCCTTGTCGGCCTCCGTCGCCTTGCCGCGCGAAATCTGGCGATCGAAATTCTTGACGATCGTCAGGATGGCCTTGTCGAGCGCCTCCTGGCTCACGTCGGTCATCAGGACATCGTAGCCCGCCGCCGCGAAGACATGGGCGATGCCGTTGCCCATCTGGCCTGCGCCCACGATACCAACCGACTGGATCGCCATCTTTTGTCCTTTCCCGCTCTGCCGCGCGACCTTATGCACCCCTGCCCGGCCTGCGCAAGCCTTGCCGGAGGCGATGCCCGATCGCATTAGGCATTTGGCAATGCCTTCCGTGCAAGCCTTGATCCCGGGTGAATCTGAACTGAAGGTGGGATCAATGGCCTATGAATTTCCGGGCGCGGGGGCGCTCGACTATCTTCCGTGCGGCTATGGCGCGTCGAAGCTCCTGTTTCGCGGGCCCCGGCGCAAGCTGGAAGGGCAGTATTGCGCCTTTCTCGGCGGGTCGGAGACCTATGGGAAATATGTGCGCGATCCCTATCCGGCGCTGGCGGAAGCGGCGCTTGGCCTGCCGATGGTGAACCTTGGCTACATGAATGCGGGTTCC
The DNA here is from genome assembly GCA_041397305.1 of Paracoccaceae bacterium. Taxonomy (GTDB): domain Bacteria; phylum Pseudomonadota; class Alphaproteobacteria; order Rhodobacterales; family Rhodobacteraceae; genus TMP-24. The sequence goes on along the minus strand of JAWKWX010000038.1, from coordinate 10,922 downwards.
GATGTGTTCCTGAACGAGCCCGCGATCATCGACGCGGCCAATCGCGCCCGTGTCGCGGTGATCCAGATCCTTGGCGCGCAGAACATGTCGAACCGGTTCTATGCCGTGCATCCCCGCCGCAACGACCGTTTCCTGCGCGCCTCGGCGCTGATGAAGACGATCTTCGGCGAGGTGGATTTCAACGAGTTCCACTTCACCCGCCACATGCTGTTGACGCTGAAACGCATGGCGCCGGAAAAGTTCGGACTGGTAGAGACCGAGTTGAAGGCCGCCTGGGTGGCCCGCATGCGGCTTTTCCTGCAGAAGATGACGACGAAGACCGTGCTTCTGGCGATCGGCAATCATCGCGCTGCCGGTCGGCCGGACGATGAGCTGGGGCCAGAGCCCCTTCTGATCGATGACAAGATGATCGACACCGTGCGCCCCTTCGCGACCGACCTCATCCGCGTCGCGCCAAGCGACGCGGCCAGGTCATCGGGAACGCTGGGGATGTTCTTCGCGCCGCTCGACGCGCCCGCGGCGGCGGAACTGCCCGGCCCGCGCGTTCACGAGGAGGTGGCCGAAGCGTTGATCCCGGTGATCGCGCGCCATCTGAAGTGACGCTGAAATGACAGGGCCCGCCAGTGGCGGGCCCTGTCATTCATATCCTGGCCGCTCCGAGGGTCAGAGCTTGCTAGTCAGTTCCGGAACCGCAGCAAAGAGATCGGCGACAAGCCCGTAATCGGCGACCTGGAAGATCGGTGCCTCTTCGTCCTTGTTGATCGCGACGATGATCTTGCTGTCCTTCATCCCCGCAAGGTGCTGGATCGCGCCCGAGATGCCGACCGCGACATAGAGGTCCGGCGCCACGACCTTGCCGGTCTGGCCGACCTGCCAGTCGTTCGGGGCATAGCCGCTGTCGACTGCCGCGCGGCTGGCGCCGACGGCCGCGCCCAGCTTGTCGGCGAGGGCCTCGATCAGGTCGAAGCTTTCCTTGGAGCCGACACCGCGGCCACCCGAGACCACGACCTTGGCCGAGGTCAGTTCCGGCCGGTCGGAGGCCGCGACCTTGTCCTCGATCCATTCCGACAGGCCGGGGCTGGCGGGCGCGCCGACGGTCTCGACCGCCGCCGATCCGCCCGTGCCCGCGGGCTCGAAGGTCGAGGTACGGATCGAGACGACCTTGATCTTGTCGGACGATTTCACGGTCTGGATCGCGTTGCCGGCATAGATCGGCCGCTCGAACGTGTCGGCATCGACGATGCCGGAGACATCCGAGATCACCATTACGTCGAGAAGGGCCGCGACGCGCGGCAGCACGTTCTTGGCGTCCGTCGTGGCGGGCGCGATGATATGGCTGTAGCCGCCCGCGAGCGAGACGATCAGCGCCGCGGTCGGCTCGGCCAGGCGGTGGCCAAGCACGGCATCCTCGGCGCAGAGCACCTTCTTCACCCCGTCGAGCTTCGCCGCCTCGGCAGCCGCATCGGTAGCCCGCGCGCCCGCGCAAAGCACCGTCACATCGCCGAGCATCTTCGCGGCGGTCAGCGCCTTCGCTGTCGCATCGACCGACAGCTTTCCATCGGTCACTTCACCAAGCAGAAGAACAGCCATCAGATCACCCCCGCTTCGTCTTTGAGTTTCGCGATCAGTTCGTCGACCGAACCGACCTTCACGCCCGCCTTGCGGCCCGCAGGCTCGCTGGTTTTCACGACCGTCAGGCGCGGCGCGACATCGACGCCATAGTCGGCGGGCGTCTTGGCCGCGAGCGGCTTGGTCTTGGCCTTCATGATGTTCGGCAGCGAGGCATAGCGCGGCTCATTGAGGCGCAGGTCGACCGAGACGATCGCCGGCAGCTTGACCGCGATCGATTGCAGGCCGCCGTCGACCTCACGGGTCACGATCGCCTTGTCGCCCTCGACCTTGAGCTCCGAGATGAAGGTGGCCTGCGCCCAGCCGAGAAGCGCCGCCAGCATCTGGCCGGTGGCGTTCATGTCATTGTCGATCGCCTGCTTGCCGCAGAGCACGATGCCGGGGCCTTCTTCCTTCACGACGCCGGCCAGCAGTTTCGCGACGGCAAGCGGTTCGATGTCGGTGTGCACATCCGCGGCCGCCTCGATCAGGATCGCGCGGTCGGCCCCCATGGCCAGCGCGGTGCGGAGCGTTTCCTGCGCCTGCTTGACGCCGATCGAAACGACGACAACCTCGGTCGCGATGCCCTTTTCCTTCAGCCGGATCGCCTCTTCCACGGCGATCTCGTCGAACGGGTTCATCGACATTTTGACGTTGGCGAGATCGACACCCGATCCGTCCGCCTTCACGCGGACCTTCACGTTATAGTCGATCACGCGCTTCACAGGCACGAGGACCTTCATCGGCGTGTATCTCCTCAAGACGGGCCGCCCTGGCGGGCGGCGCAATAACTCCCGTCCGGTTCCTAGCGATTCTGCAACGCAGAGGACAGTGCAAAATCGACAGGAGTTGACGCTGGGACGCCACGTTCTGGCCTGTTAGCGACGGACAGGCAGTGGGCCGGGCCGCTCACCCTGCCCTTGCGGCCCCTCTTCGCGAGGAACGGCCTAGCGATGGGCGCCCGGCACCCACAGAACATCCTCGCCGCCATTCGCCGCGCGGGCCGCGACGAAGAACCAGTCCGACAGGCGGTTCAGATAGGTGACCGCGGCGGGGTTGACCTCTTCGCTTTCGGCCAGCTCGACCGCCAGCCGCTCGGCCCGGCGGCTTACGGTGCGACAGAGATGCAGGTGCGCGGCAAGCGGCGTGCCACCTGGCAGGATGAAGCTGCGCAGGGGTGAAAGCGGCGCGTTCATCGCGTCGATCTCGCGTTCCAGCCGTTCGGCCTGGCCGGGCAGCATGCGCAGGACCGGATAGCCCGCTTCCGCGTCCTTGGTCATCTCGGGGCGGCAGAGATCGGCGCCAAGGTCGAAAAGATCGTTCTGGATACGGGCAAGGCCTGCGTCGATCTCCGCTCCCGCCGCATGCAGGCGCGCGAGGCCCACCGTGGCGTTCACCTCGTCCACCGTGCCGTAGGCCGAGACCCGCAGCGAATGTTTGGCGACCCGAGTGCCATTGCCGAGCGCGGTCTCGCCCTTGTCGCCGGTCCTGGTGTAGATCTTGTTCAGGACGACCATCAGCGCCCCCGGATCAGCACGAAGGCCAGGATCAATGCCACCGCGACCGCCTGGGCGATGATCCGATAGCGCATGATGCGGTTGGCGTGCTTGCGGTTGAAGTCGCCGCCCTTGGCGAAGCCGCCGATGCCGGTCATCAGGATGGCGAGCACCACGAAACAGGCGATGGCCGCGACGATGAAAAGCGGGTCTCTGGTCATGATGCCTCCGGGCGTTGCCCCCTTTGATTAGGCGTTTGGCACCCGCATTACCAGCGCCCCTTCAAAAGCCCGGTGAAATCTACCGGGCCTGCCTGCCCGGTCAGCCGCGCCCGGTAGATCGGCAGGCTTTCGGCCACGCGCATCACATAGGTCTGGGTTTCGCGGAAGGGAATCGCCTCGATCCAGTCGACCGGGTCGACCCCTTTGGCGCGGGGGTCGCCGAAGCTCGCGATCCATTTGCGTGACCGGCCCGGGCCGGCATTGTAGCCGGTGGCGACAAGCAGGGGCGAGGTGCCGAATTCCTCCACGAGACCAGCCAGATAGGCCGAGCCGAGCGTCGCGTTATAGTCGAAATCCCTGCCAAGCTTGCCGCGATCGTATCCCAGGCCCACTTTCGCCGCCATCATCTTGCCGGTCTCGGGCATGACTTGCATCAGGCCGAGCGCGCCCACCGCCGACACGGCCTCGGGGTTGAACTCGCTTTCCCGGCGCGCGATCGAGAGCGTCAGTTCGGTCGGCACCGGCAGGTTCAGGTGATCGAGGCCCACAAGCGGGAAATAGGCCGACGGCCAGATGACGCCCTTGTCGGCGGCGGCCTTGGCCAGCACGACGCCGATGTAGGGCTCGTTCGCCTCAAGCGCCATGCCGGCGATCCGGCCGATATCCTCGCCAGAGAGCCCTTCGGCGAGGTGCAGGAAAAAACGCGCGGCCAGTTGATGCTCGCCCGCCTGCATCAGAAGCCGGCCGGCCTTGAAGACCGACGATCCGGCGAAGGAAGCGTCCTGCCAGCCCGGATAGGCCTCGCCACCCAGAAGCGCGGGGGACAGCGGCAGGCCCGCCTTTTCCGCGGCGAGCAATCCGTAGAAAGCCGTCTGATAGCGCGCGGCCTCGGCATAGGCGGCCTGCGCGTCACCCGCACGCCCCGCTGCCTCGTAAGCGCGGCCCAGCCAGTATCCGGCGCGGGCAAGGCTGATCGGCCCGTTCACCGCCGTCTTGTAGCGCGAAAAATGCTTCAGCGCAGTGCCCGCATCACCAAGCTTGCGCAGGGCAATGTAACCCGCGAGCCATTCGAGATCGGCATAATCGTCGCCGCCCTCCAGATGATGGTTCGCCGCCATCCGGTAGGCGCGGCGCGCGTCGCCTTCGCGCATTTCCTTCCGCGCGAGCTTGCGCCGCCAGTCGGCCCAGGCTTCGGGATCGCCAAGCTCTTCCGCGCTGCCGGAGCGTTCCAGCATCAGGGTCCCGGCTTCGGCATACAGATCCTTGCCGATCCGCCAGCGGAACCGGTCATAGGCGAGGCCCGCAGAGCCTTTCATGCGCTCTGGCACCGCCTTGATCAGCGCATCGACGCCATCCGCGCGCTCCTGCAAGGCGATCCGCGCCTCGGCGACCGCCCGGGTGCCCGGGCTGGCGAGCGGCAGCATGCGCTTGGCGTCGCTGACCAACCCCGCCGCAAGCATCGCAGCCATCCGGCCATCGTGATGATCGGCAAGCGTCTCGCCGAACTCGGCCAGAAAGGCCGCCTGATCCTCGGGCCGCATCGAAAGATTGCGCCAGGCGCGCACCGCCTCTTTCGCGGCAGCCTTTCCGTCGCCCTGAGCGCGCAGCGCGCGCGCCAGCGCAAGGCTGCCCTGCCCGGTTTGCGGCGGCTCGTCGGCAAAGTAGGAAATGATCAGCACCGGGCTCAGCCCGTCGGTGATCGCCGCCTCGCCCTTCTTGCGCAGAAGCTTCAGGCCCGGCCAGTCGGGACGGCGGCGCAGGAAATCGACATAGGCCGCGAAAGCGGCGGGCTGTTCGCGCAGATAGCGCCATTCGATCACATCCGCGGCCAGGGCTCCGCTGCCGCCCGCCTCGGCCAGTGCCGCGCTCCAGTCACCCTTGTCGGCCGAGGCGATGGCGGCGCGCAGCGAAGCCGCCTCGTCGGCCCGCGCCGTCTGCGCAAGCGACATGACCGCGACCAGCGCGGCAAGAAGGACCCGGAACATGCTGCCTCGTCGTCTGCTTCGTTCTTGTTTCGGCAAATTTACCCTCGTTGCAGCGCCACGCAACACACAAACTTGGCAAGGCGCGCAGATGCGGCTAGGTTCCGCCGCGATTTTCATCCGGGCGTTCTGCCCCATCCTCAAGGAGCGTGTCATGTTCAAAGGGTCCTTCCCAGCCCTCGTCACGCCGTTCAAGAACGGCGAGCTGGATCTGGACACGCTGAAGAAACTCGTGGACTGGCATGTGGCGGAAGGCTCGCACGGGCTGGTGCCCGTGGGCACCACGGGCGAAAGCCCGACACTCAGCCACGAGGAACATGTGATCGTGATCCGCGAGGTGGTGAAGGCTGCCGCCGGGCGCATTCCGGTGATCGCAGGGGCGGGGTCGAACTCGACCGAGGAAGGGATCGGCCTCATCCGCGGGGCGGAAGAGGCGGGCGCCGATGCGGCGCTTGTGGTGACGCCCTATTACAACAAACCCACCCAGCGCGGGCTTTATGCCCATTTCAAGGCGATGCACGACGCCTCGTCACTGCCGATCATCATCTACAACATTCCCGGCCGTTCGGTCATCGACATGGCGCCCGAGACGATGGGCGACCTGGCGAAACTGCCGCGCATCATCGGCGTCAAGGACGCGACCGGCAAGATCGAGCGCGTGAGCCAGCAGCGTGCCGCCTGCGGGCGCGATTTCGTCCAGCTTTCGGGCGAGGACGCGACCGCGCTCGGCTTCAACGCGCATGGCGGGGTCGGCTGCATCTCGGTCACCGCCAACGTGGCGCCGCGGCTATGTGCGGAATTCCAGGAAGCGACGCTGCGTGGTGATTTCGCCAAAGCGCTGGACTATCAGGACCGGCTGATGCCGCTGCATGAGGCGATCTTCATCGAGCCGGGGCTTTGCGGCGCCAAATACGGGCTGTCGCGGCTGGGACTTTGCTCCGATGAAGTGCGCCTGCCGCTCACCGGCCTTCTCGACACGACAAAGGCGAAGATCGACGCGGCGATGCGGCACGCGGGCCTGATCAACTGAATGTCCGGCGGGGCAACCCGCCGGACGGTTCAGCAGCCGCCCAGAACCTGAGAGAGCACGCCGACCCGGCAGACCTTCATCGGCTGGGCATGACCGGCCTCGACCCCGGCAAAGGCGAGAAGGGCGAAGAGGGTGGCGATGAAGAAGGTTTCCTGCATGGCGGGCTCCGATCCGTGTTCATGGATCGTTCTAGCCGTTAACCATTAAATCGCGGTTACTGGAACATTACCGGAACATGAATCCTGCGCGCGGCAAGGAGTCGCACAATCCGCTGCGGCAGTTCAGTTTACTGGCCGTCTACCGGGATGGTTTCCGTCGCATCGACGCCTTCGCGCGCCTTTTCCTCGGCGGCCGCGCGCGGTTTGCGCATCATTACGAAGCGCCCCGACAGCGTAGGCGATTTCGGGAAATGCCAGCGCCCCTCGATCCGGGTGAACGCCGGGTTCAACTCGCCCTGGTAGCGCGGGTGGTCGCCCTGATCGAAGCCGAGATAGCGTTTGACGAAAGACACGCGCCCGTCGTTATGGTCACCATTCAGGACCGCGCTCAATACCGAGCCCTGATCGGGGCGGAAGCTGTTGGGTTCGCTCATATCGCCGGTCAGGCTGCCCCCAGCATCGTGAAGATCGACCTCGAAGGGCACCGGCTCTGCCGCGCCCTCATAGTCATAGCGGCCAAGCCAGCGCCCGGTCAGAGTGTCGCTCGGCTCTGCCATGGGCCTCAGGCCACCAACTGTTCGGCGCGCTTCAGGTCGACGCTGACCAGCTGGCTCACGCCCTGTTCCTGCATGGTCACGCCGAACAACCGGTCCATCCGGCTCATGGTCACCGCATGGTGGGTGATGATCAGGAAGCGCGTGTCGGTGCGCCGCGTCATCTCGTCCAGAAGGTCGCAGAACCGGGTGACATTGGCATCATCGAGCGGCGCATCGACCTCGTCCAGCACACAGATCGGCGCGGGGTTGGCGAGGAACACGGCGAAGATCAGCGCAAGCGCGGTCAGCGTCTGTTCGCCGCCCGAAAGGAGCGACAGGGTGGCGAGCTTCTTGCCCGGCGGCTGGCACATGATCTCGAGCCCCGCTTCCAGCGGGTCGTCCGATTCGACGAGCACCAGATTGGCCTCGCCGCCGCCGAAGAGATGGGTGAAAAGCAGTCGGAAATTTTCGTTCACCTGTTCGAAGGCGGTCAGAAGCCGCTCGCGCCCCTCGCGGTTCAGGCCCGCTATTCCGGCGCGCAGCTTCTTGATCGCCTCCTCCAGATCGGCCTTTTCCTTCACCAACGTGTCATGTTCGGCCTGGACGTCCTTCGCATCCTCCTCGGCACGCAGGTTGACCGCGCCCAACGCGTCGCGCTGGCGTTTCAGGCGGTTGACGTCGGCATCGAGCGTCTCGGCGTCGGGCATTCGGTCGGGATCGGCATTCAGCGATTGCAGAAGCGTGCCCGGCGTATTGTCGGTCTCCTCGCGGATCCGCTCGGCGGCATAGGTGACAGTCTCGCGCGCGGCATCGGCGCGTGCTTCGGCCCGGGCGCGGGCCTCGCGCGCCTCGGACGCGCCGCGTTCGGCCTCCCGCTCCGCATCGGCCGCTTGTCTGAGGGCGGTCTCGCCTTCGGCCAGCCGGTCTGCAGCGGTCTTGCGCCGGGCCTCTGCCTTGTCGATGGCGTCCGACAGTTCAGCGCGCTTGGCCGCGATCTCGGCAGGGGCGGAAGAGGCTGCCTTCAGGTCCGCCTCGGTCGCGTCGCGGCGTTCGGTCAGTTCGGCGGTGCGCTTCTCGGCATTTTCCAGACGCAGTTTCCAGCCGGAGATTTCCTTGGTGATCTCCTGCCGTCGTCTCAGCCGCGCCTCGCCCTCGCGGCGCAGTTCGTCGTGGGCGGAGCGCTTGGTCAGCATTGTGACGCGCGCCGCCTCGACCGTCAGTTTCACATCCTCGACTTGGGCGCGGGCGGCGTCGAGGTCAGGCAGCGCCGCGACCCCGGCTTCGGCCTCTTTCAGCCGGGTGCGGGCACCCATCGCCTCTTCCTCATGGCGCCCGACCGCAAGGCGCGCGCTTTCAAGCTTGCCGCCCGCGATCGAACGGTCGGCCTCGGCGCGCGACAGCGCCCGGCTGGCATCCGCCATGCGCCGGTCGGCCTCGCGGCGCGCTTCGCGCGCGGCGGCGTCGGCGCGGGTGGCTTCGGCAAGCGTGCGAGTCAGAAGTTCATGCGCCTGACGGGCGCCTTCGGCGCGGGCGGCGACCTCTTCGAGATCGCGCTTCAACTCCACAAGGCGGTTGAGCTGCTGGAGCCTCAAGGCCGCCGCCGACGGCGCATCTTCCGCCGCCGCGCGGAACCCGTCCCAGCGCCAGACATCGCCCTCGATCGAGACAAGACGCTGGCCGGGCCTCAACTCTGCCTGCAGGCGTGACCCGTCGGCGCGGGTGACTAGCCCGATCTGGCAGATGCGGCGGACAAGCGCCTCCGGCACGGTAACGAGATCGGACAGGGCCTTCGCGCCAGCCGGCAAGGCCTGCGTTTCGCGGTAGGCAGGCAGAACCGCCCAGCCGCTCCCCTTGTCGCCCGTCACTTCCGGCGCGCGCAGGTCGTCGGCAAGCGCCGCACCCAGCGCCTTTTCATAGCCGGGCTGCACCCTGAGCCGATCGAGCATCTGCTTGCCGGTTTGCGCTTCGCGTTCGACAAGCTTGGCAAGGGCCGCGACCTCGGCGCGAAGCGCACCCGCCTCGCCCTCGGCTTCCGAACGCGCGGCCCGCGCCTCGGTTTCGCGCGCCTGGGCCTCGTTGCGCGCCTCATCGGCCGCTTTCAGCGCCTCTTCGGCGCCTTCCGCCGCCGCGATCGCCTCGGCCTGCGCGGTCTCCGCCGCCCCATGATCAGCGCTGGCGCGGGCGAGCGCCGCCTCTGCCTCGCTCGCCTGTGCCCGGGCGCGGGTGGCTTCGGCCTCGTTCTTCTCGACGGTCGAGCGGCTGTCGGCCAGAAGCCGGTGCGCCGACTGGTGGCGGGCGGAAAGGCGCGCGACATCCTCGGTCAGTTCCGAGAGCGCCGCTTCGCGGTTCTGCAAGACCTGCGCGGCCTCGGCCGCCTCGGAGGCCGCGCTTTCCAGCCGCGCCTCATGACCCTCGGCCGCCTTGGCGATCTGGCCCTGTTCCCATTCGAGGCGCTGGATCGTCTCGCCCGCGTCGCGATTGAGCCCCGCCTCGCGGTCAAGATCGCGTGTCAGCTGGTCGATGCGCCCCTTCAGCGTCTCGATCATCTGCAGCGCCTGGGCTTCCTGGTCCTTCAGCGTATCGCGGCTGACCATCAGGCGCTGCAGGATCGCCCCCGCCACTGCCTCTTCCTCGCGCAAGGGCGGCAGCCGGTCCTCGGCCGCTTCGCGGGCCTTCGTCCCGGCGCGGGCGGCGATTTCTGCCTGGGCGGCGGCGGCGGTACGGGTCTTCAGATCGGTTTCGGCGGCAAGCCGCGCCTGATCGGCCTCGCGCCAGCGGCGGTAGAGGAGCATGCCTTCGGCACGCCTGAGCTCCTCGCCTATCTCGCGGTAGCGGGCGGCCTGCCGGGCCTGCCGGGCGAGTTGGGCCAGCTGCTGGGCAAGCTGCTCTATCACGTCGTCGACGCGCAGCAGGTTCTGTTCGGTGCCGTTCAGCTTCAGTTCCGCCTCATGGCGGCGTTGGTAGAGGCCCGAGATACCGGCGGCCTCCTCAAGGATGCGGCGGCGGTTCTTTGGCCTGGCGTTGATCAGTTCGGCGATCTGGCCCTGCCGGACGAGCGCGGGCGAGTGCGATCCGGTCGAGGCGTCGGCAAACAGCATCTGCACGTCGCGGGCGCGGACATCCTTGGTATTCGCCTTGTAGGCAGAGCCAGCATCGCGGGTGATGCGGCGGACAATTTCCAGTTGGTCCTGATCGTTGAAGCCCGAGGGCGCCAGCCGTTCGGTATTGTCGATGGTGATGGCCACTTCGGCGAAATTGCGGGCGGGCCGGGTGGCGGCACCGGCGAAGATCACATCTTCCATCCCGTCGCCGCGCATCGCCGTGGGACGGTTTTCGCCCATCACCCAACGCAGCGCTTCCAGAAGGTTCGACTTGCCGCAGCCGTTCGGCCCGACGACGCCTGTCAGGCCTTCATGGATCAGAAGGTCCGTCGGATCGACGAAGCTCTTGAAGCCGTTCAGTCTGAGGCGCGTGAAACGCAAAGGGCAGGTCCGGTCTGATTCCTCGGGTCAGGAATCCTTGGACGGATGCGCGCGTGAGTCAACGATGTTCCACAGGATATGGGGACAGATCGGCAGTTATCCCCAATATGTCGGGCTCAGGCGGCTTTGGCCGGCCTGAAGCGGGCGGTGGACCGGTCGCAGGCGTAGCTCTCGATCATCGGATAGGGATTGCGGGCGAGCTGATCGACCGCGCCAATGATCAGATCGGCCTTGGCATCATCCGCCAGCGCAGACAGGTTGAGCCGCGTCCAGCCCGGTTTTTCCATCTCCTCGCCCGACAGGATCGCGCCACGAAGTGCCTCGGACTGCGCTTCGTCTATGCCGAGCAAACGATGAGCGTAAGGCCCTGCACAGGCGCAGCCACCCCGGGCCTGCACACCGTGGCAGT
>JAWKWX010000037.1:0-17295 GCA_041397305.1 Paracoccaceae bacterium | reverse complement strand
CGATGGGGCCAGCGCGAAAGCAATCAGATTCCATCAGCCGATCGCCGACAATAGCCGCCAGACCCCGGCCTCGATCCGCGACCATGGTCTGGGAGAGATGCGCCACGACAACTTCATCAAGCCAAGCGCCTGGTCCACGATCGGTGTCGCCTCTCCTGCGCCAACGCGGCCTTTGTAGAGTTCGCCTCCGCCCGCTGTCGGCACCTGAACCCCGAATGGTCCTTCTTCGCCGCCGTCTCGCGCTCTCTCGACAGCCTTGGCGATGATGATTGCGACCCCATCCTCCTCGATTGCCCGCCCGCCACCGGCTTGCCGATCGGTTGCATCGGAACGGTCGTCTGCGTTTCAAATACCGCCACCAAGCGACGGCTCATCGCCAGTTGCAGCGCCCCAATCCTGACGAGATCGGATTCCGCCACACGCAACTCCTTCTCGCTTCCGTTCCCAGGATGGTTCCGCGCCGGCTGGACAATGTGTCGGGTTCGCGAGGCCGAGGGAACGCCAGATAGATGAATGCATTTCATCAAAACTCGTATCTAATAAAATTGAACTAATCCACCTTGCGCATAGACTTCGGCGAAGTGAGTGGCCAGGAGGCGCGGATGCGGAGAACCAGACAGAGCCGTGGGGAGGCGCAGAGCCTGGGTGGCGTGACGCGCCCGCCGCTCGGGGGGCGCTTCCGGCCATTGGATGATGGCAGCTTGCGCGCGATCATCGAAGCGGCCTTCGACATCCTCTCCCGCATCGGTGTCGCGACCGACGCGCAGGAGGTACGGGAACTTGCCATCGCCAGCGGCGCGATGGAGCGGCCCGATGGTCGCCTCACCTTTCCGCGCGCGCTGGTCGAGGATATGATTGATGTATCGTGCAAACGCGTCGAGCTGCCCGGCTTCGATCCCCAGCGTGGCGTCGAAGTGGGTGGCGGCCGTGTCCATATCGGGACCGGCGGCGCAGCGGTTCAGGTGCTTGACGCCAACACCGGCGCGTTCCGTAACAGCACGCTGTCTGACCTTTACAGTCTGATGCGCATCGTCGACGCCTGCGACAGTATTCACTACGCGCTGCGCCCGGTAGTCGCACGCGACATGGAAGATCCACTTACACTCGACCTCAACACCGCATTCGCGGCGATGAAGGCGACGTCGAAACCGATCGGCACCAGTTTCTTCCAGCCCGCGCACGTCGCCCCGGTGGTCGAGATGCTGGACGCGGCACTCGGGGGCACTCCGTTTGCCGCGCAGCCCTTTTGCTTCGCGTCCGTTTGCCATGTCGTGCCGCCGTTGACGCTTGCCACCGAGGCCTGCGGCGTGATGCGGGAATGTGTTCGGCTTGGAATGCCGCTGCAGATCTGCTCGGCGGGGCAAGCGGGCGCCACGAGCCCCGCTTCGCTCGCGGGCGCGCTTGCGCAGGGGCTTGCGGAATCGCTGGCGGGTCTCGTGCTTGTCAACATGATGCAGCCGGGTTTTCCCTGCATCCTGGCGTTCATGCCCTTCATCTCGGACCTGCGCACCGGTGCAATGACCGGCGGGTCGGGCGAGGCGGCGGTGGCCAGCGCCGCAGCCGCGCAGCTTCTGCTGCATCTCGGACTGCCCTCGACGGTTTCGGCGGGCATTACCGATGCAAAGGTGGCCGACGCTCAGGCCGGATACGAGAAGGGATATACCCTGGCGCTGGCGGCTCAGGCCGGTGCCGACATGATCAACCTCAGCGTTGGCATGCTCGGCTCTCTCATGGCGGCGAGCAAGGAGGCGCTGGTTATCGACAACGACATGTGCGGCGCAATCCTGCGCTCGGTGCGCGGGGTCGAGGCGTTCGAGGGCGCTATCGACCTTGACCTGATCGAAGAGGTCGTGACCGGGCCGGGCCATTATCTGGGGACCGGCCAGACGCTGAGGCTGATGATGACCGAGTATCTCTATCCCAAGCTTGGAGACCGGCAGAGCGTTTCGGACTGGTTGACGAGCGGCGCGAAAACCGTCTGGGACCGCGCCCGCACACGCGTTGCCGAGATCGAGGCAAGTCCCGCGCCAGATCACCTGCCCGCCGACATCGAGGCCGCGATCCGCGCGCGCCTGCCCATCAAGCTGGAAGTCTGAATCGATGAGAACCCAAGCCAAAGTCGTCGTCATCGGCGGGGGCGCCGTCGGCGTCTCGACGCTCTTTCACCTGGCCAGGGCTGGCGTGACCGACACGCTTCTGATCGAGAAGGCCGAGCTCACCTCCGGCTCCACCTGGCACGCGGCGGGCAATATCCCGACCTACGCGACGAGCTGGGGCGGATGCGCGCGGGCAACTATGCGTGGCTCTACAAGGATCTGGCCGGGGAGGTCGATTATCCGATCACCTACCGCCATACCGGCGCATTCTGGCCAGCCCATACGCGGGACCGGATGGACTTCTTCCACCACCTCGTCGGCATCTCCAAGGGGCTCGGCTACGACATGGCGATGATCTCGGTGGCCGAGATGGAAGCGATGCATCCCTGGTACCGGGCGGGCACCAGCGTCATCGGCGGCATCCACGACCCTTATGAGGGCGATGTCGATCCGAGCCAGCTTACCCAGGCGCTCGCCAAGGGCGCGCGCGACCTCGGCGCTGAAATCGTCCGCTTCACCAAGGTCACCGGGATAGACCGCCGGCCCTCGGGCGAATGGCAGGTCGGCACGGACAAGGGCGACGTCCTCTGCGACGTTGTCGTCAACGCCTCGGGCTACTACGGGCGGCAGGTCGGCGAGATGGTCGGACAGCGCCTGCCGGTGGTGACGCTGGAACACCAGTACCTCGTGACCGAGGCGCTGCCCGAGCTGGAAGCGAACCCGGCGAACTTCCCGCTCGTCCGCGATCCCGACATCATGTTCTACCTCCGCCGAGAGCGGAACGGGCTACTACTCGGCTCCTATGGCCACGCCGCGCGGCCCGCCTGGCTCGACGGGATGCCCGAGGACTTCGCCAGCCAGCTTTATCCCGACCGCGTCGATGACATTGCCGAGGTGCTGGAGGCAGCGCTTGAGCATGTACCGATCCTCGGCGCGGCGGGGGTCAGCCGCTTCGTCAACGGGCCGATCCCATATTCGCCGGATGGAGCGCCGCTTTGCGGGCCGGCTTTCGGCCTGCCGAATTTCTACCATGCCTGCTCCTTCCCGGTCGGGATCACCCATTCGGCGGCGGCGGGCAAGACGCTCGCTGAATGGATCACCGAAGGCGAGCCCGAATGGGACATGTCGGCTTGGGACCCGCGCCGGTTCGGAGATTGGGCGACGTTCGATTATGCCGTTGCCCGCGCCTGCGAGCTTTATGAGCATCAATACGCCATCCCCTATCCGCACCGGATCTGGAAATCGGCGCGACCGGTGAACCGTACGCCGCTCTACGATCGGCTGAAGAGAAAGGGCGCTGTCTTTGGCCAGGTCGCCGGATGGGAGCGCGCCTTTTGGTTCGAGACCGGGACGGTGAAGAACGACGGCAAGCTGAGTTTCCGACACGAGGCGTGGCACGATGCGGTGCGTGCCGAATGCGAGGGCGTGCGCGACCATGTCGGCGTGATGGATCATGGCGGTTTCACCCGGTACGAGGTGGAAGGGCCGAGCGCGACCGCCTTCCTCGATCGGGTCTTTTGCGGCGCCATGCCAGCGGTCGGGCGCGTCAGGCTGAGCTACATGCTGACGCCCGGGGGCAAGGTCTGGTCCGAGGCCACGATCGCCCGGCTTGGCGACAACCGGTACTTGCTCTGCGGCTCGTCGCTCGCCGATCAGCGCGATCATGATTGGATGGCACGGTTCCTGCCGGACAGCGGCGTGACGCTCCGGCGCGGATCGAATTTCGACGCGGCACTGATGGTGATGGGGCCAAAGTCGCGCGCAGTACTGCAGCCCCTGACCGAAGCCGACCTTTCCAAGGATGCCGCGCCGTGGATGTCGGTGCGCGAGATCAGGCTGGCGGGCGCCCCGATGATCGCGCTTCGCGTTTCCTATGTCGGCGAACTCGGATGGGAACTGCACATGCGCTCGACCGATCTGGTGGCGGTCTATGAGGCAATCATGCGGGAAGGCAGGGACAAGGGGATGGTGGAGTTCGGCTCCTACGCCCTGAACGCGATGCGGATCGAGAAGGGATATCACGGCTGGGGCGCGGATTTCGGCACCGAATACACGCCCTTCGACGCCGGCCTCGACCGGTTCGTAAGCTGCAAGAAAGACGATTTCATTGGGCGCGATGCGTTCGTCGCCGCCGCGGACCGGCCGCGCGACTATCACTTCACCGCTTTCGAACTCGATGGTCACGGTCCCGATCCGCTGTCCTCTGATCCGATCCTGAAGGATGGCCAAGTCGTAGGCTATGTCAGTTCCGCAGGCACCGGCTTTCGCATCGGCAAGCGCGTGGCGCTCGGCTATATGACCGTCGCCGCGAGGCCGGGCGACCGGTTGGAGATCGAGGTGCTCGGCGAACCGGTGCGGGCGACGGTCAGCACGCTGCCGTTCTATGACCCCGAAAACGTCCGGCCGAGAGGGTAGACCGATGGCCGGACAACTTCCCCCGGAGGTGCAGGTCGCCGTCGTGGGCGGCGGCATCGTCGGCTGCGCCACAGCCTATCATCTGGCCAAGGCCGGCTGGTCCGTGGCGATCTTCGAGCGCAAGAAGCTCACGTCCGGCACGACATGGCATGCCGCGGGCCTTGTCAGCGAGACGCAGGGCGTTCCGGTGATGTCGGCACTCGCGCGCTACGGGCTCGACCTGATGGAGCGGCTCGCGGAGGAAACCGGCCAACCCACCGGGTTCCGGCGGAACGGCTCGATCACGCTCGCCCTGACCGGGGCGCGGATGGAGGAGCTGCGGCGCAAGGTCGATTACGCCCATGGCTGCGGCATACGCGCCGAAGAGATATCGGCCACCGAGGCGAATGACCGCTGGCCGCTTCTGTCCACACATGGGACCAGGGGCGCGTTCTGGTTTCCCGGCGACGGATATACGAACCCGATCGACACGACCATGGCGCTTGCCAAGGGCGCACGAATGAGCGGGGCGCAGGTCTTCGAGGGCACCAAGGTTGAGCGGATCGTGACCGAGAAAGGCCGCGTGGCCGGGATTGAGACCTCGGTCGGCTTCGTGCGCGCCGCCCATGTGGTCAACGCGACCGGCATGTGGGCGCGGGAATTCGGCCTGCGCCACGGCACCCCGATTCCGTTGCACTACACCAACCACTATTACGTCGTGACCGACCCGATCGACGGCGTGACCGGCGATCTGCCCGTGCTCCGGGTGATGGATGAATATACCTATTATAAGGAGGACGCGGGCAAGCTGCTTATCGGCTGTTCAGAGCCCAATGCAGCGCCATGGCAGCCAGCAGGCGGACTGCCGGAGCATTTCGAGTTCGACGAACTGCCCTGCGACGAGGAACACCTGTTCCCGATCCTGGAGGCCGCCGCCGAGCGTATTCCGGCGCTTGCAACCTCAGGCATCCGCAAGTTCTTCAACGGGCCGGAGAGTTTCACGCCTGACGGGAAGTATTATCTCGGCCCGGTGACGGAGGTGCCGGGGCTCTGGGTCGCGGCGGGGTTCAATTCCACCGGCATCCAGAACGGCCCCGGCGCGGGCAAGGCACTCGCGGAATGGATCATGGCGGGCCGCATGACGATGGACCTGACCGATGTCGACGCGCGTCGAATCCATCCGCGCCTGAACGCGCCAGGCTATGTCGCGGCCAAGGCCGCCGAGACCCTGTCGCTCGCCTATGCGATGCATTGGCCCTATCACCGGCGCGCGGCGGCGCGCGGCCTGCGCCGCACGCCATTCTACGCCGCTCTGAAGGCCGCGGGCGCGGAGTTCGGACCCGCCAATGGCTGGGAGCGGCCGCTGGTTTACGGGGTCAGGATCACCGATGGTTTCGATCGCCAGCCCTGGTTCGACGCCTGGAGGGCCGAGCATGAAGCCTTGCGCGGCGATCTGGGGATGATCGACCTGACCTTCGGGCGATTCCTCGTCGATGGCCCAACGGCTGAGGCCGAGATGCAGCGGCTCTGCGGGGCGAACATGGCCATCGCGCCGGGGGCGCTTGTCTACACCCACATGTTCAACGAGGCGGGCGGCATCGAGGCCGACGTAACGGCGGCCCGGCTTGGCGACCGACGCTACATGATCATGGCCTCGGCCGGCGCGGAGCCGCAGGTCGGGCGCTGGCTGACGAGCCAACTCGGAGGCGGCGGAACGAGCGCCGTCAACATCACAGCGTCCGAGGCGACGCTGGCGCTGATGGGGCCGAGGGCGCGGGACTTCCTGTCGCGGCTTACCGATGCCGATCTATCCGACGCGGCATTTCCGTTCGGCACGTTCGGCGAGATCTTTGTCGGCAACGCCCCGGTTCGCGCACAGCGCATCACCTATGTCGGCGAGCTCGGCTGGGAACTGCACATCTCTTCGGACTTCGCCCAGCATGTCTATGAGACCGTGAGGGCGGCGGAGACTCCGCCGCGACTCTGCGGCGGCATGGCAGTCGACAGTTGCCGGATCGAAAAGGGCTTTCGTCACTGGGGCCAAGACATCGGCCCCCATGACACGCCGGTCGAAGCGGGCCTGACCTTTGCCTGCGACTTCGACACCGAGTTCACCGGCAAAGCGGCGATCCTCGCGCGCCGCGCAAAGGGCGTGACGTCCCGGCTTCTGTCCTTCCGCCTTGAAGATCCCCGAGCGCTCCTTTTCGGAAAGGAGCCGGTCCTTCGCGACGGGCAGATCGTCGGGCGCCTGACCTCGGCGAGCCATGGCTGGACCGTCGGGAGCGCGATTGGAATGGGCTATGTCACGCTGCCGGAAGGCAGCGTGCAGGCCGCATCCGGGGCGAATTACACGATCATGGTCGCCGGTCACGCGGTGAAAGCGACGGCGAGCTTGCGGCCGCTCTACGATCCGGGCAATGCCCGCATGAAGGGGTGAGGGTCAGGTGACGTGAAGGCCGCATCCCGGCCGCGCGCACCATTCGGCCAGGTGATCGGCGACGATCCGGATCGGGTCGTCCGGATCGGCGTCGTCACTGCGCAATGCGGCAGACCAGGGAA
The DNA here is from genome assembly GCA_041397305.1 of Paracoccaceae bacterium. Taxonomy (GTDB): domain Bacteria; phylum Pseudomonadota; class Alphaproteobacteria; order Rhodobacterales; family Rhodobacteraceae; genus TMP-24. The sequence goes on along the minus strand of JAWKWX010000037.1, from coordinate 10,246 downwards.
TAGTGATCCTCTTGCGTCACCCGAACACCGACGATGCGTCCCTCCTTAAGGGGCCTGGAGCGCCCAGCCGGCCAGCACGCTGGTCCCGAGATTGGAGGCGACCAGTTCCACGATCGCCTCGGGCAGTTCCACGGTCGCTGTCCATTTCGGGTAGGTCTCGGTCGGGCGGAACAGGCGGGCGAATTCGCGGTCCGGCTCGGGCACCTTGGTATATGTGATGAAGGGCTCGTCGACGACGTCCTTTCCCTCGATATAGTCCCGCCCCGCCAGCCGGTGCCCGGGCGCCATGATGAAGAGGAGCGGATCCTCGATGAGATGCACTGCGGTAACGCCTGCCTGGGCCGGAACGCCCGATACCACGGCGATGTCGATATTGCGGTTGATCAGTCCGGTGAGCGGGCTCAGGTTGCCGCCGGCCATGATCTGCAGGTCGATGCCGGTGGTACGCGACTTGAGGTATTTCAGGAATGCAGGAAGCCAGCGATAGTTGGAATAGGCTTCGACCGACAACCGCACGACATGGTGGATGCCCGCATTCATGCGCCGCACATCCTCCTCGGCCCGCGTCAGATCGGAGAGGATACGGTCGGCGACGACGGACATGTACTCGGCCGCAGGCGTCTTGCGCAGGCGCTTGTGCATCCGGGTGAACAGCTGCACATCGAGCCGCCGTTCCGCCTCCCGCAGCCGGTGCGAGAGCGCCGAGGGCGTGACCCCAAGCTTCTCGGCGGCATCGGTTATCCGGCCGGTTTCGATGACCGCCTGGATCAGTTGCAGGTGGCGCACGTCAAGATATGGTTTCATGGCGACCATGGATGAACCAGTTTCACGAAAGCGAGAAAACTTAGAGATTGTCGTTCAGTCAAATAGAATGTGATCTCCTGCGGTATTCCTTCTCCGGAGACCGCCATGAACGTCGACGCAAAACGCAGCATCGAGCAGGACATCGCCCATCACGTGCATCCGCAGACCAATCTGCGTCACCACGCCGACAAGGGCCCGACCATGATTACGCACGGCAAGGGCGTGTTCATCTACGACAGCGAGGGGCGCGAGATCATTGACGGGTTCTCCGGTCTCGGCTGTGTGAGCCTCGGCTATCACAACGAGCGCCTCGCCGAGGCGGCGATGCGGCAGATGAACACGCTGCCGTTTGCGCCGACCTTCTACAACCGCTCGCATCCCCGCGTGGCCGAGCTTGGTGAGCGGCTGATCGGTCTGGCGCCGGGTGGCATGAACCGGGTGATGTTCCAGTGCTCGGGATCGGAAGCGAACGACACTGCGATCAAGCTCATCTGGTACGCCAACACCGCCCGGGGCGAGCCTCAGCGGCGCAAGATCATCGGCCGAATCCGCGGCTATCACGGCAATACCATCGCGACCGTGTCGCTGTCGGGCCAGCCGCACATGCACGCCAAATTCGGCCTGCCGTTACCGGAGTTCAAGCATACCGAGTTGCCGAACTACTACCGTTTCCACATCGACGGCGAGAGCGAGGAGGAATTCTCGGCACGCATGGCGCGGAGCTTCGAGGAAGTGATCCTGCGCGAGGGACCGGACAGTGTCGCGGCCTTCTTCGCCGAGCCCGCGATTTCCGGCGGCGGCGCTTTGATGCCGCCAAAGGGTTACTGGGAGGAGATGCAGGCGGTCATCCGCAAGTACGGCATCACCTTCCTCGTCGACGAGGTGGTCTGCGGTTTCGGCCGGACGGGTAACATGTGGGGGGCCGAGACCTGGGGGCTCAAGCCCGACATGGTAAGCTGCGCCAAGGCGCTGTCAGCGGCGTTCTTCCCGATCTCGGCGCTGATGTTCAAGGACGAACTCTATGCCGAGATGATGCGGAATTCCGACGAAGTCGGTGTCTTCGGCCATGGGTACACCTATGCCGGCCATCCGGTCGGTGCAGCAGTGTCGCTCCAGGCGCTCGACATCTATGACGAGATCGACCTGATCGGCCATGTTCGCAAGGTGTCGAAGCGCTTCCTCGAACGGTGTCACGCCATGCAGGACCATCCGCTGGTGGCCGAGGTGCGCGGAGTGGGCCTGTTCTGCGGTTTCGAACTGATGCAGGACGCCAAGGCGCGCATCCCCTTCGACCCGACCTGGAAAGTCGGCGCATTGGTGCAGGACTACGCGCATGATCGCGGGCTCTACCTGCGCGCGATCGGCGACCGAATAAGCTTCATGCCGCCCCTGATCATCAACGAGGACGAGATCGACCTGGCAACCGAGCGCTTCAAGGGGGCGCTGGACGACGCATGGGCGGTCGTGAAGAACAAGATCTGAAGGGAGGACGGCATGGCCGAGTTGCTGGAGCCGAAACTGCCGGAGGCGGGGCTTGCCGGATGCTATATCGACGGAAAATGGCATTGGCCCGCGGACGGACGGAAGCTGACGGTCGAGAATCCCTCGCGCCGGAAACCCATCTGCGAGGTCGGACGCGGTGCGAAGGCCGAGATCGACCTCGCCGTCGCCGCCGCCCGCGCCGCACTTCCGGCATGGCGCGCGCTTGCGGCCTCCGAGCGGGGCAAGCGCCTTGCGGAACTCGGTCGCCGACTTGAGGAGAACGCCGAGGAGATCGCCCGCGTCCTCGCCGCCGAGTCCGGCAACGCGATCAAGACCCAGTCCCGCGGCGAGGCGATGGGGGCGGCGGGCGTGCTGAAATATTACGGCGGCGTCGCGGTCGAGCAGAAGGGCGAGACGCTGCCGCTCGGCCCCGGCCTCTTCAGCTATTCGACGCGCGAGCCGCATGGTGTGGTCGGGTCGATCATCCCCTGGAACGCGCCGCTGCAACTCGGCGCGGTCAAGATCTCCATGGCGCTCGCCACCGGCAACTGCCTGGTCCTGAAGCCTGCCGAGGACGCGCCGCTCGCGATCCTGAAGCTCGCGGAGCTTGCCGATGGGCTGTTCCCGCCCGGCGTCTTCAACGTCGTGACCGGCCTCGGCGAAGAGGCGGGCGCAGCACTTGCCACGCATCCGGGGGTGGACAAGATCTCCTTTACCGGTTCGTCCGAGGTGGGTCGGCTCATCGGACATGCGACCGCCGACCGCATCGCCAAGCTGACGCTGGAACTTGGGGGCAAGTCGCCAACCATCGTCTTCCCCGACGCGATCGAGAACGGAAGGCTCGACGCCACTGCACAGCAGGTTGCGAATGCCATGCGCTTTGCCCGGCAGGGGCAGAGCTGCACCGCCGGCTCACGGCTTTTCGTGCATGCGGACATCTGGGACGTGCTGATGCCCAAGGTTGCGGAAAAGGCTGCCGCGCTGAAGGTGGGCGACGCACTCGATCCCGACGTCGACGTGGGCGCCGTCATCAACGCCGAACGCTACGGCGAGATCCGAAACTTCGTGGCCGAGGCCGAAGCGCAAGGCGCGAGTTTCCTGATCGGTCAGACCCCGGTCGAGAACCCGGCGGGCTTCCTGCCCGGTCCGACCATCATCACCGGCGTCGGCAACACCTGGCGCATCGTACGGGAAGAAGTGTTCGGCCCGGTCATGGTCGCGATCCCGTTCGAGACCGAGGCCGAGGCGATCGCCATGGCCAACGACACCCATTACGGGCTCGCCGCCTTCATCTTCACCCATGACATCAGCCGGATCACCCGGCTTACCCGCGCCATCGACGCCGGCTGGATTCAGGTCAATCAGGGGGGTGGGCAGATTCCGGGCATGTCCTACGGCGGCACCAAGCAATCCGGCCTGGGCAGCGAATATTCGATCGAGGGCGCGCTCGAGGCCTATACCTTTCGCAAGTCCGTCACGATCAGCGTGGAGCAGGCCGGATGACCTATGACCGCTTCGGCAACGAGCTTGACCCCGGCGTCGGCTACGCAAGAGGGCGGCTTTTGGCCTCGTCAGCCGACGAGGTCCGGCGCCTCCGCCGCGCCGGCCAGATCGCAGCCGAATTCGTTGCGCGCGAAGGCATGGAGAAGGTTGCCATCTGTACCGGCAATCTGCGTTTCTTCCCTGCCACGCCCGCCGATCTGCCCGATCTCTGCGAAGAGTGGATCGGCCCCGGCCTGTACGGCGAGGAGCTGCGTGAGGCAGCAATCAATCATATGGGTGGCGACGGCTCGGAGGGGGTCGCGGTCGTCAACCGCACCAGCGCCGGGATCGTGGCCGCGATCCTCGCCCTGTCGGGCGGTCAGCCAGTCTTGTCCCTTGTTCCCGGCGGCGACCGCTCCCACGCCTCGGTACCGCGCGGGGCAAGACTGGCCGGCGTGCCGGTCGTCGAGCTGCATGATTTGCCTGAGCTGGAGCGCATGCTCGCGGCTCACCTGTCGAAGCTCTTGATCGTCACCACGGTCACATCCGAGCTTGCAGTGCTGCCCGACGAGGTGACGGCAGTAGCGGTCAAGACCGCGCGGGCGGCAGGGTGCAAGGTGTTCCTCGACGAGGCCTACGGCGCGCGGTTCCGCCCGGTGATCCAAGGTGGCGCGCCGTCGCTGTCGTTCGGAGCCGATCTCGTCGTGACCAATACCGACAAGGCCGGGCTGACAGGCCCGCGTGCCGGCGTGCTCTGCGGCGCGGCGGAGGCTCTAGTGCCGGTCATCGCCAGAGCCAGCGAACTTGGCATGGAAGCACGCGCGCCGATCGCGGTCGGTGCGATGCGCAGCCTTCAGGCTTTCACCCCGGCAATGTTGCTTGAAGAGGCACGCGACGGTCTCGACCTGTCCGAGGCGCTGGAAGCGGTGCTGGGGGGCGCATTCGTCCAACGTTCAGCCCTTGGCCCGAAGATCGACGAGCAGGACTTGTTCGCGCGGGTGCTGGAGCTTGGGGGCGCTCAGGGTTCGCCGCGCGTGCCGGCCGAGGTTGCCGCGGCGGTCGGGATGCTGATGCTGCGCGACAAGGGGCTCGTAACGGTCAACACGCACGGTCAGCCGGGTGGGCGCGTCTCGATCCGGCTGAAGCCTACGTCGGGCGCCGTGAGGCGCGCGGGCGGGGCAACGGCGATCGCCACCTGCTTGACAGCGGCGATGGAGACGGTGGCGGCGCATCTCGAGAACGAGGCCTGGTTCTCGGCGCTGCTGTTCGGAGAAGGGAAATGACCGGCAGGCACCTGATCGCCCGGATCGAGGACCGGCTGGACCGGCTCGTCAACATCGACATCGGCGAACGCGGGGTGGAGCCACTCTTCACTGCGGCCCGTGACCTGCAGGGCGGCTCGCTCGTCGGAGCGGCTGCCGAGGCTCTGATGGCGGTGCCGATGGGCGGGACCGTGGTGATCACAACCGGTTCCGTTTCCCGCGCCTGGATCACGCCGGAACTGGGCGAGAACGACGGCCCGTCCGGCGCGGCGCTGATTGCCCGCGCGCTGGTGCTGGAGCGGAACGCGGCCTGCATCGTCCTCTGCGAGGACACGCTGACTCCGGCGATCCGCGCGGTCATGGTGGCGGCGGGCCTCTTCCCGGTCAGCCTCGATCAGGCGCGTATCGCGCAGAAGGACCGGAGCCTCGCCACCGTCGTGATGATGTCCTATCCCACCACCGACGAGGAAGGCCGGGCTGCTGCACCCGCGATGCTCGACTCGCTCGCGCCGGACCTACTGTTTTCCACCGAGCGCGTCGGGCGCAATGACCGGGGGATCTACCACTCGATGCGCGGCATCGACTACGGGATGGGTCGGGCGCGGATCGATTTCCTCTTCGACGAGGCGCTTTTGAGAGGCATCCCGGTCGTCGCCGTCGGCGATGGCGGCAACGAGATCGGCATGGGCAAGGTCGCTGACCATGTTCGGGTGCATGTGCCCTTCGGCGATAAATGCCAGTGCGGATGCGGTGGCGGTATCGGCGCGACGACCGGCTGCGGCGTCCTCGTGACGGCAGCCTGCTCGAACTGGGGCTGCACGGCGATCGTGGCCGCGATTGCCGCCCGTTCGGGCAATTCCAAACTGATCCACACGCCCGAAGCCGAGGCACGCCTGCTCGACGCGATGGTGGCGGCCGGCCTAATCAACTCCACCCATGGCATCATTGACGACGCCGTCGACGGCTTCCCCCGCTCCACCCATCTCGGTATGGCGACTCTATGCCAGACGATCGCATCCAGCGCCCTGTGACCCCAAGCGTTCCCAGACGAGAAAGACCCATGACCGACATCACCCCCGAGCTTCTCGAAAAGATCCGCAGCCGCTTCCATCATGTCGAGGAATGTCCCTACCAGGGCCCCCGCATCTTCTTCGAGAATGCCGGCGGCGCGCTGACGCTGAAATCCGTCGTCGAGACCTCGGCGAAGTTCGCGGCGATCCCGGACAATCAGGGGCGCGACAACCCGGCGAGCCATGCGCTCGTCGACCTTATCAACCGCGCCAAGGCTGACATGGCCGTCCTGATGAACGCCTCGTCGGGGCAGTTCTTCGTGGGTGAAAGCGGGACCGAACTTCTGTTCCGGATGATCCGCACCGCCTGTGTCAACGCGCCAAAAGGCGCCAAGGTACTCGGCAGTTCACTCGAACATCCTGCCTCGCGTTCAGCCGCGCGGCGTTGGGCGGAAATCGCCGGGCAGGACTACGTCAATGTCAAGCATGACGACACGACCGGCACCGTAACCGCCGATGCATACGCAGCGCACGTCACCCCCGACGTGGCGGTGGCGACGATCCTGCATACCTCGCCCGTGACCGGAATGGGCGTCGATGTGGCGGCCGTCGCGACGGCGATACGCAAGGTCGCGCCCGCGTGCCTGATCATCGTCGACGGCATCCAGCATGCCGCCCATGGCCAGCTCGATATCGACAGCTATGGCATCGACGGCTATGCAATATCGCCATACAAGGTCTTCTCGCGGCACGGCTACGGCGTTGCATGGATCTCGGACCGGCTCTCGATCCTGCCGCATGACATGCTGATCGACGCACCAGCCAAGGGCTGGGAATTCGGGACTCGCGACACTGGCGCCTACGCGGCCATGTCGGACCTCGTTGCCTATTTCGACTGGCTCGGTGGCGAGGTATCGGACGAGCCTGATCGCCGCCGCCGGATTGAGGCCGCAGGCCACGCGATCCACGCCCATGAAAAGCGACTGACGGACGCGATGATCCACGGGATCGGCAACCTCAAGGGCCTGAAGGAGATGGCAGGCGTCACCATCATCGGCGGCGTGGACAACCCGGCGCGCGAAGGGTTGGTTTCGATTGCCGTGAAGGACATGCCATCACCAGAGATCGTAGCGCGCCTGAACGAACAGGGCATCCGCACCCATACGCGCAAGGCGGATCACTATTCCCGCAACATCCTCGATCCGCTGGGCCTGCCGGATTGCATCCGCATCTCCGTCTGCCACTACAACAGCGAAGGTGAAGTCGCGCAGTTCCTGGCAGCGCTCGAGGGCATCCTTCGCGGCGTCGATGCCTGAGGTCGGCACAGGCGAATATCCGTCACGTCGTGCCAGGACAACTTTATGCCGCCGCCTGCGGGAAATTGGGTGGTGGCTTGTCCGCTGGTTTCGAAAGTCTCGAGCGCGCACATTCTCTGTCAGGTCCTGACAGGACAGCATGTTGGAGCCCGTTGGCACATGCTCGTTTGGGCCGCACAGCGGCACAACGCGCGCGAAATCTTCAGCCAAATCTTTCGGATCGTCGGCGCTGCGACGAAGACGGCCATAGGGCTTATGACGCAAGGAAATACGGGCTTCGCGAACGTGAGCCGGTTCAGGCGCATGCCCATCTCAGGGGATCTGGCGGACATTCCTGCTGCTGCTTCGAAGAAGTATGCCTATTCGGCCGGTAATCCCCCAGATGAAAATAGCCCCACGTTCAGGTGATCCGCGCCGCATCGGTCCTGGCGACGCAGACCTCTGCCATCACGACCTGGGATCTGCCAAGTCAGCCCTTCTTTGCCGAGAAGCAAGGCAGGACGTCCTCGTCGAAATATGGCTCCTGATTGACCCAGAACATGTAGCTGACCTTAAGGAAATCCTGCGCAAAGGCATGGAGGACCGGGACCAGGTTGGTGCGGTTTGCCACGACATTCGTCGAGCCCGTCTCACCGACATAGTTGCCGTCCTGCACCGCAATGCCGAGCGGCACGGTGAACTTGCCTTCATGCATCATCGCCAAGGCATGGTTGAGCTGCCCCTTTTTCATGTACATGAGATCGGGAGCCCCCATGCCGACGCCGATCTTGTCGCCAAACTCATAGATCCCGCGCAGATATCCCTTGTCCTCCCAGGGCAGCCACTCGCCGGGCATGAAGTTCGCATAGAGCATGGTGGTCGATTGCGGGAAGGCGATTTTCATCGCGCTCATGTTGGTCTTGAGCGCCGCCACATATTTGTCCGGGGTGAAGGACGAATTCGTGTCCGGCGAAACGCCGATGGCGGTTTCCTGGAGGTTGATGCCTTCGATCACGCCGTCGAACTGCTTGCCGAGCGCGGAAAGCAGTGCCGCGAAACGGAGTTGAACCTTGGCGTTCCAGCGCTTGGCGACCCAGCCTTCGACGGCTCCGTCGTCGGCATATTGCGCGGTGATGCCCCGTCATATTCGCCCGTCACCAGATAGTCGGGCACTGGCTTGTACTCGGGAGAGAAGGACGCATCCTGCAACTGAATGAAGAGCCGCTTGCCGTGTTTGGCGAGATAATCGACATCGGACTGGATCAACGAGAAATCGTAGTGTCCCTCGGTCGGCTCGAGCTGGCGCCACGCATACATGATCTGCGCGCCGACGAAACGATCGCTGGTCAGGAACGCATGGTCGCGGATCGCATCGCGATCCCGGCTGAAATAGACGAAATGTTCGATCTTGTCTGCCGCCAGCGGACAGGCTGCGCCTGTGTACTGCTTGTTGGCATTGGCATATCGATCGGCGGGATTATCCCACGCCGTGGCGGAGGTAGTGGCGATCGCCGCGCCAAGCGCAATGGCGAGGCCAAGAGAACGTTTCAACTTCATAGGTCTGCCCTTGAATGGATCGAGGCCGGTCGGCCCGTCTGCCCCACATCGCCTATTTTGCGCACGGCGCGCTCTCGACCCCGTAGCAGTGCAACTCGCGTGCAGATTCCGTGCAGGATCAAGACACGCGCCAGTCGAACCCGATCTTGGAAACGGCGCCGCCCAAGTTCACGACTGGCGTCAGGCGCGTTCCATATAGATCGAGGATGGCAACCACAATGGCCGGGCCGAGGCCCGTTCGGCCCTCGTCTCGCCGCGTGGTGAAGAACGGCTCTACCAGGTGGCCAAGGCCGCTGTCGGCAAACCCGGCATCCGGGTCGTCATCGACAACGAGACTGCTGAGGGGCGGCTCCAGGTGCGCCGACGCGGCGGGCGCAAGCGGGCACTACGGTGCGCTGCAGGAGGATGACGAAGGGAAGCGCACGGAAGCGGCCGATATTTTCAGGACGCTGGTAGAGGAAATCGTTCTGGCGCCGGTGGACGGCAAGGTGGAGATCGACGTGCGCGGCGACCTCGCTGGAATCCTTACGCTTTCGGTGCAAACGAAAACCCCGCCGGGGGGGGCGGGGTCATCGCATGTAAAGGTGGTTGCGGGGGCAGGATTTGAACCTGCGGCCTTCAGGTTATGAGCCTGACGAGCTACCGGGCTGCTCCACCCCGCGCCAATTGGGTCGCCCCAGAACAGAAGATTTCGGGGGCCATCGACAGAGAGATACCTGTGTTTCTTACTAGGTTTGGCAGTGACCTACTCTCCCACGTCTTGAGACGCAGTACCATCGGCGCGGCGGCACTTAACGGCCGAGTTCGGGATGGGATCGGGTGTTTTGCTCGCGCTATGACCACCAAACCAAGAAAGAAACACAATCAATCATCGTCCAAGCCAAGAGCCTCTGACGATCCTGAAGCCAAACCTGGCTTTTACTGGATCAAATCAAGCCAATCGAGCAATTAGTACCGGTCAGCTGAATGCATTGCTGCACTTACACCTCCGGCCTATCGACGTGGTCGTCTTCCACGGCTCTCAAGGGAGACCTTGTTTTGAAGGGGGCTTCCCGCTTAGATGCCTTCAGCGGTTATCCTGTCCGAACATAGCTACCCAGCACTGCCGTTGGCACGACAACTGGTCCACCAGTGGTTCGTTCACCCCGGTCCTCTCGTACTAGGGGCAACTCTTCTCAAGTCTCCTACACCCACGGCAGATAGGGACCGAACTGTCTCACGACGTTCTAAACCCAGCTCACGTACCTCTTTAAATGGCGAACAGCCATACCCTTGGGACCTGCTCCAGCCCCAGGATGAGATGAGCCGACATCGAGGTGCCAAACGATGCCGTCGATATGGACTCTTGGGCATC
>JAWKWX010000036.1:0-18306 GCA_041397305.1 Paracoccaceae bacterium | reverse complement strand
GCCATGCGCCATCGAGCGCCGGATATTCGCAAGAGCGGCTTGCGGGTCGTCGAAGAACATCATGCCGAACGCAGACACGGCGAAATCGAACGGGCCGGGCAGGCTGGCTGTCTGAACGTCGGTGAGCAGGAATTCGAGATTCGGCTGTTGCGCGCCTCTGGCGCGCGCCCTTTCCAGAAATATGTCAGAAATATCGGCTCCGGTCACTTTGGCGCGCGGGAGTCTCTTCGCCAGCGAAAGCGTCAGCCCGCCGCTGCCGCATCCTATTTCCAGGATGCGAGCTGGACCAAAGTCTGTGGCTTCGGTCAGCAGAAAGTCCGTAACGGCGCGGTTGACGGCTTCCATTTCGGACTCGCGCGCCAGCCATCGCCGACCGACCTCACCATTCCAGAACTCTGCCTGGACCTTGTTCGCCGCGGCGCACATTGGCGTTACTCCACTGTGTCGCCCCAGCATAGACGGTTTCCGCGCGGCGCCCAAGGACCGGTGCGGCTCGCAGGGTCCCGCCCTTCTTCGTGGTTGGCACGCAAAGGGCCGGCATGTGCGGCTTCAGCCAGCGATCAGTTCCGCCTGACGGACGATCACCTCGGCCTGCCGCATCGAGGCGATGTCGATCAGACGGCCCTTGTAGGTCGCGGCACCCTGGCCAGCCGCCTTCGCCGCCTCCATCGCGGCAAGGATCTCCCGCGCCTCGGTCACCTGCGCCTCGGATGGCGTGAAGACCTCGTTCGCCAGCGCCACCTGCCTGGGATGGATCGCCCATTTGCCGACCATGCCCAGGGTCGCCGCCCGCCGCGCCTGGGCGCGGAACCCCTCGTCGTCGGAAAAATCGCCGAACGGCCCGTCAACCGGCAGCACGCCATGCGTCCGGCACGCCGCAACGATTGCGGCCGTGGCCCAGTGCCAGGGGTCCGACCAGTGCCGCGTCTCGCCGCGCTGCATGTAGTAATTCTCCTGCGTGCCGCCGATGCCGGTGGTCTGCATGCCCATCGAGGCCGCAAAATCCGCCGCCCCAAGGCTCATCGCCTGCAGGCGCGGCGAGGCGGCGGCAATCTCCTCGACATGGGCGATCCCCGCCGCCGTCTCGATGATCACCTCAAGGCTGATGCGCTTCTGGCGCAGCTTCGCCGCCTCGATCGCGGTGACGAGCGCATCGACCGCATAGACATCGGCCGCGCATCCGACTTTCGGGATCATGATCTGGTCGATCCGGTCGCCCGCTTCCTCCAGGACCTCGACAAGGTCGCGGTACCAGAAGGGCGTATCCAGCCCGTTGATGCGCACCGACAGGTGCTTGCGGCCCCAGTCGACCTCGTTGATCGCGCGGATGATGTTCTTCCGCGCCTCCGGCTTGTCGGCGGGCGCCACCGAATCCTCCAGATCGAGGTTGATCACGTCCGCCGCCGACGCCGCCATCTTTTCGAATAGCGCCGGGCGCGAACCGGGACCGAACAGCTGGCAGCGGTTCGGTCGGGCGGGGGCAGGGGGCTGGAGGCGGAAGCTCATGATCGTCTCGCAAGTTTGTGTCGCTCTGTCGCGCCAAATCGCTAGATTATTGCGCGCACGGCGGCAAGCTGTTTTTGCAGACGCAGCATGGATGCCGCGCCGCAGCGTCACAGAATCCCTGCCCCGGGCTTGACCCGGGGCTTCGCCGCCCCCAGACAGGAGGTCCCGGGTCAAGCCCGGGAGGGGGACCCAAGATGATCACCGCAAAGGAAGAGACCTTCCCCCTTGCCCAAGCCTTCACCATCTCGCGTGGATCGAAGACCGAGGCCCGGGTGGTTACCGCGACCGTCCTGCGCGACGGTATCGCCGGGCATGGCGAATGCGTGCCCTATGCCCGCTACGGCGAAACCGTCGAAAGCGTGGTCGCGCAGATCTCCGCTCTGCCAAGCGATGTGGCGCGGACAGCGCTGCAAACGCTTCTGCCCCCCGGCGCGGCCCGAAATGCCGTCGATTGCGCGCTGTGGGACCGGGAGGCGAAGGCCACGGGACGGCCGGTCTGGCAACTGGCGGGCCTTCGTGCCCCCGGCCCGCTGACGACGGCCTACACGCTGTCGCTCGATACACCCGAAGCGATGCGCGCGGTGGCCGCGGCGCAATCCCGTCGGCCGCTTCTGAAGATCAAGCTCGGCACGCCGGACGACATGCCCAGGCTTGAAGCCGTGCGCGCAGGGGCGCCGAACGCGCGGATCATCATCGACGCAAACGAGGGCTGGACGGCGGACATCTACGCCGACCTCGCACCGCACCTTTCGCGGCTTGGCGTGGCGCTTGTCGAACAGCCCCTACCCGCGGGTGAGGACGAGGCACTTGCCCACATGGCACGCCCGGTGCCTGTCTGCGCCGACGAAAGCTGCCACGACCGCGCCTCTCTGCCTGCGCTCATAGGCAAGTACGACCTCATCAACATCAAGCTCGACAAGGCGGGCGGGCTGACCGAGGCGCTGGCTGTGCGGGGCGCGGCAAGGGCCGCAGGGTTCGGGATCATGGTCGGATGCATGGTCGGCTCGTCGCTGGCCATGGCGCCCGCGCTTCTTGTGGCTCAGGGGGCCGAATTCACGGACCTTGACGGACCGCTTCTCTTGTCCCAAGACCGCAACCGGCCGCTTCGCTACGAAGGCTCGATCGTTCATCCGGCCGCGCCGGAACTTTGGGGATAGGAACATGCGCACAGTCTATGTCAACGGCACCTGGGTCCCCGAGGATCAGGCGGTGGTTTCGGTCTTTGACCGGGGCTTCCTGATGGCCGACGCAGTCTATGAGGTGACGACCGTCATCGATGGCAGGCTTGTCGATTTCGCGGGCCATGTCGCCCGGCTGGACCGCAGCCTTTCGGAACTCGACATGCCGTCACCGGCAACAGCGGAAGAGCTGCTGGCGATCCACCGCGAGATCGTCGCGAAGAACGGGATCGTCGATGGCCGCGTCTATCTGCAGGTGACGCGCGGCAACCCCGGCGACCGCGATTTTCTCTTTCCAGACCCGAAGGTTACAAGGCCGACGCTGGTTCTCTTCACCCAGACGACCGGTCGCCCCGAGGATAGCGCCGATGCCAAGCGCGGCCTGAAGATCCTGTCGGTCCCGGACGTTCGCTGGGGCCGCCGCGATATCAAGACAACCCAGCTTCTTTATCCCTCGATGGGCAAGATGATGGCGAAGAAGGCCGGATGCGACGATGCCTGGTTCATCGAGGACGGGCTGGTCACCGAAGGCACATCGAACAACGCCTGGATCGTGAAGGGCGGCAAGCTCATCACCCGCGGACTGTCCAGCGACATCCTGCACGGCATCACCCGCGCGGCGGTCATCCGTTATGCCGCCGAGGCGCAGATCGTGATCGAGGAGCGGAGCTTTTCCCTGGAGGAGGCGCAGGGTGCCGACGAGGCCTTCGTCACTTCGGCGTCCGCCTTCGTCATGCCGGTCGTGGAGATCGACGGTGCGAAACTCGGTGACGGAAGGCCGGGCCGGGTGGCGGTGCGGGTGCGGGAAATCTACCTCGACGAAAGCCGCAAATCCGGCGTCTGACATTCGTCTCGCACCTGTCCCGACAACGTATGGCATCCGTCCCGACAGGGGCAGGACAGGGCACGCGGGCTCAGGTCTCGAGCGCGTAGCAGGAGTTATTGCGGGTCCGGAACTTCAGAACATAGCCCCGGCGCGCAAAGACGGCAGTGCAGCCCGGATAGTCCTCGCCGGGCCCCGCGGTTTCGATGACGATCCGGCGCGGCAGCTGCGCGTCACCGGCGACCTCCAGAAAGGGCACAAGGGCCTTGTCCTCGTGCCCCTCGACGTCGATCTTCAGACCGTGGACCCTGTCCAGCCCAAGATCGGCGAGGATCGCGGCAAGCGGCCGTACCGGCATCGCCCCTTCGGGGTTCTCGCGAACCGCGACGATCGCCAGATCATCCCTGCGGATCACCAGATCGGCCCGGCCCTCGCGGTCGCTGACCGCGGCATGGACGCAGGCGACATTCGCCAGCCCGCTCGCGCGCGCGTTCCATGATAGCGCGCTGACCATCCGCGGGTTGGCGTCGATTGCGACGACGCGTCCGGCCGGATGCGACAGCGCGATCGGCAGGCTGTAGAGGCCGACGTTCGAACCGATATCGACGAATGCAGCGTCCGACGGCGCGCCGTCGGAAAGGAAGTCGATCTCGGCGCCATTATATTCCGGCACAAGCATGAGGCCGGTTTCGATCAGATTCGTATTGCCAATCACCCGGTAGGCAGCCCCGCGAAACCGCAGGTCGATTCTGCCGCCATTCAGCCGCATCACCCACTGCGCGATGCGCGCCCGGAAGACACCGCGCCGCAGGATGGACCGGCGCGTAACCCAAAGCAGCGCCGCAACGCAACGGCCGGGCGCATAGGCTCCGAACGGCGGGTCATCCCGAATGTCCCCCCTGTTTTCCTGGGTACCGGTCAGCGGGCGCCAGTTTGTTGTCATTTGCCGCCCCACCCAGGCGATGTTGCCATTCCGCGCCAGTCTTGGCCAAACAAGCTGCAATGACAAGGGCGCCGGGCCACCGTGACCCTGGCGCCCTGGCGGGCGGTCGCGATCGGCTGGCAGGAACCGTCAGGCAGGCAGGACAGAGGTCTGCATGACCTGAAGCGTGACGGCGGAATAAAGCGTCACGCTCGCCGCCAGCACCATCACATGCCAGGCGGTGTAGTGATAGGGCAGCCGGTCGAAGAGATAGAGAATGACACCGAGCGTATAGAGGATGCCGCCGATCAGGATCAGCGTGATGACCGGGGTGGAAAGGGCGCCGATCAGCCCGCCGCCGAAGGCGAGGCCCGCCCAGCCCATGCCGAGATAGAGCGCGAGCGCAGCCCGGCGGAAGCGACGGGGCGAGAAGAGCTTCAGCCCCATTCCGGCAAGGGCGGCACCCCAGAGGCCCGCGACCAGCCAGCCGCCCTGGCCGGAGAGAAGGGCGAAAGGCGTATAGGTGCCCGCGATCTTTGCGTAGATCGCCGAATGGTCGAGCCTTTGCAGAAGCCAGGACCAGTTGCCATGGCCAACGGTGTTGTAAAGCCCCGAACAGAGGATCATCAGCAGCAGCGTGGCGCCATAGACGACGGTTCCGATCATCGCCGGGGCATCGCCGCGCACAAAGGCAGTGACGGTGATGAGTACCGGAACCGAGATCAGCACGAAGACGAGACCCAGCACATGCACCACCGCATCCGAGAGAAACTCGGCGCGGGAATAGTGGGTGCGGGTGTCCAGAAGGCTCATGTTCCAAGGCTAGCAGCTTCGGCGCGATAACCGTAGACGCAGGACGTTACGTCACCGTGACATGACCGGCTGCGTCGGCAAACAGGCGCCAATTCTGAAATGTTGGGGGAATGGTCCGGCGGTCGGCAACAGTCGCGCCTGGATCCGTCATGCCGCGACTCTGCCCCGTTGCCTGGATCAGGGCTTGTCGACATTCTCGCGGAAGGCGATGTCGAAAGCGGCTTTCCTGGCCTCGTCCGCCTCGGTCTGATGCTTTGCGCGCCAGTCCTCGTAGGGCATGCCATAGTAGATTTCGCGCGCCTCGTCCTTCGTCATCTCGATGCCGCGCTCGTTTGCCGCCTCCTGATACCAGCGCGCCAGGCAATTGCGGCAGAAGCCCGCAAGGTTCATCAGGTCGATATTCTGCACATCCGCGCGCCTGTCCATCAGGTGATGGCGCAGCGTGCGGAAGGCAGCGGCCTCAAGCTCGATCTGGGTCTGGGGGTCGATGGCGGGCATGGGCGCCTCACAGGCCGGAGGTGGACAGGACATGTTCTAGAATGGGGGCGAGGCGCGCCGCCCACAAGGCCTGGCCCGCCTCGTCGGCTATCAGATCGTTCCGGACCTCGACAAGCACGTTCGGGCGCCCGTGCTGCAGGGCGTGGCGGTCGATCGCGTCGCCTTCCAGATGGCCGTTGTACGGTTCGTTGTCGCCCGTCACATAACCTGCATCGCGCAGGGCCGCGACCATCGGCAGCGCGAGGCGCGTGTCGAGATGGGAATAAAGCACGCCCACCTCCCACGGCCGGGGGGCGCGACCCTTCAGGCAGGGGGTGAAGGAGTGGATGGCGCAGATGGCCCTGTCGGCGCGCCTTGCGGCAAGGCGGGCCAGCGCCGCGTGATAGGGGCGGTGAAATTTTTCAAGCCGCCGTTCGGTCTCGGCGCCGTCCGCACGGGCGTTCGCGGGGATGATCGTCCCGTCGTAAAGCCGCATGAGCAGCGTCGGATCGTCCTCGCCCCGGTTGGGGTCGATGACGAGCCGCGAGAAGGTCGTCAGGATCGCCGGAGCATCGAGATGGCGGGCGAGCGCGCGGGTCACGCCCGCCGCGCCCACGTCATAGGCGATATGGCGCGCCATATCCTCGGGGGCGATCCCGAGCGAGCCGCCGCCAACACAGTCGGGCACGCGGTTCGAGGCATGGTCGCAGGTCACGAGCCAGCGGCCGGGCCGGTCCTCCCCTTCGATTTCAAAGGCCATCCTTCACCTCTTCGTCCGCAGACCGGGTTAATGGGTCGGGCGCGACGCGTCCAGTCTGACCGGGTCTATGTTGTTGCCCGGCGCCGGGATTTCTGCGATAGCGAAGCGAGTTTGCGCTAACGTCGGGGAATGGGATGAGGCGGCACCGGAATGTGAAGATCGTGGCCACGCTCGGCCCGGCATCGAGCGACTATGCGACGATCCGCGCGCTTTATGAGGCGGGCGCGGATGTGTTCCGGCTGAACATGAGCCACGGCAGCCATGCCGACCAGAAGGCGCGCCATGATCTGATCCGCCAGATCGAGGCAGATGTCGGCCGGCCGATTGCGGTTCTCGCCGACCTGCAGGGCCCGAAGCTCCGCGTCGGAACCTTTGCGAACGGTTCGGAAGACCTGGTCGAGGGTGCGCCCTTCCGGTTCGACCTGGATCCTGCCGAAGGCAGCGCCACGCGCGTCTGCCTGCCGCATCGGGAAATCTTCGCCGCCCTCGAGCCGGGCGCCGCGCTTCTGGTCAATGATGGCAAGATCCGGCTGAAGGTGCAGGCCTGTGGCGCCGATTTCGCCGATTGCACGGTGACGACCGGTGGCACGATTTCCAACCGCAAGGGCGTGAACGTGCCCGATGTGGTGCTGCCGCTTGCCGCTTTGTCCGACAAGGACCGGGCGGATCTGGAATTTGCCTGCGGGCTCGGCGTCGACTGGCTGGCCTTGTCGTTCGTGCAGCGGCCGGAGGATGTGGTCGAGGCGCGCACGCTCGCCAAGGGGCGCGCGGCGATCCTGTCGAAGATCGAGAAACCGGCAGCGGTGAAAGCCTATGCCGAGATTTTGGCCGTTTCGGACGGGATCATGGTGGCCCGCGGCGATCTGGGGGTCGAACTGCCGGTCCATTCCGTGCCGCCGATCCAGAAGCGGCTGGTGCGCGGCGCGCGGGCGGCAGCCAAGCCGGTGATCGTGGCGACCCAGATGCTGGAATCGATGATCGAAAGCCCGATGCCGACGCGCGCCGAAGTGTCCGATGTCGCGACCGCGATCTATGAGGGCGCCGATGCGGTGATGCTGTCGGCGGAATCGGCGGCCGGGCAGTACCCGGTCGAGGCGGTGGCGACGATGCACAATGTCGCCCGATCGGTCGAACAGGACCCGACCTACCGCGAGGTGATCGAGGCCTCGCGCCGCGCCAACCGCCAGACGGTGGCCGACGCGATCGTGTCGGCCGCGCGCGAGATTGCCGAGACGACCGACATCAAGGCGATCTGCTGTTTCAGCCAGTCCGGCATGACCGCAAGTCTCGTGGCGCGCGAGCGGCCGCGCGTGCCGATCCTGGCCCTGACCCCCCTGCCCGCGACGATCCGGCGCCTGTGCCTGACCTGGGGGGTGCATTGCGTGCTGACCCCGGCGGTCGACCGGTTCAAGATGGCGGTCGTCAATGCGGTGCGTGCCGCCCGCGATCATGGGTTTGCGACCGAGACCGACCAGATCGTCGTCACCGCAGGCGTGCCCTTCAACGTGAAGGGTACGACCAACATCCTGCGTGTCGCCCCCTGCAACGAACGGCTGATCTTCAACACCGATCCGGAGTAGGCGCCGCCCACCCGGTTGATTTTCTCGCGCCGACGGCGATACTGATGCGCCAGCGCCGCGCAGAGACGGGAATGGGGAGGGGGCCAGGTGGAAGCCGATTTCGCGCTTACGGCCGGGATCTTGTGCATCCTTCTGTCGATGCCCGCCTTCGTGTCGGCTTTTTCCGGCAGCCGGACGATGCGGCTTCCGGTCACGCTCTTGATCGTCGGCGGTCTGCTCGTGACCTGGGCCACCAGTCTTTCCGGCACAACCTACCGGTCCGACGAAGTGCCGCAGGCGGTGCTCCGGGTGCTGGCCTACTTCTTCCGCTGACAGCGTCAATTGTCCTGGCGGACGATATCGGTGATCAACACATCGCTGACCATGTCCTTCAGGACTTTGGCGGCCGCCTCGTTCAGCGCCACGTGCAGGATCTCCATATTGTTGGAGTTTGTGAAGGCGCCGTCGAAGCCGCCGGCATTGGCATGGTCGAACAGCACCTTGAGGAAACTGTCGCGCAGCCTCGGCTCGACCTGGTAGACCGACTGGGTCGCGCCCGCCGGCACCTCGAGACTGATCGAAAGGATGACGAGCGCGTTGACCTCGCCCTTGTCGACCACCGGCACGATGAACTGGTTGTTGAGCTTCACATATTCCCTGACCGACGCCTCGCCGTCCTCGCCATGACCGTCGCCCGCGCTGGCCTTCGGCTCGCCGTGGCCCGCTTCGGCGCCCGACGTCCCGCCGGTGTCGCCGCAGGGGTTCGGCACGACCTCCTCCGCCGCCGGGCGCAGCATCAGCCCGGCCCCGCCCCCGGCCAGGAGCCCGATCAATCCAAGAAGGATGGGAAGAAGCTTGCGCATCGGGGCCCTCAGAACGGCAGGATATTGTCGATGATCTGCTGGCCGTAGCGCGGCTGCTGCACATCGCTGATCTGGCCGCGTCCGCCATAGGAGATGCGCGCGCCCGCGATCTTGTCATAGGTGATCTCGTTCTGGCGGCTGATATCCTCGGGCCGGACAAAGCCGGTGACGATCAGCTCGCGGATCTCGAAATTCACCCGCACCTCCTGGGAGCCCTGGATCCTCAGGACGCCGTTCGGCAATTCCTCGGTGACGGTGGCGGCAACGCGGAGCGTCAGCTTTTCCTTGCGCTTCACCGACCCGTCGCCCTGATAGTTCGACGTGGACCTGGAATTCAGCGCATCGGCCATCGACGCGCCTTCGGGCAGCACGTCGTCGACAAGCTGCGGAATGCCGAAGGCCGAGGGCAGGCCGAACTTGTCCGAGGAAGACCGGCTGCGGCCGGAGGAATTGGATATCTCCGCCTTGTCGTCGATCTCGATCACCACGGTCAGGATATCGCCCCTGAGGGCGGCGCGCCGGTCGCCGAACAGCGAGCCGCGCCCTGCCGCCCAGAGCGAGCCACCGGCCGGACGCGCCGTCTCGCGCGGCAGGCCCGCGCTCGTCATCGCGAAATATTCGTTGCCGCCCTCGACCGGGGAAAAGGCCGGGGCCTTGCCGACCTCGCTCATGTTGGCGCAGGCGGCGAGGAGGCCGAGAAGAAGGAAAGGGGCGGTCCGGCGCAAGGCAAGCTCCATGGGTCAGGGGGTGACAATGACCGTGCCGTCGGCGGCGACGGTACCGGTGACGGTGGTGCGGGAGGCGACGTTCAGGACGCGGATCACCTCGCCCGCCCCGGCGCGGACCAGCGACCGGCCCTCGGCGGTGATCGACAGGCCCCCGGCCCGGTAGAGCAGCGTCACCCTCGCATTGCGTTCGACAAGCGCGGGTGCGGCGAGCTTTTCGGCAAAGATCGGGAAGCCCTTGTAGATGGTGATGCGCGCCTCCATCCCAATCGCCTCTGCAGGATCCTCGATCGCGCCCGCGACCGGTTTCAGGCCCGGCTCCAGATCCTCGACCGCAAGGATCGTCCGCGCCGGGATCGTGCGCGCCGCGACCAGAGTTTCGGCGGCAAGCGGCGCGGGCAGGAGGGCGATGAGGAACAGGAGCGCGCGCATCAGCGGATCTGCGTGGTGGCGCCGAGCATCTGGTCGGCGGCGGTGATGACCTTGGCATTCATCTCGTAGCCGCGCTGCGCCTCGATCAGGTCGGTGATCTCGCGCACCGGATCGACCGAACTGGATTCGAGGAAGAACTGGCGGATGGCGCCAAGCCCGTTCTCGCCCGGCGCGCCGACCTGTGCGGGGCCCGAGGCGGCGGTTTCGAGAAAGAGGTTCGACCCGGTTGCCTGCAGGCCCTTCTCGTTGGTGAAATTTGCGAGCGTCAGTTGGCCCAGCAGCTCCGGATCGACCCGGTCGGCGAAATAGGCATAGACCTCGCCCGACGGATTGATCGAAATATTGCGGGTATCGTCGGGAATGGTGATGCCGGGTGCCAGCGGATAACCCTCCGACGTCACGATCTGGCCATCGGGCGAGCGTTTGAGCGAGCCGTCGCGGGTATAGGCGGAAAGCCCCGAGGGCAGCGTCACCTCCAGATAGCCCATGCCTTCGATGGCAACGTCGAGATCGCCGTTGGTCGAGGAGAGCGTGCCTTGCGAGATATTGATCGTCACCGCGACCGGCCGGACGCCAAGGCCGATCTGGATGCCGGTCGGCACCACCGTACCGTCCGAGGCGCTGACCGCGCCGGGGGGTGTCATCTGCTGATAGTGCAGGTCGGCGAATTCGGCGCGGCGCGGGCTGTAGCCGGTCGTCGACATGTTGGCGAGGTTGTTCGAGATGACCTCGACCCTCAGGCTCTGGGCGGTCATGCCTGTCGAGGCGATCTGAAGGGCGCGCATCTCGTCTCCTACCTGCCGAGCGTCTGGGTGACGGAGCGGATGCGGCTGTCCTCCGCCTCGAGGAAATTCTGGCCAGCCTCATAGGCGCGCTGCACCGCGATCATGCGGGTAATCTCGGTCACTGGGTTGACATTCGAATTTTCCAGAAATCCCTGAAAGATCGTTCCGCCTTCCATCGGATCGGGTGGCGTGGCTGTCGAAAAGCGGGTGCCGCCCTGATGGATCAGCTCCTTCGGATCGGCGGGCAGGAAGAGGCCGATCTGGCCGATCGGCTGACCGGCGGCGGAAATCGTGCCGTCCTGGGCGATGGTGATGGTCCCGGCCTCGACCGGAACCTGGATCGGCCCGGCGCCCGCGTCGAGCAGTCGAAAGCCGTCGGCGGTCATCAGTTCGCCCTCGGCCGAACGGGTGAAGCCGCCCGCGCGGGTCAGCTGGTTGCCCTGCGGCGTCTCGATCAGAAAGAACCCGTCCCCCTCGATCGCCAGATCGAAGGCGCCGCCGGTGGCCTGCAGGACGCCCTGCGACAGGTTGATCTCCCGCCCTTCGGCGGTGGCCATGGAGAGCGAGGGTTCGGACCCGTCCAGCGCGGCCACATATTCTGCGAAGATCACGCCCTCGCGCTTGAAGCCGGTGGTGGAGAGGTTGGCGATATTGTTCGCCACCGCCTGCATTTCGCGCATCAGGCCCGACTGGCGGTTCAGCGTGCTGTAGACGGCATTGTCCATGGCTCAGCTACCCGCGATCAGGGGGACGATGCGGTCGGTGAAGAACGACACGAGCGTCCCGGTCATGAAGGTCATCGACACCCAGAACACGAGCATCATCGCACCGACCTTGGGCACGAAGGTCAGCGTCATCTCCTGCACCGAGGTCAGCGCCTGAAAGAGGCCGATGGCGACACCGACGACCAGCGCGACAGTCAGAAGCGGCGCCGACAGGACCACAGCGGTCCAGAGACCCTGGCGCAACGTATCGAAGAAGAGGGCTTCGTTCATGGCGTCCTCACACCGGCATCCTGAGGATTTCCTGATAGGCCTCGACCACCTTGTCGCGCAGCGTGACGGCGGTTTCGACGGCAAGCTCGGACGCTGCAAGCGCCTCGACCAGGGCATGGGGATCGGCGGTGCCCATCATCGCGGCGCGTGCCGTATCCTCGCCCGCGCGCAGCGTCTGGCCGAGCGTGTCGAGCGCAGCGGCAAAGCCGCCGGGCGCCTGCCCGGCGCCGCCCGGGACGGGGGCAGTGGCGGGCCGGGCCCGCGTGTAGGTCAGGGAGGCGAGAGTGCTTCGCACATCCATTCCGGATCACCTCCCTACCGGCGCAGCAGCTCAAGCAGGCTTTGCGACATCTGCCGCGCCTGATCGAAGAGCTTGAGGTTCGCCTCGTAGCTGCGCTGCGCTTCGCGCGCGTCGGCTATTTCGATCACCATGTCGACGTTGGAGCCGTCATAGTAGCCATTCGGATCGGCCAGCGGGCTGCCCGGGTCGAAGACCCGCGTCAGGTCCGACCGGTCGAGTTCGACCCGGCCAAGCTCCACCCGCCCCGTCGCCTGCCCGCCGTCAAGCTCGGCCTCGAAGGGCGCGGTCTTGCGGCGATAGCCGGGCGTGTCGGCATTGGCGAGATTTTCGGAGATATAGCGCAGGCGCAGGGCCTGCGCCTCCATTCCCGAGGCCGAGACGGCGAGCGAATTCTCGAACGGACCCATGATATTGCCTACCTGCGGCCAAGGCTCGCCCGCAGGATGCCGAGCGAGGTCTTGTAGATGGTCAGCGCCAGGTCATGGTCGCGGCGCACATCGGCGGCGGCGACCATTTCGCCTTCGAGCGAGACGTTGTTGCCGTTGGGCGACATGTGCCCGCCCGGGCGGTCGGAGATGGCGGTGAAGCTTTCGCCACCGGCGGCCGACAGATGCCCGGGGCGGGTGGCCCGCAACAACAGGCCCGGATCCGTGCCATAGACCTCTGAAAAGGGCTTGCCATCCTTCGCGCGGTAGCCGGGCGTATCGGCGTTGGCGACATTTTCGGCGATGGCGCCGAGGCGGGCGCCGGCATTGCGCGCCAGTGCGGATGCCATGCCCATGACTGCGGGGCTTTCGAACATCGGGGCTTCTCCTCCGAGCTTTCAATCAAGGCTTAACCCCGATTCGTTTAGAAAGGGTGAGCGTGAACAAAAGGGGGTCAGAATGGCCGATGGCGCGCTGGAGCTACTGAGGGCCGACATTGCGGGCTGCTGCGCCACCCGGCCCTTCGCGCGGGTTGAGGAGGCCGGGGGCGGCCTCATCCGCATCGGCGGCGGGGGACCCGACTGGCGCATGGGCGAACGCGTCGTCTTGCATACCGGCGCCGGGCGCATCGGCGGGGAAATCGTGCTGATCGACGCGGGCGGTGCCGCGATCCTGGCCGACGAGGCGCCCGACGGCGTGCGGCTGGGCGACCGGGTCGAGCGCGCAGGCGGCGGCGAGATCGCGCCGCACCCGGGCTGGATCGGACGGATCGTCGATCCGTTCGGTCGGCCGCTGGACGGGCGGCCGCTGGCGCGGGGGCCGGAGGCCAGGCCGCTGCGCGGCCATCCGCCCCCTGCCGCTGCGCGGCGGCGGATGGGTGGGCGGCTGGAAACCGGCATGCGCTGCTTCAATACCCTTCTGCCGATCGTGCGCGGCCAGCGGGTCGGGCTTTTCGCGGGTTCGGGTGTCGGCAAGTCGATGCTGCTGGCCAGTTTCGCCCGCCATCTCGCCTGCGATGTCGCGGTCATCGCGCTGATCGGCGAACGCGGGCGGGAACTGCGGGAATTCGTCGAGGATGTTCTGGGACCCGAGGGCATGGCGCGCAGCGTGGTCATCGCCGCGACCTCGGACCAGTCGCCGCTCGTCCGCCGCCGCTGCGCCTGGACGGCGATGGCCACCGCGGAATATTTCCGCGACCGGGGCGCGCATGTGCTGTTCCTTGCCGATTCCGTCACGCGCCTTGCCGAGGCGCATCGCGAGGTGGCGCTGGCGGCGGGGGAACCCGCGACGATGCGCGGCCATCCGCCCTCGATGTCGCATCTGGTCATGTCGCTGGCCGAACGGGCCGGGCCGGGGCCGGAGGGCGCCGGGGACATAACCGCGGTCTTCTCGGTGCTGGTCGCTGGATCGGACATGGACGAGCCGGTCGCCGACGTCCTGCGCGGTGTCCTTGATGGCCATGTGGTGATGGAGCGCGAGATTGCGGAGCGCGGGCGCTATCCGGCGATCAACCTCCTGCGCTCGGTCTCGCGGTCGCTGCCCACGGCGGCAGACGACCGGGAGAACGTGCTGATCGCCGAGGCGCGGCGGCTTCTGGGTGCCTATGACCGGGCGGAAATGATGATCCAGGCCGGGCTTTACGCCGCCGGAAGCGACCCTTTGGTCGATGCGGCGATCCGGGTCTGGCCGCGTCTTGATGCCTTTCTGGCGGAGGCGGAGACAGAAGGTTCCGGCGCGAGCTTCGCGCGGCTTGCCGATATCCTTTCGGGCGCGGAGCTTCAGAGATAAAGCGACAGGCGGCCGCGTGCCGCCTGCGACTGCTGCAAAAGCGCAAGCGCAGTCGAGCCGCCCCTGGCCCCCGACAGGTCGGCCTGCATCTGTGCGCGCGCAAGGAAGAGGCGGACGAGCTGTTCTGCCTTTTCCGGATCGGCCATATCCTTGAGGTCGGAGGTTCCCAGCGCGCTTTCGGCCCGGTCCTTCAGGATCGCGAGCTGTTTGTCGATATCGACCTGGGAAAAGCCCTTCGGCAGGCCCAGCGCGGTCTGGATCACCTGTCGCAGGGGCGGCGAGCCAAGTGCCGTGAACCATTTGGCATCCGTCGAGATCGAGCGCCTGGCGAGATCGGCCAGCTCGCGCCGGGCGTTCAGGGCAAGCCTCATGTCCTCATTCTGCCCGCCCACCGCTGCCTCGAAACGCCGCGCCTCATAGCGCGCAAGAATCTTCTGCGGGAAGTCCGAAAGCACCGTGTTCGGCACCCGGAAGTCGCCAAAACCGAAGGCTTTGGAAAATTCCAGATAGCGTTTGTCCGCCAGACGGTTGCCAAGGCCATCGGGCTTCAGCGTTCCGTCCTCGAGAATCTTCCTCAGGAAGGCCCTGTTGCCGATATCGCCCTCCAGTCCGAAGGCGGTGAGGGCGACATTCAGGAGACGCCGGTCAGAGACGAGATCCCCGGCGGTACGTACCGCACCGATCTTCTCGCGGAAATAGGTTTCGTCGCGCTGGATGGCGCCGTCCTTCAGGAAGGCGCTCTTCTGGATGTCGAGCGTGCGCGTCAGGAAGGCCCAGCCGGCGTAGCCCCCCATAGGAACGACCGGCGCGAAGCTCATCCGCCGCCAGCGGCCAGAAGCCGCGCCTCCCTCGGCAGGAGCGTGCGGAGCGCTTTGAGTGCCTGATAGAACTGATCGTCGAGAAGCGCCTCGGTCGCCGCGGCGAGCTGGGCGCGGCTGTCCTGATCGCTGAGCGCCCGGCTCAGCTGTTCGACGCCGCGGATCATCTGCACCTTGGCCTCCTCGGGCTTCGCATCGCCCGAGAGAACCAGCTGCGCGATATAACAGACCCGGCGGACGGGCGTGTTGACCTCGCCCGGATGGATCGCGTCGCGCAGCCGCAGGATATTCGCGTTCGGCGTCATGATCGACAGGCGCGAACGCTTGTCGCCGTTTTCGATCACGGCACCGTTGATCAGCACGCGCTCATGCGGGGCAAGCTTCAGCACAAGGCCGCTCATCTCCTGTCCTCCTCCTGCCTGAGGCCGCGCATGACGGCGGTGTTGATCTCGACCAGAACGCTCGCGTCCGCCTCTCCGGCCAGGACCTTGCGGGAATGGCCCACGGTGAATTCGGCGAGGTAGAAGAGTTTCGCGCGCAACGCCTCCGGCAGGCCGTTCGCGGCTTCGGCCACGTCCGCCGCCAGCACCGTCCAGAGGGTGCGGTTGTCGTGAAGCGCGCGGGCCAGGCTAGCGAAATTCGCCCCGGGTGGGCCGAGCGCCGCCTTGATCTGGTGGGTCACGCGGGCGAAAGCGTCATATTCGATACTGCGGGGCGAGCGGGTGGCGGCGGTTGGGCCGGCATAGGCCGCCCGGGCCATGATCTGTGCGGTCACTTCGGAACCTTCCGATGGCTAGGGTACGCACCTGCGGTCTTTGCCGCGGCGGGTGGGGCGCCCTTTGCGGACGCCCCGGTCTCATCAGCGGAAGAGCGCCAGGATGTTCTGCGGCGCCTGGTTCGCAATGGACAGCGACTGGATGCCGAGCTGCTGCTGGACCTGAAGCGCCTGCAGCCGGGCCGAGGCCTCCTCCATGTCGGCGTCGACAAGCGAACCGATACCGGCCTTGAGCGAATCCGACAGTTTCATCACGAACTTGTTCTGGATGTCGATCCGGCTTTGGGCCGAGCCGAATTCCGCCGCGGCGTCGATCCCGGTCTGGATCAGGCTTTCGATGCTGCCGAGCGCGGCGGCAGCGCCGGACGCGGTCGAGACGTCTATCGTGGACAGAATGCCGAGACCGCCAGAGCCCGCATTCTTGAACTGGCCGCTGATCGCGAGATCGGCCGTGCCATTGTTGGTGAACACCAGTTCGCCGGCATTGGCGCTGTCGTAATCGACGGTGAAGTTCGAGATGCCGAGCGCATCGATCGCATTCTTCAGCCCGACGGCCACAAGATCGTCGGTCGAAGAGGCGGCAAGCACATCGTTCGCCGTCACCGTATAGGTCGCGGTCTTGCTGCCGATCGAGATCGAGACCTGATCGCCCGCGGCCCAGGTGCCGCCGTTCGCGATGGTGATGTCGTCCGAACCGCCGCCCTGGTCGAGCGAGGCCACGAATGTATCGCCGTCGGTCGAGATGGTGCCGCCGGTCGAGGCGCTGAAGATGCTGGAGGCCACATAGCCGCCGACCGACAGGTCCTGCGCAGTGATGGTGATCGACGATGTGGTCACCGTGCCGTTCGACTGGCGGTCGAGCGAGGCGAGCACATCAACGGTCGTCTGCGAGCCGTCCACGAGGTTCAGGCCATTGAACTGCGCGGCCCCGACCACCGTCTTGATCTGGTCGCGAAGCGCGACGATGTCTGTCTGGATCTTTGCCCGGTCGACATTGTCTTCCTGCGCGGCGACGATCTTGCCCTTGATGTCGGTCAGAAGCTCGGTCACCGTTTCGGAAGCCTGACGGGCCACGGCGACGGTCGATTCACCGAGCGATAGGCTCGCCGAGATCCCCTTGAAGCCCTTCACGTCGGCTTCCATCACCTTGGAAATGGCCCAGACCGCCGAATTGTCCTTGGCCGAGGCCACGGATTTGCCGGTCGAAATCTCGTCCTGGGTCTTCATCAGGTTGGAATTCACCGACCGCAGGGTCTGCAGCGCGACCATGGAGCTGGTGTTCGTCAGAATGCTGGACATCATCTGTTCCTTCGAAAGGGGGTGCTTTGCACCCGCGCCAAAGAGAGCCCGAAAGCGGGCCGTGCCGGTGTTCTGACCGTTGCGGAAGAAGGCCTTCGCCCTGACCCCGCGCCACCCCAACCGGAGCGCGAAGCCCACATTCCGGGCGAAAGGCTAACGTTTCGCTAAGCTGCGCCTGCGGCGGTCGCGCCGAATGTCTAGAAGTTGAGCAATCCGGATCATCGGGGTCAGGCCCGCTTCTCGACCGTTCCGGGGCGGGTCGTGTGGCGCACGCTCCTGCCGTCGGCGGTATAGGCGGTCAGCCCCTCGGCCGCGTCACGCACCGCCCGGAGCCGCCCGGCCGCCGCCTGCACACCGCGAAGGGCCGCGCCGATCAGCCGCTCGTTCACCCGCGCCTCGGCGGCAAGCCGCGCGAGTGCGGCCCGCCCCGCCCCGCCCGTGGGCGGATGCGACAGGAGGCGGTCGACAAGCGCGGCCTTGCGTGCGCCCGCCTCGGCGAGCGCCGCGATACGGCCGGTCTTCAAAAGCGCCCGCTCCTCGGTCAGAATCGCGGCCAGTTCATCGATCTCGGTCATTGCCTGCCCCCTGTGGCTGCCTCGGCGCGGGCTTTCAGCGCCTCGAAAATGCTTTCCGACAGGCCGATGCCGCCCTTGCGGACCATGGCCTTGGCCTCTTCCTCCAGCATGAAGCTTGCATATTGCTCTTCGCCGATACCGCCGCCAAAGGATTGCCGCGCGGTGGCGGCCCCCATCGGTTTCAGCATTTCGGCGAGGAAAGCGGCCTCGAAATCCTGCGCGGCGCGGCGCAGGGCGGCCTCATCGAGCGCGGGCAGGCGGCTGGGGGCGGGGGCGGCGGTGCTGTCGATCTTCATGGATCGTTCCAATCCAAGCTATTTCCGCCGATCAGACCAGATGGCGGTAAAGAAGCGGTAACCGGCTTCGCGGATGGTCGGCGGGCAATGGCAGAAGTCATGGTGATTCCCTTGGACGCGTTTCCATTCCTCGCCCCCGCTGGCCACTCCTCCGGCCACACCGTGCCGTCCGCGCCAGCGGTTGCGGTGGG
>JAWKWX010000035.1:0-20040 GCA_041397305.1 Paracoccaceae bacterium | reverse complement strand
GCCTCGGCGAGGGTAAGGCCAAGAACGCGCGCGGCTTCGAATTCCGCGATCTCACCCGTCACTCCGAGGGGCTTGCCGGTTGCGTGATAATATTCGACGGCGAGCTTCTTGACATCGTTCAATATGTCCGCGACCGGTCGGGTGTTTGCCTCACCCATCCTCGAACGGGTCCCATTCATCCTCGACCTCCGGCAGCGCCGTCAGGGCTGCCTGGGTGCGCGTTTCCTCGGGCGTGCGAACGGCGGTGATTGCCGCCTCGGGAAAGGCGGCGAAGACCGCCTGGACGATCGGGTTCAGCATGGCCTCGCTGCGGGCGGCAATCTCGGCGGCGTTGCGGGTTTCCGCGATGGTCGGCTGGCCGCCTTCGGCCACCACCGAAACACCCCAGCGCGTGCCGGTCCAGCTTTGCAGGCGCTGGGCGAGGGTCGCCGCCAGACCGCGCGGGGCGCCCGCAGTCGGTTCGAACTCGATCCGGCCCGGCGCGTATTGGACGAGGCGCAGATGGGTCTCGACCTCCATCAGAAGTTTCACGTCGCGGTTGGCGCGGATCAACTCGACGACAGCCGGGAAGGTCGCATAGCGCGCCAGCGCGACATCGGGCGCGATGGCGAGCGCGGTAGCGGCGCCCGACGCCGTTGGCGCCGATGTGGCAGTGGCGCGGGGCGCGGCATGGGTCACCATCCCGCCCGGCGCGGGGCCGCGCCCGGTGGGGCTGGGGGTGGTGGGGCCGGGGCCATCGGACAGGCGGCGCAGCAGTTGTTCGGGGTCCGGCAGGTCGGCGACATGAGTGAGGCGGATCACCGCCATCTCGGCGGCCATCATCGCGTTTGGTGCCTGTGCCACCTCCTCGATCGCTTTCAACAGCATCTGCCACATCCGGGTCAGGACCCGCATCGGCAGGGCATCCGCCATGGCAAGGCCGCGCGCCTTTTCGTCGGGGGGCACGGTCGGGTCGTCGGCGGCCTCGGGCGTGATCTTGATCACCGATATCCAGTGGGTGACTTCCGCCAGGTCGCGCAGCACCGCCATCGGATCGGCGCCGTCGGCATATTGCGCCGACAGTTCCGCCAGAGCCGCCGCCGCCTCGCCCTTCAGGATCATGTCGAAAAGGTCGAGAACCCGGCCACGGTCGGCGAGGCCCAGCATCGCGCGGACCTGATCTGCCGTCGTTTCGCCCGCTCCATGGCTGATCGCCTGGTCGAGGAGCGAGGTCGCATCCCGCGCCGAGCCTTCCGCCGCCCGCGTGATGAGCGCGAGCGCCTCGTCGCTGATCGAGGCGCCTTCGGCACCGGCGATCCTGCGCAGCAGCGCGATCATCACCTCGGGCTCGATCCGGCGCAGGTCGAAGCGCTGGCAGCGCGACAGGACCGTGACCGGCACCTTGCGGATCTCGGTCGTGGCGAAGATGAATTTCACATGGGCAGGCGGCTCCTCCAGCGTCTTCAGCAGCGCGTTGAAGGCGTTCGTCGACAGCATGTGGACTTCGTCGATGATATAGACCTTGTAGCGCGCCGAGGCCGCCCGGTAGTGCACGGAGTCTATGATCTCGCGAATGTCGCCCACGCCGGTGCGGCTGGCCGCATCCATCTCCATCACATCGACATGGCGGCCTTCCATGATCGCCCGGCAGTGCTCGCATTGGCCGCAGGGGTCGGTCGTCGGGCCGCCACTGCCGTCCGGCCCCACACAGTTCAGCCCCTTGGCGATGATCCGTGCCGTGGTGGTCTTTCCCGTCCCCCGGATGCCTGTCATGATGAAGGCCTGGGCGATCCGGTCGGCCGCGAAGGCATTCTTCAGCGTGCGGACCATCGCTTCCTGACCGACGAGATCGGCAAAGGTTTCGGGCCGGTATTTACGGGCGAGAACCTGATAGCGGGTCCCGGAATCGTCGGTCATGCGTGCCTCGGCGGGTAGGGTCCGGCGCAGTCTAGAGAAGTGCTTGGGTGGCGTAAACCGGGCAGGCCGCTCTTCGCTCCGGTGGCGCGACGAGGGCTGTCAGGCCCGATGGGCGGCCTGCCCGGGCGCGTGAGCCGGTTGGGCAAGATCGTCAAGGATCGGGCAGTCGGGGCGGCTGTCGCCCGCGCAGCAGTGAACAAGGTGAGCAAGCGTCGCCCGCATCGAGCGAAGCTGGGCGATCTTGTCGTCTATGGTCCTCAGATGGTCTTCCGCCAGCGCCTTCACCTGCGCGCTTTCGCGGCCCTTGTCCTCGTAGAGCGCAAGAAGCAGGCGACATTCGTCGATGGAAAAGCCAAGCGCCCTGGCCCGGCCGAGGAACGCGAGCTTGTGCAGGTCGCTGTCGCGAAAGCTGCGGTAGCCGTTGGCGGCGCGCAAGGGCTTCACCAGGCCGATATCCTCGTAAAAGCGGATGGTCTTGGCCGGAAGGCCCGAGCGTTCCGCGACATCGCCGATGTTCATCAGATGCCTCCTTCGCTTGTCCGCTCGTCCATCGCCGGGGCGACACGGCGCAGGCGAAGCGCGTTGGTCAGCACGAAGACCGAACTCAGTGCCATCGCCCCCGCCGCGAGGACCGGCGACAGCAGGAGGCCGAAGGCCGGGTAGAGAACCCCCGCCGCGACCGGGATCAGCGCGACATTGTAACCGAAAGCCCAGAACAGGTTCTCGCGGATATTGGCCATCGTGCGGCGCGAGACCTCGAAAGCGTTCACCACGCCCCTGAGATCGCCCGACATCAGCACCACATCGGCGCTTTCGATGGCCACGTCGGTGCCGGTACCGATGGCGATGCCGACATCGGCATGGGCAAGGGCAGGGGCATCGTTGATCCCGTCGCCGACGAACGCGATGCGGCCCGTGGCCCTGAGCCTGTCGAGCGCCTCGACCTTCCCGCCCGGCAGCACGTCCGCGACCACCCGGTCGATGCCGACCTCGCGGGCTATCGCCTCTGCCGTTTCCCGCTTGTCGCCGGTGATCATCGCCACCTGCAGACCTCGTGCCCGCAGCGCGGCTATGGCGGCGCGGCTGGCGGGCTTGACCGGGTCGGCGACGCCGATCACCGCCGCGATCCGCCCGCCGACGGCTGCGAAAAGCGCCGTGCGGCCGCGCCGGGCGAGATCGGCCTGCGCGTCGGAGAGCGCGCCGAGGGCGATCCCTTCGCGGACCATCAGCCGCTCGGCCCCGATGAGCACATCCTGGCCCGCGACATCCGCGCGCACACCATAGCCGGTGAAGGAGGCGAAAGACCGCACATCAAGCTTCGGCGCGCCTTCCGCCGCCGCGCCGCGCACGATGGCCTCGGCGATCGGATGTTCGGACCGCGCCTCGACCGCCGCCACGCGGGCGAGCACATCGGTCCGGTCGAACCCGTCCGCAAGGACCAGATCGGTCAGTTCGGGCCGCCCGAGCGTCACGGTGCCGGTCTTGTCGAGCGCCACGGTGGAAACGCCGCTCAGCGCTTGCAGCGCGTCACCCTTGCGGAAGAGAACCCCAAGCTCGGCCGCGCGGCCCGTGCCCACCATGATCGACGTGGGCGTGGCGAGGCCCATGGCGCAGGGGCAGGCGATGATCAGGACCGAGACACCCGCCACCAGCGCATAGGTCAGGGCGGGATCGGGCCCGAGGAGGAGCCAGACGAGCACCGTCAGCGCCGCGAGCGCCATGACCGCGGGCACGAACCACAGGGTGATCCGGTCGACCAGCCCCTGGATCGGCAGCCTGGCGCCCTGCGCCTCTTCGACCATGCGGATGATCTGGGCGAGCGTGGTGTCGGCGCCGACGCGCGTGGCGCGGAAGGTCAGGCTGCCCGCGCCGTTCACCGTGCCGCCGGTGACGGCAGCACCCGGCGCCTTGGCGACCGGCAAAGGTTCGCCGGTGATCATGCTTTCATCGACATGGCTTTCGCCTTCTGTCACCTCGCCATCGGTCGCGATCCGTTCGCCGGGCCGGACGAGGACCAGATCGCCGGTCCTGAGCGCCTCGATCTCGACCTCGCGCGGCTCACCCTCCGAAAGGATGGTCGCGGTGCGCACCTGAAGCCCCAGAAGCTTGCGGATCGCGGCCCCGGTGCGGCCCTTCGCCCGCGCCTCCAGCCAGCGCCCGACGAGGATCAGGACGACGATCACCGCCGCCGCCTCGTAATAGACCGCACGCACGCCCTCTGGCAGAAGCGCGGGCGCGAAGGTCGCCACCAGCGAATAGAGGTAGGCCGCGCCGGTCCCGACCGCGACCAGGCTGTTCATGTCCGGCGCGCCCTTGAGAAGTGCGGGAATGCCCTTGATATAGAATTGCCGCCCCGGTCCGGCCAGCACCGCCGTGGTCAGCGCGAACTGGAGGAGCCAGCTCGCCTCGCGACCGATGGTCGCCATGATCAGGTGATGGAAGGCGGGGATGAGATGGCTGCCCATCTCCATCACGAAAACCGGTAACGCCAGGAGAGCGGCCAGCAGCACCCGCCTGCCGAGCGCACGGGCCTCCTCCTCCTTGCGCGTCGCCATGTCCTCGGCCGCATCGGCCTGCGCGATCTGCGCTGCATATCCCGCGCCCTCGACAGCACGCATCAGCTCCGTCGGCTCGAGCGCGCCTTCAAGATAGGTCACCCGGGCGCTTTCGGCAGCAAGGTTGACATGCGCCTCCGTTACCCCGGGCAAGGCGGCAAGTGCCCGTTCCACCCGGCCGACGCAGGAGGCGCAGGTCATGCCCCCGATGGTCAGCGTCACCGTGGCTTTCCGCGCCGGATATCCCAGCGCCTCGAGCTTCGTGGCCGCCGCCGAGAGGCTTCCTGGACCATCCGCCTGAAACCGCGCCGCCTCTGCCGCGAGATTGACCGACACGTCAGAGATGCCATCGACCGAGCCGAGGCCACGGGCAACCCGCGCCACGCAGGAGGCACAGCTCATGCCCTCGACGGAAAGTGAGACGGGTCTGGTCATATCGGCCTCCTGGGATTGTCCGATCTGCCATATGGGGGTTCCAGTAACGGGAAGGTCAAGAGCCCGCCTTGAACAATCTGGGATGTGGGCTTGCGTTCGCTGCCGCTATGGCAATTTTCCCGACCGATGCCACGCGTGTCGATCTTGCAGGCCTGATCGCCCGATGCGATGGACGGCGCTTTCAGGACGCCGGGGCTTGTTGGTATCGTGGCGAAACGTCCCGCCCGGATACCCGGGCGCTGAGAACCGGCCAGGGCACCGGACCTTGCAGCGCCGGGCGATAGGCCCAAAGGAAAACGGCCCAACCCAGCATCCACATCGCCGCGGAAACGGTGACTGGTTCAAGCGCCCCTTCTGGGACGAATGGCGAAACCACCCGCAGCAGAGATGCCAGCCATACCATGGCAAACGCCGCAGCAAGGCCGCGGCCTGCAATCAGTCTGCGGTCATGCCGCCCCATCGCCGCCCGCCCGGAAATCGCCAGGATCATCGATCCCATCGCGCCCATCGTCAGCGCGTGCAAGGCCGCGGTTTGTGGCATCACGTCCGGGCGCAGCATGGCGACGCCCGGCAGGATCAGCCCGACGGGCACCCAGACCCAGGCCAGATGCAGCATGAACAGTGCCGGATAGGGCCGCGTGCGGCGTGACTGCCAACCAGTCATCCGGGCAGCCTGGATGGCGCCGGCCAGGATCAGGCAAGCCCCTGCTGCCGACGGTTGTCCGCCCATAGCCAGCCCGCCGCCAAGCGCCGTTGCGGCTATCGCCAACCCAGACAGTGCCCCGCTGTCACGCACGTGCCGTGGGGCCGCCGACTGTTGCAGCCAGCTTCGGGTGAAGGCGGGAACGGCGCGACCGCCGATGATGCTGATCAATGTCGCGAACAGCAGCGCCATCCCCAAAGGGGCGGCCGCTGTATCCAGGAGCCCGCGCGCATCGGCCAGAACGACCGCATTCCCCAGCATCATCCCGGAAATCGCGGCAACAGACCAGAGCCGGGGCCAGGCCCTTACCGCGATCAACTGACGCGCCACGACCAGGGCCAGCATCCCGAAATACCCCAAAGCGAGGGAAAGAAGCAGGCCAAACGGCAGGATTTCGGCCCAAAGAAACGCCAGCCGTGCCAAGACCCAAAGAAAGGACAGCGCCCGCACAGTTTGCGGCGAAACCGGAGCTGCGCCAGTCCAGCTTGGCAGAGCGGTCAACAGATATCCGCCAACCGCCGCGCCACCCATGCCAAACATCAGCTCATGCAGATGCCAGAGCACCGGATCGGCGACCAAACCGCCCGGAAAAAGCCAGACCACCGGCGCAAACAGTGCACTGAGGGCGGCACAAAGGAACAGCGGACGGTGCGCGGCCTGCCAGAGCGGGTGGGTCATGGTGAAGATCGCTGGCAACTGGCGCACGGCCATCTCAGGACAATCGCCGGAGCAGACCCGACAGATAGGCCCCGAATGCCAAACTCCAGGCCCCGAGCGCGATCCATGAGAATGCAGTCGACACGCTACCCAGAAAATGAAAGCCCATGGCCTCGTCCATCCGGCGGGTGGCGACGGCATACATGCCCAATGGAAAGACCGCCCCCCAATAAAGCGGGTCATAGCGCAATGGAAAACGCTCGTAGACATGCCGCCATAGTCCCAGAATCACCAGCATCGGGATCCACCAGGTTCCTGTCGCCCAGTAGAATATGGTGAACCCCTTGATGAAGGGCAGGATCGAATGCAGAAACCAAGCCTCTTGCGCATTGCCGATCAGGATTGAACCCGCAAGAGTAGAAATTGCCATCGCGCCCATGTTGATCCAGTACGGTGGGGACAGGTCCCCGGGCGAAAACGAGAAGAACGTGTAGCGGTAGAAGATCAGCGACATCATCCAGATGTAAAGCATGCCGCCCCAGAGCCACATCGACAAAGCGAGGAAGTTCAGATCTAGGCGGTACGGCTGCTCGATCCGCGCCGCAAGCAGGGCCGCAAGAACCGCAATCGACTGGGTGGCCACAACAGCGAGCAGCCACGCGCCGTTGATCCCCTTGTCCAGCGTGGGTTTTTCGGCCTTGACCGTGAAAAGCGTGAAGATGGCGTAGGTCAGGCCCAGCCACAGGCCCAAGGCCGTGTACCAGAACACAAAACCCGCGGTCGTCATCTGCAGCAGGATCACGCATTCACTGCCCAGGATGCTTGACGCGGCGATCAGGGTGAAAAAGCCCGGCCCGCGAAGGTGGTCGGACACATCTGCCAGCATCAGGCGCGGATGGCGGCGCAAACGCAGTATCGTCAGCCACCACAGGATCAGGTAGGCAAACCCCGCGATCACGAACAGGGTCCGGGCCACGACAGAATGCCCGATCTGGTTCGCCGCGAGCGAGACGATCCCGGTGGCCATGACCATCCCGAAATAGGCCGGTGACAGCGCGGCAACGTCGGGTCGCAGGAACGCGCCGAGGCGCGATTTGTGGGGTGGCTTGGTGGCCGATTGCGTGGTCATCGCATACCTCCGTGCCCGATCGACAGTGTCAATTGCCTGACACCCACACGAAACCACGGCGACAGCCGCGTTTGGGGCGCCGATGTCAGGCGTGTTCGATTTCGCGTCCACGCCTGAAGTTCCCGGCCCGCCCGGATGGACCCGGGCTCGTGCGCCGCCGTCAGGCGTGCGCGGGTTCGAAACGGGCGAAAAGCACCGTGTTTTCCAGATGCATATGCGCCACCAGATCTTCGGTGAACTTGCGCAACCCGGTGTAAAGCGCGGTCCACGACCCACAAGCCCCTTCGGGCAGTGCCAGCCCATGGGTCACATGCTCCAGTCCGGTCAACAGACGGGCAGTGTCGTCATGCTCAAGCCGCATCTGCGCGATCGGATGCACGATCATCGGATTGCCGCCTTGCCGCATCAGCGGAAACAACACCGCCTCTTCCTTGGCCATATGGGTTTCCAGATCTTCCTGAAGGGCGATGAGCGCCTCGGTCAGGCCAAGTGGTGCGGCCTCGTGATCGCCGTGCACCCGTTCGACTTTCTGCGCCAGCGGGATCAGCCATTGCAGTTCGGCGCGGTGGGTTTCGTGATAGCGGCCGAGGATATGGTCGATCAGCGCCAGGGTATCCTCGGGCGCTTCGCGGCCCGCCGCATCGGCGAGGGACTGCAGCTCGGCGATCAATTGTTCCGGCCGCATCCCGGCCTTGAGCGCCGCGTCGGACAGGGCGACGTTGCCGCCGCAGCAGAAGTTGATGCCCTTGGAGCGGAACAGTTCCGCAGCGCCGGGCAGGTCGGCGGCAGCGGCGCTGACGGTCATGTCGGGGGTTGGTTTGGTCATCTCAGTCTCCGGTCAAAGCGCCCCAGGCGGCTGCCTGCGGCGGGGCAAGGCGCAACAAGTCCACCGCGCGGGCGGCAATTTGTTGCGCGATTTCAAGGGTCGTCCGTGGGCGAAGGTAAAACGCGGGCACCGGGGGCAGGATCGTGGCTCCCATCTCCGTCACCGCCGTCATGTTGCGAAGATGGGCGAGCGTCAGCGGGGCCTCGCGCGCGAGCAGGATCAGGCTGCGGCGCTCCTTGAGCTGCACTGCGGCGCTTCGGGTCAGCAGGTTGTCATCCAGCCCGTGCGCGATGGCAGCGAGGCTGCGCATCGAACAGGGGGCCACGATCATTCCCGCCACCGGATACGACCCGGACGCGATATTTGCCCCGAGGTCACGGACCGGATGCAGCCGTGTGGCAAGCGCGGCAAGGTCTGCCTGTGCGCCCGAGCCGATCTCATGCTCCAGAGTGCGCTCTGCCATGGGTGACAAAGTCAGATCAATCTCGACGCCGATGCGGACCAGCACCCGGGCGCATTCCAGCGCCAGAATCGCACCCGACGCGCCCGACACGCCAAGGATCACGCGCGCCGTCATCGTGCACCCGGCACGTGACGCGCCAGAAGATCGGCGGCAAGAGCCTCGTCCCCGGGGTTCAACGCCATCACATGCCCCCAATCCCGCACGGTTTCCGTGCCGATCTTGGTTGTCGCATCGATACCGATCTTGCCTGCCAGACCCTCTCGCGGGCTGGAGAAATCCAGATAATCCATCGGTGTGCTGTCCAGCATCATGACATCGCGGGCCGGGTCCATCCTTGTGGCAAGCGCCCAAGCGATATCGTCCCAGTT
Source organism: Paracoccaceae bacterium (assembly GCA_041397305.1). GTDB lineage: Bacteria > Pseudomonadota > Alphaproteobacteria > Rhodobacterales > Rhodobacteraceae > TMP-24. Next base: position 11,008 of record JAWKWX010000035.1, on the reverse strand, counting down.
GCGGGCGTCGATATCCGCATCGACCACGATCACCATCTTTGTATAGCTGAACTGTGCCAGCATCCCCCACAGCGCCATCATCACGCGCCGCGCCTGCCCCGGATAGCGCTTGTCGATGCGGACCACCGCAATCCGGTAGGAACAGGCGGCGGGCGGCAACCACAGATCGCGCACCTCGGGGATTTGCGCCCGGATCACCGGCAGGGCCAGATCATTGAACACCTCGCCGATCACCGAAGGCTCATCCGGTGGTCGGCCGGTGATGGTGGACAAATAGAGGGGATCCCGACGATGGGTGATTGCCGAAATCCGCATCACCGGAAAAGTCTCGACCGAATTATAGTAGCCGGTATGGTCACCGAACGGTCCTTCCGGAGCCGTCTCATCCGGATGAACCCAACCCTCGAGCATGATCTCGGCATTGGCCGGCACCAGCAATGGCACGGTGCGGGCCGACGCCAGTTCCGCCCGCGCGCCGCGCAACACGCCGGAGAAAGCAATCTCTGACACCGTTTCCGGCAACGGAAGGGCCGCCGACAGCAGGGTCGCCGGATCGGCGCCCAGGGCAATCGCGACGGGCATGGGCTCGCGCGCCTGTGCCCAGGATCGTGCATGGGCGGCACCGCCGCGATGCGCAAGCCAGCGCAGGATCAGCCGATCGGGCCCGAGTACCTGCGCCCGGTAGACGCCCAGGTTATAGCGCGCCACCTGCGCTGCATCGCTGCCATAGGGGCGGGTCACGACCACGGGCCAGGTGATCAGCGGTCCCGCATCATCTGGCCACGGCGTCTGAACCGGCAGCCCCGACAGATCGGGTGCGGCGGTGACCTGCTGTACCGCCGCGCGCCGCACTCTGCTCGGGCGGGTCATGAGAGCCGCCCGCAGCATTGGCCATCTTGACCAGGCGTCCCGCATTCCCTCGACCGGCGCCGGGCTGCGCAGCGAAGCCAGAAAGTCGCCAAAATCCCCGATCTGGTCACGGGTCAGTCCCAATCCGGCGGCAACCCTTGCCCGGGTTCCAAACAGGTTCGCCACCACTGGCATCCTGGCCCGCGTGCCGTCTTGATGCAGGGCGGCATCAAACCGCAACACCGGCCCCGCTCGGCGCAACGCCGCCACCTGGACCGCCGTCATTGCGTGCCGCAACCTGACCGGGTCGGGAATTCGCACAAGATCGCCCTGCGCTTCGGCCCAGCCAAGAAAAGCGCGCAAATCGGCAAAGACGGGCAATGAACGGATTGTGGCCTCCATCGGCTCGGCACCTGCAATTTGGTGACCGATAGCAGCCCTGAATTGGACGGGAATTGATTTATGTCAGGTCTGTGGGGGCGGCCTTCTTCTAGGATGGCGTCACTGCCTTGGCCGAGGACAAGATGACAACTCCTGCATTGCCCTGCCTGCCGCGCGCGTTGGCGCTGACCTTAAGACCGTTGCCGCTTGCACCGATCAGCCTTGTGCTGACCAAACTGGCACGGCAATTGACGTATCGTCATCCCGGATTGCAGCGCCGCCTTGGTGCGCACGCAAATTGCCGTTTTCTGTTGGATCTTACGGACATGCCGTTTCTGCTTCTGCTGGAACCCGGCACATCGGCGCCGCGCGTGACCGCCCATGCGCGCCGCGACGTTCCAGTCCATGATGCAAGTATCGCCGGCCTGACGGCGGCGTTTCTGGGCATGATGCACGGCAGCCTTGACGCCGACGCGCTGTTTTTTTCGCGCGATCTGGTGATCGGGGGCGATACGGCGGCGGGACTGGCATTGCGAAATGCCATCGACGATGCCGAACTCGATCTTGCGGTGGAACTGGGCATCCTCGTCAAACCGCTTGGGCCGCTGCTCTCGCGGGTGTTGCCTTCGGCAGAGCGTCTCAGCGGCCTTGCGCTTCACCGCATGGACATGCCGCCCGGAGCGCCGCAATGATGGAACTCGTCTGCCCCGCAGGCACCCCGGCAGCCCTGCGCGCCGCAGTCGAGGCCGGAGCGCAAACGATCTATTGCGGCTTTGCCGACGAAACCAACGCCCGCAATTTCCCGGGGCTGAATTTCGACCGCGATGAAATGGCTGCTGGTGTCGCATTCGCCCACGGGCGCGGCAGCAAGGTTCTGGTTGCGATCAACACCTTCCCCCACGCCGGCGCCGAAGCAATCTGGCACAGGGCCATTGCCGATGCCGAAACCACGGGCGCTGACGCCGTGATCCTGGCCGATGCCGGGCTTCTGGCTCATGCCGCCGAGAACCACCCCGACCTGCGGCGCCATCTGTCCGTGCAAGCCGCCGCCGCAAACCCGGACGCGATCAATTTCTATGCCGAAACCTTCGGGATCAAGCGCGTGGTTCTGCCCCGCGTCCTGACAGTGGACGAAATTGCCGCGATCAATCGCGAGATCGATGTGGAGACCGAGGTTTTCGTCTTTGGCGGGCTTTGCGTGATGGCGGAGGGGCGGTGCTCGCTCTCCTCCTATGCCACGGGAAAATCGCCGAACATGAATGGCGTCTGCTCACCCGCCAGCCATGTCACCTATACGGAGGAGCCGGGGGGTCTGACGGCGCGGCTTGGCGGCTATACCATCCACCGCACATCCAGGGATCAGCCGGCCCCATATCCAACCCTGTGCAAGGGCTGTTTCACGTCAGGGGATCAGACCGGGCATGTGTTCGAGGATCCGGTCAGCCTTGACGCAACCCGGCTGATCCCGGCCCTGGCGCGGGCCGGCGTCACCGCGCTGAAGATCGAAGGGCGCCAGCGCAGCCGCGCTTATGTGGCCGAGGTTGTGCGCAGCTTTCGTGCCGCGCTGGAGGCCCATGCCGCCGGACGCCCGATGCCCGAAGCAGCGCTTGCCAGACTGTCCGAAGGCCAGGCCGCCACCACCGGCGCCTACGCCAAGACCTGGAGATAGGATGCCCGACATCATGGATCTGACCGTTGGTCCCAACCAGTTCTTCTGGGATGCCGCGACGGTGCGCAGCTTTTACCAGAGCCTCGCCGACGCACCGGTATCGCGCCTGGTCTTGGGGGAACTGGTTTGCTCAAAGCGTCTGCCCTTTTGGCAGGATGAGATTGCCCAGGCGGTGGAATGCCTGACAGCAGCAGGCAAGTCGGTCGCGCTGACCACCCTGGCGCTGATCACCTTGAAACGGGAACGCAGGGCCACGGCTGCGCTGACCGAGATCGGCCTGCCGGTCGAGGTGAACGATCTGACCGCCTTGCAATCCTTGCCAAAGGGCATGGCCTTTTGGGTCGGGCCGCTGATCAATGTCTATAATGAGGGCACGCTGCGCTGGCTTGTAGCGCGTGGGGCCACACGGATCTGCCTGCCACCGGAATTGCCGCTCGATTCGGTCGCCATCCTGGCGCGGTTGGGCCGCGAGCTGGGTGTGGCGATCGAGGTTTGGGGCCATGGCCGATTGCCGTTGGCGATCTCCGGGCGCTGCTACCATGCGCGCCTGCACGACCATGCCAAGGACAGTTGTCAGTTCGTCTGCGGGCTGGACCCGGACGGGCGCGATGTTGAAACCGTGGACGGTCGGAAATTTCTGGCGGTCAATGGCGTTCAAACGCTCAGCCAAAGCACCGCCAGCATGGCCTATCAGATTGAGGTGCTGTGCGATGCAGGCGTGACCTCGCTGCGGCTTTCGCCGCAAAGTGGCGATTTTGCCGGCATCTGCGACGCCTATGCACGGCGCATTTCCGGTCAGATCGAGGGTGACGATCTTGCCCGGGCGCTGGCCCCACAGGTGCCCGGCGGGCGGCTGTCGGACGGATTTCTGCGCGGTCCTTTCGGCGCACATTGGTCTGGCGAGGGCACGGTCCCGCCTGCCCAAGAAGGGAAACTCCACGTCCTGTGACCCGCAATCCCTGCGCCCTATCGCCGACATCCCCTCTCTCGGCCCGGCGCAAATGGACCGCGCCCTTCCGGTCGAGGCGGAAGACCGGCTGTCCTATCCAGCGCCAGGTACCGAGACCGGGGGCGGCACTGGATGCCCGCGCTATCTATGACAGGTACGAGGGTCACCCCGCTTGCCATGTTTTGCCACTGGACGAGGTGCGCGAGCTTGCGACACAGGACAGGAATGGCGGTCGCTGGTCGCTTGAACCCAAGGACGATGACCGCAATGAGTTTCGGGAGGCGTGGGAGCGCATGAAGAAAGCCCCATGCTAAGGCACCGCCTGCGTGGCTACAAATGTGCTACAAGTTGCACTGCGCGAACAAAAGGAGATCGGGAGCTTCGCCAGCCTGTAGCGCAGTTGTGGCAGGGTCCTACGGGTGGACCTGAACGACGCTGGCCCATTGAAGCTATTGGCGGATGAGGTGGGATTCGAACCCACGGAACCTTTCGGTTCGCTGGTTTTCAAGACCAGTGCCTTAAACCACTCGGCCACTCATCCGCATTAGCTTTCAAGACCGGTGCCTTGAATCGCTTTGCCACCCATCTGTCGATGACGCAATGCCCCGAGATGGTGCAGGTCAGGCGGGCGGTGGCAGGCCTAGCCGCTTGGCGCGCCGACCACAAGTCCGGGCGTGATCGGATCGGCAGGCGCATTGCGTGCCGATGCGCCGCGAAAAGCCGCCGGTCGCGCTTCGGTGAGGCCCGGATGGCTTTCCTTGCGCTACGCGCTGCGATACAGTTGCGCGCAAAGGCGCGGGAACAGGCGCGATTGATCGGGCAAGTGGCAGGCAGGCAGCCCCGGGGTTGCGGACCGGCCGTAAGGGTCGCATGGGCAGGATGCGCGAAGGGGACAGAATGAGCGAACCGCAATTCGGCCGGCTTGGGCCGGTCGTTCTATTGGTGCTTGCGATGGCCGGGTGCCAGTTCAAGGGCGGCAGCAAGCCGGCCGGACCGGTGATCGGCGATCTGGCAGGGGAAGATGGCGGGGCGGTCGCAACCGAAGTGCCGGGCAATGCCGCCGCCGGAACGGTCGCGGCAGGCGGCCAGCGCGATGTCGAGGCGCCGGAGATTTTCTCGAAGACCGACAAGGCGCTCTGGGACGGGCGTCCCTCGCTCGGCGGCATCTGGGTCGCGCATGTCGATGTGAAGGATCCCGAGCGTGTGGTGATCCGCAATCCCGCGACCGGCAAGTCGGTGACCGGCGCGCTCTTCCGCCGCGAAGTCTCGAACCCCGGGCCGAGCCTCCAGCTGTCGTCCGACGCGGCCGAGGCGCTCGGCATTCTCGCGGGGCAGCCGACGACCCTGCAGGTTGTTGCGCTGAAGCGCGTTGAGGCCGCCCCGCCCCCGCCGCCCGTGCCTGCTCCGGCACCGACGGAGCCTGCGGCCAAGGTCGCGGGCACCAAGGCGCCACCGAAACCCGACGCGACGGCGGGAACCACCGCAAAGGCGGCAGCGCCGGGCGCTATTGAACAGAAGCCGCTCGACCCGGTGGCGAAGACGGCGGCGGAGGCCATCGACAAAGCGGTGAAAAAGGGGGCTGCAGCACCCGCAGCTGCTCCGGCAGCCGCCGCACCTGCCACCGGCGCGCCCCTCTCCGCGATCCCGGCCCAGCCTGCCGGGGCGCTGTCCAAGCCCTATCTGCAGATCGGCATCTTCAGCACCGAGGAGAATGCCAAGAAAGCCGCGGCGCAGATGCAGAAGGCGGGCCTCGCCGCGCAGGTGAAGCCCGAGAAGAGCCAGGACAAGACCCTGTGGCGCGTGGTGATCGGGCCCGCCGCCACGCAGTCCGAGCGCGATGCGATGGTCGCCAAGGTCAAGTCGCTCGGCTATCCCGACGCCTATGCGGTGTCGAAATAAGGAAGGACGGGCCATGCACAGGACCATTCCACGCGGCTGGCTGATCGGGGCGGTCCTTCTCATCGTCAGCGCGCTCCCGGCGCTGGCGTTCGAGACCCGCGCCCGCGCCGCCTGGGTATATGACCTGACGACCGATACGGTGCTTCTGGAAAAGAACGCCCATACACCCATGCCACCCGCGTCGATGTCGAAGCTGATGACAGTGAACATGCTGTTCGAGGCCTTGAAGGACGGGCGGGTGACTCTGGACGAGCGCTTTGCCGTTTCCTCGCATGCGAAGTCGATGGAAGGCTCGACCATGTTCCTCAACGAAAGGGACAAGCCGACGGTTGAGGAACTGATCCAGGGTATCGTGGTTCTGTCGGGCAACGATGCCTGTGTCGTGGTCGCCGAAGGGCTCGCAGGGACGGAGGCCGACTTTGCCGCCAAGATGAACGAACGGGCCAAGGCACTTGGCCTGAACGACAGCCATTTCGCCAATGCTTCCGGCTGGCCTGATCCCGAGCACCGGATGAGCATGCATGATCTTGGCCGTCTCGCGGTCCGGCTGATCACGGACTTCCCGGATTACTACCACTACTTCTCGATCAAGGAATTTCCCTATGACGGGCGCTCGCCCGACAACCGCTTCAACCGCAATCCGCTTCTGAAGATGGGGATCGGCGCGGATGGGCTGAAGACCGGCCATACTGAAGAGGCGGGCTATGGCCTTGTCGGATCGGCGGTGAAGGACGAGCGGCGCATCGTCTTCGTGATTTCCGGCCTGTCGAGCGACAAGGAACGCGCGGAAGAGGCGCAGCGCGTCGTCGACTGGGCCTTTCGCGAATTCACGCAGAAGACCCTGGCCAAGCAGGGCCAGAAGATTGCCGATGCCCCGGTCTGGGTGGGCGCGGCCAGGACCGTCGGTCTTGTGGTTGAAAAGGATCTGACCCTGCTTCTGCCCTCGCTTGCGCGAGGAAACCTCAAGGGCGAGGTTCGCTATTCCGGGCCGATCCGCGCGCCGATCGCCGCCGGAACCAAGCTTGCCGATCTGGTGATCGATATTCCGGGCCACAATCCGGTCACCGTGCCGCTTGTCGCCGAAAGAGATGTGGGCGCGGGCGGGTTCATGACTCGGCTGTCGACCGCGTTCAACATCATGGCCGGGCGACTGATCGCGCAGATCGGCAGCTGAGCCGGGCATGTTCATCACCTTCGAAGGGATCGACGGATCGGGCAAGAGTACGCAGGCGCGCCTCTTGGCCGAGACCCTGCGCGGCGCGGGCCACGAGGTTGTCCTGACCCGCGAGCCGGGCGGCAGCCCGGGCGCCGAGGAGATCCGCCGCCTGGTTCTGGAGGGCGACCCCGACCGCTGGTCGCCGGAGACCGAGATCCTTCTTTTCACCGCTGCCCGCCGCGACCATCTGGAACGCACGATCGAACCGGCGCTGGCGGCCGGCAAGATCGTCATCTCAGACCGGTTCGCCGACAGTACGCGCATGTACCAGGGCCTGTCGCGTGGCGATCTGCGGCCTGCGGTCGACCGGCTGCACCAGATGATGATCGGCCGCGAGCCCGACCTGACGTTCCTGATCGATATCGACCCGGAGGTCGGTCTTTCCCGCGCCAAGGGGCGAAACGGCCATGAGGAGAGGTTCGAGGATATGGGCCTCGAGATGCAGAGGCGGATGCGGGCGGGCTTTCTGGCGCTGGCCGCCGAATTCCGCCTGCGCATCCACGTGATCGACGGCGCGCGCGCGCCCGAGGTGGCCGCTGCCGAGATCGCGGCGATGGCGCAGTCCGCGCTCGCCGGGCCGGACTATGACTGAGGCCACGCTTCCCGAACCCGACCGGGTCGAGGGTGCGCCGCACCCGCGCGAGACGGAACGGCTCCATGGTCAGGACGCGGCGGAGGCGGCTTTCCTGGAAGCCTATGCGACAGGGCGGCTGCATCACGGCTGGCTTCTGACCGGGCCGCGCGGCGTGGGCAAGGCGACGCTCGCCTGGCGTATCGCGCGCTTTCTGCTGGCGACGCCGCCCGACGAGGACGCGGGGTTGTTCGGCGATCCTGCGCCCGTGCCCGTGACGCTGGACATTCCGGCCGACCATCCAACCGCGCGGCGGATACGGGCGGGGGCAGAGCCGGGGCTGTTCGTCCTCAGGCGCGGGCCGAACGACAAGGGCGACCGGCTGTCCGCCGAAATCAGGGTGGATGAAGTCAGGAAGCTGAAAAGCTTCCTGCATCTCACCTCCGCCGATGGCGGTCGCCGGGTGGTGATCGTCGATGCGGCGGACGAATTGAACATCGCCGCCGCCAATGCCCTTCTGAAACTGCTTGAGGAACCGCCGCAGGGGGCGACGCTCCTGCTTGTGGCGCACCAGCCCTCGCGCCTTCTGCCGACGATCCGCTCCCGCTGCCGCGAGCTCAGGCTTGCGCCGCTTGTCCCCGGCGATCTCGCGCTTGCACTGCAAGGCACGGGGGCGGAAGGGGACGCGGTGCGGCTTTCTGTCCTGTCGGCCGGGTCGGCGGGCGAAGCTGTCCGGCTTGTCAATCAGGGCGGGCTTGCGGCCTATGAGGAGATCGTCTCGCTTTTCGCCAGCCTGCCGCGTCTCGACCGCGCGGCGGCCCTGAAGCTTGCCGAAAGTGCGGCACAGCGCGGCGGGGCGGAGACCCGGCTCGACCTCCTCCTCGCACTCATGGATCTCTTCCTTGCCCGGCTCGCGCGTGCGGGCGTGACCGGGGTCGCCGGGCCGGAAGCCGCGCCGGGCGAGGGTGCGCTGCTGGCGCGTCTTTCCCCACACCCAGCCGCGGCCCGTGCCTGGGCCGATCTGCACCAGACGCTTGGCGCCCGTGCCCGCCACGGGCGTGCCGTCAACCTTGACCCCGCCGCCCTTCTCCTCGATATGATCTTCAGGATCGACCAGACGGCAGGCACGCTTGCCCCGAGGTGAGCGAAGATGACCGGCCAGACATATCCGACAAGCCCCCCGCTGATCACCGACAGCCACTGCCATCTCGATTTCCCGGATTTCGAGGGCGAGCGGGCCGAGATCGTGGCCCGCGCAAGGGCGGCGGGCGTGCACCGGCTGGTGACGATCTGCACCCGCCAGCGGAACCTCGACACCGTTCGCGCCATCGCCGAGGCGCATGAGGATGTGTTCTTCGCCTTCGGCATCCATCCGATGAGCGTGGCAGAAGAGCCGCCGATGACGGTCGAGGGGCTTCTCTCCGTCGCCGCCCATCCCAGATGCGTGGGGATCGGCGAGACCGGGCTGGACTATCACTACACCGCCGACAGCGCGGCCGTTCAGCAGGCGAGCCTTCGTATCCATATCGACGCGGCGCGGCAGAGCGGCCTGCCCCTGATCATCCATGCCCGCGCGGCGGATGAGGACATGGCGCGGATCCTGACCGAGGAATATGGGAACGGTGCCTACAGCTGCGTGATGCACTGCTTCTCGTCCGGCGCGGGACTGGCCAGGGCCGCGCTCGACCTCGGCTTCTATCTTTCCATGTCCGGGATCGCCGCCTTCCCGAAAAGCCAGGAACTGCGCGACATTTTCGCGGCCGCCCCGGTCGACCGGGTGCTTCTGGAAACCGACGCGCCCTATCTCGCGCCGCCGCCCCATCGCGGCAGGCGGAACGAACCGGCCTATGTGGCGCATACGGCAAAGGTCGGCGCGGGGCTTTATGGCCTGTCTCTGGAGGCGTTCGCCAATCAGACCGAGGCCAATTTCGATCGCCTTTTCACCAAGGCTGTCCTGCACCGGAAGGCCGTCTGAGATGGCGCGGCTTCGCTTCACCATCCTTGGCTGCGGATCGTCGGGTGGCGTGCCGCGGATCGGCGGGCTTTGGGGCGATTGCGACCCTGCGAACCCCAAGAACCGCCGGACCCGCTGTTCGCTTCTGGTCGAACGGGTCAGTGGCGAGGGCCGCACGGCCGTCCTGATCGACACTTCGCCGGATATGCGCGCGCAACTTCTCGACGCTGGCGTCTCGGCGCTCGATGCGGTGGTCTATACCCACAGCCATGCCGATCATGTCCACGGGCTCGACGATATCCGCCAGTTGGTGATCCTCAACCGCCGCCATATGCCGGTCTGGGCCGATCCGCCCACGCAGGAGGCGCTTTTCAACCGGTTCGGCTATGCGTTCGTGCAGCCCGAGGGGTCTTCCTACCCGCCGATCTGCGACATGCACACGATCAAGGGACCGTTCGAGATCGACGGCGCGGGCGGACCCATCCGGCTGCAGCCTTTTCATGTCGAGCATGGCGATATCGAGGCATTGGGCTTTCGGATCGGCGATCTTGCCTATCTGCCCGACGTATCCGCCATCCCCGACGCGGCGCTGCCATATCTGGAAGGGCTTGATGTCTGGATTCTTGATGCGCTTCGTCGCAAGCCGCATCCGACGCATTTCCATTTCGACAGGTCGCTGGACTGGATCGCGCGGATGAAACCCGCCCGCGCGGTGCTGACCAACATGCACAACGATCTGGATCATGCGGCGGTCGAGGCCGAGACGCCCCCTCATGTCTCTGCCGCCTATGACGGGATGGTGATCGAGATGGACGCCTGATGCAGGCGCTGTTCGAGGTCATCCTGCCGGTCTTTCTGGTGATGGGGGCAGGCTATCTTGCCACGCGTCTGAGGCTTTTCGAGGATGGCGCCGTCGATGCGCTGATGCGGTTTGCCCAGAATTTCGCGGTGCCCTGCGTTCTCTTCAAGGGCGTGGCGCAGCTTGACCTTTCAAGCGCCTATGACCCCGGGCTGATGATCTCATTCTACACGGGCGCCTTCGCCAGTTTCGCGTTGGGCACACTTGGCGCGCGGTTCCTCTTCGGGCGGCCGGGGCCGGACGCGGTGGCGATCGGCTTTGCCTGTCTCTTTTCCAATTCACTGCTGCTGGGCCTGCCGATCACCGAACGCGCCTATGGAACCGGGGCGCTTGCGGGCAATTATGCGATCATCTCGATCCATGCGCCGATGCTTTATGCCTTCGGGATCACGATGATGGAACTGACGCGCGCCCATGGGATCGGCCTGCCGGTCATCCAGATCGCGCGGCAGATATTCCGGGGGATCGTCACCAACCCGTTGGTGATCGGCATTGTCGCGGGGTTCGCCGTGAACCTATCGGGCGATCCCTTGCCGGAACCGGCCTGGGCCGGGATCGACATGCTGGCGCGCGCCGGGCTTCCGGCCGCGCTTTTCGGTCTTGGCGGAGTGATGGTGCGCTACCGGCCGGAGGGCGATCTGCGGCTGGTGGCAATGATCGC
>JAWKWX010000034.1:0-21324 GCA_041397305.1 Paracoccaceae bacterium | reverse complement strand
GTGATGCCCTACGACTATGCCGCCGACCGGCCACTGGAGGCGGCGGGACTCGCGCGGCTGATGATGCTGATCCGCCGGGCGCGCGCCGAGGTGGCCAATTCGATCACGCTCGACAATGGCGATTTCATCGAAGGCAGCCCCTTGGGCGAGCTGACCGCGATCGGCGGGCGGCTGCCAACCGGCCGTCGCCATCCGGTCGTGGCGGCGATGAATGCGGTGGGCTATGACGCGGTCGGGCTTGGCAATCACGAATTCGGCTATGGCGTTGCCTTCCTGGAACGCGCGCTGGCTGATGCCGCCTTTCCGGTCCTGTCGGCCAATATCGCCCGCCGACTGGGCGAGACGCCATGCCAGGATGAGTTCTTCACCGCCCCCACCCTGATGTTGGAGCGATCGGTGACCAATGACGCGGGCCGATCGGCCCTGTTGAAGATCGGCGTGCTGAGCCTTCTGCCCCAGCAGGTGGAAACCTGGGAGCGCAAGCATCTCGCCGGGCGCCTCAGAACCCGGGACGAGGTCGGTGCCGCCGCCGCCTGGGCGGCCGATCTGCGCCGACGCGGCGCCGATCTCGTCGTGGCGCTTTGCCATTCGGGGATCGGCGGCGAAAGCGTCGGCCTGCAGCCTGACAATGCCGCCCTGCAGGTCGCACGTCTTGGCGATGTCGATGTGGTGATCGCCGGGCATACGCACCGGCTGTTCCCCGGAACCGGCATTTCCCGGACCGGGGAGATCGACCCTGCAGCGGGCAAGATCTGCGGCAAGCCGGCCGTGGAGCCGGGCTTCCGCGGCTCGCATCTGGGAATCATCGACCTTGAGCTTCTGTTCCGCGACGGTCGCTGGACTGTCCGGGGCAGCGAGAGCAGGCTGGAGCCCGTCGCCCTGCGCGATGGCAAGGGCGAGTTCGTCGCCCGCGTCGGCATCGACCCGGAGGTCGAACGCTCGGTCGCGGCCTGCCATGCCAGAACCGTCAAATATGTCCGCCGCCCGATCGGTCGGGCGGACCGCGCACTCAACAGCTACTTCGCGCCGGTCCTGCCGGTTCCGATGATGGACCTGATCCATGCCGCCCAGTTGTCCTGGCTGACGACGGTGGCGGGCGCTGCGGGCCTGTCGCATCTGCCGCGCCTTTCGGCGGCCAGCCCCTTCAAGTTCGGTGGCCTGGCCGGCGCGTGCAATTTCACGCGGATCGCGGCGGGCGATTTCCTTCTGCGCCATATTCATGACCTCTATCCTTTCCCGAATTCGATCCGGGCCGTGCGCGTGACGGGCGCCCGGATGCGTGACTGGCTGGAACGCGCCGTGTCGCAGTACCGCCAGATCCTGCCGGGAGGGGGCGACCAGCCGCTGCTGCATGGCGAGGCGCGGCCCTATGATTTCGACACGGTCGCGGGACTGAGCTATGACGTCGATCTCGGTGCACCCGCACGCCATGATCCCGACGGCAGCCTGGTGCGCCCGGGCGCCAGCCGGATACGAAACCTGCGCTTTCAGGGTGCGGCGGTCGCGGCCACGCAGGAATTCCTGCTCGTCACCAACAATTTCCGCGCGGGCGGCGGCGGCAACTACCCCGAACTGCCCACCGACAGCGTGATCGCCGAGCCGCTGGCGCTCTGCACGACCGTGCTGCGCCATTTCGTCGAAAGCGGCGCCAACATCGGCCTTCCCTCGCAATGCGACTGGCGGCTGACCGGCGTGCCGCCCGGAACCGCCTTGTGGTTCGACACCCATACCGATGCCGCCGCGCATCTTCACGAGACGCTGCCCCTGCGGGTCGAGGTTGTCGGTACGGCCCCGCCGCGGTTCCTGCGGTGCCGGGTCGTCTTCTGAGAAGGCTGCGCGACGGCGGCTCTTCGCCGAAGAGCGATGAGGCCTGAGAGGGCCGACGAGCAGCCACGCGCGCGCGCCGGGCCGGGTCGGGCGCGCCAGCTTGCATTTCCCGCGCGCAGGGCCTATCTAGGCGGCGAGAGGTTGGCGCGGGTGAGCGCCTCGCCAACCCGGTCAGGTCCGGAAGGAAGCAGCCGTAACGAGCCCCGCTTGGGTCGTTGTCCAGCCTCTCACCCCAGCCCACCGCCCTGCAATCCTGCGGCTCCGCGAAAGGGCCAGCGAAAGGGCCGTGCCGCCATGCGTTTCGATGCCGCGATCTTCGACCTCGACGGGCTGTTGCTCGATACCGAGCGGATCGCGATCGCGGCGGGTTACCGCGCGCTCGCCGATCTGGGACTGCCCAAGACCGACGGCCTGTTCGAAAGCCTGACCGGCAAGGATACCGCTACCTGTGGCCGGGCGCTGCTTGCGCATTTCGGCCCCGGCTTCGCCATCGAGCGGTTCGGCGCGCACTGGGACGGGCTGTTCTTCGAAGCGCTGGAGGAAGGTATCCCGCTCAGGCCCGGCGCGACCGATCTTCTCGACCGGCTGGAGGCGATGGGCCTGCCGCGCGCTGTCGCGACATCGAGCCAGCGCGCGAGTGCCAAGCGCAAGCTTTCGAAGACCGGGCTTCAGCGCTATTTCGGCGCGGTGGTGACGGTCAATTGCGTGGCGCGGCCCAAACCCGCGCCGGACCCCTACCTTCTGGCGGCAGCGAGGCTCGGCCAGCGCCCGGAACGCTGCATCGCCTTCGAAGACAGCGACACGGGCGCCGCCGCGGCGCAGGCCGCCGGGATGGTGGTGGTGCAGGTGCCGGACATGCAGGCGACAGACGGGCGCCATGCCCATCATCTGGCCGAGAGCCTTCTGGACGGCGCCCGCGCGGCGGGGTTGATCTGAGCGGCAGCCCCCCGAGGATATCTGCGAACGGAAGACATGGGCGGGCGGGAAGGCTCAGTCCGGGAAGCGAAGCCGCGCGAGACCGTAGAGCGTCAGTGCCAGCGTCACGAGGCCCGCGATGACGAAGGGCATGAGCAATGCGGTTTCGCGCCCCAGATGCGGCTCGCCCAGACGGACAAGCGCGCCGCCAAGAAGCGCGCCCGCGGGCATCATCCCCCAGCCGAGGAAACGGTAGACCGAATTCACCCGGCCAAGAAGCGCGGGCGGAATAGCCCGCTGGCGGTAGGAGACGGTCACCACGTTCCACAGGACGCCGCCGAACGCATCGCCGAAAAATCCGAACGCCGCACCCGGAAGGGTGGGCCAGAGCCCGAGAAGGAAATAGGCGCCGGTAAAGATGGCCATGGACAGATGCACGGTCCGCTCCTGCCCGAGGCGGGCGGCAATGGCCGGGCCTGCGAGGCCCGCGAGCACCCCGCCCGCGGCGCCGGTGGTCAGCAGCAGCCCGAAGCCGAAAGCGTCAAGCCCGAGGATTTCCTGCGCATAGAGCGCGGCCATGGTCATGGCGGCGGTGAAGACTGCGTTGGTCAGCCCGAGGATCACCGCAAGACGGCGCAGCAGCGGATTGGCCATCAGCCAGGCGAGGCCCTCCTTCAGCTCGGCCAGGAAGGGGCGGCGCGGCGGCAGGGCGACCGGCGGCAGCGCTATGAGTGCGACGAGCGCGGCTGCGGTGGCGAAGGTCAGGGCATCGAGGCCGAAGGGCCAGGCGATCCCGAAGCCGATCAGCGCGCCCGCGAGCGGTGGCCCGAGGAACTGGTTCATCACCTGCTCGGCGCTCCACATCTGGCCATTGGCGCGTTCGAGATCGGCGGGCGCGACGATGGCGGGCATCAGCGTCTGGGCGGCATTGTCGCGCAGGACCTCGGCCGTGCCGAGGAGGAAGGCGAGGCCCGCCAGCACCAGGATCGCGGCGGGACCGGCGCTGTCGGGCTGCGGCAGGGCGGGCACGGACAGGACAAGGGCGATGACCCCGAAGGTCAGGATCATCCGCACCAGATCGGCCTGCACCATCATCCGCCGCCGGTCGGTACGGTCGGTCCAGACCCCGGCGGGAAGCGCGAAGAGGAACCAGGGCAGGCGCGCGCCGGTCACCACGAGCGAGATCAGGAACGGATCGCGGGTCAGAAGCGTGGCGAGCCAGGGAAAGGCCAGCACCGACACGCCATCGCCGAGGTTCGAGATCACGCTCGCTGTGAAATGCAGGCGGTAATTGCGGTTGCGGCGGAGAAGGGCTGCGGCCAACTTACCCTCAGTTTGCCGGGACGGATGTGGCGGGCGGCAGCTTCAGCTCCGCCACGAACGGATAGGCGAAGCCCACGATCTGCAACTGAGCCGGGCCGTCGATGCGGCTGAAGTACCATTTGCCCTCTTCCTCGATCGCCAGAAGCGGCTGCTGGTTCAGCGTCTTCCTGCCGCCGCCCTCGGCCACGAATTGCGCGGGCACCACGGCCCAGACAACCGCCGTCCCGTCGGCGAGCGTCGCGTCATTGCCTTCCCACGGCCCCGGCGCCGTGACGAAATCGCTGATCTTCGTCGTCTTCATCACCTCTTTCGTCTGGGCGACGAGCGTTTCGGTGACCTTCTTCGCCTCGATCCCCGCAGTGCCCGCAACCACGTTCAGGACGCGCGGCGGAATGGTTCCGACCACCTTCTCCGCCTCTTTCGCCATCGTTGCCCGGCCATAGCGCGCCACGGCGGATTCAAGCGCTTTCGCCTCCGCCTCGGTCAGGGGACGGGCGAAGGCGGGCAGGCCGAGCGTGACGAGAAGAAGGGCAAGTAGGGGCAGGCGCATGATACTGGTCCGCTTTTGGGTCATGAGACATCTCGCACGCACCGCACCGCCCGGCAAGGGTGATGGCACGGCCAAGGATTGGCTCTCGCGCTTTCCCGCCCAAACTGCCATTCTCGCGCCCGATCACGAAGGAGCCTGCCCATGTCATTCACCGTCGCCACCTGGAACATCAACTCCGTGCGCCTGCGCGAACCGATCGTGGCGAAGCTGATGGGCGAGGAGGCGCCGGATGTCCTGTGCCTTCAGGAATGCAAATGTACCGAAGAGCAGATCCCGGTCGAGGCCTTCGAAAAGCTCGGCTACCGCTGGCGCGTGGCGAAGGGCCAGAAAAGCTACAACGGCGTTGCGATCCTGTCGAAACTGCCGATGGTGCCGGCCGGGTCGCACGATTTCGCCAGCCTCGGCCATGCGCGCCATGTGGCAGGGCGGCTGGAAAACGGCGTGACGATCCATAATTTCTATGTGCCCGCAGGCGGCGATATTCCCGACCGGACCGAGAATGTGAAGTTCGGCCAGAAGCTCGATTTCCTGACCCATATGCGCGACTGGTTCCGCGAGGAGCGGCCCGAAAGGGCGATCCTCGTCGGCGATCTCAATATCGCGCCGCGCGAGGATGATGTCTGGAACCACAAGGCGCTTCTGAAGATCGTGAGCCACACGCCGGTGGAGGTCGAACATCTGGGCGCGGCGCAGGAGGCGGGTGGATGGGTCGATATCACACGCAAGAACATTCCCGACGGGCGGCTCTACAGCTGGTGGTCCTATCGCTCGCCCGACTGGGACGCGGCCGACAAGGGCCGCAGGCTCGATCATGTCTGGGCCACGCCCGACATCGCGAACGCGGGCCACGGCAGCCGCATCCTGCGCGCGGCGCGCGGATGGGAGCAGCCTTCGGACCATGCGCCGGTCTTCGCAGGCTTCGATCTCTGACGGGCCTGGCGGCGCGGCGCGCGGCCAAAGGCGATCTCTTGCCGATGGTCCGGGCCACGGTTGGCGCGGGCGCTGTCGTCGGCTAAGAAAGGCCGGGGCATGGAGGAAAGATGCAGTCAGTCACCCGTCGCGCGGCCCTGGGCCTCACCCTCTTGGCACTTGCGGCTTGCGGCGTCCGGCCGCGCCGCGCCGAAGCCGCCGGTCCGGCAGAGGTCAACCGGCTGATCAGCAAATACGCGCGCCTGTACGACATGCCCGAATCGCTGATCCACCGGGTCGTCCGGCGCGAAAGCAACTATAACCCGGCCGCCCGCAACGGCCCCTATCTGGGCCTGATGCAGATCCTGCCGCAGACCGCGCGTACCATGGGCTATCGCGGCGCGCCCGAGGGGCTTCTCGATGCCGAGACCAACCTGAAATATGCGGGCAAGTACCTGCGGGGCGCCTGGCTGGTGGCGCGCGGCAACGAGGACCGCGCCGTCATGTGGTATGCCAAGGGCTATTATTATGAGGCCAAGCGTCTGGGCCTGCTGGAGGAAACCGGCCTCGTCGCCTGACCGGGCGGAAAACCCGACACCGGGCGGCATTTTGCCTTGCCTGGACCGCGCGGCTGTTGCATCCCGGTCCTGACGGAAGGGACGGCCATGCGCCCGGGATTGATCAGACGGCAAATGATGCGCCGCTCGCGGGCGCTGGTCGCTTCGCCGCGGCTCTGGCGGTCGCGGCTGGTCTTCTGGGCGGGCGCCATCGCCATCGGCCTGATCAGCGCAGGCTTTGCGGTGCTGGCCGACGAGGCGCACGGACTGTTCCTGACCGCATTCGGCAAAGGCTGGTGGCGCTGGCTGCCGCTTCTGGTCACGCCGCTTGGCTTTCTCGCCTGTGCCTGGGCGGCTGACCGGTTCTTTCCCGGCTCGCAGGGCTCGGGCATCCCGCAGGCCATCGCCGCGCGGCACCTGCGCGAGGATGAAGACAGGGGTGGCTACCTGACCCTCAGGATCGTCGTGGGCAAGATCGCCCTCACGCTGGCGGGCCTTCTGGCCGGGGCCTCGATCGGACGCGAGGGGCCGACGGTGCAGGTGGGTGCCGCGCTCATGCTGGCCTCGGGGCGGCTCGGCGGCATGGCACATGCGCGGGGTCTGATCCTCGCGGGCTCTGCCGCCGGGATCGCGGCCGCCTTCAACACGCCCCTTGCCGGCATCGTCTTCGCCATCGAGGAGATGGGCCGCGCCTATCAGGCCCGCACCAACGGCCTTGTCCTGTCGGCGGTGATCCTGGCCGGCGTCGCGTCGCTGTCGATCCTGGGCAGCTACACCTATTTCGGCGTCACCCATGTCAGCGCCAGCTTTCCCGGCGATTGGGGACTCGTCGCAGCGACCGGGGTCGCGGGCGGGCTTCTGGGCGCGATCTTCAGCCTTGTCACCGTCGGGCTGGTCACGCGGCTGAGGCGGGCGAAGATCTTCACGCGTGAGCGGCGGCTTCTGTTGGTGGCGGGCGGCGCCGGGCTGATCGTCGCGATCCTCGGCGTGGGAACCGGAGGCGCGACCTTCGGCACCGGCTATGACCAGGCGCGCGGCGCGATCGAGGGCGAGGGCCTGCCGGGCGCCTATTTCCTGGCCAAGTTCATCGCCACGCTCGCCTCGACCGTCTCGGGCATCCCGGGCGGGCTTTTTGCGCCGTCGCTCTCGGTCGGCGCCGGGCTCGGCAGCACGATCGGCATGCTTCTGGGCGCCTCGGTCACGCTTGGCGCCATCCTCGGCATGTCGGGCTATTTCGCGGGCGTGGTGCAGGCGCCGCTGACAACTGTGGTGATCGTGGTCGAGATGACGGGAAACCACGACAATGTCGTGCCGATCATGGCGGCGGCGATGCTGGGTTATGGCGTGTCGCGCCTCATCTCGCCCGAACCGCTCTACCACGCGCTCTCACGGCTGTGGATCGCCGACGCCATCCGGCGGCGGCGCAGCGAAACGGCGCCCGCTACACCGGAATCGCCGTCGTCTTGAAGACCGTCCTCAGCGCGAAGGACGAATGCATCTGCGCCACGCCGGGCAACCGGGCCAGATACTGGCGATGGATGCGGGCGAAATCGTCGGTGTCCTGCGCCACGACCTTCAAGAGATAGTCGGCCGTTCCCGCCATCAGATGGCATTCCAGCACGTCGGGCACCCGCCTCACCTCTGTCTCGAAGGCCTCCAGCACCTCGTCGGCCTGGCCCGACAGGGTGATCTCGACGAAGACCGTCGTGGGCCGCCCCAGCCGACGCGCGTCCAGCAGCGCGACATAGGCGCCGATGAACCCCTCCTCCTCCAGCCGCGCCACGCGGCGATGGCAGGCCGAGGCAGACAGGTTCACCCGCTCCGACAGGTCGGCATTCGTCAGGCGGCCTTCTTGCTGCAGCGCAGAAAGTATTCGGCGATCTGTTGCGTCCAGTTCCATTTCCAGGCACTAATCTTCGACGATACATCACAAAGATCGAATTTTCTTCGATACTATAGAGATAACACAACCGTTCTTTGCAAAGCAATTGCGCGCATGCTGGGGCATACTGGATCCAATCATTTTTCGGAGGACCCAGGATGAAGATCGGCTGCCCCAAGGAAATCAAACCGCAGGAGTTCCGTGTCGGCATGACGCCCAATGCCGCGCGCGAGGCGATCAGCCACGGCCATGACGTCTACATGGAAAAGAACGCGGGCACCGGCGCGGGTTTTGGGGATGCGGACTATTCCGCCGTCGGCGCCAAGATCCTTGACACGGCGGCCGAGGTCTTTGCCAAGGCCGACATGATCGTGAAGGTCAAGGAACCCCAGGCGGTCGAGCGCAAGATGCTGCGCGAGGGCCAGATCCTCTTCACCTATCTTCACCTCGCGCCCGATCCCGACCAGACGCACGACCTGCTGAAGTCTGGCGCAACCTGCATCGCCTATGAAACCGTGACCGACCGCAATGGCGGCCTGCCGCTTCTCGCGCCGATGTCCGAGGTTGCGGGCCGTCTGGCCCCTCAGGTCGGCGCCTGGACGCTGCAGAAGGCCAACGGCGGTCGTGGCGTGCTGCTCGGCGGCGTGCCTGGCGTGTCGCCCGCCAAGGTGCTTGTCATCGGCGGCGGCGTCGTCGGGACCCATGCGGCGAAGATCGCCGCCGGCATGGGCGCGGACGTGACCGTGCTTGACCGCTCGATCCCGCGCCTGCGCTATCTGGACGACGTCTTCGGCGGCACGTTCAAGAACGGCTATGCCAACGAAGGCAACACGGCCGAACTGGCCCGCCAGGCCGACATGATCATCGGCGCCGTGCTGATCCCGGGCGCCGCCGCGCCCAAGCTGATCTCGCGGGCGCAGCTGAAAGAGCTCAAGCCCGGCGCCGCGCTTGTCGATGTCGCCATCGACCAGGGCGGCTGCTTCGAGACCTCGAAGGCC
This sequence comes from Paracoccaceae bacterium, assembly GCA_041397305.1. Lineage (GTDB taxonomy): Bacteria > Pseudomonadota > Alphaproteobacteria > Rhodobacterales > Rhodobacteraceae > TMP-24. The sequence continues at coordinate 12,363 of JAWKWX010000034.1, read as the reverse complement.
ACCACCCACCAGGACCCGATCTACGAGGTCGATGGCATCATGCATTACTGCGTGGCCAACATGCCCGGGGCCGTTGCCCGCACCTCGACGCTCGCGCTCGGCAATGCGACCATGCCCTTCATGCTGGCACTCGCCGACAAGGGGTGGAAACAGGCCTGTGCCGATGACGTGCACCTTTTGAACGGTCTCAATGTCCATGCGGGCAAGCTGACCTATGCCGCAGTCGGCCAGGCGTTGAACCTGCCGACGGTCAATGCGGCCGACGTGCTGAAGTAGGATTGCCACTCACGACGGAAAAGGCCCGCCGAACCGGCGGGCCTTTTTCTTTGCCGTATGCGGCAATCACTTTTTCAGCGCATCGCGAATCTGCAGGAGCACATCCAGTTCGCTTGGGCCGGCCGGCGCCGCAGGCGCTTTTTCCTTCTTGTCGGCCATGTCGCGCATCTTGTTGACGCCCTTGACCAGCATGAAGACGACCCAAGCTATGATCACGAACTTGATCACCGCGTTGATGAAATTGCCGTAGTTGAAGGCGGCATCGCCCACCATCACTTTCAGGCCACCGAAATCGATCCCACCGATGACCAGGCCGATCAGCGGGTTGACCAGATCGTCCACGAGAGAGGTGACGATCGCGGTGAAAGCCGCGCCCATGATGATGCCCACCGCCATGTCCATGACATTGCCGCGGGCGATGAAGTTCTTGAACTCGTTGATCATTCCAGTCCCCTGTGCCGTTTATCCCGCCGCACGCATTGTTTCTTGTCAGCGGCGCGCGGATGCTAGCACGAGACGGACAAAGCGCACGCGGGAATTTCAGCGCGAAACTCCCCCGCCGCGCGGGCCGATCCGCCAAACGAAAACGCCGCCCCGAAGGACGGCGTTTCGTTCAGTCTGCTGGACAGTCTCAGAAGCCGAGGCCAGCGTATTTGTTCTTGAACTTCGACACGCGGCCGCCGGTGTCGAGAAGCTTGGCCGAACCGCCGGTCCAGGCCGGATGCGCCAGCGGGTCGATGTCGAGCGACAGCGTGTCGCCTTCCTTGCCCCAGGTCGACCGGGTCTGGTAGGTCGAGCCGTCGGTCATCTTCACGGTGATGAAGTGATATTCGGGATGAGTGCCTTGTTTCATGGCTCCGCTCCTCACTCGGCTTTTTCTTTGTAATTGGTGACTTCGGCGATCCGGGCCGATTTGCCGCGACGATCGCGCAGATAGTAGAGCTTGGCGCGGCGCACGCGGCCACGGCGGACCACTTCGATATTGTCGATGTTGGTCGAATAGAGCGGGAACACACGCTCCACGCCTTCGCCGAACGAAATCTTGCGCACGGTGAACGAAGCCGCGATCGTGTCGCCACCCTTGCGGCTGATCACCACGCCTTCATAGTTCTGAACGCGGGTCCGGGTGCCTTCGGTCACCTTGAAGCCGACGCGCACGGTGTCGCCGGCCTTGAAATCCGGGATCTTCTTCCCGAGGCTGGCAATCTGCTCAGCCTCCAGTTGGGCGATAATATCCATCGCTTTTCCTCATCTGCTCGCGGTTGGTCCGCGAAGGTCTGACACGATCCCAGAGCTCTCGGTCTTCGTCCGGGTCCGCCTGGGGCCTTTCGGCCTGGCGCCCGCCAGAGGTAGGGTCATTCTCTTTGGCCCGGCGCCCCGGCCCGGTTCCCGCCGAAGAAGGCAGGCGCATCGGCCAAAGCGCAAGGGTCCGGACGACTCGCGAGGGGCCCCGGACGGGCGGGGTATAGGGGGAAGTACAGTCCCGGTCAAGGACGCGAGCGCTTTCTGCGTCGCGCCTGCTTGCTCCATCGGCCGAATGGCCCGAAACTCGCCTCAGCCTGAGAGGTTTTCATGTCCTTCCTTCTCGACAACCAGCTTCTGATCATCCTCGGCGCGGTTGCGGCGGGCACGCTCGGGTGGCTCTTCATCCTGACGAAGCCCGCGGGTCACCGGGCCTGGCGGGTGGCGGATTTCATCTGGGTCGTTCTCGGCGGCTTCGGGGTGGTCGCCGCCGTGATGGCGGGGCTTTACCGGGCCGATACCGCGCGGATCGAGCGCCAGATCGACCTTGCCTATGCCGCAAGCCGCGCCTTCGATCGCGATGCGGCGCGCTTTCGCCTGGCCTGGTGCGAGGCGCCCGATACGCTTCTCGTCCCGCTTTGTGACAAGGCCGACTATCTTTCCGCCTCGACCGCTCTCAACCGCGACCTGCCGCTCTTCCTCGACATCACCCATATGGCCGCGCCCCTGCAGCGGCTGGCGCTGTTCGGTGGCGCCGGGGAAATGGCGGGAATGACCGAAGAGGCGGATGCGTTCGATACGCAGGAGATCCTCGCCTTCACCGCCCGGGACGAGGCGACGGGTGCCGCAATCGCGGCCCTGCGCGCGAACGGCCGGGCGCCGGTCGCGGCGGAATTTCAGGTGCTGGCGATGAGCTATGAGGAGCTGATCACCGATGTCGTCACGCTGAAGGAGGAATGGGATTACCTGCGCTCCCGCGCGATCTTCCTGAAAATTCAGGTTCTTGCGCTTGCTCTCGTCGCTTTCGCGGCGCCCTTCCGGGTGGGCAAGTCGCTGTCGGAGATCCTGTGAGGCGGCACCATGGTGGAATTCCTGCCTGTTTTTCCCCAGAAACGGGAATTAGGTTCATGCCACAACCGCCGCGCCTTGGCCGGCCACAGCAAGGAAGGTCCGACGTGAGAGCGTTCTGTTGCCCCCTGGCGGCGCTGCTTTTTGCCACCACCACCGCGCTGCCGGCGCAGTCCGCGGACCTGCCGGACCCGGCCAGGGTCCATGCTACGCAGGCAGGACTTTCCTCTTATCACGATGTGCTGTCGGACATGTCCTGCGATGCGCCGACCCTCACCGCGCACCGGTTGATGTGCGAGGATGATGCGCTCTGGCAGATGGGGCTTCTGGATACATGGGCCTGGGTCTATGCTGTCGAGAATGCGACCGGGACCGAGACCGACCATTCCGACCCGCCGCTGGACGACTTTTTCATAGAGGCGCGGGATGCCTGCACCGACAGGGCCTGCCTCGTGGAGCTGCTGGTCAACCACACGAACGACAGCCTGGGCGGCACGTCGCCCTATGAGGTCGACTGATCAGGCCCGCCAGGTGATCCGGCCGCCCGCGACAGTCAGCGCCACATCGAGGCTTGCAATCTCCTCGGTTGGTGTCGCCTCGACATTGCCGCTCAGCACCACCACGTCGGCCGCCATGCCGGGGCGGAGCGTGCCCACCAGCCCCTCGCGATGCGCCGCCCAGGCGCCGCCTGCGGTGTAGGCGTAAAGCGTCTCCATCAGGCTGACGCGCTGATCGGTGGCGCCGGGGGCGGCATAGGGGCGACGGCACATCTGCGCGCCGATCCCCCGGATGACATTGATATCCGTGACCGGCCAGTCGGAGGCGAAGGCCAGAGGCGCGCCCGCCTCGGCCAAGGTGCGGCAGAGATAGGCGTCCTTCAGCCGGTCGAGGCCGATGGTGTGGATCGTGGGTTCCAGCGCGAAATCCATCGCCCCCGGCGCATGGACCGGCTGGACCGAGGCGGTAATGCCCAGCGCACCGAGGCGCGGAACATCCGCCGGGTCGATCAGTTCGATATGTTCGATCCGGTGGCGGCTGTCGCGGCGGCCGTTGGCCTTCCCTGCCGCCTCATAGCCGTCGATGGTGGTGCGGACCGCGCCATCGCCGATGGCATGGACGGCGATCTGCAAGCCCCGCCGGTCGATCTCGGTCGCGATCCGGTCGAAGCGGGGGCCGGGGAACAGGGGTTCGCCGCGCACGCCCGGATGGCCGGGATAGTCGTTCAGCATATAGGCGGTGCGGCTGTCGACCACGCCGTCCATGAACATCTTCACGAAGCCCGATGTCAGCCAGTCGTCATCGAAGGCGCGGGTCATATGGTCGGCGCGGTCAAGCTCGGATAGGTCCATATGCGGCTTGAAATGGAAGGGCACCTTCACCCGCGCGGTCAGGCCGCCTTCCTTCTGCAGGCTTCTGAGCAGTTCGAGCGTGTAGAGATTGCCATCCATGTTCACCATCGAGGTGATGCCATGGCGCGCGGCATGGGCCAGGCCTGCCGCGGCCGCGCGGCGGTCGATGGCCATCTCGGCCTCCGTCGGCCAGGGCGAAGGTTCGGCCCCGGTGGCGATGCCAAGGCCGATCCGCGCCTCGCCATTGTAGGCGACGATGGGCGCGAAAGCCTCGAATTCCTGCAATTCGCCGGTGGCAAGCCCGTCCGCACCCATCATCACCTCATGGCCCGGCGGGGTCTTGAGGCCGTTGAGGATGCCCGCCGCCTTCAGCGCCGCGGTGTTGGCCCAGACCGTGTGATGGTCATGCGCCATGATCGCGATCGGCCGGTCGGCGATGATCCGGTCAAGGTCATGGCGGCTCATCGGATGGTCGAGAAGCGCATAATGCCCGCCTTGTGCCATCAGAAGCGGCCGGTCGGGATGCTTCGCGGCAAAGTCCCGGAAGGCACGGGCCAGGGCCTCCTCGCCCTCGATCCCGGTCAGATGCAGATGGGAAAGCTCCGCCCCGCCGAAGATCAGATGCAGGTGGCTTTCGACGAAACCGGGCAGGAGCGTCGCGCCCCGGCAATCGATCACTTCGGTCGCGGACCCCGCCAGCGGCTCGATCACCGAGGGCGCGCCGAGCGCGAGGATCCGCTCGCCCCGAAGCGCGATTGCGCCGGCGCGCGGCCGGGCGGCGTCCATCGTAAGGATGCGGGCGTTGGTGAGGATCAGATGGGGTGTCATGGCGGAACCCGGGAATTGATCAAATGTCCGACACGACGCTTGCAGAAAAGCGGCCGCTCATCAAGCCCGGGCGGGCTTTCTTGGCCGGGGCGCCCCGGCGAGGCGGGCCGAGAGGGCCGACAAGCGGCCCGGACTGGATCAGAGCGCGTCGAGCAGTGCGCGCGTCGGCCAGGCATCGGCGGGCAGGCCGAGACGTTCCTGTTCGGTCTGCACCGCCTCGCGGGTCTTCTCGCCGAGGATCCCGTCGATCTTGCCCACGTCATGGCCGCGCGCGGCCAGCCGTTCCTGCAGGCGCTTCATCTCGTCGGGGCCAAGGCCCTGTTCCGGGCTGCCCGCATCCATGACCGGCGCGCCTTCCAGCCGCGTGGCGAAATAGGCGGCGGTCGTCACATAGATGAAACTCTTGTTCCATTCGAAATAGATGCGGAAATTCGGATAGGCCATGAAGGCCGGTCCCTTGCGCCCCATCGGCAAGAGGATCGACCCTTTCAGCCCACGCGCGAGGCTGCCGCTGCGCGCCGCCACGCCCATCGCTGCCCAGTCCGCCGTCGACAATTCATGGTTCAGCCCGGTCTTCGACCAGTCAAGGCCCGGAGGCACCACCACCTCCTGCAGCCAGGGCTCGCCCGCGCGCCAGCCGAGCCCTTTCAGCATCTTCGCCGCCGACATCAGCGCATCGGGCGAGGATCCCTTCATGTCGACATGGCCGTCGCCATCGCCATCGACGCCGTTGCGCAGGATATCATCTGGCAGCATCTGCACCTGGCCGATCTCGCCCGCCCAGGCGCCGGTGGTGCGCGCTGGGTCGAAATCGCCGCGCGCATAAAGATCGAGCGCGGCGAAAACCTGCGGACGGAAAAGCTCCGGCCTGCGGCAATCATGCGCCAGCGTCATCAGCGCGTTCAGCGTGTTGTAGTCGCCCTGCACCTGGCCGAAATCGGTCTCCAATCCCCAGAAGGCCAGCAGCACACCGCGCGAGACGCCATAGTCGCGCTCGATCCGGTCGAAGGTCGCGGCATATTTCTCGGCCCGGTTCCTGCCGGTCACCAGCCTGTTCTTGGAAATCAGCGACTGCGAGAAGTCCAGGAAGGTCTTGCGGAAGACGCCTTGCCCGCGGTCGGCGCCCAACACCTTCTTGTCGAGCCGGACGCCCGACAGGAAACTCTTCACCCGCGCAGGATCGTGACCGCGCGCGACAGCCTCGTCCCGGATGCCTGCGACAAAACTGTCGAAAGAGCCGCCGCACTGCGCCTGAACCGTCAGGGGCACCGAAAACAGGACCGCAACAAGGGCGGCGGTTAGCTTGGGAGAGCGCACGGAAACATCCTTTTGGTCAACTGTCGCGCAGCCTAGCGGTGATATCCCGCCCGTCAACCAGAACGCCCGGCACCCCGAGCAGCGCCGAAAATGCGACAATTTCTACACAATTCTTCAACAATGCGGCATGAGCCGCCCTATCCTCTTCACATTGCTTACAGATTTCCCCGTTAACTAGGGATGAAGGCCGCCCGGGCGCAGACTTTCCTGCGTGTGTTGGTGCGGAGGGGAAGATGTCGGACTATCTGTCGCGTGAAATCAGGGCCGAGATGGAGGCCGCCCGCAAGCAGGCGCTGAAGAAGCGCACGCGGATGACGATCACCGCAGGCGAAGAGACCTATCCGGTTCTCAGGATGCTGCCGGACGGCTTCACGCTGGATGCCGAGGAGGTGGATCACCTGCGCGGTATTGTCGATCTCTATGACGGGGCGCGCCATCGCTGGCAATGTCTGATCATCGCCTCCGAAATCGTCGATGGCGAACTGATCTGCACAATGAAGTGGCATACGGCGGCAAGTGACCGGCCGGCGCTTGACTATGTGCGCGAGGATGACGCGCCTGTCGGCTATCTGACGCATCACTGAGGGTCGGCGCGGTCGCTGCCCCGGGGAAGCGGCTCGTCGAGCCCTTCGGTCCTTCTCGCAGAGCGACGGCCCCGACGCGCGCACGACGTGCCAGGGAGGGCGCTTCGCGGGGCTTCCGTCAGGGCCGGATCTCGACCTCGGTTCCGATCCGGGCGATGCGCCACAATTCCTCGATATCGGCATCGGCAAGGGCAATGCAGCCCGCCGTCCAGTCGCGGGTCAGGGTCGCCTTGCCGAAAAAGGCGTTCGGCTGGCCGTGGATCATGATATCACCGCCCGCATCAAAGCCGCCCGCCGCCGCGCGGGCGCGATCCTCGGCCTGCGGATAATCGAGCCCGAGCGACAGGTGAAAGCGGCTCTGGTCATTCCGCCGGTCGATCCGGAACCGTCCTTCCGGGGTCTTGCCGTCGCCCTGCCGCAACTTGTCGCCGACGGGCGAAAAGCCCAGCGCGATCGGATAGGTCCGCAAGCGCTCGCCATCCCGAAAGACCGTAAGGCGCCGCGCCGCCTTCTCGACCAGGATGAGGTCGACCTGCCCGGTCAGCGGCACCCGTTCGGCCGACGGGGTCGGCGGTGGCCCGATCGCGGACCAGAAGCCGAGCGCGACAAGTGCCGCGATAAGCGCGGCGAGCCAGAGCAGCAGCCGGACAAACCGCCTCAGCCCACTCACTGCAGATCGGCGAAGGCCGCCTTGAGCCGCACGACCGCTTCTTCGACCCGGGCGCGGGGGGTGGCGATGTTGAAGCGCAGGAAGCTTTCGCCGCCTGCCCCGAACGTGGCGCCGTGGTTCACCGCGATCCGCGCGTCCTTCTCGACGCGGGCGGTGAATTCCTCCGCCGCCATGCCGGTTCCGGTGCAGTCCACCCAGGCAAGATAGGTCGCTTCCAGCGCCATGGACGCCAGGCCGGGGATGGCGGCGATGCCTGCATCGAAAATCTTCCGGTTGCCGTCCAGATAGGTCATCAGCGCATCGACCCAGGCCGCGCCCTCGGGGCTGTAGGCGGCCCCGGCCATGCTCATGCCGAAGGAATTGGGCGAAATGCCCATGGCCATCATCCGCTTGGCGAAGGCCTTGCGCAGCGTCTCGTCGGGGATGATCACATTGCCCGAATGGCAGCCCGCGATGTTGAAGGTCTTGGTGGTGGCGGTCATCATCACCAGCCGGTCCAGGATCTCCGGCGCCGCATTCGCCATCACCGTGTGCTTCTGGCCCGGATAGACCAGATCGTGGTGAATTTCGTCCGAGACGAGCAGCAGGTCATGCCGCTTGCAAAAGTCGGCAACGCCCTTCAGTTCGGCCGCCGTCCAGACCCGGCCGCCGGGATTGTGCGGCGAGCAGAGGATGAACATCTTCTCGCGCCCGGTCATCTGCGCGTCCCAGGCGTCGAAATCCATCTCGTAGCGTCCGCCCCGGTTCTTCAGCGGACATTCGACCACCACGCGGTCGGCGGCTTTGATGACCCGGGCGAAAGCGTGATAGACCGGGGTCGTCAGCACCACGCCGTCGCCGGGCTTGGTGAAGGCGTCGATGCACATCGACGTGCCGTTCACCAGCCCGTGGGTGGTGAAGATCCAGGCGGGATCGACCGTCCAGCCATGCCGTTCGCGCATCCACCAGCCGATCGCGTCGAGATAGGCACGATCGTCGCCGAAATAGCCGTAGATCCCGTGGGCCGCCATCGTCTCGACCGCGCGCTGGACAGATGTCGGCGGGGCGAAATCCATATCGGCCACCCACATGGCGATCCCGTCCCTGGGGCTGACGCCATAGGCCGCTTCCATCATGTCCCATTTCGCCGAATGGGTGCCGCGGCGGTCGATGATACGGTCGAAATCCATGGTAGCTCCGGTCGCTTGGGCGCGGGAGGGTCGGCCCGCGCGGGTTCTTTCCGCCTTAGCCGAAAAGCCCGCGCCTGAGAACGGCGAAGTCCGGTGAATATTGTACTGGCGACAATCCACGGCCCGGCGATGCGCGGCGCCATTGCGCTAAGGGGCGCTCTGGCCTAAATCCCGGGCCATGACGCTGCGCCAGATCCTCATCCACCCCGATCCCCGCCTGAAAAAGGCCTGCCCGCCCGTGACCGAGATCACCGACGATCTGAGGCAGGCGGCCGAGGACATGCTGGAAACCATGTATGACGCACCGGGCGTCGGCCTTGCGGCACCCCAGGTCGGGCTTCTGGCGCGCATGTTCGTGATGGATTGCGTGAAGGACCCCGAGGCCGCGCCCCGCCCGATGGTGCTGATCAATCCGGCCGTCACCTGGACCTCGGCAGAGACGAATGTCTACGAGGAAGGCTGCCTGTCGATCCCCGAACAGTATGCCGAGGTGACGCGGCCCGCCGAGGTGCGGGTGCGCTGGACCGGGCTCGACGGCAAGGACCAGGAAGAGCATTTCACCGGCCTCTGGGCAACCTGCGCCCAGCATGAGATCGACCATCTCGATGGCAAGCTCTTCATCGATTATCTCTCGCCCTTGAAGCGCCAGCTCATCACCCGCAAGATGGAAAAGCTGAAGCGCGACAGGGCGCGCGGCTAGAGCGCGGCCGATGACAATCCGCCCCTTCGTTCCCTATCCCGACAAGCGGCTGCGCACGCCGGCCGAACCGGTCGCGGGCGTCACCGAAACCGTGCGCATGATCTGGGACGACATGGTCGAGACGATGGAGGCGATGCCGGGCGTCGGCCTTGCCGCGCCGCAGATCGGGATCATGCTGCGGCTCGCGGTGGTGGATGCATCGGAAAAGCGCGGGCAGGTGGTCAGGTTGGCCAATCCCGAAGTGCTGCATGCCTCGATCCAGTTGAGAAAGCACGAGGAGGCGAGCCCCAACCTGCCGGGCGTCTCGGCCCATGTCGAACGGCCGCGCGCGGTGACGGTGCGGTTCCTGAACGAAGCGGGCGAGATCGAGGAGCGCGATTTCGTCGGGCTCTGGGCGACGAGCGTGCAGCATCAGATCGACCATCTGAACGGCAAGGTCTATGTTGACCACCTCTCGCCGCTGCGCCGCAAGATGCTGGTCGCCAAGGCCGAAAAGCTGAGGCGGCAGGGATGAGGCTGATCTTCATGGGCACGCCGGATTTTTCCGTGCCCGCGCTTCGGGCGCTCGCCGCCCGGCACGAGATCGCCGCTGTCTACAGCCAGCCGCCCCGCCCCGCCGGTCGCGGCAAGAAGGACAGGCCATCGGCCGTCCATCAGGCGGCCGCAGCGCTGGGCCTTCCGGTACGCCATCCAGTCACCTTCCGCGATCCGGCCGATGTCGCGGCCTTCGCGGCCCTTCAGGCCGATGTCGCCGTCGTGGTGGCTTACGGCCTTCTTCTGCCGAAGGCTGTGCTGGATGCGCCGCGCGAGGGCTGCCTCAATATCCATGCGTCCCTCCTGCCGCGCTGGCGGGGCGCGGCACCGATCCACCGGGCGGTGATGGCGGGCGATGCGGAAACCGGCATCTGCATCATGCAGATGGATCAGGGGCTGGATACCGGACCGGTCCTTTCGCGTCGCGCGACCCCGATCGGCGTCGAGGAGACGACCGGCGACCTGCATGACCGGTTGGCGGAGATGGGCGCCGGAATGATTGTCCAGGCGCTCGACCGGCTCGGCCAGCTCTACCCCGCGGCACAGCCCCAAGACGGTGTCACCTATGCGCGCAAGATCGACAAGGCCGAGGCGCGGATCGACTGGACGAGGCCCGCGGCAGAGGTGGACCGACAGATCCGGGGCCTGTCTCCCTTCCCAGGCGCCTGGTGCGAGGTGACGGGCGAGCGGGTGAAGCTGCTGCGGTCCCGTCTGGCCAATGGGTCCGGCGCCCCCGGCGAGGTTCTGCACGGGCTGACCATCGCCTGCGGCGAAGGCGCGGTCGAAGTGACGCTCGCCCAGCGGGAGGGCAAGCGCCCGATGGCGGTGGACGAGCTGTTGCGCGGCCTGACGCTGCCCGACCGGATCGGCTGACCTTCACAAGGCGCGCGCGCCTTCCCATATTCGGGGCAGAAGGAGCCAAACCATGATGCCCATCCTTGCCATTCTGATCATCGGCACTGCCGCCGGATTCATCGCCACCCGCCTGATGAAGGTCGAGGCCGATCTCGGCACGACCATCGCCATCGGCATCCTCGGCGCGCTGGCGGGCGGGCTTCTGATCCGGTTCCTCGCGATGATCGCCGGATGGGCGGCGGGCTTCGTCGGCGCGATCCTTGGCGCCATGCTGCTCATCTGGCTCTGGCAACGCTATTTCGGGTCCTGAGGCGCGGGCAGACCGACCCTTATTTCACCTCGACAATCGAATTCGCGCCATCGACCACCAGCATCGCGCCATTGACATAGGAGGCCATGCCGCTGGCGAGGAACAGGCAGCAGGCCGCGACCTCCTCGGGGCGGCCGGGGCGGCCGGTCGGGCTGCGCTTTCCGGCCGCGATCTCGCCCCTGCTGGACGATCCGGTGGCGATCCAGCCGGGCAGGACGGCGTTGCAGGTGATGCCGCGCCGGGCATTTTCCAGCGCCACGCCGCGCGTCAGCCCGCACATCGCCGCCTTGGCCGCGCCATAGCCCACGGCCCTCTCGATGGCCACAATGGGGCCGGTGACCGAGGCGACATTGACGATCCGGCCATAGCCCGCCGCCTGCATCGCGGGCAGGACCGCCCGGATCATGTGGAAGGCGGTCGTGACATTGAGGTCGAGATCGCGCTGCCAGCCGTCATCACCCGTCGTCTCGGTCCGGCACAGCCTGTGCGTGCGGCCGGTCTGCACCATGCCCGCATTGTTCACGAGGATCGCGGGCGCGCCGAACCGTTCGGTGACCTCCGCCACGAGGCGCGCGGCAGCTCCGGCATCGGTCAGGTCGGCGATGAAGCCCGCGTGATCGGGACCGATCTCGGTCGCGCGGTCGAAAATCCGCGCCGTCGTCGAGGCGAGCGCGACCTTTGCACCCGCTTCGGCCAGCGCACGCGCCGCCGCGAAGCCTATTCCCTCGGGACTGCCCGCGCCGGTGACAATCGCGACCCTGTCCTGAAATCCCTGCATCCTGCCCCCGCCGTTCACGGCGCGGGGCCTTGCGCCCCTCGCGCTTCCCTCAGGATATTTGGACCTCGATGAAAGCAAAGCGCTTTCGTCATTCCCGAGGCGGGGATGACGCGGCGACCCGCGTGCGGAATCCCGCGCGGGGCGTCGCTTTGGCCTTTCTGCCGGGGACGCGGACCAATATAAGGTCCCGGCCTGCGCGCGGTCACCGAGTCGCGGGCCATCGGCTTATTGGGGTAGCGGAAGAAAATCATGGCAGGATTTCTGGGCGGGCTGTTTTCATCGGACATGGCGATCGACCTCGGGACCGCGAACACGCTCGTCTATGTGAAGGGCAAGGGCATCATCCTCAACGAACCGTCGGTCGTCGCCTATCACAACAAGGGCGGCAAGAAGCAGGTCCTGGCCGTGGGCGAAGATGCCAAGCTGATGCTCGGCCGCACGCCCGGCACGATCGAGGCGATCCGCCCGATGCGCGAGGGCGTGATTGCCGACTTCGAGGCGGCGGAAGAGATGATCAAGCATTTCATCCGCAAGGTGATGCGCACCAGCTGGCCGAAGCCCAAGGTCATCGTCTGCGTGCCGCATGGCGCGACGCCGGTGGAAAAGCGGGCGATCCGCAATTCAGTCATCCAGGCCGGTGCGCGGCGCGCGGGGCTCATCGCCGAGCCGATCGCCGCCGCCAT
>JAWKWX010000033.1:0-21885 GCA_041397305.1 Paracoccaceae bacterium | reverse complement strand
TTCGCGACAACCATCGACCAGACCATCCAGACCGAGAAGGCCAGAAGCAGCGCCGGGATCGACAGCCACAGGTTCCGCATTGCGATCTTGCGGCCCTTTGCGGCCCAGAAATCCCCGTCCTCGGGCTGCCAGTCGGCCAGCGTGCGCGGCATCACGGTCTTGCCGGGCACGTGGATATCCTGCATCTCGGGCAGGCTCGGCAGTTGGTCGAGCATCTCGCCATGGGCTGCACGCTCCATCGCGCGGATCGACAGGTGCATCCAGCCAAGCGCCATCGCGACGAGGATGAAGAGAAGTGCGAAGCAGCTGGTGTAGATGCCGGTCATGTCGAGCAGCGCACCGAACATGATCGGCAGGATGAAGCCGCCAAGGCCGCCGATCATGCCCACAAGGCCGCCTACGGCGCCGACATGATGGGGATAATAGACGGGGATGTGCTTGTAGACCGCCGCCTTGCCCAAAGACATGAAGAAGCCGAGCGCAAAGAGGATCGCGACGAACGGCCACTGCCCCATGTTGGTCGAGAAGGTGATCGGGCCATCCTTGCCCTGGATCACATAGTCGGTGGGCGGATAGGACAGCATGAAGAGGAAGATCAGGCTGAAGCCGAAACACCAGTACATTACCGCCCGTGCGCCGAACCGGTCGGACAGATGACCACCATAGGCGCGGAAGACCGAGGCCGAAAGCGAGAAGGCCGCGGCCGACATGCCCGCCGTCTTCACGTCGACGCCGTAGACGTCGATCAGATAGTGCGGCATCCAGAGCGCGAGCGCGACAAAGGCGCCGAAGACGAAGAAATAGTAAAGCGAGAAGCGCCAGACCTGCAGGTTCTTCAGGGGCGCGAACTGCTGGGCCAGCGAGGGCGCCTTAACGCCGTTGGCGCGGCGTGCGATCAGCTCGGGGTCGTCCTTGGCGAAGAGGTAGAACAGGACGCCCATCAGCGCGATGGCCGCCGCCCAGACATGGGCGACACCGTGCCAGCCGTAGGCCACCATCACGAAGGGCGCGACGAACTTTGTCACCGCGGCACCCACGTTGCCTGCGCCGAAGATGCCAAGCGCCGTGCCCTGCTTGCCCGCGTCATACCAGCGCGACACATAGGCCACGCCGATGATGAAGGACCCGCCCGCAAGTCCGACGCCGAGAGCGGCGATCAGATACATCACGTAGCTGTCGGCCCAGGTCAGCATCCAGGTCGCGATGCCGGTCAGGATCATCTGGAGCGAAAAGACCAGCCTTCCGCCGTATTTCTCGGTCCAGACACCGAGGAAGAGCCGCGTGAGCGAGCCGGTCAGAATGGGGGTCGCCACCAGAAGGCCGAACTCGAACTCGTTCAGTCCAAGCTCTTTCTTGATGGCTACGCCGATGATGGAAAAGATCGTCCAGACCGCGAAACAGGCGGTGAAGGCGATCGTGCTGAGGAAGAGGGCGCGGTTCTGTTCGCCCCTTGATACGGTCGTGCCTTGCAGCATCTTGATCTCCGTCGCCAAACGGGGATTTGCCCCGATTGGGGAGGGGGATGGGCCGGGCAAGCGGAAAATGGCTTGATTCAGATCAAGTCTTGCGGCCTGGCTCTGAGAAATCGACTTGAATTGACTGGTGTCTGGCGACACCATCTGAGTCATTGCACTTGTGGTAGATATTTATCAATTGATGGCATGACAATGGTCAATCATGATACATAAGGATAACGCGTCAGGAACCGGAGCAGATCGAGTCGTGCCACATATACTTCATCAGGACATCCGCCGCCTGCCGTTGTTCGCCGGTATCGGCGACGAGACCTTTCAGGATCTCATGCGGGCCGCCTATGACCAGCAGATTCCGCCACATGTCACGGTCGTGAGCGAGGGGGCGCCGGCCGATTTCCTGCATGTCGTGGTCGAGGGAATGGTGGAGCTTTTTGCCTCGACACAGGGGCGCGATGCGACGATGGCTGTGGTGCGTCCGGTTTCGACCTTCATCCTTGCTGCCTGCGTGCGCGATGCGCCCTATCTGATGTCGGCGCGTACCCTGCAACGATCGCGGCTTTTGCTGGTGCCGTCCGTGAATGTGCGCGCGGCCGTCGCAGCCGACAGCAGGTTCGCGTTGAATGCGATGGAGGATCTTGCCGGATGTTACCGGGGACTGGTGCGGCATACGAAGAACCTCAAGCTCAGGAATACCCGTGAACGGATTGCCGCCTATCTGCTGCGCCAGTCGCGGCTGATCGGCGATGCACCGGGCTTCACGCTGCCGGTCGAAAAGCGGCTGATCGCCTCCTACATGGGCATGACGCCGGAAAACCTGTCGCGCGCCTTCAAGTCGCTGGCGGCGGACGGCTGCAAGATCGACGGCCAGCGGGTGATCATCACCGACCGGGAGCGGCTTGAGGCGCTTGCCGGTCTGTCGCTTCTGCTTGACGGGCCGGATCCGGAAGCATCGGCAGCCGGTGTCAGCCTGCCGCTGCCGGAGGCGAGTTGAGCGACTGGCGGATCGCGACGGCCTGCTGGACAGGATCGGGTCAATCCATTAAGCCGCAGAAATGACCGACCAAAACGCTCGGACAAGCAATATGACCCGGTGGAGGCCGGACGCTGGCGGTCGTCTGGCGCCGGTCGTCTGGTCCTTCGGGGCGGCGCTGATCGCGGGGCTGGTCATGGTGCCGATCCTGTCGGTCGTCTGGACCGCACTGCATCCGACCGAGAATATCTGGCCCCATCTGATGGCGACGACCCTGCCGCGCTATGTCCGCATGACGGTCATCCTGGCGCTGGGAACCGGTGCGCTTGCCGCAGCGGTGGGCGCCGGGGCGGCCTGGCTGGTCACGATGTACCGCTTCCCGCTGTCGCGGCTTCTGGAATGGCTTCTCCTTCTGCCGCTTGCCGTGCCCGCCTATGTCGGCGGCTATGTCGTGGTGGATTTTCTGGAATATTCTGGGCCGGTCCAGACCGGGCTCCGGCATTTTTTCGGCTGGCAGTCGGCGCGGGACTACTGGTTTCCCGAAGTCCGGTCGCCCGGCATGGCGGTCGTGGTGATGGCGGCGGCGCTTTATCCCTATGTCTACATGCTCGCCCGCGCGGCCTTCCGCGAGCAGCCGGGCGGCAGCTATGAGGTGGCGCGGGCACTCGGCGCCGGGCCGCTGGCGCTGGCGCTGCGCGTCGGCCTGCCGCTCGCGCGTCCTGCCATCGCAGCCGGAACCGCCATCGTGATGATGGAGACGGTGAACGAATATGGGGTGATGAGCTTCTTTTCGGTCCAGACGCTCACCACCGGCATCTTCTCGACCTGGCTTGAAGCGGGCAATGTCGGGGGCGCGGCGCAGATCGCCTGTCTGATCCTCGCGGTGATCCTGACGCTGATGGCGCTTGAGCGAATGGGACGGGCGCGGCTGCGCTTTCATGTGACCGCACGGCAGCGCAGGCCGGTGACGCCTCAAGCGCTGTCGGGGTCGGTGGCCTGGGGGGCGACCGGCCTTTGCCTTGTCCCCTTCGTGGTCGGGTTCGCGTTGCCGGTCGGGGTGATGCTGTCGCATGCCATAGCGAGCCCGACCTCATGGGTCGACAAGGGGTTGGCGCGGGCGTTCGGCAATACGCTGATGGTGGGCGGGCTGGCGGCGCTTCTGACCGTCGCGGCGGCGCTTTTCATGGTCTATGGCGTGCGCCTCGCCCGCAGCCGCGGACCGCGCCATCTGCTGCCGCTGACCACGATCGGCTATGCCGCGCCGGGTGCGGTGCTGGCGGTCGGCATCCTTCTGCCGCTTGCCGCACTCGATCACAAGATCGCCGACCTCGTGCTGGCGCTCACCGGCCACGATCCCGGCCTTATTCTGACCGGCTCCGCCGCCGCGGTCATCTTCGCCTATTCGGTGCGGTTCTTCGCCATAGCGCAAGGCGCGGTCGATGCGGCCTTCGGCCGGGTGTCGCCATCGCTGCCGATGGCGGCGCGTTCGCTTGGGCGAAGCGAAGGCGGGACGCTTCGCGATGTCTATCTGCCGCTGATGAAGGGGTCGGTCGGGACTGCGCTTCTGCTGGTGTTCGTCGATTGCGTGAAGGAACTGCCCGCGACGCTGCTGCTGCGCCCCTTCAACTTCAACACGCTTGCGACGCGCACGCATGAAAAGGCGAGCCTCGAGAATATTTCCGGCGCCGCGCCTGCCGCGCTATTGATCATCGCGGTCAGCCTTTGTGCCGTTGCGCTGTTGGCCCGTGCCAATAGCGCCGGGCGCCGCTGAGTTGATCACTGCGCCGGGATGACGGGGTTGCGCACGGCGCCGGGCAGCGAGGTGAAGCTCTCGCCGATTGTCGCGCCACCCGGCGCGTCACCAGTTGCGAAAGCGTTTGCCTCGGGTCTAGACTGTGCTATAGGCGGCGCGAACTTGCCGGGGGCGGGCCTGTGGCCCGCCGTCCGGTGGCTTTGTGAGAACGAGGCCGGGCCGTTCGGCAAGAGCAAGAAACCAACGGGGCCACGATCCCCGACAGAAGAGGAAAGAACATGAGCGACATCGCTGATCGCGTGAAGAAGATTGTGGTCGAGCACCTCGGCGTCGAAGCGGACAAGGTGACTGAAGGCGCCTCGTTCATCGACGATCTCGGCGCTGACAGCCTCGACACCGTGGAACTGGTTATGGCCTTCGAGGAAGAGTTCGGGATCGAGATTCCGGACGATGCCGCCGAAACCATCCAGACCTTCGGCGATGCGGTGAAGTTCATCTCGGCCGCCGCCTGATTGGTGGGCGGAGGCTGATTGAAACGGCACCCTCGCGGGTGCCGTTTTCGTTTGTGCGGCAGGGCAAGGAGCGGGCCATTGTTGTCCATACCGGTTGTCGAGACGGAACGGCTGATCCTGCGTGGATTCCGGCGGGAGGATTTCGAGCGGTTCGCCGCGATCTGGCAGGAGCCGGAGGTGATGCGCTTCATCGGCAAGAAGCCCCGGTCGGTGTCGGACAGTTGGGGGGTCTTTCTGAAGATTGCCGGAAACTGGGCGTACGAGGGGTTTGGCCAGTGGGCGATCGAACGCAAGGCGGACGGCGCGCTGATCGGCCAGACCGGGTTCTTCATGGCAAAGCGGGGGCTGGGCGAGGATTTCGACCGCAGTCCCGAGGCGGGGTGGGTGCTGACGACATCCGCGCACGGGCTTGGCTTCGGACCCGAAGCGGTGGTGGCCGCGCACGGCTGGTTCGACAGGCAGCCTTTCGCGGGCCGGACCTGCGCGATGATCGAAGTGGGGCATGGCGCCTCGTTCCGGGTCGCGGAGCGCATGGGCTACCGGCCGTTCCGGGAGACAGCGGACCTTGGTGATCGCGTGATACTGCTGGAGCGCGGGCCGGCAGGCGGAAAGGCCACATGATGGCGCGTCAGGTTCCGGCGCGGGTCTTCGCCGTGCGCCTGACCGCCGGGGCGGAGATGTCGGGTGTGACGGAAGCCCCCGGGGCGCGCGTCTGGCCTGGCCGGTGAAGGTCGCGCTTGTCGGGGCCGCTCTCTGGGCTGCGACTGCCTTGAGAAAGGCGGTTTTCGGGGGCGCGGCCGCAGACAGCCGCCCGTGCACGGCCCTGAGTTGCTGGCGTCAGGCCGCCCACTGGGGAAATCGCGGTTCGGCGAGCTGTGCCGAGGATCTGCTTGCAGGCAGGATCTGGTACATCGGCTGGACCGTCACGATGGCCGCGATCGGCGCCCTGACGCTGGCGCAGTTGAGTTTGACCCCCAGAGCCGCAACAAGGGACTTTGAAACTTCCTTCTTCGGTATAGACTGACATCTGCGCGGGCGGAGTCTGCCTTCGCGGCACCGGGCCGCGTTAGGATCTCTGCCAAGGAGGGAAGGCGATGATTCTCTATCCCACGATCGAACTCAAGGACGGACGCTGTGTGAGCCTGCCCAAGGGGCGGATCGAGGAGCCGCTGATCTGGCATGTCGATCCGGTTGAAAAAGCCAAGGAATTTGCCCAAGTCGGGGCGGAATGGATCCATGTCACCGATTTCGACGCGGTGGGCGGCGTCAGCCGCAACCGCGATCTGGTGAAGCTCATCATCCATGAGGCGGGGCTGCCGGTGCAGTTGGGCGGCGGCTTCCGCTCGCGCGACCGGATCGAGGAATGGATCGATCTCGGCGCCGGGCGGATCGTGGTGGGTACGCTTGCCGCGCAGAACCCGCATCTGGTGCGGGAACTGGCAGAGCGCCATGCCGATCAGATCGTCCTCGCCGTCGATGTCTGGCGCGACCATGTGATGATCGAGGGCTGGAAGAGCCAGAGCGCCTACAACCCCGAAGGTTACATCGAGAGTTTCCGCGACACGCCGTTCGCGGCAATCATCGTCACCGACATCGGTGCCGACCTCCGCGAGACATCGGACGCGACCTATGGGGTCATCTCGGCAATCGCGGATGTGGCCAAAGTGCCGGTGATCGCCAGCGGCGTGGTGCGCACGCTTGATGACATCGCGCGGCTGAGGCTTTTGGACAAGGTGGCGGGCGCCATCGTCGGCCGCGCGCTCTTCAACCGGACGGTCGATCTGGCAGAGGCGCTGAAGGAAGCACGTCCGGGGCGGGAGCACGTCGCGGCCTTCATCTGAAGCGATCCGGGCATGAAGGCGCGGAGCCGCCTGTCGCCCGGCGGTTCGGTTGCGTGGGCTTTGGCGGGCTGCTATCAGACAGCAAAGAACACGGCATGAGGAGGCGCCATGCGTCGGGTGGTTGTCACGGGTCTGGGAATGGTCACGCCGCTTGCCTGCGGTGTCGAGGAGACCTGGAAGCGGCTGATCGCGGGCCAGTCGGGCGCCGGTCCGATCACGCGGTTCGACACGTCAAACGTCGTGACGACCTATGCCTGCGAAATCCCGTTCGGCGACGGGGCGGACGGAACCTTCAACCCCGACCAGTTCATGGAGCCGAAGGACCGCCGCAAGGTCGATGATTTCATCCTCTACGGTATGGCGGCGGCCCAGCAGGCGGTCGAGGATTCGGGCTGGATGCCCGAGGACGAGGAAAGCCGTCTGCGGACGGGCGTGATGATCGGCTCGGGGATCGGCGGGCTCAACTCCATTGCCGAGACGGCGGTACTGATCAAGGAAAAGGGGCCGAAGCGGGTTTCGCCCTTCTTCATTCCCGGCGCGCTGATCAACCTGATCTCGGGCCAGGTGTCGATCCGCTATGGATTCAAGGGGCCGAACCACGCGGTTGTAACGGCCTGTTCGACTGGCGCGCACGCCATCGGCGATGCGGCACGGCTGATCCAGTGGGGCGATGCCGACGTGATGGTCGCGGGCGGCGCCGAAAGCCCGATCAGCGAGATCGGGATTGCCGGATTCAACGCCTGCAAGGCCTTGTCGACCAAGCGCCCCGACGATCCGACCAGGGCCTCGCGTCCCTATGATGCGGACCGCGACGGGTTCGTGATGGGCGAGGGGGCGGGTTGCGTGGTTCTGGAGGAATATGAGCACGCCAAGGCGCGGGGCGCGAAGATCTATGCCGAAGTGCTGGGCTATGGCCTGTCCGGCGATGCCTATCACATCACCGCGCCGTCCGAGGATGGCGACGGCGGTTTCCGCTCGATGTCGGCGGCGCTGAAAAGAGCCGGGATCACGCCGGATCGCATCGACTATATCAACGCGCACGGCACCTCGACGATGGCGGACACGATCGAACTTGGTGCGGTGGAGCGGCTTTTGGGCAATGCCGCGGCCAAGGCCACCATGTCGTCGACCAAGTCGGCCATCGGTCACCTGCTGGGTGCTGCGGGTGCGGTCGAGGCGATCTTCTGTGTCCTCGCGCTCCGCGATCAGATCGCGCCACCGACCATCAACCTCGACACTCCCGCGATTGAGCCGAAGCTCGATCTCGCGCCGAACAAGGCGGTGAAGCGGGTGATCGACGTGGCTTTGTCGAACTCCTTCGGCTTCGGCGGGACCAATGCCTCGCTGGTGCTGGGCCGGGTCGGCGCCTGATGTGGAGACATGTCGCGGCGAATGCGCTGACGCTCCTGGTCGTGGCGCTGGTCGCGCTGGCCGCACTTCTGGGCTGGGCGCGCAATCAGTATCTCGGGCCGGGGCCACTTTCGCAGGCGATCTGTCTGAAGGTCGAACGGGGCGCGAGCTTCCGGTCGGTTGCGCAGACACTCGCTGACCGGGGGGCGGTGGCGCATCCCTATATATTCAAGGTGGGGGCGGATTATTCCGGCCGGACGGGCGCGCTGAAGGCGGGGTCCTACCTGATTAAGGCCGGTGCGCCGATGGCGGGGATCGTGGAGACGATCACCGGGACTGGCCAGTCGACCTGCGGGACCGAGGTCAATTACCGGATCGGGGTGAACGGCGCCGATGTGCGGGTCAGCGAACTGGACCCGGAAAGCCAGAAGCTGGTCGAAGTTCTGAAGTTCGATCCGCTGGCGGATGGTGTGCCTGCCGATTACGCCCGGTTCGCCGAAGACCCCGATACACGGTTGAAGATCACGGTGGCTGAGGGGGTGACGAGCTGGCAGGTGGTCGATAGCCTGTCGCGCGTGGATTTCCTTGCGGGCGAGGTTTCGGAGATACCTCCCGAAGGTATGTTGTCGCCGCAGCAGTATGAGGTGACAAAGGGGGCAGACCGCGCGGCGCTTCTGGCCGAGATGCAGGCGAACCAGACGAAGGCGCTGGCGGAGCTTTGGGAAGGTCGCGCCGAGGGGCTACCCTACAAGACGCCGGAAGAGGCGCTGACCATGGCCTCGATCGTCGAGAAGGAAACCGGCGTTGCGGCCGAGCGGCCGCTGGTGGCGAGCGTGTTCCTGAACCGCTTGCGGGACGGGATGAAGCTGCAAACCGACCCGACGGTGATCTACGGGCTGACAAAGGGGCAGGGTGTTCTGGGACGCGGGCTGCGGCAGAGCGAGCTGCGGTCGAACACGCCTTACAATACCTATGTGATCGACGGGCTGCCGCCGGGGCCGATCGCCAACCCGGGGCGCGATGCGATCGAGGCGGCGCTGCATCCTGCGGACAGCAAGTTCCTGTTCTTTGTGGCCGATGGCACCGGCGGTCATGTGTTCGCCGAAACGCTTGCCGAGCATAACAAGAACGTTGCCAAGTGGCGTGAGATCGAGGCGCAGCAGGGGCAGGGGAACTGAGCGTGGCCAACCGGTGCCGTCCTCGTAGGGCATGGCACGGCGGGAAGTATAGGGCGACGATGAGGACACCTTAACAAATCGTTACGGAAGCGTTCGTATAACTCTTTGATATCGTTCAATTTTCATATTGACTTTGCGTGCGCTCCGATATATACCTTCGGGCATGCTAGAAGAAATGGGCGAGCGGCGCGGGGGTGACCCCTGACGCCGCTTTTTCGTTTCGCTCGTGCGGACAGGCACTAGCTAGGCGCGGGGCTGAATGACAGTGAGATTTTCCGCCGGGGATCCGGAGCCGGAGCCGCAGGGCCCCGCTCAGGCGACGCAGGCGCTTTATGACATGGTCGTGGCGGATGTTCACGCCGCGATCCTGAAGATCCAGGCCGGCGAGATCGAGGCCAAATCGGCCACGCAGGCGGTTCGGGAGATGCGCCAGCTGCTTCTCCTGGTGTTAGAGGAAAGGTCAAAGGTTGCCAAACTCAGCAAACAGCACGAGGGAATCGCCTACGATTACGCCCTCGACCTCGACGCGGCCCGAGCTGAGATCGGCGGCCGCCTGGCTCGCCTCCGCGACGCCGGAGACGGTTGAGAGCTTTCTGGGTGAAATCTCTGACGCGGCGCTGATGGCGCTGCCGTGGCTTTTCGAATTCTGGGCGCTGCCGCATCAGATGGCGCCGGAGGGGGCTTGGCGGACCTGGGTGATCATGGGTGGGCGAGGTGCGGGCAAGACAAGGGCCGGCGCCGAATGGGTCCGGGCTCAGGTCGAAGGGTCACGTCCGCTGGATCCGGGTCGGGCGAAGGCGGTGGCGCTGATCAGCGAAACGATCGATCAGGCGCGCGAGGTGATGGTCTTCGGCCCCAGCGGCATCCTGGCCTGTTCGCCGCCGGACAGGCGCCCGGTGTGGGAAGCGGGTCGGCGCAGACTGGTCTGGCCGAATGGTGCCACGGCGCAGGTCTTTTCGGCGCATGAGCCCGAGAGCCTGAGGGGGCCGCAGTTCGACGCGGCCTGGGTGGACGAGCTGGCGAAATGGAAGAAGGGGCAGGAGACCTGGGACATGCTGCAGTTCGCGCTCAGGCTCGGCAGCCATCCCCGGCAGGTTGTGACCACGACCCCGAAGAACGTGGGCGTGCTCAAGGCGATCCTGAAGAACCCTTCGACGGTCGTGACGCATGCACCGACCGAGGCGAACAAGGCCTATCTTGCCGCCTCTTTCCTTGAAGAGATCAGGGCGCGGTATGAGGGAACGCGGCTTGGCCGCCAGGAACTGGACGGAGTGCTGTTGGAGGATTTCGAGGGCGCGCTCTGGACGACCGAGATGATCGAGACGTCTCGGGCCGAGCCGCCCGGCAGTTTCAGCCGGATCGTGGTCGGCGTCGACCCGTCGGTGGCGGGCAAGCCGGGGTCGGACGAATGCGGGATCGTTGTGGTTGGCGCCCTTACCGAAGGACCGCCGAAGGACTGGCGGGCCTGGGTGCTGGAGGATGCGACCGTGACCGGCGGCAGCCCGCAGAGATGGGCGGAGGCCGTGGTGGCGGCCTATCACCGCCATGGCGCGTCGCGGGTGGTGGCCGAGGTCAATCAGGGGGGCGCGCTGGTCGAGGATGTCCTCAGGGCGGTCGATCCGTTCCTGCCGGTCAAGAAAGTGTCGGCCAGCACCAACAAGGTGGCGCGGGCCGAGCCGGTTGCGGCCCTTTATGAGCAGGGCCGCGTCGGGCACGCTGTCGGGCCCGGGCGACATCTGGGCGTCCTGGAGGACCAGATGTGCCTGGTCACGCGGCAGGGATATCAGGGCAAGGGCAGTCCCGACCGGGTCGATGCGCTGGTGTGGGCGCTGACCGATCTGATGATCGATGCGGCGCGGTTCGGGGCGCTTCGCCCGCAGGTGCGGGCGATCTGAGCACCGTCATTTCCACCTTGCGCGCCGGGATCGGCGCCGGGGCGACAAGCAGGAATATGGAGTTGGGCATGGGTTGGAACATTTTCCGCCGCGGGACGGGCGCGCCCGAGGTGAAGGCCTCGGCCACCGGCCGGGTGATCGCCTGGGGGTCGTCGGGGCGCGTGGCCTGGAGCCCGCGCGATGTGGTGAGCCTGACGAAAACGGGCTTCAGCGGCAATCCCGTGGGGTTTCGGGCGGTGAAGCTGATCGCCGAGGCGGCGGCTGCCTTGCCGCTTGTCTGTCAGGATCAGGAGCGACGGTTCGATATTCATCCGCTTCAGGATCTGATCGCCCGCCCCAATCCCGGGCAGGGGCGGGCGGAGCTGTTCGAGGCGCTCTATGGCCAGATCCTTTTGACCGGGAACGGTTATGTGGAGGCTGTGGGCGATCAGGGGCTGCCGGTCGAGCTGCATGTGCTCCGGTCCGACCGGATGAGCCTGGTGCCGGGGGCCGATGGCTGGCCGGTGGCCTATGACTATACAGTGTCGGGTCGCAAACACCGGTTCGACATGCGCGGGCCGATCGATCCGATCTGCCATGTCAAGGCCTTCCACCCCCAGGACGACCACTACGGCCTGTCGCCTTTGCAGGCGGCGGCGGTGGCGATCGATGTGCATAATTCGGCGTCGAGCTGGTCGAAGGCGCTTCTCGACAATGCGGCGCGGCCGTCGGGCGCCATCGTCTACAAGGGCGTGGACGGGCAGGGGCAGCTGTCGCCCGACCAGTACGACCGGCTCATCGGCGAGATGGAGATGCATCACCAGGGCGCGCGCAATGCCGGACGGCCGATGCTGCTTGAAGGGGGGCTTGACTGGAAGCCGATGGGGTTCAGCCCGTCGGACATGGAGTTCCAGAAGACCAAGGAGGCCGCCGCGCGCGAGATTGCGACGGCTTTCGGCGTGCCGCCCATGCTGCTCGGTATTCCGGGCGACGCGACCTATGCGAACTATCAGGAGGCGAACCGCGCCTTCTACCGGCTGACGGTTCTGCCGCTGGCAACGCGGGTGACGGCGGCGATCGGCTATTGGCTGTCGACGCATCTTGGCGAGCGGGTGGAGATGAAGCCGGACCTTGACCAGGTGCCGGCACTTGCCATCGAACGCGATCAGCAATGGGCGCGGGTTGGCGGCGCGAGTTTCCTGACCGATGCAGAGAAACGCGCGATCCTTGGTCTGCCACGGCTGAACGGCGAGGAGGATGCATGAGCGGGGCAGGATCGCGCTATCTGAAAGAGCCGTTCGAATGCGCGCATGAGCACCGGTTCGAGGCCACTGAAAAGATCATGTCGCTGCAGTTCGAGACGGTCGAGCGGCGACTGGAACGGATCGAGGCGATGATCGGCGGTGTCGAAAGGCGGTTGTGGATGACCGTCTTCGGCGTGGCGAGCGTGATGCTTGCCCAGGCGGCGCAGTCGATCCTTGAGTTTACTCCGAAATAGGGGGCGGGAATGCAGGCGGAATGGATGGGGCTCGAGACGAAGTTCGCGCGTCTCGGCGAGGCGGTAACGGTCGAGGGGGGCGTTCGGATCGAGGGTTATGCCTCGCTTTTCGGTGTCGGGGATCAGGGCGGCGATGTGGTGGTGGCGGGCGCCTATGGCCGGTCGCTGGCGCGGCTGAAGGTCGAGGGGCGCCAGGTCAAGATGCTGTGGCAGCACGACCCGGCCCAACCGATCGGCGTTTGGGACGAGATCCGCGAGGACGGCAAGGGCCTGTGGGTCCGCGGGCGGCTTCTGGCGGATGTGGAGAAGGGCCGCGAAGCCGCAGCGCTGATCGCGGCGGGGGCGATTGACGGGCTGTCGATCGGCTATCGCACGGTGCGGGCGGAGAAGGACGCGAAGGGGCAGAGGCTCCTGCGTGAGGTGGAGCTGTGGGAAGTGTCGCTGGTGACTTTTCCAATGCTTCCCGAGGCGAGGATCGGTGCCAAGGGCGCGGAAGTGCTGGTCGCCGATCTCAAGGACCTGGCGGCGGTCTTTGCCGACGCGCGCCGGAGGCTGGCGGGGCGAGAGGCCCGCTGAACGCAACCCCTGACGAAGGTGATGGGTATGACGAAGACCGAGGTGAAATCTCGGGCCGGGGAAGGCGTGTCCGACGCTCCGGCCCAGGAAGTGAAGGCCGCGATCGCTGGTTTCATGAGCGAATTCAATGGCTTTCAGGATGAACTGAAATCGAAGCTTCAACAACAGGAAGAGCGACTGACCATGCTGGATCGCAAAACTTATGCCGCCGGGCGTCCGGCGCTGTCTGTCACGTCCGATGCGGACGCCCCGCATCAGAAGGCCTTTGCGGCCTATGTCCGCCACGGCGAGGATGATGGCCTGCGTGGCCTGAGCCTGGAAGGCAAGGCGATGAACACGACGGTGAGCGCCGACGGCGGTTACCTCATCAACCCCGAGATGGCCGAGCGCATCCAGGGTGTGCTGCGGTCGACGGTTTCGGTGCGCGCCGTTGCCAATGTGGTGAACGTCGAAAGCGGGTCGTTCGATGTGGTGATCGACCGCACCGACCTTGGTTCGGGCTGGGCGACGGAACTGGCGGCCTTCGCCGAAACCGCGACGCCGACCATCGAACGCATTTCGATCAAGCTGCACGAGCTGGCGGCGATGCCGAAGATCAGCCAGCGGCTGCTCGACGATGCGGCATTCGATGTCGAGGGCTGGCTGGCGGAGCGGATCGCCAACAAGTTCGCCCGCGCCGAGGCCGCTGCCTTCATCAACGGCGATGGGATCGACAAGCCGAAGGGTATCCTGAACTACAACAAGATCACCAACGGATCCTGGGCCTGGGGGCAGCTCGGCTATATCCCGACCGGAGCTGCGGGGGATTTCGCGGCGACGAACGCCTCTGACTCGATCGTCGATCTGGTCTATGCGCTCGGGGCCGAATACCGTGCGAACGGTACGTTCCTGATGAACTCAAAGACCGCTGGCGCGGTCCGCAAGATGAAGGATGCCGATGGTCGCTTCATGTGGTCGGACGGGCTTGCACTGGGCGAACCGTCGCGTCTGATGGGCTACCCGGTACTGATCGCCGAGGATATGCCCGATATCGGCGCTAACGCCTATGCGATCGCTTTCGGCGATTTTCATGCGGGCTATACGGTGGCCGAGCGTCCGGACCTGCGCATCCTGCGCGATCCGTTCTCGACCAAGCCGAACGTGCTCTTCTATGCGACCAAGCGCGTGGGCGGCGATGTCACCGACTTCAACGCGATCAAGCTTCTGAAGTTCGCGACCACCTGACACTGGCGGATGGGGCCGGCCCCTTGCGGGCCGCGCCCCGGGCGCGGGCCCCGGCCTGCATTGTCTAGCTGCTCCCTCCGTCCGAGCAATGTGGGTCCCTGGCTGCAAGGCGGGGTCCCGCGCCCACGGACGAATCCTGGAAATCGGAGAATATCCTGATGATGCTGACAGAGACGAGTGTGGTGCCCGGATCGGCGCTGCCGGTACAGGCGTTCAAGGACCATCTGCGTCTGGGCAGCGGGTTTGCCGACGACGGCGTGCAGGACGCCTTGGCCGAGACCTATCTGCGCGCGGCGATCGCGGCGATCGAGGGGCGGATCGGCAAGGCGCTTCTGGCGCGGGATTTCCTGTGGGTGCTGGATGGTTGGCGCGGGACATCGGCCGAAGCAATGCCGGTGGCGCCGGTGACGCTGATCGCCTCGGTCACGCTGAAGGATGCGGCCGCGACGCCGACGGCGATCCCCGGCACCGCCTACCGCCTCGTGCGCGATGCGCATCGTCCGAAGATCGCAGGCATTGGCGGGTCGCTGCCCTCGGTGCCGACCGACGGGACGGTGGAGATCGCCTTCACCGCCGGGTTCGGCCCGGTCTGGGCCGATGTGCCGGTCGATCTGGCGCAGGCGGTGTTCCTGCTTGCGGCGCACTATCACGAGAACAGGCATGAGGTGGGCGACCGGGCGACCGGTCTGCCGTTCGGGGTGATGGCGTTGATCGAGCGCTGGCGCACCGTGCGGGTGCTGGGCGGAGGTGAGGCATGAGTGCGCCGCGTCTCAATCGGAAACTTACGCTGGAGGAGGCGGTCAGGGCTCCGGACGGCGCGGGTGGCTATTCGCTCGTCTGGACGGCGCGCGGGACATTGTGGGCGGCAGTAGAGCCGGTGACGGGTCGCGAGAGGGCGGGGGAATCGGTGACCGTTTCACAGGTCTCCTACCGGATCACCGTCAGGGGAGCGCCGGAGGGCGCACCATCGCGGCCGCGCCCCGAACAGCGATTCAGCGAAGGCGGGCGTACCTACCGGATTACCGCCGTGACCGAGGCGGACGAGGGCGGACGCTACCTGACCTGCTTTGCCACTGAAGAGGTACTGTCATGAGCTACGGCGCGGCGGCAGCATTGCAGGCGGCGATCTATCAGCGGCTGGTGGCGGACAGTGCCCTGGACGCTCTGGTTACCGGCGCGATCTATGATTCAGTGCCGCCGGGCAACACGATGGGCACCTATGTTTCGATCGGCCCCGAGGTGGTCAGGGACGCCTCCAGCCAGACCGAACGGGGTGCGCAGCATGAGTTCACCATCTCGGTGGTGACCGATGCCGCAGGCTTTCAGAATGCGAAGGCTGTCGCGGCGGCTGTGTCTGACGCGCTGACGGGCGCGACGCTCGTTCTGGCGCGCGGCCATCTTGTCGGGCTCTGGTTCCTTCGGGCACGGGCGCGGCGCGTCGAGGAGGCAGATGTGCGCCGGATCGACCTGGTATTCCGGGCCCGGATCGAGGATTAGGCGTGCAACAGTTTCATAGATCGAACCAATAAGCGGTTCGAGGCGGGGTCTTGCCGCCTCTTTCCTTCACAATTCGGAGAACGGACATGGTGGCCCAAAACGGCAAGGACCTGTTGATAAAGCTCGATCTCGGCGGTGCAAATTTCGCGACGATCGCTGGACTTCGGGCGACAAGGATCAGCTTCAATGCGGAAACAGTCGATGTGACAAGCCTCGAAAGCCAGGGGGGGTGGCGCGAGCTACTGTCTGGCGCAGGGGTGCGTTCGGCGAGCGTGTCCGGCTCTGGCGTCTTCGTCGATGCAAATACCGATGACCGGGCGCGGCAGATCTTCTTTGCAGGCACGGTCGAGGTCTTTCAGGTGATCATTCCGGATTTCGGGATCGTCGAAGGGCCGTTCCAGATCACGGCAATCGAATACGCGGGCAGCTACAATGGCGAGGCGACCTACGAGCTGTCGCTCGCCTCGGCCGGTGTCCTGAGTTTCACGGCGATCTGATGGCGAACCCCTGGGCGGGCGAGGTCGAGGTCGTCCTGAACGGGACGCCTTTGGTTGCGAAGCTGACGCTCGGTTCGCTGGCGGAACTTGAGGCGGGATTGGGGGCAGGATCGCTTCTTGCTCTCGTCGAACGGTTCGAAAGCGGGCGCTTTTCGACCCGCGACGTGATCGCAGTTCTGCTGGCGGGGCTGAGGGGTGGGGGGTGGCGAGGCACCGCCGTCGACCTGAGCGGGGGGGAGATCGGAGGGGGGCCGCTCGCGGCTGTCCGGATCGCGGCGGAACTGCTGGCGCGGGCTTTCACCGTGCCCGAGGCGGAGGCATGAGGGGCGGGCTCGACTGGCCGGGGCTGATGCGGGCGGGACTGCAGGGTTTGCGGCTTCGGCCCGAGGAGTTCTGGCGGCTGACGCCTGCCGAGCTGGCGCTGATGCTCGGCGATCCGGGCGCGGCAAGACCGATGGGGCGCAGCGAGCTTCAGGCGCTGATCTCGGCCTGGCCTGATGGACGAAAGGAGGAGGGAAATGGCGGAAGATAGACCGTTCGGGACCGATGGGATCGACGGATTTCAAGCACAAGTGCAGGCGCTGGAGCAATCGCTCGGTGGTGCGCAGGCGGTCGCTGCGGCCTTCGACAGCGAACTTGTCAGGATGAAGGACAGTATGATCTTCACCTCGCGCGAGGTGAACACCCTGTCGCTTGGTATCGGGCGCGGGCTGAGAAGCGCCTTCGACGGGGTGATCTTTGACGGGATGAAACTGTCGGATGCGCTGAGGCAGCTTGGCCAGTCGATCATCGACAATGTCTACAATGTCGCGATGCGGCCGATCCAGAATGCGGTTGGCGGAGCCGTTGCGACGGGGATGAACAACCTGTTGTCGGGCCTCTTTCCGTTCGCGAACGGGGCGGGGTTTGCACAGGGTCGCGTGATGCCGTTCGCGCGCGGCGGCGTCGTGTCGAGCCCGACCATGTTTCCGATGCGCAACGGGCGCGGATTGATGGGCGAGGCGGGCCCGGAGGCCATCATGCCCTTGGCGCGCGGTGCCGACGGACGGCTTGGCGTGCAGACGGCAAGCGGCGGTCGGCCGGTGAATGTGACGGTCAATGTCACGACGCCCGATGTGAAGGGCTTTGAGCGCAGCCAGAGCCAGATTGCAGCACAGATGGCGCGGGCGCTCGCCCGCGGCGACAGGAACAGATGAGGGACGTATGGCCTTTCATGAAGTCAGATTCCCGGCGAACCTGTCCTTCGGGTCGATCGGTGGGCCGGAGCGACGTACCGAAGTGGTTTCGCTGACCAACGGCTTCGAGGAGCGCAACACGCCCTGGGCCGAAGCGCGGCGGCGCTATGACGCGGGCGTGTCGCTCAGGAGTCTCGACGATATCGAGGATCTCATCGCCTTCTTCGAGGCGCGGCAGGGGCAGTTGCATGCCTTCCGCTGGAAGGACTGGGCGGACTACAAGAGCTGCCGGTCATCGGTCGCGGTTGGTTTTGAGGACCAGTTGATCGGCGTTGGCGACGGTGTGGTGACAGACTTCCAGTTGAGCAAGACCTATTCGTCCGGCCCGACGGCGCAGGTGCGACGGATCACCAAGCCGGTCATCGGGACCGTGCGTATCGGACTGCAGGGTGACGAGGTGCAGGAGAGCCTGCAATACAGCGTCGACTACACAAGCGGAATCGTGAGGTTCATCACGCCTCCCGCCGTAGGAGAACGGGTGACGGCCGGGTTCGAGTTCGACGTGGCCGTGCGGTTCGACGTGGACCGAATCCAGGTCTCCGTGGCTTCTTTTCAGGCAGGCGACGTGCCGCATGTGCCGGTGGTGGAGGTGCGGCTGTGAGCTATCCTGATGCGTTGAAAGCCCATCTGGCGAGCGGATCGACCACTGTCGCGCGGTGCTTTTCGCTGAAGCGGAAGGACGGGCTGACGCTCGGCTTCACAGACCATGACCGCGATCTGAGCTTCGGCGGAGTGACCTATCGCGCGGATACCGGATTGACGGCGCGGGCGCTGCAGATGGGTACCGGTCTGTCGGTCGACAACAGCGAGGCATTCGGTGCGCTCAGGTCGGATGCGATCACCGAGGACGATATCCTTGCTGGTCGCTATGATGGCGCCGAGGTGACGGCCTGGATCGTCAACTGGGCGGATGTCACGGTCCGGGCACGGGAGTTCTGCGGCACGATCGGTGAAGTCAGCCGGTCCGGCGGTTCATTCACGGCGGAGTTGCGCGGCCTCTCCGAGCGGCTCAATCAGCCGCAGGGTCGCATCTATCATGGGCAATGTTCGGCGATCCTGGGGGATGCACATTGCAAATTCAACCTGAACCAGCCCGGCTATAGCGATGAGCGTCCGGTCGAGGTCGTGACGGGTGCGCGGATGTTCAAATTCTCGACCTTTGCGGGATACGAGGATCGTTTCTTCGAAAAGGGGCGGTTCTTGGTCTTGAGCGGGCAGGCTGCGGGTCTGATCGGCGTCGTGAAGAACGACCGCCTCGCTGTCGATGGGTCACGGGTGGTGGAACTCTGGCAGGCTCTGGGTCTTTCGCCGACCGCAGGCGATCAGGTGCGCATCGAGGCAGGGTGCGACAAACGGGAGGATACCTGCCGACTGAAGTTCGCCAACTTCCTGAACTTCCGAGGCTTTCCGGACATTCCGGGCGAGGACTGGCTCATGTCCTTCCCGACGAGCGGCGGCCTGAATGATGGCGGGAGCCTGAGCGGATGAGCGTGAGCGAACTTGCTGTTCGGGCCGCGCGGAATTGGATCGGGACGCCATACCGCCACCAGGCGTCAACTCGCGGCGCGGGGGCCGATTGTCTGGGACTGATCCGCGGCATCTGGCGGGAATTATTTGGGCAGGAGCCAGAACTGCCGCCTGCCTATTCGGCGGATTGGTCCGAACCGGGTGGAGAAGAGCTGCTTTGGGCGGCCGCTCTGCGACATCTGCTGCCGGTCGCTTCGGGTGCGGACCTTTCGTCAGGACAGGTCGCGCTTTTCAGGATGCGGGACGGCGGGGTGGCCAAACATCTCGGCCTCGTCTGCCTCGGGTCGGATGGACCGAGCTTCATCCATGCATATAGCGGACATGCGGTCGTCGAAAGTCCGCTTTCCGCCCCCTGGGCGCGCCGGATCGTGGCGCGTTTTACCTTTCCCGAGGGAGAAAGATGAATGGCGACGATCTTATTGTCGGCCGCTGGCGCTTCGATTGGCGCGGGCTTTGGCGGCACCATCTTCGGGCTTTCCGGCGCTGTGATCGGACGGGCGATCGGTGCGACGATCGGACGGGCGATCGATCAGCGGCTGATAGGCCCCGGTTCGCAGACCGTCGAGACCGGAAAGATCGATCGCTTCCGTTTGAGCGGCGCGAGCGAGGGGGCGCCGGTCGGCCGGGTCTGGGGGCGGACGCGGGTTGCCGGGCAGGTGATCTGGGCTTCGCGCTTCCTGGAGAACACGACGACCACCGAAACGGGCGGAGGCAAGGGCGCGCCTCAGCCTTCGGCGACGGTCACCGAATACAGCTATTCGGTCAGCCTGGCGGTGGCGCTGTGCGAGGGCGAGATCGCTGCGGTGAACCGCGTCTGGGCAGACGGGGTGGAGATTGCGCCCGGCGAACTCAACATGCGGGTCTACACCGGTAGCGAGTCGCAACTTCCCGATGCGAAGATCGAGGCGGTCGAGGGGGCTGGCCAGGCGCCTGCGTACCGCGGAACGGCCTATGTGGTCTTCGAGGATCTGGAGCTTTCACCTTACGGAAACCGGGTTCCGCAATTTTCCTTCGAGGTATTTCGGCAGGCGCAGGGTCCGCTGATCGATAAGGCTCCTGACCTGTCGCGAGGGATCAAGGGCGTGGCGCTGATCCCCGGGACCGGGGAGTATGCGCTCGCCACGACGCCTGTCCACTATCCGCGGGCGCTTGGCCAAAATGTGTCGGCCAATGTGCGTAGTCCGGCGGGCCGGACCGACATGGCGGTCTCGCTCAGGACGCTGGGCGTCGAACTGCCAGCCTGCCAATCCGTGTCGCTCGTCGTGAGCTGGTTTGGCAGCGACCTGAGGGCTGGGCACTGCACGATCAAGCCGAAGGTCGAGGATGCGAGCGTCGATGGCGCGCCGCTGCCCTGGCGGGCGGGTGGGATCAACAGGACGCAGGCGGAAGAGGTGGTGCGAGTCGGCGGACGTCCGGCTTACGGTGGAACGCCCTCTGATGCGTCGGTTGCCGAGGCTATTCAGGCCCTGCACGCGGCGGGCAAGGAGGTGATGTTCTATCCGTTCGTGCTGATGGACCAGCTTTCGGGCAATGGCTTGCCCGATCCTTGGACCGGTGCGGGTGA
Organism: Paracoccaceae bacterium; assembly: GCA_041397305.1. Lineage (GTDB taxonomy): Bacteria > Pseudomonadota > Alphaproteobacteria > Rhodobacterales > Rhodobacteraceae > TMP-24. The sequence goes on along the minus strand of JAWKWX010000033.1, from coordinate 1,314 downwards.
TCAACCGACGCTGCCCTGGCGCGGACGCATCACCCTGTCGGTCGCGCCCGACCGAGCCGGGACGCCAGACCGGACGGCGGTGGCCGCCGCGGAGGTGAACAGTTTCTTCGGTTCCGCGGCGCCGGGCCATTTCTCCGGCTCCGGCAATTCGATCAATTATTCCGGCCCGAATGAATGGTCTTACCGGCGCTTCATTCTGCACTACGCAAGGCTCTGTGCGGCGGCGGGTGGGGTGGAAGCATTCTGCATCGGTTCAGAGCTGCGTGGGCTGACCCAGGTTCGGGGTGCCTCAGACAGCTTTCCTTCGGTGACCGAGTTGAAGGCTCTGGCTGCAGATGTGCGCTCGATCCTCGGGCCGTCGGCAAAAATCACCTATGCCGCGGACTGGTCGGAATATGCGAGCTACGATGACGGGCAGGGCAATCTCTACTTCCATCTCGACGCTCTGTGGTCGGATCCGAACATCGACTTCATCGGCATCGACAATTATCTGCCTCTGTCCGACTGGCGCGACGAGGAGGGCCATGCGGACGAAGATTGGGGGTCGATTTACAACATCGACTATCTGAAGGCGAATATTGCGGGCGGCGAATATCACGACTGGTACTACGGATCGCCAGAGGAAAGAGCAGCGCAACGCAGGACACCGATCACTGATGGCGCCTATGGCGAGCCCTGGGTCTGGCGGGTGAAGGACATTCGCGGCTGGTGGGAGAATCCACACCACGATCGTCTGAACGGTGTGCGGCAGCCGATTGCGTCGGATTGGGCGCCGCGTTCGAAGCCGATCTGGTTCACCGAATTCGGTTGTGCCGCGATCGACAAAGGGACGAACGAGCCGAACAAGTTCCTGGATCCAAAATCGTCTGAATCGGTCCTGCCTGTTCATTCGAACGGGCGGCGGGACGATCTGATCCAGATGCAATATCTGCGCGCGACGATCGATTTCTGGGCTGACCCGGCGAACAATCCGGTGTCCGGCGTCTACAATGGCCCGATGGTTGACATGGATCGCGCCCATGTCTGGTGTTGGGACGCGCGGCCATTTCCCCAGTTTCCGAGCAATGATACCGCCTGGTCCGACGGGCCAAACTACCGCCGTGGTCATTGGGTGAGCGGGCGTGCCACAGTGCAGCCGCTGTCGAGCGTCGTCGCGGAAATCTGTGCTCGGGCGGGTATGTCGGCCTTCGATGTGTCGGGCCTGTATGGCCTCGTCAGAGGGTATGCTGTCCCGGATGTCGGCACTGCGCGGCAGGCCCTGCAGCCACTGATGATTTCTTACGGCTTCGAAGCGCTGGAGCGCGACGGCGTTCT
>JAWKWX010000032.1:0-22573 GCA_041397305.1 Paracoccaceae bacterium | reverse complement strand
CGACAAGTGCCGATTTTCTGAGAACGGGCAGCCCCGCAAGATCCGCGAGGTCGCCGAGCGGCGCTTCGCCCGCACGGGCGCGCAGCGCGTTCAACGCCTGGAGCTGGTCGGCCGCACGGGCATCGGCGCTTCGGGTCTCAAACGCGTCATAATATGGCGACGCGGCCTCTGCCGTGACCGGCTTTCCACGGGAAACGGTCATGACAGCCACCTCTTGCGCCGCCGGTAGGATCTTACATCGCGGAAGGAATTGCGCCCCTTGTCGGACACACCGAGATAGAATTCCTTCACATCCGGGTTTTCGAGCAAAGCCTTTGCAGGCCCGTCCATCACCACCCGGCCGTTTTCGAGGATATAGCCGTCATGGGCGTAGCGGAGTGCGACGTTGGTGTTCTGTTCGGCCAGAAGGAAGGTCACGCCCTCCTTCTCGTTCACCGCCTTCACGATCTCGAATATCTGTTCGACGAGCTGGGGGGCGAGCCCCATGGAAGGCTCGTCGAGCAGGATCATCTCGGGCCGCGACATGAGCGCGCGGCCAATGGCGCACATCTGCTGCTCGCCGCCCGACGTATAGCCCGCCTGGCTGCGGCGGCGTTCCTTCAGGCGCGGGAAATAGCGGTAGACCAGATCGAGATCGGCAGCGACGGCGCCCTTGCCGTCGGTGCGGGTATAGGCGCCGGTCAGGAGGTTTTCCTCGACGGTAAGATGGCCAAAGCAATGGCGGCCCTCCATCACCTGGATCACGCCCCGCCTCACCAGATCGGCGGGGCTAAGGCCCTGCACGCGCTGGCCGCGATAGGAGATCGTGCCCTTGGTGACCTCGCCGCGTTCGGAGTGAAGGAGGTTCGAGATCGCCTTCAAGGTCGTTGTCTTGCCCGCGCCGTTGCCGCCTAGAAGCGCGGTGATCCCGCCCTCGGGCACCTTCAGCGACACGCCTTTGAGCACAAGCACGACGTGATTGTAGATCACCTCGATATTGTTGACCTCCAAGAGCGTCGCGGCCTTTCCGGCGTCGGGCATCGGTATCGCCTTTCCATCGGTTCTCACCCGCCCCGGACCTGATCCGGGACCTCATGGCGGGTCCGGCCCGAAGGCCGCACCCCTTGTCGGAAGCCCCGGATCAGGTCCGGGATGACCGGCAGTCGCCGGTCAGTTGCAGCGCTCGGCGATATTGTTCTCGGCCGCGAAGGCGGCGCTGTCGGCATCGACGAGCGGCTGGATCACCTCGTCATCGGGGGCGATGAAGGGGGTGATCAGGTTCCATTTCCTGGCCGAGGCGTCCCATTGCTGGATCATCGCCTGGCCGGGGCCGCCGTGATCCGTGCAGGAGGCCGCGAAGGGCTGGCCGAAGTTCGGCAGGCCAAGCTCGGCCATGCGTGCCTCGGTGATTTCCAGCGCCTCGAACCCGTCGCGCAGTTCGGTCGCCGTGATTGCCGCATGACCGGTCATCTCCTGCGACTTGCGGATGGCTTCCGAGATCACCAGCGCCGCATACATGCCGCGCGAGTAAAGCACGGTGCCGATCTGATCGCCCGCGCCAGATGCCTTGCCGGCACCGACCACATATTTCTGCAAATCGGCGTAGACCGGATAATCGCTTCCCGACCCGTGCAGGGTGAGCGCCTTGTAGCCGTTCGCGGCATCGCCCGCAGGCAGCACGTCGTTCTCCGAACCAGACCACCAGACGCCGATGAAGTGGTCCATCGGATAGTTGATGTTGGCTGCTTCCTGGATCGCGACGGCATTCATCACCCCCCAGCCCCACATCAGCACATAGTCGGGCTTGTCGCGGCGGATCTGCAGCCACTGGCTCTTCTGTTCCTGGCCGGGGCTGTCGACGGGCACTTCGATCAGCTCGAACCCGTGTTTCTCCGCCAGTTTGGTGAGCGTCGGGATCGGTTCCTTGCCATAGGCCGAGTTATGGTAGACGAGCGCGATCTTCTTGCCCTTCAGATCGCCACCATTCTCTCCAAGAAGATAGTTCACGATGTCGGAAGCGCCGTCCCAGTAGTTGGCGGGATAGTTGAAGACCCATTCGAAAATCTTGCCGTTCGCCGCCGAGGTGCGGCCATAACCCGGGGTATAAAGCGGGATATGATCGGCCGAGACCTTGGGAATGAGCTGATAGGTGATCCCGGTCGAGAGCGGGTTGTAGACCAGCGCACCGTTGCCCTTGGTCGCCTCGTAACATTCCACGCCCTTCTCGGTATTGTAGGCGGTCTCGCATTCGGTCACCACGACCTTCTCGCCGCCGATGCCACCGTCACGCTCGTTCAGAAGCGTGAAATAGTCGTTGAACCCGTCAGCATAGGGGATGCCGCCCGCCGCGAAGGGGCCGGTGCGGTAGCTGAGGTTGGGGATATTGAGATCGGCGAATGCGGGCGTGGCGCAGGCCAGCGCCAGGGCCGCGAGGGCTGTCAGTCTTTTCTTCATTGTCTCCTCCCAGAGGTTCGTTGGACGTCAGGTTTCAGGTGCGCTTGTCGGCTGGGTGCCGATCTTCGAGATTGGGCGGCCCTTAATGCGGGAAGGGCCAGAGCCGGAGTTTCTCCTTGGAAAGCCGCCAGAGCTGCGCGAGCCCGTGCGGCTCGACGATCAGAAAGAGGATGATGAGCCCGCCCACGATCATCAGTTCGATATGGGCGGCGAGGTCGGTGGGCCAGCCGAGCGTGCCGACGAGCAGGTTCTTCAGAACGACCGGCATCAGGACGAGGAAGGCCGCACCCGCGAAGCTGCCGAAGATCGAGCCCAGCCCGCCGATGATCACCATGAAGAGGACGAGAAAGCTCTTCTGGATGCCGAAGGCCTCGCCCACTTCGGCGGCGCCGAGATAGACCGCGAAGAACAGGGCGCCCGCGACGCCGATATAGAAGGACGAAACCGCGAAGGCCGAAAGCTTGGTGGTCAGCGGATTGACCCCGATGATCTCGGCCGCGATATCCATGTCGCGGATCGCCATCCATTTGCGCCCGATGGTGCCGCGCGTGAGGTTGCGTGCCAGCCAGGCCAGCGCGAAAAGGATCACAAGACAGAAGAGATATTTCGCGGCGGGCGTGGTGGACGCACCGGTGACGGCCTGGCCGAAGATCGTGCGTTCGGGCGCATTGATCTGGCCCGAGGCCGAATAATTGTAAAACCACGGCACCTTGTTGAAGAGCCAGACGAGGAAGAACTGCGCGGCGAGCGTCGCCACCGCCAGATAGAAGCCCTTGATCCGCAAGGACGGCAGGCCGAAAAGCACGCCCACGCACGCCGTCACCCCGCCCGCCAGAAGGACATGGATCAGGATCGAAACCTCTGGAAAGGCGGTCATCAGCTTGTAGCAGGCATAAGCGCCGACCGCCATGAACCCGCCCGTGCCGAGCGAGACCTGCCCGCAATAGCCCGTCAGGATGTTCAGCCCGATCGCGGCGATCGAATAGATCAGGAACGGCACGAAGACCGCATTGGCCCAGTAGTCGTTGATGAGGAACGGGACCACGCCGAAGGCAATCGCCAGCACGGCATAATAACGCCAGCGGTCGAACCTGATCGGGAAGGTCTGGCTGTCATCGACATAGCGCGTCTTGAAATCGCCTGCCTCTCGGTAAAGCATGTCTCACACCCTCTCGATGATGCGCTCGCCGAACAGGCCCTGCGGCCGGAAGACGAGGAAGAGAAGCGCCAGCACATAGGCGAACCAGTTCTCGGTCGCGCCGCCGATCATCGGGCCGATGAAGAACTCGAACAGTTTCTCGCCCATGCCGATGATGAGGCCGCCGACGATGGCGCCGGGGATCGAGGTGAAGCCGCCCAGCATCAGGACCGGCAGCGCCTTGAGCGCGATCAGCGAGAGCGAGAACTGCACCCCCGATTTCGCGCCCCACATCACGCCCGCGACCATGGCCACGATCCCGGCGATCGACCAGACCATCACCCAGATGAAGCGCAGCGAAATGCCGACCGACAGTGCGGCCTGATGATCGTCGGCCACCGCGCGCAGCGCACGGCCGTATTTGGTGAATTGCGAGAAGAGCGTGAGCGACAGGACGAGAAGGGCGGCCACGATGGAGGCCACGATATCCAGCCGGTCGATGAAGAACCCATAGCCGAAAAGGCTGTCGGTGACGCTTTCGACCGTATCGGAAATGCCCTGCGGCAGGCCGACGTCCAGCTTCTTGATATCGGCACCCCACATGATGTCGCCGAACCCTTCGAGGAAATAGGCCAGCCCGATCGTCGCCATGAAGAGGATGATCGGCGCCTGATTGACCAGATGCTTCAGGATCAGCCGTTCGACCAGGATCGCCAGCAGTACCATCACCGCCCCGGTCAAGAGGATCGCCACGACGGCGGGCAGGCGCCAGCCGAATTCATGGATCTGGGTGCCGAACACCGCATTGATCAGATGGGCGAACGGCACCTGGCCGTTCTGGAAGCCAACAAGCGTGAGCGCCGCGAAAAGCGCCAGCACCCCTTGCGCATAGTTGAAGATTCCGCTCGCCTTGAAGATCAGCACGAAGCCCAGTGCGACCAGCGCATAAAGGACACCGGCCATTAGCCCGTTGAGCCCCGCCTCGGCCGCGTAGAGAAGCTGTTCACTCATGGGCGACCCCCAGATAGGCGTTGATCACATCGGGATTGCTGCGCACCTCGTCGGGCGTGCCGTCGCCGATCTTCTTGCCGTAATCCATCACGACCACCCGGTCGGACAGGTCCATCACCACGCCCATGTCATGTTCGATGAGCGCGATGGTGGTGCCGAACTCGTCGTTCACATCGAGGATGAAGCGGCACATGTCCTCCTTCTCCTCGACGTTCATGCCCGCCATCGGCTCGTCGAGCAGCAGAAGCTTCGGCTCGGCCGCAAGGGCGCGCGCCAGTTCGACGCGCTTCTTCAGGCCGTAGGGCAGGCGGCCGACCGGCGTCTTCCGGATATTCTGTATCTCAAGAAAGTCGATGATCTTTTCAACCTTCTCGCGATGCGCCGTTTCCTCCTCCTCTGCCCCGCCCCACCAGATCGCCTGGCTGAGGATGCCCGACCGCATCAGCGTCAGCCGACCGGTCATGATATTGTCGAGAACCGACATGCCATCGAAAAGCGCGATGTTCTGGAAGGTGCGGGCGATGCCATGGCGGGCGACCTGATAGGGTTTCATCGGCGGGCGTTTTGCGCCTCGGAACCAGACCTCGCCTTCCTGCGGGACATAGAAGCCCGAGATCACGTTCAGCATCGAGGATTTGCCCGCGCCGTTCGGCCCGATGATCGCGCGGATCTCGCCCTCGCGGATGTCGAAGGAAATGTCGGTGATCGCCGTCACGCCGCCGAAGCGCAGCGTGATGTTCTTCATCTCCATCAGGACGGGGCCGATCTTGTGGGCGTCCTCTACCGTCAAATGAGGTGCGTGAATCGTGGTCACGATGCGACCTCCAGAACATGCGAGAATGACGCATGACTACAGGATTCTTTACGTTCAAAGCATTGTATTTTAACCATAAATATCCTGAGGAGAGCACAGGCTATAGCTCTGCCAAACAGAGTGCATTGCGACACACCGCCGGTCTGCACGACGCTACTGGCATGACCAAGCCAAACCTTGACCTCTTCCTGGATTTCTTGCCACGAATGCTTCGGTCCGAAGGCCGGAACGCTCTGGCTGTCATGCAAATACTGATGCACGAGCTCTCTGTGTCTGCCGAAGACGAAAGCGGTGTGACAGCAATTCGTTTGGCTGTGCTCCGAGCCTTCGATTGCGCGCCGGATTGATCTAAGCATCGTCATTCCGCCGCCATCCTTTCCGCGCCGCCTGCGACCGCCGCATCGGCGATGGTGAGCGTGGCCCTGATCGCGCCCTTGCGGCCGTCCTCGTAGGTGACCTCGGTCTCGGTGTAGATCCGGTCCTTGCCGCCATAGAGCGCACCGATCAGATCGGCATATTTCTCGGCGATGATGTTGCGGCGCACCTTGCGGGTGCGGGTCAGTTCGCCATCGTCGGCGTCAAGCTCCTTGTGCAGGATCAGGAAGCGGTGGATCTGGCAGCCCGACAGCATCGGGTCTTCGGCGACCGAACGGTTCACCTCTTCCACATGGCCGCGGATCATCTCGTAGACCTCAGGGTGGGCGGCAAGCTCCTGATAGGAGGAATAGGCGATATTGTTGCGCTCGGCCCAGTTGCCGACGGCCGAAAGATCGATGTTGATGAAGGCGGTGCAGAAGGACCGTCCGGCGCCGAAGACCACCGCCTCAAGGATGTTGGGATAGAATTTCAGCTTGTTCTCGACGTACTTGGGCGCGAAGAGCCGACCGTCGGCCATCTTGCCCACGTCCTTCGCCCGGTCGATGATGCGCAGGTGCCCGGTGCCTTCCTCGAAGAAACCGGCGTCGCCCGTCGCGACCCAGCCTTCTGCATCCTTGGTCGAAGCGGTCGAGGCCTCGTTCTTGTAATAGGCGACGAAGGTGCCGGGCGAACGGTAGAAGACCTCGCCGGTATCGGCGATCCTGACCTCCACCCCCGGCGAGGGCACGCCGACCGTATCGGACCGGACCTGCCCGTCCGGCTGCTGGGTGATGAAGACCGAGGCCTCGGTCTGCCCGTAAAGCTGCTTGAGGTTGATGCCGAGCGCGCGGTAGAAATCGAAGATCTCGGGCCCGATGGCTTCGCCCGCCGTATAGCCCACGCGAATGCGCGAAAAACCGAGCGTGTTCTTCAGCGGGCCGTAGATGAAGAAATCGCCCAGCGCATAGGACAGACGGTCGACAAGGCCCACGGGCTTGCCGTCGAGGATCGCGGGGCCGACACGGCGGGCGACCGCCATGTAGCGGTGAAACAGCCAGCGCTTGAAGCGGCCCGCATCCTCCATCCGGATCATCACTTGCGTCAGCTGGCCTTCGAAGACGCGCGGCGGGGCGAAGAAATAGGTCGGCCCGATCTCGCGCAGGTCGGTCATCATCGTGGCCGCACTCTCGGGGCAGTTCACGCAGAAGCCCGCCCACATCGCCTGGCCGACGGAAAAGATGAAATCGCCGACCCAGGCCATGGGCAGATAGGCCAGCACCTCCTCGGCCCGGGTCAGATGGTCGAAGGCGGCGGAATTCTTTGCGGTCTCGATGATGTTGCGGTTCGACAGAACCACGCCCTTCGGCTTGCCGGTGGTGCCGGAGGTATAAAGCATCACGCAGGTATCGTCGTAACCGATCCGGGCGAGGCGCGCCGCCAGCTCCGCCTCGAACCGGTGATGGGCGGCGCGGCCCTCGGCCAGCACATCCTCAAGCGCGTTCAGACGGGAATGGTCGTATTTCCGCATGCCGCGCTTGTCGACATAGATGACCTGCTCGATATGCTTCAGACGCTCCTGCACCTCGATGACCTTGTCTACCTGTTCCTGATCGCCGCAGACCACGAAACGCGCGCCCGCATGGTCGAGGACGTACTCCATCTCCTCGGCGACCGCGTCCTGGTAAAGCGGCACCGGTACAGCGCCGCACATCTGGGCCGCGACCATCGACCAGTACAGCGCCGGGCGGTTGCGGCCGACGATCGCGACGTGATCGCCCGGATTCAGCCCGAGTGCGAGAAACCCCATGGCCAGCGCGCGGGTCTCGGCATGCGCCTCGGCCCATGTCCAGCTTTGCCAGATGCCGAATTCCTTTTCCCGGTAGGCCGGACGCGACGCATAACGGCGCGCGTTCAGCGCCATCAGCGCCGGAATGGACTGCCCTTCGGCCGCCGCATCGGTATCGCTCATCCTTCTCCTCCCCAGGACACCCGTGGTCCGGGTGCCGTCTGTCCGCGACGGGGCCGATGTGATCCCGGTCTCCTGCCGCGTGGTCCCGTTTGTGGGCGCCAATGCTTTCTCTACTATTTCGCGAATCTTACGAATTGTTACCGGCGGGGTTTAGGGCTTTTCGTCGCGCCGCACCGGGTGTTAGCCAAAGGGCGGAGGACCCACCATGAAACCGGGCGACGAGACGCTCGCGCAGTTGACGCGGGCCGGGCTCAATCTGATCCAGCAGGCGCTGTCGATCTTCGACCGCGATCTGCGCCTTGTGCTCTGCAACCGCCGATACCGGGAAATGTTCGATTTTCCAGAAGCTTACGTCACGCCCGGCGCGAGCTTCGAGGAGACGATCCGCTATCTTGTCGGGCGCGGCGAATATGGGCCTGTAACCGACCCGGAAGAGGCGGTGCGGACGCGCGTCGAGGCGGCCCTGGCATTCGTGCCGCATTATCTGGAACGCGCGCGCCCCGACGGGCGCTGGATCTCGGTCGAGGGGGCACCGCTCGCACAGGGCGGCTGGGTCACCGTCTATACCGACATCACCGAGATCAAGCTGCAGGAACAGATGTTGCGCAGCCGGTCCGAAGAACTGTCCGACCGGCTTCTGGCCCATTCGGAACGCCTCGCGGCCACCAACCGCGCCCTTTCCGCCGCCAACAGCGCGCTGGAGGAGGCCAAGCGCGAACTGACGGAGATGGAGGCACGGACGCGCCTTACGACAGAGATGATGCCTGCCCATATCGCCCATGTCGGGCCGGACCTGCGTTATACATTCTCGAACCGCAAGCTCAGCAGCGTGATCCCCGGTCGTCCGTCGGCGATCATCGGCCTGACCGGCCGCGAGGCCCTCGGGGAAGAGACCTTTTCGAGGATCGAGCCCTATCTTGGCCGTGCGCTCGCGGGCGAACCGAGCGTGCTGGAATTCACCGACGAGGACTCCGGTCGCCGCATCCGTGCCGCCTTCACCCCCGACCGGATCGGCGACGGGCCGATCCATGGCGTCTATATCCTGTCGATGGACGTGACCGAGGAAACCCAGGCGCGGGCAGCGCTCACGCAGACCCGCAAGCGGGAACTGGCGGCCCAGCTGACCTCTGGCCTTGCCCATGATTTTGCCAATCTCCTGACCATCATCCTCGGCCTGCAATCGCGGCTCGACCGGTTCGACCTGCCGCCGGAGGCGTCAGAACTTGTGGCCTCGACCCGCGCGGCGGCGCGGCGCGGCGGCGCGCTTCTCGACCGGATCGCCACAATATCGGGGCGGCGGGAGCCGCGACCCGTCGCCACCGACCTTGCAGCCTTCATGGCCGATCTCGGCGCGCTCGCCCGCCCGGCGCTGCCGGAACGTATCGTGCTGCAAATCACCACAGACGACCTTGACGCGCCGGTCATGCTGGATGCGGGCAGCCTGCAGGATTCGCTTCTGAACCTCATCCTGAACGCGAAGGACGCGATCGGTCGTCGACCCGGCCATATCGTCGTCGCGGTGCGCCCGGTCCGCGATACCTGGATCGAATTCACGGTGAGCGACGACGGGCCCGGCTTCTCCGAAACCGCGCTCGGCAGGGCGCTCGATCCGTTCTTCACCACCAAGGGCGGCGAAGGCTCGGGACTTGGCCTGTCGATGGTCTATGACCAGACCTCGCTCTCGGGCGGGACGGTGAAGCTTGAAAACCGCGTTGGCGGCGGCGCACGCGTGACCTTGCGCCTGCCGTTCCGCAAGGGCGCGAAAAGCCCGCGCACCGGCCTTGTTCTCCTGGTCGAGGACAATGAGGATATCCGCACCACGGTGCGCGAGATGCTGCGGGCAATCGGCCACAGCGTGCTGGAGGCGGCAAGCGCCGACGAGGCCGAGGCGCTCATCGCGCTGCCGGGGCTCGACCTGGTGCTGACCGACATCACGCTGCCCGGCAGGCTGACGGGTGTCGATCTGGCAGAGCGGATCGCCACGGCCGGGGCTGGCCCCGCGGTCGGCCTCATGACCTCGCTTCCCCCTGCCAATCCGCTTCGCGCCCGCGCCGCCGCGCGTTTCCCGGTCCTGGCAAAGCCTTTCGATGCGACGATGCTTGCGACCTTCCTCACATCGGTGCGGCCATGACCCAACCTGCCCTCACCCAGCCTCTGGTCGCCATCCTCGACGACGAACCCGATATCCGCCGGATGCTGACCGAGGCGCTGACCGAGGCCGGGTTCCGCACCCAGGCCTTCGGGCGGGCGGCGGCGTTCGAGGCGGCACTGAAACGGATGACACCCGATGTCTGCCTTGTCGACCTCGGGCTGCCGGACAAGGACGGGCTGGCGCTGGTCCATGGGCTGGCGCTTGAAAGCGGGGCGGCGATCATCATCATCTCTGGCCGCGCGCAGGTGCAGGACAGGGTGACGGGGCTCGAGCTTGGCGCCGACGATTACATCGTGAAACCGTTCGACCCGGCCGAGATCGTTGCCCGGGTCCGTGCCCGCCTCCGCCGCCCGAAGGCGGCAAGCGACCGCGCCAGCCAGACAGCCCGCTTCGCGGGCTGGACGGCGGATTTCAACCGCTTCTCGCTCATGTCGGCGAACGGCGCCGAAGTGCCCTTCTCCAATGCCGAAGGTCAGGTGCTGCGCATGTTCCTGGAAAGCCCGAACCGCCTGATCACCCGTGCCCATATGCAGGAGGTGCTCGGCGGCAGCGCAGGTGAAAGCTTCGACCGGGCAATGGATGTCCGTATCTCGCGCCTGAGGACCAAGCTCGGCGAGGATCCGAAGAACCCCGCGCTGATCAAGACGATCTACGGGGCGGGCTATATCTTCCTGGGCGAGGTGACCTGGGCCTAGCGGGGACAAATATCCCACGCGAAAGATCCCGGTGAGCAACCGCTGCGCTTGCTTTGTCAAGAAAACTGCACTCCAGACTGCTGTGACATCTGTGACATCAGCGGGACAAACTTGGAGAGCAAATTGTGAGTACACCGAATGTCACTCGAGCAACGAAAGAAGCTATCGCAGAGATTCGTCGCAAGCTCGAACCTTATGGCATGGTTGAAGGTGCCTTTGACGCCTTTCGAGCCGGTTACATGCCGGAAAAAGGTCCTGAATGGTATTCGGCCACTGTCTTCAACGGACTTAGTCCCTCCGAGCTGGACAAGCTCGAAAGCCGGCTGCCATTCCCCGTTCCGGAACAAGCCAAGGCTTCAATACCGAAGCCTCTTCGAGAGTTTCTGTCGGTCACCAACGGACTACATTGCCACAACCTGTCTATCCATGGCGACCAAGGGCGCATCGACCACGGTGCCGGAATGCCTTTCGATCTCGGCGTGCCCCAGCTGGTCAAACCGCCGAACATACCGAAGCTCTGGTTCTGCTTCGGGTCCATGAACGGGCCCTCGTTTTCGCAGGGGACGCTCTTTTTCACCAACGAAAAAGAGATCGCGCTCGTCCACCGGGACACAGGTGACATTGGCGCGCGCTGGTCAGGCCTTGCCGAATTCCTCCAGACCGAAATACCGCGCCTTCTCAGCATCCATGACCCGAAGGGCGATGTTCTGCCGGGCGCGAACAAGCTTCCGGGAAACACACAGAGCTGGGAGGAGAAGGCAGAACTTGCAAAGCTCATGGCGGCTGGTTGGCGGGGATATCTGCCGCGTGTCATACGCTGGCTGAAGACATGGCCCCTAGGCACGAGAGGCGGGCGCAGCTAGAACGCCCGCCCCCTTGCCTTCCGCCCCCATTCCGCCTATACGCGCGCCTGTCGAACAGGCCGGAAGTGCCTGGGGCTCATGAGGACGCGCAGGGTCGGCCAACACCGGCCCTGATTGTTTTCGCAAAGCCCCTGCCCGGCAAGACCAACCTCAAGACCGGCGGAGACAACCGCATGGCCCGTAACATTCTGAAAAGGAACTGAAACCGCATGTGCGCTAAGAACGCTATGGAAGAATTCGAAGCCCTCCTGAAGGAAAGCTTCGAGATCGACACGCCCGAAGAGGGCTCGGTCGTCAAGGGCAAGGTCATCGCCATCGAGGCGGGCCAGGCCATCATCGATGTCGGCTACAAGATGGAAGGCCGCATCGATCTTAAAGAATTCGCGAATCCCGGTGAACAGCCCAACATCAGCGTGGGCGACGAGGTCGAGGTCTATCTCGACCGCGTGGAAAACGCGCGTGGCGAGGCTGTCATCAGCCGCGAGAAAGCCCGCCGTGAAGAAGCCTGGGATCGCCTTGAAAAGGCCTATGCTGCGGAAGAGCGCGTCGATGGCGCCATCTTCGGCCGCGTCAAGGGCGGCTTCACCGTCGATCTCGGCGGCGCCGTTGCGTTCCTTCCCGGCTCGCAGGTTGACGTCCGCCCCGTGCGCGACGCCGGCCCGCTCATGGGCATGAAGCAGCCGTTCCAGATCCTCAAGATGGACCGTCGCCGGGGCAATATCGTCGTCTCGCGCCGCGCGATCCTCGAGGAAAGCCGTGCGGAACAGCGCGCCGAAGTCATCGGCAACCTCTACGAAGGCCAGACGGTCGACGGCGTGGTCAAGAACATCACCGAATATGGTGCGTTCGTTGACCTCGGCGGCGTTGACGGCCTCCTCCACGTGACCGACATGGCCTGGCGCCGCGTCAACCACCCGTCGGAAATCCTGTCGATCGGCGAGACCGTCAAGGTCCAGGTCATCAAGATCAACAAGGAAACCCACCGCATCTCGCTTGGCATGAAGCAGCTGCAGTCCGATCCGTGGGATTCGGTCGAAAGCCGCTTCCCGCTGGGGTCTGTCCATCACGGCCGCGTCACGAACATCACCGATTACGGTGCGTTCGTGGAACTGGAAGCGGGCGTCGAGGGTCTGGTCCACGTTTCGGAAATGTCCTGGACCAAGAAGAACGTCCACCCCGGCAAGATCGTCTCGACCAGCCAGGAAGTCGACGTCATGGTTCTGGAGATCGACAGCGCCAAGCGCCGCGTGTCGCTGGGCCTGAAGCAGACCATGCGCAACCCGTGGGAAGTCTTTGCCGAAACCCATCCCGTGGGCACCGTCATCGAGGGCGAAGTCAAGAACATCACCGAATTCGGTCTGTTCGTCGGCCTCGCCAACGACATCGACGGCATGGTTCACCTCTCCGACCTCAGCTGGGACCAGCGCGGCGAAGAGGCGATCCAGTCCTATCGCAAGGGCGATGTGGTCAAGGCCGCGGTCACCGAAGTGGACGTCGAGAAGGAGCGTATCTCGCTCTCGATCAAGTCGCTCGGCGCCGACACCTTCTCGGATGCGGTCGACGGCGTGAAGCGCGGCTCGATCATCACCGTGACCGTGACGGCGGTCGAAGAGGGCGGGATCGAGGTCGAATACAATGCGATGAAGTCCTTCATCCGCCGTTCCGACCTCGCGCGTGACCGCGCCGACCAGCGCCCCGAGCGTTTCCAGGTCGGCGATCATGTCGATGTCCGCGTGACCAACGTCGATTCGAAGACCCGCAAGCTCGGTGTCTCGATCAAGGCGCGCGAGATCGCCGAGGAGAAGGAAGCCGTCGAACAGTATGGCTCGTCCGACTCGGGTGCCTCGCTCGGCGACATCCTCGGCGCCGCGCTCAAGGGGCAGAAGTAAGAAGCAGGTCCTCGGGCCATCGGAAACCCCGCCCAATTCGGGCGGGGTTTTCGTTTCTGCCCCCGATTCGTCCACAGGCTGCAAATCGCGCTTTCTGCGCGGCGGCATCCGGATGCTGCGGCGCGACAGGCGCGGTGCGCGCCCGCCCGAAGCGGCAGATCGGGAAAATCACGCAAAAACCCCCGCCATTACAAAGGCTTTCCTGTTTGTGGCTGGCGGAAATGGCCCTATAGTTCGGCGGACGAAAAAAGCGAGGGCGGGCCGTGTGAGCACCGCCACGAGGGGGGATAATGATCCGGTCCGAACTGATTCAGAAACTGTCTGAAGAGAACCCGCACCTGTTCCAGCGCGATGTGGAGCGGATCGTGAACACGATCTTCGACGAGATCATCGAGGCTATGGCCAAGGGCGACCGGGTCGAGCTGCGCGGCTTCGGCGCCTTTTCGGTGAAGAAGCGCGATGCGCGCGCGGGCCGCAATCCGCGGACCGGGGAATCGGTGGCGGTGGACCAGAAGCACGTCCCGTTCTTCAAGACCGGCAAGCTGCTGCGCGACCGTCTGAACGGCGGCTGATCCGGCATGATCAAGACCTTCCGCTATCTCTTCCTTGCGCTTCTGGCGATCGTCCTGCTGACTGTCGCATCCGCGAACCGAGAGGTTGTCGCGCTGCGGTTGCTCCCGACAGAGGTCGATACGTTCCTCGGCATCGGCTGGACCATCGAACTGCCGCTGTTCCTGGTGATCTTCGCCGGCATTCTCATCGGCCTTGCCCTGGGGTTCGTCTGGGAATGGCTGCGCGAGGCGCGTATCCGCAGCGAGGCGAGCCAGCACCGGCGCCAGGTCGGCCAGCTTGAACGCGAGGTCACGAAACTGCGAACCGAAAAGGGCGACAAGCCCGACGAGATTCTCGCGCTCCTTGACGGGCGCTGAGCGGGCGCGACCCGGGCGCCTCTTCGGGCGCTTCGCTTGTCGTCGGTCCCGGGGCCGCGTCATGGCGGCCGCGTCGGGAAGCGCATGAAAGGCGACGACCAGAAGCCGTTCCTCCCTGCGCGGAAATGCGCTAAAGGCCGCGCATGGATACACGCGTGAAGATCTGCGGTCTCAAGGAGCCCGCCCATGTCGCTGCCGCAGCCGAGGCGGGTGCCGCCTATGTCGGCTTCAACTTCTTCGCCAGATCGCCGCGCAGCGTCACGATCGCGGACGCCGCAACGCTGGCACTCGCGACGCCGGAAGGTATCGCGAAGGTCGCCCTGACCGTGAACGCAACGAATGCCGAGCTTGACGCGATCACCGGTTCGGTCGCGCTCGACATGCTGCAACTTCATGGCGCCGAAAGCCCGGAGCGGGTCAGTGAAGTGAAGGCGCGCTATGGGCTGCCGGTCATGAAGGTCATCGGCGTGGCCGAACGCGCGGACCTTGCCACGCTCGACATCTACCAGACCGTCGCCGACCAGATCCTCATCGACGCCAAGCCGCCGAAAGGCGCGGTGCTTCCCGGCGGCAATGGCCTTACTTTCGACTGGACGCTGCTGCTCGGCCGGGTCTGGCGGAAGCCCTGGATGCTCGCTGGCGGACTGACGCCCGCAAATGTCGCGCAAGCGATCCGGTCGACCAGTGCGCGGCAGGTCGATGTCGCCTCCGGCGTCGAGACCGCACCCGGCGCCAAGGACGAAGGCCTGATCCGCGCCTTCATCGCGGCGGCACGAGGCATGCGATCATGACGCGCCGGTGCATTCTGCACATCGGGCTGCACAAGACCGGTTCAAGTGCAATTCAGCATTCGTTTCAGCGCTACGACGACGGCCGCCTCGCCTACCTGCAGATGGGCGTTCCCAATCATTCCTATTGGTGCAACCTGCTGTTTCCAGGGGATCGGCTCGAAGGATTCCTGCGACAGGGCTACGCGTCCGATGCGGCCGATTTCGCGCGGCGCGCAATGGAAGTGAGCGCGCGGGTCAGGGCAACGATTTCAAGCACCGACCGTGACCTCATCATTTCGGCCGAGGGCCTGTCCAACATCGGAGAGCCGGAAACGGTATGGAAGGTCCGGGAATTTCTTGAGCCTTTCTTCGACGAAATCAAAGTGGTTGGTTACGTCAGACCACCAGCCGCACAAATCGTCAGCTCCTTTCAGGAAATCCTGAAAAGGCAACCGGTCGATCTCGATCCGGGGAGGCTCTACCCAGGTTTCAAGCGCAAACTGGCGCCCTGGGACGAAGTATTTGGCAGGGAGAATGTCGAGTTTCATCTTTTCGACCGAGCCGAGCTTCGGCAGGGCGACGTGGCACTCGACTTCGCCTGGAGGGTGGGCGCGGAGGCGGCGCGCATCACTTCGAAGCATGTCAACGAATCAATGTCAGCGGAGGGCCTGGCGATCCTGTTCAAGCTGCGGTCAGGGATGGAGGATCGGTCCCGCGCGCGTCAGACCAAGATTGGCGCGATGCTTCCGGCAATACAGACGTTTGGCGACAGCCCATTCCATTTCTCACCTGAAATCGTCCAGAGAGATTTCGCCAGGCATATCGGTGATATCACATGGATGGAGCAGAGATTGGGCTGCTCCTTTCCTCCTTATCGTCCGAAACCCGGGTCCATACTGTTCTCGTCAAACGATGATCTTCTTGACTACGCGGCGGTGCTGGCGCCGTCCTTTTCCCGGCATCTTCTCAGATTTCGACTGAAAGCCCCCTTTCTTCTTATCAAGAACAAGATCTCCGGGTTCGCCCGCAATCGCGCGGCAAATTCGAAACCTCCGGCAGGCGCCTGATGGCCCAGTTCCGACCTGCAACCGCCGCAGACGTTCCGGCCGTGGTGGCACTTCTGTCGGACGACATCCTTGGCCGCACGCGCGAGCAGAAGGAAGAAGCGGCCTACCTGGCCGCCTTCCGCGCCATGCAGGCGGACGGGAACAACCATCTGGTCGTCGGCGAGGAGGGCGGGCGGATCATCGCCACCTACCAGATCACCTTCATCTCCGGCCTCTCGCACAAGGCGGCGCGGCGGGCACAGGTGGAATCGGTCCGTGTCGCTTCCGACCTGCGCGGCAAGGGCATCGGGGCAGCCCTCATGGCCGACGCCGAGAGGCGCGCCCGGGCGGCGGGCTGCACGCTCATGCAGCTCACCACCAACAAGACCCGCGCCGACGCCCACCGTTTCTACGAGAGGCTCGGCTTTACCCCATCCCACATTGGTTATAAACGCGATCTGTCTTGAGTGGAGGCGCCAGATGGCCGAGGACCTGATCAACAGCTTCATGAGCGGACCGGACGAACAGGGCCGCTTCGGCCAGTTCGGCGGGCGGTTCGTTTCGGAAACCCTGATGCCGCTCATCCTCGATCTCGAAGCGCGCTATGAGCACGCCAAGACCGACCCGAGCTTCTGGGCCGAGATGGACGATCTGTGGAAGCATTACGTCGGCCGTCCGTCGCCGCTTTACCACGCCGCGCGCCTGACCGCGCATCTGGGCGGCGCCAGGATCTACATGAAGCGCGACGAGCTCAATCACACGGGCGCGCACAAGATCAACAATGTGCTGGGCCAGATCATCCTCGCCCGCCGCATGGGCAAAAGCCGGATCATCGCCGAAACCGGCGCGGGCCAGCACGGGGTGGCGACCGCGACGGTCTGCGCCAAGTTCGGGTTGAAATGCGTGGTCTACATGGGCGCCCATGATGTCGAGCGTCAGGCGCCGAACGTCTTCCGCATGCGGCTTCTCGGCGCCGAGGTCATCCCCGTGACTTCGGGTCGTGGCACGCTCAAGGACGCGATGAACGACGCGCTGCGCGACTGGGTCACGAATGTGCGCGACACTTTCTACTGCATCGGCACGGTCGCGGGCCCCCACCCCTACCCGGCGATGGTCCGCGATTTCCAGTCGATCATCGGCAAGGAGGTGCGCTGGCAGCTGGCGGAACAGGAAGGCGAAGGCCGCCTGCCCGACACGGTCATCGCCGCGATCGGCGGCGGGTCGAACGCGATGGGGCTCTTCTACCCGTTCCTCGATGACCCATCGGTCCGCATCATCGGCGTCGAGGCGGGCGGCAAGGGCGTGGACGAGCGGATGGAACATTGTGCCTCGCTGACCGGCGGGCGCCCGGGCGTCCTGCATGGCAACCGCACCTATCTCCTGCAGGACGACGACGGCCAGATCCTCGAAGGTTTCTCGATCTCGGCGGGCCTCGACTATCCGGGCATCGGCCCCGAACATGCCTGGCTGCACGACACCGGCCGCGCCGAATATGTCTCGATCACCGACAGGGAGGCGCTGGAGGCCTTCCAACTGTCCTGCAAGCTCGAAGGTATCATCCCGGCGCTCGAACCCTCGCACGCGCTTGCCCATGTGATGAAGATCGCCCCCACCCTGCCGCGCGACCATATCATCGTGATGAACATGTGCGGGCGCGGCGACAAGGACATTTTCACGGTGGCCAAGCATCTCGGCTTCGACATGAAGCTCTGATCGTCGGCCAATCGCCGCCGATCGACCTGCACGAAGCGCGCCGACCGGCGCTGCAAAATGTGCCGGGCGGAAAGTCGCCAATGTCAACATGTTGAGTCCATTGTCAAAAGAATGGCGACAATCTTCGCGCGGCGGAAGCTGGCCTAGCCGCGCCCGCACGGCTGGATGAACGGCGCCTGACTGCCTTATCTGACGACAGCGTCGGAGCACCGGGCAGGCGCGCCCGCTGTCCCGCGCGGGGAAGGCCGGGCAGGCCCGGCCAGGATAGCAAAGGAAAAGGCAATGAAATATTCGATCATCTTCGCTGCGGCGCTGGCCGCCGTCGCGGGCCATGCGCTGGCTGAAGGAAACGGCGAGTCCAGCGGGGACGGCTCCACCCGGCCCGAGACGGGCTGCACGCAGCAGGAGGCATGCGGCACGGAAGCTGCGGGCGGTGGTGAAGGTCAGGGCGAATCCCGCGGTGAAGGCAGCGAATCCTCTGGCGAAGGCGGCGAGCATTCCGGTGGCGAGCATTCCGGCGGTGAATCGGGCGGAGAAGGCGGTTCGGGCGAAGGCGGCTCAGCGAAGGGCTGACCCGCCGCCATTGCATTCAGGACTGACGCGCAGAGAACTCCGGCCTTCGGGCCGGAGTTTCGCATCCGGGCATAAACCGTAGTTTAGACGGTCTGGCCCAGCGGTTTAGAGACGCCTCCCTAAACCTCAGGCAAATTCCTCCCGGCGTCGTTTCGCGCTTGTCTGGCCCTGCGTCAGTCATGCGTACGAAACCAAGGGAGACCGCACAATGAAACGGACCGTTCTGATAGCGGGTTGCGCGATTGCGCTGGCCGGGACCGCCACCACCGCTGTCGCGGATCGGGGCGAACCGATCGTGATGCCGTACGGAGATTTCCAGACTGTCGGCCAGCTGGCGGGCTGGGTTCTGCCCGCTGACCTTCTTGCGCGTCGCGGCCGGGGCGGACATGGCGCGGACGATGGCCCCGGGCATGCGTTCAACAGGACGATGCCGGACCTGCTGCACCTGGCCAAGAACGGCGCAGATGACGGCCCCAATCATGACCGTGGCGACGACCACGGTGGCCGCGGCAGTGATGATGACGACGATGACAACGGCTCTGGCTCCGGCCGCCACAAGCCGCGCGTGCCGGGCGGCTCTGGCTGCGACGATGCCGGTGACGTCGCCGAACATCCCGCGTGCAGCGGCTAGCGGCCGCGTTACCCGGAGCTGCGCCCCGCAATCGGACCCCGCGGCGCGGCGAACTCAGGCTGGCGGCAATCCCGCCCCGGCCGAAACCCTGGGGAACATCCCATGACGGAGAACAGAATGAACCGTATCGCCATCCTTGCTGCAGCTTTCGCGCTCAGCGCCGGTATTGCCTTCGCCCAGGATGCGCTGGACAATACAGTCACCGACCTTCAGGCCCAGGGCTTCACGCGGATCGAGGCCAGGCATGGCCCGACCCAGACCAAGATCGAAGCGATCAAGGGCAATGTGAAGGTCGAGGTCGTGATCGACAACGCGACCGGGCAAGTCCTGAAGAGCGAAACGGGAACTGTCGAGCCGGGTGAAAACACAGCGCCCGGTGTCTTCGTCCGTGACGGCGACAAGGATTTTGTCGATGGATCGGAAGACGGGGACGACAATTCCGGCTCCGGCAGCGATGACGACGGGGACGACGACGATTCCGGTCACGGTGGCGGAGACGATGACGAAGGTCACGACAACTCGGGTCATGGCGGCGGGGACGACGATTGAACCGAGAGCTTTCCCTTGCGAGGCACCGAGTTTGCCCGGATACTCCGGGCAGACCGGCCTGCGCCCCGGGGTAACGAGATGAAACGGACGCTTCTCATCACGCTCTTCTCGCTCGCGTCGCTTGCGTCGGGCGCGGCCCTGGCCGCGGATCTCGTCGATACGATCCTGAGCGACCTGCGACAGCAGGGATATGATGAGATCGAGGTCAGCCGCACGCTGCTCGGCCGGACCCGCATCGAGGCGGAAAGTGCGGCCTATCACCGCGAGATCATCGTCAATCCGCGCACCGGCGAGATTTTGCGCGATTATTGGGAACTGATCGGATCAGACGGCAACACCGCAAGCAACGGCCCCCTGCCTGGCCCGGTCTCCCCCGGCGTGACAGGCACCAGCGGTAGCAACAGCGGTCCTGGCAGTAGCAACTCCGGCAGCGGCGGGTCTGGCAGCAGCGGGTCTGGCAGCAGCGGGTCTGGCAGCAGCAGCGGCAGCGGCGGCTCCGGCAGCGGCGGATCGGGCAGCGGCGGATCGGGCAGCGGGGATGACGACGATGACGATTGACTGTCGCGCGATCATCGCGCCGTTGTGCATCTGAACCCGTGACAGGCCGGATTCTCATAGTCCTCATACTGGCGGCGCAGGCGCTCTGCACACTCTTCTTCGTGTCCGACATCCTGTTTTCGGTCCTCGGCATCTATGCCCGGCCAATCGCCTGGCAAACACGCGAGCTTCTGGAACTTGGCGCCGCATTCGGCCTTATCCTCGGCGTTGTTCTTGGCGCCCTCGCGCTTTACCGCATGGCCCGCGACCGCAGACGTGCCGAGGAAAAGCTGCGCCGCGCCTCGGGCGCCTTCATGGACCTTCTGGAAGAACGGTTCGAGGAATGGGGCCTCACCACCTCGGAGCGCGACGTGGCGCTCTTCGCGATCAAGGGCATGACGACGCAGGAGATTGCCGCGCTCCGCAATACCGCCGAGGGCACGGTCAAGGCCCAGACGAACGCCATCTACCGCAAGGCCGGGGTCGGCGGTCGCCCGCAACTCCTCAGCCTCTTCATCGACGATCTGATGGAGGAGCGGCCGAACGGAACGGCGCCGTTGCGCAAGGTCGGCTGAGGATCGTCAGGCCGCGTAGGGCTTCAACACGTCAAGCGGCGCAATCTCGGCGGCACGCGCATGGGTCGCTTCCAGGCGCACGTTCGGCGCGCAGCCTTCGTCATGGGCCTGCATGAAGCGCGCGGCGCACAGGCACCAGCGGTCGCCGGGCTTCAGCCCGGGAAAGCGGACCTCCGGGCGCGGCGTCGACAGGTCATTGCCCACATATTTCGAATAGGCGAGGAATTCCGCCGTCATCACCGCGCAGACCGTATGGCTGCCGGTATCCTCCGCGCAGGTATTGCAATGCCCGTCGCGGAAGAAGCCTGTCAGCGGATCCGTCGAACAGGGTTCGAGCGGCCCGCCCAGGACGTTGACTGATGGCTCTTTCTTCATGGCCTGCTCCGCGCCCCCTACCTTGCCGCCCGATCGGCGATTGCCTGCAGCATCGCGACGTTCGCCTCGTCCACGCCCGGTTCTTCGAACCCGCGGTCGGCGGAATTCACTGCGATCACCACGCCGCGCCGGGGCGAGATATAGATATACTGCCCGTAGATGCCATGCGCCATGAAATCCCTCGGCCCGTTTTCCGGTATCCACCATTGATAGCCGTAAAGCGCGCCGCCCGGCGCCGAGGGCCTGGTCGAGGCGGCGATCCAGTCGGCAGGCACCAGCTGCTGGCCCTGCCACTGGCCGCCCTGCAGGATCATCTGGCCAAACCGCGCATAATCCCGCGTCCTGAGGTTCAGCCCCCCGAGGACGAAGGCCGTGCCCTCGCCGTCGGTCAGATAGTAGGGCTCCGCCTCCAGCCCGAGCGGTTTGATGATCCGCTCGTCCAGAAGATCGGCCGGGTCACGTCCGGTCGCGCCTGCGATCACCATGCCAAGGACATGGGTGTCGATCGAAACATAGTGCCAGCGCGCGCCCGGTTCGGCGGCGCGGTCCTTCATGCCCGCCGCGAACCCGTCCATCGACCCGCCAAGCGCCAGGACCCGGCCCATGCGATTGATGTCGGAATTGAAGTCCAGATAATCCTCGTTGAAAGCGACGCCCGAGGCCATGTTCAGCACCTGCCGGATCGTCGCGCCGTCATAGGCGGACCCTTTCAGCAGCGGCGCATATTGCGTGACCGGATCGTCGAGCGAGGCGATCTTGCCTTCGGCGACGACGGTCCCGAACAGAGCCGACAGGAAGCTCTTCGCCACCGACCAGCTGATCCTCAGATCCTCGGGGCCCGTGCCAAGATAATAGCTCTCATGCACGATCCGTCCGCCCTTCAGGACCACTATCGCCGTTACCGACCGGTCGCGGATCCAGCCGTCCGCGCCCTCGGGCAGGGCGATCGGCGCCCCCTCCGGCAGGGGCGAGACCGGCCCGTCGCCGCGCGGCAGGGCGCGCGTCCAGAACAGCCGGTCCATATGGCTGAAATTGCCCACGATCTTTTCGGCACTGAACAGCGAATTGACGGCCATCAGCCGCACGATTTCGGCGCGTTTCCAGAAGGCGAGGACCGCCAGGACGAGAAGAAGGACGAGAAGCGCCCGCAAGACGATCCGCAAGATGCGCTTCATGACACCTCCGTTGTTTGGCCGACAGAAAATCCCTCCCGTCGTGCTGGGGCAAGAGTGACGCTGCGGCAAGCCGGTCATGCAGCAGGCACCCAGTCGATCCAGCGACCGTGAAAATCGACGCGACCGAGCGCGATCCTTTCGCCGCCGGGCCAGACGGCGTTCCAGCCAGGCGACCGCATCGCCCGCCTGAACGACCCGCGGCGCGGCCGCGACCGCGTCGAGCGCTTTCGCCGTACGCTGCAGCCTGTCGGGCTGATCCGGCCAGAGATAGGCGAGCAGCCGGTCGCGGCCCGCGACCGGATCGACCGGCCTCAGGTCGGCGCCCGCCCGGCCCGGACCAGCGCATGCAGCGCGCCCGCGATGCGCAAGGGCACCGAAT
>JAWKWX010000031.1:0-24391 GCA_041397305.1 Paracoccaceae bacterium | reverse complement strand
CAATCCAGGCGAGGTCATGGGTGCGGAAGCCGGTGCCGGTGACGATGTAGAACCGGTCCTCGGCCAGCCGTGCCACGGTCAGGTCGGCCTCGATCCCGCCGCGGGTATTGAGAAGCTGGGTATAGGTCAGCCGACCCGGCGCCTTGGTCACGTCGTTGGCGCAGACATGGTCCAGCGCGCGGGCCGCGTCTTTGCCCGTCACCTCGTATTTGGCAAAGGATGACTGGTCGAAGATGCCCACAGCCTCGCGCACATGCCGGTGCTCTTCGCCCACATGGGGAAACCAGTTCTGGCGGCCCATCGAATAGATATCCTTCGCCTCGACGCCTGCGGGGGCGAACCAGTTCGGCCGTTCCCAGCCAAGCTTCGAGCCGAACACCGCGCGATGCCCCTTCAGCCGCTCGTAGAGCGGCGAGGTGATGCGCGGGCGGCCCGAGGCATATTCCTCGTGCGGGAAGCCGATGGTGTAATGCTTGCCGTAAGCCTCGCATGTGCGGTCACTGACCCATTGCCGGTCGCGATGCATGCCCGAGAAGCGGCGGATATCGACGACCCAGAGGTCCAGGGGCGCTTCGCCCTGCATCACCCAATCGGCCAGCACCCAGCCCGCGCCGCCCCCCGAGGCGATGCCGAAGGCATTGAAACCCGCGCCCACGAACATGTTCGGGCATTCCGGCGCGGGGCCAAGAATGAAGTTTCCGTCCGGCGTGAAGCTTTCCGGCCCGTTGATCATCTGCTTGACGCCCACCTGTTCCAGCGCCGGAACCCGGGCGATGGCCTGCACCAGATGCTGTTCGAAATGGTCGTAATCATCCTCGAACAGATGGAATTGCCAGTCGTTCGGGATATCGCCGGTCGGCAAGGGCTGCGGGTTCGGCTCATAGCCGCCCATCACCAGACCGCCGACCTCTTCCTTGAAATAGGTCCGCCGGTCGGGATCGCGCAGCGTCGGGGCGTCATCTGCCAGCCCCGGCACCTTCTCGGTCACGATATACTGGTGGCGGACCGCCTGCAGTGGCACATTGATGCCTGCCATCGCGCCGACCTGCCGCGCCCACTGGCCCGCGCAATTGACGACCTTCTCGCAGGCGATCACACCCTTGTCTGTCTCCACATGGGTGATCCGCGCGCCGTCCAGGCGGAAGCCCGTGACCCGCACGCCCTCATGGATTTTCGCCCCATGCATCCGCGCGCCCTTCGCAAGCGACTGGGTGATGTCGGACGGCGAGGCCTGCCCGTCGGTCGGCAGCCAGCTAGCGCCCACGAGGTCGGAGACATCCATCAGGGGCCACATGCGTTTCACCTCGTCGGGCGAAACCAGATGCATCTCCATCCCGAAGCTTTTTGCCGTGGTGGCGAGGCGCTTGTACTCTGTCCAGCGATCCTCGTTCGTGGCAAGCCTCAGGCAGCCGGTCATCTTCCAGCCGGTTTCCAAGCCCGTCTCGGCGGCCAGACCCTTGTAGAGATCGACCGAATATTTCAGCACCCGGGTGATCGACGCCGAGGATCGGAGCTGCCCCACGAGCCCCGCCGCATGCCAGGTGGAACCGGAGGTCAGCTTGCCCTGCTCCAGAAGCACCACATCCGCCTTGTGGTCGCGGGCCAGGTGATAGGCGGTCGATGCGCCGATGATGCCGCCGCCGATGACGACGATCTGGGCATGGGAGGGAAGCGTCATGTCTGGTCCTTGGTCTCTGCCGGTCAGGGGCGTGTTTGGGCTGGTCAGTTGGCGGCAAGCCCCAGCCGCTCGCGCGTGCGGGCGGCGGCGGCATTGATGAGGCGGTCGGTGATGATGGCGATGAAGGCGACGGCCAGGCCGGCAACGAGGCCCCGGCCCGGATCGGCCTTGGTGAGCGCGATATAGACTTCCTGCCCGAGGTCGCGGGTGCCGACGAGCGCGGTGATCACGAGCATCGACAGCGCGAACATGATTGTCTGGTTGAGGCCGAGAAGGATCTCGGGCGCGGCAAGGCGCAGGCGGATCGAGAAAAGGATCTGGCGCGGTGTGCAGCCCATCGCCCGGCCCGCCTCGATCAGGCGCGGATCGACGCCGCGCAGGCCCAGGACGGTATAGCGGATCGCGGGCACGATGGCATAGGCGACAACGGCGATCATCGCGGTGAAGTCGCCGACCCGGAAAAGCATCACCACCGGCATGAGATAGACGAAGGAGGGCAGCGTCTGCAGCGTATCTATGATGAGCTGCACCATCCGCCACAACCGGTCGCGGGCGGCGACCGCAATGCCGACGGGCACACCGATCGCCATGGCGATCGCGGTCGAGATGCCGCAGAGGTAAAGCGTGATCATCGCCTTTTCCCACTGCCCCGTGGCGGCGATGAGGAACGCAAGCGCCCCGGTCAGAAACCCCAGCCGCCAGCCGCCCATGCGCCAACCCGCGAAGGCGAGAAAGGCGGTGACACCCGCCCAGGGCAGGCCAACCATCAGCCGCTTGAACGGGACAAGAAGGTTCAGAAGGATCGCATTCTTGATCGCCTCGAAATAGTCGAAGAAATTGACGTTCAGCCATTGGACGGCCGCCGCCCAGAAGGCGGAGGTCGAAAGCTCCCAGGCCTCTGGATAGTGCCGGACGGCGGGCGCAAAATGGCCCGCGACATAGCCCGCCACGATGATCAGGACGGCGGCGGCAATGTAGGGGTGTCGGCGGTGCCAGGGGCCGGCTGCGGGTATGGTGCGCTGTCGGACCGCGGCCGCCTGGCTCAGCCGGTCGAGCGCGACGGCCATGGCGACGATGGCGAAGCCCGCCTCCAGCCCTGCGCCGAAATCGAGGCGGCGGAGCGCCGCAAGCACGTCGAAGCCGAGCCCGCCCGCGCCGATCATCGAGGCGATGATCACCATGTTGAGCGAAAGCATGATCACCTGGTTGACGCCGACCATCAGCGCATCCTGCGCCGCCGGAACCAGCACCCGCCAGGTCATCTGGGCCTTCGTGCAGCCGACCATGCGGCCGAGGTCGTCGATCTCGGACGGCACGCGCCGCAGCGACAGGGTCGTCAGCCTCGTCATCGGCGGCATGGCGTAGATCAGCGTCGCGACCACGGCCGCGGTGGGGCCGAAACCGAAGAGGATGAGGATCGGCACCAGATAGGCGAAGACCGGCATCGTCTGCATCAGGTCGAGGACCGGTTTCAGCGCGCGGTCTAGCCAAGGGTGGCGGAAGGCTGCGATACCGAGAAGAAGCCCGCCGCTGACACCTATGGGAACCGCTACCAGGATCGAGGCGAGTGTGACCATCGCGCTTTGCCATTGGCCGAAGATGACGATGAAGAGAAAGCAGCCCATCGCGAGAAATGCAGTCGCCCGACCCCGCACCCAATGGCCGACCAGGCCGAAAAGCAGCACGACGGCAGGCCAGGGGATAGGCGGCAGAAGCTGGATCGCCTGACTGCCTTCGCCCTTGAGGAAGCCCGTGGACAGAAGGCTGAGCGCCGCGCGGTAGGGCATGTCGATCACGGCGGCGATGAACCGGGTGATGTCGGAAAAGCGCACAGGCCCGATAGCGGCCTCGTTCGTCAGCCATTTGACGAAGGCACCGATCCAGCGCTGCGCCGGGATGCGCAGGCCCTTGGGGTAGTCGAAGGCCCAGGGCAGGGTTGCCGCGCCGATGAGGCACAGAACGACCAGCAGCGCCAGGGCCAACGGCCAAAGCCAGTGGCCGCCCGATCTGTGGTCGCTATCCCCGGGCGATATATCTGCGGCGCTCATCCCTCGGTACCCCCGAGAAGAAGCTGGATCACATCCTCCCGCCGAAGGCGCCCGGCGGGCGCGCCATCTGCGCCGACGACCGTGACCTCGGGTGCACCTGCAAGGAAGGCGGTGCTCGCCTCTGCCACTGTCGCGGTCACGGCGACTTTCGGGGCGTTCCCGTCAGCGGGCGCGCCCGGCTGCATCACGGTGCGTACGCGCACCGCCTTGGCCTTGGGCACCGCGCGGGTGAATTCGCGCACATAATCGGTCGCGGGATTCAGCACGATCTCTTCCGGCGTCCCGCACTGCACGATGGCGCCGTCCTTCATGATCGCGATCCGGTCGGCAAGCCGGATCGCCTCGTCAAAATCATGGGTGATGAAGACGATGCTTTTCTTGAGGACCGATTGCAGTCGCATGAACTCGTCCTGCAACTCGCGGCGAATGAGCGGATCGAGCGCCGAAAACGGCTCGTCCAGGAACCACAGTTCCGGCTCGACCGCGAGCGAGCGGGCGATGCCCACGCGCTGCTGCTGGCCACCCGACAACTGGCGGGGCAGGGCGCTTTCGCGGCCGGTCAGCCCGACGAGCGCGATCATCTCGCGCGCCCGCGCTTCGCGCTTCGCACGGTCCACACCCTGCACGACCAGCGGGAAGGCGACATTCTCCAGCACGGTCTGATGGGGCAGAAGGGCGAAATGCTGAAAGACCATCCCCATCTTGTGGCGGCGGATCTCGATCATCTCCGCTTCGCTGGCCGTCAGGAGATTCCGGCCGTCGAAGAGGATCTCTCCCGCCGTCGGTTCTATGAGCCGCGAGAGGCAGCGGACAAGCGTCGACTTGCCGGAGCCGGAGAGCCCCATGATCACGAAGATCTCGCCCGACCGCACCTCGATATTGGCGTCCCTGACGGCCGGGATGAGGCCCGCGCCCTGCAGCGCCTCAAGCGTCGGCGAGGCGCCGAGCGCGGCAAGGCGCCTTTCGGCATCGGCGCCGAACAGTTTCCAGACGTTGCGGCAGATCAGCGTGGCGGGCGCGGTCATCGGGGCAAATCTCAAATAGGGGCGGCAGGGTCTGCCGCCCGGTCGAGTTGGTGAAGGCGATTTCGCGAAGCGGCGTTACTGGCCGATCCAGCCTTTCCAGCGCCCCTCGTTCGCGCCCATCCAGTCGGCGACGACCGCATCGACCGTCTTGCCGTTCAGATCGACCTCGGTGATCATCGCGCCCATCTCGTCATTGTCGAGCGTGAAGGCCTTGATCGCCTCGTAGGCGCCGGGCCATTTGTCCTTCACGCCTGCCCAGCCGACCTTCCAGATTTCACCGTGCGGCTTGCCGCAATCATAGGCGAGATCGGGGTTAATGCCCCAGGAGGGATCATTGTAGCATTCGGGCGTATATTCCGGGAACTCGACCCATTCGCCCTTGTATTTCGCCGGCGCCCAGTGCGGCGCATAGATCCACAGCATGATGGGCGCCTGGCGCTGATAGGCGCTTTCCAGTTCTGCAAAGAGCGCGGCATCGGTGCCCGCATGGATCACCTCGAACGGCAGGTCCAGCGCCTCGACCCGTTCGTCGTCGAATCCGCCCCAGGTCACGGGGCCGCCCAGATACCGGCCCTTCGGCGCGGTTTCCGCGGTCGAGAAGGCTTCCGCGCAGGCCGGATCCTTCAGCGCTTCCCAGTTCGGCAGGCCGGGGCACTTTTCCTTCATGTATTCGGGGAACCACCATTCTTCCTTGGCCTTCATGCCGGTCGGGCCGAAAACCTCGACCTTGCCGGTGGCGGTGGCCGCATCCATCGCCTCGCGTCCGGTGGTTTCCCACATCTCCATCGCGACATCGAGATCGCCGGTCTCGAGCCCTGCGAACTGCGCAAGATAATCGGCCTGAACATATTCGACATTATAGCCCGCCTTCTTCAGCACCTCTCCCATGATCTGGGTGGTGATGAGCTGGCCGGTCCAGTCGTGCAGCGTCAGCTTGATCGGATCGGTCGATTCCTGCGCACCGGCTGCGGCGGCGGAACCGAGAAGCATGGCAAGCGTCAGGCGCGTCAGGGCGACGCGCGGTGAGGTCGGTCTGGCGGTCATCTGTAACTCCCCGAAATCTGTTGGCAGCGTCTTCTGGCCGCCCCAAAGGGGCTACCGCGCGCTGGCTGAAAGTAACGCGCAGGCAAGCCGCCCCTGTCAACAGGAAATGTGGGTTTTTGTGGATTTCATGACCGAATTGTGTGAGTATCTTGCGTGCTTTCTGCAGCCATGCCCTGGCCGTGCGGTCAGCCGCCGCTCCCCGTCCGGTTATGCTGCATGCGGCGATGCTTGCCGGACCGGCCAAGCCGCCCGTCGCCGGAACATCTTGTGGTAGAGACAAAGTTTTCGGGTTGAGAAAAATTTTTTGTAGTGTAAGTCAGAAGCCGGTCCCTGGGGAGGAACTGCTGACAATGCCTGAAGCGGGTGAAAAGCCGGTCGGTCAGATCGGTCACCTGATCCGGAAACGCCGCCGCCAGCTGCATCTGACGCTGCAGCAGCTTGGCGAACGTTCGGGCGTTTCCTTCAGCTATCTCAGCCAGCTTGAGCGTGACAATGCGACGCCGACGCTCGGTACGCTGGCGCAGGTTGCCAAGGCATTGGGCGTCGGGGTCGACTATTTCATCGCCACGCCGCGCCCGGCTGATTCGGTCACCCGCGCGGCGAGCCGGATGCGGTTCTCGATCAACGGCTCCTCGATCCAGTACGAACGGATCGGCGCAGAATTTCCGGGCAACGAACTTTCCGCCTTCATCATGCATGTGCCGCCCGGTTTCCGGTCCGAAACGGTAAGCCACGACGGCGAGGAAATCGTCTATGTGATCGACGGCGAGATCGTGCAGGTGGTCGATGCGACCGAATTCATCCTCGGCGTCGGCGACAGCCTGCATTATCGTGGCACCAGCCCGCATTCCTACCGCAACGACGGGACCGAACCGGCGCGACTCTTCTGGTCGGGCACGCTCACCCTGTTTCACACGCCGGGCGCGGGCGCCTTTTCGCCACCCGACAACGGCTCCGGCAAGACAAGAAAGATCCGAGCATGACGGCACAAATGGCAACCGGGATGACCGAGGCGCGGCTCGCGCGGCTGAGGCAGAGGATGCAGGAGGAAGGCGTCGACCTGACCGTCATCGGCCCGACCAACCATTTGCGCTGGCTCGCGGGCCTCGATCCCCACGGCGACGAACGGCCGGTGATGTTGTTCGTCTCCCAGCGCTATGCGGGCATGCTGATGCCGGTCCTGAACGCCGCGAGCGTGCGCCAGCATACCGATCTGCCCTTCCATACCTGGCGGGATGACGAAGGGCCTGCGGTCGCTTTGGGTGATCTGATCGCCGCGACCGGCGTCGATCCGGCGAACCTGAATGTGGCGCTGGACGAGGGGATGCGCGCCGATTTCGCGCTGCGGGTCCTTGATGCCCTGCCGGGCGCGCGCCGGACATTCACCCATGGAACGGTCAGCGCGCTGCGCGCCGAAAAGGAAGACACGGAATATCGCGCGCTCAAGGCAAGCGCCCTGATCAATGACCGGGCAGTGATGGCCGGATTCGATGCCCTGCGCGAAGGGATGACCGAAAAGGACGTGGCCGCGGTCATTGCGGCCCACTACGCCTCCGAAGGGGCGAAGACCGAATTCATCTCGGTCTGCTTCGGCGCGAACGGCGCTTTCTGCCACCATCACACCGGCGAAACGCGGCTCGGCCGCGACATGGCGGTCCTGATCGATGCGGGCTGCCGCCATATGGGCTATCCGTCCGACATGACGCGGTCGGGCTGGTTCGGAACGCCCGAGCCGGAATATCTGAAAGTCGTCTCGGTTGTCGAAGGCGCGGTCGCGGCGGCGCTTGCCGCATCCAAGCCCGGTGTCCCGGCGCGCGATATCGACCGTGCGGCACGTGGCGTGATCACCGCGGCGGGATATGGTCAGAACTTCCTGCACCGGACCGGCCACGGGCTGGGGATCGAGCTGCACGAAGAGCCCTATATCAGCGGCGCGTCCGACCGCCCGCTGGCCCCCGGCAATGTCTATTCGATCGAACCCGGCGTCTATCTTGCCGACCGGTTCGGCGTAAGGCTTGAGGAGATCGTCTTCCTCAGGCCAGATGGCGCGGAGGTCTTGAGTGAACTGCCACGCACCCCGGTGATCCGGGGATAGGAATTCCCGGCCCTCCCGGAGGGTCGGCAATGCCCCGGCCAGGCCCGGCCGGGTTCAACCATAACCTGAAAGGAAACAGGGAAATGAAACTTCTTACCCGTTTGGCAACCGGCATGGTCATGGCCGGCCTTCTCGGCGGAGCCGCGGCCGCGAAGACGCTCGTCTATTGCTCGGAAGGTTCGCCCGAAGGTTTCGACCCGGCGCCCTACACCGCCGGCACCACCTTCGACGCCTCCTCGAAGCCGATCTACAACCGTCTGGTGGAATTCAAGAAGGGCACGACCGAAGTCGTCCCCGGTCTCGCTGAAAGCTGGGACGTTTCGGCCGATGGCATGGAATATACGTTCCATCTGCGTCCGGGCGTGAAATTCCATTCGACGGACTATTTCACCCCGTCGCGCGACTTCAATGCCGATGACGTCGTCTTCTCGTTCGAGCGTCAGGGCAAGGAAGACAATCCCTACTATTCCTACATCGAAGGGATCACCTACGAATATTACGGCGGGATGGAGATGAATGTCACCATCAAGGAAGTCGTGAAAGTCGACGACAATACCGTCAAGTTCGTGCTGACCCGCCCCGAGGCGCCGTTCCTGGCGAACCTGGCGATGGACTTCGCCTCGATCACCTCGAAGGAATATGCCGACAAGCTCGCTGCCGAAGGCAAGCAGGCCGATTTCAACCAGGCGCCGATCGGCACCGGCCCCTACCAGTTCGTCGCCTACCAGAAGGATGCGGTGATCCGCTACAAGGCCAACCCCGACTACTGGGGCGGCAAACAGGCGATCGACGATCTGATCTTCGCGATCACGCCTGATGCGGCGGTGCGCATGCAGAAGCTGCAGGCGGGTGAATGCCAGATCGCTCCCTATCCGGCACCGGCCGACATTGCAGGCCTGAAGGCCAATGCCGACCTGAACGTGATGGAGCAGGCCGGTCTGAACGTCGCCTACCTCGCCTACAACACCTCGGTCGCGCCGTTCGACAATGTGAACGTCCGCAAGGCGCTGAACATGGCGATCAACAAGCAGGCGCTGATGGATGCCGTCTATCAGGGCACGGGCCAGATCGCCAAGAACCCGATTCCGCCGACCATGTGGTCCTACAACGACGCGGTTCAGGATGATCCCTACGATCCGGAAGCGGCAAAGAAGATGCTTGAAGAGGCGGGCGTCTCGGGTCTGTCGATGAAAGTCTGGGCGATGCCTGTGCAGCGTCCCTACATGCCGAACGCGCAGCGCGCCGCCGAACTGATCCAGGCCGACTTCGCCGCGGTTGGGGTGACGGTCGAGATCGTGTCCTACGAATGGGGCGAGTATCTCAAGAAGTCGACCGAGAAGAACCGCGACGGCGCGGTCATCCTCGGCTGGACCGGCGACAATGGCGACCCGGACAACTTCATGGGCGTCCTTCTGGGCTGCGCAGGGGCGGTCGACGGCGGCTCCAACCGCGCCCAGTGGTGCAACAAGGACTTCGATGACCTGATCCAGAAGGCGAAGGTCGCGCCCGAACCGGCAGACCGCACTGCGCTGTATGAGCAGGCACAGGTCATCTTCAAGGAACAGGCGCCCTGGGCCACGCTCGGCCATTCGACCGTGTTCATGCCGATGTCCAAGAAGGTCTCGGGCTATGTCATGGACCCGCTCGGTTCGCATGACTTCCGCGGCGTCGACATCGCTGAATAATAACAACTGACATGAAGCGCGCCGGTTCTGCCGGCGCGCTTTCATTCTGGGGGACCCCATGTTTCGCTTCCTGTTGGGCAAGATTGCCTATCTGCTGCCGACCTTCATCGGCATCACCGTCGTCGCCTTCGGCTTCGTGCGCGTGCTGCCTGGCGATCCGGTCCTTCTGATGGCGGGAGAGCGCGGGCTGACGGCCGAGCGCCATGCCCAACTGTCGGCGCAGCTGGGCTTCGACCGGCCGATCTGGCAGCAATATCTCGACTTCCTCGTGCGGCTGTTCCACGGCGATTTCGGCACCTCGCTGGTGACCAAGAAACCGGTGCTGACGGAATTCTTCACGCTCTTCCCCGCGACGCTGGAACTCAGTCTCTGCGCGATCCTGCTGGCCACTGCCATCGGTCTGCCGCTTGGTATCTTCGCGGCGATCCGGCGGGGATCGTGGTTCGATCAGGTGTCGATGTCCTCCGCGCTCGTCGGCTATTCGATGCCGATCTTCTGGTGGGGGCTCCTGCTGATCATCTTCTTCTCCGGCGTCCTTGGCTGGACCCCGGTTTCAGGCCGCATCTCGCTCATGTTCTACTTCCCGACGGTGACCGGCTTCATGCTGGTCGACAGTCTTCTGTCGGGGCAGGACGGCGCCTTCACCTCGGCGCTGTCGCACCTGATCCTGCCGACGATCGTGCTGGCCACGATCCCGATGGCGGTGATCGCGCGTCAGGCGCGCTCGGCGATGCTGGAGGTTCTGGGCGAGGATTACGTCCGCACCGCCCGTGCCAAGGGTCTGTCGGCCTACCGCGTCGTCGGGCTCCATGCGCTGCGCAACGCGCTCATCCCGGTCATCACCACCATCGGTCTCCAGGTCGGCACGCTCATGGGCGGCGCCATCCTGACCGAGACGATCTTTTCCTGGCCCGGCATCGGCAAGGCCATGGTCGACAGCATCTCGCGCCGGGACTATCCCTCGGTGCAGGGCGGGCTTCTGATCATCGCCGCGCTGGTGATGACGGTGAACCTTCTGGTCGATCTTCTTTACGGGCTCATCAACCCCCGCATCCGGCATCGGTGACATCATGACAGTTACGACAACCGAAATCGAACCGGTCGCGGCGACGGGCCTGCGCGCCCAGCTTTCCGAGTTCTGGCATTATTTCAGCGTGAACAAGGGCGCGGTCATCGGGCTTTGGGTCTTCGTGTCGCTGGTTCTGGTGGCGCTTTTCGCGCCGCTGATCGCGCCGCACGATCCGATCGAGCAGGTGCGCGACGCGCTCTTGATGCCGCCCGCCTGGGCCGAGAAGGGCGATGCGCGCTTCCTTCTCGGTACCGATGCGGTCGGCCGCGATATCCTGTCGCGCCTGATCTTCGGGGCGCGTTATTCGCTCTTCATCGGCTGCGTGGTCGTGGTGGTGGCCCTGTCGGGCGGCATCCTGATCGGGCTGGTTGCGGGCTTCTTCGGCGGCTGGGTCGATACGGTGATCATGCGGGTGATGGATGTGATCCTTGCCTTTCCGTCGCTGCTCCTGGCCTTGGTGCTCGTGGCAATTCTCGGTCCAGGCCTGACGAATGCGATGATCGCGATCGCGCTGGTCCTGCAGCCGCATTTCGCGCGGCTGACGCGGGCGGCGGTGATGGGCGAGTTGCCGCGTGAATATGTGATGGCAGCACGGGTCGCGGGCGCGGGCAAGATGCGGCTGATGTTCCGCACCATCCTGCCCAATTGCCTTGCCCCCCTGATCGTGCAGGCGACGCTTTCCTTCTCGGGCGCGATCCTCGATGCCGCCGCGCTTGGCTTCCTCGGCATGGGCGCGCAGCGCCCGACGCCGGAATGGGGCACGATGCTGGCCGAAGCGCGCGAATTCATCCTCGCCGCCTGGTGGGTCGTGACCTTCCCGGGCCTCGCGATCCTGATCACGGTTCTGGCGATCAACCTCATGGGCGACGGCTTGCGCGACGCGCTCGACCCCAAACTGAAGCGGAGCTGAGCCATGGGACTTCTTCTTGAAATCCGCAATCTCTCGGTCAGCTTCGATACCTCCGCCGGCCCTTTCAAGGCTGTGGACGGGATCGACCTGGCGCTCAGCGAGCGTGAGGTCCTGGCCATCGTCGGCGAAAGCGGCTCGGGCAAGTCGGTCGGCATGCTTGCGGTGATGGGCCTCTTGCCGCCCACAGCGACGGTGACGGCCGATGTAATGAAGTTCGCGGGCAAGGACATCCTCGGCCTCTCGCCCAAGGAGCGCCGCAGGATCATCGGCCGCGATATCTCGATGATCTTCCAGGAACCGATCGCCAGCCTCAATCCCTGCTTCACGGTTGGCTTCCAGCTGGCCGAGACGCTGCGCGAACATCTTGGAATATCGAACAAGGAAGCGCACGCGCGTTCGGTCGAGCTTCTGACCCAGGTCGGCATCCCCAATCCCGAGGAACGCCTGTCGGCCTTCCCGCACCAGATGTCGGGCGGCCAGTGCCAGCGGGTGATGATCGCCATGGCGATCGCCTGCAACCCGAAGCTCCTGATCGCCGACGAACCCACGACCGCGCTCGACGTGACGATCCAGAAGCAGATCCTCGACCTGATCATGGGCCTGCAGGAAAAGCATGGGATGGGCCTGATCATGATCACCCATGACATGGGCGTGGTGGCCGAAACCGCCGATCGGGTCATCGTGCAATACCGCGGCAAGAAGATGGAGGAGGCGGGCGTGCTCGACCTTTTCGAAAGTCCGCAGCATCCCTACACCAAGGCGCTTCTGTCGGCGCTGCCGGAAAACGCCACGGGCGACCGGCTGCCCACGGTCGGCGAGATGATGGAGACGGCCCAATGACCATGATGCTGGAAGCCGAGGGCCTGACCCGCGATTACGTCACCGGCGGCGGTTTTTTTGGCCGCGCGAAATCTGTCCGTGCGCTGAAAGGCATCAGCTTTTCGGTCGAGGAGGGAAAGACGCTTGCCATCGTCGGCGAGTCCGGTTGCGGCAAGTCGACGCTGGCGCGGATCATCACGCTGATCGACCCGGCGTCGGGCGGCACGCTGAAGATGGACGGCCAGGAGGTGGATGTCAGCCGCGCCAGCCCGCCGCGCGACCTGCGCCGCAAGGTCCAGATCGTGTTCCAGAACCCCTATGGCTCGCTCAACCCGCGCCAGAAGGTCGGCGACATGCTGATGGAGCAGCTCTATCTCAACACCGACCATACGGCCGAGGAACGGCGCGCCGAAGCCCATGCGATGCTCGCGAGGGTCGGGCTGAAGCGGGAACATTTCAATCGCTATCCGCACATGTTCTCGGGCGGCCAGCGCCAGCGGCTGGCGATTGCCCGCGCGCTGATGGTGCGTCCGAAGATCCTGGTGCTGGACGAGCCGGTCTCGGCGCTCGACCTGTCGGTTCAGGCACAGGTGTTGAACCTGCTGGCTGACCTGCAGGACGAGTTCGGGCTGACCTATGTCTTCATCAGCCATGACCTGTCGGTGGTGAAATATATCGCCGACGAGGTGATGGTGATGTTCAAGGGTGAGGTCGTCGAATACGGATCGCGCGAAGCGGTCTTCGCCAATCCGCAGCACGACTATACCCGCACGCTGTTTGCGGCGACGCCGCGCGCCGACGTGGAAAGCATCCGCGCGCGCCTTGCCCGCAAGCGCGCCGCCTGAAATCGCTCACGGTCTCGTGATTCGACCGGCCGCCGGTTATCCGGCGGCCGGTTTCGGTCTCGCGTCCGGCCTGTTCCGGGGTTTCGGGCGGCGGCTGATCCAACCTGTCGTCGCATCAACCGTCAGCCTGTTGAAACGGTTGCGGAAATAGGCCCGCGGCCTGCCGTGTTAACAAAATGTCACAGGATTCTGTGAAAATATTTACAAAAAAACCCTTTTGTTAAAGAGGGTTATCAAGCAATTAATATTGCGCTATGCTCCCATCAACTGGTGCTGCCCCTTCCCGCAGCACCCCGGGGGAAATGTGGGTCCGGCCGGCCCGCCGATGAGGAGGAAAGCATGTCTGAAACGGGGTCTGCCCAGCATCTTCGCCCTGCGCCGGAGGCGTTCGTCGCGCGTGCTCATGTGAACCGCGCAAAGTACGACGAAATGTATCGCGCCTCGATCGATGACCCCGCCGCTTTCTGGGGCGCGCACGGCAAGCGTGTGGACTGGATCAAACCCTTCAGCCGGGTCAAGAACACCGATTTCACCTTTGGCCAGGTCTCGATCAAATGGTTCGAGGACGGCCAGTTGAACGTCGCGGCGAACTGCATCGACAGGCATCTCGCCAAGCGTGGCGGCCAGACCGCGATCATCTGGGAACCCGACGATCCGAAGGAACCCGCTCGTCACATCACCTACAGCGAACTGGCCGACAAGGTCGGCCGCATGGCCAA
Organism: Paracoccaceae bacterium; assembly: GCA_041397305.1. Taxonomy (GTDB): domain Bacteria; phylum Pseudomonadota; class Alphaproteobacteria; order Rhodobacterales; family Rhodobacteraceae; genus TMP-24. The sequence goes on along the minus strand of JAWKWX010000031.1, from coordinate 10,454 downwards.
TGTGCTGAAGGCCCATGGCGTGAAGCGCGGCGACCGGGTGATCATCTACATGCCGATGATCCCCGAGGCAGCCTATGCGATGCTCGCCTCAGCCCGGATCGGGGCAATCCATTCGGTGGTGTTCGGCGGTTTCTCTCCCGATGCGCTGGCGAACCGGGTGAACGACAGCGAGGCAAAACTGGTCATTACCGCCGATACCGCGCCGCGCGGCGGTCGTCGGACACCGCTCAAGGCCAACGCCGATGCAGCACTTCTGCATTGCAGTGACAAGGTGAAATGCCTGGTCGTAAAGCACACCGGCGACCAGACGACCTGGATCGAGGGGCGCGACGTCGATGTGCTGGCGGAAATGGCCAAGGCCAGCCCCGATTGCCCGGCCGAGGCGATGGACGCGGAAGACCCGCTGTTCATCCTCTACACGTCCGGTTCGACCGGCAAGCCCAAGGGTGTCGTCCACACGTCGGGCGGCTATCTCGTCTATGCGGCGATGACGCATGAGCTGACCTTCGATTACCACGAGGGCGATATCTACTGGTGCACGGCCGACGTGGGCTGGGTCACCGGTCACAGCTATATCGTCTATGGTCCGCTCGCGAACGGCGCGACCACGCTGATGTTCGAAGGCGTGCCGACCTGGCCCGACGCAGGCCGTTTCTGGGAGGTCTGCGCCAAGCACAAGGTCACGCAGTTCTACACCGCGCCGACGGCGATCCGCGCGCTGATGGGGCAGGGGCCGGAATGGGTGGAGAAGCACGATCTGTCGTCGCTTCGTCTGCTCGGCACGGTCGGTGAGCCGATCAACCCCGAAGCCTGGGTCTGGTATGACAAATACGTCGGCAAGGGCCGCTGCCCGATCGTCGACACCTGGTGGCAGACGGAAACCGGCGGCCATATGATCACGCCGCTGCCCGGTGCGATCCCGACGAAGCCCGGATCGGCCACGGTGCCGTTCTTCGGTGTCAGGCCGGAGGTCTTGAACGCCGAAAGCGGCAAGGTGCAGGAAGGCAATGGCGTCGACGGCGTTCTGTGCATCGCCGATTCATGGCCGGGGCAGATGCGCACCGTCTGGGGCGATCACCAGCGCTTCCAGGAGACCTATTTCCAGCAATACAAGGGCTATTACTTCACCGGCGACGGCTGCCGTCGGGACGAGGACGGCTATTACTGGATCACCGGCCGCGTCGATGACGTGATCAACGTGTCGGGCCACAGGATGGGCACGGCCGAGGTCGAAAGCGCGCTCGTCGCCCATGCGCAGGTCGCAGAGGCGGCGGTGGTGGGCTACCCGCACGAAATCAAGGGCCAGGGCATCTATGCCTATGTGACCTTGATGAAGGGCGTCGAACCTTCCGAGGATCTACGCAAGGAACTGGTAAAATGGGTCCGCACCGAGATCGGCCCCATCGCCAGCCCCGACCTGATCCAGTGGGCGCCGGGCCTGCCGAAGACCCGGTCGGGCAAGATCATGCGCCGGATCCTCAGAAAGATCGCCGAGAACGATTATGGCGCGCTTGGCGATATCTCGACGCTCGCCGATCCGTCGGTGGTCGAGGACCTGATCGCCAACCGCATGAACCGGGGCTGAGGATGACGCAGGACGCCATCACCCGCCCACCGGTCATCATCCTTCTCGGGCCACCGGGCGCGGGCAAGGGCACCCAGGCGCGGATGCTGGAAGAGGCGTTCGGACTGGTCCAGCTTTCGACCGGCGATCTTCTGCGCGCCGCCGTGGCGGCAGGAACGCCCGCCGGGCGCGCCGCGAAAGCGGTGATGGAGGCGGGCGGGCTCGTGTCCGACGAGATCGTGCTCGACATCCTGGCCGACCGGATGGCGGCAGAGGATGTGACGGCCGGTGTCATCCTCGACGGTTTCCCGCGTACCGCCGCGCAGGCAGAGGCGCTTGACCGTCTGCTCGCGGCGCGGGGGCAGAAGGTCGATACGGCAATCAGCCTCGAGGTCGAGGACGAGGCCATGGTCGACCGCATCGCCGGGCGCTTTACCTGCGCGGATTGCGGCGAAGGATACCACGATACCCACAAGCGTCCCGCCCGGGCGGGGACTTGTGACAAATGCGGCGGCACGGCGTTCAAGCGCCGGGCCGACGACAAGGCCGAGACGGTGCGCGAAAGGCTGAAGGCCTATCACGCCCAGACGGCCCCGCTGATCGCCTATTACGAGGGCAGGGGCGTCCAGGACCGGGTCGATGCGATGGCTTCCATCGCCGAGGTTCGCCGGGCGCTCCAGTCTGTCGTAGGCCGCGTGTCAGCCTGAGGGAGGCCGGTGCCCCGCGCAGACGGGGCATCGGAACGGAGGAAACACGAGGGAGTAACATCATGGCGGACAAAGCAACGTCCAACGCCTACTGGGCCGCGAATATCCGGCTCATCCAGATCTGCCTGGTCATCTGGGCGCTGGTATCGTTCGGCTTCGGGATCATCCTGCGGCCCATGCTTTCGGGGATCCCGGTCGGGGGCACCGACCTTGGCTTCTGGTTTGCCCAGCAGGGCTCGATCATCGTCTTCCTGGTCCTGATCTTTTTCTATGCCTCGCGCATGAACAAGCTCGACCGCGAACACGGCGTCGAAGAATAAGGAAACGGGGAGATGGAACAGTTTACACTCAACCTCATCGTGGTGGGCGCGACCTTCGCGCTTTACTTCGGTATCGCCATCTGGGCCCGTGCCGGGACCACGAGCGAATTCTACGCCGCCGGTCGCGGCGTTCACCCGGTCATGAACGGCATGGCCACGGGCGCGGACTGGATGTCGGCGGCCTCCTTCATCTCGATGGCGGGTCTTATCGCCGCCGTCGGCTATGACAACTCGGCCTATCTGATGGGCTGGACCGGCGGCTATGTGCTGCTGGCCATGCTCTTGGCGCCCTATCTGCGCAAGTTCGGCAAGTACACTGTGCCGGAATTCATCGGCGACCGGTTCTATTCGAACGGCGCGCGTTTGATCGCCGTCGTTTGCCTGATCGTTGCCTCGATCACCTATGTTATCGGCCAGATGCAGGGCGTGGGTATCGCCTTCTCGCGCTTCCTTGAAGTGAAGGCCTCGACCGGTCTCTATATCGGCGCGGTCGTCGTGTTCGCCTATGCCGTGCTTGGCGGCATGAAGGGCATCACCTATACCCAGGTCGCCCAGTATGTCGTGCTGATCGTCGCCTATACGATCCCGGCGATCTTCATCTCGCTGCAGCTGACAGGCAATCCGCTGCCGCCGCTTGGGCTCTTCTCGACCCATACGGAATCCGGCATGCCGCTGCTGGCAAAGCTTGATCAGCTGGTGGGCGAGCTTGGCTTCGCGAAATACACCGGCCACACCGACACCACGCTGAACATGTTCCTGTTCACGCTGACGCTGATGATCGGTACTGCCGGTCTGCCGCACGTCATCGTCCGTTTCTTCACCGTTCCGAAGGTCGCCGACGCGCGCTCCTCGGCCGGCTGGGCGCTGGTGTTCATCGCGCTTCTCTATCTCGTGGCTCCGGCCGTTGGGGCGATGGCGCGCCTGAACCTCATCGACAATATCTATCCGCAAGGCACCCAGGCCGATCCGATCGCCTACGAGGCGCGGCCGACCTGGATGAAGAACTGGGAAACCACCGGTCTTCTGAAATTCGAGGACCTGAATGGCGACGGTCTGATCCAGCTCTACAACGACAAGTCGAAGAACGAGGAGTTCAACGCTGCCGTTGAAGCCAAGGGCTGGAAAGGGTCCGAGCTGACCGTGAACAACGACATCATGGTGCTCGCCAACCCCGAGATCGCCAACCTTCCCGGCTGGGTTGTCGCACTCGTGGCCGCCGGTGGCCTTGCCGCCGCGCTCTCCACGGCTGCGGGCCTTCTGATGGCGATCTCCTCGGCGATCAGCCACGACCTGATCAAGGGCACCCTGAACCCCTCGATCTCGGAAAAGGGAGAGCTTCTCGCGGCGCGTGTCGCGATGGGCGTCTCGATCGTGGTGGCGACCTGGCTCGGTCTCAATCCGCCGGCCTTCGCGGCGCAGACCGTGGCGCTTGCCTTCGGGATCGCCGCGGCCTCGCTCTTCCCGGCGATCATGATGGGCATCTTCTCCAAGCGCGTGAACAACACGGGCGCGATCGCGGGGATGCTGACCGGACTTGTCGTCACGGTCGTCTATATCTTCCTGCACAAGGGCTGGTTCTTCATTCCCGACACCAATTCCTATGCAGACACCTCGCCGCTTCTGCTGTCGATCAAGTCGACCTCGTTCGGCGCGGTCGGTGCGCTTCTCAACTTCATCGTCGCCTATCTGGTTTCGGGCGCGACGAAAGAGGTCCCGCACGAGGTGCAGGAGCTGGTCGAATCGATCCGCATCCCGAGAGGGGCGGGTTCGGCCCAGGCACACTGACGACATCTGCGCCCCCGGCCATCGGCCGGGGGCGTCCCTTTTGGCGGGCATCCGACATGGACGATGGGCTGGAGACGGTCACAAGCTTTCTGGACTCGGTCCATCCCTACGACAGCCTGCCGCGGGACGAGCTGGCGCGTGTCGCCGGTTCCTTCAGCCGCAGGAGATTCGAGAAAGGCGCCACGATCTACGAGGTCGGACAGCCGCTTGACGGGCTTTACCTGATCCGCGAAGGCGCGGTCGAGGTGAAGGACAGCCTCGGCCAGACCATCTCGCTTCTCGGTCCGCGCAATTCCTTCGGCGAGCGCGGTCTGGCGCGCGACGGGCTGGCGGTCACCTCGGCGGCTGCGACCGAAACAAGCGACATCCTCATCCTGCCGCACGCCGAATATCGCAGGCTGCTGGCGGCGAGCCCCGCGTTCGAGCGGTTCTTCGGCCGCGCCCGTGCTGGCGAGCCGCGCAGCGCCGGGATCGCCACGCGCAAGGTCGCGGAACTGATGGCGCAGGCGCCCGTCACGACGACCCCCGGCGATACGGTCGAAGAGGCCGCGCGGCGGATGCGGGACGCGGGCGTCTCCTCGGTCGGCGTGGTCGAGGGCGAGCGGCTCGTGGGGATCCTCACGACCCGCGACATGACCGGCCGCGTGCTGGCCGCAGGTCTGCCAGGTACCACGCCGGTCGGCGAGGTGATGACCCGCGATCCGGTGTCGCTGGGCCCCGAGGCGCTCGGCTCGGACGTGCTGCATCTGATGTACGAACGCCGCATCGGCCATCTGCCGGTGGTCGAGCGCGGGCGGCTGGTGGGGATGGTCACCCAGACCGACCTCACGCGCTTTCAGGCCGTCAGCTCTGGCCAGATCGTTCGTGATGTGGCGGCCGCCGCGACCGTTCCGGAGATGGCGGCCGCGACAGCGCGCATCGCGCAGCTTCTGGCGCAACTCGTCGGCGCCAATACGCCCCACGAAGTCACCACCCGTCTCATCACCGATGTCGCCGACACGCTGACGCGACGCCTGCTCGCGTTGGCCGAGGAAAAGCTGGGATCCCCGCCCGTGCCCTACCTCTGGCTCGCCTGCGGCAGTCAGGGACGTCAGGAACAGACCGGCGTCAGCGATCAGGACAACTGCCTGATGATCGACGATGCCGCGACCGAAGCCGATATGGACTATTTCGCCGCGCTCGCCCGCATCGTGTCTGACGGGCTGAACGAGTGCGGCTATGTCTATTGCCCCGGCGACATGATGGCCACCAACCCGAAATGGTGCCAGCGCCTCGCCGTCTGGCGCGACTATTTCCGGGGATGGATTGCGACCCCCGACCCGATGGCGCAGATGCTGGCGAGCGTGATGTTCGACCTGCGCCCGATCGGGGGAGATGCCCGCCTCTTCGCCGATCTGCAGCGCGAGACGCTGCAGCGGGCTGCGAAAAACTCGATCTTCGTCGCCCATATGGTCGCAAACAGCCTGAAGCATGCCCCGCCGCTGGGGCTCCTCAGGGGCTTCGCCACCATCCGGTCGGGCGAGCACAAGGACCGGATCGACATGAAGCACAACGGCGTGGTGCCGATCACCGACCTCGCGCGCGTCTATGCGCTGATCGGCCGGATCGAGCCGGTCAATACCCGCGCACGGCTGGAAGCGGCAGAGGCGGCGGGCGTGATTTCCGCCTCCGGCGCGCGCGACCTGATTGCCGCCTATGACCTGATTGCCGAGATGCGGCTTGTCCATCAGGCGCGTCTGGTCCGGAAAGGGGGCAAGCCTGACAATTTCCTTGCGCCCTACGATCTGGCGGATTTCGACCGCAGTCACCTGCGCGACGCGTTCGTCGTCGTGCGCACCATGCAATCCGCCGTGGGTCAGGCCCGCGGCGCCCCGGGATAGGGCAGTATGGCCATTCTTGAACTGATCGCCGCCGTCGTTGCCGCAATTGCCTGTGCGGGCCTTGCGCTTCTCGCGCGGAAAGTGACGCGCGGGCGCTTGCCCAAGTGGATCGTGCCGATCGCCGCCGGGCTCGGCCTTCTGGGCTTCGCGATCTGGTCGGAATATGACTGGTTCCGCCGCAACACCGAAGGACTGCCCGCAGGGTTCGAGGTCGTCTGGCAGAACACCGGCGCCTCGCCGCTCAGGCCCTGGACCTATCTCTTTCCGCTGACCACGGGCTTCATCGCCTTCGACCGCGGGACACTTGTCGCCCATCCGGCCAACCCGTCGCTCAGGACCGCGCGTATCTACCGCTTTGCCCGCTGGCTGCGTCCGCAGCCGGGCGTGATGGTCTTTGACTGCGCGGGCGGGCGGCAGGTCTTGCTGCAGGGCGAGGCTGGCCTGACGGCGGAGGGCGCCCTGACCGGCGCCGACTGGTCAGCGGCGGCCGTGGATGATCCGATGCAGGTTGCTGCCTGCACGAGCGGATAGGGGGCAAGGATGGCGACGGAAGCGAAACCGCGCCGGGTGCTGGTGGTCGAGGACGAGGACAACATCGCCATCGCGCTCGACTATCTGATCCGCCGCGAGGGGCTTGAGCCCGAACGGATTTCGAATGGTGCCGAGGCGGTCGCGCGCATCCGCGCGACCCATCCCGACCTCGTGCTTCTGGACGTGATGCTGCCAGAGGTCTCGGGCTACGAGATCTGCCAGGCCGTGCGGCTCGACCCGACGCTCAAGCACGTCCGCATCCTGATGATGACCGCGCGCGGATCGGCGGTCGAACGGCGCAAGGGGCTGGCGCTTGGCGCCGACGGGTTTATCGCCAAGCCGTTCGAGCTCAAGGAACTGCGCAGCGAGATGCATCGCCTGCTCGACAAGGCGCAGTAGATGTTTGCGCGCCTGTCGCTTCGCACACGGCTGCTTCTGTTCTTCCTTCTGCTTGGCTTCGGTGCGACGTTTGCGATCCTTTTGGGCGCGGTTGCGGGCTATCATCGGCTCGGGCAGACCGCCGCACTGGACGGGTTCGTCCAAGCGGCCCTGATCGCCGCCTTTCTGATCAACGGGTTGGTGGCCGGGATCTGGTATCTCTTCGATCTGAACGTCGCCAAGCCGATCGACCGCCTCTCGGGCGAACTGCGCGCGCGGGCGCATGCCGAGGGCGGTCACGATCTGGATGCGGCGATCGCGCGCCACCTGGGCGATCTCGCGCCCGCTGCCGCCGCCGCGACCCGCAGTCTGGCCGAGGCGCGCAATGCGTTGGCCGAGACCGTCGCACGCGAGACGACGCGCATCGCCGACGAAAAGGCGCGGCTCGAGGCGTTGATGGCGGACATTCCCTTCGGGCTGGTTCTCTGCACATCCGATCATCAGATCGCCTTCTACAACGCGCCTGCGGCCGAGTATCTCGGTGCGGATGTCACCGGGCCGGGGCTTGACCGCACGCTTTTCGACTATCTGCGCGCAGGTCCGATCCGTCATGCCTATGACCGGCTGGCAAAGGGCGGGGACAGTGACATCGCCTCCGACCTTCTGTGCGTGACGCGCGAGGGGGCACGCGTTCTGGCGGCCCGCATGCGGCTGGCACCGGGCGGGGGCGGCGCGCCAGCCTATGCGCTCAGCCTGCGGGACGTCACGCTGGAACAGGCGGCCGAGGCCGATCGTGCCGCCCGGGACGCGGTTTTCATCGATGGTCTGCGCCGCACGTCGGCAAACCTGTCGGCGCTGGCCGAGGCCATTGTCGCCGATGATGCCGCGCCCCCTCTTATGGGCGCCCTGCGCGAGGAAGCGGCGAAACTCTCTACCACAGTCTCCGCCTATTCAGGCGGTGGCGGGGACCGTGGCGCGGGCATCCTGCCGATGACCCGGGCCTCGGACCTCCTGGACGGCTGGCGCGCGCGCGCAGAGGCGGGGGGTCTTGCGGCGGATGGAGAGGCTGCGGCCCTTCTCTTGCGGTGCAACGGGTTTGACCTGATCGCGCTTCTCGCGGGCCTGACCGAGGAACTGCACCTGGCCACCATCGCGCCAAGGGTCGATCTTGTGATTGCCGAAGAGGGCAGCGGTGCGGTTCTCAGGCTGTGCTGGGCGGGCGCGCCGCTGCCGATCGGCCGTCTCGAAGGCTGGCTCGACCGGCCGCTGGATCCTTCCCATCCCCATCCGCCGCGGCGCAGTATCCTGATCGCGCACGGGACCGATATCTGGCCCGAACCGACGGCGGACGGGCGGCAATCCCTCTGCCTGCCGATCCTGTCGGCACGCCGCGCCGAGGCGCGGCCCGCGCCTGTCGCGCGCCGAGTGACCTATGATTTCGACCTGCTTTCGCGCGCGCGGAACGGGCCGCCAGAAGAGGCGCGGCTCGACGATCTGACCTATGTGGTGTTCGACAGCGAAACGACCGGCCTTCTGCCGCATGAAGGCGACGAGATGGTGCAGCTTGCCGCGATCCGCATCGTCAACGGCCGACGCGTGGCAGGAGAGGTCTTCGACCTTCTGGTCAATCCCGGCCGCCCGATCCCGCCTGCCTCGACTGCCGTTCACGGCATCACCGACGAAATGGTGGAGGATGCGCCGACGGTCGCCGAGGCGGTCGCGCGCTTTCACAGGTTCGCCGAAGGGGCGGTCCTCGTCGCCCATAACGCGCCCTTCGACATGGAATTCCTGCGTCGTGCCGAAGGCGTGACAGGCCTTCGGTTCGACCACCCGGTCTTCGACACGGTTCTGCTGTCGGCCGTGCTCTGGGGGCAGCACGAGGTCCATACGCTGGACGCGCTCGCGCACCGGCTAGGTGTCGCCATCGCCGAGGAAGACAGGCATACCGCCCTGGGGGATTCGGCCGCGACGGCGGACGTTTTCCTCAAGATGATCCAGATGCTGAAGGGGCGCGGTTTCGGGACGTTCGGCTCGGTGATTGCCGAGGTGGCACGCCACGGGCGCCTGTTGAAGGACCTGAACTGATGGAGGCCAGGAATCGCCGCCGTTCAGGTCAGGCGCACCGTCTCTATGGCGTGCCGCGCGCTTTCGAACCGCCGCCGCCAGAGCGCGCGGGGGGCATGCGGATCGGGTTCAAGGGCTTTGCCGCCAGACCGATCCCTGACCGGGATGCCGGCTGCCTCTGCCGCCATCAGGGCCACGCCCTTCGCGGTCAGCTCAGGCTCGTCTGACAGGCACAGCCTCAGGCCCGCCGCATCAGCAAGGAAGCGCATGAAAAAGGGATTGCGCGACAGGCCACCATCGACCGAGATCGCCCCCTTGAGCGGCCGAAGCGCCGCGAAGGCATCAAGCACTTCCGCAGTCCTGAAGGCGATCCCTTCCAGAAGCGCCTGCATCAGATCGGTGCGGCTTGTATCCAGCGCCATGCCGAGCCATGCGCCGCGCGCCGTCCGCGACCAGTGCGGGCAGCCCAGGCCCGCGAGGGCGGGAACGAAGGCGAGGCCGCGGTCGATGGCGGGGGCAGAGGTGAACTGGTTGATCTCGTCATAGGAGGCGAACAGCCCGAGCCCGCGTGCCCAGTTGACGGCCGCCGCCGCCGCGTAGACCCCGCCGTCGAGCGCATATGTGGGCGCCTCTCCTGCCCTCTGCCATGCGATGGTCGGAAGCGGGCCGGGCTTGTCGGGGCGCAGGAGCGCGCCGGTCACGCATTGCACGAAGGCGCCGGTACCGAAGGTGATCTTCGCCTCGCCGGGCGCGCGGCAGCCGTGACCAAAGAGGGCGGCCTGCTGATCGACGATGCTGGCGCACAGGGCAATCCCGCCGGGCAAGGTGCCAAGCGTACCATTCGTTGGGCCGATCGCCGGAAGCGCATCGAGAGGGACGCCGAACAGTCGGCATAGATCGGGATCCCACTGGCCGGTTTCGAGATTTAGAAGCGAGGTGCGGGACGCGGTCGCGATGTCTGTCTCGAACCGGCCGGTCAATCGGTCGCGGAAGAAGGCGTCGGTGGTGCCAAGCCGCAGGTGACCCTTGCGCGCGAGGTCCGCCGCCACCGGATTTTCCCGCACGATCCAGCCAAGTTTCGAGGCGGAGAAATAGGGATCGAGCGGCAGGCCCGCCCGGGCCATGACCTCTGGCCCGGCCCCCGATCCGTCCAGCGCGGCGACCTTGGCCGCCGTCCGGTCATCCTGCCAGACGATGACCGGGCCCACGGGGCGTCCGTCGCGCG
>JAWKWX010000030.1:0-27439 GCA_041397305.1 Paracoccaceae bacterium | reverse complement strand
CGCCCTCAGCGCCCGCCGACCTCGACATAATCGCGCCGCGTCGGCCCGACATAGAGCTGGCGCGGGCGGCCGATCTTCTGGGTCGGATCGCCGATCATTTCCTTCCACTGCGAAATCCAGCCGATGGTGCGCGAAATGGCGAAGATCGGCGTGAACATCGAGGTGGGGAAGCCCATCGCCTCGAGGATGATGCCCGAATAGAAATCGACGTTCGGGTAGAGTTTCTTCGAGATGAAATACTCATCCTCAAGCGCGATCCGCTCCAGTTCCTTGGCCACCTGCAAGAGCGGGTTGTTGTGGATGCCCAGAAGCTCCAGCACCTCGTCGGCGGATTCCTTCATCACCTTCGCGCGCGGATCGAAGTTCTTGTAGACCCGGTGGCCGAAGCCCATCAGCCGGAATCCGCTCGTCTTGTCCTTGGCCTTGGCGATGAATTCCGGGATCCGGTCGACCGTGCCGATTTCCTTCAGCATCTCGAGGCAGGCCTGGTTGGCGCCGCCATGCGCCGGGCCCCAGAGGCAGGCGATGCCCGCCGCGATGCAGGCGAACGGGTTGGCGCCCGAGGAACCCGCCAGACGCACGGTCGAGGTGGAGGCATTCTGCTCATGGTCGGCATGCAGCATCATGATCCGGTCCATCGCGCGCTCCAGCTCGGGCTGGACCACATAGTCCTCGCAGGGCACTGCGAAACACATGTGCAGGAAGTTGCCCGCATAGGAGAGGGAGTTCTTCGGATAGACGAAGGGCTGGCCGATCGAATATTTGTAGGCCATGGCCGCGATGGTCGGCAGCTTGGCGATCATGCGGATCGCGGCCACTTCGCGTTGCCAGGGGTCGTTGATGTCGAGGCTGTCATGATAGAAGGCCGACATCGCGCCCACGACGCCCACCATCGTCGCCATCGGATGGCTGTCACGGCGGAAGCCGCGGAAGAAATTGTGCATCTGCTCGTGCACCATCGTGTGACGGGTCACGCGCATCTCGAAATCCTTCATCTGCGCTTCCGACGGCAGTTCACCGTAAAGAAGCAGATAGCAGACTTCGAGATGATGGGACTTGTCGGCGAGCTGTTCGATCGGATAGCCGCGATAGAGAAGCTCGCCAAGCTCGCCGTCGATATAGGTGATCGCGCTGTCGCAAGCCGCCGTCGAGGTAAAGCCCGGGTCGTAGGTGAACACATCGCCGTCGGCATAGAGCCTGCGGATGTCGATCACGTCGGGGCCGACGGTGGGTCTGAGGATCGGGAGTTCGAGCGTCTTGTCGCCGAAGCTCAGCGTCGCCTTGGTCTTGTCGGCCATATCGGTCTCCCCTTTGTTCGGGCGCCCGTCCGGTGAGTTGCCGGTCAGGCGGTCGCATCCGTCAATCGGGCGATCGTCTCCTCTCGCCCCAGAACAAGCATCATGTCGAAGATCGACGGCGTGGCAGTCCGTCCGGCGAGCGCGGCGCGCAAGGGGGCGGCGAGCTTGCCCAGCCCCAACCCGTGCGCCTCGGCCACGCGGGCCACGGCCTGTTCGAGATCTTCGCGATCCCAGCTAGCATCTCGCAGCTGCGGCGTCAATTCGTGCAGTATACCACGGGATACCGGATCGAGCGCCTTTGCGGCCGCCTCGTCGGGCACGATCGGGCGCGCGGTGAGAATGAAGTGCGCTTTTTCAATGAGTTGTCCGAATGTCTTGGCCCTGTCTTTCAGACAGTAAAGACCGCGTGACATCAGCGTGCGTTGCGCCTCTGTCAGGCCGGGCTGGCCCGACGCTGCCAGAAATGCCTCAATTTCAGGCAGCAATGCTGCATCTGCACTGGCGGCGATATGCTGGCCGGAGATGTTTTCCAGTTTCTTGAAGTCGAGCCGCGATGGCGAGCGGCCGATTCCGTCAAGATCGAACCAGTCCCGCGCCTGGTCATCGGTGAAGACCTCGTCATCGCCATGGCTCCAGCCCAGGCGGCAAAGATAGTTGCGCATGGCGGATGCGGGATAGCCCATGGCCTGGTAGTCATGCAGGCCCACCGCCCCGTGACGCTTCGACAGCTTCTTGCCGTCCGGCCCGTGAATGAGCGGAATATGCGCCCAGACCGGCACCGGCCAGTCCATCGCCCTGTAGATCTGGGTCTGCCGCGCGGCGTTGGTCAAATGGTCGTCCCCACGGATCACATGCGTGACGCCCATGTCGTGATCATCGACCACGACTGCCAGCATGTAGGTGGGTGTACCATCGGCCCGTAAACAAACCATGTCGTCAAGCTGGTCGTTGCCGAAGGTCACATCGCCCTGCACCCGGTCGGCGATCACCGTCTGGCCCTCGCGCGGCGCCTTCAGGCGGATGACGAACGGCAGGTCGGGGTGGGTCGCAGGGTCGGCCTCGCGCCAGGGGCTCTGGAACAGGGTAGAGCGGCCTTCGGCGCGCGCCGCCTCGCGGAAGGTCTCGATTTCGTCCTGTGTGCAGAAACATTTGTAGGCCGAGCCGCGTTTCAGCATCTCGCGCGCCACTTCGGCATGGCGGTCCTTGCGATCGAACTGGCTGACGACCTCGCCGTCCCAGTCGAGGCCGAGCCAGGTCAGCCCCTTCAGGATCGCCTCGGTCGCCTCGGGGGTGGAGCGTTCCCGGTCGGTATCCTCGATCCTCAGCAGGAACCTGCCCCCGCGCCCGCGGGCGTAAAGCCAGTTGAACAGCGCCGTCCGCGCACCGCCGATATGCAGATACCCCGTGGGCGAGGGGGCGAAGCGGGTGACGATCGGGGTGGACATGGCCGACATTAACCTTTCGGAAACCAGAATGAGGAAATCCTGACCGCAGCGTTCTAGGCAATCGCCGGAAGGGAGACAAGTGCAGCACCTCGGGCAGGAACCGGCAGGCTGGGTCATGTCGCCGCTCGTGGCGCTTGCGGCGCGGCGCGGCACGCTTCTGCCCTGGGCGCCGGTCTTTCTGTCGGTCGGCATCGGGATCTATTTCGCGCTCGGATCGGAGCCTGCGATATCGGTTGTAGCCGCGGCGCTCTCTCTCGCGCTCCTTCTCTGGACGACGGGGCTTTTCGGGCCAGAGCTCGGCCGGTCTCCTTGCTTCGCCCTAGCCCTCGTTGCGGGGGGCTTCGTGCTGGCGGTGGCGCGGGCCAATCTGGTCGCGGCACCGGTTCTGCCTTTCCGCTATTACGGCCCCGTCGAGGGGCGGATCGTCGATATCGACCGCTCCTTCTCCGACCAGATCCGCATCACGCTCGACAGGGTCCGCCTGAACGACGTGGCACCGGCGAATACGCCTGCACGGGTCCGGGTTGCGCTGCATGGCGACCAGATGGGGTTTCTGCCCGAACCGGGCCTTGTCGTGATGGTCACCGCCCATCTGTCGCCGCCCGACGGGCCGGTGGCGCCGGGCGGCTTCGATTTCCAGCGGCTCGCCTGGTTTTCGGGCCTCGGTGCGGTCGGCTATGCGCGCGGCCCGCCCATGGTGGTCGAACGGCCCGGGGGGCACGGGTCGCTCGCCGCCTTCCGGCTGCGCATGCAACTGTCGGCCGCGATGCAGGCGGGCCGTGGCGGGCAGCCGATGGCCTTCGCCTCTGCCCTGATGACAGGCGACCGGTCAGGCGTGACGGCCGAGACGAACGATGCCTTGCGCGCCTCGAACCTGTCGCACATGGTGTCGATCTCGGGCCTTCACATGGGGCTTCTGACCGGTTTCGTCTTTGCCTTGGTCCGTTACGGGCTGGCGCTGGTGCCGGTCCTCGGCCTCAGGACTGACGGCAAGAAGATCGCCGCCATCGCGGCGCTGGCGGCGGCAACCTTCTACCTCTTCCTCGCCGGGCCCGAGGTTGCCACGCGGCGCGCCTATGTGATGGCGGCGGTGATGCTTGTCGCGGTGCTCTTTGACCGGCGGGCGATCTCGCTCCGCTCGCTCTCCATCGCTGCGCTCATCTGTCTGGTGCTGGAACCGGAAAGCCTGACCGAGCCGGGCTTCCAGATGTCGTTCGGGGCGACGGCGGCACTGATCGCGGGGTTCGAGCAATGGACGAAGCATCAGCATCGCGTTCCGGCCATTTTCAGGCCCGGGCTGGTGATGGTGCTCTCGTCGCTTCTGGCCGGGACGGCGACAGCGCCGATCGCGGCGGCGCATTTCAACCGGATCGCCGAATATGGCCTGCTGGCAAACCTGCTGACCGTGCCGGTGATGGGCACGGTGGTGATGCCCGCGGGCGTTATCGCGGCCCTGCTTGCCCCCTTGGGCGTTGCGGCGCCCGCGCTCTGGGTGATGGAGAAGGGGTCGGCTTTCATCCTCTGGGTCGCGGTCTGGGTCGCGGGCATGAAGGGGGCGGTGGTGACGGTGCCGACGCCGCCCGACGCGGTCTTGCCGCTTCTCGGCCTCTTCGGCGCGGCGCTGATGATCGGCGGGGCGCGTTGGGTCCGGGCCGGCGGCGCGGTCGGGGTGATGGCAGCGTTACTCTTGTGGAACGCGGCGGAGCGGCCGGATCTGCTGATTTCCGGCGACGGAACGCTCGTTGGGCTGATGACGGCAGAGGGCCGCGCGCTGTCGAAGGAAAAGGGCGCGGGCTTCGTCGCCAAGAGCTGGCTCGAGGATGACGGCGATCCCGCCGATCAGCCGACCGCCGCCGCGCGCGCGGCCTTCGGCGGCAGGAAGGGCGCGCTGCAGGCCGATTTCGCCGACCTTCGCCTTCTGGTCTTCGCGGGCAAGGGATCGGCCGCGCGGGCCGCGGATGCCTGCACGGCCGGAACGCTGCTTGTCCTCAGCGAGGACTGGGGGGGCGTGGACGGCGAATGCGCGCTCTTCGACCGGCGGAAGCTGAAGGCAAGCGGGGCGCTTGCCCTTTACCGGACGGCTGAGGGGCTGCGCATCCTCTCGGCCAGGGATTGGGCGGGGGAGCGGCTGTGGAATCGGGGCCGGTAGGGGTCAGGTCCAGCGAATTGCCGGCTCTCCCCTGGCGGCGAGCCAGTCATTTACGCGGCTGAAGGGGCGGGAGCCGAAGAAACCCCGCCGGGCGGAGAGTGGAGAGGGATGGGCGCTCTGCAGGATCAGGTGGTCGCCCGGGGCGATATGCCGGGCCAGCGCCTGCGCCTGCCCGCCCCAGAGAAGAAAGGCCGTAGGCCGTTGCGAGACGCGCGCCAGCACCTCCTCGGCGAGCCTTTGCCAGCCGAAGCGTGCATGGCCCCCGGCGTCGCCAGCAGGCACGCTGAGGCAGGTGTTCAGGAGGAGCACTCCCTGTTCCGCCCAAGGGTGCAGGTCGCCGCTCGCAGGGCGGGAGCCAAGATCGGCCTCCATCTCCTTGAAGATATTGGACAAGGACCGGGGCAGGGGGTGGACATCCGGTTCGACCGAGAAGGCGAGGCCATGCGCGTGCCCCGGTGTCGGATAGGGGTCCTGGCCAAGGATCACCACGCGCACCGCATCGGGCGGCGTCAGGGCCAGAGCGGCGAAGCGCTGACCTTCCGGCGGCAGGATCGGGCGGGGATCGGCCGCAACAGCGGCTTGGAGGGAGGGCCAGTCGCGGGCGAAGAAGGGCAGATCGGCCCAGGCGGGCGGGATCATCCCCTCAGGCCGCCGAGGTGATCCGGGCAAGTGTCGCGACCTTTTCCTTCGCGGCCCCGGTATCTATGCTTTCCGCCGCAAGACCCACACCGTCAGGCAGCCTGTCCACCCGGCCCGCGACCACCAGCGCGGCGGCGGCATTCAGAAGGACCGCATCGCGATAGGCGCCGCCCTCGCCGTCGAGAAGCGCGCGGAAGGCCACCGCATTCTCCTCGGGCGTGCCGCCCATGATCGCCTCGAACGGATGGCTTGGCAGACCCGCGTCGGACGGCGTGATCTCGAATTCCTCTACCTTTCCGCCGTCCAGCGCGGCGACATGGGTCGGCCCGGCGATCGACATCTCGTCGGTGCCGTCCGATCCGTGCACGAGCCAGGCCCTTTCGGAACCGAGCGCGCCCAGCACCTCGGCCATCGGCCGGATCCAGGCGCGGGCGAAGGCACCGGTCAACTGGCGTTTCACTCCGGCGGGGTTGGTGAGTGGCCCAAGCAGGTTGAAGACAGTGCGCGTGCCCAACTCGGCCCGCGTCGGCATCACATGGCGGATCGCCGGATGGTGCATCGGCGCCATCATGAAGGCGATGCCCGCCTCGGCAAGCGCCCTTTCCACCACCTCGGGCCCGACCATCACATTCACGCCCAGCTGGGTCAGCGCATCCGCCGCCCCGGATTTGGACGACAGGTTGCGGTTGCCATGCTTGGCCACCACCTGGCCCGCGCCCGCCACCACGAAGGCGGTCGCGGTCGAGATATTGAGCGTGCCCTTGCCGTCGCCGCCGGTTCCGACGATGTCCATGGCCCCCGCAGGCGCCCGGACCGCATGGCATTTCGACCGCATCACATGGGCGGCGGCGGCGATTTCCTCGACCGTCTCGCCACGGGTGCGGAGCGCCATCAGCAGCCCGCCCATCTGGCTTGGCGTCGCGGCGCCATCAAACAGCGCTTCGAAGGCGGTTTCCGCCTCGGCCCGGGTCAGCGGCCGGTCGGCGGCGATCCCGATCAGCGGGCGCAGGTCGGCGCTCATGCCGCCGCCCCCGACGGCGTTCCAAGCAGAACCTTGGCGCTTTCGAGGAAATTCCGCAGCATCTGGTGGCCATGTTCGGAGGCGATGCTTTCGGGGTGGAACTGCACGCCCTCGATGGGCAGCTCCCGGTGCCTGAGCCCCATGATCGTGCCGTCATCGAGCCAGGCGGTGACTTCAAGGCAACCCGGAAGGCTGTCCCGCTCGACCACCAGTGAATGATAGCGCGTCGCCTCGAAGGGCGAGGGCAGGCCCCGGAACATGCCCTGGCCGGAATGGTGCATCGTCCCCATCTTGCCATGCACGATCTCGTGGCACCGCACCACGCGGCCGCCGAACGCCTCGCCGATCGTCTGATGGCCGAGACAGACGCCCAGAAGCGGCGTGCGGGTCTCGGCGGCGGCGGCGGTCAGCGCCAGACAGATGCCCGCCTGGGCGGGATCGCACGGCCCGGGCGACAGGACGATCGCGTCCGCCTTCATCGCCATCGCTTGCTGCACATCCAGCGCATCATTGCGCCGCACGATGACATTCGCCCCGATCTCGCCGAAATAATGCACGAGATTGTAGGTGAAACTGTCGTAATTATCGATGAGCAGAAGCATCGCAGGTCCTTTCAGCGGCGCGCGGGGCGGGAATGGACGGTTGTCACATTCTGGGTGAACCCCGGCGCATGTCGGGCTATACATGAGGGAAGCCGCGTCCCGGGGTCAAGGGTTGGCCGCCACGAACGTACCGGGCGCGCGGGAGAAAAGAACAGGCAGAGGCACCGGAGGTCAGGGTGAGCAGAAGCTATGTCGCCGGAAGCGTGACGGGGGTTGTCCTGTCGCTTGTGGGGTTCGGGGTGATCTCGACGGTCGCGCCGCCACCGGCGGGGCATCGGGATCATGAGCCACAGGCGACGGAAACCGCACCACCTGCCCCAGAGGCAGAGGTGCCGACCGCGACTGAAAGCGCCGATGCGGGCACAGGTGCCCCGCAGGCAGCGATCCTCGATGTGCCCGAAGGCTCGGAATTCGACGCGGCCAAGGGCGATACCGCTGCCGCGCTGCCCGAGGTGGAGCCCGCGCCCGAGGCGTCGGCGGATCAGGCCAATCCCGCGCCGGCCGCCGAGCCTGCGCCCGTGCTGAGCGAGACGACGCCACCGGCCGCGCCCGACAGCGGGCCAGTCGCGACGCTGGAGGCCGGTCAGGGAGCGGTTGAGGGAACGGCCCCCGATCTGCCTGCCGCCGAGGCGCCGGTCGCGGAACCGGCACCCGCCGCAACGCTCGAAGCGCCCGACGGGACGGCCCATGTGTCAGGTGCAGGGCAGGCGGGTGGCCCGCCCGCGCCCGGCCAGTCGGTCGAGATCGCTCTCGCCGAGCCGTCTGCCGATGCGCCAGCCGCAACGGAGGCTCCGGCCGCTGCTGAAGCGCCGCAGGACGAGGCGCCGTCACAGATGCCCGCGCCGACCGCAGAGGCGGCCAGCGACGCCGGGACGGGTGCGGAGGTTTCGCCGGAAACGGGGACACGGACGGCTGCCGCTCCGGCCGCCGAACCGATGGCCGAACCGGTCGCGGAACCATCAGCCGCTGAACCGGCACCCCCGGCGCCTGCGCCGGAACCCGCCCCTGAGGCAGCCCCTGAGACAGCCCCTGAGACAGCCCCTGAGACAGCCCCTGAGGCGGCGCCGTCCACCGACTCCCCGCCGGAGCTCGTACCAGAGCCGGCAGCAGAGCCTGCGGCAGAGGCCGCGCCTGATGTCGCCGCGGAGCCCGTGCCGGAAGCGGTGCCCGCAGAGCCCACAGACCAGCCCGAGGCCGTCGTCAGACCGGCGCCGGGGGCCGTCCCGGAGGACAGCGGCAAGCCCAAGATCCTGACGCTCGATCCGGCCACCCCGCCCGAGGGGCAGGGGACGGCGGCTCTTGGCCGCGAGGTGCCTGGCGTGAAGATCCTGCGGCCGCCGGGGGCAGACGCCACGGACGAGGGCGCCGCGTCCGATGCGGCCCCCGCAGAGGAGGCCGTGCCCGATATGGCGCCGGATACGGCGTCCGAGGATCATACATCCCCCCTGAAGGCCTTTGCGGCGGCCTTTGACAATCCCGATGCACGTCCGCCGCTTGCGGTGGTCATCCTCGACCTCGGCACGGCCGCAGGCGGGCTTGACCCGTCCGCGCTTGCGGCCTTGCCATTCGCCGCGACCGTGGCCGTCGATCCGCTGGCGCCGGATGCCACCGAGCGTGCGGCAGCGCTGCGTGCGGCGGGGGCGGAAGTGGCGATCCTCGCAGGCGACCAGCCGCAAGGCGCGACGCCCGCCGACATGGAAGTGGCCTATCAAAGCTATGTGCAGGTCCTGCCGCAGTCGGTCGCGCTGATCGGACTGCCCGGCGTGGCGTTCCAGAAGCAGAGCCTTGACGCCCAGCATATGGCGGCGCTTCTGGCGGCGGACGGGCGCGGGTTCATCACCTTCGCCCAGGGCCTGAACGCCGCCCGCCGCGCGGCGGAAAAGGCGGGGGCGCCGGTTGCCTCGGTCGACCGACTGATCACGGCGGAGGACGCGAAGGGCGGCGCACTGTCCCGCGAACTGGACAAGCTCGCCTTCAGCGCCGCGCAGAAGGGATCGGCCGTCATCGCGCTGCCCTCGACGGCGGAAGCGATCACCGGCCTTATTGCCTGGAGCGGCAGTACTGCCGCCCGATCGGTGGCACTAGCGCCGATATCGGCGCTCATGAATGCCAGCGGCGGCTGATGGCCACCCGTCCAAGGGGACGGATTGCGGTGAAAAAGCGGCCCCGGCTCAGGGCCGGGACGCGCGATCCTGCGGGAGAGCAACGGGCCGGAATCTCAGCCGTTGCCGCGCCGGATGAATAGGCCCGCGTCCTCGGCGGCACGCTTCAAGGCCTTGGATTTGTTGACGGTTTCCTGGAATTCCGCTTCGGGGTCGCTGTCATAGACGACACCGCCCCCCGCCTGGATATAGAGCTTTTCGTCCTTCACCACCGCCGTGCGCAGCGCGATGCACATGTCCATCTCGCCATTGGCCGCAAAATAGCCCACGCCGCCGCCATAGATGCCGCGCTTTTCGGGTTCCAGCTCGTCGATGATCTCCATCGCCCGCACCTTGGGTGCGCCCGAGACGGTTCCGGCGGGCAAACCGGCCAGCAGCGCCGACAGCGCATCATGGTCGGGAGAAAGCTCGCCCACCACGTTCGACACGATATGCATCACGTGGCTGTAGCGTTCGATGATGAATTTCTCGGTCGGGCGTACGGTGCCGACCTTCGCCACCCGGCCCACATCGTTGCGGCCGAGGTCGAGAAGCATCAGATGTTCCGCCAGTTCCTTGCGGTCAGCCAGAAGGTCGGCCTCATGCGCGCGATCCTCCTCCTCGTTGCGGCCGCGCGGGCGGGTTCCGGCAATCGGGCGGATCGTCACCTCTCCGTCGCGCACCCGGACCAGGATCTCGGGTGAACAGCCGACGATATGGAAGTCGCCGAAATTGAAGAATGTCAGGAAGGGCGAGGGGTTGGTGCGGCGGACCGAGCGGTAGAAGGCGAAGGGCGGCAGCTTGAAATCCGCCGTCCAGCGCTGCGAGGGGACGACCTGAAAGATGTCGCCCGCCCGGATATAGTCCTTGGCCTTTTCGACGGCGGCGCGGTAGCCCTCGGGTGTGAAGTTCGACTTCATCTCGCCCAGGTGCGCCGCATCGCCAAGCGCCCGCGTCTCGCCCGAGGGTGCACGCTCCAGATCGCGCACCGCATCCATCACCCGTTCGGCCGCCTGCGCGTAGGCCGCGCGCGCGGTGAGGCCCGATCCCGCCCAGGCGGGCGAGCAGACCGTCACCTCGCCCTTCACCCCGTCAAGCACCGCCACGACGGTCGGGCGCATCAGGATGGCATCCGGCACGCCGATCGGGTCGGGATTGACGTTCGGCAGATGCTCCACCAGCCGGATCATGTCATAGCCGAGATAGCCGAAAAGCCCCGCCGCGATGGCGGGAATGCCCTGGGGCATCTGCATCCGGCTTTCGGCGATCAGCGCGCGAAGCGTCTCCAGCGGATGGCCGGCAAGAGGTTCAAACGCGTCTGTATCGAACCGGGCCTGACGGTTGATCCGGCTTGTCTCGCCCCGGCATTCCCAGATCACGTCAGGCTTCAGGCCCACCACCGAATAGCGCCCGCGGACTTCCCCGCCAGTGACCGATTCCAGCATGAAACTCATCGGACCGGCATCCGCGAGCTTCAGCATCAGCGAGACCGGCGTGTCGAGATCGGCTGCGAGACGGGCGTGGACGAGCTGGTTCTCGCCGCGCGCCCAGCCGGCCTCGAAAGCCTCGTATGAAGGGAAGAGCGCCAAGGTCCGTCCTATTGCATCTGCGAATTCACGGCGGCAACCGCCGCCTGATTGAGGCTGAGCCCGGCGTTCGCCTGCAGGGTACGGGCGAACTGTTCGAAGACGTCGCGCGCCAGCGACTGGCTGAGCGTCGCATCGATCTGGGCGCGTTTCGCCACCACCGCCGGGTCGGCGGGATCGGCCGGGGTGACGGCATTCAGCGTGACGAGGAAGACGCGGCCCGCCGCCTCGACCACCCGGCTTTCGCCCGCGATCATCGCGAAGACGGCTTGGCCTACCTCGGGCACGGCATCGGCCACATAATCGGTCCGCCCGAAACTGTCGTCCCGGGTGGTGACAAGACCGAGCGCCTCGAGCGTCACGCCATTCTGAAGCTGGGCAAGATCCTCGCCCGCAAGCGCCAGGAGTGCTGCATGGATCTGGTCGGCCGTCCAGTCGGCGGCCACCTTGTCGCGGACCTCCTCAAGCGGGCGGAGCGCGGGGGCCACGATCTCGTCGAGGCGGATGGCAAAGACGCCGCCATCCTCGAGCCCGACAAGGGTCGGGAAACTGTCGGTGGTAATCTGGCCCGCCGCCTGGCGGAAGGCCTCGTAGGCGGCAAGGCCGCCCTCGGTCTCGCTGTTGAACTCGATCTGGCCGAATTCCAGCCCCTCGTCCCTGGCGACATCTTCCAGCGTCGCGCCAGAGGCGAGCTGATCCTCGATCGCTTCCTGCCGGTCGGCGATCGCCCGTCGCGCCCGATCCATCGCGACTTCGGAGCGCAGGTCGTCGCGGGCATCCTCGAAGCTGGTGACCTGCGCGGCGAGGATACCGTTCATGGCGAAAAGCGCCGGGCCGAGGTTGGTCTCGACCGGTCCGATCACACCGGGTTCGGTCACGGCAAAGACGGCGTCGCCCGCCGTGTCCAGATCTTCCTTTGCGACCTCGCCCATATCGACATCGTCGATGGAAAGACCGCGTTCCCTCGCCAGATCCTCGAAGCTCGCCTCGCCCTTGTCCAAGCGCGCCTTCGCGGCGGCTGCTTCCTCGGTCGTCGGGTAGATGAGCCGCGCAACAAGGCGCCGCTCGGGGATCACGAATTCGGACTTCCGCTCCTCATAGGCCTTCTTCAGGGTCTCCTCGTCGACCGCGACCTTGTCCAGGAGATCCTCGGGCTTCAGCCAGATGTAGGAAATCTTGCGGGTTTCGGGGCGCATGTAGCTGTCGCCGTGGCCGTCGTACCAGGCCTTCACCTCGTCCTCCGACGGTGCGGCGACGGGCGCGGGCAAGTCGCTGGCGATCAGTTCGGCGAAGGTGAAGTCGCGCGTTTCCATATCCCAGCCGGTCAGCCGGTCCACAAGGCCGACGGGCGCCTTGACGCCGCCCAGGACCGCGCCTTGCAGGAGGGTGCGGGCGGCCTCGTCGCGCAGGGATTTTTCGAACTCGGCAGCGCTCATCCGCTGGCTTTGCAGGAATTGCGTATAGAGATCCTGGCTGAACTTGCCGCTTGCATCCTGCAGCGCGGGCGCGGCCATCAGCTTGTCACGCACCTCGGCATCGCCGACCGAAACGCCAACCGCATCGGCCTCGTTCTCGAGCGTCGCGGCGGTGACGAGCTGCTGCAGCACGACACGGTCGAGGCCCATCTGCTGGGCCTGTTCGAATGTCAGCTGCTGGCCGAACTGGACCGAGGTCGCCCGGATCTCGGACTGCAGCGCGCGGGCATATTCATTCACGGTGATCGGGCGGGTGCCGACATGGCCGAGTTCGGTCTTGCCGCCGGAGAAGGAGGTCACGCCATAGCCGCCAAGCCCCACCATCACCAGCGCCAGAACGGCCCAGACGACCGAGTTGGCCTTTTTCCTGCGCATGCGCGTGGACATGATTGCTGGCTCCCCTTCACTGTCACTGAGGCTGTTTAGGGCCTATGCAGAGCCCGGGCAAGGCCGCTCGGCATACGCGGGGGACGGGCGCTGCGGTGCGGCTCCTCTCCGGCCTCCGGCGGCTTGTCGCGGGCGCGCCCGGCGACGGGGAAGAGCGCCGGAGGCGACGATGAGCGGCCCGGTGGAACCGGTCACGGGTGCCAGGCGGCGAGGCGGTCGATCAGGCGGGCGATCCCCGAGGCATCGACATTGGCGAAGGCGATGCGGAACTGCCGCCTGCCTGCGGGGTCTTCGTCGGGCATGAACATGGTGCCGGGCAGCATCAGGACACCTGCCTCGGCAACCAGCCTCTTGGCCATCTCCGGCGAGGACAGGGGATGGGGATGTTCGGCATAGGCGAAATAGGCGCCGCACCCCAGAAGCCGCCAGTCGGGCAGCCGGGCGAACCCGTCCGTCATCGCGGCGCGACGGGCAAGGATCTCGGCCCGTTCGCCCGCGACCCATTGCGGGAGGTTCCGCATCCCCCAGAGTGCCGCAATCTGGCCAAGCTGGCTGGGGCAGATCGCCACCGTATCGAGGAATTTCTCGATCTGCGCCAGAAAGGCGCGATCGGCGACGATGGCGCCGACCCGGTGCCCGGTCAGGCGGTAGGCTTTCGAGAAGGAATAGAGATGGATGAAGGTCCCGCGCCAGGCGGGGTCGGCGAACAGGTCGTGCGCGGCGCCCGTGCGGCTGTCGAAGTCGCGATAGGTCTCGTCCACGATCAGCGCGATCCCGCGCGCCCGGGCGAGGTCGAAGAAGGCCCGGAGGAGGGTGGCGGGATATTCGACCCCGCCTGGATTGTTGGGCGAGACGAGCACGATCGCGCGCGTGCGCTCGGTCACGAGTGCGGCCGCGCGCGCCGGATCGGGCAGGAGGTCGTCGCCGGTCGCCAGCGGCACGGCGCGGATACCTGCCATGTCGAGCCACATTTTATGGTTGAAATACCAAGGTGTTGGCAGGATGACTTCATCCCCCGCGCCTGCCAGTGTCGCGAGCGCCGCGCAGAAGGCCTGATTGCAGCCCTGGGTGATCGCGACCTCTTCTGCGGCAATATCACCCTCATAGGCCGCCGACCATTGCGCGGCCAGTTCCGCCCGCAGATCCGGCAGGCCGAGCACCGGGCCGTACAGGTGCGCCTCGGCCCGGCTCAGCGCCGCCTCGGCGATCGCCTGCCTCAGACCTTGCGGCGGCGGATCGACGGGTGCCGCCTGGCTGACGTTGATCAGCGGCCGGTCGGACGGGAAGGTGACGCCCTGAAGCCAGCGCCGTGCCTCCATCACCGGGGGGGCGAAGGTGGCGCTCATCGCGGGGTTGAGGGGCAGGGACATGACGCGGCCTCGGAAAGGTTTCAGCCCATGGATACAGATTTCCGCCCCGGCCGCAGCCCCAAAAACGACCCCGGAACGGTTCAGGCCATGCGCTTCATGAGGCCATATTCGCGGCCGACGAGCCAGATCATGAATGTGTCGAACCCGCACAGCATCAGGAGATAGACGGAATGCGTGCGGGTGAATTCGATCCCCTGATAGACGACGAAGGCGGCCAGCAGCGCCATCGCGGCGGGATAGGCCCAGCGGACCTTGCGCGCCAGAAGCACCACCATCCCGAGCTTCAGAAGCCCGTGCATGACCAGATAGAAATAATAGAAATTGTCGACCGGCATCAGCGGCAGGTGCTGCGCCTGCTCGGCCAGCGTCCGCACCACCGGATCGTCGGCATCCTGGGTCAGCTCATGCTGGGTCAGCCATTCGATCGACCCTTCGACCGACAGGTTCGGCGCGGCGGGAAACTGGGCCCGCACCCAGAGCCAGGCGCCGACCGCGGCTTCTACGCTCGCGAGGCTTCCCTTGACCGCAAGCGTCGCGGTGAACAGCCGGTGCAGCAGCCCCTGAGCCCAGGCCGCGGTTTGGCGAACCATGATGGATCAGTCTTTCCCGCGATAGGGTTCGACATATTGAAGCGCCATGTCCCAGGGAAAGAAGATCCAGGTGTCCTGGCTGACCTCGGTAATATAGGTGTCGACCATGCCGCGGCCCTCGGGCTTGGCATAGACGGTGGCGAAATGCGCCTTGGGATAGAGGTTGCGGACCAGTTCAAGCGTCTTGCCGGTATCGACGAGATCGTCGACGACCAGGATGCCTTCGCCATCCGTTCCCATGATGTCGGCCTTTGGGGGCTTGATCACGCGCGGCTGGGTCTGTTCCTGATGGTTGTAGGACTTGACCGAGATCGTGTCGACGACGCGGATATCCAGTTCGCGACTGACGATCATCGCGGGGGCCATGCCGCCGCGGGTGATCGCAACGACCGCCCGCCAGGCGCCCTTGTCCGGGCCCTTGCCGTCCAGCCGCCAGGCAAGCGCGCGGGCATCGCGGTGAATCTGGTCCCAGCTCACGTGGAACCCTTTCTCGTGCGGAAGACGGTCGCGCATCTCACCCCTCCTTCCGGCCGGTCACAACGTCGATATCCGGGGCATCGACCGATTTCATGCCGACGACATGATAGCCGCAATCGACATGGTGCACCTCGCCCGTCACGCCCGAGCCGAGGTCGGACAGCAGATAGAGCGCGGACTTGCCGACCTCTTCCTGATTGACGTTGCGGCGGAGCGGCGAGTTCAACTCGTTCCACTTCAGGATATAGCGGAAATCGCCGATGCCGGAGGCGGCGAGCGTCTTGATCGGCCCGGCGGAAATGGCGTTGCAGCGGATGCCATCCTTGCCCAGATCCTCGGCGATATAGCGCACCGAGGCCTCAAGCGCGGCCTTGGCTACCCCCATCACGTTGTAATGCGGCATCACCCGCTCGGCGCCATAGTAGGTGAGCGTCAGGAGCGAGCCGCCGTCCGGCATCATCGCGGCGGCGCGGCGGCAGACGGCGGTAAAGGAATAGACCGAAATATCCATCGTCATGCGGAAATTGTCGGGCCCGGTGTCGACATAGCGGCCGCGAAGTTCGTTTTTATCCGAAAAACCAATGGCATGGACGACGAAGTCCAACTTGCCCCAGGCGGACTTCAGATGGTCGAACAGCCGGTCAAGCGACCCTTCGTCCGCGACGTCGCATTCGACGATCTGGGTGCAGCCGATCTCCGCCGCCAGAGGCTGCACCCGTTTCAGAAGTGCATCCCCTTGATAAGACAGCGCAATTTCGGCGCCTTCATTGGCGCAGGCCTTGGCAATCCCCCAGGCGATCGACTTGTCGTTCGCAAGCCCCATGATCAGGCCGCGCTTGCCTGCCATCAGTCCGTTTGCCATATCTGTCCCCGCGCCTGATCCTTGTGGGCGAAGCATTAGGGCAAGTTCCGGACTGCTTCAAGGGCGGGCCGGTCGGCGCCCGTGAACCGAAGTCGAGAGAAGAAGATCATGGACGCAGGCGACAGGACCGGGATTTTCGCAGGCGACAATCCGTTCGCGATCGCGCGCGACTGGCTCGGCGAAGCCGAAACGGCCGAGCCGAACGACCCCAACGCAATCGCGCTTGCGACCGTGGACCGGGACGGTCTACCCAATGTCCGCATGGTGCTGCTGAAAGAAATCACCGATCAGGATTTCGTCTTCTACACCAACTACGGATCGGCGAAGGCGCAGGAACTGGATTCGGCGGGCAAGGCTGCATTCGTGATTCACTGGAAAAGCTTGCGCCGTCAGGTTCGCGTACGCGGCCTTGTGCGGCGCGAAGAAGGCCCCGAGGCGGACGCCTATTTCGCCTCGCGCTCGCTCAAGAGCAGGCTCGGGGCCTGGGCTTCGAAGCAATCCGAACCGCTTGCATCGCGGGCCGCGTTAATGGCAGAAGTGGCGCGGGTGACAGTGAGTATGGGGGTGAATCCTCCGCGACCGCCATTTTGGGGCGGGTTCAGATTATGTCCGCTCGAGATCGAGTTCTGGGCGGATGGTGCGTTTAGGCTTCATGATCGTTTCCAGTGGCGACGCGATGCGGTCGCAGGCAGATGGGACATTCGGAGGCTCAATCCTTAGTACGAGTAGAGAGGTGGAAGGTTCCGGTGGCTCGGGTGTGTGCGGCCGACGGATCAGCAGAAATGGAAAGCTCTTGACGATGACAGAACAAGAAGGGGCGCACCGCGTGGTCAAGGGCCGCGTGAAGTGGTTCGACGCCTCCAAAGGGTTTGGCTTCATTATTGCCGACGAGGAGTTGGGCGATATCCTGCTGCATGCCAATGTATTGAGGAATTTCGGGCAGGGCTCGGTTGCCGACAATGCCCATATCACCGTGAAGATCCAGCAGACCGCACGGGGCTATCAGGCCACCGAGGTGCTGGAGATCGAGCCGCCCGAGGAAGAGGAGCGTGCACCGATCGAGGATCTGGGTACGAGCGATGCCGCCACGATCGCGGCACTGCCGCTGGAGCCCGCGCGGGTAAAATGGTTCGACAAGGGCAAAGGGTTTGGTTTTGCGAATGTTTTCGGTCGGCCGGAAGATGTGTTCATCCATATCGAGGTGTTGCGCCGCTCGGGCTTTGCGGACCTCGGGCCCGGCGAGGCGGTCGGGCTGCGCGTGATCGAGGGCAAGCGTGGCCGGATGGCCGCCATGGTGACGAGTTGGGAAAGCGCCATTCGAGAACGCAAGTAGCGCTTGCGGCCCTTTGGCTGATCGGCTGCGCTGGCCGGGTAGCCGCAGATGTCGGCTGTTCGGATGGCAAGGTTGATCTGCGCTGGCCGGGTGGCGCCGCCGTGTTCTCGGTCGAGGTCGCGGACGATGACGCCGAGCGTCACCTCGGGCTGATGAATCGCGACCGGATGCCGGAGGGCCACGGCATGCTTTTCGTCTATGACCGCCCGCGCATCGTTGCCTTCTGGATGAAGAACACGCGCATCCCGCTCGACATGATCTTCGCGGGCGCGGATGGCAGGGTGCGCAAGATCCAGGAAAACGCCCGGCCGTTCGACGAGACGGCGATCCCGGGCGGGGACGACATCCAGTTCGTCCTCGAGATCAACGGCGGCCTCGCCGGACGTCTGGGAATCACCCCGGGTGCCGAGCTTCGCCATCCGGCGATCGATTCGGACAAAGCCGCCTGGCCGTGCGGCATCGCCGAGTGATCATCGATGGATTCAGCCCGGGTTTTGAGCGTGCCCGCCGCGCTCCGGGCTTTCCATTGCGGCAGCGAAAGGCTAGAGGGTAGCCCGTCGGGGCGTAGCGCAGTCTGGTAGCGCGACGGTTTTGGGTACCGTAGGCCGGGGGTTCGAATCCTCTCGCCCCGACCATCCCTCTCGCATCATCGGCAGCGGTCCCGGGGGCGGAGCTGTCATCTTTTTGCAATAGTCGGGGTCTGGCCTGAGCGGCGTTAACGAATGTTGATGCCTGTGGACAGATTCATGCAGTGCGTCAGAAAATCCCGTCAAATCAGCCTGAGGCTTGAGAAATCTGCTGGCCTCCACGCCAAGCCGGTCTGTGCATGAATCGGGGGCGCCGGACGCAGCGGTCGTCACGACGGGATGGTCAATGAAAATATCGGCATCGCGACGCAAATTTTCCCGTTGACGCCTTCGTGATTTCTACGTCAGTTTGTATGAGCCGGATGGGGCACCCACTAGATATGGTGTCTCGGACGTGGGACAATCATCACGCGACATTTTGGCCGCACCATGTGCGCGGCGGATGGATCGTATGCGTTCCCGCACGGCACAACCGGCGCGACGCCCCCAACAGAAGGGCGGAGACGCCAGAGAAAAAATGTGACGGGGGCAGAGATGAAAATCGAACGCAAATTCACCAAGGCCGGGCAGGGTGCCTATGCGGGCATCGGCTTCACCACGACCACGTCGGAAATCCGCAATCCCGATGGCAAGATCGTCTTCCGCAACGAGGCGGTAGAGGTGCCCGAGGGCTGGAGCCAGGTCGCCTCGGACGTTCTGGCGCAGAAATATTTCCGCAAGGCCGGTGTCGCCGCGCGGCTGAAGAAGGTCAAGGAAAAGGGCGTCCCTGAGTTCCTGTGGCGCTCCGTCCCGGATGATGCGGCGCTCGAGAACCTGCCCGAGGAAGAGCGGATCGTTGGCGAGACCTCGGCCAAGCAGGTTTTCGACCGTCTCGCCGGCGCCTGGGCCTACTGGGGCTGGAAGGGCGGCTATTTCTCGACCGAGGCCGATGCAAGCGCCTATTACGATGAAATGCGCTTCATGCTGGCCGAACAGATGGCCGCACCGAACTCGCCGCAATGGTTCAACACTGGCCTCCATTGGGCCTATGGCATCGACGGCCCGTCGCAGGGCCATTTCTACGTCGATCACATGTCGGGCGAACTGGTCAAATCCGAGTCTGCCTATGAACATCCCCAGCCGCACGCCTGCTTCATCCAGTCGGTCAGCGATGATCTGGTGAATGAAGGCGGCATCATGGACCTCTGGGTCCGCGAGGCGCGGCTCTTCAAATATGGCTCCGGCACCGGCACCAACTTCTCCTCGCTCCGCGGTGAGGGCGAGAAACTGTCGGGCGGCGGCAAGTCGTCCGGCCTGATGGGTTTCCTGAAGATCGGCGACCGCGCGGCGGGGGCGATCAAGTCCGGTGGGACCACGCGGCGCGCGGCCAAGATGGTGATCTGCGACATGGATCACCCCGATATCGAAGCCTTCATCAACTGGAAGGTCATCGAAGAACAGAAGGTCGCCTCGCTGGTCGCCGGATCGAAGATCCATGAGCGTCAGCTGAACGAGATCTTCGCCGCCATCCGCCAGTGGGACGGGTCGAGCGAAGATGCCGTCGATCCGGTGAAGAACGAGGCGCTGAAAGCCGCGATCCGGGGCGCCAAGAAGGCGATGATCCCGGAAACCTATGTGAAGCGGGTGCTCGACTACGCCAAACAGGGTTTCGGCTCGATCGAATTCCCGACCTATGACACCGACTGGGATTCGGAGGCCTATGCCTCGGTCTCCGGCCAGAATTCCAACAACTCGGTCCGCGTCACCGATGCTTTCCTCAAGGCCGTCAAGGACGATGCCGATTGGGAGCTCATTCGCCGCACCGATGGCAGGATCGCCAAGACCGTGAAGGCGCGCGATCTGTGGGAACAGGTCGGGCATGCCGCCTGGGCCTGCGCCGATCCCGGCATCCAGTTCCATGATACGGTGAACGCCTGGCATACCTGCCCCGAGGACGGGGCGATCCGGGGCTCGAACCCCTGCTCGGAATACATGTTCCTCGACGATACGGCCTGCAACCTCGCGTCGATGAACCTGCTGACTTTCTACAAGGGCGCGAAGTTCGATGCCGAGGCATATGTCCATGCGACCCGGCTCTGGACGGTGACGCTGGAAATCTCGGTTCTGATGGCACAGTTCCCGTCGAAGGAAATCGCGCAGCGGTCCTACGATTTCCGCACGCTGGGCCTCGGCTACGCCAATATCGGCGGGCTTCTGATGAACATGGGGCTTGGCTACGACAGCGACGAGGGCCGGGCGCTCTGCGGCGCGCTGACCGCGATCATGACCGGCGTCTCCTATGCCACCTCGGCCGAAATGGCGGGCGAGCTGGGCCCGTTCCCGTCGTACGGGAAGAACGCGGCTCATATGCTGCGAGTGATCCGCAATCACCGTACAGCCGCCCATGGCAAGACCGAGGGCTATGAAGCGCTGGCAGTGAAGCCCGTGGCGCTCGACCATGCCAACTGCCCCGACAAGGCGCTGATCAAGCTGGCGAAGTCGGCCTGGGACGAGGCGCTGGAGCTGGGCGAAAAGCACGGCTACCGCAACGCGCAAGCCACCGTCATCGCACCGACCGGCACCATTGGTCTTGTCATGGATTGCGACACGACCGGGATCGAGCCGGACTTCGCCCTGGTGAAGTTCAAGAAGCTCGCGGGTGGCGGCTATTTCAAGATCATCAACCGGTCCGTCCCGGCGGCACTTGAAACCCTGGGCTACGGTTCGGCCGAGATCGAGGAGATCGTTGCTTATGCCGTGGGTCATGCCAGCTTGGGCAATTGCCCCGGTATCAACCACACGGCGCTGATCGGCCATGGTTTCGGCCCGCGCGAGATCGAGAAGATCGAGGCGGCGCTGCCCACGGCCTTCGACATCCGCTTCGTCTTCAACCAATGGACCTTGGGCGAGGATTTCTGCACCAGGACGCTCGGCATTCCGGCCGAGAAGCTGAACGACCCGACCTTCGACATGCTGCGCCACCTGGGCTTCACCCGCGCGCAGGTCGAGGCCGCGAACGATCATGTCTGCGGCACGATGACCTTGGAAGGCGCGCCGCATCTGAAGGCCGAGCATTACCCGGTCTTCGACTGCGCCAATGCCTGCGGCAAGAAGGGCAAGCGCTTCCTGTCGGTCGACAGCCACATCACCATGATGGCGGCGGCGCAGTCCTTCATCTCGGGCGCGATTTCCAAGACGATCAACATGCCGAACAATGCGACGATCGCGGAAACGCTCGCCGCTTATGAGCTTTCGCACTCGCTCGGCATCAAGGCCAATGCGCTTTACCGCGACGGGTCGAAACTGTCGCAGCCGCTCGCATCTGCCCTTGTCGAGGATGACGAGGAAGCCGAGGAAATCCTCGCCAACGGGTCGGCCCAGGAAAAGGCCGCCGTTCTGGCCGAGAAGATCATCGAGAAGGTGATCGTCAAGGAAGTGATCCGCAACCACCGTGAAAAGCTTCCCGAACGCCGCAAGGGCTATACCCAGAAGGCAATCGTCGGTGGGCACAAGGTCTATCTCAGGACCGGCGAATACAAGGACGGGTCCTTGGGCGAGATCTTCATCGACATGCACAAGGAAGGCGCGGGCTTCCGGGCGATGATGAACAATTTCGCCATCGCCGTGTCGGTCGGCCTGCAGTATGGCGTGCCGCTGGAGGAATTCGTCGACGCCTTCACCTTCACCAAGTTCGAACCGGCAGGCTTCGTGCAGGGCAATGACTCGATCAAGTCGGCGACCTCGATCCTCGACTACATCTTCCGCGAACTGGCGGTCAGCTACCTCGACCGCACCGACCTCGCCCATGTGAAACCGCAGGGCGCGTCGTTCGACGATCTCGGCGGCGGGGCGGAGGAAGGTCAGGCGAACGTCAGCGAGGTTACTGAAAGAGCGGCGTCCAAGTCCCTGGAAGTGCTGAAGCAAATCTCTTCCACGGGCTATCTGCGCAAGCGCCTGCCGCAAGACCTGGTGGTGCTGCAGGGCGGTATCGGCGCCACGGCGCTTTCCGGCGATCCGGTTGCCGTCCTGAACACGCTGATCCCCGAGACGATGCAGGGCGGCGGCGTGGTGGGCGCCACGGCGCTGGCCAGCGGCACGGTGACGATGGATGCGCGCACCAAGGCCAGGATGCAGGGCTACGAGGGCGACCCCTGCGGCGAGTGCGGCAACTACACGCTCGTGCGCAACGGCACCTGCATGAAGTGCAATACTTGCGGGGGAACGTCGGGGTGTAGCTGAGGAATACCCTCCCCCGGCCCCGTGCCGGGGGAGGCCCCGGATCGGGTCCGGGGTGGCGATCCGGGGCGGGTGCGCTCGCCCCAGAACGACGTTCAGGCCGCAGGCGAGATAACACCGAGCGGTACAACGACTGAGCCTGAACGGCGAAACTCAACGGGGCAGGGCAACCTGCCCCTTTTTCTTGTTTTTCAGGGTGGTTAGCCGCAAACCGGGCCTCTGTTATTGCCTAACCGCGCCGCTGATCCCATGTTCCTGGCAACGGCGGTCCTTGCCGGCCAGGCCCCGGACCGCCAGACTGCGGACAAGCGCCCCTCGCCCGGGGCGCGGAAGGAGAGAGAGATGAGAACGCTTATCGCCCTGACCCTCGGCTTCGGCCTCATGGGCTTTGCCGCGGCCGCCCAGACCACGGTCAGCGACACCGACGGCAATGGTACCTTCTCGATCGAGGAGATGAGAGCGGCCTATCCCGACATGACGCCCGCGCTTTTCGCCGAGATCGACGTCGACGGCTCGGGCAGCGTCGATGCTGATGAGCTGCAGGCCGCGCGCGAGAACGGCCAGATCAAGTGACCCGGCCCGAATCGCGGATCGGGTCGGCGGTTTTCTGCGCCCCGGGGCTGACTGCCCCGGGGCTTTCCCTTTCCTGACCTTTCATCCTTTTCCCGCCGACGCGACCGGCGCCCGATGGCGCGGCGGCGCCGCTTCCGGGGCATTCCTGCGCGGCGGGTTGCGGCGCGGCTCCGGTGGGGCACAGATGGCTCCCCGTGACGCCACCCGTCACGCAACCGGGTACGAAACCCGCATGAAGGAGATGATGATGAAACGACTGACCATTCCGCTTGGCCTGTGCCTGAGCCTCGGCGCGGGGTATGCGGGCGCCCAGACCATGCCCCTGGACAGCGACGGCAACGGCACCTTCTCGATGGCAGAGATGCAGGCGACCTGGGCCGATCTGACCGAAGATGTCTTCAAGGCGATCGACACCGACGCGAACGGCGAGATCGACGCCGACGAACTGAAGGCCGCGATGGATGCGGGCGTGCTGAAATAGGCCCGCAGGGGCCCCGGGGGGCCAGACCCCCGGGGCCTCTTGCCCGTCAGATGCCGCCCGTCAGATACCGCCCGTCAGATGCCGCGCGACAGGGCCGCGACGCCGGTCCGCGCCACGTCCACCAGACCGAGCGGCCGCATCAGATCGGCAAAGGCGTCGATCTTTTCGGGCGTGCCGGTGATCTCGAACACGAAACTTTCCAAGGTCGAATCGACCACATTGGCGCGGAAGATTTCGGCGAGCCTCAGGGCCTCGATCCGCTTCTCGCCCGTCCCCGCCACCTTGAAGAGCGCCAGCTCCCGCTCGACCGCCGCGCCCTCGACCGTCAGGTCATGGACATCATGGACCGGCACAAGCCGGCCAAGCTGCGCCTTGATCTGCTCGATCACCGCAGGCGTGCCGCGCGTCACGACGGTGATGCGCGACCGGTGCCCCTTGTGATCGACCTCGGCCACGGTCAGGCTGTCGATATTGTAGCCGCGCCCCGAGAAAAGCCCGATGACCCGGGCGAGGACGCCAGCCTCGTTATCGACCAGAACCGCGAGCGTATGGCTTTCGATCACCTGCGTATTGGGATCGCGCAGGTCATAGGCCGAATGGCTGGTCGAGCCTTTCTTGATGTTCAGTGCGGACATCGCTTCTCTGCCTCTTTCATCTTGGCAAAAATACCTCGGGGTCGCCATTGGTGCGCCATTGGCCCGAGCCCCAATGGCGACGGGGCAGGGCCCCCGGCCCGACTACACCAGAACCGCTCCGTCGGCCTTGATCGCGCCTTCGGTCGCGGCGTCGCCCAGAAGCATTTCGTTATGCGGCTTTCCGCTCGGGATCATCGGGAAGCAGTTCTCATGCTTCTCGACGAGGCAGTCGAAGATCACCGGCCCGTCATAGGCAAGCATGTCCGTGATTGCATCGTCCAGATCCTTCGGATCGGAACATTTGATGCCCTTGCAGCCGAAGGCTTCGGCCAGCTTGACGAAATCGGGCAGGCTTTCCGACCAGCTTTGCGAATAGCGCTCGCCGTGCAGAAGCTGCTGCCATTGCCGCACCATGCCAAGCCGTTCGTTGTTCAGGATGAACTGCTTCACCGGCGCCCGGAACTGTACGGCCGTTCCCATCTCCTGCATGTTCATCAGCCACGACGCCTCGCCCGCCACGTTGATGACCAGAGCGTCGGGATGGGCGATCTGCACGCCGATCGAGGCGGGCAGGCCATAGCCCATGGTGCCCAGGCCACCAGAGGTCATCCAGCGGTTCGGATCGTCGAAGTGCAGGTATTGCGCGGCCCACATCTGGTGCTGGCCCACTTCGGTCGTCACATAGCGCTTGCGGCCCTTGGTCAGCGCCTCCAGCCGCTCAAGCGCATATTGCGGTTTGATGATCGTGTCGGAATTCCTGTAGGTCAGGCATTTGCGGAGCTTCCATTGCTCGATCTGGCCCCACCATTTGGTAAGGCCTTGCTTGTTGACCTTGCGCCCGCGCGCCTTCCAGACGTTCAGAAGGTCTTCCAGCACATGGCCGACATCGCCGACGATCGGGATATCGACATGGATGACCTTGTTGATCGAGGAAGGGTCGATGTCGATATGGGCCTTTTTCGAATGGGGGCTGAAATCGGCGATCCGCCCGGTGATCCGGTCGTCGAAGCGAGCGCCGATGTTGATCATGAGATCGCAGCCATGCATGGCGAGATTGGCCTCATAAAGCCCGTGCATGCCCAGCATGCCGATCCAGCCCTTGCCCGACGCCGGGTAGGCGCCAAGGCCCATCAGCGTCGAAGTCACCGGAAAGCCGGTGGCATCCGCGATCTCGCGCAGAAGCTGGCTTGCCGCGGGGCCCGAATTGATGACCCCGCCGCCGGTATAGAGGACCGGGCGCTCGGCCTGTTCCATCAGTTCGACAAGCGCGGTGATCGCCGCAAGGTCGCCCTTGACGCGCGGCCGATAATGATCGGTCTTCGCCTCGCGCGGCGCCTTGTACTGGCCGGTGGCGAACTGGACGTCCTTGGGAATGTCCACGAGCACCGGGCCGGGCCGGCCGCTTGTCGCGACATGAAAGGCCTGGTGGATCACTTCCGCAAGCTTGTCGGTGTCCTTCACCAGCCAGTTGTGCTTGGTGCAGGGCCGGGTGATGCCGACCGTATCGGCCTCCTGGAAACCGTCGGTGCCGATCATGAAGGTGGGCACCTGGCCGGACAGAACCACGAGCGGGATCGAATCCATCAGCGCATCCACCATGCCGGTGACGGCATTGGTGGCGCCGGGACCCGAGGTCACCAGCACCACGCCCGGCTTGCCGGTCGACCGGGCATAGCCCTCGGCCATATGGACCGCGCCCTGTTCATGGCGCACCAGAATGTGGCGGATGTCGTTCTGCTGGAAGATCTCGTCATAGATCGGTAGGACCGCGCCACCGGGATAGCCAAAGACCACGTCCACGCCCTGATCCTTCAGTGCCTGAACCACCATCCTCGCTCCGGTCATCGCCCGTGACATTCGCTCTTCCTCCAATCACGCCTTGCGCAACAAAAAGCCCCCGAGGGTCATCGGGGGCGCATGGGAACCATCATGGTCTGCCGCTACCGGCCCATGCGCCAAACCTCTCCAAGTACAAGAATCGCCACCATGGCTCTTCCCTTTCGCTGCTGTGCGGCGGACATTAGGCGGGGGGCGACCGGGCGTCAACCGGCAAAATTCGGTGTTTTGTGTCTCCCGAGCGCTTTTTTCAGCAGTTTTGTTGCGCGTCCTGTCTTTTCACGGCAACAAACCGGATTTCGACGGGCCTTCAGAGGCCGATCCAGAGCGTGTAGCCGAGATAGGCTGCGAGGAATGCTGCGCCCGCACCGCGGCTCACGCGGTCGTGAAGATAGGAAAGCGCCACCAGCGCAAGCGCCGCCGCCAGCGCAACGGGCAGATCGAAGGCCGGGAAACGCACGTCTACCGGCACCGGATGGATCAACGCCGTCAGCCCGAGGATGCCGAAGATGTTGAAGATGTTCGAGCCGAGCACATTGCCGAGCGCGATGGCGCTGTTGCCGCGCAGGGCGGCGACGAGCGAGGTCGCAAGTTCGGGCAACGAGGTGCCGATGGCGACGATGGTCAGGCCGATCACCGCCTCGCTTACTCCGACCGCGCGGGCCATCTCCGACGCGCTGTCGACCAGGAACCGCGCGCCGAGCATCAGGGCAGCGAGGCCGCCGATAATCGCAAGCGCGGCGAGCCATGGGCCAGAGACCTCGTGTGCCGTTTCCTCGGGCGGGTGGGCGCCTCCGGCGAGGCTGCGCCAGAGATAGACGACCAGCGCCACGAGAAGAAGCGCGCCTTCGAGATGCGAGATCATGCCGCCGAGCATCATCAACCACAGCGCGATACTTGCCGCGATCATCACCGCCAGTTCGGCGCGCACCGAGGCGAACGGCACCGGCACCGGCGCGATCGCCGCCGACACGCCGAGGATCAGAAGCACATTCGCGATGTTCGATCCGACCACGTTGCCGACCGCCACGTCCGGCGCCCCGCCAAGCGCCGCCTGCAGCGCGACCAGGAGTTCGGGCATCGACGTGCCGAAGCCGACGATGGTCAGGCCGATAACCATGGGCGGGATGCGGAACCTGTGGGCAAGCCCGACGGCGCCCCGGACCAGAAATTCACCACCCACGAACAGAAGAACGAGCCCGAGAAAGAACCAAACGAACAGCATCCGAAACTCCTTTCGCCCAGATCAAAGACGTGCGGAGCCGGTTTGCAAGGGGAGGGGTGCGTTTTATCGGCGGGTCCTCATCGTTGCACGGACAAACGCTCTTGGCGGGCGACGAGAACCGGAAGGCATGAGGAGCCGCGCCTTAGGCCGCTTCTGCGGCACGCGCGGCCTTGATCCGGTGGCCGACCGAGACGATCGCCTCGATCACCGGTTGAAACTCGCGCCCGAGTTCGGTCAGTTCATATTCGACCGAGGGCGGCGATGTCGGCATCACCCGGCGGGTGACGACGCCGCGGGTCTCCAGCTCCTTCAGCCGCTGGGTCAGGACCTTCGCCGAGATCGCCGGTATATCGAGCCTCAGTTCGGAAAAGCGCCTCGGGCCGGCGGACAGGTACCAGATCAGGTTCGGCGTCCAGGCGCCACCCAGCACCGACATGCACTGGCTGATCGGGCACATGGGGTGCGGCATGCGGTTCTTGCGGACTTTCAGTGCCATTCTTTCCTCCGGGGTT
>JAWKWX010000029.1:5000-29280 GCA_041397305.1 Paracoccaceae bacterium | reverse complement strand
ATGATGTTCTTCGACGACCCGCAAGCCGCTCTTGCGAATATCCGGCGCTCGATGGCGCATGGCGGGCGGATCAGTTTCGTGACCTTCGGACCGCCCGCGGGCAATCCATGGTTCGGTATCCCGCGACGAATCGCCGTCGCCCGCATGGGCGAGCCTTCCCCAACCGATGGCAACGCTCCGGGCCCGCTGGCATTTTCCGATGGAAACCGGGTCGTGGAGATAATGCAGGCCGCGGGTTGGAACAGGCCAGAGTGCGAGACCCGCGATTTCGATTTTCATCATCCCGGAGGCGCCGCGGCCGCCGCCGATCTTGCGACTGTTCTGGGGCCTGCCGCCTTCGTTCTGCGCGTGGCTGACGGTGATGAAGAGGACAGGCGGGCGGTGCGCGAGGCGATCGCTGCGGAATTCGCGGCATATGAAGGAAGTGACGGGCTGAGGCTGCCCGTCGCCTTGAACGTCTTCAAAGCCGCCGCCTGACCGAACCTGCCCCCGACGCAGGGCGGCCGATCCGGCCAGCCCCGTCTTGCCAAGTTGCAATCGACCCCGGCGCGCGTCATATAACCATCCGACCCAAGAGGGATGTGAGCATGAATTATCTCGAGTTCGAAAAACCGCTCGCCGAGATCGAAGGCAAGGCAGAGGAATTGCGCGCCCTTGCCCGCAAGGGCGAGGGGATGAATGTCGACAAGGAGGCGGCCGCCCTGGACAAGAAGGCCGCCGAGATGCTCAAGGATCTCTACAAGAACCTCGATCCCTGGCGGAAATGCCAGGTGGCACGCCATCCCGACAGGCCGCACTGTCTGGATTATGTGGACGCGCTTTTCACCGAATTCACGCCGCTCGCCGGTGACCGGAACTTCGCCGACGACCATGCGGTCGTGGGCGGGCTTGCGCGGTTCAACGACCAGCCGGTGGTGGTGATCGGACAGGAAAAGGGCAGCGACACCAAAAGCCGGATCGAACGGAATTTCGGCATGGCCCGGCCAGAAGGCTATCGCAAGGCCATCCGGCTGATGGACCTCGCGGACCGGTTTCGCCTGCCGGTCGTGACGCTCATCGACACGCCCGGCGCCTATCCCGGCAAGGGCGCGGAGGAGCGTGGCCAGTCAGAGGCCATTGCGCGTTCGACGCAGAAATGCCTGCAGATCGGCGTGCCGCTGATTGCCGTGGTGATCGGCGAGGGCGGGTCGGGCGGGGCGGTCGCTTTCGCCACCGCGAACCGCGTCTTCATGCTGGAACATTCGATCTATTCGGTGATCACGCCCGAAGGCTGCGCCTCGATCCTGTGGAAGGATGCCGAGAGGATGCGCGAGGCCGCCAATGCGCTGCGCCTGACCGCGCAGGACCTCCTGAAGCTCGGCGTCATCGACGAGATCGTGAAGGAACCGCTCGGCGGTGCCCAGCGTGGCCGCGAGGAAACGATCGAGGCCGTGGGCAAGGCGATCGGCAAGGGGCTGAACGAGCTTTCGGGGAAGAAGCCCGCCGACCTGATCCGCAGCCGCCGCGATAAATTCCTCGACATGGGCTCGAAGGGTCTCGCTGCCTGATCGTCGCCGCCCGACGGGTTACCAGAGGCTTGTCCTTGCGCGCTTCGGCCAGTCCGCATCATAGGCGGCGCCATCGATCCGGCCTTGCGTCATCTCGGCAAGAATATCGCCCACCGTCGGCAGGCCGGCCGATTCGTCACCGCTGGCCCACAGGCGGGAGCGGACGATGGCGCGGGCGCACTGGCTGTAGATTTCCGCGATGGCGATCAGGATCACCGTGCGCGGCAGCTTGCCAGCCTTGGCGAAACTTTCGCGCAGGCCCTGGTCGGCGGTCAGCCGGGCGCGTCCGTTCACGCGCACGACGTTCGAGGAGCCGGGGATGAAGAGCATCAGGCTGACGCGCGGGTCGCGCACGATGTTGCGCAGCGAATCGATCCGGTTGTTGCCGTGCCAGTCGGGCAGGGCAAGTGTGCCGGGATCGACCTCGCGCACCACCGGCCCGTCATCGCCACGCGGACTGGCGTCGGTACCTTCGGACCCGACGGTGGAGAGGATGCAGAACCGGCTGCGCTCGATCCAGGTCCGGTAGGCAGGCGTCAGGCGGCGGGCGACCTTCACGATGGCCGCCTCGACCGGTTGGCCGTAATGGCCCTCAAGCTCTTCGACCGTGTCGATGAACTTCATTCCCGCGATCCGCCGGTGAATCCCGCCTCTGCCATCAGCCGGTTCGATGCCTGCTCGACCGCGGGCTCAAGCCTTGCCATGAAGGCCTCGATCGGTTCGCCTGCGGGAATGCGCGGCAGGAATTCCACGATCGCAAGGCCCGGCTTGCGAAGAACGCCGTGGCGCGGCCAGAAGACGCCGACATTGGTCGCGGCCGGCACGCAATCCTGCTGCAACTCGTTGTAAAGGACCCCGACGCCGATCTTGTAGGGCTTGGTTGCCCCGGCCGCGACGCGGGTGCCCTGCGGATAGATGATCAGTTGCCCCGGCGCCTGACGGCCCGACTTCACCTCGGCCACCATCTTCTTCATCGCTTCGGATCGCTTGCCCCGATCCACGGGAATGCAGCCGATCCGCTTGGCGTACCAGCCGACGATCGGCGCCCAGAGAAGCTGCTTCTTCATGATGAACTTCGGGCGCGGCAGGACCGAGACGATCATGATGATGTCGAAGAAGCTTTGATGTTTCGAGGCGATGATCACCTCGTCGTCCGGCACCTCGCCACGGATTTCCGACCGTAGCCCCACGAGTGTGGCCGCGGAAAACCGCACCCAGCGCGTGTAGGCATGAATCGCGTCGAAAGCCGCATCGCGGCGGAACAGCGCGATGGGCGTGTACCAGATCGCCAGAACCAGCATCGCCAGATACATCTGGCAGATGAATATCAGCGACATGAGATATTGGAAGGCAAGCCTCATCGCACCGTCCTCAGCACCCGGAAGGCCGCCGCGCGGGTGGCGGCAAAGGCCAGAATGGCGGCCAGCGCGGGAATCGCAAGGGGCCAGACCCACTGAAGCCCTTGAAAGCCGAGACCGGTGAGAAACCCGCCCTCCTCGGCGGCCGCGGGCATCAGGGCAATGGCAAGCGCGCCCGCGAAGGTTCCGGCCAGCGCGCCGGCGAGCGTGCGCAGCGTGAAACGGCGGACGAAGGCGCGGGCGATATAGCGATCCTCGGCGCCGATCAGCCGCAATGCCCGGATCACCTGGCCGTTCGCCGCAAGCGCCGCCTGCGCGGCGAGCGTGATCATCGCCGCCGTGGCGCCCGAGATGAGGGCGAGCGACAGAAGCCCGATGGTGCGGATACGTTCGGCCGAAGCGACAAGCGGCGCGCGCCAGCGCTGGTGATCGTCGAGGATGGCACCCGGCGCCTCGGCCGCGAGCCTGAGCTTCAGGCCCTCGGCGTCGAAACCGGCCTCGGATTCAGTCACCTCGACCAGCTTCGGCAAGGGCAGGTCCTCGACCGGCAGGTCGGGGCCGAGCCAGGGCTCCAGCAGTTTGCGCGTCTCGTCCGGGGTCGTGGCACGGGCAAATTCGACGCCCGGCGTCTGTTCCAGCACTTCCAGCACCTTGGCGGTCTGCCGGTCGATCTGGTCGGCGGGGGCGGAAATGCGGATCGTGGCGGAACGCGCCAGCGCTCCGGCCCAGCGGTCGGCAAGACGGCCGGTGGCCATGGACAGCGCCAGCGCGAAGACCGCAAGGAAGGCCATGGCCGCCGCGGTCAGCGTGGTCAGAAGCGCGGTCGGGCCGGTCGAGGGCACCACCCGGTCCGCGCCGGTGCGCCCGCCGAAAAGGGGGGCAAGAAGGCCAAGGCGCGCGATCACAGGTCCGACCCCGCCAGTTGCAGCCGCCTGCCCTGAATCCTCAGCACCCGGGCCGGGGTCAGGCCCTTGGCGGCGCGGATCAGGTTCAGGTCATGGGTAGCCATCAGCACGGTCTTTCCCATCCGGTTCAGTTCGGCCAGAAGCTTGAGGATTTTCAATGACATGTCCCAATCGACATTGCCCGTGGGTTCGTCGGCGAGGATGATGTCGGGCGACATGATCACGGCCCGGGCCAGTGCCGCGCGCTGGCGCTCGCCGCCTGACAGTGACGGCGGCAGCGACCGCGCCTGACCTGCCAGCCCGACCCAGGACAGAAGCTCGGTCAGGGCTTCGGAATCGGCCTTCTGGCCCGCGACCTCAAGCGGCAGCGCGACATTTTCTTCAAGCGGCAGATGATCGATAAACTGGCAGTCCTGGTGGACGATGCCGATCCGCCGACGCATGCGCGCGGTTTCGTCCCGGCTCATCGTCGCCGTGTCCTGGCCGAAGATCTCGACCCGTCCGCCGTTCGGCGCGAGTTCCCCATAGCAGAGCTTGATGAGCGAGGTCTTGCCCGCCCCGGAAGGCCCGGTCAGGAAATGGAAAGACCCGGGCGGAAGGGCGATCGACACGGCCGTCAGAAGATCGCTGCCCGGATAGCCCAGCGTCACATCATGAAACTCGATCACCCGCCTGCCCCGCAGAAAAGCGGCTCTGACCCGCCTTTTCGTCCCGTTTTCGCGCCGCCCGCTGCCGCAAGGGCTTGGACGGTGCTTGCGGGCTTGCTACAACAGTCTGAAAGCAAAGGCCAGAATGGCCTCTCGCAGGCAGGCAAGTGGGAGCAGTGGGAAAGTCATGCGGCTGATCTGCCCGAACTGCAACGCGCAGTATGAAGTGGACGAGGCGGCGATTCCCGCGGCAGGCCGCGACGTGCAATGTTCGAGCTGCGGCCATACATGGTTCCAGGACAGCGCCGCGACCCTGCGCGAGCGCGAAGCGGCCGAGGCCGCTGCCGCGCCGCCCCCTTCCCCACCGCCGGAGCCCGCTCCGGAACCGGAGCCTGCGGGCCTGACCCGCCGCAAGCCTGACGAGTCCGTCCTGAACGTTCTGCGCGAGGAAGCCGCGCGCGAGGCCGAGGCGCGGCGCGCCGAGGGCACATCGCTTGAAATGCAGGAAGATTTCGGGCCCATGGCGCCGCCCGAACCGCCACCACCCGCCCAACCGGCGACAGAGGAAGAGGGACCCGATCCCGCGCTCGTTCCGCGTGCCTCGCGGCGTGAGCTTCTGCCAGATATCGAGGAAATCAACTCGACGCTCCGCCCCACGTCGGAACGCGGCGGTGACGCCGCCTCCTATGATGCGCCCGAAACCCGCCGCCGCGAACGGTCGGGCTTCCGCCGCGGCTTTTTGACCTCGGTCTTCATCATGGTTCTGGCGCTGCTGCCCTATACCCATGCGGGGACGATCGCCCGCGCGGTTCCCGCGCTTGAGGGAACGTTGGCCAGCTATTCGGCGGGGGTGGATTCAATCCGGCTCTGGCTCGACGATCTGATGCACCGCGCCACAGCCGGGATGAAGCCGCAGGGCTGACGGCCGCGGGGCCGCAGCCGATCCCTGTGGCGCGGCGGCATCGAACGCGCGGTTATCGTCACACCCCGGTTTATCGCGGGACGGCCGGTGCCGCGGCCTGCTTGGACAGCTGCACCGCAAGGATGCCTAGCGCGATGATCGCGACGCCCAGGAGGTCGGTCAGGCCGAGCGCCTCGTGCAACAGGG
The DNA here is from genome assembly GCA_041397305.1 of Paracoccaceae bacterium. Taxonomy (GTDB): domain Bacteria; phylum Pseudomonadota; class Alphaproteobacteria; order Rhodobacterales; family Rhodobacteraceae; genus TMP-24. The sequence goes on along the minus strand of JAWKWX010000029.1, from coordinate 23,715 downwards.
CGGAGGCGACGGCGACCCCGAAGAATGGGTTGAGGAAATGGAAGGTCGCGGCCCGGACCGCACCGATGCGGCCCACGAGGCGGAACCAGACCCAGGTGGCCAGTAGCCCGGGAACCAGCGTGGTATAGGCAAAGGCGGCGGCAAGGCGCGGGGTCCAGTTCACGGTCCAGGTTTCGAAGACGAGCGAGGCCAGCCCAAGTAGGGCGGCGCCCACGAACATCTGCAGGCCGACGATCATCAGGAGGTTGCCGCCCGAGGTGGCGCCGCGGACCGAAAGCGTCGCGATCGCAAGTGCCGCGGCACCGGCGATGCAAAGCGCGACGCCCGGCAGGCTGACCCCGCCCGACAGCCGCGCACCCATGATGATGGCGGCACCGGCAAAGCCCGCGATCAGACCTGCGATGCCCAAGGGACGCACCTTTTCGCCGAAGAACAGCCAGCCGAAAAGCGCGACCAGCAGCGGCATGGTCGAGGCGATGATCGCGGCGAACGATGCCTCGACCCATTGCATGGCGACAAAGTTGAAGCCGAGATAGATCGCATTCTGGCAAAGGCCGAAGATCAGGGTCGAGCGCCATTGCGCCGGGCTGAGCCGCCAGCTTTGCCCCAGAGTGCTTGCGATGCCCACTCCGATCAGGCCAGACAGCAGGAAGCGCAGGCAGAGGGCGGCCATCGGCGGGGCGTCGGCCACGATCATCCGCGCCGATGTAAAGGCCGATGACCACATGAAGGCGAAGGCCAGCCCCATCCCGATCGCGCGGAAATCCATCGTTCGCTCCAAAAGAAAAGGCCGCCCCGGGGGGCGACCCTAACCATTGCCGCGGCGCCCGCAAGGGGCGCTCGGTACGGCGTCAGGCTGGATCAGCCGTTCACGCTGTCCTTCAGGGCCTTGGCGACCGAGATCTTCACGACCTTGTCGGCGGCCTTGGTGATCATTTCGTTGGTCGCGGGGTTGCGCACCTGACGCTCGGGGCGGGCGCGGCAGACGACCTTGCCGATGCCCGGCAGCGTGACCGCGCCGCCCGCGGAGACTTCGCGCGCGACGACCGACGCAATCGCGTCAAGGGCGCCAGATGCCGTCTTCTTGTCGGAGCCCATGGCATCCGCCAGTGCGGCCACGAGCTGGGTCTTGGTCATGGGTTTGGACATGTCTGTCTCCTTGTTGCCCCATCTTATGGGGGGTCATTGGGGGCTCATTCACAGCCGGTAGAGGTGAAATTCATGCTTTTGCGGCGCAAGGCAAGCGATTTTCGCGCGATGAGGGCGATTTCCCGCGCGTCACAGGAAGGCTGTCTCCTCGAAACTACGCAACTTCCGGCTGTGAATGCGCTCCAACGGCATGTCGCGCAGCCTTTCCATCGCCCTGACGCCGATCAGAAGGTGGCGGCTGACCTGGGTGCGATAGAACTCGGTCGCCATGCCCGGCAGCTTCAACTCGCCGTGCAAGGGCTTGTCGGAGACACAGAGAAGCGTGCCGTAGGGCACGCGGAAACGGAACCCGTTCGCGGCAATCGTGGCCGATTCCATGTCGAGCGCGATGGCACGGGACTGGCTAAGCCTTTGAACAGGGCCGGATTTGTCGCGCAACTCCCAGTTTCGGTTGTCGATCGTGGCAACCGTGCCGGTGCGCATGATGCGCTTCAGCTCGTAGCCTTCCAGTTCGGTCACTTCCTGAACCGCCTCCTGCAGCGCGATCTGGATTTCGGCCAGCGCCGGGATCGGCACCCAGACCGGCAAGTCGGCGTCCAGCACGTGATCTTCGCGCAGATAGGCGTGGGCCAGAACGAAATCGCCCAGCGACTGGCTGTTCCTGAGACCCGCGCAATGGCCCACCATCATCCAGGCATGCGGCCTGAGCACGGCGATATGGTCCGTCGCCGTCTTTGCGTTCGACGGGCCGATGCCGATGTTCACCAGCGTTATCCCCTGCCCGCCGCGGCGCTTCAGATGATAGGTCGGCATCTGCGGCAGGCGCGGCAGGTCGGGGATGACGCCGTCGGGCGTGCGGATCTCGGCATTCCCGGGGGCGACGAAACTTGTATAGCCCGAGGCCGGATCGCCCAGGGCGCGGCGGGCGAAAGCCTCGAACTCGTCGACATAGAACTGGTAGTTGGTGAAAAGCACATGGTTCTGGAAGTGAACCGGGTCGGTCGCGGTGTAATGCGACAGGCGCGCCAGCGAATAGTCGACCCTTTGCGCGGTGAAGGGCGCCAGATGGCCCGATCCGTCAGGATTGGGCCGCGCGGTACCGTTCACGATATCGTCGTTTGTCGTCGAAAGGTCGGGCACGTCGAAGACATCGCGCAGCGGGAAATCCAGCACGCCTTCCTGCGGCACGGTCAGCGAGGGTTGCGCGCTGACGGCGAAATGCACCGGCATCGGCGTGAAGGACGGGCCGACGACGACCGGCACGCCGTGATTCTGGATCAGAAGCGACAGCTGCTGGACCAGATAATGGCGGAAGAGGTCTGGCCGCGTGATCGTCGCCACATAGGTGCCCGGCACCGGAATATGGCCGAACCCCATGCGCGCGTCGCCGAGAGAATGGCTCGTGGTGGTGATCCGCACTTCCGGATAGAAGGCGCGAACCCGGGCGGGCGGTCGATGGCCCTTCAGCGTGGCGCGGAACTTTTCCATGAGGAACTGCGCGGCTTGCGAATAAAGCGCCTCAAGCCGCGCCACGGCGGCTTCGGCATCGGTGAAGCTTTCGGCGGCCGGCATGTTCGGCAGAAGGATCGAAGGCGCCGCGGTCATTCGAAAAGCTCCGTGAACTGAAAACGGGTCACATCGACCAGCCCGAGGTCGGAAATCCTGAGTTCGGGGATGACGACAAGCGCCAGGAAGGAATGCTGGATCGAGGCATTGTTCAGATCGCAGCCGCAGTCGCGCATGCGCGCCACCAGGTTCGAGGCTTTCCTGGCCATTTCGGCGGCGGGCGCGTCCGACATCAGCCCCGCGACGGGCAGCGGGATGTCGGCGATCTCCTCGCCATCCTTCCACAGGCTGAAGCCCCCGCCCATCCTGGCGATGCTGTTTGCCGCCCTGGCCATCATCTCGCGGTCGGTGCCGACCACGATGATCTGGTGCGCATCATGGGCGACGGTCGAGGCCATCGCCATCCGGCCCTTGTAGCGGAAGCCGTTCACGAAGCCGTTCACCATCCGGCCCGAGCCGAGGTGGCGTTCGATCACCGCGCATTGGGCGACATCCTGCGCCGCGTCGGGCTCGACGATGCCGCCCCGAACCGCAAGCGTCCGGGTCAATGCGCGGGTCGGCGCCTGATTCTCGACAATGCCGATCACCCGGGCAGAAACTTCCGCCGCCCCCTTTGGCGCCGGAATCACGAAATCGTCCGCCGTCTTCTCGCGCCCCATCCTGACCGTGTCCCGTGCCTTCGCGGGCCAGTCGTAATGCGGGCAGGTAACGGTCAGGCGACCGTTTTCGGCGACCTTCCGCCCCCGCGCGATCACTAGATCACAGGGCAGGGTCGTCAGGTTCGGGGTCAGGATCAGATCGGCCCGCCGACCCGGCGTGATCGAGCCCAGCTCGCGCTCCAGTCCGAAATGGGTCGCGGTGTTGATCGTGGCCATCTGCAGCGCGATCAGCGGGTCGCAGCCCTTCTCGACCGCGCGGCGATAGGCGCGGTCCATATGGCCCTCGTCAACCAGCGTGCCCGGATGGCAATCGTCGGTGCACAGGATGAAATTGCGCGGATCGAGGCCCTTTTCCGTCACCGCCGTGATCTGGCGGTCCACATCGAACCAGGCCGAACCATGCCGCATCATTGCCCGCATACCCTGCCGCGCGCGCACCACCGGGTCCATCTCGGTCGTGCCCTCATGGTCGTCCGCGGGGCCGCCCGCCACATAGGCCAGGAAGTTCGGCCCGAGGTCAGGGCTGGCATAATGCCCGCCCACCGTCTTGCCCGCGCGCTGGGTCGCGGCGATCTCGGCCAGCATCTGCTGGCTGCCGTTCGACACGCCCGGAAAGTTCATCATCTCGCCCAGGCCGATGATCCCGGGCCAGCCCATCGCCTCGGTCACCTCGTCCGGCCCGATCTCGTAGGGTGTCGTTTCGAGCCCCGGCGCCGAGGGCGCGCAGGAGGGCATCTGCATGAACATGTTGACGGGCTGCATGAGCGCCTCGTCATGCATCATGCGCACACCCTCGATCCCCAGCACGTTGGCGATCTCGTGGGGGTCGGCGAACATGGTGGTTGTGCCGTGCGGGATGACGGCAGCGGCGAATTCAGCAGGGGTCAGCATGCCGGATTCCACATGCATGTGCCCGTCGCAGAGGCCGGGAACCATGTAACGGCCTTTCGCCTCGATCACCTGCGTTTCGGGGCCGATGGCATAGGAAAGGTCCGGTGCGATGGCGGCAAAACGGCCCTCGGCGATGGCGACGTCATGGCCGGGCAGAACCTCGCGCGTATGGACGTTCACCCACTGGCCGTTCCGGATCACCAGATCGGCCGGGGCGCGGCCGACCGCAACCGCGACCAGGCGGGGGGCCACGTCGGCCCAGGAGAGAGGGGGGGGATTTTGGGTTTTCATGCCAGAATTTGGCAGAAGGTCCGGTGGCATGCAAGAGCGCGCCTTTTGCGGATTCGGCGCAAGAACCCGCATCTTTCCCACGACTTTCCTGAAAGTGACCGCTCATCGGACCCTGCGTGCCTTTTCGCTCCCGGGCGCCGGGGTGGAGCGGAGGGGCGCACGAAATGTCGACGAGGTCCGTCTGAGGTTCAAAGCCCGAGTTTGGCGAGCCCGCGCGCCTTCAATCGCGTATGCAGCGCCGCCGCTTTGGCGGCAAGTGCTGCGTCATGCGCCCCCGGCGCCTTGTCACGCACCACCTTCAATTCGCCTGCCGGGCGCGGTTCCAGCCCGATCCTGCGGGCCACGGCGGCCCAGACGGCGGGATCGCCACTCAGCGCCTCGTAGGGAATGAAGCAGATATTCCCGTGCGTCGCTTCCGCGGCATCCAGCGCGCGATAGGCGGCGATCCAGGTGCCGAGCCAGTAATCGAGTGTCGCCGGGTCGCCCTCGGGTCGGCCGTCGAACAGGAAAGGCCGGTGCGTCGCGCCGAATTCGTGATGGCCGAGCCAGGTCATGTAGTCACGTACGAACGGGTCGCTGTCGGCGAACCGTTCATGCTGGTTCAGAAGGCTCGCGGCATGGGCAAGCGGCTCGCGCAGCGGCACAAGGAACTGCGCCTCCGGCATCGCGTCGGCCAGCGGGCCGATGCGCAGGATATTGTTGTTGTTCTTCGACACATAGCGTGTCTTGCCGGTCTTGCGCAGCACCAGACGGATCAGGTCGCGGTAGCCCGCGACCACCTCCTCGTCGGGGGCATGCGGGCTCAGCCCTTCCTCGCCGATATAGGCGCTGCTATCGGCCATCCGCCAGTAGACCTCGTCGAGCGCCTCGGGGCTTTGGGTATCCACCTCGATCCCGTCGCCATGGGCGCGCTCGGCCCGCGTGCCGACCTTCGCGCCTTTCGAGGACAGTTTCGCCCAGAGGTTCGGGGCCAGAACAAACGGCATGTCGGCATAGGTGAGCGAGCCGAACTGGCCGGTTGCATGGATCTCGCGCATCAGGATCGTGGTCCCGGCGCGGGCAAGGCCGGTGACGAACACATGCCGCCCGCTGTCTTCGGGGGCGGATTTCAGGAAAAGGCCCTTTTCGATGTCCATCGCCATTTCGCCCACCATCGGCGAGCCGAGCGCGAGCCGGTGAAGCGTACGGTCGAGCGCACTATAGTCCGAGGCGCCTGACCGGGCCTGGCCCGTCGCGTCGCGCGTGCGCAGCCAGATATAGCCGAGCGAGATCGCGCACAGGACGAGGATCACAAGCGGGCGCATCAGCTCTTCCGACCAGGCCAGAAGGCCGGGGGGATAGAGAAGCCCGGCGATCAGGACCGGCAGAAGGGCGATGCAGAGCAGCACAAAAAAGGTGGCGGACCCCAGCCCGATGCGCAGCGCATAGGCGGGCAGGATCCGTTCCTTCCAATGGTCGGAAATGCGCGAGGATCGCAGGACCCGCCCGGCCTTTTGCGCCGTTGCCGAGACTTCGGCAATCCGGCCAAGCACGGGCAGGCGCAGGAAAGCCTCGCTGGCGAGGATCGCCGCGAGCGTGACGAGCCCCCACAAGAGCATCACTTGGCGGCGGAACTGTCGGTGGTCTTGGCGCCGGTCTTGGCCGCGCCGGTCTTCTTCTTGCCCTTCATCATCCGCTTGATCGGATACCAGAGCACGGCAAAGATCGCGAGGAAGATCGAGCCGATGACGCCGATCACCGCGCCGATTGCGCCCGCGCCGACTCCGGGGCCGATATAGGCGAGCGCCATGCCCGGCTGCAGCGCCAGAAGGATGGCAGCGAGGCCAAGAGACATCAGGGATCTATTCATTGCAGGTAACACCCTCAATTGCGGCAAGGGCCCTGTCGCCCTCTGCCTGGGAAAGAAAACGACTCCAGCCCAACTGGTAGACCTTACCATTTTCGGCGCGGTTGGTGAACTCGGCCGCCTTGTGGCCCGCCGGATCGGCAAGGAGGAGCGTCGCCTGCGTCACATCCTCGATCAGGTGATAGCCCCCCGGCATCGCCGTATAGAGACCCGCGGCGATGGTCTGGACCTTTTCGGACGCCATCAGGTCGTCAAGGATGGCGCCATCCTGGCCCGTCGCGAAATCATAGGTCGCAATGCGCGAATGGTCCTCGACGAAGGCACGGCCGCCGCCCCGGTCCTCGGCACGGTTGTCATAGACCGCGATCATATGATCGTTCAGGACATCGACGTCATGCTGGGCGATCCACGGCCCCTGCTTCATCCAGACGATCTGGTCGGTGGAAGGGCGGTAAAGGACAATGGCCGAGATATTGCGCAGGCTGAGGAAGACATCGCCCTTGTTCCAGTAGGGTCCGTCCGCCAGCACTGGTTCGATATCGTTCAGATGGGTCGGGTCGAAGGAATAGCGGGCGTTGGTGAAGAGAAGATGCGTAAGCCCGTGCTTCATCAGCATCGCCGGGACCGAGCGGGCGAAAAGCAGCTTTCCTTCGGGTGAGACCTGCGCGATCTCGTCCTCGTAAAAGGTCTTGTCGGTGCGCGGGATCGTCGAAGGCTCGATCACCGACGGAATCCAGAGATTGCCTGCCGCATCGGCCTCGGTCGAATGATGGAAGAGCTTGCCGGGCATGATCCAGTTGCGCTTGCCGCAGGCATTCACGCTGATGAGCGGGCCGGTATGGTCCTTGACGAGCAGCTCGCCGCTGGCGGTCAGATAGGGATGGATCGCGCGGTAGAACTCCGATTCCCAGTTGCTGAACTGCGCATGATAGCTGTCGGTCTTGAAATCGCCGATGAGCGCGTTGGCCTCGATCACCCATTCGTGCCGGACCTGCCAGTCCGACAGCGACAGAAGCTCGACCACCGGGCGGCGCAGCGTGCCATCGTAGCGGCTTTGCAGCAGATAGCCCGGAAGCGCGGGCATCGTGCCTGAAACCGGCGCCCAGCCGGTTGGCTTGCCGTCGAAAACGCCGCTGTCATAGACCTGCATCCGGTCCTTGGCCTTCAGCGCTGCTTTCACCGTGTCGGGCATCTCGGCCAGGAAAAGCGCGGTCTCCGACAGTTTTCCGAAGCGCTTGGCGCCGCGTTCGCCATCGACCGCCACGAAGCCGAAACCAAGCGCCCCGACAACCGCCAGGAGAAGCAGGAGCAGAACCGCCCACAGCTCGATCTTCAGCGCCATCAGCCGTTGCATGAACAGAATCTACCCGCGAATTGCTGAGACTGACCTAGCATGAGTGTATGACGGGCGGCAATTTCATTGCAGAATTCCGTCATGAACGATGGGATTATGCCGATGGTTGTGAACAATCTCCGGGCGCCTGCCGGACTGGCAACGGCAGGCAAACCGGCGGGCGAGGAGGTGACCGATGGGCGAAGCAGAAGGTGCAGGGGCGAGGCCGAAGGCGGAAATCCGCTATTGCACCCAGTGCAACTGGCTCTTGCGATCTGGCTGGATGGCGCAGGAGCTCTTGTCGACCTTTGGCACTGATCTGGGCGCGGTGACGCTGGTCCCGGGCACCGGCGGCATCTTCGAGATATGGTTAGATGGCGAGCTTCTGTGGGAACGCAAGCGGGACGGCGGCTTTCCCGACGTGAAGGCGCTGAAGCAACGGGTGCGCGACCGGATCGCGCCCGACCGCGATCTCGGCCATCTGGACCGCTGAGCGTGCAGGCTTCAGCGGTTGGGGCGCCGGGCCTGGGGCGAGGCGAGTTCCGCCAGGATCGCCTCGGCGGCGCGGCGCGGGTCGGGCGCGGCCCAGATCGGACGGCCGACCACCACATGGTCGGCGCCGTCGGCAATCGCCTCCGCCGGGGTCGCGACGCGTTTCTGATCGCCAAGGGCCGCACCTGCTGGCCGGACGCCCGGGGTAACGATGAGCTTGCCTGCCGCTTCCGGCAGGGCGCGGATGCGCGCCGCCTCCTGCGGGCTGCAGATCACTCCATCGGCCCCCGCCGCAAGCGCACGGGTGGCGCGGTCTGTGACGATGTCCGGCACGGCGCCGGGCACGATGAGCGACGCGTCAAGGTCCGCCCGGTCGAGCGAGGTAAGGATCGTGACGGCGAGGATCTTCAAGTCCTTGCCGCCCGCGCCTTCCTTCGCCGCCCGTACCACATGCGGATCGCCATGGACGGTGAGGAAATCGAGATCGAACTGCGCCAGCCCGCGCACCGCCGCCTCGACGGTCGCGCCGATGTCGAAGAGCTTCATGTCGAGGAAGATGCGCTTGCCGTGTTCGGCCTTCAGTTCATTGGCCAGCGCCAGCCCGCCCCCGGTCAGCATGCCGAGCCCGATCTTGTAGAAGCTGACGGCGGCGCCGATCGTTTCAGCCAGTTGCAGCCCGGCCGGCGCGTTGGGCACGTCGAGGGCGACGATGAGGCGGTCATCGGCTTGGGGCATCTCACTCTCCGCTGGTTTCGGCGCCCTCATGGGCCGCGCGCCATTGGCTGTCAAGGCTGGAGGGTGGCGCGACACCTTGCTAAGCAGGGGGCGGACGGCCAGGGAGCAGGGCTGCAAATGATCGTCACGTTCGATATCGGCGGCACGCATATCCGGGCGGCAAAGGTACGGGCGCCGGGCGTGCTTGGGCGGGTGCGGTCCTGGCCGACGCAGGGGACCGATTTCGCCGCTTTCGCGGATGTGCTGTCCGGTGCGGCGAAGGGCGCGGACGGAATCGCGCTGTCGATCGCCGGGATCGTCGATCCGGCGACAGGTCTGGCACGGATCGCCAATATCCCCTGCCTCGACGGACGTCCCCTGGCACGCGATCTGGAACAGGCGCTGGGGTGTCCGGTGCTGATTGCCAACGATGCCGACTGCTTCGCCCTGGCCGAGGCACGCAGCGGCGCGGGTGCGGGCCATGAGGTGGTCTTCGGGGTGATCCTCGGCACCGGGGCGGGCGGCGGGCTGGTGATCGGCGGCCGGTTGCACCGGGGCGCGCGCGGGGTGGCGGGCGAATGGGGCCATGGGCCGGTGGTGGGACGGGCGGGCCTGCCGGTCTGGACCTGCGGCTGCGGCCTGTCCGGCTGCGCCGATACGGTCGCAGGTGCGCGCGGGCTGGAACGTCTCGACGTGCATCTGAACGGCGGCAGCCGGGACAGCCGGACGGTTCTTGCGGCCTGGGCCGATGGTGAGGCAGCCGCGGTGCGCACGGTCGATCTCTGGCTCGACATGGTCAGCGGACCGCTTGCGATGGTGATGAATGTGATCGGCCCGTCGGTTGCGCCGGTGGGCGGTGGCCTTGGGCGGGATGCGCGGCTTGTCGCGGCACTCGACCTGGCGGTCCGTGCCCGGATGCTCGCCCCGCCCGACGCGCCGCTTCTGGTGCCCGCGCTGCACCGGGTGGAGCCGGGCCTGATCGGTGCGAGCCATCTGGCGGAGGGGAATTGATGGCGGCGCGCGTGCTGCTGGAGGTTTGCGTCGAAACGCTTGCCGGGATCGAGGCCGCAATCGAAGGCGGCGCGGACCGGATCGAGCTGTGTACGGCCCTGGCGCTTGGCGGGCTCACGCCTTCCGCCGCGATGATGACCTTCGCCGGAAAGGCGGGCCTTCCGGTCACGGCGCTGATCCGACCGCGTGCCGGAGGGTTTCGATATGATGCGCCGGAACTCGCCCTGATCGCCGACGATATCTCCCGGGCGCGCGATGCGGGCCTTGCCGGGGTTGCCATCGGCGTGGGCGGGGCGGAGGGGCTCGATGTTGCGGCAATGGACCGGCTGATGCGGGCGGCTGAAGGTCTGAGCGTGACCCTGCACCGGGTTTTCGATCTGATGGAAGACAAGGCACGCGCTCTGGAAGCGGCGCGGACGCTCGGCGTGGCCCGAATTCTCACCTCCGGCGGCGCCGCGAGCGCGGCCCAAGGTGCGGCGACGCTCGCCGCGCTTGTACGGCAGTCGGCAGGCTGCATCGGTATTCTCGCGGCAGGCGGCATCCGTGCCGCGAACGCGCGCGCGCTTGTGGAGGCGACCGGCGTGGATGAGGTGCACGCGTCGTGTGGCAGCGCCGCATCGGCCACCGCAGCCGAGCTTGCCTTCGGCTTCGCGCCCGCGGATCAGCGGGTGACAGATGCGGCTGCGGTAGGCGCATTGCGGTCGGCGCTCGACCGGGCCTGACGGCCACCTCCTTGGGCATGTCGTTTCCCGTCGGGTGCCGCAAGCGCGAAGAGTACAAGAAGTGCCTCGATGGGCCTCACGCCGCCGGGCGCACCAGCTCCGCCTCCGGCGGGCCGGGCATCCGTCCATCCATCGCCAGCGCAAGCTTCGCCGCGGCGACAAGCCGTTCCTTGAGCGGCGCCCCGCCCGGCGCGATGACCGGTGCCATGACCCGCACCCGGTGTTCCGCCTCGCCCCGGCCAGCCTCGATCCGGATCACGATGGTTGCGGCGATCAGACGTGTGGCCCGGTCATGGGTCACTTGCGTGGCGCGGGTGGAAAGAATGCGCATCAGCCTCGTCCTTCTGGTGGGCCGCGCCAGTGAAGCGCATCGAGGTTACGAAAGGGTGGACGGATTGACACGGGCCCGGCGCGGGCTAGCATCACAGCCAAGGCGAAAGGCGGGCAGATGCAGGTCAATATCACTTATGAGCGGCCCGAGAGCGGCCCGGCCTCTGGCCCGGTCACCGTGGGCTGGTTCCGGTCGAACGACAAACATGCAGTCCTTTACGATCCGCCGCAGCGGCTGCAATCGCGCGACATGTCGAAAACCCACGCGAAGTCCGCCTCGCGCTGCCCGGCCGTGATCCAGATGGAAAGCCGCTATTTCGTCTTTCCCTGCCCGTTCGACCTGCATCTGGGGTTCGCGCGGTCGAAGGACGGCAAGCCCGCTTTCGTGAACCGCGCGGGCAATGCCAGCCCGATCCGCACGTCGAAGCTGAACGAAGTGCTGGTGATGGTGAACGAGGCCGAATGGCGCTATCCCGACCGGCCGACGATCCAGCTTGTCCTGCCCTATACGTTCATCGCCGACGAGCCGGTCTATGTCACCCAGCTTGGCGCCTTTGCGCATTATCGCCGCGACCCCCTGCCCGGCACGATCTTCGGCGGGCGCTTTCCGATCAACCTCTGGCCGCGCCCGCTGATGTGGGCCTTCGAATGGCACGAGCCTGAGCGCGACATCGTCCTCAAACGCGGCGAGCCGCTCTTTTACTGCCAGTTCGAGGCGAACGGCCCGGACCGGCCCGTGCAGCTGGTCGAGGTCGAGCGGACGGCTGAGCTGGAAAAATATGTCGACGCGATCGGCGGTGCGGTCAATTACGTGAACCAGACCTTCAGCCTGTTCAAGGCGGCCGAGGCGCTGAGACCCGACCGGCTGGTGGTGCCGAAGGGACGCTAGGCGCCTCCCCTATCACATTCGCGGGAGGCATCTGGCCTCATGCGCGCCTATCACCGGAGGTGGATGGAGGAATGCCCGTCGCCCCCGGTAGGTATCGGCGCGGCCACGCCCGGCCGTCAGTCAGGTGAAACAATGAGACAGTCTATGCTGGCGATCATGCTGATCGCCCTGCCCGTTGCGATCTTTTCGCTTGGATACCGGTATGTTGCGCCATCGGTGATGGCGGCCCAGCCTGTCGCCAGCCTGGGAGATCTTGCGGATCTTCAGACGATCACGGCGGACACCAAGAGGCTGGTCGACAGCGGCGACCTTGCCGGGGCCGAAAGGCGCATCACCGATTTCGAAACCGCCTGGGACGAAGGAGAAGCGACGATGCGCCCGCTGAACAAGGCCGCCTGGGGCAAGATCGACAGTGCCGCCGACGGGGCGATCGGCGCGCTTCGCGCAACGTCGCCTGACGCGGCGGCGGTCGTCGTGGCGCTTGACGGGCTTGGCGCGGCCCTTGCGGACCCATATGGCGGTGCGGCAGCCGGGACCGGAGCGCCGGAACAGGTGGCGGGCATCGCCGTCCAGGATGAGCCCGGCCATGCGATTCCCTGCGAGGAGATGTTGAAAACGCTGCGCGACGGGCTCGCCAGGGCCGCGCCCGCGCAGGTCGTGGCCGATCAGCTGCGCGTGCTTCAGGACAAGGCGACGGAGCGGTGCAATGCCGACGACGACCGGAACGCCGATACCTTCGCCGCACAGGCGCTTTCGCTTCTGTCGAACTGACATCCTTCAGCCTTCCCGGAGAACATCATGCCGACCCCCGTCGAAACGCTTTCTTCCGCCCGCTACAACCGCGTGCCCAGGGTGACGCCCGATTTCTGGCTGATCAAGCTGATGGCGGTGACCATGGGCGAGACGGCCGCGGATTATCTTGCCGTGAATCTCGGCCTTGGCCTGACGGTCACGTCGCTGATCATGACGGTTGTCCTTGCCGGGGCGATGATCGTCCAGTTCGCGCAGAAACGCTATGTGCCCTGGGCCTACTGGCTCGCCGTCGTGCTGATCAGTGTCGTCGGTACACTGGTGACCGACAATCTCGTCGACAATTTCGGCGTTGCTCTGACCACGACGACGGCGGTCTTCTCGCTTGCCCTGATCGTGACCTTTGCGGTCTGGTACCGGTCGGAAGGCACCCTGTCGATCCATTCGATCTTCACCGACCGGCGCGAAGGGTTCTACTGGCTCGCGATCCTTTTCACCTTCGCGCTTGGCACTGCGGCGGGCGATCTTGTCGCCGAAAGGTTCGGTCTTGGCTATATGCCGACCGGCATCCTCTTCGGAATGATCATCGCCTCGCTGGCGGTGGGGTACTTCCTTCTCGGGCTTGATCCGATCCTGGGCTTCTGGCTGGCCTATATCCTGACCCGGCCGCTTGGCGCGTCCTTCGGTGACTTCCTGTCGCAGCCTTCGGACTATGGCGGCTTGGGTTTCGGCACGATCTTGACCAGCGTCCTCTTCCTTGCCGTGATCATCGCGACTGTCGCCTATATGAGCATCACGCGTGAAGGCGAGGAGCGGACGGTCTGACGGGGCGCCGCCCATCCTGCGTGCCGCGGATTCCCTCAGGGACAAGTTCGCCAGAGGGAAAGGCGAAAGGATTTTCCGCCAACCCTTGCGAGAGGGAAACCGCATTCCCAACTTAGGGTCAAGGCCCGGGGGAGCGTGCCGCGAGGCGGGCGTTCCGAGGCGGGTGCTTCAGAGAAGGAGTAACCGATGAACATGGAAAAGTTCACGGAAAGGTCGCGCGGTTTCCTGCAGGCGGCCCAGACGATCGCGATGCGCGAAGGCCACCAGCGCGTGCTGCCCGAGCATCTTCTGAAAGCCTTGATGGATGACGATCAGGGCCTGTCGGCCAACCTGATCCGTCGCGCGGGCGGTGCGCCCGAACGGGTGACCGAGGCGGTGAACCTTGCCGTCAGCCGGATCGCGAAGGTCTCGGGCGGGTCGGGCGAGGTCTATGTCGACACGGCACTGGTCCGTGTACTGGACGAGGCCGAGAAGATCGCCAAGAAGGCGGGCGACAGCTTCGTGCCGGTCGAACGGATCCTGATGGCGCTGGCCATGGTCAATACCAAGGCGAAGGACGCTCTCGATCAGGGCGCGGTGACCGCGCAGGCGCTCAATGCCGCGATCAACGATATCCGCAAGGGCCGCACCGCCGATACGGCGAGCGCCGAGGAAGGCTATGACGCGCTGAAGAAATATGCGCGCGACCTGACCGAGGCAGCGGCGGCCGGCAAGATCGACCCGATCATCGGGCGCGACGAGGAAATTCGCCGTGCGATGCAGGTGCTGTCGCGCCGGACCAAGAACAACCCGGTGCTGATCGGCGAGCCGGGCGTCGGCAAGACCGCAATCGCGGAAGGCCTTGCGCTGCGCATCGTCAATGGCGATGTGCCGGAGAGCCTGAAGAACAAGAAGCTCATGGCGCTCGACATGGGCGCGCTGATCGCCGGGTCGAAATATCGCGGCGAGTTCGAAGAGCGTCTGAAGGCGATCCTGAAGGAGATCGAGGCGGCGGCGGGGGAGATCATTCTTTTCATCGACGAGCTGCACACGCTCGTGGGCGCCGGCAAGACCGATGGCGCAATGGACGCGGCCAACCTGATCAAGCCGTCGCTGGCGCGGGGCGAACTGCATTGCGTCGGCGCCACGACGCTCGACGAATACCGCAAATATATCGAGAAGGACGCGGCGCTGGCCCGCCGGTTCCAGCCGGTGATGATCGAGGAGCCGACGGTCGAGGACACCATCTCGATCCTGCGCGGCATCAAGGAAAAGTACGAGATGCACCATGGGGTGCGCATTTCGGATTCCGCTCTGGTGGCGGCTGCGACGCTGTCGCACCGCTACATCACCGACCGGTTCCTGCCCGACAAGGCCATCGACCTGATGGACGAAGCCGCCTCCCGGCTCAGGATGGAGGTCGATTCCAAGCCTGAGGAGCTTGACCAGCTCGACCGCCAGATCCTGCAATTGCAGATCGAGGCCGAGGCGCTGAAGAAGGAAGATGACGCGGCCTCGAAGGACCGGCTGGAGAAGCTGGAGAAGGAACTGTCGGACCTGCAGCAGCGCTCGGCCGAAATGACGGCCAAGTGGCAGGCGGAGCGTGACAGGCTGAACGAGGCGCAGGCACTGAAGGGCGAACTTGAACAGGCGCGCAACGAGCTTGAACATGCCAAGCGCGAGGGCAATTTCGCCAAGGCGGGCGAGCTGCAATATGGTCGTATCCCCGAACTGGAGCGCAAGTTAACCGAGGCCGAGAGCCGCGAGGACGGGCTGATGGTGGAAGAGGCCGTGCGGCCAGAGCAGATCGCCGAGGTGGTGGAGCGCTGGACCGGCATCCCGACCTCGAAGATGCTGGAAGGCGAACGAGACAAGCTTCTGAAGCTGGAAGAGGAGCTTGGCCAGCGGGTCATCGGCCAGCATACGGCGGTTGTCGCGGTGTCGAATGCCGTGCGCCGGGCGCGGGCCGGGCTGAATGATGAAAACCGGCCGCTGGGGTCGTTCCTGTTCCTCGGGCCGACCGGCGTCGGCAAGACCGAACTGACCAGGGCGCTGGCCGAATATCTCTTCGACGACGAACATGCGATGGTCCGCATCGACATGTC
Source organism: Paracoccaceae bacterium (assembly GCA_041397305.1). Classification (GTDB taxonomy): domain Bacteria; phylum Pseudomonadota; class Alphaproteobacteria; order Rhodobacterales; family Rhodobacteraceae; genus TMP-24. The sequence continues at coordinate 8,163 of JAWKWX010000029.1, read as the reverse complement.
GGAGTTCATGGAAAAACATTCGGTCGCCCGGCTGATCGGCGCGCCGCCCGGTTATGTCGGCTATGACGAGGGCGGGGTGCTGACCGAAGCGGTGCGGCGCAGGCCCTATCAGGTCGTGCTGTTCGACGAGGTGGAAAAGGCCCATCCGGACGTCTTCAACGTGCTTCTGCAGGTGCTGGATGATGGTGTCCTGACCGATGGTCAGGGCCACCGGGTCGACTTCAAGCAGACGCTGATCATCCTGACCTCGAACCTTGGGTCGCAGGCGCTGAGCCAGTTGCCCGAAGGGTCGGATGCATCGGAGGCCCGCCGGGACGTGATGGAAGCGGTCCGGGCGCATTTCCGGCCGGAGTTCCTGAACCGGCTGGACGAGACGATCATCTTCGACCGGCTGTCGCGCGATGACATGAACGGGATCGTCAAGATTCAGTTGAAGCGGCTTGAGAAACGGCTGGCGCAGCGCAAGATCGCGCTCGACCTCGACGCGGCGGCGCGACAGTGGCTGGCCGATGAGGGCTATGACCCGGTCTATGGCGCGCGGCCCCTGAAACGGGTGATCCAGCGCAGCCTGCAGGATCCGCTGGCCGAGATGCTGTTGGCGGGCGATGTGAAGGACGGCGAGACGGTGCATGTCAGCGCCGGTGCCGACGGGCTGATCGTGGGCGAGCGCATCCAGCGCTCCACCCGGCCGAAGCCGGAGGGCGCGGTCCTGCACTGACGGAGGGGCGGCTCAGGCCGCCCTTTTCGCATCCGGGCAGGTGACGCAAGGTTTTTCCCAAGGCGGCCCGATCCGCGCTACTCTTCTGCCAGAACGGGAGGGACCCATGCGCAGGATCGACGCGCTTCTGAGCGAATATGGCGAGAGCCATCGGAACGAGACCAACAAGGCGGTGCATTGGGTTTGCGTGCCGGTGATCGTGTGGGCGGTGCTGGCGCTGGTGCACAGCCTGCCCGCGCCGGGCTTCCTGCCCGGCGGCGACTGGATGCTGATCGTGCTGGGCCTGGCGCTTCTTTACTATCTCATGCTTTCGCCGCCGCTCGCGGTCGGGATGGCGCTTTATGCGGGGCTCTGCTGGGCGCTTGTCCAGGTCTGCGAGGCCAGCTTTTCGGCGCCGGTCTGGCAGATCGCGCTTGCGCTTTTCGTGCTCGCGTGGATCGGCCAGTTCTGGGGCCACAAGATCGAGGGCAAGAAACCGTCCTTCCTGAAGGATGTGCAGTTCCTGCTGATCGGGCCCGCGTGGCTTTTGAGCTTTCTCTACCGGCGCGCGGGCATCCCCTTCTGATTTGTTTCAGGCGCTGATCACCTTGTGAGAGGACTTTATTTTGCGCGGGAACGCCCGGGGCCTAAAGTGCCGCCGTGGCCAAGGGAGCGCGCGACATGGGATACAGGTTCCGGACAGATCTGAAATGGTCGGATGTGACGCCGAAAGGCGTCTTTCTGAACCGCCGCCAGCTGATGGCGGGGGCAGCGGCCTTTGGCCTTGCCCGCCCCGCGATGGCGAAGATCGCGGCGAAACCGTCAGCCTATTCGACGGACGAGACGCCGAATACGCTCGAAGACATCACGAGCTACAACAATTACTACGAATTCGGCACCGGCAAGGAAGACCCCGCCGCCAATGCCGGATCGCTGACGGTGAAGCCCTGGACCGTGAAGATCGACGGGATGGTGGATAAGCCCGGCGACTACGGGCTGGAGGATATTCTGGCCAATGTCACGCTCGAGGAACGCATCTACCGGTTCCGGTGCGTGGAAGCCTGGTCAATGGTGGTGCCCTGGATCGGTTTCCAGCTGTCCGACCTTCTCGCGCGCGCGGGCGTGCGCGCGAGCGCGAAGTATGTAGCGTTCGAAACCCTGATGCGGCCCGAGGAAATGCCCGGGCAGAATTACCCGATCCTGGAATGGCCCTACCGCGAGGGGCTGCGGCTGGACGAGGCGATGCATCCTTTGACGATTCTCGCGACCGGGCTTTACGGCGAGGCGCTGCCAAATCAGAACGGCGCGCCGATCCGGCTGGTGGTCCCGTGGAAATACGGATTCAAGTCGATCAAGTCGATCGTACGGATCACGCTGACCGACAGCCAGCCGCCGACGAGCTGGAACCTGCAGAACCCGCGCGAATACGGATTCTATTCGAACGTGAACCCCGAGGTCGATCATCCGCGCTGGTCCCAGGCCAGCGAGCGGCCGCTGGGGGCGGGCCTCTTCGGTGGCCGGGTGCCGACGCGCATGTTCAATGGCTATGACGAGGTAGCCGGGCTTTATGCCGGTCAGGATCTGGCGGTCGATTTCTGATGGGCCCGGTGCAGCGGATCAATGGCTGGCTGAGGGCGGTTCCCGCCTGGACGCTCTATGTGGCGGGCGCGCTGCCGCCCGTCTGGCTGTTTGCCCTGGCCGCGAGCGGCCGGCTGGGCGCTGACCCGGTCAAGGGGCTGGAACGGCAGATGGGCGAATGGGCGCTGATGCTGATTGTCGCCGTCCTGGCCGTCACACCGCTGCGCCGGTTCCTTGGCTTGAACCTTCTGAAGTTCCGACGGGCGATCGGGCTTCTGGCCTTCTTCTATGTGCTTGGCCATTTTCTGGTGTGGATCCTGTTCGACATGGGGCTTCTCTGGTCACAGATCCTCGCCGATATCGTGAAGCGGCCCTATGTGACGCTGGGGATGGCCGGGTTCCTCATGTTGCTGCCGCTCGCCGTGACATCGAACAACCGCTCGATCCGGCGCCTGGGCGCGGCGCGCTGGCAGAAGCTGCACAAGCTGACCTATCCGGCGGCGCTGGCCGGGGCTGTCCACTATATATGGCTGGTGAAAAGCTGGCCGCTGGAGCCGTTCGTCTATCTGGCGCTGATCCTGACGCTCCTGGCGTTGAGACTGCGGTTCGCGGCCAGGGTCGCGATCTGGCAGACTGCCGCGAAGGCCGAGAGGCGGTGAATCACGGAAGGCGCCCTCGGGGTGCCTTCCTGACGATAGGCGTGCGATTCCCGGGGCGATTCCGGTGAGATTCGGGGATCTGCGGGAAATTTCATGGCCTTACGTCAAGGCACCCAGGTGAATCGCGCCCCGACGCAGGCCAGGCCAGGGGGGAATCGTGGCGCCGAACGGCCGATTCATCCGCCGGGGACTGTTTCTGCACGTCCGAGTCTGTGGAAAAGCGTCGGGA
>JAWKWX010000028.1:0-30090 GCA_041397305.1 Paracoccaceae bacterium | reverse complement strand
TGGGTTCATCGAGCAGCATCAGTTCCGGCGCCTCGGCCAGAAGCTTCGCGAGCGCCGCGCGGCGCTTCTCGCCGCCCGAGGCGGCTGCGACCGGGGTCGCGGGATCGAACTTCAGCCCCTCTGCCACCACCGAGATGCGATAGGCCTCGCCCTCGGCGAGGCCGGAGGCGGCAAAGGCGCCAAGCGTGTCGAAGCCGCTGAAATCCGGCTCCTGTTCCATATAGCCGACGCTGACGCCCGGCGGCACTGTAAGCGCGCCGCCGTCGGGTTCCACCAGCCCCGCCATCACTTTCATCAGTGTCGACTTGCCCGACCCGTTGCGGCCGACGAGCGCCAGCCGGTCGCCGGGCTGGACGGTCAGGTCGATGCCGTCAAAGACGGGATTGCCGCCGAAGGTGAGCGAGATCGAGGAAAGCTGAAGAAGCGGTGCGCGTGCCATGGGCGTCAGCTATCCGGGCGCCCGGCGGCGGTCAAGCCGGGCCGGTGGCCAAGTGCGAAAGGGTGGTATGCGCGGAGGGCCTGTAAGCCGGATTCTGTCCCCCCCGGACCGTGATCCGGGGATGGGCGATCATTCCTCTCGCCCCGCCGTTACCGGCGGGATCAAGCTGCCAACCCGGGTCTCTCGGGCCGAAGCTGCCCTGCGGCGGTATCCCGGACCGTGATCCGGGACCAGCCCCGCGCGAGACCCCTATTCGGCATTGCTCCCGGTGGGGCTTGCCTTGCCGGTCCTGTTGCCAGTCCCGCGGTGGGCTCTTACCCCACCGTTTCACCCTTACCCCGTTGATGACCAGGGCCATTGGCGGGGGCGGTCTCTTCTCTGTGGCGCTTTCCCTGGGGTTGCCCCCGCCGGGCGTTACCCGGCACCGTTGCTTCAGGGAGTCCGGACTTTCCTCGTCCCCGGATCCTGTCCGGGGCCGCGATCACCCGGCCCTCCGCGCGGGATGGGAGTTAGGCGTTGTGAGCGCCCGCGTCAACGGGAAAGCGGCGGGCGAGATCGGCGGCGAGCGCCCGATCCGCCTCATTCTCGGGCCCGCTCGCCCATGGGCGAAAGCGCAGCCGGAAGGCGGCAAGCAGGAGGTCGTCGCCCACGTCGGGATAGCCGAAGGCGGTCAGCGCGCCGCGAAGCGGCCCGGTGGTGCCTTCAGCGCCGGAGGCGCCCGGCCAGACCGACAGGCGCTGCGCCGCAAGCCGCCGCCAGTCGAACCGGGGCCCCGGATCGCGCTTGCGCCCCGGCGCCATGTCGGAATGGCCGATCACCCGTTCGGGCGGGATCGACCAGCGCGCGAGGACGCCCGCCAGCAACCCCTCCAGCGCCTTCATCTGCGGTTCGGGAAAGGGCGCGTCGCCCGGGTTGGCCAGTTCGATGCCGATGGAACGGGAATTGACATCCGTCGCCGCGCCCCAGGCCCCTGCCCCGGCGTGCCAGGCGCGGCAGCTCTCGTCGACAAGCTGTTCGACCTTGCCATCCTCGGCGATCAGCCAATGGGCCGAAACCTCGGCTGCAGGGTCGCAGAGCCGCGCCCGTGCCTCCGCCGCCGAGGGCATGGCCGTGTAATGGATGACCACCAGATCGGGCCGCGCCCCGCCGCGGCGTTCGCCGAAATTCGGGGAGGGCAGCGCCCTGAGTGTCACGGGCGCGTCCGCTCAGTTTCCTGCATTGCGATAAGGCGTCGGGTCGAAACCGCAGGCATAGCCGTCACCATCGGGGTCGAGCTTCTTGGGGTCGCGCTTCGGCCCGCCCGCCTTCAGGAAGGCTTCCTGTGCGGCCTCGTCGCTGGTGTAGGTCTGGCAGGCGCGCTGATGATCCTCGGCCTTCACGGACCGGCGGTCATACATCGGCTGGCCAAGGCCATTCGGCGCCGAGAGCACATAGGCAACCACCGGAGACGTCGCCTCGCCCGGACGTTCCGGCAGGGCGCCGGGCTGGATCTGGACATATTGCGCCTTGTTGGCCTCGATCCGGGCCTTGTCGCTCTCGATCGTCTCGCGCGAGGACACGGCCTGGAAATCCTGCTCGTCCGAGAGGCTGACCGAAGCGGTCGCGTTCGGGTCAACGGGCGCAGCAGGCGCCGCGGGTATCGTGGCCACCGCCGCCGGATAGGTCGCGGTCGGTGCCGCGCCCGGCGTGGCCTGCGTACCGAACAGGGCCTGATTGATCTCCGACGAGGGGATCGTGCCCGCCGTGGCGTTTGCCGCCGGATAGGCCGGCGCGCCCGCATAGGCATTTGCCGGGGCGGTCGCCCCCGGCACATAGGCGCCATAACCGGTGGCACCGGGTCCGAAGCCGGTGGTGGACTGTGGCTGCAGATGTTCCGGCGTCACGCAGGCACCGAGAAGGGCCACCGAACCGAGGACGGGCAGAGAAAGGCGAAAGGACATCGCAAAACCTTCGAAAATCACGCTTGAAGCGCCCCTTACCACCATTTCCCCGGCTTGGAAACAAAGCCCGCGGCCCGTTCCAGCACATAGGCGTGATTCAGGAGATCGCCCTCTTCCCAGGGACGCCCAATGAGCTGAAGGCCCAGAGGCAGGCCCTGCGCGTCGAGCCCGGCAGGCACCGCAACGCCGGGAAGACCCGCGAGGTTGACCGTGACCGTGAAGACATCGTTGAGATACATCGCGATCGGATCGGCATCGGCCATCTCGCCAAGGCCGAAGGCGGCCGACGGCGTGGCGGGCGTCAGGATCGCGTCGATGCCCTCGGAGAAGACCGTCTCGAAATCGCGCTTGATCAGCGCGCGGACCTTGCGGGCGCGGTTGTAATAGGCGTCGTAGAAGCCCGCTGAAAGAACGTAGGTGCCGATCATCACGCGGCGCTGGACCTCGTGGCCGAAGCCTTCGGCGCGGGTCTTTTCATACATCTCGGTGATGCCGTCGCCCTGCGCGAGCTTGGCCCGGTGGCCGTAGCGCACCCCGTCATAGCGGGCGAGGTTCGACGAGGCCTCGGCGGGCGCCACGACATAGTAGGCGGGCAGCGCATATTTCGTGTGCGGCAGCGAGATGTCGACGATCTCGGCGCCTGCATCGCGCATCATCTCGGTGCCGCGCTTCCACAGCGCCTCGATCTCGTCCGGCATGCCGTCCATCCGGTATTCGCGCGGAATGCCGATCTTCTTGCCCCGGATATCGCCGGTCAGCGCCGCCTCGAAATCCGGCACCGCCAGATCGGCGGAGGTCGAATCCTTCGGATCATGCCCCGCCATGGCCTGCAGCATGATTGCGGCATCGCGCACCGATTTTGTCATCGGCCCGGCCTGGTCGAGCGAGGAGGCAAAGGCGACGATGCCCCAGCGCGAGACGCGGCCATAGGTCGGCTTGATGCCCACGATGCCGGTAAAGGCGGCGGGCTGGCGGATCGAGCCGCCGGTATCGGTGCCGGTCGCGGCCAGGCAGAGATCGGCGGCAACCGCCGAGGCCGAGCCGCCCGACGATCCGCCCGGCGTCAGCGCGACGTTCGAACCCTGACGGCGCCAGGGGTTGACCACATTGCCATAACACGAGGTCTCGTTCGACGAGCCCATGGCAAACTCGTCCATGTTCAGCTTGCCGAGCATCACCGCGCCCGCATCGAACAGCTTCTGGGTGACGGTCGATTCATATTCGGGCCTGAAGCCCGCAAGGATTTTCGAGGCCGCCTGCGACGGCACGCCCCTGGTGCAGAAAAGATCCTTGATGCCAAGCGGAATGCCGCACATGGCGGGCGCGTCGCCCGCCTTCAGCCGCGCGTCGGCGGCCCGCGCCTGATCGAGCGCGAGCGTCGGCGTCTTGTGGACGAAGGCGTTCAGCCCGTCGGCCGCGTCGATCGCCGTAAGGCAGGCCATGGTCAGGTCGGTCGCCGTCACCTCGCCCTTGCGCAGTACGTCGCGGGCCCCGGCGATGGTCAGGTTGTTCAACTCGCTCATCGTCCCGCCCTCACTCGACCACTTTCGGCACCGCGAAGAAGCCTTCGCGGGCATCGGGCGCATTCTTCAGGACCTGGGCCTGGATATTGCCGTCGGTCACCACATCGGCGCGCCGTTTCAGCCGCATCGGCGTGACTGAGGTCATCGGCTCCACCCCCTCGACATCCACCTCGTTCAGCTGCTCCATGAAGGCCAGAACCGCAGACAGTTCGCCGGCGAGCGCGGGCAGGTCTTCGTCCCTGACCGCGATCCGCGCCAGATGCGCCACTTTCCGCGCCGTGTCCTTGTCGATCGACATGGGGGCAAACTCCGTCCGTTCCTGAAGGCTATCGACTGGGCGCGGGTTTAGCCGCCCCCGCCCGAAGCTGCAAGCGGTGGAAGGCGATCAGCGCCGGGCGAGACCTTCCAGCGCGCGCAGCGCGCGCAGGATGCGGTTGGCTTGCATCATCGGCAGTAGAGCCATCTTCACCACGGTGGCGAGGATCAGAAGCGTGGCACCGGACAGCCCCCATTTCAGCGCGAGAAGCAGGTCGGTTTCGCGAAAGAAATGCCAGCCGCACCAGACGGCGGCCAGAAACATCGCGATCTGGGAGGCCATGGTGACAGCGGCGACCCAGCCATTGCGCCCCTTGAGAAGGCCGAAAGCCTCGGCGACGAAGGGCCTTTCCTCGAACTCGGCCATGAAGGCGCGGTCCTCGTCGCCCAGAAGCTCCGTCATCCGGGCCTCGGTGGCGCGGTCATGATCTTTGGTCATCTTACTCTCCTTCCAGAAGGGCGCGCAGACGGGTCCGCGCGGTGTGCAGGCGGGACTTTACCGTCCCGACCGGTATGTGAAGCGCCTGTGCGAGTTCGCCGACCGACAGCCCGTCGAGGACAGCGAGCGCCAGAAGCGCCCTGTCTGACGCAGGCAGGCGGGCGAGGATGCCGTTGACATGGGCGGCCTCTGTCTGAACCGGCGGCGTTGCCCGAGGCGCCAGAACCGCCAGATCGGCGGCAAGCGCCCTGCCCGCCTGTCGCCGGCGCAGCGCGCGGGCAGCGGCGCGGGTGGTGATCGCATAGGCCCAGGGCAGGAAGGCAAGATCGTCCCTGAGGCCGACAATCCCGCGCCAGATCTCGGCCCAGGCCTCCTGCAGGATGTCGCGTGCGGTCTCTGCATCGTCCGTCAGGCGCCGGGCATGGGCGTAAAGCCGGGGCGAGCGGCGGCGGACCAGATCGGCGAATGCCGTCCGCTCGCCGCCCCGCCAGGCGGCGAGGTCGAGCGCATCGCGCAATCTTTCCTTGCCTGGATCGGCCATTCTTGCTCCTTTATCCATCAGGTGGGCACGAATGACGCAAAAGTTCACGGCCCGGCGCAAAAAATCCGCATGACAGGATTTGCGGGCGATCAGATATCGGGGAGAGCGCGATGAATATTACCTGGCTCGGCCATTCCGGCTTCCGAATCGAGATCGAGGGGGCGGTCCTCCTCGTCGACCCCTGGTTGACCGGCAATCCGATGTTCCCCGAGGCGCGCCAGACCGAGGCGGTGGCGGGTGCGACCCATATCCTCGTCACGCACGGCCATGGCGATCATGCCGCCAACGCGCTCGCCATTGCCAAGGCTGGCGGAATAAAGATCGCCTGCATCCACGAACTGTCGGAATGGTTCGAACGGCAGGGGGCGGAGGCGATCGGCTTCGGCAAGGGCGGCACCGTCGATCTCGGCGGCGCACAGGTGACGATGGTCAATGCCTGCCATTCCTCCTCGGTCGATTTCAAGGGGGGCGATCCGGTGCCCGCCGGATCGGAGACCGGTTTCATGATCGCGGGCGAAGACCATGTGATCTATGTCTCGGGCGATACCGACATCATGGCCGACATGGGCTGGATGGGCGAATATCACGCGCCCGACATCGGCATTCTTGCCTGCGGCGGCCATTATACGATGGACATGAAGCGCGCTGCCTGGGCGGCGCGGAAATATTTCAATTTCCGCACCGTGATCCCCTGCCATTATCGCACCTTCCCGCTGCTTGCCCAGTCGGCGGAGGAACTGGTGGCGGGCCTGCCGGGGGTCAGCGTGATCGAGCCCGAGGTGCTCAAATCGATCCCCTTCCCCGCCAGGGTCTGAGGATGGACGCGGGAACCTCCCGCGCCGCATCGTAGCGGGGCCGTACCGGCGCGCGGGCAGAGCCAAATTTCTTCGCGAAGAAATTTGGCCCCGACCCATTGCCGGACCACCCGGCGGCGCGCGGCCGCACGGGCGGATCAAAGGCGCAGTTCCCAATACTTCCGGGCGCTCGCCTCGGGCTCCAGCCCGATGTCGCGCTGCAGATGCGCGTTCAGTTCGTAGTTCATCCGGCGCGCCACCCTGCGGTCGCGGGCCAGAAGGGCGCCGAGGACGGCACTGAGCGTGCGCCAGATGCCATATTCAGCGATCAGACCGTCGATGACAGTCGCCGGGACTGTGACGGGCGGCCGTTCGTTCGGGGCAATGAATTGTGCGTTCATCGGAATATCCAGGCCGTTGGGCGCTGGTCCTCTCGGAAGAAGGGTCAATGGATGGACCGGAAGACGGACGCGCAAAGGCGCAAGCCTGCCGGGCCGGGGACGTTAGCGGTTGATCGGAAAAACGGGCGGCCGGTTCAGTGCCGTGTCCGCCACGGGCGGCTTAGCCGCGGCGCGAGCCCTGTGCGGCGCTCAGGGTCACCCCATCGGCGCAATAGGCTCCGGTCCGCTCCCGAAGGCGCATGTGGATCAGAAATGCATTCATCTCGCGCCTCCTTCTCACTGAGCTGCGACCTGCGTGCACCATACACGGATTCGTGCCCCTACAAAGCATCGAATTGTACCGTTTTGTTACGCCGGATTGTATGTGTTCCGATCGCCACAATTGTCAGCGACGACCCGCGAAAAAGTCCGTCAGCAGCCGTCCGGCTTCCTCCGCCGCGAGACCGTCATAGATTTCCGGCCGGTGATGGCATTGCGGATGGTCGAAGACCCGCGCGCCCTGGGCAACGCCGCCCGATTTCGGATCGGACGCACCATAATAAAGCCGCCGGATCCGCGCGAAGGAAATCGCCGCCGCGCACATCGGACAGGGTTCGAGCGTGACATAGAGGTCGTGCCCGTCCAGCCGCTCGCTGCCCGCCGCGGCGCAGGCCGCGCGCAGCGCCAGAATCTCGGCATGCGCCGTGGGGTCGTTCATCTCCCGCGTGCGGTTGCCCGCCGCCGCCACGACCCGCCCGTCGGGGGCCACGACGACCGCGCCCACCGGCACCTCGCCGCGCGCGCCCGCCGCCCGCGCCTCGGCCAGCGCCGCCTCCATCTGGCTGCGAAAATCGCTCATGTCCCCTGATGCCTTGCGCGGCCCCTGCGATCAAGCCTTCACGGTCAGGCAAAAGCCCTGTAAGGGGGCGCTTTCCCCGCTGCCCCCCGAACGATAGAGTAGGCCATGACCGACACACCCGAAACCGGCGACCGGATCGCCAAAGTCATGGCCCGCGCCGGCGTCGCCTCGCGCCGCGACGCCGAACGTCTGATCGTCGAGGGCCGGGTTTCGGTCAACGGCAAGAAGGTCACCTCGCCCGCGCTGGATATTCTGCCCGGCGACCGGGTGACGCTGGACGGCAAGCCGATCGACGCGCCGCAGCCCGCCCGGCTCTGGCTCTATTACAAGCCGCTCGGCCTCGTGACCTCGGAACGCGACGAAAAAGGTCGCCAGACCGTGTTCGAAAGCCTGCCCGACGGCATGCCCCGGGTCATGTCGGTCGGTCGGCTCGACCTCAATTCGGAAGGGTTGCTTCTTCTGACCAACGACGGCGAGCTGAAGCGGAAGCTGGAACTGCCCTCGACCGGCTGGCTGCGGAAATACCGGGTGCGGGTGAACGGGCGCCCGAATGCCGCGACCTTCGATCCGCTCAAGCGCGGCATCACCATCGATGGCGAGGACTTCCAGCCGATGGAGATCATGCTCGATCGTCAGCAGGGCGCCAATGCCTGGCTGACAGTCGGCCTGCGCGAGGGCAAGAACCGCGAGATCCGCCGGGCGATGGCCGAGGTCGGGCTCACGGTGAACCGGCTGATCCGGGTCAGCTACGGCCCCTTCCGGCTGAACGAGATGAAGCCGGGCGAGGTGATCGAGGTCAAGGCGCGCGTGCTGCGCGAGCAGCTTGGCGAAAAGACCGTCGGAGCGGGCGGTGGCGGCGAAGCCGGCCCGCGCGGACGCGGAGACCGGCCCGCGCGCAAGCCCGGCGCCGCGCCGCGGGACCGCGGCGAACGGTCTGGCGGCCGGGGGGGCGAACGGGGCATGGAACGGGGCGCCGACCGGCGCGAGGATCGCGGCGCGGCCAAGGGCGAGCGCAAGGCGCGGTCGCCCGAACACAGGTTTGAACGCGGATCGGAACGCGGTCCCGAGCGCGGCGCCGACCGGCGCGGTGGCGCGCCCTCGGCGAGCCGCAAGGGCGACGGTTTTGCCCCGCGCCCGCCCCGGCACGGATCGGCGGATGCGGGCGGCGAAGGGGCCAGCAACCGGCCGCGCAAGCCACGCCACCCGGCCGGTCATGGAGCCGGAGACGGAGCCCGCCGTGCCGCCGCCGCAACCGGCGAGCGCCGCGCGGGTCCGCAGGGCGACCGTCCGCCGCGCCAGCCACGCGAGCGTGACGGCGAACGGCCCTATCGCAAACCCGACAGCCGCCGCGATGACGCGCCGCGCGCGGGCGGAAAGCGCGAAGGCGGAAAGCGCGAGGGCGGGTCAGAGCGTGGCCGGGATGACCATCGCGACGCGACCGGCCGCAAGGGGTTCGGTTCCGGCGCCCGTTCGGGCGGCAAAGGTTCGGCGCGTGACGGCACCCCCGGCGACCGCCCGGCGCGCGCCCCGAAACCCGCCGCGCGCGCAGAGACGCGGTCCGACAGCCGCTCTGGCGGGCCGCGCTCCTTCGGGGATCGCGATCGTCCGCGCGGCAAGGGGGGGCCCGTCAAGGGCGATCGGGCGACGGGTGAAGGTGGCGGTTTCACCGTGGGCGGCAAACCCAGGGACGGCGGAAAGGGCGGCGGCAAGGGCGGCGGGTTCAAGAAAACCGGCGGGCCTGACCGGTCCGGCCGCGGGCCGCGCCCGAAACCCGGCGGCGACAAGCCCCGCAAGGGCTGAGCGCAAGCGCCCCCGCCGCGAAGCGGCTTATGGGGGCTGCCGCGAAGCGGCTTGGCCTTGCCGGCGCGGCATGGCAGAGTGCGGCCGAGGCAAGAGACGGGCTGAAGAAGGCGGGCTGTGGGTCGGGGCGACAGATGGTAGGGTGCGGAACAGGTTCCGTTCGCGGACTTTTGGTCGCCCTTGCCGCAGTCGCTGTGCTGGGCGCCTGCGATCTGCCCGCAGCGCCGGATGCGCCGCGGGCCCCTGGGTTTGCCGACAGCCCGCCTCCCGACCCGACGCTCGCGCCGCTCGATGACGAGACGCGAATTGCCTCAGCCTATTATGCACGCATCGAGGCCAATTATCTGGCGCAGGACCGGCTCCGAACCGATGGCGGCGGTCCCGACACGCCCTTCACCGCGGCCGATCTTGCCCGCAACGTCGCCGCCATCGCCTTCCATGACGAATTTTCCGAAACCGGCGGCAGGCTGGTGGCCAGCAACCGCGAAGACCGGCTTCACCGCTGGACCGGGCCGATCCGCCTCGCGGTCGAATTCGGCGCCTCCGTGCCGCTGGACCAGCGCCGTGCCGACCGGTCGGAGATCCAGGCCTATCTCACCCGCCTGTCGCGGCTGAGCGGCCTGCCGATCCGGCTGGTGGCCGACCGGCCGAACTTCCTCGTGCTGATCGGCAATCCGGCCGAACGCCGTGCGCTTGGCGCCCGCATCCGCGCTTTCCGGCCCGGCACGTCCGAGGCGGCGATCCGCTCGGTCGTCGCCATGGCACCGGCCACCTATTGCACCGCCTTCAGCTATTCCCAGGGCCGGAGCCCGCGCTATGACAGGGCGCTCGCCGTGATCCGCGGCGAACTGCCGGACCAGATGCGCCTCGCCTGCATCGAGGAAGAACTCGCCCAGGCGCTCGGCCTCGTGAACGACAGCCCGCGCGCGCGGCCGTCGATCTTCAACGACGATCAGGAATTCGCCTCCCTCACGCGGCAGGACGAACTGATGATCCGCCTTCTGTACGATGCACGCCTGACGCCCGGCATGACCCTTGACGAGGCACGACCGATCATCGACGTCATTGCGGCGGAGCTGCTTCCGGGCGAAAGTTAGGCCGGACCGATCAGGGAGAGTGACATGGGTATTCTCGATTTTCTCACCGGCGAATTCATCGACGTCATCCACTGGACCGACGACACGCGCGACACGATGGTCTGGCGGTTCGAGCGTTACGACCATGCGATCAAGTACGGCGCGAAGCTGACGGTTCGCGAGGGCCAGGCGGCGGTCTTCGTTCACGAGGGCCAGATCGCCGATATCTTCCGCCCCGGGCTCTATGAGCTCGAGACCAACAACCTGCCGGTCCTGACCACGCTTCAGCATTGGGATCACGGCTTCCGCTCGCCGTTCAAGTCGGAGGTCTATTTCGTCAACACCACCCGCTTCACCGACCAGAAATGGGGCACGAAAAACCCGATCATCGTCCGTGACCCGGAATTCGGGCCGACCCGGATCCGGGCCTTCGGCACCTATGTGATGAAGGTCGCCGATCCGGGGCTTTTCCTGAAGGAGATCGTCGGCACCGATGGCGAGTTCACCGCCGACGAGATCGGCTTCCAGATCCGCAATATCATCGTGCAGGATTTTTCGCGCCTGATCGCGAGCTCGGGCATTCCGCTTCTGGACATGGCAGCCAATACCGAGATGCTCGGCAAGCTTGTCGCCAAGGGCATCACGCCCGCCGCCTCGGCCTATGGTCTTGAAATACCGGAATTCTATATCGAAAACATTTCGCTGCCCGAGGCGGTCGAGGCGGTGCTCGACAAGCGGACCTCGATGGGGATCGTCGGCGATCTGAACCGCTTCACCCAATATGCGGCGGCCGAAGCGCTTGGTCAGTCCGGCAGTGCGGCAGGCGGCGCCATGGGCGCGGCCATCGGGGCCGGGATGGGCGCGGGCATGGGCATGAACATGGGGGCGCGGATCGGGCCCTGGGGCGCCGCGCCCGCCCCGGCGGCCCCACCGCCGCCTCCCGCCGCGCCGGAAATTGTCTGGCATCTGGCCGAAGACGGGCAGGCGACCGGGCCCTATGGCCGCGCCCATCTGGCGCGGCTGGTGTCCGAGGGCCGGTTCAGCCGCGAAAGCCTGGTCTGGACCCCGGGCCAGGACGGCTGGAAACCCGCCAGCGACATCCCCGACCTCGCGCGGCTTTTCACCGTCCAGCCACCACCCCTGCCCTCTGCGCCGACGGTGCTTCCGGAGCCCGAGAAGTAAGGATGGACGGCCCGGGCAACGGCGTGCCGGAGGCGGAGCGGCGCTTCCCCTGCCCGAGTTGCGGTGCAGACCTGCGTTTCCAGCCCGGCGAAGGCCGGCTCATCTGTGACCATTGCGGCCATACCGAACCCCTTGCCTCGGCTCGCCCCGCGCGCGGTGCCATTCCGGAAATCGCCTTCCGGCGCGGGATCGAAGCAGAGCTGCCTGCCGCCGAGACCGAGGAAAAGCGCCTGTCGCGTTGCCCCAACTGCGGTGCCGACATCGCCTTTGATCCGGGATTTCATGCGATGGAATGCCCGTTCTGCGCGACGCCCGTCGTCGCCGATCCGGGCACCAGGCGGCAGATCAGGCCGAAGGCGGTCGCCCCTTTCCTCGTCACCGAGAACGAGGCCCACAGGGCGATGAGCCTTTGGCTCGGATCGCTGTGGTTCGCACCGTCGGGCCTTGTCGAATACGCCCGCAAGGGCCGCAGGCTAGAAGGCATCTACCTGCCCTTCTGGACCTTCGACGCGCGCACCCGGTCGGACTATACCGGTCGGCGCGGAACCGTCTATTACACCGAACGGCCCGTCACGGTGCGCGATCAGGCCGGGCGCGCGCGCACCGAGATGCGGCGCGAACAGCAGATTCGCTGGACGCCGGTTTCCGGCCGGGTGGCGCGGGATTTCGACGATGTGCTGGTGGCCGCTTCGCGGTCGATTGCCGCCAGCCATGGCGACGCCCTAGCGCCCTGGGATCTTACGCGGCTTGAGCCCTATCAGCCGGAATATCTCGCGGGCTTCCGGTCGGAGACCTATTCGGTGCCCCTTGACGACGGGATGGACGAAGCGCGCGCCGTGATGGACCGGACGATCGAGCGCGACATCCGCTTCGACATCGGTGGTGACCGCCAGCAGATAAGTTCAGTGAACACAGATGTTTCCGGCGTGACCTTCAAGCATGTTCTCTTGCCTGCCTGGACCGCGGCCTACCGGTTTCGCGGCAGAAGTTTCAGCTTCGTGGTGAACGGTCAGACCGGCAAGGTCAGCGGCGACCGGCCCTGGTCGGGCATCAAGATCGCCGCCGCGCTTGTTCTTCTGGCACTTGCGATCGGCGCGGGCCTGTGGATCGGGCAAGACCCGGCAGGCGCCTCGACCGCGCTGCGCCATCTCATCGGGCGCTGATCTCAGCCTTTGCCGATCGCCACCTTGCGGACCTTTGCCGCCTCCGGCGCCGCGCGCGGAACCGTGAGGGTCAGGACGCCATCTTTCAGCGCGGCCGACAGATGCGCGCCGTCGGCGTCCGGCGGCAGGCGGAAGGAACGGGCGAAGCTGCCGAACTGGCGTTCGCTGAAATACCAGGTCTCGCCTGTCTCTTCGCGGCTCGTCCGCTTTTCGCCTCTCACATTGACGACACCGTCATCAACAGTGACCTCGATATCCTTTTCCTCGACGCCCGGCAGTTCCAGGGCGATCCGGTAGAGCCTGTCGTCGGATGACGCCTCCGATGCGGGCGCGACCCATTCGGCAAGCTTTGCGCTGAAATGGCGGAACGGTTCGTAGAACGAGGGCCAGAATCCGCCCGACAGACCCGGCAGGGATGCTTTTTCGACCATGATGGCCTCCTCTCGTTGGTATGGCCTATCCTAGCGCAAGCCGCCCGCACGCGCCTTGACCTGCGTCAATCCCGCCGCGCGCGCCGGTGCAGCCGGTTTCTGTTGCGGGGTAAGGGCCGCGCCGCTAAGAGGGCGCTGTTACCGCGAACATCCGCGGGTGAAATTCCGGGGGATGCGATGATCCTGTGCACTGGCGAGGCGCTGATCGACATGTTGCCGCGCGAAACCACCGCCGGAGAGGCGGCTTTCGCACCGCATGCGGGCGGCGCGGTCTTCAATACCGCGATCGCGCTCGGGCGGCTCGGTGCCCCCGTGGGCTTCTTTTCCGGCGTCTCGACCGACCTCTTCGGCAGGCTGCTGGAAGAGGTGCTGCAAGCCTCCCGGGTCGATTGCTCGCTTCTTGCCCGCAGCGACCGGCCGACGACGCTGGCGTTTGTCGCGCTCAGGAACGGTCAGGCAAGCTATGCCTTCTATGACGAGGGGACGGCGGGCCGGATGCTGGGCACGGCCGATCTGCCTTCCCTGCCCTCGCGCATCACGACCCTGTTCTTCGGCGGCATCAGCCTGGTGTCGGAACCCTGCGGCAGCGCCTATGAAGCCTTGATGCTGCGCGAGGCGCCCGCGCGCGTCACGATGATCGACCCCAATATCCGCCCGGGCTTCATCCGGGACGAGGCGGCCTACCGGGCGCGGATCGGCCGGATGATGGCGGTGGCCGATATCGTGAAACTCTCGGACGAAGACCTGCGCTGGCTGTCCGGCGGGGACGGAATCGAAGCGGGGGCACGGACGGTTCTGGAGGGCGGGGCAAGGCTTGTCCTCGTCACCGAAGGGGCGGCGGGCGCGCATGGATTCACGAAGGACGGTTCTGTGTTCGTGCCGGCCCAGAAGGTCGAGGTCGCCGATACGGTCGGCGCGGGCGATACGTTCAATGCGGGTGTGCTTGCGTCGCTCGACCGTGCGGGGCGCCTGAGCAAGGCGGCGCTGTCGCGGCTGACGGAGGCCGATGTCGGTGCGGCGCTCGACCTCGGGGTCCGGGCGGCGGCGGTCACCGTGTCGCGCCCCGGTGCCAACCCGCCCTGGGCGGCGGAGATCGCCGCATGAGGGCGCTGGTCCAGCGGGTGAGCGAGGCGCGGGTGACGGTGGCCGGACGCGAGACCGGGGCGATCGGGCCGGGGCTTCTGATCCTTGTCTGCGCGATGGCGGGCGACGACGAGGGCCGCGCCGACGCGCTTGCCGCCAAGATCGTGAAACTCAGGATCTTCAAGGATGAGGACGGGCGGATGAACCGTTCGCTTCTCGATACGGGCGGGGCGACTCTGGTGGTCAGCCAGTTCACGCTCGCCGCCGATACCTCACGCGGCAACCGGCCGGGATTTTCGGCGGCGGCGCCACCGGAGGAGGGCGAACGGCTTTACGCGTATTTCTCCGCCGCGCTGCGCGCCCATGGCATCCGGGTCGCCAATGGCGAATTCGGCGCGGATATGGATGTGCGCCTCGTCAATCAGGGGCCAGTGACGATCTGGCTTGAGGTCTGAAGGGGCCGCTTATCGTGCGCCTTCGGCTTCTCCTCGCGAGGGCGACGGGGGTGGCGGGACGACGACGAACCGCCCCGATCAGGGCGTCATCGACCGGCGCTGCCGCGCCCGCTCGAACCCGAGCTGACGCTCGCGCCAGATGATGAGGATGCCGGCGAGGATCACCAATGCCGCGCCGCCGATGACCGCGGGCGTCGGCACCTCGTCGAAGCCGACATAGCCGATGGCGAGCGCAAGGATCATCGAGGCATAGTCGAAGGGCGCCACAACCGAGGCATCGGCGAACCGGTAGGCAGAGGTCAGAAGCACCTGCCCCACCCCGCCCAGAAGGCCGCAGGCGACAAGGATCGCCGCCGTTACGGCATCCGGGCGGACCCAGCCGAAGGGCAAGGTCACCAGCGACAGGATCGCGGCATTCATCGAGAAATAGAAGACGATGGCGCTGGTCGTTTCGGTCGCCACCAGCTTGCGGATGAAAACCTGCGCCAGGGCCGCGAAGACCGCCCCCGTCAGCACCACCACCGCGCCGAGCGCTTCGCGGGCGCCCAGACCGCCAACCGCGCCGCCCGTCTCCATCGCGCCGAGGCGCGGAGAGAGGATGACGAGGACGCCGACAAGCCCGAGGGCGACGGTCAGGATGCGGAAGGCGCGCACCTCCTCGCCCAGAAACATCGCGGCGAAGACGACGGTGAGAAGCGGCGCGGCATAGCCGACCGCCGTCACTTCGGGCAGCGGCAGGAGGCCATAGCCCGCGAAACTGAAAACCATCGCCGTGGTGCCCGCGAGCCCGCGCCAGAGATGGCCGATATAGCTCGCCGTCCGGAGCCCCGCACCGAGACTGCGGGTTGCCGCGAGCCAGACAAGGATCACCGGCATCGCGAAGGCCGAGCGGAAGAAGACCACCTCGCCCGCGGGCACCCGGTCGGCCACCAGCTTGATCAACGTCGCCATGGTCATGAACACCACGACCGAGGCGAGTTTCATCGCAATGCCGCGCAGGGGCCCTTGCAGGACCATCCTAGCTACTCGGGCCGGACCCGGGCGGCGGTCTTGTTGGCGAAGGCTTCCAGCCGACCGCGCGCGGCCTTCTGGGTATTGACGACGCCCGCCACCACCGCCTCGGCATAGGCTGCATCAAGGGCCGACATGTTCTGCATATGGCTGATCGCCGAACAGATGGCGAAGTTGGTGAGCGGCGGGTGGCCAGCGGCGACGCGCGCCAGTTCCATCGCCTTGGCCTCGCTGTCGGCGACGAGATACTGTGCCAGCCCCACCGCCACCGCCTCCTCGCCCTTGTAGATGCGGCCCGTCAGCATCATGTCGATCATCCGCGCCTTGCCGACGAGATCGGCCACGCGGATCGTTGCACCGCCGCCGGTAAACAGGCCACGCTGGCCCTCGGGCAACGCGAAATAGGTCGAGGCGTCGGCCACGCGGATATGGGCAGCGGACGCGAGTTCCAGCCCGCCGCCCACCACCGCGCCCTTGAGCGCCGCGATCACCGGCACGCCGCCATATTCCATCTTGTTGAACGCCTCGTGCCAGCGCAGGCACAGGTGCATGAAATCGGCCGGTTCCCGGTCTTCGTTGAAATGTTCGACAAGGTCGAGACCGGCGCAGAAATGCGGGCCCTCGGCCCTCAGCACCACCACCTTCACGCCCGACCGTGGCAGGGCGCTGAAGAGGCTGACCAGCTCCTCGACCGTCGCGCTGTCGAGCGCATTGCGCTTTTCCGGCCGGTTCAGCGCGACGGTCGCGATCCCGTCGTCATCGACCGCAACGGCAAGGTTCTCAAGCTTCAGGGAATCGGGAAAACGCATCATCATGTCCTTTCGTCGGGTCGAGACTGCCAGAGGCTGTGGCCAAAGACCATGCCCCGGCCGGAAAGTTGCTGTGAGTGGTATTTCAAGCTTGAAACATCCGGTGCCGGAAGGCAATCTGCGACCCGAGAGGTGCCCCATGACAGACCAGCCGGACGGATCGCGCTATTTCCTCTATCACTCCATCGGCCAGTATCCGGGCAAGGCAGACGACCTCGCCCGCGCGATGACCGACTTCGCCGGGGTCTGGGGCCGTGCCGATGACGGGCAATGGTCCGCGGTGCTTGGCCTGCGGCAGCGGTTCATCGACCGCTGGCGGGGAATCCTGAACGCGACCCCGGGCAGTGTCACGACGGCCGAAAGCGTGACGGCGGCGGTTTCCTCGCTCATCACCGCCCTGCCCCCGGATCGGCTGCGCGGCAAACGGCTTCTGATCGCGGCGGACTGCTTTCCCTCGGTCCATTTCCTGCTTGCGGGCCTTGCCGAACCGATGGGCTTCACGCTTGACACGGTGCCCTTGCGGCAGGGCGCGCACTGGGTCGAGGACGAAGACTACCTCGGCCGGTGGGACGAGGATGTGGGTCTGGCCCTTCTGACCTGGGTCTCCTCGACCTCGTCGCACCGGATCGAGCTTGAACCGCTGGTCGCGCACGGGCGGCGGATGGGCAGCCTGATCGGCGTCGACATCACCCAGGGCGCGGGCCTGCTGCCGTTTGACGTGATGGCCCCCGCGGTCGATTTCGCCGTCTCGACCAGCCTCAAATGGATGTGCGGCACGCCGGGTGCCGGCGCGCTTTACGTTGCGCCCGCGCTGCTGCCGGAGTGCGAACCCCTGTTGCGCGGCTGGTTCAGCCAGGACAATCCCTTCCGCTGGGATCTCGACCGCTTCGCCTTCGCCCCCGATGCGCGGCGCTTTGACCAGGGCACGCCGGGCGTCATGGCGGCGGTTGCCTCGCTTCCGGCACTCGACTGGCATGCGGGACAGGATCTGGCATCCCTGCTTGCTCACAATCGTGCCCTGTCCGCCGCGATGCTTGAGGGGCTCGACGGGCTCGGCCTGACGCTCGCCTCGCCGCGCGCGCCGCAACAGCGCGGCGGCTCGCTGATGGTCCGCCTGCCGAACGACCGCCCTGCCCCGGCCCTTGTCGATACATTGCGGCAGGAAGGCATTCACTGTGATGCGCGCGGCCAAACGCTCAGGCTTTCGCCCGGAGTGATGACCACGATGGACGGGGTGACGGCGCTGATCGCGCGCCTCGCTCGGTCGCTGCGCTGACACAGTCGCCACGCGCCGTTTCGCCTTCCGCGTGCAATCTGCCCCCAGGTAAGGTTTTGCAGACTTTTGCAGGCTGCAAAGGTGACCTAACGTCATTTCAGGCCGTGCGGGGCTCTCGCCATTCGTGATCCTGCGTCAGGAGACGCGGGCGCGGGAGGTCCGGCATGCGAGTGATTGCGATATTGAAGATGCTTTTCGGCCGGCAACGCACCCGCGTTCCGGCGCCCGGCGGGATATTCCCGGCCGCCGGGTCTGTCAGATTGTCTGTCCGTACCGATTGACAGGTTCACGACACTCCCGACCGTTTTTGACTGCAGGATTGCAAATGGCAACGCATGCGCTTCTTGACTGGTGCAAGGCCCACGCCGGCGGACTTCCCGTCACGCTTGCGGCAAGGCCGGGGGCCGATGAAACCGGTGTCACGCTTCGCCTGGTCGCGGCGGCAGAGGCGACGAGCCTCAGCGATCTCGCCGTGCGTCCGCACCGGCTGTGCCTGACCTACCGCATCTCGGTCACGAGCGACGATCCCGCGGCCGCCCACGCGGCGCTGATCGATCTGATGTTTGCCGCCCTCGCGACGCCGGTGCTGACGATGCCGACGGCGGGCGGGGGTGAACTTGCATTGCCCATGGCACTCGTTTCCGGCCAGGCGGCGATTGCCCGCTATGGCGATTTCGCCGATCCGGCGAGCCTTTACCTGGACGTCACCATCGAACGTGCCCGCCCGGGCCGCACCGCGGGCGTGGTGCAGGAGCCGCCGGTGCTGCGCACCAGGCGGATGAACTGAGTAGTCGTCGCCGAGGCCAAATGCCCGGGCGGCAAGGATCGACGCGACCGGGGCGCGCCCTGCGCCCCTCAAACAGGAGGAAAGTCGCAATGGGTGAATATCTGACCCCCGGCGTCTATGTCGAAGAGGTAAGCACCGGCGCAAGGCCGATCGCCGCCGTCGGCACGACGACCGCCGCCTTCATCGGCACCGCCTCGAAGGATTTCCGCAGGGGAGAGCCGGTCCAGGTGGTGAACTGGGGTGAATTCCGCGACCGGTTCATGGCCGAGGCGCCGCGCGCCACGCCCTTCGAGAATGCGGTGGCGGGCTTTTTCCTCAACGGCGGCTCGCGGGCCTATGTGGTCAATGTGGCGGGGGTGGGCGACATTCCGGCCGCTCTCGAGCGGCTTGCCGCGCTTGACGATGTGGCGATGGTGGCCGCGCCGGGCCTGTGCGACTTCTCGGTCGCCGACCTGCTTCTCACCTTCTGCGAACGTCAGGGCAGCACGTCTTTCGCGATCCTCGACGGCCCCGCCGACAGTGACGACCTCGGCGCCCTGACCCGCGTTGGCGCGCCGCCCGCTGATGGTGACAGGAAGGGCAAGGCCGATGCGGGCGACAAGAAGGCAGAGGCAGCGCTTCGCCCGCGCGAAAGCGAGCGGGGCTACGGTGCTGTCTACTTCCCCCATATCCAGATCCGCGACGCGCGCGACCCGTCCGCGCTGGTGACCATCCCGCCCTCGGGCCATATCGCGGGCATGTTCGCCCGCAACGATACCGAGCGCGGCGTCCACAAGGCGCCCGCCAACATGGTGGTGCGCGGCGCGCTTGGCCTCAGCCGCCGGTTGACCGACGCCGAACAGGGCCAGCTCAACCCGAAAAGCGTGAACGTGATCCGGTTCTTCACCGGCCGCGGCACGGTTCTTTGGGGCGGTCGCACGCTGGCGGCCGAAGCCAGCGAATGGCGTTATGTGCCGATCCGGCGCTTCTTCACCATGGTCGAGACCTCGATCAAGCGCGGCACCGACTGGGTGGTGTTTGAGCCGAACGACGAGCGCCTGTGGAAGAGCATCCGGCGCGATGTCTCATCCTTCCTGACGCTCCTGTGGCGGCAGGGCGCGCTGATGGGAGCGACGCCTGAACAGGCCTTCTTCGTCAAATGCGATGCCGAAACCAACACCCAGGACGTGATCGACGCAGGCCGCGTGGTGATCGAGATCGGCCTTGCCCCGGTCAAACCGGCCGAATTCGTGATCTTCCGCATCGGCCATGCCGCGCCCGATGTGATCTGACCCATTCCCCGGAAGGAGAAAGACGATGCCCGAAACAGCCCAAGCCCAGACCAATGCCGCCCAAGGGGCGATGCCCGAAGATCCGTTGCGCGCGTTTCAGTTCCAGGTCGAGATCGGCGGGGTGACCGCCGGTCATTTCACCGAAGTGACCGGCCTTGGCGTCCGGGTGGAACCGATCAAATACCGCGAAGGCGGGCTGAACCAGATCGTCCGCCATATCCCCGGCCGGGTCGATTATGCCGAAGTGACGCTGCGCTATGGCCTGACGCGCGGCCGCGAGCTTTGGGACTGGATGCACAAGTCGATCGAGGGCCGGGTGGACCGGCGCGACATCTCGATCCTGATGCTCGACGCCTCCGGCTCGGCCGAGGCGTTGCGCTGGAACCTCTTCGCCGCCTGGCCGTCGGAATGGCAGGGCGCATCGCTCGACGCGCTCGGCCGCGAGATCGCGGTCGAGACGCTGAAACTGGCCTTCGACCGGCTCGAACGGGCCTGAGGGGTGGCGGTGGAGCTCTTCCTTCATATCCGGCGCGGCGCGGCCAAGGTGCTGCGCCGCTGCGCCGACGCGATCGCGCCGGAGACGACCGCGGCAGGGCCGGACATCGGCCCCGACCCGCTCGCCGCCCTGCGCCTGCGCTACCCCGGCGCGCCGGAGGTCTGGCTTCGCGCGCTTGCGGCAGCGGCCCCGGCCGCGCCACGCATCGGCGGCGAGAGCGCCGCGCCACCCGCGCCCGCGGCGGCACCGCCCCTGCCGGATACCGCCCCTTCCTCAACCATTCCAGACACCGCACACGACCGGGCACGCACCGGCCCAACGGTCGATCGGACCGCCGCGCCCGCGCCTGAGGGGCCGCGCGCACCCCAGGCGACAAGGCAGCACCCGCGCCCGCAGTTCATGCAAGCCTCCGGCACGGTCGACAGGCGTTCCCAGCCAGCCCCTGCCCCCGCGTCGGCCGGGCACGGGCGACGCGCACATCCTGTCGCCGATTTTGCGCCGGATGCCGAGCCGCGGACCCTTGCGCCGAACGCGGCACCAGCCTTCGAGGCGCGGAAACCGGACCGGCCCCCGCGCGATCTTCCGGGTCCGAACCGGCCCCTCGCCGGTCCCGCCCTACCCGTGTCGGGTCGTCCCGGCGAGATGAGCACACCGGGCTCGGCAGGCGGCGCGACTGGCGTCGAACGCCCTTATGTGGCGCCCGTCATCGCGCAAGCCTCCTCGCCCTCCGTTGAAGCCGCAGGCGCCGCGCGGCCGCAGACGACTGCAAGCGATGTGCAGCCACCCGTGCCGTCGCGCGCGCCCCTTGTGCCGCCCGCCTTTCTGCATCCGGCGGAGAATCCGCCGCGCAGCGCGCCCGCCACTGTCGGACCATCTTTGCCGACCAGACAGCCGTGGGCGTGGCAAGATGCTCCGCCCGCGCGCCCGGCGCCCCTCGCCCCGCTCACCGGGTCAGGCAGGAAACCGGGCAACCAGACACACTCGCCGGACCCGGGTGCAGCCGCCATGGCCATCGAAACCCTCTGGCCCGTCCTTCCCGCCGATCCCGCCGAAGCGGGCGCGCCGGAGGCTCTGGCGCGGCCTCACAGCTGGGCGGCACCCCGGCCCGAACAGGAGGCGCGGACATGGACCGGGTAGTCTTTCTGATCGAGGCGACGGGCGAGCGTATCGCATGCCTCCTGAACCCCGAAAGCCTGACCTTCGCCCGGCAGGCAGGCATCCGCACCCGCGCGTCGCGCGGTGGGACGATCCTTGGCGCCGCCGGGGCGGACGATCCGCTGATCGTCACCGGCGGGGGGGTGACCGAGGTCGAGCTGCAGTTGCTCTTCGATACCGATCTGGCGCAAAGCCTCGATCCAGCCGCGAGCTTTGCCGCGTCAGCGGCCCCGCCCGCCCCGCCCGTACAGACGCTGGGCGGTGAAGCCCCCCAGCCTGCGCTGCCGCCCGCCGATCCGGATGTGCGCGACCTGACCCGCCCCCTCTGGGGTCTCGCCGAACCCGCACGCGCCAGCGGCACGGCGACCGAGGCGCCGGTCGTGCGCTTCATCTGGGGCCGGGCCTGGAACCTGCCCGCTGTCGTCACCGCCGCCGCCGAACGGCTGGAGCGGTTCAGCCTTGGCGGCATGCCGCAGCGGTCCTGGCTGACGCTGCGCCTGCGCCGCGTCCCCGACACCCAACCGCCTTCTCCCGACCGGTTCGAACCCGCGCCCGCCCTGCCCGGGCTCGGCGACTATCCGCTGCCGGAGGCGGGAGGCGGGACGGACGCGGCCTATGTCGAGGTGATCGCGGATGCTGACGGCAATGTCGCGACACCGCTTTACCAGATCGCCAACGACCATCTGGGCTCACCGGCCGCCTGGTCGGCGATCGCGGCCGCAAGCGGCATCGAGGATCCGCTGAGGATCGAGGCGGGAACCGTGCTGACCATCCCTGCAGCAGGATCTCCCACGGTGACGGCGGGGGGTGCGGCATGACGCTTGCGCTCCTCCAGCTTCCGCGCCTGACGCTGGCACTTGACGGTGCCGCCCTTGACGGCGCGCTTGCCGCGCGCCTGACGGAAGTCACCGTCACCCAGGCGCTCGGCGCGCCCGCCGTGGCCGAACTTGTCTTCGCCGACCCGCCAGACGCGGCACTATCCGGCCTGATGCCCGGACCCGCCTTGTCGGTCGGGCTGGCAACCGGCGGCGCGCTCTTCGACGGCAAGGTGACCGCTGTGGCCGCTGAGGAAACGGCCGACGGCCTGGCCCTTTTCCGCCTCGTCGCGCGTGACGCACTGCACCCGCTCGCCCGCCGCCAGAGCCTGATCGCGCTCGAAAACGCCTCTGCCGCCGATCTGGCGCGACGGCTGGCGGGCGACATCGGCCTTTCGGCGCGGATCGACGAGCCGACGCCTTCCCGCCATCTGATCCTGCAGGGCGAGCAGACCGACCTCGACTTTCTCTGTGATGTCGCGGCGGAGGCCGGGCTCTATCCCACCATCCGCAATGCCGAATTGCGGCTCCTGTCGCTTGCAGGCGATGGAGAGGAGCCTGTCACACTCGCCCGGGGCCGTACGCTCCTGGCGTTCCGCGCCGCGCTGTCCGGCGACGCCTGGCTGCCGGGCGGCAAGCATCTCGGGCGCGATTCCGTGACGCTTGACAAGCGCGACACCTCACTCTCGCTCGCCCGGCAGGACCGGGTCGAGATGCGCGATCCGGGCGGCGATCTCGGCATGGGCGAACGCGCCTGGCTGAACCGGCTGAGCGACAGCGCGGGCGCGGCGGAGGCCGAGCTTCAGGGCGGCATCGACAGGGCGGCGGCCGATGTGGCGGTGATCGAGGGGCTTGCGGAAGGCGACCCGTCGCTTGCGCCCGGGCGCCTGGTGCGCATCGAAGGCGTGCCGGGTCCGTTCTCCGGCGATTATGCGCTGACACGGGCGCTGCACCGCATCAGTGCCGCCGAAGGCTATGTGACGGAATTTTCGACCGCGCGGCCCACGCGCCCCGTGCGCAGCGGCACCGCACATGTCACCGTCGGCGAGGTGACCGATGTGAAGGATCCCGAGGGGCTCGGCCGCTGCGCGGTGACGCTGACGGATTTCGGCGCCGCTGCCGCGGGCTGGATGCATGTGGCGATCGCGGGTGCGGGTGCGCGCAAGGGCCTCGCGGCCCTGCCCGACCGCGGCGACAAGGTGCTGGTCCTGTTGCCCAACGGCGACCCGGCGCGCGGCTATGTGATCGGCGGGCTTTACGGCACCGAAAGGCTGCCGAAGGGCGCCGAGGATCAGCCGCGCGGCCTGTATCTCAGGTCGCAGGACGGACAGGTGCTGGAACTGAAGGGCAAGGACGGCGCGCTGAGGCTCGCCAACCGTTCCGGCAGCCTTCTCGACATCACGCCGCGCCGCACGCGGCTCGCCGCCGCCTCGGACATGGTGATCGAGGCGCCGGGCAAGACGATCACCATCCGCGCCGACGCGATCAAGTTCGAAAGGGGCTGACGATGACCTTCGCACTGACCGAAAAGTCGTTCCTGCAATGCGCCCATTCCGGGACCGTCGGCCTTGATGCCAGCCAGGATTTCGTGACGGTCGACGGGGTCCTCGCGCTGGTGAAACCGGATCTTCTGCACCGTCCCATTGCCGCC
The DNA here is from genome assembly GCA_041397305.1 of Paracoccaceae bacterium. Taxonomy (GTDB): domain Bacteria; phylum Pseudomonadota; class Alphaproteobacteria; order Rhodobacterales; family Rhodobacteraceae; genus TMP-24. The sequence continues at coordinate 6,399 of JAWKWX010000028.1, read as the reverse complement.
TGCCCGCATGCGACCCCCTCGACCCCGCCCTGCACGAAGACAGTGGCGGTCGACGAAAGCCCCTCCTATTCCGCCTTCGTCACCATCGGCGGCAAGGCGCTGTGCAAGGACAGCGCGACCGGCCGCACCAACTGGAGCCAGCTCAACATCGTGCCTTTCGGCGTGACCGGCGCGCGGCAGGACCTTCTGGCGGTGAGTGAATGACGATGCTGACGGGCTGGACATTCGGCGGTCTGGGCGGCGAGGCGGTCGCAGGCCGCGCCATCGTGCTGACGCCGGCTGGCGGGGTCGCGATGCTTGCAGGCGACGCGGTGATCCGCCAGTCGCTGATGCTCCTCCTCGCCACCATCCCCAGCGAACGGGTGATGCGGCCGCTTTACGGCTGCCCGCTCGACCGGCTGGTCTTTGCGCCGAACGATGCCACGACGGCGGGTCTTGCCATCCATTACGTCCGCCAGGCGATCCAGCGGTGGGAGCCACGCGTGACGATCCTCAGGCTCGACGCGGGCGCCGACCCGTCAGGCGCAGCCGAAAGGTTGCGCATCTGGCTCGAATATCGGGTGCGCCTGTCCCAGGCGCGGGGGGAGTTGTCCTTCGCGCTCGACCTCAGCGGAGTGAATGAAGATGCGTGACGACGCGCCCCTCGACAGCCGCCGTTTCGCCGACCTGGTGGCCGAGGCGAAAGAGATCATCGCCGCCCGCTGCCCGGGCTGGACCGACCTCAATCCCGGCGATCCGGGCATGACTTTGGTCGAGGTCTATGCCTGGCTGACCGAAACCATGCTCTACCGGCTGAACCGGCTGCCCGAGCGGATGCATGCGGAACTGCTGAAGCTTCTCGGCGTCTCGCCGATGGCACCCGCCGCCGCCGTTGTGATGCTGCGCTTCACCCGCGAGGGCGACGAGCGGCCGGAGGCGGAGCTGCCGCAGGGGCTTCATGTCTCCGACGCGAGCGGCAAGATCGGCTTCGTGACGCTCGCACCGGTCCGTTTCCCGCAAGGTGCCGCCGAAGCCGAGGTTCTGGCGGTTCATGCCGAGATCGTGGCGGGCGAAGTGATCGGCACCGGCAATGGCGACGGCGGGCAGAGTTTCGCGGTACGCCGCGCGCCGATCCTGCGTCCGCTCGGCGCGGCAGAGGAATTGCGGGTGGGTGTCGAATGGCAGGGCGGCGATCTGCCCGCCGAGGCGCGGACGATCACGGTGGACGGGCGCACGTTCCTGTTGTGGCAGGAGGTCGGGAATTTCGCCGGCCGGACGGCGACCCGCGCCTACGTTGCCGACCGTGGGGTCGGCCGGATCACCTTTGCGCCCGCGACCGGCGCGGCGCGCGCGCTGACCGCCACCCTGGCCGACGTACCACCCGCCGCAGCCCAGATCCGCGCCTGGTACATGACCGGCGGTGGCCGGGCGGGCAATGTCGCGGCCGGAACGCTTACGCAGCTTCGCGAACGGATCCCGGCGATCAGCGTCACCAACCCCGCACGGGCGACAGGCGGCGAGGATGGCGAGACGATCGCGGCCTTCCTTGCGCGTGGCCGTGATGCGGTGCGCAACCTCGAATGCGCGGTCACGGCCGACGATTTCACGCAGGCCGCGCTCTCGGCAGGGGGCGTGGCGCGCGCCAAGGCCTATGCCGAACGCGAGGCCTGGATCTTCGGCCGCCATGGCGTTGTGGAGGTCCTGGCCGTCCCGGGCGTGACGCCAGATCCTGACAGCGGTGCCGTGACGGCCGAGGCGCTGGCGGCCGGCCAGACCGGCCCGCTGCGCGAGCGGATACGCATGACCATCGACATTCGCCGCCCGATCGGGGTCAGGACGGAAGTGAAATGGGCAAAATGCCTGCCGCTCGCGATCTCTGGCCGCATTGCAGCGGCACCGTCCGAAGACCTCGCGGCGGTCGAGCGGCGGGTCACCCGGCGGCTGAATGCGCTCGTCTCGCCCCTGGGCGACTGGCCCTTCGGCAAGACGCTGCGGGTGTCGGATGTCTACGAGGCGATCCTCGACGATCCGGGCGTGCGCTATGCCGAACAGCTCACGCTGACGACCGAGCTTGGCCCGGAAGGCGACACGGCGCGGCTTTTCACCGATCCGCACCAGCCGCGTTGCCTTTATGCCCTGATGGTCGACGGGCTTTATCGCTCGCTCGACTATGCCACGAGCTGGGAGCGGGTGCTGACCTGGCCCGACGCCCGCCCGGTGGCGATTGCCGCCGACGCCGATCAGCCGGGCTTCCTCGCGGTTGTCGGCCTCACGGTCGACGGTCAGTCGCGGATCGTCGTGTCACCGACCTGCGGCGAGGGCTGGGAGGAACTGGAGCGCATCCAGCACCAGGTCAACGATCTGGCGGTGACGGTACATGACAGTCGGCGCTGGCTGATGATCGCGGCGAAGAACGGGCTTTTCCAGGCCGACCGCGACGGGCCGCGCGGCATTCTGCCGGTGAAGGTCGATGGCGGCGCGGTCGATCAGGGCGGCTTCTATGCGGTCGCGACCGGCACCAGCCAGTCCGGCCAACGCTTTACCGCGCTTGCCGCGCGTGGCAAGGCAGGCGTCTGGCTGTCGTCCGCCGCCGGTGCGCCCGGCACATTCCAGCTTCTGCCCGGCTCGCAAGGGCAGGACATCCGCGCGGTGGAATTCGTGCGCGATGGTGGGCAGCTCTGGCTCTGGGCCTCGATCTGGACCGAGGGCGGCGAGGTCGGAAGGGGCATGATGCGCATCTCGGTGCGCGCAGACGGGCTCGACCCGCAGGGATGGACGGTGCTGTCGAAGGGCTGGAAGGGCGGCTCCTGCCTGTCCTTCGCGGTGGCGGGCGCCCGCGTCGCGGCGGGCACGCGCGACGGCGGCGTCCTGATCCTCGACGCGGCCGCTGCCGATCCGGCCTGGACGGCACCGCTTCTGACCTCGGGCCTGCCGATCGACGCCGACCGCGCGCGGCTTCTGCCCGTGGATGCGGTGGCGCTTGGCCAGGGCGACATGCCCCTGCTGCTCGCCGGAACCGAACAGGGTCTCTTCCGGGGCGACGCGCAGGGCCTGTCATTCCATGCGGTCGGCGGTCGGCGGTTCACCGACCGTGCGCCCCTGCCGCCCAACTGGCTTTACTGCGCGGGCGAGCACCGGCTGAGCTTCATGAGCGATTTGCAGGCCAAGAAGGAGGCGGCGAATGCGCGCGGCTGAGATCGGCCTCCTCCTGCCGGAAATCTACCGGACGAACCTCGACGAGGGCGGGCCGCTCGCCGCGCTGCTGGAGATCATGTCGGCGCTTCACGGTTCACTCGAGGCGGCGATCGCCGATCCGCCATCGCTGATAGATCCGCGCCGCGCGCCGGACCGGCTGGTGCCCGCGCTTGCCGGTTGGGTTGGGCTTGCCCGCTATCTCGACCGTCCCGACGACCAGAGCGCGGATCGCCCCTTCCCCGGCGATCTGCGCGAACTTGCGGCCCTTGGCGCCGAGCTTGGCCGCCGCAGGGGCAGCGCCGCGACCTTGGTGCGGTTCCTCGAAACGGCGACCGGAGTTGCGGGCTTCACGGTCCGGGAAGACCCGCGCCAGCCGTTTCATTTCCGCGTCACCCTGCCCGAGGCGGCAACCCCGCGCCGCGACCTCGTGCTTTCGATCATCCATGGCGAGAAGCCGGCCTTCGCGACCTTCGACCTCGTCGACGCCGCCAATGCGCCGAAAAAGACAGAAGAGGAGGACTGACAGTGCCCACATTCCAGATTTCCGACGCTCCCACCCGTCTCGACATGCAGCCCCCCGGGGCCGACGGCACCATCCCGCCCGGCAAGGTCGGCTTCACCGTGCGCAACATGGGTCCGCGCGCCCAGACCGGCCGCATCCGGATCGAGCCGCAAAGCGGCGCCGATCCAAGCTGGTTCGCCATCACCGGCGCGCCCGACACCTCGCCCGCCGAGGTGGAGAAGGAATTCGACTTCGGCGGCAACGAAGCGGTGGAAGTGACAGTCCGTCCGCCGAAAGGTGCGCCGGCCGGAAAATACGGCTTCCAGCTGAAAGTGACGGCCGAACAGGACCCCGACACCGATTTCGTCACCGGTCCGACCGTCGCCTTCGACCTGGCGGCACCGCCGGTCGTCGATGCACCGAAGAAATCCTTCCCCTGGTGGATACTCGCTGTCGCCGCCGTCCTGATTCTCGTGGTCGGCGGCGCGGTCGCCTTTTTCGTGATGCGTGGCGGCGGCAAGGATCTGGCCGAAATGCCCGATGTCGGCACCCAGCGCGCCGAGGCGGCGGCCATGCAGGTGGCAACCGTCGGCCATGGTGTCACCTTCGCCACCGTCCGCGAAAGCGGTGCGACCGAGCTGACCGTGCTCCGGACCGATCCCAAGGCCGGCAAGAAGCTTGCCGAGGCGGCGAACGCGACGCTGACGATCCAGGCGCCGAATGCCGCCTGCTCCTCGCTCGTCTGCAGCTTCCCGGGCGCAGTCTTCCCGGCCGATGTCATCACGACCCTCGTGGCCGAAGGGTTCGACGTGAAATATGCCCCCGCGCTGTCGGTCGCCGACGGGGTTGTCGCGCTCGATGTCGCGAAACTCGACGCGATCAAGAATGCCGCGCCGCCCGCGCCGCAGGTGACCCTGCCCGACCTGACGGGCAAGAGCGTGGGCGATGCGGTGACGCTTCTCGGCGGGCTTGGCCTTGGTGTTGCCTACAACAAGGTCGCGAGTGGCAGCGCGAACGGCCTTGTGCAACGCACAGATCCGGCCGGGCCCGTGCGGCTCGAACAGGGCAGCACCGTCGCGCTTTTCTACAATCCCGTGCCCTGCTCGGGCCTGCGCTGCAACATCTTCGACCGGATCGACGTGATCGAGGGCCCGGTCATCTGGTCGCCCTTCATGACCAAGACGATGAGGGGCCAGTTCGTTCAACCCTGATCCAGGCGGCGGGAGGCCATCATGGACAATCCATTTCTTGAATTCTACTCGGTGGTCCGCATCCTCGTGTGGCTGGGGCTCGCGGTTCTTGGCTTCCTTCTGGCCCTGATCGTCCGCCTGATCCAGGGCAGGTCTGCAGGAGAGGCCGCGAAGAACGGCGTCGAGGCCGGGCTGACGACGCTGGTGGGCGCCCTCTTCGCCCAGCTGATCGTTGCCTTCTTCATCTGGTTGGGCGGCGCGACCAATGCGGCGATGATCGGCACCGGCTTCTTCCTGATGATCTGGCCGGGGATCATCGACATGATCGGGCTTGCCGCCACCGGCGACAGCCTCTGGGGCGTGTCCGGCTATCTCTGGATCGCGATGGCGCTCGGCGCGGGCGGCGGCTGGTTCGACGGGTTCCACAAGGTCCACAACTGGTCCGGGCTTGGGGTCGTCACCTTCATCTCCGATTTCACCTGGGGCCTGCCGCTGAACGTCAATGCCTTCCTGATCCACCTGATCAACCTCGGCTGGGGCAATTTCCAGGACGGCGACGGGCGGCGCGGTGCGCATCGCTACGCGCGCGGTTTCGCGATCAAGCCGGGTTTCGCCTTCACCCAGGGCAATGTCCTGTCCAGCCTCGGGAACGGCCCCGGCGCGGGCATCTACACCCACGAGCAGACCCATGTCTTCCAGAACCGCCTGTTCGGGCCCTTCTTCTGGATGACCTATTTCGGCTGGCTCATCCTTTTCGGGGCAGCCGGCCTGATCGGAATGCTGGCGCCGGGCAGGAATTCCGCGAATGTCCGCATCTCGACCCATTTCCCGATGTGGTGGGGCTATTTCAACAATCCCTGGGAACTCTGGGCCTACACCCACAACCCGACGGGCCGGACCGGCAATCTGCCCTCGGGCGACGGGACAGGCTGGCTCGACTGGCCGGTCCTGGCGAAGGTGATCCTGTCGATCATCGGCGAGGCGATTTTGCTGATCCTGATCCTTCTCGCCATCTGGCGCATCTGGTTTCCCTGATGCGCTGGCTTTTCATCGGCCTCGGCCTTTTCGGCCTCGTCTTCGTCGCGGCGATGATCTTCGCGCCGACGGGACGGACCTGGCAGACGGGGGAGGACGCCCCTCCTCCGCCCGCCTGGGCGAAGGCGCTTGGCGGCGTTGCGACTGCCTTCGCCCCGCATGTCGAAAGTTTTGCCGACGGGACGACGGCGGTCTCGCTCGCGAAAGATGGGCAGGCACAGCTTTCGCTTGCCCGCGATCCGAAGCGCGACAACCGCCTTCTTACACTGGTGCTCGTGTCGGGCGGCCCGGTGCGGGTCAGCTATCGCTGCGCGCCCGCACCGAAGAGCGATTGCACCGCCGGGACGGAGACCCTGTGCCTGGGCGCGCCGCTCCACGGTGCCTGTTCCGAACAGGATGAACCAGGCGACCGCGGAAGCTTCTCGGTGCGCCTTGGCGGCGGCAGCCTGCATTTCGTGAACGACGGCAGCGCCACGGCAGAGGTCAGGATCGACAATT
>JAWKWX010000027.1:0-33110 GCA_041397305.1 Paracoccaceae bacterium | reverse complement strand
AGAGCTATGAGGAAGCGCTCGGCCATGCCATGGATCACGAATACGGCAACGGCACCGCGATCTTCACCCGTGACGGCGATACGGCGCGCGACTTCGCGAACCGCGTGAATGTCGGCATGATCGGCATCAACGTTCCGATCCCGGTGCCGCTGGCCTATCACACGTTCGGCGGCTGGAAGAAGTCGGCCTTCGGTGACCTCAACCAGCATGGGCCGGACGCTTTCCGCTTCTACACGCGGACGAAGACCATCACCTCGCGCTGGCCCTCCGGCATCAAGGAAGGTGCCGCCTTCAACTTCAAGCAGATGGACTGACCAGTCCCTGCACGAGACGGAAAGGGCGGCCAGATGGCCGCCCTTTGCCGTTTCGCGATCCTCAGGCCCCGCGGCGCCTGCGAAGCAGCCCCAACCCGCCAAGACCGGCGAGAAGGGCAGCGCCCGCCGCCGGAAGCGGCACCGGCGCCATGTCGGGGAAGCTTACGGTGATCGAACTCAGATAATATTCGGAAAACCCCCAATAGGCACCGATCCCGAAAGTCAGGGCGGTCTGCGGCGTCGGGAAAAGATAATTCGCGCTGGCCTGCAGATCGAGGTATTGGATGGTCGTGGGGCCACCGTTGCCGGTGAACAGATCGAAAAAGTCATCGGCCGCGACGGTGCTGGGCGTGAAGCCGACCGACAGGAGCGTCACCGCCTGACTGAAGGTGAAAAGCGCCAGTTCGTTGGAGCCCGACCCGTCGATCTGATTGTTCGTATCGCCGGGCGAACGAATACCAAGGCCGGTGCCCGCGAAAGTGCGCACCTGCGCCGTGCCGTTGATGGTATTGGAATTGCTGTAGGTCGCCCCCGAGGCAGCCATGCCGAGACCGGAAGCGCTGTAGTTCAGCACGTTCAGCCAGGAGCTGCCGCTCGATTGGGTCAGGTCGAATGTCACAGTGGCCGCAGCGGCCGGGCAGGCGAACGCGCAAAGGGCGAGAGCCGACAGAATATTGCTTTGCTTGGTCAAATGTATTTCCTCCAAATGGGCCGGCGCGGCTTACCGCGCCGGTTGCGGGCGGCCTCAGGCGGCGCGGGCGCGCCGCCGCACGAGACCAAGGCCGCCGAGACCGGCGATCAGCAGGAACCCGCCGGCCGGCAGCGGAACCGCGGCCGGGATGTAGGAGACGATCGCAAGGACATGGCCATTGCTGTAGGTCTGGTTGCCCGCCGCAAGGCTGCCGTTGGCAAAGCCGAAGATCGCGCCTGCGAGCGAGATGACAACCTGATTGCCCCCCTGCGCCTGCAGGATCACCGGTGCCATCCAGTTGAGATTGCCCCACTGGAACGGCGCGGCGATCGAGCCGTTCACAAGGCCCATGGCCGTCCCGGTCGCCCCGGTTGCGGCCAGCGTGAAATCGGCGAAAAGCGCGCGCGGTGTCAGGTCATCCGGATCGACCTTGTTTTCCATCGACCAGATGTCGAAGAGGTTGATCACCTGCGACTGGCCGAGCGAGAGGTTCAGCGAAAAGGAGCCGCTCGTCGTGCTAGTGCCGATCTGCAGGCCGGGGTCGACCGCATAGGCGGGGCCGGACAGGCTGAAGGTCGCCTGGATGGTTGCGGCCAGGCTTGCAGCACCGGTCATCAGCGTCATTGCAGCGGCAACAGCCGCCGCGCGTGCGATCGTCAGGACTTTGGCCATGATCTCTCCACCACCATTCGAATCCCTCCGCCGGGCGGAGAGCACCAGGGGTCAACCTGCCCGGCGTTTACGACCTGTTAAGGAAGATTTCGTGGCGGCATTAAGGAATTCCTCCTTGTTTTCCTGCACTGTACCCGTCCTGCGGGCTCCCTGGCTCCAGCGAGTTCGAGCGCTTGGAAGGCCGCACTTCTTCGGCGCGAATCAGGGGGCACACCGCTCTTCGGCCACCGAATCGAGGCTCGGCCCGCTAATTGTTGCCTAATGATTGCCAGTTGGGACGATTTATCGCGATTGTTTCAGCCGATCCGCACCCTGCCCCACCGTTTGAGCGAGATAAGGATTCTGTTGCTGGGATGGCGCAATCGTGGCATGAATAAGGCATTCCAGCCAATTTTATGGCAGGTCGTTTTCGGCTTGGGCGGTGGGGACCATCCAAAGCCATTTGGTGCAAAGGGACTATCATGTTCAAATTCATCGAGACCCTGCGCGCGCGGGCTGCGGGCGTGATCGCGGGTCTGACGATCGGGTTCGCCGCATCCGGCGCGTCGGCCCTAACGATCAACTTCGATCAATATCTCACCGGCACCAACCTCGGCCAGACCACGTTGGCAACGCTGACGGCCACGCAGAACGGCAACAATGTCGATATGGTCTTTACCAACACCGGCATCGTCGGTGGCTCGGGCACCTTCGATACCGCGCTGCAGATGATGTACAACGGCTCGACCGCGGGCATCAGCCTCCTGTGGACCGGCGGCGTCAACGTATCGAGCTTCACGCTCGGCGGCGGCATCGGCCCCTACAACCCGTGGGATCTGGTGGTGAACTGGGCGACATCGAACAGGAACAATGGCGCGCTGCGCCTGAACGTCGGCGAGTTCTCGGCCTTCACGCTGGTCGGAGCGCAGCTCTCGAACCTGTTCTTCGGCAGCGGCAGCGGTTCGAACCCGTCGGCGATGATCCATGTGCAGGGCCTGACCGGCGGCGGCTCGACCAAGTACGGGCCGAGCCCGGTCCCGGTTCCGGCGGCGGGCCTTCTGCTGTTCGGCGCACTCGGTGGCCTCGGCGTGGCGGCCCGGCGTCGCAAGGCGGCCTGAGGAAGCTCAAAGTTCGGCAAAGGGCGGGCGTCAGGCCCGCCCTTTGTCTTTGCGGCCTTCGACAGTGTGGCTGGGTTCCGCCGACTCTCGCCCCCCGCAGCGACATCCCGCGCGGGACCATGGAACCCGGCCGCGGACTGCGGTATTCAGGACCGGACAGGACCCACTGCCAGAGAACCGGAGTACCCCGTGTCGCCGAAACGATTTGTCCTGACGGCTGCCGGCACCGCAGCCCTGCTTCTGACCCTGTCCGCCCAGGGCGCGCTGGCCGACAAGGGCCATTGCCCGCCAGGCCTGGCCAAGAAGGCCGTGCCGTGCGTCCCGCCTGGCCTTGCCAAGAAAGGCGTGCGCCATTGGGATCGGGGCGACTATGTCGGTGACGAGGATTATCACCGCATCCGCTATCCGGACCGCTACGGCCTGCCACCGCTTGCCCCCGGCCAGCGCTATCTCATCGTCGGGAACCGGATCATGGTGGTGGACGAGGCGACCTACACTGTCGTCACTGTCCTCAATGCCATCGACGCCATCCTTGACTGACCCTGCCGGTCACGGCTGGACTGACGGCGCTGCCGCACTTGGCGGCCTCGACGCGGAAAGCCGGGTCGCCCTTGCGCCCTGCCGGTCACGGACAGTCCGAAGGGCACGGTCCCTGTCCACCCGGGCGAGGCGGTCGCCGTGACCGATGTCTGCGGCAGTGGAGCAAGGGTTGGTGACCTCGTCACCGAAAGACGCCCGCAGGGGCGCGATCATCGCCTCTGACAGATGAACGGGAGGGAGGCTGTGATGTTCAGGACCAATGTCGGCATCCCGGACCGCGCAATCCACATCCTGCCCGGCCCTGCACTGATTGCTCCGGAGTACGTCGCGCCGGATTCCGCTCGTCCTCGGCAAGTGGCCGGACCCGTGCGGACCTGTCCGCCCTATTCTCCTCTCGGCACCAGTACACTCCGCTGAAGCAAGTCAAGCGCGTCCCGCCGAACTGACATCGCCGCAAACCGCGCGGACCAGAGACGCCGGGCGTAGCCTGTCCCCTGCCCTAGCGACGACCGATCCTGCCGAGATGGGTGTCATGGAAGCCGCTCGCCTCTTTCAGCCCATATCCGAGCATCCGGTCGAAGCCGACATGGGCGATCCAGATCAGGCCCAGGTCGGTGATCGTCACCGGCAGGCCGAACGCATGCCCGGCGCCGCCAAGGATCAGCCCGCCCGCATAAAGATGCGCGCCATTGTAGAAAAGCGCACCGAGGCGCGGCCCCGCAAGGTAACCGATGATCGCCAGATCGGGCAACAGCACCAGGACCGGCCACAGCCACCAGGGCCACCCCGGCGCATGCGCCCAGAGCCAAAGCGCCGCTCCGACGAAGACCAGCGCGCCTTCCAGTTTCTGCCAGGCTGTCGCCGTCACTCCGCCGCCACCCGGCGGGCCTTCAGCATCGCGGCGAGGTAGCGGCCGGTATGGCTTTCGACCACCCGCGCCACCTGCTCGGGCGTGCCCGTCGCGACGATCCGCCCACCGCCGTCGCCGCCTTCGGGGCCGATGTCGATGATCCAGTCGGCAGTCTTGATCACGTCGAGGTTATGTTCGATCACCACGACCGTATTGCCCTGCTCCACCAGCTCGTGCAGCACTTCCAGAAGCTTGCGCACATCCTCGAAATGCAGGCCGGTGGTCGGTTCGTCGAGGATATAGAGCGTCCGGCCGGTCGAGCGCCGCGACAGCTCCTTAGACAGTTTCACCCTCTGCGCCTCGCCGCCCGACAAGGTCGTCGCCTGCTGGCCGACCTTGATATAGCCGAGGCCGACGCGGCACAGTGCATCCATCTTCTCGCGGATCGCGGGCACCGCCTTGAAGAACTCCTGCGCATCCTCGCAGGTCATGTCGAGCACGTCGGCAATCGACTTGCCCTTGAAGTGGATCTCCAAAGTCTCGCGATTGTAGCGATGGCCCTTGCAGGTCTCGCAGGTCACATAGACGTCGGGCAGGAAATGCATCTCGATCTTGATCAGCCCGTCACCCTGGCAGGCCTCGCATCGCCCGCCCTTCACGTTGAACGAAAACCGCCCGGGCTGATAGCCGCGCGCCTTGGATTCAGGCAGTCCCGCGAACCAGTCGCGGATCGGCGTGAAGGCGCCCGTGTAGGTCGCGGGGTTCGACCGTGGCGTGCGGCCGATCGGGCGCTGATCGATGTCGATGACCTTGTCGAGATGTTCGAACCCCCTGATCGTCTCGCAAGGCGCGGGCGTCTCGTGCGCACCGTTCAGCTTCAGCGCGGCGTTCTTGTAGAGCGTCTCGATCGTCAGCGTCGATTTGCCGCCGCCCGACACGCCGGTCACGCACACGAACTTCCCCAAGGGGAAGTCGGCAGTGACATCCTTCAGGTTGTTTCCGGTCGCCTTCACCACCGTCAGCTTCTTGCCATTGCCGTCGCGGCGGTGCTTCGGCACAGCGATCTCGCGCTTGCCGGAGAGATATTGGCCCGTGATCGAGGCTGCGTCGGTGGCAATCTCCTCGGGCGTCCCGCGCGCGATGATCTGGCCGCCGTGCACGCCCGCCCCCGGGCCGATGTCGAGCACATAATCCGCCTCGCGGATCGCCTCCTCGTCATGTTCGACGACCAGCACCGTATTGCCCTGATCGCGCAGGTTCTTCAGCGTCGTCAGCAGCCGGTCGTTGTCGCGCTGATGCAGACCGATCGAGGGTTCGTCCAGCACGTAAAGCACGCCCGTCAGGCCGGAACCGATCTGTGAGGCGAGCCGGATGCGCTGGCTCTCGCCGCCCGAAAGCGTCCCGGCGGCGCGCGACAGCGTCAGGTAGTCGAGGCCCACATTGTTCAGAAACCCCAGCCGCTCGCGGATTTCCTTCAGGATCAGCCTGGCGATCTCGTTCTGCTGGCCGGTCAGGCGGGCAGGCACCGTGTCGATCCAGGCGTGGGCCTCGCGGATCGACATCTGCACCACTTCGCCCACATGCAGGCCCGCGATCTTCACCGCCAAAGCCTCCGGCCGCAACCGGTGGCCGCCACAGGTGCCGCAGGGCCGGTTGTTCTGGAACCGCTCCATCTCCTCCCGGCTCCAGGCACTGTCGGTCTCGCGGTAGCGGCGTTCGAGGTTGGGGATGACCCCTTCGAAGGTCCGCGTCACCTCATAGACCCGGCCGCCCTCGTCGAAACGGAAAGCGATCTCCTCGCCGTCGGACCCATAAAGGAAAACGTTCCGCACCTTCTCGGGCAGATCCTTCCAGGCCTTCTTCGCATCGAACCCGTAATGCTGCGCCATCGCGTCGATGGTCTGCAGGAAATAGGGGGTCTTGGTCTTGGACCACGGCGCCAGCGCGCCATCCTTCAGTTTCAGCGTGATGTCGGGGACAACGAGTCTTTCGTCGAAGAACAGCTCGACCCCAAGGCCGTCGCACTGCGGACAGGCGCCGAAGGGCGCGTTGAAGCTGAAGAGGCGCGGCTCGATTTCCGGGATGGTGAAGCCCGAGACCGGACAGGCGAATTTCTCGCTGAAGGTGATCCGCTCCGGCTCGCCTTCGGCAGGCGCGGTTTCCAGAACCGCGATCCCGTCTGCGAGATTGAGCGCCGTGCGGAAACTGTCGGCAAGCCGCGTTTCCAACCCTTCTCGCACCACGATCCGGTCGACGACGACGTCGATGTCCTGGCGGAATTTCTTGTCGAGCGTCGGCGGTTCCTCCAGCTCGTAGAACTGGCCATTCACCTTCACCCGCTGGAAGCCCTGCTTGCGCCAGTCGAGGAATTCCTTGCGGTATTCGCCCTTGCGGTCGCGCACCACCGGCGCCAGCAGATAGCCGCGCGTGCCCTCGGGCAGCGCCATCACCTGATCGACCATGTCCTGCACCTGCTGGGCGGTGATCGGCTTGCCGGTCGCGGGGCTGTAGGGCACGCCGACACGGGCAAACAGCAGGCGAAGGTAATCGTAGATCTCGGTGACAGTGCCGACGGTCGAGCGCGGGTTCTTCGAGGTGGTCTTCTGCTCGATGGAAATGGCGGGGCTGAGGCCAGAGATATGATCGACATCCGGCTTGCCCATCATGTCGAGGAACTGGCGGGCATAGGCGCTCAGGCTCTCGACATATCGCCTTTGCCCCTCGGCATAGATCGTATCGAAGGCGAGCGATGACTTGCCCGATCCCGAAAGCCCGGTGATCACCGTCAGCCTGTCACGCGGAATGTCGACATCGACATTCTTGAGATTGTGCTCTCGCGCGCCGCGCACCTCGATGAATTTCTGCTCGGCCATATCCGTCCCCGGGGTTCAGCGGTTAACAGATAGTGCAACGGTGCCGAGTCTCCAACCGGAAAATGAGAACTTAAAGCGAACATGCGGCGCTTTTGCACCACGTCCGGCGGGGGCTCTGCCCCGTCGCCATTGGCGCTCGGACCAATGGCGCACCAAAGGCGACCCCGAGGTATTTTCACCAAGATGAAAGAGCGGCGCCCCGCCTGCGGCGCGAAACCGACCGGTGGGGCGCTTTCACCTTGGGCGGCCATCGGCGCCTCCGCCTGTACCGCAGGCCAAGACTGACCCGTCAGGGTCAACAAACCCTTTCATCTTGGCCAAAATACCTCGCGGGGGTCCGGGGGCGCGAAGCCCCCGGCTCTGGCCTCAGATATGCAGCGCCCGGCCGTAGGCGTCGAGCACCGCCTCGTGCATCATCTCGCTGAGCGTCGGATGGGGGAAGACGGTTTCCATCAGCTCGCCTTCGGTGGTCTCAAGGCTGCGGCCGACCACATAGCCCTGGATCAGCTCGGTCACTTCGGCGCCGACCATATGGGCGCCGAGCAACTCGCCGGTCTTCGCGTCGAAGACCGTCTTGATCAGCCCCTCCGCCTCGCCGAGCGCGATGGCCTTGCCATTGCCGATGAAGGGGAAGCGGCCGACCTTGATCTCGTATCCTGCTTCCTTGGCCCTGGCTTCGGTCAGGCCGACCGAGGCGACCTGCGGATGGCAGTAGGTGCAGCCGGCGATCGAATTCGGCTTGATCGGATGGGGGTGCTTGCCTGCGATCAGCTCCGCCACCATCACGCCTTCGTGGCTGGCCTTGTGGGCAAGCCAGGGCGCCCCGGCGATATCGCCGATCGCATACAGCCCCTCGACCCCGGTCCGGCAATATTCGTCGGTCACGACATGGGTGCGGTCGATCTTGACCCCCAGCGCCTCGAGCCCCAGCCCCTCGACATTGCCCACAATCCCCACAGCCGAGATGACCGTGTCGAATTCCTGCGTCGTGGTCTGACCGTTCGCTTCCAGATGGGCCACGACCTTGCCCGGCGACCGGTCGAGCTTTTTCACCGTGGTCTTTTCGAGGATCTTCATCCCCTGCTTCACGAAGCTCTTCTTGGCGAAGGCCGAGATTTCGGCGTCTTCCACAGGCAGCACCCGATCCAGCACCTCGACCACGGTCGTATCGGCGCCGAGCGTGTTGAAGAAGGAGGCGAATTCGATGCCGATGGCGCCCGACCCGATGACCAGAAGTTTCTTCGGCATCCGCTTCGGCTGCAGCGCGTGCCTGTAGGTCCAGACCAGATCGCCGTCGGCCTCGAGCCCCGGCAATTCGCGGGCGCGGGCGCCGGTGGCGAGGATGATGGCCTTCGCGGTCAACTCCTCGGTCCCCTTGTCGGTCTTGATGCTGACGGTGCCTTTCTTCGGCAGGGTCGCGGCGCCCATGAAGACGGTGACCTTGTTCTTCTTCATCAGATGGCCGATCCCGCCCGACAGCTGTTTGGCCACGCCGCGCGACCGGGCGACAACGGCATCGAGGTCATAGCCGATGCCCTCGGCCTTCAGCCCGAATTCCTTGGCGCGGTGCATGAGGTGGAAGACCTCGGCCGAGCGCAGCAGCGCCTTCGTGGGGATGCAGCCCCAGTTCAGGCAGATGCCGCCCAGATGCTCGCGTTCGACGATGGCCACTTTCTGGCCAAGCTGGGCGGCGCGGATCGCGGCCACATAGCCGCCGGGGCCGGCACCGATCACGATGACATCAAACGTCTGGGCCACGTCACTTTCCTCCCTCAGAAAAAGTAGTTTGCCATTAAACTATTTTTCGATTCCGATCAACTTGCGCAGAATCGCGGGCTGACCTGCGCCTCGCGCATAGCTATCCACCCAGTTCCCGCACGATCGCGCCATAGCCACCCTGGGTCAGGAACACCTCTTCCTCGGGCGTCGAACCGCGCGACAGGGCGACATTGCGGAAGGGAAAGCGGCCGAAACGGCGGATGACCTCGCGATGGGCGCGGGCGTGCAGAGCGTAATTGCTCAAGGGCCCGATCCGCGCCTCCAGAAGCGCAACGGACCAGTCCTGATCGGCCAGAGATTCGGAATGTTCGAAGGGCATGTAGAAGAAGACCCGCTCTGGCTCCTTCACGGTCAGATCCTGTCCGGCCACCACCGCGCGCCGCGCCATCTGGCGGGCGAGGTCGTCGGTCGCGAAAGCTTCCGGCCGACCGCGGAACATGTTGCGGGGAAACTGGTCGGCTGCGATCAGATAGGCCAGCGCGCCTTCGGCGCTCTCGCCCCAGATCTCATGCGCTCCGCCCCGCAATTCTTCCCAGAGCGTTCCGAACCGGGCGGTGATGGCGCCATCAATCTCCGGGTCTGCGACATACCAGCCTTCGGGTCCCACCTCTTCAAGCCAGAACCGCAGGACATCGGATTGCACAGGCATCGGCTTTCCTCCCTTTCAGGGAAAGCCTCGCAGGTTTGCAATCGAAAGGCCAGTCGTCAGCTTTGTGCAGGACCGTTCGGGCCGCCGGTTTCCTGTTCCGGAACGACTGCCGCCTCGACTGCCGCCTCGACTGCCACGGCGCCGGCCGTCGGCGCCAGTGTCCGGAAGCGGCCGCGCGATTCCACATGGACAGCGCGCTGCGTCATCCGCCAAAGCGAATAGAGCGCCATCATCACGAACAGCAGCGCCACGAACAGGAAATAGCCCTTAGGCCCCGATTGCCCCATGAACCAGCCGATCACCGGCGGCCCGCCGATGGCGCCGAGGCCGTTGATGAACATCAGCCCCGCGGACGCACCGGCCATTTCCGACCCGTCGAGATAGTCGTTCACATAGGCGACGAGCAGCGAATAGAGCGGATTCGAAATGCCGCCCCAGAGGAACCCGATGCCGACAAGCACGCCCAACGTCCAGGGCAGGACCATGCCCGCAAAGGCGACGGCGGCCCCCACGACCGCAAGCCCGAGGATCAGCTGGCGTCGGTCCATCCGGTCGGACGCCCAGCCGATCGGATATTGCAGAACCAGCCCGCCCACATAGATCGAACCGATGAAGATCGAGATATTGCGGACCGACAACCCGACCTCGGACCCCCAGACCGCCGACATGCCGAACTGCGCGGCAAAGATGCCCCCCATCAGGAACATGCCGACGCAGCCAAGCGGGGAAGTCACGAACAGGCGCTTGATCGACAGGGGCTGGATACGTTCGAACGCCGGCGCCTGGCTTCCCGACAGGAGGATCGGCGTGAAGGCGAGCGACACGAGCACCGAGGAAATCACGAACAGGTCGAACCCGCCCGGATCGCGGAAATTGAGAAGCGCCTGAGCCGCGATGATGCCGATCATCTGCATGATCATGTAGGCCGACAGGGCCTGGCCGCGCGTCTCGTTCGTGGTCGAGGCGTTCAGCCAGCTTTCGGCGGTGATATAGACGCCGCAGAAGGAAAAGCCGATCGCGATCCTGAGGACGGCCCAGAGGATCCAGTGCGGCGCGACCGGATAGAGGATGAGGGCCGCCGAGATGACGGACCCGAGCGCCGCGAAGACCCGCACATGGCCGACCCGCCGGATCATCTCGGGCGTCATGCGCGAGCCGAAGAGAAAGCCAACGAAATAGCCCGACATCACATAGGACATCTCGACCGCCGTGAAGCCCTCGATCTTGCCGCGGATGCCCAGAAGCGTGCCCTGCAACCCGTTGCCGAGCATCAGAAGCATCACGCCGAGCAGGAGGGCCCAGGAATTGCGCAGGACGAAAAGCATCGGACGGGTCTTTCATTGGTCGGGTGAATGGTGCGGGAGGAATTGCCCCTTGGCCAGCCGAAAGGCGACCGGGCGGCGGCGGTTTTCGTCAGTCGTCAGGCAGAAGCAGCGATGCGTCGCCGTAAGAGAAGAAGCGATAGCCCGAGGCGACGGCATGAGCATAGATGCGCCGGATACGTTCCCGCCCCATGAGCGCGGAGACCAGCATCAGAAGCGTCGATTTCGGCAGGTGGAAGTTGGTCATCAGCCCATCGGTAACCTGAAAGGCGAAACCGGGATAGATGAAGATATCCGTCGGCCCCCGCCAGGGCTCGACCCGGCCTGACCGCGCGGCACTTTCGATAAGCCTGAGCGCCGTTGTACCGACCGGAATGACCCGCCCGCCCCTCTCTCGCGTGGCGTTGATCTCGGCCGCGGCCCTTTCGGTCACTTCGCCCCACTCGGCGTGCATCCTATGGGTCGTCACATCCTCTACCTTCACCGGCAGGAAGGTGCCCGCGCCGACATGCAGTGTCACATGGGTGAAGGCGACACCCTTCGCGGCCAGCGCCGCCAGCAGCGCATCGTCGAAATGCAGCGACGCGGTGGGGGCGGCGACCGCGCCCGCGTTGCGCGCCCAGACCGTCTGGTAATCCTCGCGGTCCTGCGCGTCCGGCGCCCTCAACGCCGCGATATAGGGCGGCAGGGGCATGTCGCCCGCCTCGGCCAGCGCCACGTCGAAATCGGCGCCGGTCAGGTTGAAGGCGATCTCCATCTGCCCGTCGGCAATCGCCTCGACCCGTGCCGACAGGGCGCCGGAAAAGCGGATATCCTCGCCGACCTTCAGCTTCCGGAGCGGCTTGGCCAGCGCGGCCCAACGCCCGTGCGGCCGAGGCTCAAGAAGCGTGACCTCGATCTTCGCCACCGCCTCGCCCTGCCCCGTCGCCCGGTGCCGCTCGCCCGACAGCCGGGCGGGGATCACGCGCGTATCGTTCAGCACCAGCCGGTCGCCGGGCCGCAGGATATCGACCAGATCGCGCACATGGCGGTCGGCAATCGCGTCACCCGTCGCAAGAAGCAGCCGCGCCGCGGTGCGCGGCCGCGCGGGCCGGGTGGCGATCAGCCCTTCGGGCAGGTCGAAATCGAAATCGGAGAGTTTCATGCGCTCAGCCGCCCGGGCTATCTGGAACAGTCCCCGGCAGGCTCGGCGGCGCCTTGCGGAAGAGATTGCGGAACATGCCCGGCGTCAGGATCGACAGGGGATTGACCCCGACGGTGAACGAGTCGCGCGTGCCCTTGAGCGTATAGTTGAAGCCGAAGAGCCCGTCACGCTGGCGCGAGAAGATCTGGCCGATGCCGTTCACCAGATAAAGCGGCGAGATCACGCCCTGCAGGTCGAACCGCCCTTCGCCGGACCAGTAGAGCCCCGCCGCCGAAACCCCGAGCGAGGGGCCGATGGCGGAGCCTTCCTGTATCTCGATCGCCTCGGGCGTCAGCCGGAAGCGCCCCGCGACATCGGTAAAGACGATGCCGTCGCCCTGCAGTTCGGAAATCAGCCCCACGACCGAGATCGCATTCAGCAGACCGGCGAGCGCCGGGGCGCCGACGACGCGGATATTGCCGATGCTCAGTGACCCGTCATAGGTGCCTGCCGCGCCCACCGGTCTGAGCGTCAGCTCCAGCCGCCCGCCCCTGCCACTTTCATAGATGCCCGCCGCCGCCATCGCCCGGCCCGCATCGTCGGACCTGATCCGGAAGGCCGAGCGGCCGCCCGGATCGGGCACCACTTCGCCCGCAATCGGCGCGCGCCCGTTCACGAGCCCCGCGAACGTGCCCGACAGCCCGGCGCCGCCGGCGGTAAAGCTGCCCTTGAACCCGGTGATCGCCAGGCCGGAACTGATGCGCAACTGATCAAGCGCGATCTCCAGCGGCGGCCGGTCGCCGCGTGCCCCGCCTCCACCGCCAAAGGTCGCGCGCCGCAGATCGGCGCTGCCGCCCGACACGGTCAGCCCCACCGCCTTTCCCGCGCCCCGTCCGGTCAGCGCCACATTGCCCTTGAACCAGTCGCCGAGCGTGACCTCCGGAAAACGTGCCGCCTCGAAGCCGCCATCGGGGCGAAGCGTGATCGCGCCTGCCGCCTTCAGCCCGCCCGCATCCAGCGCGAACCTGTCTATGCGTGCGGGCTTGCCGAGAAGACCGGCGATCTGCAGATCGCCCCGGGTCTTGGCCGCCTTGCTCCACCCCACCTCGGGAATCGCCAGCGTGAGCCCGCCAAGATCGCTCGTCAACCGGAAGGGCGTCGGCGCGTCCTTTACCAGATCGAGGTGGAAGGCGCCCCAGCCCTCGCCCTTCACCGCGCCGTCGGGCAGCGTGATCGACAGGCGTTTCAGCGTCTCGGGGCTGATGGCGATCTTGCCGTCGACGATCGAGCGGCCCTTCGCCTCCGGCCCGAATTTTTGCGCCCAGACGCCTTCGACCGGAATGCCGTCATAGCGCGCCGCGCCGCCGATGCTCATGCCCTCATTGTCAGCCGCGATGGTCAGCGCGGCGCCCTCAAGCAGATGGCCGGGGACAATCCGGTCGGAGCGGACATCGCGCAATGTGCCTGAAACGTCGAACGCAACTTCGGCGACCGTCAGTTTGGGCTTGGGCACGAATTTCAGGACCGAGGTCAGTTCCGCCCGCCCCTCGGCCAGATCCACCGGCTGGTCGGATTTCGACAAGAGGCTGAGCGGCGGCTCGTCCAGAACCGACAGCGCGGCGGTGATCGCGCTTTCGCTCTTCAGCGTGATTTCGATGGGCGTGGGTTTCAGCCTGATGTCCGGCACTTTCAGGACCGATCCGGCGATATCCAGATCGCCGCCCCTGGGCGCGTGAACCTGGCCCTTCTCGACAACCAGCACATAGGCGTTGTCGCTGATCGTCGCATAACCCGCACCGTTGACGATCGGCGGCAGGGTGCGCATGAACCGCACCTCTGCCTCGCGGAACCGGTAATCGAGCGCGAAGCGCGGCTCGGTGCCGGGGCGCAGACGCAGCGCGGCCTTTACGTCATAAAGATCGCCCGCCGCGACATTCTCGGCCAGCCACTCCCGGGTCTTCGGCACTGCGCCAAGCGGCCAGAGCGCCAGGAGCTTTTCCGTCGCGATCGCGTTGATGCCCACGTCGAACGCGACCGCCCAGCCATCCTCTTCCGCCGACACTTCGCCGCGACCAGAAATCCGCCGGTCGCCGTCGCTGAGCGCCAGCTGGCCGATCGTCAGGCGGAACGGGTCGAATGTCAGTTTCAGGTCGGCGGCGCCCTGAGAGATCGAGACCGGATCGGCAAAGACGCCCGCCGGATCGGCGCGAAGCTCGTCAAGCCGGATTTGCGCCACCAGCGCCTCGGGCCAGCCATCCTCGATCCCCTTCAGCCAGGCACTGCCACCCAGCTGCGCCTTCAGCACCGTCCCGTCGATCCTGAGATCGTTGAGGCTGAGCCGGTAGCGCGCCGGATCGTAGGTCAGGTCAAGCGTCGCCCCCCGGAACTCCACCGGGGCCGTGTCGGTCGTCGGCTGCAGTGCCCCGGCGCCGACCGACAGGCGCACATCGAGCGGCCGCAAGTCCCCTTGCTCGTCGAAGCCGGTCCCGAGCGTTCCCGACATCGGCGCATCGAGCGCGGCGAGCCAGGCAAGCGCCGGCACCTGCCGCCCGAGATCACGGGCCGAAATCCCGCTCAGGCGCACATTCAGCGCGGCAGCCGGGGAACTGCGGTCGGTCGTCAGCTCCATCTCGGCCCGGGCCTCCGCCTTCTGCGGCACGCTTCCCCGCTCTTCGATCGCGCCGAGCGAGGTGGCGGATTGTCCGGCCAATGCGAAGGCGAGGTTCGCGACCAGCCCCTTGTCGCCCCGGCGAAGCGTCAGCCGCCCGTCATTCACCGTCCAGACCTGTTCGGCCCGGCGGTCATCGAAGAGAAGGTTCACATGGTCGACCGTGACCTCCTCGAGCCGGGCAAGCGCGGGCCCCGCGAAGGCCGCGTCGAGCGCATCAATAAGTTCGGCAGGCGCCACGGCCCGCCCGCCCAGATTCGCCGCCCCGGGCGCGACATCAAGCGTCCCGTCCACGAGACGCCGCACCGCGATCCGTGCACCGCTGATCCTGATCCGCGAGGGCTGCAGCTCGCCCGACAGCAGGGCCTCACGGTCGAGACCGGTTCTGAGATCGGAGATCAGCGCGAGCCTTTGACCCCGGGCGCTGATCAGGGTGACATTGGCCAGCCGCACTTGCGGAACAAACCCTTCGGTCACCACCAGATCGCCGTCGCCGATCCGAAGCTGCGCCTTCCCGTCGAGTGCCCGGTTGGCGCGCGCCTCGATCGACGAGACCAGGATCTGCGGCAGAGGAATGCTGCGCCCTGAAAGGCCGAGCCCGACCAGGACTGCAACGACGGCCCACAGCGAAAGCCCGAGGGTCGCCCAGAAACGCAGATGGCCGCGCCGCCGTAGAACCGCCTCTACGGCCTCTTCGTCCCGCTCCTGCCGCTTCTCTTCCATCCTGCCCGGACCTCTGGCCGGAAAAGTCCGGCTGACGGTCCCTTTATCTTTTCGCCCGAGACATTAAAACGCAAACTCTCACCCCTTGGCAAAGGATTGCTGTCATGACCGACATCGGCGCACCCGCCCCGTCCTTCTCGCTGCCGCGCGACGGCGGTGGCACCGTCTCGCTGTCTGATTTTGCCGGCCGGAAGGTCGTGCTTTATTTCTATCCCAAGGACGACACGCCGGGCTGTACGGTCGAGGCGATCGACTTCACCCGTCTCGCCGCCGATTTCGCGGCGGCCGATACCGTGGTGATCGGCCTTTCGAAAGATAGCGTGAAGGCCCATGACAAGTTCTGCCGCAAGCACGGGCTTGGCATCATCTTGGCGTCGGACGAGGCCGGCGACACGTGCGAACGCTATGGTGTCTGGGTCGAAAAGAACATGTATGGCCGGACCTACATGGGCATCGAGCGCGCAACCTTCCTGATCGGCCGCGACGGCCGAATTGCCGCACACTGGCCCAAGGTCAAGGTCGACGGCCATGCCGACGAGGTGCTTGCCGCCGCCCGGGACCTCTGAACCGATGCAGACGCTGGCAGAGCGCGCGGTCGAGGTTCTGACGACAGCGGACGGAAGGGCGAAATGCGCTCTGTCGCGCCGCCATGCCGCCGACTGGTTCGCCGCCCGCGCGGCAGGCACGCCCCTGCCCGTCGGCACCGCCACTCCGCCCCTGCGCCCCGCCCGCCCCGACCGGCCGGAACTTCTGCCGCCGAAGGACGTGCCCCGCCGCCGCCCCGGCTCGCCCCAGGGCAGGATCGCGCTTCTCCACGCCCTCGCCCATATCGAACTCAATGCCGTCGATCTGCATTGGGACATGGTGGCGCGCTTCACCGATCAGGGCATGCCGTCCGGCTTCCACGACGACTGGGTCAAGGCGGCCGACGAGGAATCGAACCATTTCAACCTGATCTGCGACTGCCTCGAACGGATGGGCAGCCAATATGGCGCGCTGCCCGCGCATGCGGGCATGTGGCGCGCGGCCGAAGATACGGTGGATGATCTCAAGGGCCGCCTCGCCGTCGTGCCCATGGTGCTTGAGGCGCGCGGGCTCGACGTGACGCCCGGCATGATCGAGATCTTCCGCAAGGCCGAGGAAAGCGATGCGGTTGCCGCACTCGAGGTGATCTATGCCGAAGAGGTCGGCCATGTCGCTTACGGCTCGAAATGGTTCAACTGGCTCTGCGGACGCGAGGGGCTGGACCCGAAAGACGCTTTCCACAGCCTCGTCCGCCGCTATTTCCATGGCGCGCTGAAGCCGCCCTTCAACGAGGAAAAGCGCGCCGAAGCCGGGCTGCCGCCCGACTTCTACTGGCCGCTCGCCGAACGCAACTGGCCCGAAACCCCGATCTGACGTGCCGTCCGTCGGCAAGATGCCGCTGACAGCGGCCCGATTGGCGGCCCGCCTTGGGAAAAGGTTTGCGACAGGACGCTTCGGTTGCTAACCCAAGTCCCGTCGGGCCGTTGGGGAACGGAACGATGCTACTGCCAAGCCACCATACGGGACATTGAGCGTGATACGGGATTCTCTCCACCGCCTGTCGGCGGCGCTGGATCGGCGCCTGCCGGAACAGCGCCTGTTTCTGAAGTCCGACCATGGGACGCGGTTCATCCGCATCCGCCCCTGGACCCAGGCGCTGATCTTCGCTTCCTCGGGTGTCGTGGTGATCTGGGCGATCCTCGCAACCGCCATCATCATGATCGACTCGATCGGCTCGGGCGATGCGCGCGAACGGGCGCGGCTGGCCAACCTTGAATATGAATCGCGCCTCAACACACTGTCGAAAGAACGCGACCAGCGCGCGGCCGAAGCCGTCGCGGCCCAGGAACGGTTCACCACCGCGCTTGAGCAGGTCTCGCGCATGCAATCGGCGCTGCTTGCCTCCGAAGAACAACGGCGCGAGCTGGAAACCGGCATCGGCCTCATCCAGACCGCGCTGCACAACGCGGTCGAGGACAGGCAGGAAGCCGAAGCGCAACTCGCCAGCCTGAACGGCGGCACGAGCAAGGCCAAGCGCGCCTCCTCGGCCGAGGAAATGGCCACGACGCTGTCCTTCCTCACCAACGCGCTCGACAGGACGGCCGAAGAACGCGACAGCATGGCCGCCACCGCCGTCAGCGCCAAGGCCGAAGCCGACGACATCGCCTACGAGATGAAGCTGATGGAGGAGCGCCACGACGAGATCTTCGCCCAGCTCGAAGATGCGGTGACGATCTCGATGGAGCCGCTCGACAAGGTCTTCACCTCGGTCGGCATCGACCCGGCTAATCTCATCGATTCCGTGCGCAGCGGCTATTCCGGCCAGGGCGGCCCCCTCGGACCCATCATGCCCATCGCCCCCCCGGCCGACGCCAGCCCCGAGGCCAGGGCCGATTACGAACGCGCCAAGGCGATCTTCGAGGGGCTCGACAATCTCAACCTCTACCGGATCGCCGTTGACAAGACGCCGCTCGCGCTGCCGCTCAAGACCTCGTTCCGTTATACCTCCGGCTTCGGTCGGCGCTGGGGGCGCATGCATGAGGGGATCGACCTCGCCGGTGCCTACGGCTCGCCGATCTATGCCACGGCGGACGGGGTCGTGACTCATGCGGGCTGGGAAAACGGCTATGGCAACATGGTGGAGATCCGTCACCCCTACGGGCTCGTCACCCGCTACGGCCATATGTCGAAGGTGCGCGTCGAGGTGGGCCAAAAGGTCTCGCGCGGGGACAGGATCGGTGATATGGGAAATACCGGACGCTCGACCGGCACACATCTTCACTATGAAGTGCGCGTGTCCGGTTCTCCCGTAAACCCCATGTCCTTCATCAAGGCAGCGACCAATGTTTTCTAGAAGCAAGATCAATGAACCCGGCCCCAAGGCCACCGATGCCGACAAACCGAAAGCCGAGGCCCTTCCGGTGACCAAGCCCGCCTACGATTTCTCGACCCCTTCGGCACCCAAGGCCAAGCCCGCACCGTCGATCCTGTCGACCGATCTGGTGGTGACCGGCAATATCAAGACGACCGGCGACATCCAGATCGAGGGCACCGTCGAGGGCGACATCCGCGCCCATCTTCTGACCGTGGGCGAAAGCGCCACGATCAAGGGCGAGATCGTCGCCGACGATGTGGTGGTCAACGGCCGGGTCGTCGGCCGCGTGCGCGGCCTCAAGGTCCGCCTGACTTCGACCGCGCGTGTCGAGGGCGATATCATCCACAAGACCATCGCCATCGAATCCGGTGCGCATTTCGAAGGCTCGGTGCAGCGCCAGGACGATCCGATCGGCACCGGCGGCGTCAAGCAGATCGCGGCCCAACCCGGCGCGGCGCAGCCCGTCGAATAGGCGGCGAGGAACCGAGCGTCTTTCCAGGGCACTGCGGGGGCGGTGCCCTTTTTCATTCCGGCGGATATTCGGTCAGCGCGCGGTACATGTGCCAGCTCGCATGGCCAAGCACCGGCAGGGCGACCAGAAGCCCCAGGAACAGCGGCGCCATCCCCAGCAGCAGGATCGCGGTGATCGTCAGGCCCCAGGCAAGCATCGGCCAGACATTCAGGACCGCCGCCTGAAAGCTCAGGATGATGGCCGAGATGAAATCGACCTCGCGGTCCAGAAGCACCGGCAAGCCCACCAGCACCATGCCGAAGAGGACGCCCGCGAAACCCGCCCCCACCAATGTGCCGATCATGAGCATCAGCGGCCCCTTGCCCTGAAGGAGGAAATCGAGCGGCCCGGCCCCGGCCGTCACCGAGGCGGGCGTCAGCCCGAGGAACAGCGCGAACAACGTGTGGGCCACGAAGACCCAGAAGAGGAACAGTACCAGGATCACCGCCGTCATCGACGGCAACTGCCTGTCCTTCTGCCGGAAGATCGTGCCCAGGACGCCCGGCCAGTCGAGCGGCTCGCCCGCCTCGATCCGGCGGCTGACCTCGTAAAGCCCGACCGCCGTGAACGGCCCCAGAAGCGGAAAGCCCGCCACCACCGGAATGAGCCACCATTCCCGCCCCGCCGCGCTCGCGACTGCAAGCAACAGCCAGCCACCCAGAACATAGACCGCGCTGAAAAACAGCCCGAAGGCGGGCGCCTTGCGAAAATCCCGAAAGCCCGCGCCGAGTGCGGCGCCGATCGCGGCCATGCCCACGGACCGCGCCTCAGGCAGGGCATTGCCGCCGGTCTCCGGTTCTCCCATCATGCCCCCCAAGGCACTTTTCAGGAAAAGTTCGCGGACTTTTCCGGTCTGAAAACGCCAAATATCACAATGCATCCCGGGCGGCAGGCTAGGTCACGCGCCCTGCCCGGGCAAGCACCTTCGGCGATCGTTCACCGGGCGCTGTCGCGCTCCGCGATCCAGCCATGTGCCGGATCGTTCGCGAACCGCCAGGCCCGGCGCGGTCCCGCCATCACGTTCAGATAGTACATCTCATAGCCATAGGGCGCCCCGCAGGGATGATGCCCCTTCGGCACCAGCACCACATCGTGATCCCGGACTGCCATGGTCTCGTCAAGGCTACCATCCTCGGTATAGACGCGCTGGATGCCGAAGCCCTGCGCCGGTTTCAGCCGGTGGTAGTAGGTCTCCTCCAGATAGGTCATGCGCGGGAAATCATCCTCGTCATGGCGATGCGGCGGATAGGAAGACCAGTGGCCGGCGGGCGTGAAGACCTCGGTCACCAGCAGACTGTCGGCGACGTCGCGGCCCTCCATCGCGATATTGTTGATGAATCGCTGGTTGGTCCCCGTCCCGCGCGGGGTCAGGTCTATGCCCTCCGGCCCCAGCCGCTGCACCGGCCTGCCGCCGGTCGCGGGCGCCGTACAGACCGCAAGCGTACAGTCGCTCGCCGCCAGCACCCGCCAGTCGCTGCCGGGCGGCACATAGAGGCAATGCGGCGGCGTCCGTTCGAACGGGTCCATCCGGTCGCCCATCAGGCCAAATCTCTCGCTGCCCGCCCAAAGCTCGGCCTTGCCCTCGACCAGCACCAGGATCGCCTCGCGCCCGCCCGTCGCCTCGGCCGCCGCCTCGCCCGCCATCAACCGGTATAATCCGAAGCCGACATAGCCCCAGCCCGCACTTTCAGGCGTGATGTCGTGGACCTTGCCGGTTTGCCCGCCCGGCCTGCGCAACAACCTCATCTCACCCTCACGTTCTGTCTCGAAATACGCTCGAGGCGCGCCATTGGTCCGAGCACCAATGGCGGCGGGGGGCAGACAGCCCCCCGGCTTTCGCCTCAGATCAAACCGGCCCGCGCCGCGAAATGCCTGAGGCAGGCCAATCCCATCATCTGGTACTTGAACGGATCGGCCTTCAGCGGGTCCTGTTCGGCTTCGATCACCAGCCAGCCCCGGTAGCCATGTTCCGCCGCCACGCTCAGCACCGGCATGAAATCCACGCAACCCGCCGGGTCGCCCGGCACGGTGAAGACCCCGCGCCGCACCCCTTCGAGGAACGACAGCCCCTCGTCCCGCACCTCGGCCATGATCTCCGGGCGCACATTCTTGGCATGGACATGTCGGACGCGCCCCATATGCCGCCGGGCCAGCGCCAAGGGATCGCCGCCCGCGAATGTGCAATGGCCGGTATCGAGCAGAAGATGCGTATGCGGCCCCGTCCCCGCCATCAGCCTGTCCACCTCCGCCTCGGTCTCGATCACCGTACCCATATGGGGATGATAGACGAGCGTGATCCCCTGTGCCGCGGCATATGCCGCCAGCGCCTCGATCCCCGCGCAGAAGCCCGGCCACTGACCCTCGTCGAGCCGCGGCCGGTCGTTCACCGCGACCGCATCATTGCCATGAACGCTGTTTGACGTCTCGCAGGCGATGATGACCTTGCAGCCCATTGCCTTCAGGAGATCGAGAAAGGGCTGCATCGCCCGCTTCTCGGCCTCGATGTCATTGACCAGCAGGTTGAGCGAGTGCCAGCCGGAGACGAACCGCAGCCCCCGCGGCTCCAGCACCGCCCTCAAGCCCTGGGTATCAGCTGGGAATTTATTTCCCTTTTCAATGCCATCGAAGCCGATATTCATGCAGTCGTCCAGACATTCGTCCAGACTGATATGGCCGCCGATCGTCCGGTCATCGTCGTTGGACCAGGCAATCGGGTTGGTGCCGAACAGGATCATCTTCGCCTCTCACTTCCCGCGCCGCGCCGCGAGCGCCGCTTCGTATTTCGCCCGCGCATCGCGCACTTCGGCTCGCGCCGACACTTCCGGCACCGCCACTTCCCACCAATGCCCGCCTGCCTCTGTCGAAGGCGCGGGGTCGGTGTCGATGACAATCACCACCGGCCGGTCCGCACCTTTCGCGGCCCGAAGCTCTGCTTCCAGCCCGTTGATGTCCTTTGCCTTGACCGCCCGCGCCCCCATCGACCCCGCATGGGCGACAAAATCGATGGTCGAGGGGTTCACATGGCGGGCATCGTCAAGAAGGTTGTTGAAGGGCGCGCCGCCCGTGCCCTTCTGCAGGCGGTTGATGCAGCCGAACCCGCGATTGTCCGTCACGACGACCGTGAAGGGCACGCCCATCATCACCGCCGTCGCGAGTTCCGAATTGGCCATCATGTAGCTGCCGTCGCCGACCATGCAGATCACATCCGCCCGCGGTCGCGCCATCTTGATGCCGATGGCGCCCGCGATCTCGTAGCCCATGCAGGAAAAGCCATATTCCATGTGATAGCCGCCAGGCGCCGCATCCCAGATCTTGTGCAACTCGCCCGGCATCGTACCGGCGGCGCCCATGATCACCGTCGCCGGTCCCGCCGTCCGCTGCACCGCCCCGATCACCTGCGCATCCGTGGGCAGCGCATTGCCGGGGTCGGGCGCCGCCTTCACCGCCGAGGTTGCCGCCGCCCAGTCCGCACGCAGACGCGCGTCGCTGGGCCACTTATGCGTTCCCAGTGCCTTTCCAAAGGCTTGCAAGGCGATCTTCGCGTCCGACACCAAGGACATTGCCCCATGCTTCGCCGCATCATGGGGCTGGACATTCACCGACAGGATGCGGCGCGCGGGGTTCTTGAACAAGGCCCACGATCCCGTGGTGAAATCCTGAAACCGCGTGCCGAGGCCGATCACCAGATCGGCCGCCGCGCAAACCGCATTGGCCGCCGCACCGCCGGTCACGCCGACGGGGCCGAAGTTCAGCGGATGGTCATGACCCAGCGCCGACTTGCCGCCCTGCGTTTCCACCACCGGAATGCCATGCGCTGCGGCAAAGGCCGCAAGCTCGGCCTCCGCGCCGGAATAGATCACACCGCCGCCCGCGACGATCACCGGCGCCTCGGCCGCCGCGATCGCGGCAATCGCCGCCGCCAGTTCGTCCCGGTCCGGTTCCGGCCGCCGGATCGCCCAGACCCGCTCGGCAAAGAAGCTCTCGGGATAATCGTGGGCCTCTGCCTGCACATCCTGACAGAAGGCCAGCGTCACCGGCCCGCAGTCGGCCGGATCGGTCATCACCCGGAAGGCGCGCGGCAGTGCGGTCATCACATGTTCCGGCCGGGTGATCCGGTCGAAATAGCGGCTGACGGCGCGAAAACAGTCATTGGCGCTGACGGTTCCGTCGCCGAAATCCTCGACCTGCTGCAGGACCGGGTCGGGCGCGCGGCTGGCGAAGACATCGCCGGGCAGCAGCAGCACCGGCAGGCGGTTCACATGCGCCACCGCCGCCGCCGTCACCAGATTCAGCGCCCCCGGTCCGATCGAGGTGGTGACCGCCATCGCCCGCCGGCGCTTCATGGCCTTGGCATAGGCGATCGCCGTATGGGCCATGGTCTGTTCGTTATGGCCCCGCCAGGTCGGCAGACTATCCCCGGCCGCCTGCAACGCCTCGCCGATGCCCGCGACATTGCCATGACCGAAGATCGCCCAGACCCCTTCGATGAAACGCGCGCCGTCGGGGCCTTTCTGCGCGGCAAGCCAGCGCACCATGGCCTGCGCGGCCGTCAGGCGGATCGTTGTCATCTCGCATCTCCTCTCGCCGCGTCCCAGACCTTGCAGAGACGGCGGAAATTGTCGGCCATCAGGACGATGGCCTCTTCATCGGCAATCTCTCCCGCCATCCAGCCGCGCGCGGCCTCGGCAAAGATCGTCCGGCCGACGGCAAAACCCTTCACCAGCGAATATCGCGCCGCCAGACGGAAACTCGCGGCCAGCTCAGCCTCGGACTGGCCCAGACCCAGAACGACAATGCCCCGCGTGTGGGGGTCGTTTTCCTCGATCGCACGCACCGTCTCGGCCCAGGCGGCATCGGTGCGCATCGGTTCGAGCTTCCACCAGTCGGGGAAGATGCCGATCTCATAATATCGCCGGATCAGCTTGGCGACGCTGTCGTCCGCGACCGGACCGACCCTCGACGGGATCACTTCCAGAAGAAATTCCAGACGGTTGCGGCGCGATGCTGCAAAGAGGCGTTTCAGCACGTCCTCCTGCGCCACCCGCATCTCCTGTGGATCGTCGGGGTGGCAGAAGCACAGGACCTTGACCACATGGCCAAGCGGCCATTCCGCCAGCCCGCCGCAATCCGGCCCGATCTCCGGCTCAACGGCCAGCGGCCGCGAGCCCGGCCATTCCACCGGCCGGCCGATCCACAGGCCCTGTCCGGCCGCCCGATACAGCGAGGAACGCCCCAGACGGCTGTCGCAAAGGATGCCATAGCCCGCCTGACCGTCCGCGACCAGAACCGCAGCATCAAGGCACAATTCCTTGAAACGGCTTATCTTTGTCGCGTCAGCGCCCGGCAGGTCCTCCAGCTGTGCGCGGTGGTCGAAGGCAAAGACCCGCATCCTGGACCAATCGCCATGGCGGTTCGTCGACCAGTGCAGCTGTTCCAGCGCCGCGTCCTTGCGCAAGGCCCGTTCGGTCACGCCGCGTTGCAGGAAGAACTGCAACTCCTCCCAACTCGGATAGGCGGGCGTGCAGCCGTGGCGGCTGACGGCGAAGGCCCCGCAGGCATTGGCATAGGTCAGCGCCGTCCGCCAGTCTTCGCCATCCAGCCAACCTTTCAGCAGGCCAGACATGAATCCGTCGCCCGCGCCCAGGACATTGAAGACCTCGATCGGAAAGCCCGGCCCGGTGATCCCGTCATCCAGGCTTGCCGGGACCCGCCCGGTAAAGGCGACGGCCCCCATCGGCCCGCGCTTGCAGATGAGCGTTGCGGGGGTCACGTCCCGAACTGCCTTCAGCGCGGCAAGCGTGTCGGCCACGCCGCCTGCGATATGAAATTCTTCTTCCGTTCCAACGATCAGATCGAAGAACTTCAAGTGCCCACGCAGTTTCTCGGTCACCCGGGTGCTCTCGATGAACCGTTCCTCGCCCGCGCCATGACCGGCAAGGCCCCAGAGGTTCGGCCGGTAATCGATGTCCAGCGCCGTCAGGCAGCCATGCTTGCGGGCCAGTGTCAGCGCCTTCACCACCGCCGCTTCGGTCCGGGGATGGGACAGATGCGTGCCCGTCGCCACCACCGCGCGGGCCGAGGCGATCAGATCCTCGTCGATATCCTCCTCACACAGCGCCATGTCGGCGCAATTCTCGCGGTAGAAGATCAGCGGAAACTGCTTCTCATCCCGGATCCCCAGCAGCACCAGCGCGGTCAGACGCTCGGGGTCAGTCTTCACCCCCCGCACATCCACCCCTTCCCGCGCCAGTTCCTCGCGGATGAAGCGGCCCATATGTTCATCGCCCACGCGCGTGATCAGCGCCGACTTCAACCCCAGCCGCGCCGTTCCGGCGGCCATGTTGGTCGGCGAGCCGCCGATATATTTCTGGAAGGATCCCATATCCTCCAGCCGCCCGCCCACCTGCGCGCCATAAAGATCGACCGAGGCCCGGCCAATGGTGATCAGATCCAGGGTCTTCATCCGTTCAGAACTTCCGTTACCCTCACGGCGCGGCCCTCGCGCGCCGACAGCAGGGCCGCATCGGCCAGCGCCAGCGCCCGCAACCCGTCATCGCCCGAGGGGCTGACCGGCGCGCCGTCGGAAATCGCCGCGATGAAGGCGGCGATCTCGGCGGCATAGGCCTCGGTGTAACGTGTCATGAAAAAATCGTGCAGAGGTGGCCGGTTATACCCAGATGCTGATGCGATTTCGATCGACACCGGCCGCTGGTTCTCGGCCGCTGCCATGCCAAGCGCGCCATGGACCTCGATCCTCTGGTCATAGCCATAGCTGGCGCGGCGCGAATTCGAGATCAGGCACTGCCGCCCGGAGGCGGTCCGCAGAATGACCGAGACGCTGTCATAATCCCCCGCCTTGCCAATCGCCGGATCGGTCAGGACGGCGGCCGCGGCCTGCACCGTCTCGACCTCCTCGCCCAGAAGGAAGCGGGCCATGTCGAAATCATGGATCGTCATGTCGCGGAAGATGCCGCCCGAGGTCCCGATATAGCTCAGCGGCGGCGCGCCCGGATCGCGCGAGGTGATCGTCACCATCTCGACCGTGCCGATCCGGCCTTCGTCAATCGCCGATCTCACGGCCCGGAAATGTGGATCGAACCGGCGGTTGAAACCCACCATCAGCGTGGCCTTCTCGGTCGCGACGACCTTCAGGCAATCGCGGACACGCGCCAGCGACAGATCGACCGGCTTCTCGCAGAAGACCGCCTTGCCCGCGCGGGCGAAGCGTTCGATCAGGTCGGCATGGGTGTTGGTGGGCGTACAGATCACCACCGCATCCACGTCCGCTGCGGCTTCGATCGCCTCGATCGTGCGGATATCGCAGCCATGCTGGGCCGCGACCGCCTGCGCCGCCTCGGGCATCGCGTCGGCCACGGCCACAAGGCGCGCACGCGCATCGCCCGAAATCGCCCTGGCATGGACCCTGCCGATGCGCCCCGCCCCCAGTAGGCCGAACCTGACTGTCATTCTTCCTGCTCCTTCCTGGCCGTCATTCGGGATAGGCCCCGGCCACATTCTGATCGAAATCGACGATGGCCCCGGTCATCACACCGGACAGGGGGCCAAGCATGTAGCTGACAAGACCGGCAACATGAGCGGGCTTGACCAGCATGCCCATCGGCTGGGCGGCCTCTGCGCGCAAAAGCCAGCCGTCGGTCGCGCCATGCCAGCGGCGTTGGACCTGATCCTCGCCCGGCGTGTCCATCCAGCCGCAGTTGATGCCATTCACGCGGATATGGTCGCGGCGGAGCGCTTGCGCCGCGTTCTTGGTGATATTCGCGAGCGCCGCCTTCGATGCCGAATAGGGCGCCAGAAACGACTGCCCGCAATGGGTTACCATCGACAGGACATTCACAGCCGAGGCCGGCCGCCCCGCCGCCCGCGCCCGCTGGGCAAGGCGTTGCAGGGCAAAGAAAGGCCCGCGGGCATTCACCGCCATCAGCCGGTCAAAAGCCTCGGCCGTCGTATCAAGGATCGAGCCCCGTTCCGAGCAGGCCGCCGCATTGACCAGCGCGGTGACAGTGCCAAAGGCCGCCTCTGCCGCGTCGATCATGGCTATTGCCTGCGCGGCATCTGCCATGTCGGTCCGGACAAAGCGCACATCCGCCCCCTGCCCGGTCAATTCCCGCGCCGCGACTTCGCCCTCGGCCAGCCGTCGCCCGGCAATGACAATCCGCGTGCAACCTTCGGCAATCAGCCTGTCGGCCACCGCCCGGCCAAGGCCCTCGGCACCGCCGGTGATCACGGCGACGGTCGCGGCGTGCGGCAGGTCAGAGGTCGGCACCATCGGAGCCGCCCTTCACGCCGGTGATATAGCTGACGATGTCATTGCCGTCGGTCTCGTCGCGGTTCAGCGAGGCGACGATCCGGCCACGGCGAAACACCACGATCCGGTCCACGAGATCGAAGACCTGGCGCAGGTTGTGGCTGATCAGGATCAGCGGCACGCCGCGCTCCTTCAGACCACGGATGATGTTCTCGACCTGCGCGGTTTCCTGCACGCCCAAGGCCGCTGTCGGCTCGTCCATGATCACCAATTTCGAGGCGAAGGCCGCCGTCCGGGCGATCGACACGCATTGCCGCTGACCGCCCGACATGTTGCGGATCGGATTGTCGACATTGGGGATCTTTACCGCCGTGGTCTTCAGCGCCTCCAGCGTCCGGTCGCGCATCGCCTTGCGGTCAAGCCAGGAAAACGGCCCGAAGCGCCATTTGAACAGCTCGCGCCCGAGGAAAAGGTTCGAGGGCACGTCGAGGTCGTCGGCGAGCGCCAGCGTCTGGAACACCGTCTCGATGCCTGCCTCGCGCGCCGCGAGCGGGTCGGCGAAGTCCACCTCCTCGCCGTCAAAGAAGATCTGGCCGGACGTCTTCTGTTCGACCGCCGTCACCTGACGTACGAAGGTGGACTTGCCCGCGCCATTGTCACCGACGACGGCCACATGTTCGCCCGCGCGCAGGATGAAATCGGCATCCTCCAGCGCATGGACACCGCCGTAGCGCTTGGTCAGCCCGCGCGTTTCAAGGACAATATCGTTCATCGCCTCACCCCCTCGCCCGCTGCCGCTGGCGCCATTGGTCGAGAACGACGGCCGCCACGATGATCGCGCCCTTCACCATCTCCTGATAATAGGCGTCGAGCCGGATCGAGGTGAAACCAGAGATGATGGTGGAAAAGATCATCGCGCCAAGCACGGTGCCGAGGATCGAGCCGCGCCCGCCGGACAGGGAAATGCCGCCGATGACCGCCATGGCAATGGCGTCGAGTTCGTACATGACCCCCATGCCCGCCTGTGCGGTCAGGTTTTTCGAGGTCAGAAGGATTGCGGCTACGGCCGCCAGCAACCCCGCGATCGTGTAGACCAGCACCTTGTGGCGGTCGACGCTGATGCCCGACATGCGCGCCGCCGCCTCGTTCGAGCCGATGGCATAGCTGCGCTTGCCGTAGACGGTCTTGGTCATCAGCAGATGGAAGAGGATCGCCAGAACGACGAACACGACCGCCGGATTCTGGCCGGGCCAGGTGAGAATGCCAAATGTCAGTGTGCCAAGGATATCGCCGTTCGACAGATGGCCGTAGCTTTCGGTGGGGAAGCTGACTGGTTGGCCGTTCGACCACCAGCGCGCCACACCGCGCGCGGTGACCATCATGCCGAGCGTGGCGATGAACGGCGGGATGCGCGTATAGGCGATCAGCACGCCGTTCACCAACCCTGCGAGGATGCCGCAGCCCATGCCGACGACAATCGGCACGATCACCGGCAGGTCCATGGCCCAGTCGCCGAAGATTGCCTTGGGATTGGGGTTGCCGTTGACCATCGCGGTCTGCGCGAAGCTCATCACGATCATCGCGGTCGCGCCGACCAGAGAGCCGGACGACAGGTCGATCCCGCCGAGGATGATCACTTGCGTCACACCGATGGCGATGATGCCGGTGATCGCCACCTGCAGGATCATGATATCGAGCCGCTGCTTGTTCAGAAGCCCCGGCATCGTGTCGCGCAGGTTGAACAGGAAGCTCGATCCGTTGAGCCGGTTCAATATCTCGAAGATCAGGATGATGATCACCAGTGCGATGAACACGTTCCATTCCGGCGCGCGGGTTCGCTTGGTGGGGTCGTATTTCAGGCCGCCCAGGCCGTGCGTCGTCTGCGTCACGAGATGTTCCCCTTCCCTGTCATGCAGCCCGCGCCTCAGGTGGCCCTCCCGAGGCGCGGGCCGAACGGGGCGAAGCCGCCGCCCCGTCTGTTGATCTGCGTCGCTCGGACGCGCTCGGGTCAGTTCTTGCTGAGATAGTCGGCGACGTTCGCCGGCGTCACCAGTTCGAACGGCACCCAGACGGTCTGGTCGACCGCCTCGCCCTTGGCGAGCGCCACGGCAGCGTTCAGCGAGCCCGAGCCCTGAGCGGCCGCATTCTGGAAGACCGTCACATCGAGATCGCCCGCCTGCATGGCGGCAAGCGCGTCCTGCGTCGCGTCGACGCCACCGACCTGGACGGCGGCCATGTCGATGCCCGCGGCCTTCATCGCCTGGATGGCACCGATCGCCATTTCGTCATTGTTGGCGATGACGCCGTCGAAGGCGGTGCCGGTCGACAGCCAGTTGGTCATCAGGTTCTGCGCCTGATCGCGCGACCAGTTCGCGGTCTGCTGGTCGATCACGTTGACCTTGACCTTGCACTTGCCCGCCTCGATCACATCATAGATATCCTGGGTGCGCTGCACCGCCGCCTGGTTCGACAGCTCTCCCTGCATCACATAGACATTGACCTCGGACTTGCCTTCGCCCGCCCAATTGTCGCAAAGCGCAATGGTTTCAAGCGTGCCGCTGTCCACCTCGTTCGAGGCGACGAAGGCCTGATTGTCGGGCAGGCTGTCAAGGTTGATCGGCTGGCGGTTCACATAGACAAGCGGCACGCCTGCCGCCGCCGCCGCATCCGACATGGCCTGTGTGGCCGAGGTGTCGACCGGGTTGACGATGATCGCGTTCACGCCCGAGGCGATGAAATTGTTGATCTGGTCCAGCTGCTTGGCGACGTCGTTCTGCGCATCCTCGATCTGCACCGTCACACCGGATTCGTCTGCGTGCTTCTGGATGCCGTTCCTGAGAACCGTCAGGAAGTTGTCGTCAAAGAGCGCCATGGAAACGCCGACGGTTTCGGCCATGGCCGTCGTCCCCATCAGCGTCGCAAATCCGGCAATCAGAATGGTCTTTCTCATCTTCTTCCTCCCATAGCGGCGTCCGGCACGCCCTGATGTGAAATCTCCACCGGAGAGCCCTCGAAAGGGCCAGTCACTCGTCGGTCAGGCGGCCATGCGGGCCATTTCCCGACCGATGAATTTCATGGAAGTCCGCAGGGCCGCCGCCGGGTCCGGCAGCGCGTGCACCTCGCCCGCAAAGGCCTCGAACGAGACCGGGCCCCGCCAGCCCGCTGCCTCGAAGGCGGCAAGCTGTTCGACATTGCCCAGCCGATCGTGCCCGTCGACGAGCACGCGGTGGGCATCCTGCATCTCTTCCGCCGCCACCGCAGGCGCGGTGACGCCGGAGATATGGATGATCCCGGTATGGGCCGGATGGATCGGCCCGCCACCGGCGAGGAAATGGTGGAACGTGTCATGCACCAGCCGGAAGCGACCTGTGGCGCCCAAGGCCTCGATCGCTTCGACCGCCTCGGCCTTGTGGCGCAGGGCGCAGATCTGAAAGCCCAGAGGTTCGACCATG
Organism: Paracoccaceae bacterium; assembly: GCA_041397305.1. GTDB lineage: Bacteria > Pseudomonadota > Alphaproteobacteria > Rhodobacterales > Rhodobacteraceae > TMP-24. The sequence continues at coordinate 2,681 of JAWKWX010000027.1, read as the reverse complement.
CCGATCAGGTCATGATCCTCGAGCATCGGCTTCAGCTCGCGCAGCGCCAGCCGCAGGTTGGCCTGCCGCTCGCCGTTGCCCATGCCCTGATTGTCGTTGCGGGGAATGAGGCTGACCGCCTCGGCCCCGGCGGCCTTCGCGATCCGCATCAGCGCCAGTGCCTCGCGTGCCTTGTCGGGCGACCAGTCGTTGAAGCGCTTCACCTCGGCCAGCGCCAGAAGCCTGAGGCCCGCCGCCCTGATCCGGGCGCCTGCCTCTTCCGGCGCGAGCCCGTCGAACAGGGGCCCCGGCAGGTCGTTGCGCAGCTCGATCCCGACCAGACCCAGATCGTGCCCCAGAGCCAGCACCCCCTCGAAGCCCATCCGCGCCGCGGTCATGTGATTGATCGCAAACTCGACCATCATCCCCCCATGCGGCACAAGTTTGCCGCTGTGCCGCGCAGACCCTGACGCCACGGCATGAGTCGGGTCAACCGCCGGGGACGTATTTCACATCATTCCTGACGTAAAAAGACGCAGGCCGATGATGCAATCAGATCATCACACCGACTCGGGGATGTAGAGCTCCGGCTGCAGGAAATGCTGTCCCGGGATACTGGCGCCACCGGTCTGCACCGCCTGGATCATCAGCGCGACGAATTCGCGGCAGAGTTTCTCAAGCGGTGTCGAGATCACCATCGTCACATAACGGTCCTGAAGCGCACTGCGCGATTCCGGCGTCAGTTCGTTCACCACCAGCGCCACCTCGCCCGGCGCCCGCGTCTCGCGGAGCGCGGCAATGGCCCCCTCCATGCCTCCGCCTGCAAGATAGATGCCGCTGAGATCGGGGTGTCGGCCCAACAGGTCCAAGGTCGCCTCATAGGTCAGTTGCCGCGTTTCAAGGTTCACCAGAGTGTCGAGGATGGTGAATTGCGGCGCCAGTTCCCGGATGTAGCTGCGAAAGCCGGTCTCGCGCAGTTCATGCCCGTGCCAGCGGTAGCCGCCGACGAAAACCGCCAGCTTCCCCGGCCGGTGCACCGCCGTCGCCAACATCGAGGCGGCGATGCGCCCGACCTTCAGATTGTTCAATCCCACGTAATGCTGCCGCACGCCCTGGGCAAAATCGTTGAGGAGCGCGAAACAGGGGATGCCGGACTGCGTCAGATCCTCGACCGCCGCCGTCACCTCGTGATGGGTGACGGCCGTCGCCCCCACCACATCGGCGCGGCCCTTCATCCCGGCCATCAGCCGCGCGAAATCGCCCGGCGACTGCGACGCCGCATATTCGATGATCACCTCGCCCCGCACCCCCGGCACCTGTTCGACCGCCCTCTGGATCTGCTGGCTGAAAGCCTGATAGAAGGCCTGCCGTTCCTTGTGCAGGACGAAACCGAACCGCACGCGCCGCAGGTCGGGCTGCAGCCGCTGCGCCAGAAGCGGCGCAGCATGATAGCCGATGGCGCGGGCCGCCTCATAGACCCGCCGCGCCGTTTCCTCGCGCACCTTCAGCCGCCCGTTCAGCACCCGGTCGACGGTCGCAGCGCTTACCCCCGATGCCGCTGCCAGATCCTGGATCGTCGGTCTTTTCGCCATGACGCGCCTGCAAGTTTTACATCATAAATCTTCTCACAGTTTGATAGTTTTTGAGGGAATGGCAAGCCGGACGATAGGCGTACCCCAAGACTGGCCCTATCCTTCCCGCGACTCAGGGGAGGAGTGGGCAATGCGGGACTACAGTCTGATCGGCCCGGATGCGGAACGCGCCGTTGCGGCTGGCCTTGCCGCCGCCGACTGGTATCACTCGGACATTCCGCGCAAGGAAATGAAGGCGTTGATGGCGCGCGAGGACGGGCCCGCGATCCGCGATACACTCATCCTTTACGGCGCGATGATCCTGTTCGCAGGCGTCGGCATCTGGCTCTGGCCATCCTGGTGGTCGGCCCCCTTCTGGCTCGCATACGGGGTGCTTTACGGCTCGGCGTCGGATTCGCGCTGGCATGAGTGCGGCCATGGCACCGCCTTCCGCACGCCCTGGATGAACAATGCGGTCTATCACATCGCGAGCTTCATGATCGTGCGCAACCCCGTCACCTGGCGCTGGAGCCATGCGCGCCACCATACCGATACGATCATCGTCGGGCGTGACCCCGAAATCGCGGTGATGCGCCCGCCTGCAGCGCTCAGGCTCCTGTCCAATTTCTTCGGTCTCGCCGACGCATGGGCGGGCTGGAACAGGATGCTGCTGAATGCCTCGGGCCGGCTCGACCCCGAGGAAGCGACCTTCATTCCCGACAGCGAACGGCCGAAGGTCGTGAAGGTCGCCCGCGTCTGGGCGCTGATCTATGCCGCGACGATCGGCCTTGCCGTCTGGACGGGTTCGATCCTGCCCCTGATGGTGATCGGCCTGCCACGCCTTTATGGCGCCTGGCATCATGTGATGACCGGCCTCCTGCAGCACGGCGCCCTGGCCGACAATGTCATCGACCACCGGCTGAACAGCCGCACCGTCTACATGAACCCCATCAGCCGCTTCATCTACTGGAACATGAACTACCATATCGAACATCACATGTTCCCGATGGTGCCCTACCACCGGCTGCCGGATCTGCACGCCCGCATCAGGGACGACCTTCCCGCCCCCGCAGGCTCGATCTGGGCAGCCTACCGCGAGATGCTGCCGATCCTGATGCGCCAGTTGCGCGG
>JAWKWX010000026.1:0-33944 GCA_041397305.1 Paracoccaceae bacterium | reverse complement strand
ACACATGCCGATCGAGGTGCGCATCCGCCGAAGATGCGCCTCGTCCGCGGACACCAGTCTGCCACCCCGCTCCATATGGGTCAGTGGCTTGCCATCGACATAGATGACGCCACCGTTGATGGTTTCCAGCGTCATCAGCATGCGCAGGACCGTGGTCTTGCCCGACCCGGAGGGACCGATCACCGACACCATCTCGCCGCGCTGGATGTCGAGGTTGAGATTGTCGAGCACGACCAGAGAGCCATAGCTCTTGGTGACGTTCATGAAGCGCACCATCGGGCGGTCGTTCTCGGGCAGCTCCAGCGGATAGGTGGAAAGGTCCATGGTTCACATCCCCAGTTTGCGGCGCAGCCGACGTTCGCCCAGACGGACAAGGCCCGCCGTGGGCAGCGACAGGGCAAGAAATATCACGCCCACCAGCGTGTAGGGTTCCAGAAAGCGATAGGTTTCAGAGCCGATGGCATTGGCGGCCTGCATCAGCTCGGTCACCCCGATGACCGAGAGCATCGGCGTGTCCTTGAAGATGCCGACGAGGTAATTGCCCATACCGGGTATGGCATGCGGCAGGGCCTGGGGCAGGATGATGCGGCGATAGCTGTCGCCTGTGGTCATGTTCAGGGCGCGGCAGGCCTCCCACTGGCCGCGCGGCACGGCCTCGATCCCGGCGCGGTAGACCTCGGCAAGATAGGCCGAATAATGCAGGCCGATGGCGATCATGCCGGCGACCCAGGGCGATAGCGTGACGCCGACCTGCGGGCCGACATAGAAGACGAAGAAGATCTGCACGACGAGCGGCGTGGAGCGGATGAACTCGAGCATCTCGCGCAGGAGGGTGCGCGGCAGGCGCCAGGGACTGCGCAGCGCGAGCGCGAAGATCAGGCCAAGGGCCATGGCAAGCCCATAGCCAATCCCGGCTGCAAGGAGCGTGTTCAGCGTTGCCCGCAGGAGGCGCGGCAGGATTTCTAGGGAGAACTGCCAGTTCCAGTCGAAGGTCATGCCCGTCCGAGCCTCCGCGCCATGGCCCGTTCCAGCCCGCGCATGGCGGGCGTGATGAGAAGCCGAGCGAGCAGGTAGTAGATCAGGAGGGCCGCCCCGAAGGCCTCGGCCGAACGGAAGGTCGCGCCATTGATCTGTTTGGCCACGAACATCAAGTCAGGCACGGCGATCAGCGCAACAAGCGCGGTGCCCTTGAGAAGCTCGATCAACAGGTTGCCCCAGGGCGGCAGCATCAGCGCCAGCGCCTGCGGCAGAATGATCCGCCGCATCCGCTTGGCGGGCGACATCGACAGGGCATAGCCGGCCTCCCATTGGCCGCGCGGCACGGACGAAATCGCACCGCGCACGATTTCGGCCCCATAGGCCCCGACGTTCAGGCCGACCGAGAGGAACCCGGCCTCGAACTTGGGCAGGCTGAGGCCGAAGAGGGGCAGGACGAAGAATATCCAGTAGAGCTGCACCAGAAGCGAGGTGCCCCGGAAGATCTCGATGTAGAGCGTCGCAAGGGCGCGCAGCGGCCGCAGGGCCGACAGGCGGCCAAGGCCCGCTGCAAGGGCCGCAATGCAGGCGACAAGGGCGGCAAGGGCGAACTGGGCACAGGTGACCAACGCACCGTCAACGAGCCTCGGGCCGTAGGTTTGCAGGAACTCCCACATCGCCGGTCCCCTTTGGTTTGCGGAAAGGAAAGGGGCCGGACAGACCGGCCCCGATGGCGCGCCCTTCAGCGGTTGGCACAGACCCATTCGGTGGTCTTGTCGCCGGGCAGCATGGCCTCGGAATAGCCATATTCGGCGACGGCAGCCATCATCTCGGGCGAGCCGAGATAGTCTTTCTGTGCGGCGTTGAACTTGTCGAGGAAGTCCTGATCTTCCTTGCGGAAGCCCACGCCGGCCCAGTTGAAGGAATCTTCCGGCATGGCCGAGGGATCAGCGACCTCCACCGCGCCACCCGAGGCATCGGCCAGCTGCTTCATCGTCGGATAGGTGCCGGTTCCGGCATCGGCCCGGCCGGCAGTGACGGCGGCCAGAATCTCGGTCGGGCCGGGGACGATCATGATGTGATCTTCGGCCACCCCAGCGGTCTTGGCGGCGTCGATGTTGGAATAGCCCGCCCCGGTCACCAGCGTGACGCCCTTGTCCTTGATGTCGGCATAGGTGTTCAGGCCCTTGGGGTTGCCCGGCGCCACGATGAATCCGTCGCCGATCTTGGCCATCGGTTCGGAGAAGGCGATGTTGTCGCAGCGGGCGCTGAGAATGTTCATCCCGCCGGTGATGATGTCGAACTGGCCTGCATTCAGGCCGGGGATCAGCCCGCCCCATTCGGTTTCGACCGTCTCTATGTTGGTATGGCCCATCTTGGCCAGAACGCCGATGACCTCTGCATTCACAAAGCCCTTGGGGCTGCCGTCCTCGCCCGGATAGGCAAAGGGGATTTCATTGGCGAAACCGATCCGGATCGTCTGGCCCGCCGCGATCCGGTCTTCCAGCGGCCCTGCCAGAGCGGCAAAAGCCGAAACGCCAAGCCAAAGGCCGGCAAGTGCCGTCGTCGTCAGGGTGGACGTCTTCATGTCTGAACCTCCTGTTGTGGCGGTGGGTTGTAGAGGGATTTTTCCGCCTGTTGTACACAACACAGGAAAGAAGGCGGCCGTGTCAAGCCGCTTTGGCGGCGATTATCCTAGATAATGCGAATCCATCTTGCCAAACTCCTGACCAGAACCTTACTCATGTATACAACGATCCGCTCAAGGAGATGTCATGGCCCAGCAGAACGCCCCTTTCAGCCAAGCTGAATATGACCGACGAATCGCCCGGACCCGCGCCGCCATGGCAAAGGCCGGTCTGGATGCGATTTTTGTCACCGACCCGTCGAACCAGGCCTGGCTGACCGGCTATGACGGCTGGTCCTTTTACGTCCATCAGGGTGTGATCCTGACGATGGAGGGCGAGCCGCACTGGTGGGGCCGCCATATGGACAGCCTTGGCGCCTTGCGTACCTGCTGGATCGCGCCGGGGTCGATCCACGGCTATGCCGACAGCTATGTGCAGTCGACGGTGCGTCATCCAATGCAGGATCTGGCGCGCATCCTGCGCGAGATGGGGCTGGAAAGGGCACGCATCGGGGTGGAGATGGAGAACTACTACTATTCGGCCAAGGCCCATGCGGTTCTGGGCGAAGAACTGCCAAAGGCCCGGCTGACCGATGCCACTGCGCTGGTGAACTGGCAGCGGCTGGTGAAGTCGGCTGAGGAGATCGTGTTCATCCGCAAGGCTGCCGCGATTTCCGAAAAGATCGTGCGGACGGCGATCGAGCAATCTCGCCCTGGCCTGCGCAAGAACGAGTTGGTCGCCGAGATCACCCGCGCCGGGCTGATCGGGGTAGGTGAGGATTGGGGCGATTACCCCGCCATCGTGCCGCTGACGCCCTCGGGCATGGATGCGACCGCCGCGCATCTGACCTGGAACGGCGCGCCGATGAAGGCGGGAGAGGCGACCTTCTTTGAACTCTCGGGCTGCTATCGCAGGTATCACGCGCCGCTGTGCCGGACGGTATATCTGGGCCAGCCCCCGGCCGAGATGCGCCGGGCCGAAGCGGCGCAGATCGAGGGCATCGAGGCTGGTCTGGCAGCGGCCCGCGCCGGCAACCAGACACGCGATATTGCCAATGCCTTCATGGCGGTGCTGAAGAAGCATGGTATCCACCGCGAAGGCCGGATGGGCTATCCGGTGGGTCTTTCCTATCCTCCCGACTGGGGCGAGCGCACCGCCTCGATCCGGACCGAGGACGAGACAGTCCTTGAGCCCGGCATGGTGTTCCACTTCATGCCCGCCCTCTGGATGGACAGCTGGGGTCTGGAAACCACCGAGACCATCCTGATCGGCGAAACCGGCCCGGCCGAAGCACTGTGCCAGGTGGAACGCAAGCTGTTCGTCAAGGAGTGACCCCCGTGGACCATCTGACCCGCACCCGCGAGATTCTGGGGCAGTTGATTGCCTTCCCCACGATCTCTGCCGACAGCAACCTGGCGCTGATTGAGCATCTGGCCGGCCATCTTGCCGAGGCCGGGGCGCGGGTCGAGGTGTTTCACGATGCCAGTGGTGGCAAGGCAAATCTCTTTGCCACCATCGGGCCGGAGATTGACGGAGGTATCCTGCTTTCGGGCCATTCCGACGTGGTGCCGGTGGCCGATCAGGACTGGACGACCGACCCTTGGGCGATGACCGAACGGAACGGGCGCCTTTATGGGCGCGGCACCTGTGACATGAAGGGGTTCATCGCCGCCGCCGTGGCGCTTGCACCGCTATATGCGCAGAAGGCCACGGCGCGGCCGATCCATTTCGCCTTCACCCATGACGAGGAGATCGGTTGTCTGGGTGCGCAGGCGCTGGCGCCGATATTGCAGGCGCGCGGGGTGAAACCGCGTGTCGCCATCATCGGAGAGCCGACGCTGATGCGGGTGATCGAGGGGCACAAGGGCTGTTACGAGTATTCGGTGCATTTCACCGGGCTGGAGGGGCATGGCTCGGCGCCCGAGCGTGGGGTGAATGCGGTGGAATTCGCGGTGCGCTATGTCGCGCGGCTGCTTGAACTGCGCGAGGTGCTTCGCGCCCGCGCCCCGGCGGAAAGCCGGTTCGAGCCTCCCTGGACGACGATCAACACCGGCGCGCTGGTGGGGGGCGTGGCCCATAACGTCATCGCGGGAAAGGCACGGGTGGACTGGGAGATGCGCCCGGTCCAGCCCGGCGACGCCGATCTGGTGAAGGCCGAGTTGCACGCGTTTTGCACCCATCGCCTATTGCCGGACATGCGCGCGGTCGCGCCCGCGGCCGACATCGTGACCGAGGTGATTGGCGAGGTGGATGGCCTTGTCCCCATGAACGAGAACGAGGCGCGCGAGATCGCGCTGGCGCTGACCGGGGCGAACGGGGCCGGCGTCGTGCCCTTTGGCACCGAAGCTGGAATCTTTCAGGCCTTGGGCATGCAGGCAGTTATCTGCGGCCCCGGCTCGATCGAACAGGCGCACAAGCCCGATGAGTTCATTGCGCTGGAGCAGCTCGCGGAAGGCGTGCGCTTTCTGGAGCGGCTGGGAGACCGGCTGGCGGTTGCGTCATGACAGGTTTCCGGCGGGCCGCGCCCCTCGCCTTTCTGATCCTGTGGCCGGGGGGTCGGTGCAACATGCGGTGGGCTTTGCGCCGGGGGCGCCGATGGCCGCGGCAACGGAAAGCCCCGGGGTCGACTGGCAGCCCTGGGGCCGATCGCGGCGCTGGCCTGGATGGTGCTGGACAAGCCCCGGCGCGCACGGGCGCTTGCCAGACTGGCCTTGTCGGCGCCGGGTGTCTATATCGTGACACGTCGGACCGGATGAGGCAGTCATGATCTTTCCCGCCGCTGCCTTGCCCACGGCACGCGACCGCTTCGCCAGGATGCACGCAGTCTTGCGCAATCGCATCTGCCTTCTGGATTATCCCCCCGGCACACGGCTGTCGGAAGAGGATCTCGCCTCGGAATTCGGCATCAGCCGCACCCCCCTGCGGCGGGTTCTGGTCCGGCTGGAAAGCGAGGGGCTGGTGCAGTCGGTACACGGGGTTGGCACTTTCGTGACCGATGTCCACATCGAGGCACTGGAGCAGACCTATCAGCTGCGGATGGAGCTGGCCGAGCTCTTGGGCATACTTGGCCCGAACCCGCCCGACCCGGAACTTTGGGATCGGTTGCAGCGGCTGTCGGCCGAGGTGCGGGCCTTGGCCAAGGCGCCGGACGCGCGACGTTTTGGCGAACTGAACATGGAGTTTTTCCACGAGTTCCACGCCATCACCTCGAACGCGCCGCTGCGCGAGATCTGCGAGCGGCTGTTCCTGCAGACAGCGCGGATCTGGCTGAAATCCATGGCGGCGGCGCGGATTGACGTTGGGGCCGAGGTGGGGATCTTTGCCGACGAGATCGACGAGGTGTTGCGCGCGCTGGCAATTGGTGACGTGCGGTCAGCTGCTCTGATCCACCGCACACATATTTCCATGAGCTATACGCGAATGCGTTTGGCCTCCCGGGAAGCATAGAGGTCAGCTTTCCGTCATCTCCGGGCCTGATCTGCAATTCGCCGATCTGATCTGCCCCCGGAGACCGGACCGTATGAAGCAGGCGTCTTCCGCTACGCTCTCCTGGTAGGGAGAGGAGCGGGATCGCCTGAAGGCGGGCAAATTTTCGGACGCACGGAAGGCGCTGAGCCTGAAGCAAGGCGAGGAAGGCTGCGCGCCTGAGCCCTTCGTCACAACTGCGACGGTTGTCGGGATGACAACTTCGGCAGGAGCGAGCCAAGCGGCATCACATTCACAGCGACAAGGCAGATTTTGCGAAATTGTCGCCAGGTGGGGTCATGGCCGTTCGGCGGTTACCGTCGCGACCGGCCACGAGCTTCAGCCGTTCAGAAGTCGACCGCGATCCCCTTCTTCTCCCAGTCGCCGAAGCGGACCGGCTCCGGCCCGTCGCGGCCTCCGAGTTCGGGTGGAGGCACGGATCCAGCCGCTGCCTTGCGGCGCGCCTCGGCTTCGGCCAAGGCGCGGGCGGCGGCGGGGGGCAGGTCGTCTCGGTCGGTCATCGCGGCTCTCCCGGCTTGTGGGGATGTCAGGGCTGATATAGGCCGAAGGTCTGGTTTGGGAAAGGTCGCACGTGGTCGAACCTGTGACGGATGAGGGGCGCAAGGCCCGGGCGGCGGCCATCGGCCTGCTGCTTGGCGTGACCGAGGCGCGTCTGGCGCTGAGCGATCAGTATGCCTCGGGCGCGCTTGGCGGCCTCGACGGGCCGGGCCGGGCCCGTGCCCAGCGCCTTGCCCATGCGACCCTGCGCTGGATCGGGCCGATCGACGCGATCCTGAAGGAATTCGTCCGCAAACCGCCGCCCGCCGAAGTGCGCGCGATCCTGCGCCTGGCCACTTACGAGCTTTTGGCCGAAGGCGCTGCCGCGCATGGCGTGGTGAACGAGGCGGTCGCGCTGACCCGGAAGGCGGAGCGGAAGGCGGAAGGTTTCGCGGGTCTGGTGAATGCGGTGCTGCGCAAGGTGGCGGCGCTGCCGCCGGAGAGCCTGTCGTCGAAACCCGCGCAGGAACTGCCGGGCTGGCTGCGCGGGCGGCTGATGTCGGCCTGGGGCAAGGCTGCGACGCGGGCGATGGAGGCGGCGCAGGCGAAGGGCGCCGCGCTTGATCTGACGCCGAAGGACGGCGATGCGACGGCACTTGCCGCGCGCGTCGGGGGCATCGCCCTGCCGACGGGATCGGTGCGGATCGCGGCACCGGTACAGGTGTCCGACCTGCCCGGGTTCGCGACAGGGGACTGGTGGGTGCAGGATGCCGCCGCCGCCCTGCCCTCAAGGGCGCTTGGCGTCCGGTTGGGGGAGCGTGCGCTCGACCTCTGCGCGGCGCCGGGCGGCAAGACGATGCAGCTTGCGGCGGCCGGGGCGGACGTGACCGCGCTTGACCTGTCGGCGGCGCGGATGGCGCGGCTAGAAGAGAACCTCACGCGCTGCAGGCTTTCGGTGCGCACCGTCGTCGCGGACGCGCTGCAGTGGCAACCGGAGGCGGCCTTCGCCGCGATCCTGCTCGACGCGCCCTGTTCGGCGACCGGCACGATCCGCCGCCACCCCGACCTGCCCTTCGTCAGGGACAGCGCCAGCTTGAAGGAGATTTTCGCGCTGCAGGCCGCGCTTCTTGACCGCGCGCTCGGCTGGCTCGCCCCGGGCGGGCGGCTTCTCTTCGCGACCTGCTCGCTCTTGCCCGAAGAGGGCGAGAAGCAGATCGCCGCTGCCCTTGCGCGGCACCCGGGACTGTCCGTCGACCGGACGGCGATCCGCCTGCCGGGGGTCGAGGCCGGTTGGGAAAGCGCCGAGGGCGGACTGCGGCTCCGGCCGGACTTCTGGCAGGATCGGGGCGGCATGGACGGGTTCTATCTTGCGATGCTTCGCCGGTCGTGACGGGGCGGACGCCTTGCGAAGGTGACAGGGCGCGCCCCGCCAACTAAGGTGCAGCCCAACCGGGGGACGGAATCGTTCCCCCCGGACCAGACGAAACGAGCGGCAGGCGACGGACGTGACCAAAGGCGCAAGGCCCGGAACCTACATGAGGGCGATGCACCGCCTGTCTGCGCGGCTGTCCACGCTTGCCCGCCCGGCGACGGGTTTTGTCAGTCAGCCAGAGCCGCGCTCGATCGGGTCCCATGCCAGGGGCAAGCAGCTGTCGGCGGGCAACTTCCTGTTCGCGGGCTTCCTGATCGAAAGCCGCGACAAGGCGATCTGGGAAATCGCGATCCCCGATCACCGGTTCGAGGATGAATTGCACGGCTTCGCCTGGCTCGACGACCTGGCGGCTGTGGGCGACGCGGTTGCGCGCCAGCGGGCGCAGGACTGGACCTTCGGCTGGATCGCGCGCTACGGGCGCGGCTCCGGCCCCGGATGGACGCCGGACCTGACCGGGCGGCGGCTGATCCGCTGGATCAACCATGCGATCCTTCTGCTGAACGGCCGGGAAAAGCTGGAAGCCCGCGCCTATTTCCGCAGCCTCGGCCAGCAGACGATCTTCCTGGCCCGCCGCTGGAAGGTGGCGAGCCCCGGCCTGCCCCGGTTCGAGGCGCTGACCGGCCTCATCTATGCGGGCCTGTCGCTGACCGGGATGGAGCGGTATGTCGCGATAGCGTCGGCGGCGCTCGCCCGCGAATGCGCGCGCGAGATCGACAGCGAAGGCGGCATCCCGACCCGCAACCCCGAAGAACTGCTGGATGTTTTCACTCTCCTGTCCTGGGCGGCGCGCGCCTTGACCGGGGCGGGCCGCAAGGTGCCGGACGCGCATCGCGCGGCGATGGACCGGATCGCGCCGACACTGCGCGCACTGCGCCATGCCGACGGCGGGCTCGCGCGGTTCCACGGCGGCGGGCGGGGCGCGCCGGGCTTGCTGGATCAGGCGCTGGCCGAGGCACATGTGCCGTCCCATACCGCGCATGGCATGGCGATGGGATTTGTCCGGCTGACGGGCGGACGGACGACATTGATCCTTGACGGGGCGGCGCCCGCGAAGGGCCGCAGCTCGACCAATGCCCACGCTTCGACCCTCGCTTTCGAGCTCTGCTCCGGCCGTCGGCCGCTGATCGTCAATTGCGGATCGGGCGCCAGCTTCGGCGCCGAATGGCGTCGCGCCGGACGGGCGACGCCGTCGCATTCCACCCTTTGCCTGAAAGGCTTTTCCTCCTCCCGCCTCGGGGTCGAGAAGGACGGGCCCGGCGCTCGGGCGGAACTGGACGAAGTGCCCGAACAGGTCTGGGCGCAGGCCGAACAGACGCTCGACGGGATGCGGGTTCTGGCCGGGCACAATGGCTACGCACCCACCCATGGCATGACGCATTTGCGCGAACTGCAGCTGTCGCTCGACGGCAGGGCGCTCAGCGGCGAGGATACGCTCGGCGCGATGACCGGGCCGGACCGGCGGCGGTTCGACCAGGTGATGGAGCGGACGCGCTACCAGGGCATCGATTTCGACCTGCGCTTCCATATCCATCCCGATGTGGACGCGATGCTCGACCTCGGCGGTACCGCCGTGTCCATGGCGCTCAAGTCCGGCGAGATCTGGGTCTTCCGGCATGACGGCGTGGGGGAAATGCGGCTTGAACCTTCCGTCTATCTCGAGGTCGGGCGGCTGAAGCCGCGCGCGACGAAGCAGATCGTCCTTTCCGGCACGGTTCTCGATTATGCCTGCCAGTTGGGCTGGACCTTGGCGAAGGCTCAGGATACGCCCGCGGCCATCCGTGACACCGAGCCGGACGACCGTCTGCGCCTGACCCTGGGACCTGAGCCGTGATCAAAGCCCCCGCCACCGATGCCCCCGACCTCGCCCCGCTGAAACGCGCCCTCCTGTCGGTCTTCGACAAGGCGGGTCTTGTCGATCTGGCCCGGGCGTTGCATGCGCGGGGGGTGGAGCTTCTGTCCACGGGCGGCTCGGCGCATCTTCTCCGGCAGGCGGGCCTGCCGGTACGGGATGTGGCCGACCTGACCGGCTTCCCCGAGATGATGGATGGGCGCGTGAAGACATTGCATCCGATGGTGCATGGCGGGCTTTTGGGCCTGCGCGACAATCCCGACCATACCGGCGCGATGGCCGAACATGGCATCCTGCCGATCGACCTTCTGGTGGTGAACCTCTATCCGTTTCAGGAAACCGTCGCGGGTGGCGCGGACTATGCGACCTGCGTCGAGAATATCGACATCGGCGGCCCGGCGATGATCCGGGCGGCGGCAAAAAACCACGCGTTCGTATCGGTGGTCACCAGCGTCGAGGATTACGCACCGCTGCTGTCGGAACTGGAGGCCAACGAAGGTCAGACGCGGCTTTCCTTCCGCAAGACCCTCGCGCAGCACGCCTTCGCCCGCACCGCCACCTATGACGCGGCAGTCTCGGCCTGGATGGCCGACGCGATCGGCGAGGCCACGCCCCCGGCGCGCGCCTTTGCCGGGACGCTGGCGCAAAGCCTGCGCTATGGCGAGAACCCGCATCAGGGCGCAGCCTTCTATGTGGATGGATCGAACCGGCCCGGCGTTGCCACCGCGCGGCAGTGGCAGGGCAAGGAACTGAGCTACAACAATATCAACGATACCGACGCGGCTTATGAGCTGGTCAGCGAATTCGACCCGGCGAAAAGCGCCGCCTGCGCGATCATCAAGCACGCCAACCCTTGCGGCGTGGCCCAGGGCGCCTCGCTGATCGAGGCTTACCGGCGCGCCTATGACTGCGACCGCACCTCGGCCTTCGGGGGCATCGTGGCGCTGAACCGCCCGCTCGACCGTGAAACGGCCGAGGAAATCTGCCAGATCTTCACCGAGGTCGTGATCGCCCCCGGCGCCGACGCGGCGGCGCGCGAGGTCTTTGCAGCCAGGAAGAACCTGCGCCTTCTGACCACCGAGGCGCTGGCCGACCCGGCGGCGCCCGGGTTGATGATCAAGCAGGTCGCGGGCGGTTTCCTTGTTCAGGACCGCGACAATGGCTGGCTGAGGCCCGAAGCCTTGAAGGTAGTGACGAAGCGCGCGCCCTCGGCCCAGGAAGTGGCCGACCTTCTCTTTGCCTGGAAGGTCGCCAAGCATGTGAAGTCGAACGCCATCGTCTATGTGAAGGACGGCGCAACGGTGGGCGTGGGCGCGGGCCAGATGAGCCGGATCGATTCGACCCGGATCGCGGCGCGCAAATCCGGAGACATGGCCGAGGCGCTGGGTCTGCCCGCGCCACTGACGCAGGGCGCGGTCGTCGCCTCTGACGCCTTCTTTCCCTTCCCCGACGGGCTGATCGCGGCGGCAGAGGCCGGCGCCACCGCGATCATCCAGCCGGGCGGCGCGATGCGCGATGCCGATGTGATCGCGGCGGCGGATGAACGCGGCCTTGCCATGGTCCTCACCGGCATGCGCCATTTCCGGCACTGAGCGATGCGGCTGCTTCTCAAGTCCGCGATCACGACCTTTGCCCTCGATCAGCTATCGAAGATCGCGGTCCTGCATGTCCTTGACCTTGGCCACCAACAGGAAATCGGCGTCCTGCCACCCTTTCTCAACTTCCGCATGGCCTGGAACGAGGGGATCAATTTCGGTCTCTTCGCCCAGTCGCACGATCTTGGCCGTTGGCTGCTGATTCTCCTGGCGCTGGCAATCTCGGTCTGGATCTGGCGCTGGGTGCGCAAGGAACCGGACAATGGCCGCGTGCAGATCGCGGGAGGGCTGTTGATCGGCGGGGCGATCGGCAATGTCGTGGACCGGATCGTCTATGGCGCGGTCGCCGATTTCATCAACACCGGCCTTCCGGGCTTCGACAACCCGTTCTCTTTCAATCTCGCCGACGTTGCCATCTTCCTTGGCGCGCTCGGGCTTGTCGCCTTTTCGCGGCAGGACCGGCCGGGAAAAGGGCGGCAGGACAAGACCCCGTGACGGGCGGGATCGGATAGGCTAAGACAGGCGCGTACTGAGACGGAGAAGGTCATGAGGGTGAAACAAGGCATCGTTTGCGGCGCCCTTCTGGCTGCGACCCTGCTGTCGGCCTGCGGCCGTGACAAGGCACCGGACCTGATCACCTTCCGTAACAAGTCGCGCAGCCCGGACGAATTCTCGATCCTGCCGACAAAGCCCCTGACCCTGCCGGAAGATCTGGCAAGCCTGCCCGAGCCGACGCCGGGCGGCGGCAATATCACCGATCCCACGCCCGAGGCCGATGCGGTCGCGGCCCTCGGCGGCAACCCCGATGCGGTGACACCGGGCGAGAAGGTCGGCGCGGGCAATCTTGGCCTCATTTCCTATGCCTCGCGCTTCGGGCGCGACGGCAATATCCGCCAGACGCTTGCCTCCGAGGATCTCGACTGGCGCAAGAGCCATGACGGGCGGCTTCTGGAGCGGATATTCAACGTCACCGTCTATTTCCGCGCCTATGAGCCGATGTCGCTCGACCAATATGCGGCGCTTGCCTACTGGCGGTCGCGCGGCGTGCAGACCGTGGGCGCCCCGCCCCCGGAGGTCGGCAACACGAAATGACCGCCGCCCAATAACGCCAACGTGCTCATGGGACACGATTTCCTGACTTGAGCTTGCCGCTGTCGCCCGTAGAACGGACGGCAGGAACTCAGGAGGATCCCTCATGCTGCGACTGAGCTGCGGCCTGGCCCTTGGCCTTCTTGCCGCGCCCGCCGCCCTTTGCACCGCCGCCTTCGCCGACGAGGTAACGAGCTTCATGCTGGACAACGGCATGCAGGCGGTGGTGATCGAGGATCACCGCGCACCGGTCGTCACGCACATGGTCTGGTACCGCGCCGGATCGGCAGACGAAAAGCGCGGCAAATCCGGGATCGCCCATTTCCTGGAACATCTGATGTTCAAGGGCACGAAGGACGTGCCCGACGGCCAGTTCTCGCAGATCGTCGAGGCGCAGGGCGGCTATGACAACGCCTTCACCACCGACGATCACACCGCCTATTTCCAGCGTCTCGCCGCCGACCGGCTGGAACTGGTGATGAAGATGGAAGCGGACCGGATGCGCAACCTCACACTGACCGAGGATGACGTGACGACCGAGCGGCAGGTCATTCTGGAAGAACGCGCGCAGAGGATCGATTCCTCGCCCGAGGCGCTTTTCTCCGAGCAGATGGATGCGGCGCAGTATCTCAACCATCCCTATGGCACACCAACGATCGGCTGGCGATCAGAGATGGAAGCGCTGACGCGGCAGGATGCGCTGGATTGGTACGGTCACTATTACGCGCCGAACGATGCGATCCTGATTGTCGCGGGCGATGTGGACCCGGCACAAGTGAGGGCGCTGGCCGAGAAATATTATGGCCCGCTGGCGCCAAGCGACGGCATCGCCGACCGCGTCCGCCCGGCCGAGCCGCCGCAACTGGCCGAACGGCGGCTGATGTTCAGCGATCCGAACATCTCGCAACCCTATGTGACCCGCCGCTACCTCGCGCCCGAGCGCGACCACGGCGATCAGGCAGAGGCCGCGGCGCTTGTCTGCCTGGCCGCACTTCTCGGCGGCAATGCCCAGACCTCGCTCCTGTCCCGCGCGCTGACGTTCGAGCAGAAGATGGCCGTATCCGCGGGCGCGGGCTATGACCCGACCTCGCTCGACGACACGACCTTCGGCCTTTATGCGGTGCCCGCGCCCGGCGTGAGCCTCGCCACCGTCGAGGCGGCGATGGACAAGGTCCTGGACGATCTCCTGAGGAACGGCGTCGATCCGGCGCAATTCGCGCGGCTGAAGACCCAGATGAAGGCCGAGCTCATCTACCGGCGCGACAATGTGGGCGACCTCGCCGAGGATTACGGCGCGGCGCTGACCTCGGGCCTGACGATCGAGGATGTGGAGGCATGGCCCGATGCCTTGCAGAACGTCACGGCCGAGGATGTGATCAATGCGGCCCGCAAGGTGCTCGACCGCCGCCATGCGGTGACCGGCTGGGCAATGCGCACCGGCGCCGAGGAGAAGCTGCCATGATCCGTTTCCTGTTCGCCGCCGTTTTCTGCGTCTTCGCTCTGCCTGCCGCGGCCGAGGTGAAGATCGCCGAGATCACCTCGCCGGGGGGCATCAAGGCCTGGCTGGTTGAGGAACATGGCATTCCCTTTACCGCGCTGGAGCTGAGGTTCCGGGGCGGTACGTCGCTTGACGCCCCCGACAAGCGCGGGGCGGTGATGCTGATGGCCGCGCTCTTGGAAGAGGGCGCCGACGGGCTTGACTCCAGGGGTTTCGCCGAACGGCGGGAGGAACTGGCAGCGCGGATCGGCTTCGACGCGAATGCCGATGCGGTGACCGTGTCGGTCCAGATGCTGACGGAGAACCGCGACGAGGTCGTGAAGCTCCTGAAAAGCGCCCTGACCAATCCGCGCTTCGATCAGGATGCGATCGACCGGGTGAAGGGGCAGATCCAGTCGATCATCCATTCGCACGCCGCCTCGCCCGACGATATCGCGCGCGAGACGATGGATGCGGCGCTTTACGGCGATCATCCCTACGGCTCGTCCGATCTGGGCACGGCGGAAAGCGCCGCGGCCCTGACCCGCGACGATCTTCTGGCCGCCAGGGCCGCGACCATGGCGCGGGACCGGCTGTATGTCTCGGCCGTCGGTGACATCACGGGGGAAGAGCTCGGCAAGCTTCTCGACGGGCTTCTGGGCGATCTGCCCGCGACGGGCGCCCCCCTGCCCGCGCCGGTGACACCCGCTTTCCCTGGCGGTGTCACGGTCGTTCCCTTCGACACGCCGCAGTCGGTGATCCTTTTCGGCCAGCCCGGCGTGCCGTGGAAGAACCCCGACTATTATCCCGCCTATGTGCTGAACCAGATCCTCGGCGGCGGTGGCTTCACCGCGCGGCTGATGACCGAGGTCCGGGAAAAACGCGGTCTGACCTACGGCGTCTCGACCAATCTGGTGAACATGGATCTTGCCGACAGCTGGCAGGGCTCGCTCGCCTCGTCGAACGACAAGGCAGGCGAGGCGGTGAAGGTGATCCGCGATGTCTGGGCTGATGTGGCAGCGAAGGGTGTGACCGAGGCGGAACTGGAAGCGGCGAAGACCTACATGACCGGCTCCTACCCGCTGCGCTTCGACGGCAACGACAATATCGCGCGCATCCTTGTGGGCATGCAGATGGACGGGTTCCCGATCGACTATCCCGCGCACCGCAATGACAAGATCGCGGCGGTGACGCTGGAGGATGTGAACCGCGTGGCGCGTGAACGGATGAGGCCTGACCGTCTGACCTTCACCGTCGTCGGCCATCCTGTGGGGCTTGAAAGCACGAACTGACGCCGGGCGCGGCATTGGAACGAACCGTGGCCGAATCTCCCGCACCGTGCTAATGGTTGGGGCATGAATGCCCGTGACCCCAACATGCACGATTCTCGCCCCGTGATCCGCCAGCTCGACGAAGCGGCGGTGAACCGGATTGCGGCAGGCGAGGTGGTGGAACGTCCGGCCTCCGCGGTGAAGGAACTGGTCGAGAATGCGCTCGACGCGGGCGCGCGGCGGGTGGATGTGGCCTATGCCGATGGCGGCAAGGTGCTGATCCGGGTGACGGACGACGGCTGCGGCATGACGGCGGCCGATCTGCCGCTCGCGCTGTCGCGCCATGCGACCTCCAAGATCGACGGCTCGGACCTTCTGAACATCCACACGTTCGGGTTCCGGGGCGAGGCTTTGCCCTCGCTCGGCGCGGTCGGTCGGCTGAAGGTGACCTCGCGGGTGGCGGGGCAGGAGGCGGCAGAGATTGCCGTCGCCGGCGGGCGCGAAATGCCGGTCCGACCCGCGGCGCTGGCCCGCGGCACGGTGGTCGAGCTGCGCGACCTGTTCTTCGCCACGCCCGCACGGCTGAAATTCCTGCGCAGCGACCGGGCCGAGGCGCAGGCGATCGGCGATGTGGTCCGGCGGCTGGCAATGGCCGAACCGTCGGTCGCCTTCAGCTTGCGCGATATCTCTGGTGGCGGCGAAGGCAGGCTTGTCTTTCGCGCCGATGCCGAGCAGGGCGACCTCTTCGATGCGCTGCGCCTGCGGCTTCGCACCCTCATCGGTGCCGACTTCGCCGAGAATGCGCTGAGGATCGAGGCAGAGCGCGAGGGTATCCGCCTGACCGGCTATGCCGCGCTGCCCACCTATTCGCGCGGCGCGGCAGTCGAGCAGTATATGTTCGTGAACGGCCGCCCGGTGCGCGACAAGCTTCTCCTCGGGGCGCTGAGGGCTGCCTATCAGGACGTGCTGGCCCGCGACCGCCATCCGGCGGCCTGCCTGTTCCTGAGCCTCGATCCGACGCGGGTGGATGTGAACGTCCACCCGGCAAAGGCCGAAGTCCGGTTCCGCGAACCGGGCATCGCGCGCGGGCTCATCGTCTCAGGCCTGCGCCATGCGCTCGCCGAAGGCGGCCACCGCGCCTCCTCGACCGTCGCAGGTCTCACGCTCGGGGCAATGCGGCCCGAGCCGATGGCGCGGCGCCTCTGGCAGGGCGAGCGGCCGATGGCCGCGACGCTCGACCGCAGTTTGGCTATACAGGCGCCATTCGCCCCCGGCTTCGCCGAAGCCTCGGCGCGGTTCGAGCAGGCCGAAGAGCCGCCGAAGGCGGACGATGAGGCGCCGCTTTCATACCCGCTCGGCGCGGCGCGGGCGCAGGTGCATGAGAATTACATCATCGCCCAGACCGCGACCGGCATAGTCATCGTCGATCAGCATGCGGCGCATGAGAGGTTGGTCTATGAGCGGCTGAAGGCCCAGAGGGCCGAGCGCGGGGTGGCGGCCCAGGCGCTGCTGATCCCGGAGATCGTCGACCTGTCGGCAGGCAACGCGGCGCTGATCCTTGACCATGCAGAGGCGCTCGACGGCCTCGGGCTCTCGATCGAGCCTTTCGGCGGCACCGCCGTCGCGGTCCGCGCGACGCCTTCGATCCTCGGGCCTGTGTCGGCAGCCGGTCTTCTGCACGACATCCTCGACGAACTGGCGGACCAAGGCGAAAGCCGCACGCTCGCCGCGCGCATCGACGCGATCCTTTCCCGCATGGCCTGCCATGGCTCGATCCGCTCGGGTCGCCAGATGCGGATAGAGGAGATGAACGCGCTTCTGCGCGAGATGGAGGCGACGCCCCTCTCCGGGCAGTGCAATCACGGGCGGCCGACCTATGTGGAACTGAAGCTTTCCGATATCGAACGGCTTTTCGGGCGGACATGATCACGATCTTCGGCCAGACCTATGCTATCGACGATCCGAAGGTGATCGCGGCGCTCGTCGGAGCAGCGCTCCTCCTCGCGCTTTTCACCCTCCTCTTCCTGACACTCCGCTCCGCCGCCCGCGCCTCGCGGCTCTCCGAGCCGCTTCTCCATCATATGGGCGCGCTCGGCCAAAGGGTGCAGTCGCTGTCCGACGGCCAGCAGCAGCTTGCGGGCGGCCTCAACCATGTGTCCGAGGCCTCCGCCGCCGCGCAGGCGAAGCTTCTGCAACTGATGGAAGCGCGGCTGGCCGATGTGTCGCGCGGCATGACCGAGACGCTGCACGGCACCGCGACCCGCACCGCGCGTTCCTTGGGCGAGTTGCAGCAGCGGCTGGAAACGATCGACAAGGCACAGGCCAATATCGAGAAACTGTCCGGCAATGTCCTGTCGCTGCAGGATATCCTGTCGAACAAGCAGACCCGCGGCGCCTTCGGGGAAATCCAGCTTAACGACATCGTCACCAAGGCGCTGCCGTCGGATGCCTATTCCTT
The DNA here is from genome assembly GCA_041397305.1 of Paracoccaceae bacterium. Classification (GTDB taxonomy): domain Bacteria; phylum Pseudomonadota; class Alphaproteobacteria; order Rhodobacterales; family Rhodobacteraceae; genus TMP-24. The sequence goes on along the minus strand of JAWKWX010000026.1, from coordinate 16,207 downwards.
CCAGGCGACGCTCTCGAACGGCCGCCGTGCCGACTGCCTGATCCATCTGCCGAACCCGCCGGGGCCGATTGTCATCGACGCCAAATTCCCGCTCGAAGCCTACGAGGCGCTGCGCCGGGCGACAAACAATTCCGAGGTGATCGAGGCGCAAAGGATGATGCGGATCGCGGTCCGGGGCCACATCAAGGCCATCGCCGAGCGCTATCTGATCGAGGGAGAGACGGCGGACGGCGCGCTGATGTTCCTGCCGTCAGAGGCCGTCTATGCCGAGTTGCACGCCAATTTCCCGGAGCTTGTGCGCGAGGGCTTCGCGGCCAAGGTCTGGATCGTTTCACCCACCACCTGCATGGCCACGCTGAACACGATGCGCGCGATCCTGAAGGATGCGCGCATGCGCGAACAGGCGGGCGCGATCCGCAAGGAACTGGCGCTTCTTCATGGCGATGTGGAACGGCTCGGAGAGCGGGTCCAGAACCTGGACCGTCATTTCGGCCAGGCGGCGAAGGACATCGAGGAAATCAAGATATCCGCCGACAAGGCCGGGAAACGGGCGCACAGGCTCGACAATTTCGACTTCGAGGAAATCGCCGCGCCCGAAGCGCCGCGCGTCGTGCCGCTGGTGAAGGGCTGAGGCGGTCAGGAGCCGCCGACAATCCCGACCTCTGCTGTGCCGGTAATGGTGAGGCCCGGTTTCGGCGCCGGGGCGGTGGGCCGTCCGTCGGCGCCGCAGGCGGCGAGAAGGCCAAGGATCAGAAGGCTGGAAGCTAGTTTTGCGGTCATTGCGAGATCGTCACTCCGACACCCAGAAGGTTGGTCCGGACCGAAGGGGCGACCTTCACCCCGTCCGGCGTGAGGCGGACATTGGCATGGGCGCGCGGCTGCGAACAGGCGGCAAGAGCCGCCAGACAGGCGATCGGCAAAAGCGCGCTCACCCTGAAGCAGATCATCCGAGCTGCCCTTTCCAGCGTGCGATCTGGGCGCGGACCTGCGAAGGCGCCGTACCGCCGTAGCTTTGCCGCGAGGCCACGGAATTATGGACGCCGAGCACCGAATAGATTTCCTGCGTGATGCCCGCATGGACAGAGTTCATCTCGCTCAGGCTCAGATCGGGCAGGTCGCAGCCTTTCTTTTCGGCCAGTGCCACCAGAGAGCCGGTCACATGGTGCGCCTCGCGGAACGGCAGGCCGAGCGCGCGGACGAGCCAGTCGGCGAGGTCGGTCGCGGTCGAAAAGCCCGAGGCGGCGGCACGCTCCAGATTGGCGCGGTTGGCAGTCATGTCCCGGACCATGCCCTCCATCGCCGCAAGGGCAAGCATCAAGGTGTCGGCGGCGTCGAAGACCTGTTCCTTGTCCTCCTGCATGTCCTTCGAATAGGCCAGCGGCAGGCCCTTCATCACGGTGAAAAGCGCGACGGTCGCGCCGAGGATGCGGCCGATCTTCGCCCGGATCAGCTCTGCCGCGTCGGGGTTCTTCTTCTGCGGCATGATCGAGGAGCCGGTCGAGAACCGGTCGGAAAGCGTGACGAAGCGGAACTGGGCAGAGGACCAGATCACCAGCTCTTCGGCGAAGCGCGACAGGTGGACCGCGCAGATCGAGGCGGCCGAGAGGAATTCCAGGGCGAAGTCGCGGTCACTGACCGCATCCAGAGAATTGGCCATGGGACGGTCGAAACCCAACGCCTTCGCCGTCATGTGCCGGTCGATGGGGAAGCCGGTGCCCGCGAGCGCTGCGGCGCCGAGGGGGCTTTCGTTCATCCGGGTCCGCGCATCGCGGAAGCGGCCGACATCGCGGCCGAACATCTCGACATAGGCCATCATGTGATGACCCCAGGTCACCGGCTGGGCGGTCTGCAGATGGGTGAAGCCCGGCATGACCCAGTCCGCCCCCACCTCGGCCTGCGCGAGAAGTGCTTTTTGCAGGGCGGTAAGGCCGAGGATTGCCGCATCGGCCTGATCGCGGACCCAGAGGCGGAAATCGGTCGCGACCTGGTCGTTGCGCGACCGCGCGGTGTGCAGCCGCCCGGCCGGTTCGCCGATCACCTCTTTCAGCCGCGCCTCGACATTCATGTGAATATCCTCGAGCGCCGTCCTGAATTGGAACTTTCCCGCCTCGATCTCTGACAAGACCGTGAGCAGCCCTTCCCCGATCGCCTCGGCATCCTTATCAGTGAGGATACCCTGCGCCGCGAGCATCGCGGCATGGGCGCGGCTGCCGGCGATGTCCTGTGCGTAGAGCCGCCGGTCGAACGAGATCGAGGCATTGATCGCCTCCATGATCGCGTCCGGCCCGGCGGCGAAACGCCCGCCCCACATCGCATTCGCGGCCTTGGAGGTTTTCTGGTCGGTCATGGCCGGCCCTTTCGGAGGTATCATGCGGTTTCTCGTCCGGTTCGTCCTCTACACGTCCCTCGCGTTCGGTGCAAACGCCGCCCTCGCGGACATGGCGCTCGACCGGCCGGCCGAGGCGCTTTCGCCCTTCGTCGCCGGCGACCTGGCCCGGCTGGTGCCGGCGGAGGCGCCGCTGCCCCTGCCAGAGGCCGCGCTGATCGATGAGACCGACGCACCGCGCAGCCTGGAGGCGTACAGGGGCAAGGTCATCCTGGTGAACTTCTGGGCGACCTGGTGCGCGCCCTGCCGGGCCGAACTTGCCTCGCTCGACCGGCTCGAAACGGCACTGGGTGGCGAGGATTTCGCCGTCGTCACCATCGCCACCGGCCGCAATCCCCTGCCAGCCATCCAGAAACTCTTCACCGAAGAAGGCATCACCCGCCTGCCGATGCTGCGCGACCCCGACATGACCTTCTCGCGTGCCTCGGGTGTTCTCGGGCTGCCGGTCAGCCTGATCGTCGACCGTGAAGGCCGCGAGATCGCGCGCCTGACCGGCGATGCGGTCTGGGACGGGCCGGAGGCACAGGCGCTCGTCAAGGCGCTGATCGCGCCCTGACCGCCAGATATCCGCAACGGCAGCCCCGCTTTCCCCGCCGAGAGGCGCCAAAACCCTTTCCTTCGCGACGTTCTGATCATAGAGAGCAGACGTTGGCATGAGGGGGCCGATACAAGCGAAGGGCGAACATGGCGCATATCATCGTCGTGGGGAACGAAAAGGGCGGGTCCGGCAAATCGACCACATGCATGCATGTGGCGACGGCGCTTTGCCGCATGGGGCACCGGGTCGGCGCACTTGACCTCGATCTGCGCCAGCGCAGTTTCGGGCGCTATATCGAGAACCGGCTGGCCTATCTGCGCAAGGAAGGCCTGAGCCTGCCCACGCCCGATTACCGCGATCTTCCCGAAGTGGATCAAGCAGCGCTCGCCCCGGGGGAAAACGCCTTCGACCGCAGGCTTTCCGGCGCCGTCGCCGGGCTGGAGCGGGATTGCGATTTCATTATCATCGACTGCCCCGGCAGCCATACGCGCCTGAGCCAGGTCGCCCATTCCCTGGCCGACACGCTGATCACGCCGCTCAATGACAGTTTCATCGATTTCGACCTGCTCGCGCGCATCGACCCTGAATCGAGCCGGGTCACCGGCCCGTCGATCTATTCGGAAATGGTCTGGTCGGCGCGCCAGCTGCGCGCGCGCGCGGGCCTGAAGCCCATCGACTGGATCGTGCTGCGCAACCGCCTCGGCGCGCAGCAGATGCACAACAAGAAGAAGGTGGGCGAGGCGCTGGAACAGCTGTCGAAGCGCATCGGCTTCCGCGTGGCGCCGGGATTTTCCGAGCGGGTGATCTTCCGCGAGCTCTTCCCGCGCGGTCTCACCCTGCTTGATCTGCGCGACGTGGGCGTCGAGAGCCTGAACATCTCGAACGTCGCGGCGCGTCAGGAAGTGCGCGACCTGATGAAGGAACTGGGCCTGCCGGGCGTCACGATCAATTTCTGACGCCCGCGTGGCGGCAAATCGTCAAGCAGCAAGCCGGGCGCGGCGGAAGAGATCCGGCCGTGCCTTCGCCGGGCGGCGGCGCTGTTCGGCCTTTTCAAGCGATTGGAGGCGCAGCTCGAATGTGTCAGCCTCTTCGGACTTGCGACGCGAGAAGGGCGCCATAAGCATAGCCAGAATTTTCATTTCAATCCGCCTTTCCGCGCCCCTGGAACGGTTCTACCCCCCGGACATGGCCCAAAAGTGGCGGAGTTCGGGCCGATTGGGGCTGATGTGCGAATGGATTGTTTTCGGGGAATCAACTGCGGGTGGACGCTAAGTAATCCTGAACGGTCGCGAACAGGACATCCGACCTCGGGCGCACTATGACCGATCCGTCCGTCATATTGACGCGAGGTTTGTAGCAGACTGCACCGAAATATGCTTGTCACCCTCTGTCAGGCGACTACTCTCCTCACACTTTCGCCGTGCGGGACAGGCACGCGACCCACCAGATAACAAGGGAGGCCCCTATGAAACAGAGGCTGCTACTTTCCACCATTCTCAGCGCCGCGCTCGCCATTCCGGCAGTGGCCGCGAACGTGCCCGAGGGCACCGCGCTGGCCGAGAATCAGGCCTACAATTACTGGATGCTTGACGCGATCAAGTCGCTCGATCCGCAGATCGTCTCCTCGGTCGAGGACAGCGATGCCGTCCGTTCGCTGATGGAAGGCCTTTATAACGAGGACGGCGACGGCAACCTGGTGCCGGGCGTGGCGCTCAGCCACGACCTGTCGGAAGACAAGACCACCTACACGTTCCACCTGCGCCCCGAGGCGAAATGGTCGAACGGCGATCCGGTGACCGCGGGCGACTTCGTCTATGCCTGGCGCCGCCTGGCCGATCCGGCGACCGCGTCGGAATATGCCTGGTACATGGAACTGATGCAGGTTGTGAACGCCTCCGAAATCACCGCGGGCGAGAAGAAGCCCGAGGAACTGGGCGTGACCGCGATCGACGATCACACGCTTGAAGTGAAGATCCTCGCACCGCTGCCCTATTTCCCGAAGATGCTGACCCACACGTCGGTCTTCCCGGTCAACCAGAAGGTGGTCGAGCAGTTCGGCGCCGACTGGACCAAGCCGGGCAATTATGTCGGCAACGGCGCCTACACGCTGAAAGATCACATCGTCGGCGAAAAGATCGTGATGGAAAAGAGCGAGACCTACTGGGATGCCGCTCACACCGTCATGTCGCCGATCACCGGCCTGACCATCAACGACGAGAATGCGGCCCTGACGCGCTACGAAGCGGGCGAGCTTGACCGCACCACCGTTCCGGCCGGCCAGTATCCGCGTCTGAAGGAACAGTTCCCGGATGAGGCAACCTCGACGCCCTATTCCTGCTCCTACACCTATGTCTTCAACCTCGCCGAAGGTAAGGGCAATCCGGCCCTGCACGACGTCCGCGTCCGCAAGGCGCTGTCCTACGCGCTGGACCGCGACATCGTGGTGAACAACATCCTGCAAGGGGGCCAGAAGCCCGCCTACAGCTGGACCCACTGGGCGATGAACGGCTTCACCATGCCCGACATCGACTATTCGCACTGGACCCAGGCAGAGCGCGATGAAAAGGCAAGGGCGCTTCTGGCGGATGCGGGCTTTGGCGCGGACAATCCGCTGAAGATCACGCTGAACTACAACACGTCGGAAGCCCACCAGAAGATCGCGGTCGCCGTCCAGCAGATGTGGAAGCAGAAGCTGGGTGTCGAGATGACCCCGCAGAACTTCGAATGGAAGGTCCATACCGACAAGATGAACGCGGGCGACTTCGAAATGGCCCGCTACGCCTGGTGCGGCGATTACAACGAAGCCTCGACCTTCCTCGATCTCTGGGCGAGCTACTCGGGCAACAATGATGCGAAATATTCGAACCCGGAATATGACGCACTGCTGAAAGACGCCAAGACCGCGGCCGATCCCGGGCCGGACTATACCAAGGCCGAACAGATACTGAATGAGGACATGCCGATCATCCCGATCTACCATTATGCCAAGGTCGACATGATCAAGCCGGACCTCAAGGGCCTGCCGCTGAACAACGTTCAGCAGACCTGGTACGCCAAGGACCTCTACCGTATCAAGAAGTGATCTTCTGATCTTCTGATCAAGGCGGCCCCCGAACCCCGGGGGCCGCTTTCGGCCATTTCCCGCGCGCATGGGGGCTTTCATGTTTTCCTACATCATCAAGCGTCTGGTCGTGGCGGTGCCTACGCTGCTCGTCCTGATGATCCTGTCCTTCCTCCTGATGCACGCCGCTCCGGGCGGGCCCTTCACCTATGAAAAGAAGCTGCCCCCGGAAGTGCTGGCGAACCTCAATGCCAAATACGGTCTCGACCAGCCGCTCTGGCGGCAGATGATTTCCTACGTCTGGGGGATTGTCGCGCATTTCGATTTCGGCCCGTCCTTCGTCTACAAGGACCGCGATGTGAACGAGATCATCGCCCAGGGCTTCCCGGTCACGCTGCATTACGGCTCGATCGCCTTCGTGGTCGCCGTGGTCAGCGGCGTGACGCTCGGCGTCATCGCCGCGATCCGCCAGAATACCTGGATCGACTATATCGCCGTCGGCATATCCATCGGCGCACAGGTGCTGCCGAACTTCGTGATGGCGCCGGTCCTCGTCCTTGTCTTCGCGCTCTGGCTCGGCTGGCTGCCCGCCGGCGGCTGGGAGGGCGGCGAGATCAGCCATGTCATCCTGCCCGTGATTGCGCTGGCGACCAGCTACATGGCCTCGATCGCGCGCATTACCCGGTCCTCGATGCTCGAGGTGCTGACCTCGAACCATGTCCGCACCGCCCGCGCCAAGGGCCTGCCGGAATACAAGGTCATCCTGCGCCACGCGCTGAAACCCTCGCTCATTCCGGTGATTTCCTACCTCGGCCCGGCGTTCGTGGCGATGGTCACGGGATCGGTCGTCGTCGACATGTATTTCTCGACCGGCGGCATCGGGAAGGCCTTCGTCGACAGCGCCCTGAACCGCGACTATGCGGTGATGATGGGCATCACCCTTCTGGTGGGCTTCCTCACCATCCTCTTCAACCTTCTGGTCGATATCCTCTACGCCTGGATCGACCCCAAGATCAGGTATTGAGCCATGGCTTTGAGTGCAATCGACATGAGCGCGCTGGCCGACCGGCTGGCGATGGACGAGGTGAAGGGCCGTTCGCCCTGGGCCGACGCACGCATCCGCTTCTTCAGGAACAAGGCGGCGGTCGGCGGGGTGATCCTTCTGATCTTCGTGATCCTCTACGCGCTTCTGGGCGAACGGATCGCGCCCTGGTCCTATGAGGACATCGACTGGGGCATCATGGGCAATGCCGCCAAGGCCGGCATGCCGTCCTTGGAAAACGGCCATTACTTCGGCGTCGACGACCTCGGCCGCGACCTTTTCGCGCGCACGGCACAAGGGACGCGCATCTCGATCATCGTGGGCATCGTCGGCGCGGCGATCTCGGTGATCGTCGGGACGTTGTACGGTGCGGTGTCGGGCTATGTCGGTGGCCGCACCGACCAGATCATGATGCGGATCGTCGATATCCTGCTGGCGATCCCCTTCATGTTCGTCATCATCCTTTTGCTGGTGATGTTCGGGCGGTCGCTTTCCATGCTGTTCGTCGGCATCGGCCTTCTGTCCTGGCTTTCCATGGCGCGGATCGTCCGCGGCCAGACGCTGACGCTCAAGAACAAGGAATTCATCCAGGCTGCGCAGGCGGCGGGTGTGCCGGGCTGGAAAATCATCCTTCGCCATATCGTGCCGAACCTTCTGGGCATCGTCGCGGTCTATGCCACGTTGCTGGTGCCCGACATGATCCTGACGGAAAGCTTCATCTCCTTCCTCGGCCTCGGCGTGCAGGAACCGCTGACCTCGCTGGGCCGCCTCATTTCCGAAGGGGCCTCGACGATGCGCTACGGCACGATCTGGCAGCTGTGGGCGCCCCTGACCTTCTTCATCGTGACCATGTTCGCCTTCTTCTTCGTCGGCGACGGTCTGCGCGATGCGCTCGATCCCAAGGACCGCTGACATGGCACTCCTCGACATCAAGGACCTGAAGGTCCGCTTCCAGACCAACGACGGCGAGGTGAATGCCGTGAACGGCATCACCCTGTCGCTCGACCGTGGTGGCGCGCTTGGCATCGTCGGCGAAAGCGGGTCGGGCAAAAGCCAGCTCGCCTTCGCGGTGATGGGGCTTCTGGCCAAGAACGGCAGGGCGACCGGATCAGTGACCTTCGACGGGCAGGAAATCCTGAACGCCCCGCCCTCGGTGATCAACCGGGTGCGCGCCAACAAGATCGGCATGATCTTTCAGGATCCGATGACCTCGCTCAATTCCTACATGCGGGTCTCGGACCAGATGGTGGAGGTGCTGCTGCATCACAAGGGCATGTCGAAGACCGATGCGGCCAAGGAATGTATCCGCATGCTCGACGCGGTGAAGATCCCCGATGCGGCGGGCCGCTTCCGGCTTTACCCGCACGAGTTTTCGGGCGGCATGCGACAGCGGGTGATGATCGCCATGGCGCTTCTGTGCAAGCCCGACCTTCTGATCGCCGATGAGCCCACGACCGCGCTCGACGTCACCGTTCAGGCGCAGATCATGCAGCTTCTGGGCGAGTTGCGCCGCGAGTTCGGCATGGCCACGATCCTCATCACCCATGATCTTGGTGTCGTGGCGGGCTTCTGCGACGAGGTGATGGTCATGTACGGCGGCCAGGTGATGGAGAAGAGCCCGGTCGATCCGCTGTTCTCTGCCCCGTCCCATCCCTATACCCGTGGCCTTCTGCACGCGTTGCCGCGTGTGGACCAGGAGGGCGAGGAACTGGCCTCGATCCCCGGCGCGCCGCCCAACATGATGCGGGCGCCGAAGGGCTGCCCCTTCGCCCCGCGCTGCAGCTTCGAGATCGAGCGCTGCGCGGTCGAGCTCGATCCGCTCACCGAATTCATGCCCGGCCGCTTCCGGGCCTGCAACCGCCGCGTGGAGGAATTGGCATGACATCCCAAACCGGCCGACCGCTTCTGCAGGTCGAGGACCTGCGCGTCACCTTCCACATTCGCCGCGAAGGCGACATGCCCTGGACCAGGCCGCGCGAGCTGCATGCGGTGGGCGGCGTGAATTTTGAACTGATGCCCGGCGAAACGCTCGGCATCGTCGGTGAATCGGGCTGCGGCAAATCCACGCTCGCCCGCGCGATCATCCAGATGGTGCCAGCCTCGGGCAAGGCAGTCTGGGAAGATGGCGTGGACCTTCTGTCGCTGTCGCCTCATCAGATGCTGAAATACCGCTCCGACATCCAGATGGTGTTCCAGGATCCGCTGGCGAGCCTCAATCCGCGCATGACCGTGGGCCAGATCATCGCCGAGCCGCTGATCACCCATCACCCCGGCCTTTCGAAGGACGAGGTGAAGCTTCGGGTGAAGGCGATGATGGACAAGGTTGGCCTCCTGCCCAACCAGATCAACCGCTATCCGCACGAGTTTTCCGGCGGCCAGTGCCAGCGGATCGGCATTGCACGCGCCCTGATCGTCGAGCCGAAGCTTCTGATCTGCGACGAGCCGGTCTCGGCGCTCGACGTCTCGATCCAGGCGCAGGTGATCAACCTTCTGATGAAGCTGCAGCGCGAGCTTGGCCTCGCCATGATCTTCATCGCCCATGACCTGAGCGTGGTGAAACATATCTCCGACCGGGTGATGGTGCTCTATCTCGGCCGCACGATGGAAGTGGCGACAAGCGGCGACCTCTACAGCGCGCCGCAGCATCCCTATACCCAGGCGCTCCTCTCGGCGGTGCCGATCCCCGACCCTGCCGCGGAACGGGCCAAGCACATGATCCCGCTCGACGGCGATCTGCCCTCGCCGCTGCGCCCACCCTCGGGCTGCGTGTTCCGCACCCGCTGCCCCGTGGCCCAGGCCCGCTGCGCCGCCGATATTCCTCGCCTGAACATGGGCGACCATCAGGTCGCCTGCCACTTCCCGGGGCCGCTCACCGAAACCGTGAAGGCGATGGAAGAGGCCTGACGCCAGCGCCGAAGCGCGCCTGATGCGGAGAAATCTTGCCGAAGATTTTTCCGGCCCTGCGTCGGCCTACGCGTTGAAAAGGAAGTGCAGGACGTCGCCGTCCTTCACTTCATAGCTCTTGCCCTCGACCCGGAACTTGCCCGCCTCGCGCGCGCCTGCCTCGCCGTTTCCGGTGACATAGTCATCATAGGCAATCGTCTCGGCGCGGATGAAGCCGCGTTCGAAATCGCCGTGAATGACACCTGCCGCCTGCGGCGCGAGCGTGCCCTTCTCGATCGTCCAGGCGCGGGCCTCCTTCGGCCCCACGGTGAAATAGGTCTGCAGCCCCAGAAGGTCATACCCCGCGCGGATCAGCCGGTCGAGGCCCGCCTCGTGCAGGCCCATCTCCTCCAGAAACATCGCCGCATCCGCGGCGGGCATCTGCGCCAGCTCTTCCTCGATCTTGGCCGAGATCACCACATGGCCCGCGCCCTGCCGCTTCGCCATCTCTGCGACGCGGGCGGACTGGCTGTTGCCGGTCGCGGCCGAGGCTTCCTCGACATTGCAGACGAACAGAACGGGTTTCGAGGTCAGAAGCTGCAGCATCTCCCAGGCTTTCCGGTCCTCGTCCGTCACCTTCACGGTACGCGCAGGCTGGCCGTTTTCCAGCACGGAGAGGGCGGCCTTCATCAGCCGTTCCTGCGCCACGGCCTCCTTGTCGCCGCCCTTGATCTTGCGGGCGATATTGGCCAGCCGCCGCTCGATGCTCTCCATGTCGGCGATCATCAGCTCTGTCTCGATCGTCTCGGCATCCGCCACCGGGTCGATCCGGCCCTCGACATGGGTGACATCGCCATCCTCGAAACAGCGCAGCACATGGGCGATCGCATCAACCTCGCGGATATTCGCCAGGAACTGGTTGCCAAGCCCTTCCCCCTTCGAGGCGCCGCGCACCAGGCCCGCGATATCGACGAAGGTGATCCGCGTGGGGATGATCTGCTTCGACCCCGCGATCGCCGCAAGCCGGTCGAGCCGCGCGTCGGGCACCGCCACCTCGCCCACGTTCGGTTCGATCGTGCAGAAGGGAAAGTTCGCCGCCTGCGCCGCCGCCGTGCGGGTCAGGGCGTTGAAAAGGGTCGACTTGCCGACATTCGGCAGACCGACGATACCCATCCTGAAACCCATGCCACGCTCCCGTTGAAAGACTGGAGCGATCTAGTGCAGCGGGCGCGAATATGGAAGACGTTTCGTCAGCTGCCGACGCGAGCCGCCCTAGCTTTCCTCCCATCGGCTCTGCTTGCGTCGGCTGACATCCCGCGTCAGGCGTCCGAATTGCCGCGAACGGGCACGGAGTTCGGCAGCGGAGGCACTGTTCCAGCTGTCCTCGCGCTGAAGCTTCTGCCACCGCCTCAGGCGGTCGGGGTCGATCTGGTTCGCCTCGATCGCCGCGCGAATGGCGCAGCCGGGCTCGGTCTCGTGTCGGCAATCCGAAAAGCGGCACAGGCGGGCGGTCTCCACCAGTTCGGCAAAGGTTGCGTCGATCCCTTCGGCTACATCCGTCAGCCGCAATTCCCGCATGCCCGGCGTGTCGATCAGCCAGCCACCCCCGGCAACGGGCAACAGGGATCGCGCGGTGGTCGTGTGCCGACCCTTCGCGTCATCTTCCCGGATCGCACCGGTCGCCAGCCTGCGGCCGATCAGCGCCCCGGCAAGCGTCGACTTGCCGACCCCCGAGGAGCCGAGAAAGCACAGCGTGCGTCCCGTGCCGCACCAGGGGGCGAGTCTTTCCGAGGCATCCGGTGCCAGGGCATCGACCGCCAGTGCCGCAACGTCCCGCGCGACCGTTCGCAGCCTGTCCAGATAGGGCCCCGGGTCGTCAAGGTCCGCCTTGGTCAGAACGATCACCGGCTCGATGCCACCGCCATGGATCAGCGCCAGATAGCGCTCGATCCGGGCGATGTTGAAATCGGCGTTGCACGATGTCGTCACGAAGACGGTATCGACATTCGCGGCGATCAGCTGCTCGCGCGCGGTCTCCCCCGCCGCACGCCGGGCAAGACGGGTCGAACGTTCAAGCAGACGGTCGGCCACAAGGTTCGCCTCGTCGCAGATCAGCCAGTCACCGACCGCGACTGCACCTGCGGACAGGTCGGGCGGCAACATCAGCGCGAGCGGCCCCTTGGCCGACAGGACGAGAAGCCGGTCGCGGTGTACCTCTGCCACGCGCGCCGGCAGGCGGGTCTCAAGCTCCTCGATCGAGAGCTGGCCGAGCCATCGGTTGCTCCAGCCAAGATCGGCAAGCGTCGGAAATGAAGTCATGGGAATCCCCTGAAACATGTCTGGTCGGCCCTGCGCGGCATGCGCGGCGGCCGGACGGCTCATCGGGGCTGCGATAAGGTCAATGCCTCAGCGGCGCGCCCCGGCGCGGTGAATGACACTGGTCTGCATGACATCCTCCTCCGCCGGGTTCACATTCGGCGTGACAGTATCCCGATCGCGACGGCCCGGCAAGCCCGGTCCCGGCAGGCCGCCAGGCCGCCCCTGTCCCAAGCCCCATTGATTTTCGGTCCGCTTTTCTGCACTACCCCGACAAAGCAGTTGGAGTTGCCGCATGACCCGGATCGAAGCCAAGTTTGCCGCCCTCGGAACCAAGGGGCGCAAGGCTTTCGTCGCCTATATCATGGCGGGCGATCCCGATCTCGCGACCTCGCTCGAGCTGATGAAGGGGCTGCCCTCGGCCGGTGTGGATGTGATCGAGCTTGGCATGCCCTTCACCGATCCGATGGCGGATGGCCCGACGATCCAGCTTGCCGGGCAGCGCGCGCTCGAAGGCGGCCAGACGCTGCAGAAGACGCTCGACATGGTGGCCGAATTCCGCAAGGGCGACGATGCGACGCCCATCGTGATGATGGGCTATTACAATCCGATCTATTCGCGCGGCGTCGACACTTTCCTGAAGGATGCCGGGGCCGCCGGGGTGGACGGGCTGATCGTCGTCGACCTGCCGCCCGAGGAAGATGAGGAACTCTGCATCCCCGCCCAGAAGGCCGGGCTGAATTTCATCCGCCTTGCCACCCCCACCACGGACGACAAGCGCCTGCCGAAGGTGCTGCAGAACACCTCGGGCTTCGTCTATTACGTCTCGATCACCGGCATCACCGGCGCCGCCGCCGCCCAGGCGGGCGATGTCGGCCCCGAGGTCGCCCGTATCAAGGCCGCCACCGATCTGCCGGTCATCGTCGGCTTCGGCATCCGCACGCCCGAAAGCGCGCGCGCCATCGCTTCGGTTGCCGACGGGGCGGTGGTGGGATCGGCCATCGTGAAGATGGTCGAGGAAAAGCGCCCGGTGCCCGAAATCCTCGCCTTCGTGAAGGGCCTCGCCGACGGCGCGCATTCGGCCTGACCGCCGGAAGCCCGCGCACCAGCTACAACCGCTGCCCCACCCGTGTGGCTTTCGCGCCTCGCGAAAGCCGCGAGAGATTGGCTTGCGCCCGGAACGGGCGCTCCGCCGGATCACCGCCGCTCTGGAACTGTGGACGCACGCCAAAAGGCATTGCGCGAAATCTTTAAAATTGGTAATCGAAAATTACCAATTTGTCGGAGCCGCCCATGCCCGTGATCACCTGCATCGACGATCTGAAGAAACTGCACCGCCGCCGCGCACCGAAGATGTTCTTCGATTATTGCGAAAGCGGCAGCTATACCGAGCAGACCTTCCGGGAAAATACCTCCGATTTCTCCGAGATCCGGCTGAAGCAGAAAGTCGCGGTCGATATGCTTGGCCGGACGACCGAAACCACGATGCTTGGGCAAAAGGTCGCGATGCCGCTGGCACTGGCGCCCGTCGGCATGGCGGGCATGCAATGCGCGGACGGCGAGATCAAGGCGGCGCGCGCGGCCGAACGATTCGGCGTGCCCTTCACGCTGTCGACCATGTCGATCTGCTCGATCGAGGATATCGCCGCCCATACGAGCGCGCCCTTCTGGTTCCAGCTCTATGTGATGAAGGACGAGGATTTCGTGGCCGCCGCCATCGAGCGCGCGAAACGCGCCGGATGCTCGGCGCTCGTCCTCACGCTCGACCTGCAGATTCTCGGCCAGCGTCACAAGGATCTGAAGAACGGCCTGACGGCACCACCGCGCCTCACGCTGAAGAACCTGATCAACCTCGCCACCAAGCCGCGCTGGGTCGCGGGCATGGCAATGACGCGGCGCCATACGTTCCGCAATATCGTCGGTCACGCGAAGGGCGTGGGCGACCTGCGGTCCCTGATGAGCTGGACGAACGAGCAGTTCGACCCGCAGCTCGACTGGGGCAAGATCGCGAAGATCCGCGACATGTGGGGCGGCAAGATGATCCTCAAAGGGATACTGGACCCCGACGACGCCCGCCGCGCGGCGGATTTCGGCGCCGATGCGATCCTGGTGTCCAACCATGGCGGGCGGCAGCTTGACGGCGCACTCTCCTCGATCCGCATCCTGCCCGAGATCGTGAAAGCGGTCGGCGACCGGACGGAGATCTATCTCGACAGCGGGGTCCGGTCGGGGCAGGACATATTGAAAGCGGTAGCGATGGGCGCCCGCGCCTGCTTCATCGGCCGGTCCTACATCTACGGCCTCGGCGCGATGGGCGAGAAGGGCGTGACGAAGGCGCTCGACATCCTGCAGAAGGAGTTCGATATCACCATGGCGCTCTGCGGTGAAAAGTCGCCCGCGGCCCTTGGACGCCACAACCTTCTGATCCCGAAAGGGTTCGAGGATCGCTACGCCTGAGCGCCCGCCCTCGCGGGACTGCGCCCCAGAAGCGTGACGGCAGGCAGGACCGCGACCAGCAGAAGCGCGATCAGGAGGAAGGCAGCGCGCAGGCCCGCCAGCTCCGACACCTGCCCCATCAGCGTCGGGCCGACGAAAAAGCCGGTGAAGCCGATCATCCAGGCACGCGAGATCGCCCAGCCCCGGTCGGCGGCACGCACGCGCTTGCCCAGAAGCGAATTGACCGATGGCACCGCGACCGCGACGCCCAGACCCAGAAACGCCACGCCCGCAAGGGCCAGCGCAACCGAGGGCGCAAGCGCCAGAAGCGTTGCACCGGCAATTCCGACAAGCGTCGAGGCGAAGATCAGACCGGCCTCGCCCAGCCTCTGCGCCGCAATCTGCCCCGAAAGCCGCCCGATCCCCATGGTCAGGCCCAGCATCATCGGGCCGAAGCCGCCATTGCCGGCAGCCCCGCCCAATGTGCGTTCGATATGCAGCGCCGACCAGCTGTCGCAGGCGTTCTCGGCCACGAAAGTGATGAAGAGAACCGCCGCCGCGAGGGCAACCGGCCGTGCCAGGCCGACATGCCCGCCCATGTCGGCCTCCGTCTTGGCAACCGCCCAGTCATGCGCCTCGCGCATGATCCAGCCTAGCGCGAGGATCGCCGCCGCAAAGACCGGGAAGGCGGAAGCGGCGGGCACCGCCTCGCGCCGCAACAGGCTCGCCACAAGGGCCGCCGCCGCGAAGGCAAAGGAAAAGGCGGCGTGGTTGACATTCATCAGATGCCGCCCGCTCTGCTCCTCCAGATCCGAAATGCGCATGTTCGAGCCGATATCGACGAGCGCGACGGCGGAGCCCATGAAGAACAGCGCGGCCGCCAGTGCGGGCACGGTCGTGGACAGAAGCGGCAGGAAATAGGCAAGCGCAAGAAGAACGGCCGCAACGGGCAGAAGGCGGCGACCGAAACGCCCTGCCAGGGCGGGTGCAAAATACATCGCCACGATGCCCCCGGCCGCCGGCGCCAGCAGCGCCGCGCCGAAGGCCGCGTCGCTTGCCCCGACCGCTGCCTTGATCTCGGGCACATAGGCCGCGAAGCCGCCCCAGAAGACGCCGACCGATGCAAGTCCCGCCATCGGCGCGCGTGACAATCTCATGGCCTCATAGATAGACATGCGCACCTCCGCCCCGCCACTGGCTATCCCGGAAATCGGCACGCCGCAACGGGGGGCAAGGCGGCACGGTTGCCGCGACGAGCCCCGCTTCAGGGCAGGACATGCAGCCAGAACCAGACACTGAAGATCGACAGCGCCGTCGCCAGCAGCACCGCCGTCGCCGCCACCCGCTTTGCCACGCCATACATGTTGGCGAAAAGATAGGCATTGATGCCCGGCGCCATCGAGGCCGTCACAACGACCGAGCGTAGCGCCGCCGTATCGAGCCCGAAGACCCGCGTGCCCAGAAACCAGCCGATGCCCGGATGCAGCAGCAAGGAACAAGAGGCGATCATCGCCACCAGCCGCAGATCGCCCTCCGGCCGGTAGC
>JAWKWX010000025.1:0-33955 GCA_041397305.1 Paracoccaceae bacterium | reverse complement strand
GATCCTGCGCATGGCCGCGGCGAATGGCGCCCGGAAAGTGATCGTGGGGCGGGGGGCGCTGCTCTCTACCCCCGCCGCTTCGCACCTGATCCGGCTGAACGAAACCGACGGCGGCATCATCCTGTCGGCCAGCCACAATCCGGGCGGGCCGGATGCGGATTTCGGCGTGAAGTTCAACATGCCGAACGGCGGCCCGGCACCCGAGGCGGTGACCGAGGCGATCTTTGCCCGGACGAAGGTGATCGACAGTTATCGCATCGTCGAGACGACGGATGTCGATCTGATGAAGATCGGACAACAATCCATTGGAAATATGGAAGTTTGCGTCGTCGATTCTGTCGCGGACTATGCCACCCTGATGGAAAGCCTTTTCGATTTCCCGAAGATGCGGGCGCTCTTTGCGGGCGGCTTCCGCATGCGGTTCGATGCAATGTGCGCGGTGACCGGGCCCTATGCGGTGGAAATCCTGGAAAACCGGCTGGGCGCCCCGAAAGGCACCGTGACCCATGGCACGCCTCTGCCCGATTTCGGCGGCATGCATCCCGATCCGAACCCGACCTGGGCGCATGAGCTGATGGCCGAGATGATGGGGCCGGATGCCCCCGATTTCGGCGCGGCGTCGGATGGCGACGGGGACCGCAACATGGTGGTCGGGCGTGGGATCTATGTCTCGCCATCGGACTCGCTCGCCGTGCTCGCCGCGAACGCGCATCTCGCGCCGGGCTACCGGGCGGGACTGAAGGGCGTGGCGCGGTCGATGCCGACGTCGGCGGCGGCAGACCGGGTGGCCGATGCGCTTGGGATCGCGCGGTACGAGACGCCAACCGGCTGGAAGTTCTTTGGCAATCTTCTGGACGCAGGGCGCGCAACGCTGTGCGGCGAGGAGAGTTTCGGCACCGGGTCCGACCATGTGCGCGAGAAGGACGGGCTATGGGCGGTGCTTCTGTGGTTGAACATCCTCGCGGAACGCAACGAAAAAGTTCATGAAATCCTTGACGGTCATTGGCGGCGATTTGGTCGCAATTACTATTCCCGTCACGATTACGAGGCACTGCCGCCGATCGCGGCCGACGCGATCATGAATGCGCTCCGCGCGCGCCTGGCGGATCTGCCGGGCCAGACGGTCGAGGGCATGAAGGTCCTGTCGGCCGACGATTTCGCCTATGAGGATCCGGTCGACGGATCGGTCTCGAAGGGGCAGGGCATCCGCATCGCCTTCGACGGCGGGTCACGCTTCGTCCTGCGACTGTCCGGCACCGGGACGGAGGGGGCAACGATCCGGCTTTATCTGGAACGGTTCGTTCCCGGGCCGGAGGGCCTGGATGCCGACGTCCAGGAGGCGCTGGTGCCGATGATCCGCGCCGCCGAGGCGCTGGCCGGGATCAGGGCGGCCACGGGGCGCGCGGGTCCGGATGTCGTGACCTGAGGTCGGCGCCCGAAAAGGCCTGCCGCCCCGGAACCCTGCGGAGCATCCGAGGCTGACGGGATCAGGGTCTGATCCGCCCGCCCGCATCATCGAAGCTGTAGGCATGGCGGGGATCGAAATCGAGCGCGACGGCTTCATCGACCCGATGCGGATGCTGGCCGAAGAGGCGCACGGTCACCGTCTCGCCTGCGTCCGTCGTGACGAGCAGGTTCGTGTCGCCGCCAAGCCGTTCAACATGGGTGATCCGTCCGGGCAGGCGCCCGGTCCTGCCCACCGTCAGATGCTCGGGCCTGATGCCCAGCATGGCGCCGGGGGCACCCAGTGGACCTGCGGCAAGGAAGTTCATCGAGGGCGCGCCCAGGAAGCCCGCGACGAACTGGTTGGCAGGGTCGTTGTAAAGATCCATCGGCGAACCCACCTGTTCGATCCGCCCGTCGCGCAGGACGACGATCCGGTCGGCGAGCGTCATCGCCTCGGTCTGGTCGTGGGTGACATAGACCATCGAGGCGCCAAGCTCGCGGTGCAGGCGCGCAATCTCGACCCGCGTTGCCATGC
Source organism: Paracoccaceae bacterium (assembly GCA_041397305.1). GTDB lineage: Bacteria > Pseudomonadota > Alphaproteobacteria > Rhodobacterales > Rhodobacteraceae > TMP-24. Next base: position 31,974 of record JAWKWX010000025.1, on the reverse strand, counting down.
GCAGGGCCGCGTCGAGGTTGGAAAGCGGCTCGTCGAACAGGAACAGCTCGGGCTTCCTGACGATCGCCCGGCCAATGGCGACGCGCTGACGCTGGCCCCCGGACAGTTCCGCCGGGCGGCGCCTCAGATAGCTGTCGAGGCTTAGCATCTTCGCTGCCACCGCCACCCGTTCGGTGATGGTCGCCCTGTCTTCGCCCGCCTGTTTCAGGCCCAGCGTCATGTTCCCTTCGACATCGAGATGGGGGTAGAGCGCATAGCTCTGGAACACCATGGCGATGCCGCGTTTGGCCGGGGGCGTCATGGTCACATCCTTGCCCCCGATCAGGATCCGGCCCGAGGTTGCATCCTCCAGCCCCGCGATCGTGCGCAGCAGCGTCGATTTCCCGCACCCCGAGGGGCCGACGAAGACGATGAATTCGCCGGGCTCGACCGTCAGGCTGATGTCTTTCAGAACATCCACAGAACCGAAGGATTTATTGATGTTTTCAAGGGCAAGGGCGGTCATCTTCAACCTTTCAGATCGATGGCGCGGCCGGAACGGATGCTTTCGTCGGCGGCAAGGCAGATGGCGAGCGACTGGACGGCATCTTCCATATGGCGGGTCAGGTCGATATCCTCTGCGATGGCCTTGAGCATGTGGGCCTGCTCGGCATCGCAGAGCGCCTGGTGGCCGGGCTCGACCGGGAAGTCGATATCGAGGTCGGTGCCGCCCGTGCGGTGGATGCGCAAGCTTCCGACCTTCGTGTGGCCCTCGACGCTGTCGCTGTCGGGGTGCATGCCCGACAGGATCGAGACGGCGCCATTGGGGCTGATCACGTCCTTCACGAAATAGGCAACCTCAGACATCATCGGCCCCCAGCCGGCCTCATACCAGCCGACGGACCCATCTTCAAAGACGACCTGGAACTGTCCGTAATTATACATATTTGTCGCGATCTCATCCGACAGGCGAAGGCCCATGCCATGGACGCGCACGGGCTTGGCGTCGGTGATCTGGCACATCACATCGACATAATGGACGCCGCAATCGACGATGGGCGGCGTGGTCTGCATCAGCTGCTTGTGGGTGTCCCAGGTCGCGCCCGTCGACTGTTGGTTCAGGTTCAGCCGGAAGACATAAGGCCCGCCAATCGACCGCGCCTCGGCGATCAGCCGCTGCCAGGAGGGGTGGTGGCGCAGGATATACCCCACGACCAGTTTTCGGCCATTCGCCGTCGCGCAATCGACCACACGGCGCGCATCGCTGACGGTGGTGGCCAGTGGCTTTTCCACGAACACATGTGCACCCGCCTCCATCGCGGCGCAGGCGTAATCGGCATGACTGTCGGAATAGGTGGCGATCACCGCGAGGTCGGGCCGGGTTGTGGCCAGAGCGCCATGGAAGTCGGTGTAGACCGGATAGGCGGCAAGGTCCGGGTGATCGCAGCTGCCGCGACGATTCACGAGGCCGACGACTTCCGCGCTTGGGTGGTTATGGTGAGCCAGCGCGTGGCTAAGCCCCATGTTGCCGAGACCGGCGACCAGAACTCTCATTTCACCGCCCCCGAGGTAATGCCGCGGATAAGTTGCCGCGAGAAGATGACGTAGAGCACCAGCACCGGCAGGATCGCGAGGGAAAGCGCCGACAGGACCGCGTTCCAGTCGGTGACGAACTGGCCGATGAAGACCTGGGATCCGAGCGTCAGCGTCTTGGTGCTTTCCCCGGGCGCAAGGATCAGCGGGAACCAGAGGTCGTTCCAGATCGGGATCATGTTGAAGACGGCAACCGTCGCCATCGCCGGGCGAACAAGCGGCAGGACCAGCTTGAAAAATATGGAATATTCGCTCATCCCGTCGATGCGACCCGCGTTCTTCAGATCGTCGGAGACCTGGCGCATGAATTCCGAAAGGATGAAGACCGCAAGCGGCAGGCCCTGCGCTGTATAGACGAGGATCAGCGCCAGAAGCGTGTTGATGAGCCCGGTCTGCACCATCAGCTCAAGGATTGCGACGGTGCCGATCCGGATGGGGATCATGATGCCGAGCGCAAGGTAGAGGCCCATCAGCATGTTGCCGCGGAACCGGTATTCCGACAGGGCGAAGGCCGCCATCGCACCGAACAGGAGGATGAAGAACAGCGACACGACGGTGACGATGAACGAATTCTGGAAATAGAGGAAGAAATCGCCCTGCTTCATCACCGTCTGGTAGCCGATCAGCGAAAAGGCATCACCGAAGGGCGGGGCCAGAGGCTCGGCGAAGATCGCCTTCCGTGTCTTGAAGGAATTGATGAGGATCACGAAGACCGGGAAGAGCGCGATCAATGTATAGAGGATCAGCGCCCCGTGCGCGGCGGCGGAATTCAGCGGGTTGTGGCGTGCCTTGTTCATCGGATCCTCAGAATTGATAGCGGCGCATGCGGGTCTGGATGCCCCAGAGATAGAGGCAGACGCCGGTCAGGATGATGACGAACATCGCGGTCGCGATGGCCGAACCCATGTGCGGATCGCCCAGCTGCAGCTGGAAGCCGAAGAAGGTGCGATAGAGGAAGGTGCCGAGGATATCGGTCGAGAAATTCGGCCCGGCAAGCGCCCCCTGCGCTGCATATACAAGGTCGAAAGCATTGAAATTGCCGACGAATGTCAGGATGGAAATGATACCGATCGAGGGCAGGATCAAGGGCAGCTTGATCTTCCAGAAGGCCGCCCAGCCGGTCAGGCCATCGATCTCGCCCGCCTCAAGAACTTCTTCGGGAATGGACAGCAGCGCGGCATAGATCAGCATCATCGGGATGCCCACGAACTGCCAGACAGAGATGAGCGCGAGCGTGGTCAGCGCATATTCCTCCTTGCCGAGCCAGGGCGCGAACAGGGATTTCAGTCCCACGGCGTCCAGCATGCCGGGCGCGATGCCCCAGATCGGTGAAAGGATCAGCTTCCAGGCAAAGCCCACGATGACGAACGACAGGATTGTCGGGATGAAGATTGCTGACCGGTAGAAGGCCGAGAACCGCAGGCGCGGGTGTGACAGGATCGCGGCGAGCGCGATACCGATCGGATTCTGCACGATCATATGGATCAGAAAGAACCAGACATTGTTGCCGAGCGCATTCCAGAAGGCCGCGGACCAGCGCGGATCGCCGAAGAGGGTCCGGAAGTTCGCGAGGCCCGCGAAATGCCGTCCGTCTGGACCTGTCGCATAAAGAGACAGCCGTAACGTGTTGAAAAGCGGCCATATCATCACCGCCGTATAGACCAGCACCGCAGGCGCCAGGAACACGACGATATGGGAACGCGGTCGCGCGGCCATGCCAGCCCCTCTTTCCATCACTCTGGTTCAGATATTCCCGTGGGGTGCGGGGGGCCGGCAGCCCCCCGCCCGGATCGGGCGCCTCAGCGCCCGACCGTCATTGCTGCGGCGCGTACCAGGAGGCGAGGCCTTCCTGCAGGCGCTTGCCGGCATCTTCGGGCGTTTCGGTGCCCTTGATGACGTTGACGGAGGCGTTCCAGGTCTCGTTTTCCAGGTTCGGCGTGCCGCGCGACAGGATCTGGTAGGTCGAGCGGATCGTCGAATGGCACTTGTCGCGCCAGCTCACGAATTCCTGCGCGAGCGGGTCTTCCATCGCCACGGGGGTCGAGTTGAGCGAGAAGAAGCCGGGGAGTGCGTTCGCGTACAGCGTCGCGAATTCGGCGGAGCCCACCCAGTCGAGGAAGGCCTTGGCTTCGTCCGGATGCGCGGACTTGGCATTCATCCCGAGCGCGATGTCGGTATGGTCGGAGATGTAGCATTCATCGCCCGCGGCCTGGACCGGCGGCGGGAAGGCACCCATCTTGAACCCGGCCTGGGCGTTGAAGCCCGAGATTTCCCAAGAGCCCGCCGGATAGATCGCGGCCCGCCCGAGGGTGAAGAGGTTCTGGCTGTCGGGATAGGTCTGGGCCTCGAACCCGTCACCCAGATAATCCTTCCATTTGGCCAGTTGCCGGTAGGGCGCGACCCAGTCCTCGTCGGTCAGCTTCTGGGTGCCCTTGATCAGCGCCAGGCGTCCCTCTTCGCCCTTCCAGTAGTTCGGGCCGATGTTGTTGTAGCCCATGGTCGCGGCTTCCCACTGGTCGTTGGTGCCCATCGCCATCGGGATGTAGGTGCCGTCGGCCTTGATCTTGTCGAGGACGGCAAAGAATTCGTCGACCGTGGTCGGGACCGACAGGCCGAGCGCGTCGAATGCATCCTTGTTGTAGATGAAGCCGTGGATAACGCTGGCCATCGGCACGCAGAAGGTGGCCGCGCCATCGTCGGTCTGCCAGGCGGATTTGGCGACATCCGAGAAATTGGCCATCGAGGCGAGGCCTGAAAGATCGGCGAGCTGACCCTTGTCGTAAAGCGCCAGCGAGGCGTCGAACGGGCGACAGGTGATCAGGTCGCCCGCCGTGCCAGCGTCGAGCTTCGAGTTGAGCGCCGCATTATATTCGGCCGGTGCGGTCGGTGCGAAAGTCACCTTGATCCCGGGGTGTGCCGCCTCGAAGGCCGGGATGATCTTGTCCTGCCAGATCGTCAGGTCATCGTTGCGCCAGCTTTCGATCGTCAGCGTTACATCCTCTGCCGAGGCCGCGCCGCCCAGAAGCGACGAGGTCAGAAGCAGGGCCGCCAGTCTTGTCTTTGTCATAAGGAACTCCCTTGGTTGGCAATCTCTCCGGCGTTGGCCGCCGGCAGTCTCAGCCGCGCGAGTGCCGCGCGGAGATTTCCGTGATGGGCGGCGAGCATGGCCCGCGCCTCGTCGGGCGTCTGCCCGAGTGCGACGAGCACCGCCGCTTTGGTGTCGCCGCCCGCGGCTTCGAGACTTGACGCGGCGACAGCGGGCGTGGTGGCGGCGATGGTCGCGACAATGCCCGCCGCGCGGGCGCGCAGTTTTGCATTGTCGGCCCTGAGGCCGACCATCATCCCGTCATGAACCTGGCCGAGATGGATCGCGGCGAGGGTCGACAGAAGGTTGAGCGCCACTTTCTGCGCCGTTCCCGCGCCCATGCGCGTCGACCCGGCGATCAGTTCGGGCGGGGTCAGCAGCGCGATGGCGGCATCGGCCAGATCGAAGATCGGCGCGGCGCGATTGTTGGCGATCGCAACCACCCGGGCGCCGTTGCCGCGCGCGGCACGCGCGAATTCGACAGGGTAGGGGGTCGATCCCGATGCGGTGACCGCGATCACCAGATCACCCGCCGTGAGCGTCGCCCCGGCGGCGGCGCCCGCGGCGCCGTCATCCTCGGTATCGCCGGGCATGGTCGCATCGGTCGGGATGCCGCCCGCCATGCACAGAAGGATGCGCCCGGGTGCGATCCCATAGGTACCGGGCAGTTCCATCCCGTCGGCATTGGCCATCAGCGCCGAGGAACCGGCACCGGCATAGGCGATACGCCCGCCACGGGAGAGGGCATCGGCCATGAGGCGCGCGCCCTCTGCGATCGCCGGAAGGGCGCCGCGCACCGAAGCCACCGCTGCCGTCTGCCCGGAGAGGAGAAGGCTCAGAATCTCGTCCGCAGGCCGCGCATCCAGACCCGCGGCATCAGCGTGCAGATGTTCCGTCTGTCTGTCGGCCATGCGAATCCCCCTGGCGATGGAAGATACCTATATAATACCTTTTGATCAACCCCTGTCGAAAAATCCCGCAAATTGAGGCGGTAGAGCGTGCGAAAAGCGGGACTGCGGCTCGTTTCCACTTTCAATCTCATTATAGGTATTATAAAGGTATTATCATGTGGCATGAGCGAATGATTCATATCGGCGTTGATGGCGGCGGCTCCGGCTGCCGGGCTACCCTGCGTGACCCGGCAGGGGTCGCGCGATCCGCAGCGGGCGGTCCCGCGAATGTAACGAGCGATTTCGATGGCGGGATTGCCACGATCACGACACTCCTCTCCGGGCTGACCGGTCAGGCCGTGGCTGACGCCGACCATTCGAACCTGTCGATCTGGCTCGGCCTCGCGGGCGTTACCGGGGCGGTGATGGCGGCGCGAGTGGAAGAAGCGCTGCGCGGGCATTTTCCCGGCGCCCGTATCCATGCTTCGGGCGATCACGAAACCATGCTTACGGGCGCGCTCGGGCTCGGCGAGGGCACGTTGATCGGCGTCGGGACCGGCTCGTTCGTGGTGCGGCGCGCGTCGGGGCGGGTGCGCCACCTGGGCGGGCGCGGATTGATCCTGGGTGATCAGGGGTCGGGCGGCTGGCTGGGCCTTAGGCTGATGCAGGAGGCGATGCTTGTGCTGGACGGGCTACGGCGCCGAAGCCCGCTCGCTGACGCGATCCTGGCGCGCCACGGGCACGATCCGGGGCGGCTGATCGCCTTTGCCCGGGGCGCGGTGCCCGCCGATCTGGCGCGGCTTGCGCCGGAGGTGGTCGAGGCCGCCGAGGCGGGGGACGAACTGGGGGGCGAACTCCTGCGGTCGGGTATGGAATATCTGACCCGCGCGCTCGATGTGATCGGCTGGCGGGCGGGAGAGCGCCTATGTCTGTCCGGCGGTCTCGGCGCGGTCTATGCGCGGCACCTGCCGGACGGGATCGCAAGATGGATCGTTCCGGCGGCCGGGACGGCGCTGGACGGCGCACTCATGCTCGCCGCGCAGGCGGGGGAGGGCCGTCCATGACGGTGACCGAATTCCTGCAGCCGGAGGATTGGCTCTCTGACGAGGGCGGGCCGCTTTATGTGCAGTTCCGCAAGCGGCTGGAGACCGGCATCGCCTCGGGTTTCCTGGCCCATGACATGCCCTTGCCGCCCGAACGCGAGATGGCGGTGATCACCGGCCTTTCGCGGGTGACCGTGCGCAAGGCGATCGCCGAACTGGTCGAGCGCGGGCTTGTGGTCCAGCGGCAGGGTTCCGGCTCGTTCGTGGCGCCCGCGCCCGCGCGGGTGGAGCAGTCCTTGTCGCACCTGACCTCCTTCTCCGAGGACATGAACCGCCGGGGCTTCCGGCCGACGGTGCGCTGGCTGGAACGCGGGCTCTTCCTGCCCGCGCCGGACGAGGTGCTGACTCTCGGCCTTGGCGCCGCCGATCAGGTGGTGCGGCTGGCGCGCCTCAGGCTGGCCGACGACCGGCCGATGGCGATCGAGCGTGCATCACTGCCGCCCGATATCCTGCCCGATCCCCTGTCGGTCGAGAACTCGCTTTACGATCTTCTGGGGCAACGCGGGCGGCGGCCGGTGCGCGCGATGCAGAAGATATCCGCCATCAACCTCGGGCCGGAGGATGCCGACCTTCTGCAGGTCCGTCCGCAGGCGGCGGGGCTCAGGATCGAACGGATCGGCTTTCTGCCAGAGGGCCGGGCGATCGAGCTGACCCGCTCCATCTACCGTGGCGACGCCTATGATTTCGTGGCCGAACTGCGCCTGCCCGAAAAACGCTAGGAGACTGACGTGACCGATCTTCAGACAAGTCGCATGTTTTCGGAAATCCGGGAAATTCCGGAGGCTGTCGAACGCCTTTTGCTCCATGGCAGAGCTGGCATCCTCCATGCCGCCACCGCCGCCCGATCGCTCGACCCGGCGGTCATCGCGACCGTGGCTAGGGGATCGTCAGATCAGGCGGCGACCTTCTTCAAATATGCCGCCGAACTGACGCTCGGCCTGCCGGTCGCCTCGATCGGCCCTTCGGTCGCCTCGATCTACGGGGTGAAACTCCGGCTTGATGGCGCGCTCTGCATTTCCGTTTCGCAATCGGGCGCGAGCCCCGACATCGTCGAGATGGCGCGATCTGCGAGGGCGGGCGGGGCGCTGAGTGTGGCCGTCACCAACGACCCTGCCTCGAAGCTTGCCGAGGTCAGCACCGAGACCATCGACATCCAGGCCGGGCCCGAACTGAGCGTGGCGGCGACCAAGACTTTCGTGACCTCGGTCGTGGCGCTTCTGGCCCTGGTTGCCGAATGGCAGGAGGATGCGGCCTTGCGGGCCGCTGTTCACGCGCTGCCCGAGGCGCTTGGCCGCGCCGTAGCCCACGACTGGCCCGACCTGCGCGCGGCGCTGAAGGGCGCGCGCTCGCTATACACGCTCGGGCGCGGGCCGTCCTACGCGATCTCTGGCGAGGCGGCGCTGAAGTTCAAGGAAGTCAGCCAGATCCATGCCGAGAATTATTCCTCGGCAGAGGTTCTTCATGGTCCGGTCTCGATCGTGTCGGACGGTTTCCCGATCCTTGCCTTCGCGGCGCGCGATGCGGCAGAGGATGCGGTGGTCGATATCGCCGAGAAGATTGCCGCGAAGGGCGCGCAGGTCTTCGTCACCTCGGACCGGGTGCGAAAGGCGACCCGGTTGCCCTTCGTTGCGACAGGCCATCCGCTGACCGACCCAATCGCGCTCATCGTCTCTTTCTATGCGATGGTCGAGCGGTTCGCGCGCGAGGCGGGCATCGACCCAGACACGCCGCGCCATCTGCGCAAGGTCACGGAAACGATCTGAGGACAGGGCGGGATGAGCATCGAGGCAAAACCCGAGGGTTGGGACGAGGCGGCGATGGCCGGGCAGGGGGCCTGGATCCTGCCCGAGGCGGTCTTCGACGGCATATGGCTGCGCAGCGGCGCGGCCCTGTTCGTTCGCGAGGGACGCGTGGAGCTGCGGCGTTTGGCCGAAACCGGTCCGGTCTGGAAAAGCGGTGGCGTGCTTTCGCCGGGTTTTGTCGATCTGCAGGTAAACGGCGGCGGCGGCATCCTTTTCAACAACCGGCCGGATGCCGACGGGGTGCGGGCCATCGCTGCCGCACACCGGACGACCGGAACCGTGGCGATCCTTCCCACGCTGATTACCGACGCGCCGGAGGTGCTGGTGGCGGCGGCCGAGGCGGTCATCGCCACCCACGGCCAGGGCGGCATTGCTGGGCTGCATATCGAGGGACCGCATATTTCCCGCGCCCGCAAGGGAACGCATGCGCAAGACCATATCCGGCCGCTTGACGACCGGACCTTCCAGGTGATCGCGCGCCTCAGGCAGCGCGGCATTCCGGTGATGATCACGCTCGCGCCCGAGGCGGTGAAACCGGGGCAGGTGGCGCGGCTGGTCGCTTCCGGTGTCGTGGTGGCCATCGGCCATACCGATGCGCCTGCCGCGGCCGTGAATGCGCTATTGGCCGAGGGGGCGCAGTGTTTCACCCATCTTTTCAACGCCATGTCGCAGATGCAGGGCCGCGAGCCCGGCTGCGTCGGCGCGGCGATCAATTCCACCGCCTATGCCTCGATCATCTGCGACGGCATCCATGTCGCGCCCGAGATGATCGCGCTGGCGCTGCGCGCGCGCCCGGTCGCCGACCGCATGTATGTGGTCAGCGACGCGATGCCGACGGTCGCCGGGCCAGACCGCTACCGGCTTTATGGACAGGAAATCCGGCTCGACCATGGCCGGCTGGTGAATGCCGACGGCGCGCTTGCCGGTGCGCATGTCACGATGCTCGGCTCTGTCGCGTTCCTTGTCCAGAGGATCGGTCTGTCGCTGGAAACCGCCTTGCGCATGGCCATCAGCCATCCGGCGAAGCTCATGGGCCTGAAGGCGCTTGCAGCAATTGAGGGGCGGGCGGTGTCGGACATCATTCTCATCGACCAGAGCCTGTCCGCGATGCAGTTCGTCGCCCCGGGGGTGTAGCCGGTCCAAATATCCGATAATCGGTATTATGTAACTATCCGATATATGCGAGACCGGACTTTTACCCGAGCGAGTCTTCGTTCATAAGGCCGCAAAGCCCCGAATTGCCAGCGAGGAACCGTCATGACCTTCTCCCGCGCCCTCAAGATCGCCCCGTCGATCCTTTCGGCAGATTTCGCGAATTTCGGCCAGGAAATCCGCGCCATCGAAGATCAGGGCTGCGACTGGGTCCATGTCGATGTGATGGATGGCCATTTCGTGCCGAACCTGACGTTCGGGCCGCAGCTTTGCAAGGCGATCCGGCCGCATATCAAGACAGTGATGGACGTCCATCTGATGATCGCGCCGGTCGATCCCTATATCGACGCCTTCTGCGAAGCTGGTGCAGATGTGTTGACGGCGCATGTCGAGGCAGGTCCGCACATTCACCGTACGTTGCAAGCTATTCGTGCGAATGGGAAAAAAGCGGGGCTTGCCTTGAATCCCGGCACACCGGCCGAGGCGGCGCGCGAGCTTCTGGACCTGGTCGACCTCATCTGCGTGATGACCGTCAACCCGGGCTTTGGCGGGCAGAAATTCATTCATTCCCAGATAGATAAGGTCCGTTCCTTGCGTTCGATGATCGGCGACCGGCCTATCCATATCGAGATCGACGGCGGCATCACGCCACAGACCGCACCGCTTGTCACGGCGGCGGGCGCGGATGTTCTGGTGGCGGGTTCCGGCGTCTTTTCCGGCGGTTCGGTTGCGAAACCGCAGATCTACGGCCAGAATATCGCGGCGATCCGTGCCGCCGCCGAGGCGGCCACCAGATAAGGAGGCCGCCATGGCCGTATCCCCGCCCGTCTGCGATTTCGGATGGAAAGCCCCGGATTTCACCCTGCCCGGCACCGACGGGCGTGACTGGTCGCTCAGCCGGATCGCCGGACCGAACGGCACGCTCATCATGTTCATCTGCAACCATTGCCCCTATGTGCAGGCGGTGATGGACCGGATCGTGCGCGATGCAGCGGCCCTTCAGGCCGAGGGGATCGGGATCGCGGCGATCTCATCCAACGATGCAGAGGCCTACCCGGCCGACAGTTTCGCCAATATGGCGGTCGAGGCGCAGAGGCACGGATTTGGCTTTCCCTATCTCTACGATGAAAGCCAGGTGGTGGCGCGCGCTTACGGCGCGGCCTGCACGCCGGATTTCTTCGGCTTCAACACCAGGCTCGAACTGCAGTACCGCGGACGGCTCGATGCTTCGGGTCGGCTGCCCGCAGAACCAGAGGTGAGGCGCGAGCTGTACGAGGCCATGCGCCTTGTCGCGCGGACCGGCCAGGGTCCGCAGGATCAGGTCGCCTCGCTTGGCTGTTCGATCAAATGGCGCGAAAGCCCCCTGCCCTGACGACCCGCGGCGCCGGAACGTGGTTCCCGATATCCACGATCCGCACGGAAGAAATTGCGCCGCTTGTGCCGCAGGCGCTACAATGTTCGCGACCGACGCCCGTGATTGGGCCGATTTACATATTCATCTATTGATATATGTTTGCGGCTGACTATATACGGACCTGCAGACTCCGAGGGACCCATGACGAGCAAAGCCAAGACCCCCGCCAGCAAGCCCGAAGTCACCGGCTTTTTCGACGAGGCCACCAACACCGTCACCTTTCTGGTGAAGGATCCGGCCAGCAATGCCTGCGCCATCGTCGATTCCGTCCTCGATTTCGATTATTCCTCGGGCCGGACCGACACGAAATCCGCGGATGCGGTGATCGCCCATGTGAAGGACCGGGGGCTTGCGGTCGAATGGATTCTTGAAACCCATGTCCATGCCGACCATCTGTCGGCCGCGCCCTATATCCAGCAGCAGATTGGCGGCAAGATCGGTATCGGCGACCGGATCACGGTCGTGCAGAACACGTTCGGCAAGATCTTCAATGAAGGCACCGAGTTCCAGCGCGACGGCAGCCAGTTCGACAAGCTGTTCCGGGAAGGCGACCGGTTCGCCATCGGCGGGCTTCAGGGCCATGTGCTGCACACGCCCGGCCATACGCCCGCCTGCCTGACCTATGTGGTGGGTGACGCGGCCTTCGTGGGCGACACGCTCTTCATGCCCGATTTCGGCACCGCGCGTTGCGACTTCCCGGGCGGCTCGGCCGAGATGCTTTATGCGTCAATCCAGAAGATCCTGACCCTGCCGGACGAAACCCGCATCTTCGTCGGTCATGACTACAAGGCGCCGGGGCGCGAAACCTATGCCTGGGAAACCACGGTCGCCGAGGAAAAGACGCGCAATGTCCATGTGGGCGGCCGCACGCAGGCGGAATTCGTGGCGATGCGCGAGGCACGCGACAAGACGCTCGCCATGCCGAAGCTCATCATCCCGTCCCTGCAGGTCAACATGCGCGCGGGCCAGATGCCGCCCGCCGACAAGGACGGCAAGACCTTCCTCAAGGTGCCGGTGAACGGCCTCTGACCGCGACCGATCCGGCAGGAACGTCCAATGAAGCGCTATTTTCCCATCCTCGAATGGGCGCCCGCCTATTCGCGCGCGACCTTCGCGGCCGACCTGATCGCCGCGCTGATCGTCACGGTCATGCTGATCCCGCAGTCGCTGGCCTATGCGCTGCTCGCTGGCCTGCCGGCGGAGGTCGGGCTTTACGCCTCGATCGCGCCGCTGGTGCTTTATGCGCTGTTCGGCACGTCGCGAACGCTAGCCGTGGGCCCGGTCGCAGTTGCTTCGCTGATGACGGCCGCCGCCGCCGGGCAGATCGCGGCCTCGGGCAGCCCGGACTATCTGGCCGCCGCCGTGCTGCTGGCTTTCCTTTCCGGAATGTTCCTGCTGGCGATGGGCCTTTTGCGGCTGGGGCTGGTGGCCAATTTCCTTTCCCACCCGGTGATCACCGGCTTTGTCACCGCCTCGGGCCTTCTGATCGCGGCCAGCCAGTTGCGCCATATCCTCGGGGTGAAAGGCGGCGGCCAGACCTTGCCGGAAATCGCCGATAGCCTGTGGCCCCACCTCGCCACCGTGAACCCGGCAACCGTCAGCCTCGGCCTCGCGGCGATTGCCGCGCTGGTGGCGGCGCGGCGCTGGCTGAAAGGCCTGCTGATCGGCCTCGGGCTGCCGGCCGGAGCGGCGGGCACGCTTGCGCGGCTCGGGCCGATGATCGTGGTGATTGCCTCGATCCTCGTGACGGTCCTTCTGAACCTGCCCGCCTCGGGCGTCGCCATCCTCGGCGACGTGCCGCGCGGCCTGCCTGCCCCTGCCCTGCCCCGGCTTGACCCCGACCTGATCGCCAGCCTCGCGCTTCCCGCGCTCCTCATTTCCATCGTCGGCTATGTCGAGACGATCTCGGTCGCCCAGACGCTGGCCGCCAAGCGCCGCCAGCGCATCGACCCCGATCAGGAACTGGTGGCCCTCGGCGTCTCGAACCTCGGCGCGTCGGTGTCGGGCGGCTTTCCGGTCACGGGCGGTTTCGCGCGCTCTGTCGTGAATTTCGATGCAGGTGCCGAGACACCCGCGGCCGGCGCGATCACCGCGTTATTCATGGCTCTTGCCACGCTCTTCCTCACGCCTGCGCTTTACAACCTGCCGCAGGCGGTGCTTGCCGGCACCATCATCGTCGCGGTCCTGAGCCTTGTGGACCCCGGCGCCTTCCGCCGGACCTGGGCCTATTCGCGGGCAGATGCGGCGGCGATGGGGGCGACGGTGTTGGTGACGCTCCTGAAAGGGGTCGAGATGGGAATCGTCGCGGGCATCACCCTGTCGCTCGCGTTATTCCTCCTGCGCACCTCGCGTCCGCATATGGCGGTGGTCGGACAGGTGGCGGGCACCGAACATTTCCGCAATGTGCTGCGCCATCATGTGGTGACGGTGCCGGATATCCTGTCGATCCGCGTCGACGAGAGCCTTTACTTCGCAAATACCCGCGCGCTCGAGGACCGGATCCTGGCCGAGGTTGCCGACCGGCCCGCGCTGAAACATGTGATCCTGATGTGTCCGGCAGTAAACGACATCGACGCTTCTGCGCTTGAAAGCCTCGAAGCGATCAACCGCCGTCTGAAGGACGCGGGCGTCCTCTTTCACCTCACCGAGGTCAAGGGACCGGTGATGGACCGGCTGTGCCGCAGCCATTTCCTGCACGAGCTTTCCGGGCAGGTCTTCCTGTCGCAGATCGACGCGATGCGGAATCTGGCACCGGAGGAGACGGGCGCCGCCCTTGCATGCGAACGAAGGGAGAGCCTGAAAAGGGCGGTCTAGACGACCGCCTTTTCCAGGAAGGGGCGCCCCGCGATGATCCGTTCGGGGCCGAGCGGCGAAAGATCGAGCGTCTGCCAGCCGCCGGTCAGGATCAGTTCTGCCATGCCCCGGCCGACGGCGGGCGCCTGTTGCAACCCATGGCCGGAGAAACCCGAGGCGATGAAGAAATTCGCGGTTCCCGGCCAGAGGCCCAGCACCGCGTTCTGGTCAAGCCGGTTGTAATCGTAATGCCCGACCCAAAGCCGCGCGACCTTCACCGCGTCGAACCCTTCGCTGCGCTCGTAGAGCCGCGGCCAGATCAGCTCTTCGAACTGGGCATGGTCGGGGTCCCAGTCGTCGGGGTCGCAGGGACCGTCACCCTCAGGCACGGTGGCGGTGATCCATTGGCCATGCTCGGGGCGCAGGTAGATGCCGGAATGGTCGATGATCAGGGGCGCCTCGGGATGGCGGGCGTTCGGCGCGTCGATCACGAAGACGGTGCGTTTGCGCGGCTCGACCGGCAGGGCGAGGCCTGCCTTCGCGCACAAGATGCCCGACGCGGTGCCCGCAGCATTGACGAAAGAGCCGCAACAAATTGTTTCGCCGCTCTCCAGACCTATCGTCTCCACGCGGTCGGCCTTGATGTTCACGCCCGTCACGCGGCCCTTGCGGTATTCCACGCCGCGGGCGCGACCGGCATTCCGGAAACCGTGCAAGAGGCCCATATTGTCGAACCAGCCTTCGTCGCGCGGCCCGAAACTGCCCGCAACAAGGTCATCCACCTTCATCCACGGCCAGCGCGCCGCCAGATCGCCCGGCCCCAGAATCTCGGTCGACGCGCCGAAGGATCGCTGCATCGCGGCCAGCTCCTGCATCACCGCCTTGCCGCTTTCCGACGCGGTCAGGAACAAATAACCGTTTTCTTTCAAGCCCAAGGACGGGACCTCGCCCTCCGGCCCGATCCGCTCGCCGAAATTGCGGATGAAGTCGACGCCAAAGCGTGAAATCTCCACATTCACCGGGTTCGAGTACTGGCTGCGGACCGAAGCGACCGACAAGGCGGTGGCAGAGCGCGCATAGGTCGGGTCGGGTTCGACAACGAGGATGCGCAAGGCAGGTGCCATGCCAGCAAGCCACCAGGCGATCGAGGCGCCGGTCACCGCGCCACCCGCGATCACGATGTCATATTTTTCCATGGCGCCCCCAAGAATCCGACAGCGCGATACGTATCATGCCCGGGTGCCGAGAAAAGACCCTGCACTCGACAAAGGCGACAATTCGTGGCAGGGAACAAGCGGGGATAGATGACAGGAAGTTCTATGGACTTTACTGCTTGCAGCCGCGCTTCCGGGCGCGTTCTGTCAATGGGTGTTCGGGGGGAGGTCTGCGGTGTCTAATCACGCCTTCCCGACAACCGAGTCCGGCATCCAGTATCTCGACCAGGTCCTGCGGGCGACCACGATCGAAGAGATCTGGGCGCTGCACTGCGAGAAGATGGCGAGCTATGGCTTCGACCGTCTGCTATACGCCTTCACGCGCTTCAAGACCCCGAACTCGATCGGCAATATCGACGATTCGCTGATCCTGACCAATCATTCGGCCGATTATGTGAAGGAATTCGTTCACGGCGGGCTTTATCGGTCGGCGCCCATGGTCAAATGGGTCGCGGACCATGTCGGCGCCCAGTCCTGGTCGCTGATGCATGAACGTATCCGCAACGCGAATCTCGGCGCGGAGGAGCGCCGCGTCCTTGACCTGAATCGCCGGTTCGAGGTTCTGGCGGGTTATTCGATCGGCTTCCGCGAGGTCTCGGTCCGCGCCAAGGGGGGTATAGGGCTCTGCGCCAGGCGCGGGCTCACCCAAAGCGACGTGGAGCGGATCTGGGCCGAGCATGGCCGCGAGATCACGGTTCTGAACAATGTCTGCCATCTGCGCATCTCCGCCCTGCCCTACGTCAGCCGCAAGACATTGACCGCCCGCCAGCGCGAGGCGCTGGAATGGGTGGGCGACGGCAAGACCACCCAGGATATCGCGATGATCATGGGGCTGACGCCCGCGACAGTCGAAAAACACCTCAGGCTCGCGCGCGAGGTTCTTGAGGTCGAAACGACAGCGCAGGCGGTTCTGATGGCCTCTTTCCGGAACCAGATTTTCGTGGTGCCGGAGCTCCGCATCGTCTGACCCGCGTGGAATTTGATCAACGGTAAGGATTTCCTGACTACCGTTACGCGACGTCAAATGTCATCAATACCCTCGTTCCGTGAGTGGTGGCGAAAGCCAGGAACGCTGATCCGGAAGCCTCTTATTGTTGAGGGGGAGGGGTCAAGCCGGGAAACCGGTACGGGCCTGTCGGGGGTATTTTTACCCCGGCAGGTTCCCGTCTAAGTCGCGCCCTGTCCTCATCCCCAACAGGTGCCGGCGCGCTTGAAGGCGGTGCGGCCCTTCCCCGGCGGCACCGCCATTCTTTTTTGACGCATGTTTCACCAAAGGAAAGGGGCGCCGGTTTCCCGACGCCCCTTCGATTGGTCTGAAAGGGGACTCAGGCGCCCTGAAGGGTCTTGGCGACCTCGGCGGCGAAATCCTCTTCCTTCTTCTCGACACCCTCGCCGACCGCGACGCGCGCGAACGACAGGATCTCGACGCCGGCGTCCTTCGCCGCCTGCTCGACGGTGATGTCGGGATTCATCACGAACTTCTGGCCAAGCAGCGTGACTTCCTCAAGGAACTTCTTCATCCGGCCGGGGATGATGTTGTTCTGGATCACCGCTTCGGGCTTGGGCTTGTTCGAGGAAGCATTCTCCTCAAGCGCCTTCTGGGTCTGGACGGCGCGCTCACGCTCCACGATCGCGGGATCGAGCGATGCTTCCGACAGCGCCATCGGCGCGGAGGCCGCGATATGCATGGCAAGCTGCTTGCCGATGCCGTTGTCAGCGCCTTTCAGGCCGACGAGAACGCCGATCTTGCCCAGCCCGTCCGCGACGGAATTGTGAACATAGGACACGACCACATCGCCCGAGACCGAGGCCATGCGGCGCAGCGTCATGTTCTCGCCGATCTTGGCGATCGCGTCGGTCAGAACGGCTTCGACCGCCTTGCCATTCAGGCTGGCAGCTTTCAGCGCGTCGATGTCCGGGACGCCGAGCGCGACCTGGGCGAAGCTTTTCACCATGCCCTGGAATTCCTCGTTCTTGCCGACGAAGTCGGTTTCCGAGTTGACCTCGACCGCAACACCCTTGCCGCCCTGGATGGCAACCCCCACAAGGCCCTCGGCCGCAACGCGGTCGGCCTTCTTGGCGGCTTTTGCCAGGCCCTTGGTGCGCAGCCAGTCGATGGCCGCTTCCATGTTGCCGTCGGTTTCCGTCAGCGCCTTCTTGGCGTCCATCATGCCTGCGCCGGTCGTGTCGCGCAGTTCCTTCACCATGCTCGCGGTGATCGTCATGACCGCTCTCCTTCAATGTTCATGAACGGGACAGGCGGGGAATGTCCCCGCCCGCTGAAATCTGTATGACAGGGGGCATGGGCCCCCTGCCCCGCGCCTCAGGCCTCGGCGCTCGCGTCGAGCTCTTCGGCCGGAGCCTCGGCCAGCGCGCCGAGGTCGACACCCGCCGCGCCCATCTGGGCCGACATGCCGTCAAGGGCGGCACGGCTGACAAGGTCGCAGTACAGCGCGATGGCGCGGGCCGCGTCGTCATTGCCGGGGATGATATAGTCAACGCCCTTGGGCGAGCAGTTTGTGTCGACCACGGCGACGACCGGGATGCCGAGCTTGTTGGCTTCGAGCACCGCGAGGTCTTCCTTGTTCACGTCGATGACGAAGAGAAGATCGGGAACGCCGCCCATCTCGCGGATGCCGCCGAGCGAGGCCTGGAGTTTCGCCTGCTCGCGCTCCATGCCCAGACGCTCTTTCTTGGTCAGGCCCTCGGCGCCGGCCGCCATGATCTCGTCGATCTGCTTCAGGCGCGCGATCGACAGGGACACGGTCTTCCAGTTGGTCAGCGTGCCGCCGAGCCAGCGGTGGTTCATGTAATATTGCGCGCATTTCTCGGCGGCTTCGGCGACGGCCTTCTGGGCCTGACGCTTGGTGCCGACAAAGAGGATGCGGCCACCCTTGGCAACGGTCTCGCGCACGACATTCAGCGCCGCATCCAGCATCGGAACGGTCTGCGTCAGGTCGATGATATGGATGCCGTTGCGGTCGCCATAGATGAACTCGCCCATCCGCGGGTTCCAGCGGGCAGTCTGGTGGCCGTAGTGAACGCCAGCTTCAAGAAGCTGACGCATGGAAAATTCAGGAAGCGCCATGCCTTGTTCCTTTCCGGTTTGCGCCTGAGCGAGGTGATCTCACCCCGGATGTTTCCGGGGCAACCGGTGGACCGTCGGGGATGTCTCCCCCGAAAGCCCGCACCTCGCCTGTGAAGTGGCGCGCGTATAGGCGGTTTTCGGGACGGGCGCAAGTGGGATGGGCGCAAGTGGGACGGGCGCAAGTGTCGAGCCCGCTCTCAGGAGGAGCGCGGCGCCGGAGGGCGCGCACGCCATCTCTCGCGCCCCGGACAGGGTCCGGGGCACTCGGGTCGCCTCCGGCGGAGGTATTTTTGCCAAGATGAGGCGTCAGGCGACGAGCCAGCCGAGCAGCGGCAGGTGCGCCCGCGCGATGGCCGCCAGCCGCTCGGGCGCCGCGGCGGTGAAAAGCCAGCCAGGTGGCGGGAGGCTGGTCCGGGTCCGGGCAATCAGGCTCTTGCGGCGCAGAAGGTGATCCCAATCCGGCTGGGTCTCGTAGCCTTTCGGTGGTCTGGCGAGATCGGGGGCGTCGAGCGTGCTGCCGACTTCGGCCGCTTGGTCGAGTGCGGCAAGAAGTGCCCTGCGCTCGGCCGGATCGCATATCCGCGTCCGCATCCGGTCGAGTGCCGCAGGCTCCAGCCCATACTGGCCGGCGCCATAGCCGAGGCCAGCCGGAGTCAGCAGGATATGCATGCCCGGCACCTTGTTGAACTCCGGCCCGGTCGAGAGGATCAGGTGAAGCCAGGGCTGATAGGGGCTCTTGTCCTTTGAAAACCGCGTGTCGCGATGGATGCGGCGCAGGGACTGGTTCAGCTTCGGCACCGCCAGAAGTCGCGGCGCCATCCGGTCGCAGAGAGGTGCCAGCGCGGCGATCAGGTCGAGACCGGCGGCAAGCCAGTGGGCCTCGTAATCCGCCCGGTGCGCCTCGAACCAGGCGCGCGTGTTGTTGTGCTCGAGCGCGGCGAGGAAATCGAAGGTCGCGCGCGGCAGGCCGGCATAGGACATGGGTCACCTCCGCCCTCATTCTGGCACGACCATCCCCACCCGGTGCAAGCAATCTCTGCGCTTGCGCCGCCCCCGGGTGGCGTTGCATCTAGCGGGAATGAGGAACACACGGCCCGACATTCTCTGCATCGGCTCGGTCCTGTGGGACATCATCGGCCGCCCGCCCGCGCATATGGAGGCGGGCGCCGACGTGCCCGGCCGGATCAGCCGCCTGCCCGGCGGCGTGGCGATGAACATCGCGATGACGCTGTCGCGCTTCGGCCTCAGGCCCGCCGTCCTGACCGCGATCGGCCGCGATGCGGAAGGCGAGGAATTGGTCGTGGCCTCGGCGGGACTTGGCGTCGACTGCAGTTTTGCCTATCGGTCCGAGGATCTGCCGACCGACCGCTATATGGCGATCGAGGGCGGCAACGGCCTTGTCGCCGCCATCGCGGATGCCCATTCGCTCGAGCGTGCGGGCGACAAGATCCTCGCGCCGCTTGCCGATGGCCGTCTGGGCGGGCCGGGCGCTGCCTGGGCGGGGCCGATCGCGCTTGACGGCAACCTGACGGTCGGCCTTCTGTCCGACATTGCCGCCTCGCCGCTTTTCGCCGCTGCCGACCTGCGGATCGCGCCTGCATCGCCCGGCAAGGCCGAGCGCCTTCTGCCGATCTTGCCGATGGCCAACGCCACGATCTACGTGAATCTCGAAGAGGCGGGGCTTCTGTGTCAGCGCCGCTTCCGGTCTGCTGCCGACGCTGCCGAAGGTCTTCTTGCGCGTGGCGCGCGGCGGGTTCTGGTGACGGACGGCGGCCAGGCGGCGGCCGACGGCGCCATCGGCGCGGGCGTGATCAGCGCCCCGCCCCGCCCGGTGCTGGTGACCCGTGTCACCGGCGCGGGCGACACGTTCATGGCGGCCCATCTCGTTGCCGAACGGCGCGGCGCAACCCGCGCAGACGCGCTCGCGGCCGCGCTCGAAGCAGCAGCGCTTTATGTATCCGGAGATATCAGATCATGACCGCCCCGCCGCTTGTCCGTTCGCCCGAGGTCGCCGAGGCGACGGCCGCGGGCCGCGCCATCGTTGCGCTGGAATCGACCATCATCACCCATGGCATGCCCTATCCGCAGAACCTTGAAACCGCGCGCCGGGTCGAGGCGGAGGTACGGGCGGCGGGTGCGGTTCCCGCCACCATCGCCGTAATGGACGGCGCGATCCATGTGGGTCTGGATGACGCGCGGCTTGAGGATCTCGCCCGCACGCCGGACGCGATGAAACTCAGCCGTGCCGATGTCGCGGCCTGCCTTGCCGCCGGGCGCACCGGCGCCACGACGGTCGCGGCGACGATGATCTGCGCCCATCTGGCCGGGATCGAGACTTTCGCGACCGGCGGGATCGGCGGCGTCCACAGGGGCGCGGAAACGAGTTTCGACATATCGGCCGACTTGCAGGAACTGGCGCGGACGCCGGTCACGGTCGTCGCCGCCGGGGCGAAGGCGATCCTCGACCTGCCGAAGACGCTTGAAGTGCTGGAAACGTTCGGCGTGCCCGTCATCGTTTTCGGTCAGAACGATTTCCCCGCCTTCTGGTCGCGCGCCTCGGGCCTTCAGGCCCCGCTCCGCATGGACACCGCAGCCGAAATTGCCCGTGCCCACCGGATGCGCGGGGCGCTCGGGCTCTCGGGCGGTCAGCTGGTGGCCAACCCGATCCCCGCCGAGGCGGAAATTCCGCGCGAGGTGATCGTGCCGGTGATCGAGGCGGCTCTGGCCGATGCGACGGCGGCGGGGATCGCGGCCAAGGCGGTGACACCCTACCTTCTAGACCGGATATTCCGGCTGACCGGGGGACGCTCGCTCGAGGCAAATATCGCGCTTGTGCTGAACAATGCGCGTCTTGCCGCGGCAATCGCCAATTCGCTCGTGACGGGCCATTGATGCGGGGGTCCCGTTTCCCTAAGTTCACCGCCAAGGGAAGGGAACACCATGACCGCCGAACCGCAGCATCCGCCTGCCGCACAAAGCCACGCCCGGCGCACGCTTCTGGGCGCGTTCCGGGCGAATTTCCTGACCGGCCTCGTGGTCGTTCTTCCGGTCGGGCTGACCATCTGGCTGATCTGGAATATCGTCGGCTGGATCGACAGCTGGGTCCTGCCCTTCGTGCCCTACGCCTTCCATCCGAACGTGATGCTCGACCGCTATCTCGGCTATCAGCCGCCGGTCTCGATCCGCGGTTTCGGGGTGATCATCTTTCTCGTCTTCACAATCTTCGTGGGCTGGATCGCCAAGGGGCTGATCGGGCGGCAGATGATCGCCTGGGGTGAGAGTCTTGTCGACCGGATGCCCTTCGTCCGCTCGATCTACAACGGGCTGAAGCAGATCGCCGAGACGGTCTTTTCCCAGAGTGAATCGAAGTTCGATACCGCCTGCCTGATCGAATATCCGCGCCCCGGCATCTGGGCGGTGGGTTTCGTCTCGACCGCCGCGAAAGGCGAGGTCGCAAGCAAGATACCGGTGGCCGGAGAGGTGCTGACCGTTTTCCTGCCGACGACGCCCAATCCGACATCGGGCTTCCTGCTCTATGTGCCGCGCAAGGATGTGATCCTTCTGGAGAAGATGGGCGTCGAGGATGCCGCCAAGCTGATCATCTCCGCCGGTCTCGTCTATCCGGCCGAAAAGTCGGCGATCGCCGCCCGCTGACGGCGGCTGAAATGTCGGCTCCGGAGATCAGAGCGCTGTCCACCCGCCGTCGACGCTGATCGTCGTGCCCGTCACCTGATCGGCCGCCGCCGAACAGAGATAGACGACCGTGCCGCCGATCTGCTCGACCGTCGCAAACTGGCGGGAGGGCTGGCGCAGGAGCATGACCTCGCGGATCACCGTCTCGCGGTCCATCTTGTGGGCCTTCATCTGGTCGGGGATCTGCGCCTCGACGAGCGGCGTCAGCACATAGCCCGGGCAGATTGCATTGCAGGTCACCCCCTGCCCCGCCGCTTCGAGTGCAACGGTCTTCGTCAGGCCCACCACACCATGTTTCGCGGCTATGTAGGCCGATTTGTAGGGCGAAGCGGTCAGGCCGTGCGCCGAAGCGATATTGACGATCCGCCCCCAGCCCTTCGCCCGCATGCCCGGCAGCGCAGCAGCGCTCGTGTGGAAGGCCGATGTCAGGTTGATCGCCAGGATCTGGTCCCATTTCTCGACCGGGAACTCCTCGATCGGTGCCACATGCTGGATGCCTGCATTGTTCACCAGGATGTCGCAGCCGCCCGCCTCGGCGATCAGCGCGCGGCAGTCCTCGCCGCGCGACATGTCGGCCTTGATATAGCGCGCCGTCACCTTGTGGCGCTTGCCGAGATCGGCGGCCAGCGCGTGATCCTCCGCCCGGTCGGTGAAGGAATTCAGGACGATAGCGGCGCCCGCCGCCGCAAGCGCCTCTGCCACACCGAGGCCGATCCCGGAGTTGGATCCGGTCACGATTGCTGTCTTGCCCGCGAGTGTCATGCGCGCTCCTCTCTGATGCTGCGGAGCAGAGAATATGTGCCGCAGGCGCGAAAGGTCGAGCGGAATCTTTGCCGGGCGGCAACCGGGGCACCGCGGACGATTCGCCAGCGATGAGAGAGCGGGGCGACCGAAAGGCGGAACGGGCCTTGCCCCAGAAAAAAACGCCCGCACAAGGCGGGCGTTCAGTCATTGAGGCAGGTTTCATACAGGCAAGAAACCTATCGAGCAGTGCCTTCGTTATACGCGGTAAGTTGCCGGTTGTCCAAGCGAAAAGTTTGAAAGCCGCGGGACGAGAGGCTAGGGTCGGACCGCATAAGGACAATAAGACAGGGGGACGGAATGCAGGCACGGATCTTGAAACGATCTGCCGCACTGGTGGTTGCGCTGGCCGCCGCGCTCGGCGCCGGGTCGGCCGCGGCAGAGCCGAAACATGGCATAGCTATGTATGGTGAACCCGCCCTTCCACCCGATTTTGTGGCCCTGCCCTATGCCAACCCCGATGCCCCCAAGGGTGGCACGATCCGCTTTGGCGAACCGGGCGGCTTCGACAGCCTCAACCCCTTCTCGGTCAAGGGCACCACGCCCTACGGGATCACCGTCTACACGATCGAAACGCTGATGGGCCGCTCGATCGACGAACCCTTCTCGCTCTACGGGCTTCTGGCCGAATCGATTGAGACCGACGAGGACCGGACCTGGGTCGAATTCACCCTCCGGCCGGAGGCGAAATTCTCCGACGGCAGCCCGGTGACGGTCGAGGACGTGATCTGGAGCTTCGAGACGCTCGGCACCGTCAATCCGCGTTATCAGACCGCCTGGAAGAAGGTCGAAAAGATCGAAAAGACCGGCGATCGCAAGGTGAAGATCACCTTCAATGTCGCCGACCGTGAACTGGTGCTGCTCATGGGCCTGCGCCCGGTTCTGAAAAAGGCCGACTGGGTGGGGCGGAACATCGAGGAAAGCTCGATGGCGGTTCCGGTCGGGTCCGGCCCCTATGTCATCGACCAGGTCGATCCCGGTAAGAGGATCACCTATCGCCGCAATCCCGACTATTGGGGCAAGGACCTGCCCTTCAATCGCGGCCTGAACAATTTCGATG
Organism: Paracoccaceae bacterium; assembly: GCA_041397305.1. Taxonomy (GTDB): domain Bacteria; phylum Pseudomonadota; class Alphaproteobacteria; order Rhodobacterales; family Rhodobacteraceae; genus TMP-24. The sequence continues at coordinate 8,307 of JAWKWX010000025.1, read as the reverse complement.
TGGTCCAGTACGATTATTTCGGCGACGGCGACGTGACCTTCCAGGCATTCACCGCCGGGGAGACGGATTCGTTCCGCGAGGCGAGCGCGGGCAAATGGATCACGGCCTATGACGTGCCCCGCGTCGCCTCGGGCGAGGTGATCAAGGAAGAGATCGCGCACCAGCGCCCCTCGGGCATCACCGGGCTGGTGATGAACAGCCGCTCGGCCGTTTTTGCCGACTGGCGGGTGCGCGAGGCGATGATCCTCGCCTTCAACTTCGAATTCATCAACCAGACCATCAACGGCGGCACCGAGCCGCGCATCACCTCCTATTTCTCGAATTCCTTCCTCGGCACCGACCACGGGCCTGCCGCGGGCAAGGTCGCGGACCTTCTGCAGCCCTTCGCGGCAGACCTCATGCCCGGCACGCTGGAAGGTTACGACCTGCCGGTCAGCGATCCCGCCAGGGCGACCGACCGGGGCAATCTGCGCAAGGCGCTGGCGCTGATGGAAGAGGCGGGCTGGACGGTGACGGATGGCGTGATGAAGAACGGTGAGGGCAAGCCCTTCACCTTCGAGATCGTGCTGGCCGCCGGCTCGACCGACGCCGAGGCGATCGTCAACATCTATCTCGAATCGCTCAAGCAACTCGGCATCACGCCGACCGTCACCAGCGTGGACGGGCCGCAATACAAGGAGCGTACCAACAATTACGCCTTCGACATGACCTGGTACACCAGGGCCCTGTCGCTCTCGCCCGGCAATGAACAGTCGCTCTACTGGGGATCGGCGGCTGCCGACACGCCCGCCACCCGCAACTGGATGGGGGCGAAATCACCGGCGATCGACGCGATGATCGCCACGATGGTCGGCGCGCGTTCCGCCGAGGATTTCACGGCCGCCACCCAGGCGCTCGACCGCGCCCTGCTGGCCGGGCGCTATGTGATCCCGGTCTGGTATTCCAAGGTCTCGCGGCTTGCATATTCAAAACATCTTCACCATCCCGACCGCATTCCGCTATACGGCGACTGGCCGGGTTTCCAGCCCGATGTCTGGTGGTACGAGGAATAGACATGAAGAAACTCATCCTTCTGGGGCTTCTCGCCGCGCTTGCCGGTTGCAACACGATCGCCGGGATTGGCGAGGACATATCGGGCGGCGCGCGGGCCACGCAGAACGCGCTGAACTGAAGCCGTCGCAAGGCTGTTACATTTCCGGTGCAAGAGGGCGCGCATGAACATCCTCGTCCTCTGCACCGGAAATTCCGCCCGCTCGATCCTTCTGGAAACGATCCTGAACCAGCTTGGCCGGGCGCGCGGCATCGCAGCCTTTTCCGCCGGATCGCGCCCCGCCGGGGCCGTCCATCCGCAATCCTTGCGGCTTCTGGCGTCGAAAGGTCATGATACGGCTGGCCTCCGCTCCAAGAGCTGGGACGAGTTCGCGGCCAAGGGCGCGCCGGTGATGGACATGGTCGTCACCGTCTGCGGTTCGGCCGCGGGCGAGGCCTGCCCGATCTGGCCCGGCACGCCGCTGCGCGCGCACTGGGGCGTGGAAGACCCGGCCGCGGCATCCCCCGCGGATCAGGAAGAGGCATTCGAGGCAGCCTATGCCCGCCTCCATCGCCGGGCCGAGGCATTCCTGGCGCTCGATCCTGCCAACCTCAGCCGCGCGGCGCTTCAGGCGGAGCTCGCCCGTATCGGAGCCATGGAATGAGCCGCAGCTACGCCGCCGAACTGACCGGAACGCTGATCCTCGTGATGTGCGGCATCGGCACCGGCATCATGGGCACCGACCTTGCCCAGGGGAATCTCGCGGTCGCGCTCTTCGCCAATGCCTTTGCCACCGGCCTCGTGCTCTATCTTCTGATCACGATACTCGGACCGATCTCCGGCGCCCACATGAACCCGGCCGTCACCCTTTATTTCGCCCTCTCTGGCGAAACCGGCGCGGCCCGCGCGGCGGGGTATGTGGCGGCGCAGCTTGTTGGCGCCGCACTGGCGATAGCTCTTACTCATCTGATGTTCGGCCAGCCGCTCCTGCAGACGGCAACGACGGTGCGTGCGGCGCCCGGCCTCTGGCTGGGCGAGGCCATCGCCACCTTCGGTCTCTGCCTGACCATTGCTGGCGCGCGCCTGCACGCGCCAGGGCAGCTGCCCGCGCTTGTCGGCGCCTGGATTGCCGCCGCCTTCTGGTTCACTAGCTCAGCAAGCTTCGCCAACCCGGCCGTCACGTTCGCGCGCATGTTCTCGGACACATTCACCGGCATCCAGCCCGCCGACGCGCCCGCCTATGTCGCCGCGCAGCTCGGCGCGGCAATCGTTGCCGCGCGCGCCCTGCCAAAACTCTTTTCGCGCTAGGCATTTGGAGTCACACTGCAGACCGGAAACATCCGAGGATCCGGTCATGAAGTGGCATCATGTCGCCGAGAACTGGTCCGCCTTCTTCGAGGCGATCATCGACCGCTGGCCCGAGAGCGACGAAGAGGCGCTTGAGGATATCGACGGCGACCAGCGCGCCTTCATCCTCCATATCGCCGACGTGACGGGCCAGTCGCCCGAGGAGGCCCGCGACGAGATCAAGGAATGGCTGGCGGGCGAACTGCCGTCGGATGTGGTGATGGACCCGGCGCATGACGACCATTCCATCCTTCTGTCGGGCAAATTCCTGCCCGAGGGCGAGGACGAATCCGACGATGACGCCCGCTATGGCGATGACTGACGCCCTCCTGCCCTCCCGCTCCTGACGCTCTCTTGCGAGAACCTGCCGGTTCGAGACATTGCGCGTGCGCCGAAAGGCCTTAGAAAGGCAGAGGGAAAATCCAGGCGAACAGTTCGAAAGACCGACCATGACCGAAGACGCGCTCGTCATTTTCACGCCCTCGGGCAAGCGGGGGCGCTTTGCGCTCGGCACGCCGGTGCTGACCGCGGCCCGGCAGCTGGGCGTCGATCTCGATTCGGTCTGCGGCGGGCGCGGCATCTGCTCGAAATGCCAGATCACCCCGGGCTATGGCGAGTTCCCCAAACATGGCGTCACGGTCGCCGAAGGCGCACTGTCGGAATGGAACGCGGTCGAGGATCGTTACAACCGCATCCGCGGCCTCGCCTCCGGTCGCCGTCTTGGCTGTCAGGCCAAGGTCATGGGCGATGTGGTCATCGACGTGCCGCCGGAAAGCCAGGTCCATCGCCAGGTCATCCGCAAGTCGGCCACCGTGCGCGACATCACGATGGACCCCGCCACCCGCACCTATTATGTCGAGGTGGCCGAGCCGGACATGCACGAGCCGTCGGGCGATTTCCAGCGCCTTTGCGACGCCCTGAAAGAACAGTGGCAGATAGAGGGGTTGCAGGGCGATCTTCATCTTCTGCGCCGTCTGCAGCCAGTCCTGCGCAAGGGCGAATGGAAGGTCACTGTCGCCATCCACCGCGACCATCATGGCCAGGCCAAGCTTCTCGATGTCTGGCCCGGCTTCTTCGAGGGCCATCTCTACGGGCTCGCCATCGACCTTGGCTCCACGACCATCGCCGCGCATCTCTGCGATCTGACCGACGGTGCGGTTCTCGCCTCGTCGGGCCTGATGAACCCCCAGATCCGTTTCGGCGAGGATCTGATGAGCCGCGTCTCCTACGCGATGATGAACCCCGGCGGCGACCGCGAGATGACACAGGCCGTGCGGCAGGCGCTGAGCGGTCTTGCCCAGTCGATTGCCACCGAAGCCAATGTCGACCCGTCCCATATCGTCGAGGCGGTCTTCGTCTGCAATCCGGTGATGCACCATCTGCTTCTGGGCATCGACCCGGTGGAGCTTGGTCAGGCCCCCTTCGCGCTTGCCACCTCGGAAAGCCTGTCGTTCGAAGCGGCAAGGCTTGATCTGTCGGCGCTGAACGACCGGGCGCAAGTCTATGTGCTGCCCTGCATCGCGGGCCATGTGGGGGCAGATTGCGCGGCCGTCGCGCTTTCGGAAGAACCGAACAAATCCAAGGACATGGTCCTTATCGTTGATGTCGGCACGAACGCGGAAATCCTTTGCGGCAACGAAAATCGTGTGCTCGCCTGTTCCTCGCCCACCGGCCCGGCCTTCGAGGGCGCGCAGATCAGCGCGGGCCAGCGCGCCGCTCCGGGCGCAATCGAACGGGTCGAGATCGATCCGCTGACAAAGGAACCCCGCTTCCGCGTCATCGGCTCGGACCTCTGGTCCGACGATCCGGGCTTTGCCGCCGCCACCGCGACGACCGGCATCACCGGCATCTGCGGTTCGGGCATCATCGAGGTGGTGGCCGAAATGCGCCTCGCGGGCCTTCTCGATCCGTCGGGGCTGATCGGTTCGGCCGCCCAGACCGGCACCGCTCGCTGCGTCCCGACCGGCCGCACCAACGCCTATCTGCTGCATGACGGCACCGCCGACGGCGGGCCGCTGATCACCGTGACCCAGGGCGACATCCGCGCCATCCAGCTGGCGAAATCCGCGCTCTACGCCGGCGCGCGGCTTCTGATGGACGAACTCGGGATCGACAAGGTCGACCGTGTGGTCCTCGCCGGAGCGTTCGGCGCCCATATCAGCCCCAAGCACGCCATGGTTCTGGGCATGATCCCCGACGTGCCGCTGGACAAGGTCACCTCGGCCGGCAATGCCGCCGGGACGGGCGCACGCATCGCGCTTTGCAATATCGCCGCGCGCGCCGGGATCGAGGCGGAGGTGAAGCGCATCCACAAGGTCGAGACCGCGATCGAACCGCGCTTCCAGGAACATTTCGTTGCGGCGAACGCCATCCCGCACGCCACCGCGCCCTTCCCCGAACTGATGAAGATCGTCACCCTGCCCGACGTCTCGTTCAACACCGGCGGCGGTGGCGAGGGCGAGGGCGGCCGCCGCCGCAGGCGGGGCTGACGCCGATCTGCGGGCTGGACAATGCGCTGCCTCGCAGGCCAATCTGCGTGCGAGCGGAGAAATGCGCATGAGTCCTCGTGAGGATGATCCGGTGGCGGAGATGATCGGACGGGTGGCCAGGGCCGACCGCGCCGCCTTCCGCGCGCTTTATTCCGCGATCTCTGCGAAACTTTTCGGGGTCGCCTTCCGTATCCTTGGCAACAGAAGCGAAGCCGAGGACGCGGTGCAGGAAGCTTTCACACGGATCTGGCTGAACGCCCGGCGCTTTGACGCTGCAAAGGCGCGCGGCATGACCTGGGCGATCGCCATCACCCGCAATCACGCGATAGACCGGCTGCGCGCCCGCCCCGCTCCGTCCGAGGGCGAGGATGCCGCGCTGCGCATCCGCGATCCGTCGCCCGGCGCGGAGGCCACGCTGATCGCGAAGGGAGAGGCGGGGCGGATTTCGGACTGTTTCGCCACGCTTGAACCGGCGCGGGCAGAGGCAATTCGCGGCGCCTATCTCGATGGTTTCAGCTATGAGGACCTTGCCGCCCGCCACAATGTGCCGCTGAATACCATGCGTTCCTGGCTGCGCCGGGGGCTGATGAGGCTGAGGGAGTGCCTGGAGGCATGAGCGTGGGCCCGGACATGGACGACCGCGACGGGATGGCCGCCGAATATGTGCTCGGCACGCTGCCGCTGCCCGAGCGGCTTGAGGCCGAACGGCTCATCGCGTCCGATCCGGACTTCGCGTCGCTTGTCGCACGCTGGCAGGCGCATCTCGCGCCGCTCGATGAGGCATATGCGCCGGTCGAGGCTTCGCCGGAGTTGTTCGCGCGCATCGAGGGGCGGCTGTTCCCGACCGGACCGGCCGTCAGGCGCTGGCGCCTGCCCCTTTTCGGGGCGCTCGCGGCGGGCGTTCTGGCGATCATGGTCGCGGTCTTCATGCCCGCCACCCAGCCGCAGGCCACGCTGACGGCCACGCTGACCGGACAAGACCAGCCGCTGACCGTCGCAGCAGCCTTCTATGCTAAAGCGGGCGAATTGTCCTTTGTCCGTGCCTCCGGCCCTGCGGCCGCAGAAGGCCAGGATTACGAACTTTGGATCATTCCCGAAGGCCAGAGCGCCATCTCGCTTGGCGTCCTGCGCGAGGGCGAATTGCGCGTGCCGGTGGCGGACCTGCCCCCGGGCACCACGCTTGCTGTGACGCTTGAAACGCGCGGCGGCTCGCCCACCGGCGTGGCGCAAGGCCCGCTTCTTGTCGCGACCGTGATCGGCAAGGGCTAAGATTTTTTCATCGCGCCTGCAACTTCCTTCCCGCCGCGTCCGTAGCTCCGGTCAGGAACGAGGGGATGGTCCCCTCGGCCACGACAGGAGAGACAGATGAAAACCACGTTCCGTATCGCCATCGCCGCCCTCGCGCTCGGCACCGCCCTGCCCGCCTTCGCCGAAAATCCGATGGTTGGCGGCGCCGCGATGTATGACACCAAGAACATCGTCGAAAATGCCGTGAATTCGGCCGATCACACCACGCTCGTCGCCGCAGTGAAGGCCGCGGGTCTGGTCGACACGCTGTCGGGCGAAGGACCGTTCACCGTGTTCGCGCCGACCAACGAGGCCTTCGCGAAACTGCCCGAAGGCACGGTCGAGACCCTTCTGAAGCCTGAAAACAAGGATATGCTGACCAAGATCCTCACCTGCCATGTTGTGGCCGCCAAGGCCAGTTCCGAAATGGTGAAGGCGATGATCCAGCAGGATGGCGGCACGCACGAGATCGACACGGTCGGTGGCTGCAAGCTTTGGGCCAAGTCCGAGGGCGGCAAGGTCATGATCGGCGACGAGCAGGGCAACTGGGCCACCGTCACCATCGCCGATGTGATGCAGTCGAACGGCGTGATCCATGTGATCGACACGGTGCTTCTGCCCAAGATGTGAGCCGCGCGTTCATCGCGATCGGCCCCCGCCGGGGCCGTACCGCAGCGGGTCATTTGAGTACGCTACATTGTAGTCCCGTGTGGCGGGGCCGTCCCGAAAGGGGCGGCTTCCTGCGTTCGCACTCAGCCTTCCGCGCGCTCGGCCAGGGCCAGCCATTCCTCTTCCGCCGCGCTCAGCGCCGACTGCCGTTCCGCCAGCCCCTCGGAGGCCTTGCGGAACTTGTCGGGTGCCTTGGCGAACAGGTCCGGATCGGAAAGGAAATCCGACAGTTTGCCGATCTCCGCCTCCAGCTTCTCGATCATCGACGGCAGCGCTTCGAGACGGTGTTTTTCCGTGAACGTCAGGCCTTGGGTCGGTTCCTTCACCTTCGGCTGATCCGGCTGAACGGCGGTATTCGCCGACTTCCCTGCAGATGTCCGCCGTTCGTCAGGCTTTGGCCCACGCTGGGACTGATAATCGCTCCAGCCCCCGGCATATAGTGTTGCGCGCCCGTCGCCCTCCATCGCCACGGTCGTGGTTGCCACCCGGTCGATGAAGTCCCGGTCGTGGCTGACCAGAAGAACGGTCCCGTCATAGTCGCCGAGGATATCCTGCAGAAGGTCAAGCGTCTCGACATCCAGATCGTTGGTCGGTTCGTCGAGAATCAGCAGGTTCGAGGGCCGCGCCATGATGCGGGCCAGCAGAAGCCTCGCCCTTTCGCCGCCCGAGAGCGAGCCGATCGGCGCGCGCGCCTGTGCTTCGTCGAAAAGGAAATCCTTCAGGTAGGCGACCACATGTTTCGGCGCGCCGCGCACCATCACCTGGTCCGACCGGCCAGACACCGCCATCTCCGGGTCGTTCACCAGCCCGTCCCAGAGCGTCATCGAGAAATCGAGCGCGGCGCGGGCCTGATCGAAGACGGCAATATCGAGATTGGTGCCCAGACGCACGCTGCCGCTGTCAGATGCGATCTCTCCGGTCAGCATCTTCAATAGCGTGGTCTTGCCCACCCCGTTCGGACCGACAAAGGCGACGCGGTCGCCGCGAAGGACTTTCAGATCGAAAGGCCTGAGGATCAATTTGTCGCCAAAAGCCTTTGAAATCCCTTTGGCTTCCACGACCAGGCGACCAGATGTCTGCCCTGACTCGAGCGCCATTTCCGCCGTGCCCTGGCGGCGGATCAGCGAGGCGCGCTCTGCCCGCATCGCCTGCAGCGCGCGGACCCGTCCCATGTTGCGCTTGCGTCGGGCGGAAATCCCCTCGACCGCCCATTTGGCTTCGGCCTTGATCCTGCGGTCGAGCTTGTGGCGGGCGAGGTCCTCCTCGGCCCAGATCGTCTCGCGCCAGTCCTCGAATGTCTCGAACCCGCGTTCGTTGCGGCGCAGGTTGCCCCGGTCGATCCAGAGCGTGCCGCGCGTCAGGGCGCGCAGGAAGGCGCGGTCGTGCGAGATGACGACGAAGGCCGCGCGGGTCTCGGTCAGTTCGCGTTCCAGCCAGCCGATCGCCTCGATGTCGAGGTGGTTCGTGGGTTCATCGAGCAGCATC
>JAWKWX010000024.1:0-36780 GCA_041397305.1 Paracoccaceae bacterium | reverse complement strand
CTATTACCCCGGTCTGGAAAGCTTCGAGCAGCACGCACTTGCCTGTCGTCAGATGCCCGGCTTCGGCTCGATGATCGCGTTCGAACTGAACGGCGGCATAGCCGAGGGCGCACGTTTCATGAACCGGCTCGCGCTCATCCGCCGTGCCGTTTCGCTGGGCGATGCCGAAAGCCTGATCCAGCATCCCGCCTCGATGACCCATTCGACCTATACGCCCGAAGAACGGCAGGCGCATGGTATCTCGGACGGGCTGATACGGCTGTCGGTCGGGCTGGAAGAGGTGGAGGATATCCTTGCCGACCTCGAACAGGCGCTGTCGGTCGTGCGCCTGACCGAGGCGGCCTGAGGCGTTTCCGTGCCGGGCGCGCGGTCAGATCATCCGCGCCAGGTCGCCCTTGACCCGGCGGAGCGGGATCGAGCTTTCGATGGCGGCAACGCCCGGCACACGGGTCAGGCGGCCGGTGAGGAAGGCCTCGAACTCCGCCAGGCTCGAGGTCGCGATCCTGAGAAGATAGTCGCGGTTGCCGGTCATCAGCCAGCAATCAACGACTTCCGGAAAGGCGCGGATCGCTGCTTCGAACCCGGCGAGCGTGCCGTCGATCTGCCGGTCGAGCCGGACCGAGACGAAGACCGAGATCGCAAAGCCAAGCGCGGCCTCGTCGATCAGCGCACGGTAGCCGGTGATGATGCCCGCCTCCTCAAGTTGGCGGATACGGCGGGCGACCGGGGTTGGGCTGAGGCCGACGCTTGCGCTCAGCTCCTGAAGGCTCATGCGGCCGTTGGCCTGAAGGGCGCGCAGGATTCGGCGGTCGATGTCGTCAATGTTGGTGATTTCGGCCATGATTGGTCGCCACTATGGTCAGTAGCTCCAAATACTGCCGACTCCACAGCGTCTTTGCAACAAAACCCCAAGTCGGCTGAGTTATAGTCGCGCCCGATCTGCCCGAGGACCATGATGACCAAATCCCATCTCGAAATCCTGCATGACCGCGTGAACTGGCTGGCCAACTGGATGATTCACAATGCAAACCACCTGCGCGACAGGGGCGAGGGGGATGTGAAGGTCGGCGGCCATCAGGCCTCGTCCGCCTCGATGGCGGCGATCATGACCGCGCTTTACTTCCATGCGCTGAGGCCCGAGGACCGGGTCGCGGTGAAGCCGCACGCCAGCCCGATCTTCCATGCGATCCAGTATATCATGGGCAACCAGACGCGCGCGCAGCTTGAGGCGTTCCGCGCCTATGGCGGCGCGCAATCCTATCCGTCGCGGACCAAGGACAAGGATGATGTGGATTTCTCCACCGGCTCGGTCGGGCTTGGCGCCGCCATGCCGATCTTTGCCGCGATCACGCAGGATTACCTGAAGGGCCATGGCTGGCTGGAGGGGCGGCGCGCGGGGCGGATGGTGGCGCTTGTGGGCGATGCCGAGCTGGACGAGGGCAATATCTACGAGGCGCTGCAGGAAGGCTGGAAGCACGATCTGCGAAATGTCTGGTGGGTGATCGACTATAACCGCCAGTCACTTGACGGGGTGGTGCGGGAAGGGCTTTGGGCGCGGATCGAGGCGGTCTTTGCCGCCTTCGACTGGCGGGTGGTGCGGCTGAAATACGGTGCCCTGCAGCGCGCGGCCTTTGCCGAACCGGGCGGCGAGCGGCTGAAGGGCTGGATCGACGCCTGTCCGAATGCGCTATATTCGGCGCTGACCTTCCAGGGCGGCGAGGCCTGGCGCAAGCGGCTGATGGACGATATCGGCGATCAGGGCGAGGTGACGGCGCTTCTGGACCGGCGGTCGGACATAGAGCTTGCGCGGCTGATGGAAAACCTCGGCGGCCATTGCCTGCCCTCGCTTTGCGAGGCGTTCGACAGGGCGACCGACGATCGGCCGACGGTCTTTCTTGCCTATACGATCAAGGGGTTCGGCACGCCGCTGGCCGGACACAAGGACAATCATGCGGGCCTGATGACGGAAGCGCAGATCGAAAGTCTGCGTGCCCGGATGGGCGTGCCGGTCGGCGCTGAATGGGAGAAATTCGCGGCGGTGCCCGACGAAGGCGCGCTGAAGGAATTCCTTGCCCGCGTCCCCTTTTTCGCCGAAGGACGACGTCGCTTCGCGGCGCCCGCCCTGGAGGTGCCGAAACCGGTCGCGCTTGCCGACCGGATGCTGTCGACCCAGGCGGGGTTCGGCAAGATCATGGACGAACTGGCGCGCGCGGGCGGGCCGCTTGCCGACCGGATCGTCACCATGTCGCCCGATGTGACCGTCTCGACCAATCTTGGCGGCTGGGTCAACCGGCGGGGCCTCTTCGCGCGCCAGGACCGCGCCGATACCTTCCGTGACGAACGGGTGCCGAGCGCGCAGAAATGGGCCTTCTCGCCCAAGGGGCAGCATCTTGAACTGGGCATTGCCGAGATGAACCTCTTCCTTCTCCTTGGTGCGGCGGGCCTTTCCCATTCGCTCTGGGGCGAAAGGCTGATCCCGGTCGGCACGGTCTATGACCCGTTCATCGCCCGTGGCCTCGATGCCCTGAACTATGCCTGCTATCAGGATGCGCGTTTCCTGATCGCGGGCACGCCGTCGGGCGTGACGCTGGCGCCCGAGGGTGGCGCGCACCAGTCGATCGGCACGCCGCTGATCGGCATGGCGCAGGACGGGCTGGCGAGTTTCGAGCCCTGCTATCTGGACGAGCTGTCACTGATCATGGCCTGGGCCTTCGACTATCTGCAGAAGGATGGCGAGGGCGATCCCGACGAGCGGACATGGCTGCGCGATGAAACCGGCGGTTCGGTCTATCTGAGGCTTTCCACCCGGCCGGTCGAACAGGTGCTGCGCCGCGAGGATCCGGTTTTTGCGCAAGGCGTGATCGACGGCGCCTATTGGCTGCGGGAGCCGGGGCCGAATGCAGAAGTGGTCATCGCCTATCAGGGCGCGGTCGGACCGGAAGCCATAGAGGCGGCGGGCCGGATCGCGGGCGAGCGGCGCGACGTGGGCGTTCTTGCCGTCACCTCCGCCGACCGGCTGAACGCGGGCTGGACGGCGGCGCGGCGGGCGCGGGCGCGCGGGCAGGGGGCGTCGAGCCATGCCGAACGGTTGATGGCGCGGCTGCCCGGCCACTGCACGCTCATCACCGTGATCGACGGCCATCCTGCGACGCTGGCCTGGCTGGGCGCGGTGGCAGGGCACCGGACGGTGCCGCTCGGTGTCGAACATTTCGGTCAGACCGGCACGATCGCCGATCTCTACCGCCATTTCGGCATCGACGCGGATGCGATCACCGCAGCCGCCGACCGGATCGCGCCGGGCCGGCCGATCCGCCTTTCGGCCTGAGGTCCGGTCCCGGCAAGGAAGGGCGGACCGAACCTTGCAAAGCGGGGGGCGCGACTATAGGTTCCCCGCCAGTCGCGGGGGCCCGGCCCCCTCTTTCCACTCGAAGGGGCCTTCCATGTTCATCACTCCCGCTTACGCCCAGGCTGCCGGTGGCGCCGGAGGCGGCGCAGCCCTCGCGCAGTTCGTGCCGCTGATCCTGATCTTCGGGATCATGTACTTCCTGCTGATCCGTCCGCAGCAGAAGAAGATGAAGGATCACCAGGCCATGGTTTCGGCGCTGCGCCGGGGCGATCAGGTCGTGACCGCGGGCGGCATCCGCGCCAAGGTGACGAAAGTGATCGACGACAAGGATGTCGAGGTCGAGATTGCCGATGGCGTGAAAGTGCGCATCGTCCGCGCGACCATTTCTGCGGTTGTCTCGAAGACCGAACCCGCCGCCAATTCCAACTGAGTTAGCATAGATGCAGATCCCTGTCTGGAGGCGCATTCTGACCTGGGCGCTTTGCGTGGCCGCCCTGGTCTTTGCCGCGCCGAACGCCTTCTACCCGCGTGTCGAGAAGCACAACGATGCCGTGGCCAAGCTTGAAAAGGGCGCGCCAGAGACGCCGGACCTTCTGGCCGACAAGGCGCTTTGGCCCGATTGGCTGCCCTCGGACATCGTGAACCTCGGGCTCGACCTGAGAGGCGGGGCGCATCTTCTGGCCGAAGTCCAGACCCAGGATGTCTACAAGGCGCGGATGCAGGGCTACTGGCCGGAGCTGCGGAAGGCGCTGCAGGCCGAACGCGCCACCATCGGCGGCGTGCGCAAGGCGCCGTCGCCCGATGACGAGCTGCGCGTGACGATCGAAAAGCCCGAAGGCATGGCCAAGGCGATAGAGCTGGCGCAGGGCTTGTCTGCCCCGGTGATCTCGCTGACCGGCGCGGGCCAGCGCGACCTTGACGTCACGAGCGAGGGCGCCACGCTGATCCTCAAGCTCTCTGATGTGGAAAAGGCCGCGACCGACGACCGGACGATCCAGCAATCGCTGGAAATCGTGCGGCGCCGCGTCGACGAGGTCGGTACGCGCGAACCGACGATCCAGCGGCAGGGGGTGAACCGCATCCTGATCCAGGTGCCGGGCATCGGATCGGCGGCGGAGCTGAAGGCGCTGATCGGCACCACGGCGAAACTGACCTTCCATCCGGTCATCAAGCGCACGACCAACGGCAATGAGCTTCCCGGTCCCGGCAACATCCTCGTCCCTTCCATCGACGAGCAGGGCGTCTTTTACGTGCTCGAGGAAACCCCGGTCGTCACCGGCGAGGAGCTCGTCGATGCGCGCCCCGATTTCGACCAGAACGGCGCCCCCGCCGTCGCCTTCCGCTTCGATCCCTCGGGCGCGCGCAAGTTCGGCGACTATACGGCGGAAAATGTCGGCCAGCTTTTCGCCATCGTCCTCGATAACGAGGTGATCTCGGCCCCGCAGATCCGCACCCATATCGCGGGCGGGTCGGGGATCATCACCGGCTCGTTCTCGGTCGAAAGCGCCACGAACCTCGCGGTCCTTTTGCGCGCAGGCGCGCTGCCTGCCAAGATGACCTTCCTTGAAGAGCGTACCGTCGGGCCCGAGCTTGGCCAGGATTCGATCGACGCGGGCAAGGTCGCGGCGGCGGTCGGCTATACGCTGGTCGTGGCCTACATGATCGCGAGCTACGGACTGTTCGGTGTGCTGGCCAGCGTCGCGCTTGCCATCAACATGGCGATGATCTTTGCCCTCTTCTCGCTCATCGGCTCGACTCTCACGCTGCCCGGCATCGCGGCCGTGGTGCTGACCATGGGCATGGCGGTCGATGCGAACGTGCTGATCTTCGAACGGATCCGAGAGGAACTGAGAGGCGGCAAGGGCCCGACGCGGGCCATCGAGCTTGGCTTCGAGAAGGCGCTGTCGGCCATCGTCGATTCGAACATCACCACCCTTATCGGCGGCGTGATCCTGTTCTTCCTGGGCTCCGGTCCGGTGAAGGGCTTCGCGGTCGCGCTTTCGGTCGGCATCATCACATCGGTGATCACCGCGGTCTTCGTGACCCGGTTGTTCGTTGTCACCTGGTATGGCTGGAAACGGCCGAAAACCATCATCGTCTGAAGGGGCCGGCCATGGCATTCCGTCTGAAACTCGTCCCCGACAACACGAAGATCGACTTCTTCCGGGCCGCGCGCGTCACCTTCGGCGGATCGGTCGTGGTTCTTGTCCTCTCGATCCTGCTTGCCATCGTCATGGGGCTCAATTTCGGCATCGACTTCCGGGGTGGTACAACGATCCGGACCGAAAGCACGGCCCCGGTTGACGTGGGCAGCTACCGGCAGGCACTGACGCCGCTGAATCTCGGCGACGTGTCGATTGCCCAGGTCTTCGATCCGACCTTCCGCGAAGATCAGCACGTGGCGCAGATCCGAATCCAGGCACAGGGTAACGAAGAGGCGATCACACCCGAGGTCATCGGGAAGATCGAGGGCGCCCTTACCGCAATCGACCCGGCGATCACCTTCCCGAGTGTCGAATCGGTAGGCCCCAAGGTATCGGGCGAGCTGATCAGGTCGGCGGTTATCGCGGTCCTCGCGGCGACGGCGGCGATCTGCGTCTATGTCTGGCTGCGGTTCGAATGGCAGTTCGCGGTCGGCGCGCTGGTGGCGCTTGTCCATGATGTGATGATCACCGTGGGCATCTTCGCGCTTTTCCAGATCAAGTTCGACCTGACGATCATCGCGGCGCTGCTGACGATCCTGGGCTATTCGATCAACGATACGGTCGTGGTCTTCGACCGGCTTCGCGAAAACCTGATGAAATACAAGACCATGCCCTTGCGCGACGTGATGAACCTGTCGGTGAACGAAACCTTGTCGCGCACGCTCATGACATCGGGCACCACGCTTCTGGCGCTCATCTCGCTGCTGATCTTCGGCGGCGACGTGATCCGGGGCTTTGTCTTCGCCATCACTTTCGGCGTGTTGATCGGCACCTATTCCTCGATCTATGTGGCCAAGAACATCGTGCTGATGCTCGGGGTGAAGCGCGACTGGTCGAAGCCCACCGATGAAGGCGGGCCGACGGGCCAGCAGCTATACTCGGCGAAATGATCACGCTGGACGAGATCGGTTTTTCCGGCCCGGCGAAGCCGGTGGACGGCTACGGACCGGGCTTCTTCCGGGTGGGTGGCCGGGTGCTGCGCGGACCCATCCTTCTGACGCCAGAGGGGGCCGGGGGCTGGGCCGGGGATGCGGCGGCGCTGGTGGCGCTGTCGGGTCAGGTCGATGTCCTCCTCTATGGCACCGGCGCCGAGATGGCCTATCCCGACCCGGCGCTGCGCACGACAGTCGAGACTGCGGGTCTCGCGCTGGAGCCGATGACGAGCCCGGCGGCGGCGCGCACCTACAACATGCTGCTTGCCGAGGGGCGGCGGGTCGCGGCGGCGCTTCTGCCGGTCTGATCCCGGCCGGGCCGATGGGGCGCGCCCCGGACCCGCGCCCTGGACCCGCGCCGGAATTCCACCTTCCGGCGTCGGGCGAAATCCGCTAGGCGAGGGTCATGGACCTGATCGTCACAGAGCTCTCGGTCGCGCGTGGCGGCATCGCGATCCTCGCGGGCCTCGGTTTTGCCGTGACGGCGGGGAATGCGCTGGTCTTGCGCGGGCCGAACGGGATCGGCAAGACCACTGTCCTCAGGACCATCGCGGGCCTTCAGCCGGTGCTGACCGGCCGGGTCGCGCCGGGGCCGGACCAGATTGCCTGGGCAGGCCATGCCGACGCGGTGAAGGCGACCCTGACGGTCCGGGAGAATCTCGCGTTCTGGGCAGCGATCTACGGGGCAGGGGATGTGGGCTCCGCCCTGGCGGACCTGCACCTGACTGACCTGGCCGACCGTCCGGCGCAGACCTTGTCGGCGGGCCAGAAACGCCGTCTGGGGCTCGCGCGCCTTCTTCTGTCCGACCGGCCGATCTGGGTGCTGGACGAGCCGACGGTGTCGCTCGATGTCGCGACGGTCGCCCATTTCGCGACGCTTCTCGCGCGCCATCTGCAGCGTGGCGGGGCAGCGCTTCTGACCAGCCATGTCGATCTTGGTCTTGACGGTGCGGGGGAGCTTGACCTGAGCCCCTACCGCGCCCGCGGTGCCATTAGCGCGCAGCAGTCGACGCCCGCCGGGTTCGACGAGGCGTTCCTGTGACGGCGGGGTGGCGGACATGATGGCGCTCCTGCTTCGCGATCTGCGGCTTGCGACGCGGGCGGGCGGCGGCTTCGGCCTCAGCCTGACCTTCTTCCTGATCCTCGTCACGCTGGTGCCCTTCGGCGTCGGCCCCGAAGGTGGGCGGCTCGCCTCGATCGCGCCCGGGATATTGTGGGTCGGTGCGCTTCTCGCCTCGCTCCTCTCTCTTGATCGCCTCTTCGCGCTCGACCATGAGGATGGCACGCTGGAGCAGCTGGCGACCGCGCCCTTGCCCCTGGAGGCGGTCGTCGCGATGAAGGCCATTGCGCACTGGCTGACGACGGGCCTGCCGCTTGCGCTGATCGCACCCTTGCTCGGCGTGCTTCTGAACTTGCCGGTAGCGGCCATGCCCTGGCTTGCCCTGTCGCTCGCGGCGGGCACGCCGGCGCTGTCGATGATCGGCGCATTCGGTGCGGGGCTCACCGTCGGGTTGAAACGCGGCGGGCTTCTTCTGTCGCTTCTGGTGCTGCCGCTTTATGTGCCGACCCTGATCTTCGGGGCCGAGGTGGCGCGTCGCGGCGCCGAGGGCGCGGCCACCGGCACGCCGATGGCCTTTCTGGGCGCAATTACGCTTGGCACGCTGGCGCTTCTGCCGTACGCCACGGCTGCGGCAATCCGCGTCAATCTGCGCTAGTCGCTTACATGGTATGTAGAGGTCCGAACGGGCCGGGTGGGACGATGTCGATCTGGGAATATGCCAATCCCAAGAAGTTCATGCAGACCTCCGGGGCACTTCTGCCCTGGGCGGTGGGTCTGTCCGTCCTCATGCTGACGGTAGGGCTCGTCTGGGGTTTCTTCTTCACGCCTGACGATTACAAGCAGGGATCGACCGTCAAGATCATCTATATCCATGTGCCTGCGGCGCTGATGGCGATCAATGCCTGGGGGATGATGCTGGTGACGTCGCTTATCTGGCTCATCCGCCGCCATCACGTGTCGGTGCTGGCGGCCAAGGCCGCCGCGCCCATCGGCATGACCATGACCCTGGTCGCATTGTTCACCGGGGCGATCTGGGGCCAGCCGATGTGGGGCGCCTGGTGGGCCTGGGACCCGAGGCTTACCTCGTTCCTCATCCTCTTTCTCTTCTATCTCGGCTATCTGGCGCTCTGGTCGGCGATCGAGAACCCGGATGCCGCAGCCGACCTCACGTCCGTCCTGTGCATCGTCGGCTCGGTCTTCGCCTTTCTCAGCCGCTATGCGGTGCTGTTCTGGAACCAGGGCCTGCATCAGGGCGCCTCGCTGTCGATGGACCGCGCCGAGCATGTGGCCGATGTCTTTGCCTATCCGCTCTGGGTCTCGATCGCCGGTTTCGTGCTTCTGTTCGTGACGCTTGTCCTCATCGGCACGCGCACGGAGATCCGGGCACGCCGCATGCAGGCGCTTCTGGCGCGGGAGAAGCTCGATTGATGCCCGACCTGGGGAAATACGCGCTGACGGTCCTGTCGGCCTACGGGGTCACGCTCGCGCTGGTCCTGGCGCTTGTCGCCTATGTTCTGATCCGGGCAGGGCGGGTGAAGCGCGCACTTGCGGAGGTGGAGGAAAGGGCGACGCGCCATGGCTAGGATATCGCCCCTGATGATCCTGCCGCTGGTGGTGGCCGCGGGCTTCATGGGGCTCGCCTGGTGGGGCATGGGCCGACAGAACCCCGATGACCTGCCTTCGGTCTTCGTCGGCCGCCCGGCGCCCGCCATCGGGTCCGACGCGCTGCCCGGCTATCCCGGGGTCACGGCCGACGATCTGAAAGGCGAGGTTACGATAGTCAACTTCTGGGCGTCCTGGTGCCCGCCCTGCCGGGCGGAGCATCCGACGCTGAAAGCGCTTTCCGCGCAAGGCTATCGGGTGATCGGCATCAACATGCTCGACGCCGAGGATCAGGCACTGGCCTTTCTGGCCGAGGGCGGCAACCCGTTCCGGGCGATCGCCTTCGACCCCAAGGGGCGCACACGGCTCGATTGGGGGGTCACGGCGCCGCCCGAGACATTCATCCTGCGGGCGGACGGAACCGTCGCCTATCGGTTCACCGGGCCGCTCGTCGGCAGCGACTACCAGCAGCGTTTCCTGCCAGCTCTCGAAGCCGCCCACAATCCGTGATTGCGGAAATGGGGCGGGCGCGAGAGAGCGGACCCCGCGCCCGGAAAGATGTCAGGAATGGCAGGCCAGGATCAACAGCAGGAAACCTGCAAGTTCGAACCATGGCATGCTTGGCGCGGAAAATGAGCGATAAAAAGGACTTTGCATGGCAGCCTTCTTATTCGACCCCTCGATCTTTCCATAGAATTAATTGGCGCCGAATAATGATGTGATTGAAAATCACCGTTTCGGCCTGTCGTTTGGTTGCTAACTTTTAGACAGGTTGGGCCGCCCGGGCACATGTTCGTGCGTTCCTGGCCCCAATGCCTCAGCGGAAAGCGGGAACGCCCCGTCCGGCGGGGCGGGGCGTTCCGTGCAGCAAGTGGTCTGCGGCGAGCAATATCGCCTCTGTAGGAAAATGGTCCGGAGCAGCCCGGAACTCCTTAGAGAAATTGCGCGATCAGGATCAGCAGGGCAAACCCCGCCAGTTCGAACCAGGGAGCGCTAGGGAAATTTTGACTTGAAAAGTTCTTTCTTACCATGGGTCATACATATCGGGCCTTGGCGAAAAAAGAAAGCTTTTACATTTGGTTAAGCTGCCGTCGCCCTGAAACTCATTGTTTCGGGGCAATTTGGGGTTGCTAACTTTTGGACAGGTTTCGGTCATTTTGGGGGAAGGGTGGCGCTAACATTCGGATCTGGGATGGCGGCGTTGCCATGCCTTGGACAGTCTGCCGCTGGGCGGCTCGGCAGTCCGAACGGAAAACGCCCCGTCCGGCGGGGCGGGGCGTTCTCTGGAGCGTGTCCTACGGCAAGAATGACCGCGGTACTGATACAAAACTAGCGAAAAAAACCTCTTACGAAATCTACAAACCCTACCCCAGATCCGCTGGCTAATTCCGGCGTGGCGATCATCGGGGCCTTACTCTTCACTCTTAAAGGCACTTCTTATTCACATGTACAAGATAGCTCGAATTCTTCATTTGCGCATCCGGATAATCTGACCGAACGCTGGGGGTCGCCGAAATACATTGTTTCACCGTTTCGGGCGGATACTAACTTTTGGATAGGTTTTCGGTGAATTTCCGTTATTGCGGACGACTGTGACGCTATTTCGTTCGCGTGCATCCGTTAACCAGAATCGCCTAATCCGCACCCGATTCTGCCGGGGAACGCCCATCGAAGCCTGTTTCCCGGTCCGTCTGTTCCGTCAGCCAGGCGGTTGTGGCGACATGGCCGAACACTGCCGCCCTCTCATCGCGGTGGCGGAACTGCCTTGTTTTGTTGGTGGAGCGAAGCGAAGAAGTCCGACGGGGTGACAATCTGCTCAGTCCGGGCGTGTCAAGGCGCAGGAGAAGCAGCGAGGAATGGGCGCTATTTCGACGCCCCGTTCGCCGGGCATCGCGGGTTTTCCTCGCGCTATTGTCATTATTCGGGAACCGATCACTGTTGCCGTTTGTCGTCTAATGGCAGAACCCTTTCGGATCAACTCTCCCAAAGATTGTTCATTCAGTGGGCAGGTGCTCATCTTTTCTGATCATAGGGCTGCTTGCGACCTGTCGCGCTTCGGGCCGCCCGCTGCCGCAGCGGTTCAAATGCGAAGGGCGCGCCCGTAGCCGGGGCGCGCCCTTTCTGTATCCGCCAGGTCTGCTCTCAGGTCCGCGCAAGGTCCCGCAGCACGTAATGCAGAACACCGCCATGCTCGACGTACTCGATCTCGACCTCGGTATCGATCCGGCATTTGATCGGCACGGTCCGTTCCTTGCCGTCCGCGTAGCGGATGGTCAGCGGCACGAGGGCGAGCGGTTTCAGCCCGCCCGCGAGACCGCCAATCGACAGGGTCTCGTCGCCTTTCAGGCCCAGCGTCTTGCGGTTCTCGCCATTGGTGAACTCGAACGGGATCACGCCCATGCCGACCAGGTTCGACCGGTGGATCCGCTCGAAGCTTTCGGCGATCACCGCCTTGACCCCCAGAAGGTTCGTCCCCTTGGCCGCCCAATCGCGCGAGGAGCCCGCGCCATATTCGATGCCGCCGATCACCACCAGCGGCACGCCTTCGGCCTGATAGGCCATAGAGGCATCGTAGATCGAGGTCTGGGTGCCGTCGGGGCCAAGCGTATAGCCGCCCTCCACCCCGTCCAGCATCTCGTTCTTGATGCGGATATTGGCGAAGGTGCCGCGCATCATCACTTCATGGTTGCCGCGGCGCGAGCCGTAGCTGTTGAAATCCTTCTGCGCGACCTGGCGCTCGATCAGGTACTGGCCCGCAGGGGTCGTGGCCTTGAACGAGCCGGCCGGGCTGATATGGTCGGTGGTGATCATGTCGCCCAAGAGCGCCAGGATACGCGCACCCTCGATGTCGCGGATCGTGCCCTTCTCCTTGCCCATGCCGCGGAAATAGGGCGGGTTCTGGATATAGGTCGAGGTTGCGGGCCAATCGTAGGTTTCCGACTCCGTGACCTTCACGCCCTGCCATTTGGCGTCGCCCTTGAAGACGTCGGCGTACTTTTTCAGGAATGCCTCGCGGGTCACGGTCGCATGGACCAGATCGGCGATTTCCTTGTTGGTGGGCCAGATGTCCTTCAGATAGACGGGCTGGCCGTCCTTGCCGGTGCCCAGGGGCTCGGTCGTGATGTCGATGTTCATGTCGCCCGCCAGCGCATAGGCGACGACCAGCGGCGGCGATGCCAGATAGTTGGCCCGCACATCGGGGCTGATGCGCCCTTCAAAGTTGCGGTTGCCCGACAGCACGGCGGTCGCCACCAGATCGCCCTCGGCGATGGCGGCCGAGATTTCCGGCTGCAAGGGCCCCGAATTGCCGATGCAGGTGGTGCAGCCGTAGCCCACCAGGTTGAAGCCCACGGCGTCGAGATCCTCTTGCAGGCCGGCGGCCTCAAGATATTCGCTGACCACCTGGCTGCCGGGGGCGAGCGAGGTCTTCACCCAGGGCTTGCGATTGAGGCCAAGGGCACGCGCCTTGCGGGCGACAAGGCCCGCACCGATCATCACATAGGGGTTGGAGGTGTTGGTGCAGGAGGTGATCGCCGCGATCACGATCGAGCCATCGTGCAGCGAGTAGTCCTCACCCTTCACCTGGGCCGACGCCAGGCCATTGGTCACAGGATGGCCCGGAAGTCGGTCGGGCGCGGGATTGCCGCCCTCGGAGGTCATCTTTTCCTTCTTGATCAGGTCCGCGGTGGGGGCGTTGCGCAAGTTGCGGATATGGTCGCCAAAGGCTGTGGCGGCGGTATCCAGCGGCAGGAAATCCTG
Source organism: Paracoccaceae bacterium (assembly GCA_041397305.1). Taxonomy (GTDB): domain Bacteria; phylum Pseudomonadota; class Alphaproteobacteria; order Rhodobacterales; family Rhodobacteraceae; genus TMP-24. The sequence goes on along the minus strand of JAWKWX010000024.1, from coordinate 23,877 downwards.
TGGGCGCTTGGGGCCTGAAATCGCCGGAACGATGGTGCCCATGTCCAGATGCAAGGTGCTGGTATAGATGGGATCGTAGCTGGCATCGCGCCACATGCCGTTTTCGCGGGCATAGGCTTCCACCAGCGCTATGCGCGCCTCGTCCCGGCCGGTCTGGCGCAGGTAGCGCAGCGTTTCGTTGTCTATCGGGAAGAAGCCGCAGGTCGCGCCATATTCGGGGGCCATGTTGGCGATGGTCGCGCGGTCGGCAAGCGGCAGGTTGTCCAGACCTTCGCCGTAGAATTCGACAAACTTGTTCACGACGCCATGCTTGCGAAGCATCTGCACGACCTTAAGGACAAGGTCGGTCGCGGTAGTACCCTCGACCATCTTGCCGGTCAGCTTGAAGCCCACGACTTCGGGGATCAGCATCGACACCGGTTGGCCGAGCATCGCCGCTTCGGCCTCGATCCCGCCGACGCCCCAGCCGAGGACGGCAAGGCCGTTGACCATGGTCGTATGGCTGTCGGTCCCCACGAGCGTATCGGGATAGGCAATCATCTTGCCGTTCTGGTCCTTGTCGGTCCAGACGGTCTGGGCGAGATATTCCAGGTTCACCTGATGGCAGATGCCGGTGCCCGGCGGCACGACGCGGAAGTTCTGGAAGGCCTCCTGACCCCATTTCAGGAAGACATAGCGCTCCATGTTGCGCTCGTATTCGCGGTCGACGTTCATCTGGAAGGCGCGGGGATTGCCGAATTCGTCGATCATCACCGAATGGTCGATGACAAGGTCGACGGGGTTCAGCGGATTGATCTTCTGCGCGTCGCCGCCCAGCGCCTTGATCCCATCGCGCATCGCGGCGAGGTCCACCACCGCCGGAACGCCGGTGAAATCCTGCATCAGGACGCGGGCCGGACGGTAGGCGATCTCGCGTGGATTCTTGCCGCCCTTCGCACCCCATTCGGCAAAGGCCTTGATATCGTCGACCGACACGGTGCGCCCGCCGTCTTCGAAACGCAGCATGTTTTCAAGGACGACCTTCAGCGAGGCGGGGAGGCGCGCGAAGGAGCCAAGGCCCGCGGCCTCTGCCGCCGGGATCGAATAGTAATCGACCGACATGCCGCCAGCGCTCAGTGTGCGGCGGGTCTTTGCGGTATCGGTTCCGGTGATGACGGTCATCTGGCTGGCTCCTCTCGGGCGAAGGCTCTAACGGCAATAGGCTAATGCCTGATCGCTAGCGGTGGTTCAAGTAGGGGTTCAAAGCTCTGTATACATATGTATGCAGAATGACGCAAGAAGTCGTGAACGGCCTGGCGGCCTTGCTCACGCAAACTTGCGGCACAGGCGGCGAGGCGTGAATGGTTTTCCGAGGCCACCTTGGCTAAAGTCCGCTCAGGCAGGTTGCCAGGAATGGCATGGGGATAGCGATGAGAAAGACAATCATGGTCGCCGCCGCGGTGCTGTCAGCATTCGGCGGAGCGGCGGAGGCCGAGGGCAGACGCGCGACGGTGGTCGAGCTTTACACATCGCAAGGCTGTTCCTCCTGTCCGCCGGCAGATGCGCTTTTCTCCGAAGTGGCGGCGCGGGAAGGCGTGATCGGGCTGGCCCTGCATGTCGATTACTGGGACTATATCGGCTGGGCCGACACGTTCGCCGATCCCGGATTCACGAAACGCCAGAAGGCCTATGCACTCGCCGCCGGGGAGCGGATGGTCTACACGCCGCAGATCATTGTGAACGGCGTCTCATCGATCGTCGGGACCGATGCCGCCGCGCTGGCTTCGGCGCTCGTCCCGGTCGGGGGGGGCAGCGTGACGGACATCAAGCTTTCGCGGTCGGGCAATCGGATCAAGGTCACGGCGAGTGCCCCCGGGCCGTTGCCGAAGGGAAGCTTCGTTCAGCTCGTCCGCTATATCCCCAAGGCTGCCGTCACCATCGAACGCGGCGAGAATGCCGGACAGAGGCTCACCTATACCAATATCGTGACGTCGTGGAAGCGCGTGGGAGAGTGGGATGGATCGAAACCGCTCAGCCTGACACTCGATGCGCCCGGGCAAGAACCCGCAGTGGTCATCATCCAGGCGCCTGGTCCCGGCGCGATCCTTGCGGCAGCCGTTACGGAATAGGGAGTTCAGCCCGGACCGGCCGCCGCACGGCGACCGGGGTGCTTCCAGCGGCGGTGTATCCAGAACCACTGGCCGGGATCGCGCCGGACACGCGCGGCAAGGCTGTCGTTCAGATGCTGCGTCATTTCCCTTGGCGTGCCCGGGGGCACGGGCTCTTCAAGTTCGATGTCGAAACGGATGCCGTCGCTTGCCCGCGTCGCATAAAACGGCACGAGGAGCGCATCATACCTGAGCGCAAGTTCGGCGGCCGAGGTTGCTGTCGCAGCGGGCTGACCGAGGAAATCGAGGAAGGGTGCGGCGACGACATTCTGGTCGAAGAGCAGGACAAGCTGCCCGCCCGCCTTCAGATGACGCACGAAACCGGCGGTGCCGCGGGTGCCTTGCGGAAAGACCGGACCGCCGAAGGCCTCCATCGTGCGGACGTAATGTTCGTTGAAGAAACTGTTGCGCATCGGCCGGTAGAGCCCGCCGACATGATATCCGCGCCCGACGAGCGCGGCGCGCGCCGCCTCGTAATTGCCGAAATGGCCGGAGACGAGGATCACAGGTCGCCCGGCTTCGCGCGCGGCCTCAAGCGCGGAAAGCCCCGGGCCGCGGATCTCGGCCCCCGCCATGCGACGCATCAGGTCGCGGGTCGAATAATTCTCGATCAGCGCGCGCCCGGCATTGTCGCAGGCGGCGTCGGCAATGCGCCACCGCTCGGCCTCGGGCATGTCCGGCCAGATCAGCGCGAGGTTCGCGCGCGCCCGCGCCCGGTATCCGGCAATCGGACCGATCACCCGGCGCATCAGCCAGCCCATCCCGGCCACGCGCAGGCGATAGGGCAGGCAAAGCGACAGCCCGATCAGGCCGCGCAACGCGAGGTTCGACACGTAATCGACTGCTATCTGTGCCCTGCTGCGGTCGCGGCTCATGTCGGTCTGCGGGTTGCTTTCTGACGGGCGGCGCCCTGTCGTGGTCGCCTTTCGGTCAGACCTAGTGGCTTGAAGGGCAAAGCTCAAGCACACCGGAAGGGGTGCCGCCCCGGCACGGGCCGGGACGGCAGGTTACTGTGGGCGATTCCGGCTCAGAAGCCCGCCTTGATCTTCTCGAATTCAGCGAGCTGACGCTCGCGCAGGCTGTTGTCGTTCGGGACCTGCGGCAGGACCGGCGCATTGATCGGGCCGAGACCCGCGTCGGCCAGCACCGTCGGATCCATCGCCGCCATCGCGGCGGCGTTCGACAGGCCGTAACCGATATTCTCGATCAGCGCGGGCGCCGCATCGGGGCGCAGCCAGGAATTGATGAAATCATAGGCCTTGTCTTCCTTGCCAGGCCCGTCCTTCATGTTCACATAGCCGCAGAACCAGGTCGAAGACCCTTCCTTGGCCTCGCGCTGGAAGCCGACGGGATAATTGTCGGCCTTCAGGTAGGCGACGCCGTCGTTCCAGGACCAGGCGATCAGCACTTCGCCCGAGGCCATGATCTGTGCCATTTCGGCCGGATCGTTCCAATAGGCACGGACATTGGGGTGAACCTTGCGCAGCCAGTCGGCGGCGGCGGTGAACTGTTCGTCGGTGATATTCGTCCAGTCGGTCACGCCGGTCGCCAGATAGGCGAGCGCCCAGACGTCGTCCGACGAGTTCGGCAGCGAAATGCGGCCTTCGTATTTCGGGTCGGCGAAGACCTGAAGGGTGGCGACATCTTCCACCGGCACTTCATCGGTATTGTAGGCGATCGCGGTCACGCCCCAGTCGGTCGGGATGTACCAGACGCCGCCATCATCCTGAAAAACCGGCGAGTTCAGGAACTTCGGGTCGATGTTCGCGAATTCCGGGATCCTCGAGACGTCCCAGGGCTCGATCAGCCCGGCTTCGCGGTATTTCGACACCATCTGCGAGCAGGGGTGGGTCACGTCGGACTTGAAGCCCGATGCCACTTTCTGGAAGGCTTCGTCGTCGGAACCGAAGAACGTATAGGTCGGGCCGTCGCCGTTCTTGTCCTTGTAGGCCTGATAAAGGCCTTCGACCTCGAACCCGGCCCAGTCGAGGACCAGAAGATCGGGGTCCGCCGCGCGGGCGGGAAGGGCGAGGGTAAGGGCTGCGACCGAGGCCGCGAGCAGCGCGTGAAGTTTCAAGATAGCCTCCAGAGTGGAAGCCCCGGACCGGGTCCGGGGCGGGGATACCGCGGGCAACTATGCCTGCCGCCCGGGCAGTTGCAAGGGCAAGGTGAGGGCCTGCGCGGCACTTGGCCGGCGCAGGCCCCCGATCTTTCCCTAACCGTTTGACGTTGTTTCGAAAACCGTCAGAAACCGGCTTTGATATTCTCGAATGTCTGCAGCATCTTTTCGTGCAGCGCCGGATCTTTCGGCACCTGCGCGAGGATCGGCGCATTGGCGGCGCCAAGCCCGGCCGCGTCGAGATCCTCGGCAGAGATGCCCGCCATGCCCACCGTGTTGGAATGACCATAGCCGAGTTCGCTGACGAGAACCCCTGCAGCATCGGCGCGCAGCATGGAGTTCATGAAATCATAGGCCTTGTCCTCCTTGCCGGGTCCGTCCTTGGCATTCACATAGCCGCAGAACCAGGTCGAGGACCCTTCCTTCGCCTCGCGTTGGAAGCCCACCGGAAAGCCGTCGGCCTTCAGAAGCGCCACCGCATCGTTCCAGGCCCAGCCCACCAGCACTTCGCCCGACGCCATCAGCTGGCTAAGCTCGGCCGAATCGTTCCAATAGGCGCGGACGTTCTTGTGCGCCTCGCGCAGCCAGGCCGCTGCGGCGTCGAACTGCTCGTCGCTGACCTTGGTCCAGTCGGTGGTGCCGGTGGCCAGATAGGCCAGCGCCCAGACGTCCTCGGACGAGTTCGGCAGCGAAACGCGGCCCTGATATTTCGGATCGATGAAGATGTTGAGTGAGGCGACATCTTCCGCGGGCACCTGTTCGGTATTGTAGGCGATCGCTGTGGCGCCCCAGTCGAAGGGCAGGAACCAGACGCCCTGATCATCCTTGATCGTGGCGGAATTCAGGAACTTCGGGTCGATATCACCCATTTCGGCAATTTTTGCCGGATCCCATGGTTCGATCAGGCCCGCTTCGCGATATTTTTCAACGAAGGTCGAACAGGGGTGAAAGACGTCGGCCTTGAAGCCGGACACCGCCCGCTGAAACGCCTCGTCGTCGGAAGCGAAGAAGGAATAGGTCGGGTTGTCGTTGTACTTGGCCTTGTAGTCGGCATAGAGCCCTTCGATATCGTATCCCGCCCATTCCAGCACCACGAGGTCGGGATCGGCTGCCGCTGCAGGCAAGGTGAGCGAGACGATGGCCGTCGCGGCCAGAAGTGTTCTTTTGATCATTCTATCCTCCCCAGAATATGATCAAACCATACGCGCCGTGAGTGACATCGCAAGCCTTTTGATTCGATCCGGGAAATCTTGCGGGCTAATCGGCGGGTGGCGAAGGAAAATTTTCTGTCCCCGGGCTTCCCGAAGGCCATGTCGGCGGATAAGCTCCGCCCCGATCCGGCGACCCGGATCTGCCGCAGCTCCTTCATGACGGGCGATTGCGGTTCGGCAGGAAGACCTGTCAGCCCTTTCGGCGGCCAAGTGCCCGGACAGCCTGGCAGTCGGCCCCGCAGATGATGATGGAGACAGATGTGACGACCCTCGACCTCAGTTTCGTGCGCAGCCAGTTCCCGGCCTTCGCGGTTCCGGGCCTGGCCGATCAGGCCTTCTTCGAAAATGCGGGCGGCTCTTATGCCTGTGCGCCGGTCATCGACCGGCTGACGCGTTTCTACAAGGAGCGCAAGGTGCAGCCCTACGCGCCCTATGCCGCCGCTCAGGCGGGCGGGGCGGAGATGGACGAGGCGCGCACCCGCCTTGCGGCGATGATGGGGGTGAAGCGGCATGAGCTGTCCTTCGGCCCGTCGACCACGGCAAACACTTATGTCCTGGCTCAGGCCGTCCGGCGCTGGCTGAGCGACAAGGGCGGCGCGATCGTCGTCACCAATCAGGACCACGAAGCCAATTCCGGCCCCTGGCGGCGCCTTGCCGAGGACGGGATCGAGGTCAGGGAATGGCAGATCGACCCTGCAACCGGGCACCTGGACCCCACGCGCCTTGCGCCGCTTCTCGCCGACGGCAAGGTGCGGCTTGTCTGTTTCCCCCATTGCTCGAACGTGGTGGCCGAGATCAATCCTGTGGCCGAGATCGCCGCTATGGCGCACGCGGCCGGGGCGGCGGTGTGCGTCGACGGGGTGAGCTACGCCCCGCACGGCCTGCCGAATGTCACGGAACTCGGCGCCGACATCTACCTCTTCTCGGCCTACAAGGTCTACGGCCCCCATCAGGGCCTCATGGTGATCCGTGAACGACTGGGGTTCGACCTGCCGAACCAGGGCCATTATTTCAACGGCGAGACGCTCTACAAACGCTTCACGCCCGCCGGTCCCGATCATGCACAGATCGCGGCGAGCGCAGGGATGGCGGATTATTTCGACGCGCTCCATGCCAAGCATTTCGCGGCGGAGCCTGACGCGGCAAGGCGCGGCGCGGCGGTCCACGATCTGATGCGCGCGCATGAGGTGGCCATCTGCCAGCCGCTCCTCGACTATCTCGCCGCGCGCAACGACCTGCGCCTGATCGGTCCGCGCGATGCCACGCGCCGGGCACCGACGGTCGCCGTCGCGCTCGACCGCGCGGCAGAGCCGGTGTCGGAGGCACTGGGGCGCGAGGGGATCAACTGCTGGGCGGGGGATTTCTACGCCGTCAGGCCGTTGACGGCGATGGGCGTGGATCTCGACAAGGGCGTGCTGCGCCTGTCGATGACCCATTACACCTCGCCCGAGGATGTGCGCCGCCTGATCGCGGCGCTCGACCGCGTGCTCTGAGGCGCGTGCCGGTGAGCGACCCGGGTCCGGTGATCGTCTGGTTCCGTCGCGATCTGCGGCTGGACGATCACCCGGCGCTTGCTGCCGCGGCGGAAAGTGGGCGACCGGTCCTGCCGCTCTTCATCCATGACGAAACGGTCGAGGTCCTGGGCGCGGCACCCCGGTTCCGCCTGGGCCTCGGGCTCGCCGTCTTCGCTGCCGCGCTGGAGCGGCACGGGCTGCGGCTGACCTTCAGGCGGGGCAGGGCGCTCGATGTGCTGAAGGCGCTGGCGGCGGAAACCGGCGCTACGGCCCTGCACTGGACCCGCTATTACGAACCTGCCCACATTGCCCGCGACCGCGAGGTCAAGAGCTGGGCCGCCGCCGCCGGGATCGAGGCACGCAGTTTTCCCGGTGCGCTTCTGCATGAGCCTACCCGCCTGCTGACCCAGGCGGGTCAGCCCTATTCGGTCTTCACACCCTTCTGGCGCCGCCTGCGGCAGGGGGGGGTGCCGGCGCCGCTCGCTCTGCCCGGTGCGCTGCGGCCACCGGAGAAATGGCCGGGCAGCGACATTCTCGAGGGCTGGCGGATGGAAGCTCCGATGAACCGGGGGGCCGCGATCCTGCGCCCGCACATCGCCGCTGGCGAGGGGGCGGCGCTGGCGCGGCTGTCGGCCTTCCTTGAAGAGAAGCTGCGCGCCTACGGCGACCGCCGCGATTTTCCTTCCGAAGAGGCCGCTTCGGGCCTGTCAGACCATCTCGCCTGGGGCGAGATTTCGCCGCGCCGCATCTGGGCGGAAGTGATGGCGCGGAACGACCAGGAGGCGACGCTCGACGGGGCGGCCTGGAAATTCCTCTCCGAACTTGCCTGGAGGGATTTCGCCTGGCACCTGATGTTTCACAATCCGGCGCTTGCCACCCAAAACTGGCGCAAGGGCTGGGAGGCCTTTCCCTGGCGCGGTGATAACGACGATGCCGCGCGCTGGCGGCGCGGCATGACCGGCGTGCCCCTCGTCGATGCCGGCATGCGCGAGATGTATGTCACCGGCCGGATGCACAACCGGGTGCGGATGGTCGCGGCCTCCTACCTCACCAAACATCTCCTCACCGACTGGCGGGTGGGGCTGGCCTGGTTCGCCGACTGCCTGACCGACTGGGATCCGGCCTCGAACGCGCTCGGCTGGCAGTGGGTGGCGGGCTCCGGCCCCGATGCCGCGCCCTATTTCCGCATCTTCAACCCCGACGCGCAAGCCGGTCGTTTCGATCCGGACGGGGCCTATCGCAACCGGTTCGTTGCCGAGGGCCGAGACCGGCGCGGCCCTCTTGCCGACGCCTATTTCGACGCGGTTCCCCGGGGCTGGCATCTCGACAAGACCGCCCCCTATCCGAAACCAATCATTGAACATTCCGCCGCGCGTGCCCGTGCCTTGGCGGCCTACGAACGCTTCAGGGGCCACTGATCACGAAATCGTTGCCCGGGTGGATTTTCTTGCGCTAAGCTCCCGCCATCGGGGGATGACGCATGGATGTTCTGACGACGACTGAGGGACAGGCCCGCCTGCCGCGCTATTTTGCGCAGGTCTTCCAGATTGCGCAGACTTTGAACCGCGGTCGGCTGGACTTCGTACTGGACGATGGGCGCCGGTTCCGCGCCGAGGGGCGGTCCGCCGGACCCGTGGCCGAAATCAGGGTGCACGACCCGGACATATTCGCACGGCTGATCCGCGAAGGCGATCTTGGCTTTTCAGAGGCCTATATGGAAGGCGGCTGGTCGACGCCCGATCTTCAGGCCTTCATGGATCTTGTCCATGACGGCAATGACAGCGTCTATGACGGTTTTCCGGGCATGGGCTTGATGCGGGCGCTCGAACGGCTGCGCCACTGGATGAACTCGAACTCCAAACGCCAGGCGAAGAAGAACATCGCCTACCACTATGATCTCGGGAACGAATTCTACCGGCTCTGGCTCGACGATACGATGACCTACTCCTCTGCCCTGTTCCAGAGCGGCCAGGAAAGCCTGGAAGCGGCACAGCGCGCGAAATATGCTTCCATGGTCGACCGTATAGGCGCCCAGCCCGGCGATCATGTCCTTGAGATCGGCTGTGGCTGGGGCGGTTTCGCCGAATATGCGGCGGGCGAACGGGGGCTGAAGGTCACCGGGCTGACGATCAGCAAGGCCCAGCAGGATTTCGCGGTCGCCCGGATGCAGCGCGCGGGCCTTGCCGACAGGGTCGAGATCAAGCTGCAGGATTATCGCGACGAGAGGGGGCGCTATGACGGCATCGCCTCGATCGAGATGTTCGAGGCGGTGGGCGAGAAATACTGGCCGGTCTATTTCGACACGCTGCGCGAACGGCTGAAGCCGGGCCGGAAGGCCACGCTGCAGATCATCACGCTGCAGGAGAAGCGGTTCGAGGTCTATCGCAAGGGCGTCGACTTCATCCAGAAATATATCTTTCCCGGCGGCATGCTGCCCTCGCCCACCGCGCTTCGCGCCGAGATCGCCCGCGCCGGTCTCGGGCTGGTGGGGTCGCTCGAATTCGGCGAAAGCTACAGCCAGACGCTCCGGCGCTGGCACGAGACGTTCAATGCCCGCTGGGACGAGGTTGCCAAGCTTGGTTTCGACGAACGGTTCCGCCGGATGTGGAATTTCTACTTGACGTCTTGCGCCGGGGCCTTTCGGTTCGGCAATTGCGATGTGACCCAGATTACCGTTGAAAGGCGAGTGTCCTGAATGCCCACCGCTTCCAAACTTTTCGCGGCGTTCGGTATGGCGCTGGTTGCCTTCCTGAGCGCCGAAATCTTCAAACCGCACATGCCTGCGGGCACGCAGTTCGGTGCCTTCTCGCCGCTCAGCGCCATCATCGGCATCGTCTGCGGCTGGCGCATCCTCGGGCCCGCGACCGGTCACGGCTGGTGGCCGTCGGCGAATGCGGGACTTCGCGCCTCGCTCGGGGCGCTCATGCTGGCGCTCGTGCTCTTCTCGACCGAGGAAATGCTGGTTCAGGCGGTCCGCAAATATTACGACACGCCGACCGAGGCGATCATGGGGCTGATCGGCATCGCCGCCGAGATCGTACAGCGCATGCTGGCGGCCGACTTCTTGCTCGTGCTTCTCGGGGGCGGTATGTTGGCGGGCGTTCTCAGCGAATGGGCCGGGCGACGCTGGAGCTAGCGGCGGGGACCGGGTTTGTGACATCGCTTTTCCTGCATGGCGTGTTTCGCCATGCCCCGCTTGCCGAGGTGGTTCTCGGTCCGACCGCGCCCACCGAACCGGCCAGCCTTCCCGGTTTTGCCGAGGTCTGGCAGGCGGACGGTGCGCGTTCGACACTCGTGCCCGGCCGCGACGGGGTGGATGGCCTGATCGTGACGGGCGTCAGCGCTGAGGCACTCGCACGCATGGATTTCTACGCGGCAGTGTTCGCAGAGCGGCCAGCAGAAGCTTCCATCACGGGACGCGACGGGGTCGAGCGGCGCGCGCGCATCTATCGCAGCGCGTCACAGCCCATCCGCGCGGCGGCGGCTGGCAGGCCCGCCGACTGGCAGGTGCGATGGGCGCCGACCGTGACTGCTGCCGCAGAGGAAATCATGGCGCGTTTCGGCGCGGTTCCGCCCGAGCGGCTCGGGCGCCGCTACGGTCAGATTCTCACCCGTGCCGGCGCACGCCTGCGCGCCGAGGCGCTGCGGGCTGGAACCGAAAGCCTGCGCCGCTCTGTGTCGGACGGCGACGTGGTGCGGCTGCGCCTGGATCATCCATATGAAGGGTTCTTCTCGGTCGAGGAGCATGACCTCTCCTATCGGCGGTTCGACGGCGGGATGGGGCCGGTTCTCAACCGCGCCGTCTTCGTCTCTGGCGATGCGGCGGTCGTCCTGCCCTATGATCCCGTCCGGGACCGCGTGCTGCTGATCGAGCAATTCCGCGCCGGGCCTTACGCGCGCGGCGATGCCAACCCCTGGCTTCTGGAGGCGATCGCGGGCCGCGTCGACGGCGGCGAGACGCCGGAGGAAGCGGCCTTGCGCGAAGCAGAGGAGGAAGCGGGGTTGACCATCGACCGGCTGATCCCGGGGCCGAGTTATTATCCCTCACCCGGGGCAAAGGCCGAGTACCTGTATTCCTTCATCGGCCTTGCCGACCTGCCCGACGGGATCGCGGGCCTCGGCGGGCTCGCAGACGAGGCCGAGGACATCCGCAGCCACCTCGTCCCCTTCGCGCGGCTGATGGAGCTGCTGGCATCGGGTGAGATCGACAACGCCCCCCTGATGCTGATCGCGCTGTGGCTGGAGCGGGAACGGCCCGGCCTGCGCGGCGCGTAAGGTTCCTGTTGGCCAACCGTCCGGGCGCGAGTAGCCTTGTCCCCGCGATCCCGTGCCCGGAGGCGCCTCGCATGAAGGACTTGCAACCGCCCCCTTCCGCCCTGGCCGACATCTCCGACGGGCGTTGGTATTCCTGCATGACCCCCGAACTCGAAGCGCTGCGCGCAGCCGCGCGCCATGCCTGCTGGCGTCACACAACCATGGACCCCGCAGAGCGCGGCCCCCTTGCGCCGGAGCTTGCAGCACTTTTCGCGGCCGTCGGCGAGGGGGTGTGCATCGAGGCGCCCTTCCATGCCGCCTATGGCCGGAATCTCGCGCTGGGCGACTTCGTCTTCCTGAATGCCGGTTGCGTCATCCTGGATACGGCGCCGGTCCGGATCGGCAGCCGAACGATGCTGGGTCCGTCGGTCCACATCTATTGCGCCGACCATGCTCACGGCGCCGAAGAGCGGCGTCTGGGTCTGGAGCGCGCCCTGCCGGTGACGATCGGCGCGGATGTCTGGATCGGCGGCGGTGCGATCCTGCTGCCGGGCGTTACGGTCGGGGACGGGGCCCTCATCGGCGCCGGCGCGATCGTCACGCGCGACGTGGCGCCGGGTGCGCGCGTGGTTGGCGGTCCGGCGCGGCCGATCTGACGTCGTCTGGGGCTGAATGGAATGGCACGGAAAAATGAGAGAGGCCGATGCGATCGCACCGGCCTCAAGGTAGGTTGCCAGCGATCTCAGGCGGCCTTCAGAAGCCCGTCTTCCTTCAAGCCTGCGTAGCATTCGTCGAGCGACTTGCGCGCGCGGGCGACCAGCACGTCGATCTCCTCGGGGCGGATCACCAGCGGCGGCGCAATGATCATCCGGTCGCCAACATGGCGCATGATCAGGTTGTTGGCGAAGCAGCGCTCGCGGCAGCGATAGCCGACCGTGCCGCTTTCGGATGCGAATTTCGCCCGCGTCGCCTTGTTCGGCGTCAGCGCGATCGAGCCCATCAGGCCGACAAGCCTTGCCTCGCCCACCAGCGGATGGTCGGTCAGTGCCTGCCAGCGTTCGTTCAGGTAGGGATGCGCCACGTCGCGCACATGGTCGACGATCCCTTCCTCTTCGATGATGCGCAGGTTTTCCAGTGCGACGGCCGCTGCCACCGGATGGCCCGAATAGGTATAGCCATGGTTGAAGTCGCCATGCGAGCCCAGCACCTCGGCCACTTCGTCGCACATGATCGAGCCACCGATCGGCTGGTAGCCCGAAGACAGGCCCTTGGCGATCGTCATGATATGGGGCTTGATGCCGAATGTCTGCGACCCGAACCAGTTGCCGGTGCGGCCGAAGCCGGTGATGACCTCGTCGGCAATCAGGAGGATGCCATACTTGTCGACGATGCGCTGGACTTCCGGCCAGTAGGTCGAGGGCGGGATGATCACACCGCCCGCGCCCTGAACCGGTTCGCCGATGAAGGCCGCGACCTTGTCGACGCCAAGTTCCAGGATCTTCGCCTCAAGCTCCTGCGCGCGCATCAGGCCGAAGGCCTCGGGCGTCATGTCGCCGCCCTGCGCCCACCAGTTCGGTTCGCCGATATGGACGATACCGTCGATCTTGCCGCCATGGGCATGGATGGGGGCCATGCCGCCCAGGCTGCCGCCGCCCATGGTCGAGCCATGATAGCCATTGTGCCGTGCGATGATCACCCGTTTGTCCGGTTGACCCTTGATGTCCCAGTAGCGGCGGACGGCGCGGATGTTGGTGTCGTTGGCTTCCGAGCCGGAACCCGCGAAGAACGTATGGTTCAGATCGCCCGGCGCCAGTTCCGCGAGCTTTGCCGCTAGCGCGATGGCGGGCACATGGCTCGTCTGGAAGAACGTGTTGTAATAGGCCAGCTCGTCCATCTGGCGCTTGGCGACATCGCCCAGCTCCTTGCGGCCATAACCGATGTTGGTGCACCACAGGCCCGCCATCCCGTCGATGATCTTGTTGCCTTCGCTGTCGGTCAGCCAGACGCCTTCGCCCCGCACCATGATGCGCGCGCCCTTGCGGGCCAAGGCGGCATTTTCGGTGAACGGATGCATATGGTGCGCGGCGTCGAGTGCCTGCAGCTCTTTCGTCGGCATATGGTTGGTGATCTTCGTCATCTTGCCCTCACGATCCCAGGGGTGCGAGGCCCTTTTGCCCGGAACCGGTCCCGGGAATCATCCCCCGATCCGGCAAGGTGCCATTGGCTCCAAAATAGGTCGGGGAGAGGGAATGTCAAGAAATTTGATCAAATTAATCGAGACCCCGTCGTCGCCCTCGTGCGCGCCTCGGGAAACCGGCGAAGAGCGTGCGCCCGCGCGCGATGAGCGGCCCGTTGACCCGGCTTTCTAGACTTCGCCCGCCTGCAGCGCCTGGCGCACCATATCCACGCCCTGTGCGATATCGGCCTCGATGGCACGGGCGAGTGCCCGGCCGTCGCCTGCACGCGCCGCTTCGAGCGCGTCGAGATGGCGATCGGGCAGGCGCCCCTCGCTGTAGCGCGCCGCCACGACACGCAAGGAAGGCCCGAAACGCAGCCAGAGCGACTGGGCGATCTCGATCAGCACCTGGGCGCCTGATGCCTCGTATAGGGTGAAGTGAAAGAGGTGGTTGCCCGTCAGATAGGCGGGAATGTCGTCGCGACGGATCGCCGGATCGATCCCGGCATCGATCTCGACAAGCCGCTCTATCGTCTGCGCCGACAGACGTGGCGCGGCCAGTTCCGCAATCTTCGGTTCGACGGTCAGGCGCGCGAAGGCGATCTGGTCCAGAAGCGCCGCGGTCAGCCGCGGCACCGAGACGCGGCGATTGCCGTGCAGTGTCAGCGCGCCCTCCGCCGTCAGTCGCCGGATCGCTTCGCGTACCGGCGTCATGCCCGCGTTCAATTCCTTGGTAAGTCCTTGAATGGTAACGGCCTGTCCGGGCGCGAGCCCGCCCGTGAGAACCATGTTGCGCAGCTGCACATAGGTCACTTCATGGGTCGGAACCTTCCGGTCCTGCACCTCAGTTCCGCCGATATCCATTGAGCCAAGCCCTTCGCGACCTTTTGGTCAAATTATCGACCCGAAGCCTTCGGATCAAGCCTCGGCGACAGCCAATCGCTGTCTACTAAACTTTTAGTTTGACAAAGGGGCGAATCCGGTTACTCAATTCCAACAGCCAGCTGGAGACTGGCTCAGCATTATTCGGGAGGAGACAGGATGCGGAAGTATCTGCTCTCCGCCGTGGCGGTCAGTGCCGTCATGGCGGGGTCGTGGCCGGCATTTGCCGACGAGGCCGCGGCACAGAAATGGATCGATGAAGAATTCCAGCCTTCGGCCTTGTCGAAGGACGAACAGATGGCCGAGATGAAATGGTTCATCGAGGCCGCCAAGCCCTATGCGGGCATGGAAATCAACGTGCTATCGGAAGGCATTCCGACGCACTCCTACGAATCGCAGGTCCTCACCAAGGCCTTCGAGGAAATCACCGGCATCAAGGTCAATCACCAGATTCTCGGCGAAGGCGAGGTGGTGCAGGCGGTCCAGACCCAGATGCAGACGAACCGCAATCTCTATGACGGTTACGTCAATGACAGCGATCTCATCGGCACCCATTCGCGGCTTCAGCTCGCCTATCCGCTGTCGGACATGATGGCGGGCAACTGGGCCGACGTGACCAACCCTGGCCTCGACCTGCCGGACTTCATGGGGACGAGCTTCACCACCGGTCCGGACGGCAAGCTCTACCAGCTTCCCGACCAGCAATTCGCCAACCTCTACTGGTTCCGCAAGGACTGGTTCGACCGTGCCGATCTGCAAGAGGCGTTCAAGGCGAAGTATGGTTACGACCTCGGCGTGCCGGTCAACTGGTCGGCCTACGAGGATATCGCCGAGTTCTTCACCAACGACGTGAAGGAAATCGACGGTGTCCAGATCTACGGACACATGGACTACGGCAAGCGTGCGCCGGACCTTGGCTGGCGCATGACGGACGCCTGGCTTTCGATGGCCGGTGCCGGTTCGCCCGGGGAACCGAACGGTATCCCGATCGACGAATGGGGCATCCGCATGGAAGCGGGCTCGTGCAACCCCGCCGGCGCGTCGGTGTCGCGCGGTGGCGAGGCCAACGGCCCGGCGGCGGTCTTCGCGATCGCCAAGTGGGACGAGTGGCTCAGGAAGTACGCGCCTCCGGGTGCGGCCTCCTACGACTTCTACCAGTCGCTGCCGGCGCTCAGCCAGGGCAACGTCGCCCAGCAGATCTTCTGGTACACCGCCTTCACCGCCGACATGGTGAAGCCGAAGTCTGAGGGGAACAACACCGTGGACGACGAAGGCAACCCGCTGTGGCGGATGGCGCCCTCGCCCCATGGTCCCTACTGGAAGGAAGGCCAGAAGGTCGGCTATCAGGACGTGGGGTCGTGGACCTTCCTCAAGTCCACGCCTGAAGATCGCGCCAAGGCTGCGTGGCTCTATGCCCAGTTTGCCGTGTCCAAGACGGTTGACGTGAAGAAATCGCACGTGGGCCTTACCTTCATCCGCGACTCGACCGTGCGGCATGAAAGCTTCACGGAACGCGCGCCGAAGCTTGGCGGTCTCGTTGAATTCTACCGCTCGCCCGACCGCGTCCGCTGGTCGCCGACCGGGATCAACGTGCCCGACTATCCGAAGCTCGCGCAAATCTGGTGGCAGCAGATCGGTGACGTGAACTCCGGCGCCTTCACACCCCAGCAGGCGATGGACCGTCTGGCCGAGGAGATGGACATCACTATGGCGCGGATGCAGCAGGCTGACGAAACGGCCGGTGTCTACGGCGGCTGCGGCCCGCGCCTGAACGAGCCCAAGGATCCCTCCGAATGGCTCGGCAAGGAAGGCGGACCGCATGCCAAGCTCGAAAACGAGAAAGAGCCGGGCATGACCGTCAACTATGATGACCTGATCAAACAATGGGCTGAGAACTGAGTTCTCCCCGGCGGTGGCCAGCGATGGCCACCCCTGCCGGGGCCTCCGGTCTTCTTCCGGGGCCCCGGTTTTTCCATGACGGGTGCGACAATCGAAGAAGGAAGGGACGGATGGCGCTTGAGCTTCAGTCTGTCACCAAAAGGGTCGGACAGGCGGTCCATATCAAGGAAACCTCGCTTGTCTTCGAGCCCGGCCGGTTCAACGTGCTTCTGGGCGAGACCGGATCGGGAAAGACCTCTCTCATCAAGCTGATGGCGGGCCTTGACCGGCTGGCGTCGGGGACGCTTTTGATGAACGGTCAGGACGTGACCGGCCTGACGCCCCAGAAGCGCAATATAAGCCTCGTCCACCAGTTCTTCGTGAACTATCCCCATATGACGGTATTCGAGAATATCGCCTCCCCCCTCAGGGTCGCGGGTCTTGCGGCCTCGGAAATCCAGGGCAGGGTCGAGGCGGCGGCGGATGTGCTGAAACTTCGCCCCATGCTTCATCGCCGCCCGCACGAATTGTCCGGCGGCCAACAGCAAAGGACGGCGCTCGCCCGTGCCATCGCGAAGGAATCAACGGCGGTCTTCCTAGACGAGCCGCTCGCCAATCTCGACTACAAGCTGCGAGAGGAGTTGCGCGACCAGTTGCCCGACCTTTTCGCCGGGCGTGGCGCGGTGGTCGTCTATGCCACGTCTGAACCTGCCGAGGCGCTGATGCTCGGCGGCATGACGGCGCTCATGCAGGACGGGCGGGTGACGCAGTTTGGTCCGACGGCAGAAATCTATCGGCGCCCCAACACGCTTGTTTCCGCGCGGGTCTTTTCCGATCCGCCGATCAACGCCGCCCCCGCGACCAAGACGGGCGACCGCATGCAGCTGAAGGCAGGGGCGGAATGGCCGCTGTCCGGTGCCGCAGCGAACCTGACGGACGGGCCTTACATGGTCGCTGTCCGGCCCCATCATGTCCGGCCGCTCTCTGGGTCGGCGGCGGAGGTGAAACTGACGGGCCCGATCATGGTGACCGAGCTTTCGGGCTCCGAAAGCTCTGCCCATTTCCGCCTTGGCGACGAGACCTGGGTGTCCCTCGCCTCCGGGGTCCATCCGTTCGAGGTCGGCAGTGCCCATGACTTCTACATGGACCCCGCCAATTGCTTCTATTTCGCGCCCGACGGCGCGCTTGTCGCCTGAGGGGACGATGGCCAAGATCACGCTCGACAAACTCCGCCATTCCTACATGGCCCATCCGTCCGGGCCGCAGGACTATGCGCTGAAGGAACTCAATATCGACTGGCAGGAGGGCGGCGCCTATGCGCTGCTTGGCCCCTCGGGCTGCGGGAAGTCGACGCTTTTGAACATCATCTCGGGGCTTCTGGTGCCATCGGAGGGCCGCATCCTGTTCAACGATCGCGACGTGACGGAACTGCCGCCCGACCAGCGAAACATCGCGCAGGTCTTCCAGTTCCCGGTGATCTACGACACGATGTCGGTCTACGACAATCTCGCCTTCCCGCTGCGCAACCGCGGCATCGACGAAAGCCGCGTCAGGACCCGCGTCGAGGAGATCGCCGCGATGCTCGACGTGACCGAGATGCTGCGCGTCCGCGCCGCGAATCTTTCACCCGACAACAAGCAGAAGATTTCCATGGGCCGCGGCCTCGTGCGCGAGGATGTGAATGTCATCATGTTCGACGAGCCGCTGACCGTCATCGACCCGCATCTGAAGTGGAAGCTGCGCTCGAAGCTCAAGGAACTTCACCACCGCGTCCGCGCCACGATGATCTATGTGACCCATGACCAGACCGAGGCCTTGACCTTCGCCGATCAGGTCGTGGTGATGCAGGACGGCGAAGTGGTGCAGATCGGCACGCCGGTCGATCTTTTCGACAGGCCCCAGCACACGTTCGTCGGCCATTTCATCGGCTCGCCGGGCATGAACGTGCTGCCCTGCGAGGTCCGCGAGGGCCGTGCCTTCGTCGCCGGCCATGACGTACCGCTGGAAGGCGCCGCCACGCCTGGCGAGGGGTGGACCGAGGTTGGCATCCGGCCGGAATTCGTCTCGCTCGGGGCGACGGGCCTGCCCGCGACAGTGCGCAAGGTCTCCGACCTCGGCCGCCATTCGGTGGTCGAGGCGATGCTGGGCGATACAAGGGTGAATGCCATCGTCGAGGGCGAGGTGCCGGGGCAGGGAGAGGCGGTGCATCTGACCTTCCGCCCCGACCAGACGCGGCTTTACCGCGACGGCTGGATCGCCAGCGAAAAGGGGAGGGCCGCCTGATGCGCAAGGTCAATCAGAAGGGCTGGCTCTTCGTCCTGCCGGTCGTCATTCTCGTCGCCTTCAACGCCCTTATCCCGATGATGACGGTCGTGAACTATTCCGTGCAGGAGACGTTCGGCGACAATGTCTTCTTCTGGCACGGGCTCGGCTGGTTCGAGGATATCCTGAGATCCGACCGGTTCCAGGCGGCGCTGGGGCGGCAGGCATTCTTCACCTTCCTGATCCTGATCATCGAGGTGCCGCTCGGCGTGATCATCGCCCTTTCCATGCCGCGCAAGGGGTTCTGGGTGCCGGTCTGTCTTGTCACCATGGCGCTGCCGATGCTGATCCCGTGGAATGTCGTCGGCGCGATGTGGAATATCTTCACCCTGCCGGACATCGGGTTGCTGGGCTATTTCCTCAACCATGTGCTCGGCGTTTCCTACGACATGACCCAGAACCCGACGGCCGCCTGGGTGACGATCATCACCATGGATGTCTGGCACTGGACCTCGCTTGTGGTGCTTCTGTGCTACGCGGGCCTCGTCTCGATCCCGGACGCCTATTATCAGGCCGCCAAGATCGACGGCGCCTCGAACTGGGCGGTCTTCCGCTACATCCAGCTGCCGAAGATGAAACAGGTGCTGACAATCGCCGTGCTTCTGAGGTTCATGGACAGTTTCAACGTCTATACCGAACCTTTCGTCCTCACCGGCGGCGGCCCCGGCAATTCGACGACGCTTCTGTCGATCGACCTTGTGAAGATCGCCCTCGGCCAGTTCGACCTCGGGCCCGCGGCGGCGATGAGCCTGATCTATTTCGCGATCACGCTTTTCGCCTCGTGGCTTTTCTACACGCTCATGACCCGCCACGATGTGAAGTGAGACAGAGATGCGCAAAAGATCCATCATTCCTATTCTTTACATCGCCTTCCTCATGTTGCCGATCTACTGGCTGGTCGCGATGAGCTTCAAGACGACGCAGGAAATCCTCGGCGGCTTCTCGCTTTTCCCGCGTCAATGGACTTTGGCAAGCTACCGCACGATCTTCACCGATCCGACCTGGTACTGGGGGTACATAAACTCCATTTCCTATGTGACGATAAACACTGTGATTTCGGTCACTGTGGCCCTGCCGGCCGCCTATGCCTTCTCGCGCTACCGGTTCCTTGGCGACAAGCAGCTGTTCTTCTGGCTCCTGACCAACCGCATGGCGCCCGCCGCCGTCTTTGCGCTGCCCTTCTTCCAGCTTTATTCGGCCGTCGGCCTGTTCGACACTTACTGGGCCGTCGCGCTTGCGCATTGCCTTTTCAACATCCCGCTCGCGGTCTGGATCCTTGAAGGTTTCATGGGGGGCGTGCCGAAGGAACTGGACGAGACCGCCTTTGTCGACGGCTATTCCTTTCCGCGCTTCTTCGTCCGGGTCTTCCTGCCGACGATCAAGGCGGGCGTGGGCGTCGCGGCCTTCTTCTGCTTCATGTTCTCATGGGTGGAGCTTCTTCTCGCCAAGACCCTGACCGCCGTCTACGCCAAGCCCATCGCCGCCACGATGACCAAGACCGCGTCCTCGGCCGGCTACGAACTTGGCCTGCTTGCTGCCGCCGGAACGCTGACCATCATTCCCGGTGCCATCGTCATCTGGTTCGTCCGCAACTACATCGCCAAGGGCTTCGCCCTGGGGAGGGTGTGATGAAACGTCTCTTCGCGACCCTGCCGCTGCTGCCCACCCCGCTTTTCGCCGCCGGCTGGGGCGATCTCGGCAAGAAGGCCGACGAGGGCTTTTCCTGGACGGCGCCGCTCTGGCCCGCGTTCTGGATGGCCTGGACGCCCGCGACGCTTGCCGTTTTCATCGGCATCTTCGCGGCGATGGCGCTCTTGACAGTCTTGGAGATCCGAACGCCCGGCGGCGACGAACGCACCGGTATCCTCGGCCTGACCAC
The DNA here is from genome assembly GCA_041397305.1 of Paracoccaceae bacterium. Lineage (GTDB taxonomy): Bacteria > Pseudomonadota > Alphaproteobacteria > Rhodobacterales > Rhodobacteraceae > TMP-24. Next base: position 3,495 of record JAWKWX010000024.1, on the reverse strand, counting down.
CACCCGCGGCGACCGGCTGTTCATCTCGCTTCTCGGCACCAGCTACATCTTCATGGCCTGGCTCTGGCTCATGGGCATGCCGCTCTGGTGGCCGCTCGCGCTCGCCATCGCCTGGGGTGCCTTCTGTTTCTGGAAAGTATGAGACCCGGAACAACCCCGGCTTTGCGAATGCGCCCGCCGCTGCTAGGATCGATAGAGTGCAAGGTGACGATACGAGGATCCACCCCCGACATGCGCCCGAGGAAGAAACCCGAGATGCTGACCGAGGTCGAGCTGGAATTCATGTCCCGGCTTTGGGGGCTTGGCGAGGGAACGGTGCGCGACGTGCTTGATACGCTCGGCGAGGGCCGCAAGCTGGCCTATACGTCGGCGGCGACGATCCTCAGAATTCTCGAACAAAAACAATTCGTGACCAGCACGAAACAGGGCAAGACATTCACCTACCGGCCCGCGCTGACGAAGGACAGCTACCAGTCGCGGTCCCTGAGAAACCTATCCGAGAAGCTCTTTGACAACACGCCCGTCTCGCTCGTGGCGCGCCTCGTCGACGACAACGATCTGTCCGAGGAGGCATTGGACGAGATTCGGGCGCTTCTGGATCGGAGGCTCAGGAATGGCAAGTCTTAGGGACCTGATCGACGCCTATCTCGACGTCAATATCCTTCTGGCCTTCGCCTGTCTTCTCTGGATCGTGGCGCGGATCGCGCTCAGGCTCGCGGGTCTTGGCCATGCCTATACCGCGCAACTCCGGGCAATTCGCGCGGTGTTTCTGGCGATCGTCCTCGCGCCCTTCGCGGTCTGGACGGTGACGCAGGCGACGGATCGGGCGGATGTGGCGCTGTTTGATCGGATCAACCTGACCGATTTCGTCGTGTCGCAATATCTGCAAGGCAATTTCCAGATGCCGCCCGAGCGGCTGGAAACCCTGCTTGCCGCCCGTCGCACCCTGGCGGCGGGGGAGTTCGGGGTACTTGTGACGCTTGTCCTAGCCCTCTTCGCCACCGGTTTTGCCCTGTTCTTCTTCCGGCTCGCGGCGAGCATGCTGAAATTGCGCCGCGTGATCGACGACAGTTTCGTCTGGCGGCGGATCGGACGGGTCGATCTGAGGCTTTCGGACACCACGACCGTCCCCTTCTCGACCCGCAGCCTCAGGCGCCGGATCATCGTCCTGCCGTCGGCGATGCTGGCAGAGCCCGAGGATTTGCGGATCGCCCTTGGCCACGAACTGCAGCATCTGCGCCAGCATGACGTCGATTGGGAAATCGGCATGGAAGTGCTGAAGCCCTTCTTCTTCTGGAACCCCGCCTTCCACATCTGGCGGCGGATGGGCGAGGAGCTGCGCGAACTCAGCTGCGACCGCCAGGTGATCGAACGGCGCGGTTATGATGTCGCGGCCTATTGCCAGTGCCTTCTCAGGGTCTGTCACAACAGCCTGAAGCGCCGCCGCCTCTTCGCCCTGCAGGCGCCGGTCGTCGCGCTGGTGCAGACCGAAAGCCGCCTTTTCGGCCACCGCTCGGCCCAGGTCCTGCGCCACCGGATGGTGTCGCTGATCGACGGCAAGGCGGAACGTCATCCCGGCGTGGTCGCGGCGCTGCTTCTTGGGCCGCTCGTCGGGCTGACCTTCCTTGCTGCCGTCGCCATCCAGCGGCCGGGCGACTGGAGCCAGGACCGGCTGATGCTGTCGACCATCATCAATCTTGAACGTCTGGCGGTGATGAACGCCAGTTCGACGCTGACACAGCCAAGCTACTGAGCTTTCGGCCCCAGAAGCAGTATCTGCACGTCCGCGACATTGGTGCCGGTTGCGCCGGTGATCAGCAGGTCACCGGCGAGCGCGAGCGCGCGGTTGCTGTCATTCTGCGCCAGAAGCGCCGCCGCATCGCCACCCGCCGCGACGATCCGCCTGCGCGTGCCCGCATCGACGACCCCGCCAGCGGCCTCTGTCGGCCCGTCGCGCCCGTCGGTGCCCCCCGAGAGGAACACCCAATCCCGCCCGAGGTCGGGCATGGCAAGCGCCACACGCAACGCCAGTTCCTGATTGCGCCCGCCCCGCCCTTCGCCCTTGAGGATGACAGTCGTTTCCCCGCCGAAGATCAGGCAGGCGGCGCCGGGGCGCGCCCGGCGCGCGGCCGCGATCACCTCGGCCGCGGCATCGCCCACATCGCCGGTCAGCCGGTCCGAGATGATCTCGCCCCCGTCCGCGCGGGCCTCGCGGATCGCTTCAAGGCTCTTGCGGTTCGAACCGATCAGAAGGTTCCGGGACTGAGGCAGGGGGAGGGCGTCGGCCTCCGGCGCCTCCAGATGGGCGCGCACGCCCGCAGGCAACGCGGCCCAGACGCCGCCGTCCTGCAGGAGCCGCCGTGCATCCGCACGTGTGCCCAACGGTGCGACCGTCGGGCCCGAGGCGATGGCGCGCAGGTCGTCGCCGATCACGTCCGACAGGATGAAAGCATCGACCGGGGCAGGGGCGGCTAGCCGCAGCATTCCGCCCCCCTTCAGCCGCGACAATTGCTGGCGGATCAGGTTGATCTCGGTGATCTCGTAGCCGTGCGCCAGCAAAAGCCGGTTGACCGCCACCTTGTCGGCCAAGCCCAGCCCCGGCGCGGGGGCGGGCAGAAGCGCCGAACCGCCGCCGGAAATCAGCGCGACCACCCGGTCAGCGGCGGAGGCGCCCTCCAGAAGTGCCGCGACGGTAGCCCCCGCCTTCGCGCCGTTTTCGTCCGGGACCGGATGGCCAGAGGCCATCACCTGGGCCCCCGTCACGGGCCGGGCGTTTTCATAATTGGTCACGACAAGCGCCCGGACCGGCGCGCCCTTCAGGTGGCGCAGCGCCTCTTCGGCCATCGGCACCGCGGCCTTGCCGACCGCGATCACGATCCAGGCACCGCCCGGAAGCGGCGCCGCGGGGGGGGAGGCGCGGAATGTGCGCCTCAGCGCCCTGGCCGGGTCGGCGGCCGCAACGGCCGCCTGATAAAGCCGGATCGCCTCAGCGCGCATGTCCATCCTAGACCCCGGCGATCTGCCTTGCCTTTTCCACCAGTACCTCTGCCTGACGGATCGAGGCATAGTCAATGAGACGCCCGTCCAGCGACACTGCGCCCTTGCCCTGGCGTGCGGCCTCCGCCATCGCTTCAAGGATGCGCTTGGCCCGGGTCACTTCCTTTTCCGACGGGCTCATCACCTCGTTGGCAAGCGCGATCTGGCTTGGGTGGATCGCCCATTTGCCCTCGCACCCCAGCACCGCCGCGCGCTTGGCCGCAGCCTTGTAGCCTTCGGGATCGGAGAAATCGCCGAACGGCCCGTCGACGGGGCGCAGCCCGTTGGCGCGCGCCGCCACCACCATGCGGGCGAGCGCATAATGCCACATGTCGCCCCAGTGGGTCGCGCGGGTTGCATCCTCCAGCGGGTCGGTCAGCACCGCATAATCGGGATTGACGCCGCCGATGATCGTGGTGCGCGCACGGGTGGAGGCCGCATAATCGGCCACGCCAAAAT
>JAWKWX010000023.1:0-42150 GCA_041397305.1 Paracoccaceae bacterium | reverse complement strand
GCCGCCCGCCGATCGCGGTCAGCTCGCCCAGGGGGCTGCCTTCGATGAAATCACCATTGTCGAGCGTGATCGAATTGGCCACCTCGGCGCGCGCCCGACGGATCAGCGTCATCAGCCGCGCGAGTCCCGCCGCCTCCAGTGGCCGGTCGGCGGCATAGTCGTAGGGCATCACGTGCGCATGGATATCGGAGGTCGCGAGGATCCTCAGGCGGTAGATCTGCTGCTGCGGTCCGCGAACTGTGTCTGCCAAAGTCTTTTCTGTCAGGACCGATGCGCGGTCACTCAAGATCAACGGCCCGCACCGGCCTGTCAGCCCCTGATATCAATGATTTGTGTCGTACATGGGAATATTGGATCACGCTACAGAGATACGTAACTTCGTACAATAAATCTTCTGCAGGTTGTATTTTCTGCAACAGTCCGGCACCGGCTTGTGCCACCGTCGCGCATATGGTCTCAGAAGGGAAAAGTTGCCCGGAGGATGAGGTGCACGGCGATCCGACAGTGACCTTTGGCGCGGCCGGTCTCGACAGGGCCGCCCATCTGCGGGCAGACGGTGCGGCGTTGCGCGATCTGGCAGGCGGCGACGGCGCGCTCTGCCTCGCGCTCTGGCGCGGCAAGCTTCTGATGTCGGGCCCGCGCATCCTGCGCCTGCCGCCGACCCATCCGCTCGTCGCGGGGCGCGAGATGCTGTTTCTCGGCCTGTCGAACGGAGCCGCGCAATTCGCAGCCGACCTTTCCGACTGGGAACCCGGGGAGAAGGTCGATGGCCGTGCCTTCGTGGATGCCACGGTCCAGCATCACCCGCTGATCGGTCCCGATTGGGGCGAGGCGGCAGGGTTTGCAGAGCTGCGCACCGTTCTTGGCGATCTCGACCCGGTCGAGGCAGAGCTGGCTGCCACCGCCAAGGCGCTTTGGGCCTGGCACCAGACCCACGGCTTCTGCGCCCGCTGCGGGGCAGAAAGCCGGATCGCCAAGGCGGGATGGCAGCGCGATTGTCCGCGCTGCGGCGCCCAGCACTTCCCGCGGACCGATCCGGTGGTGATCATGCTGGTCACACGCGGCAACAGGGTGCTTGTCGGCCGCTCGCCCGGCTGGCCCGAGGGGATGTATTCCCTGCTTGCCGGGTTCATGGAACCGGGCGAGACGGTCGAGGCCGCCGTCCGCCGCGAGGTTCGGGAGGAGGCGGGTCTTGCCATCGGGCATGTGCGCTATCTGGCCAGCCAGCCCTGGCCCTATCCTTCCTCGCTGATGATCGGTTGCGCGGGCGAGGCGCTGGGCGACGAACTCGCCATCGACCCAACCGAGATCGAGGCTCTTCTCTGGCTGACGCGGGAAGAGCTGGCAGAGGTTTTTGCAGGCACCCATTCCGTGGTCAAACAGCCACGCCGGGGTGCCATCGCAGGATATCTGCTTCACGAATGGCTGTCGGGCCGGGTAAGGAACGACTGGTAGCAGTCAGAGGAGCACCGGCGGCGGGCGATGCGGCTTACTTCGAAAACCGATATCGACGCGACGGCCGAAGCCCTTTTCGCGGCGATGACCGACCTTGACTGGATCGAGGGGCTGGCCCGGCGTGGCGGCGTCCGGCTTGAAAGACTGTCGGGCGCGGGCCCCTTGGCGCGGGGGTCGTCGTGGCAGGTGGGCTTCCGGTTGCGCGGCAAGGACCGCTCGATCGTCAGCCGGATCGAGGATCATGAGCCGCCGCGGCTGCTGCGCCTGTCCGGCGACAGCGGCAGCTTCCGCTTTCTGGTCGAACCGACGCTCATCCCCCTCTCGCGGCAGATGACCCGCCTCGCGCTCGCCGTCGAGATCAGGCCGCTGACCTTCGGGGCACGGGTGATGGTCCAGACGTTGAAGATCGGCAAGTCGCGGCTGCAGCAGCGCCTCGACCGGCGGCTGGAAATCGCCGCGCGGATGCTGAAGGAACGGGCATCGCGCGTCTGACGCGCCTGACGCCGCGTAAATCCCGATCAAAGTCTTGCTTTGGTCACAAAGCGCGGGCACCATCGGTGCCAGGCCCTTCTTCCTGAGGAGACTTTATTGGGCATCAGTGCCTTGACCCCGCCGCCGCATCCGGAAGAGCATCATGAGACGCTTCTGGAGTTTTCCAACAACCGGCTTCTGATCGACCTGTGCGGCGAGTTCGACCGCAATCTGGCGCAGATCGAACATCAGCTTGGCATCCATATCCTCAGGCGGGGCAATCAGCTGGCGCTGGTGGGGCCCTCGGGTCCGCGAGGTCAGGCGGCCGCCATCCTGCAGACTTTGTACGGCAGGCTCGAAGCGGGCCGGGCGGTGGACGCGGGCGAGATCGACGCGGTGATCCGCCTGACCGGCGAGGCGGGCATGCCCGCGCCCGTGAGCCTTGACGAACAGCTTGAGCTGTTCGCACAGGGGCGGATCGAGATCCGCACCCGCAAGAAGCAGGTCGAGCCAAGGACCGAGGCGCAGAAGACCTATGTCAAGAACCTGTTCCTGAACGAACTGGCCTTCGGCATCGGCCCGGCGGGCACCGGCAAGACCTATCTGGCCGTTGCAGTTGGCGTGACCATGCTGATCGGCGGCCATGTCGACAAGATCATCCTGTCGCGCCCCGCCGTCGAGGCGGGCGAGCGGCTGGGCTTCCTGCCCGGCGACATGAAGGAAAAGGTCGATCCCTACATGCAGCCGCTCTATGACGCGCTGAACGATTTCCTGCCCGCCAAGCAGGTCGAGAAGCTCATGGCCGAGAAGCGGATCGAGATCGCGCCCCTGGCCTTCATGCGCGGCCGCACGCTCGCGAACGCCTTCGTGGTGCTGGACGAGGCTCAGAATGCCACGACCATGCAGATGAAGATGTTCCTGACCCGCCTCGGCGAAGGCAGCCGCATGGTCATCACCGGTGACCGGACCCAGATCGACCTGCCCAGGGGCCAGACTTCGGGCCTTATGGATGCCGAACGGATCCTTGACGGGGTCAAGGGCATCAGTTTCAACTATTTCACCGCTAAGGACGTGGTGCGCCATCCCCTTGTGGCGCGCATCATCGAGGCCTATGACCGCGACGATGGAGCCACTGGTTGACATTCTGATCGAGGACCCGCGCTGGAACGGGCTGGATCTGGAGGCATTGGCCGAAGCTGCCGCACGCGCTGTGCTGACCGAGCTGGGCCTGCCGCGCGAGGGGTTCCTCATCAGCCTTCTGGGCTGCGATGACAGGCGGATCGCCGAGCTGAACGCCGATTTCCGCGGCAAGCCGCAGCCGACGAACGTGCTGTCATGGCCGTCCGGCGAACGCGGCGCGGCGGCGGATGGCGGCCAGCCCGCGCGGCCACGGCCCGGTCCGGCCGACATGCCGGAAGAACTGGGTGACGTGGCCATCGCCTGGGAAACCTGCGCCCGCGAGGCCGAAGAGCAGGGCAAGCGGATGTCCGATCATGTGAGCCATCTTCTGGTGCACGGAATCATGCATCTTCTGGGCTACGATCACGTGCGCGACGGCGATGCGGCGCTGATGGAAACGACCGAAGCGCGCGTGCTTTCGGCAATGGGCATTGCCAATCCCTATGAGTGACGAGATGATCGGCTGCAGGAAACGGACGGACCACGATGGGTGAACAGGCAGATACGGTCTCCGCCGAGGGCGGAGAAGGCGAATCTGGCGACAGTAGTCGCGAGGGCGGATTTTTCGGGCGTATCCTCAGGGCCTTTTCGCCCGCGGATGCCGAGGAAGACGCCGAGGACGGGCGAAGCGGCGCCGCGCCCGCCAAGGTGGCCCTGCCGGGGGTGGCGAACCTCAGGAAGCTGCGCGTCGACGATATCGCCATCCCCAAGGCCGAGATCGTCGCGGTGCCGTCCACCATCCCGCTGGACGATCTGATCGCGCGCTTCAAGGAAAGCGGCTTTTCGCGGCTGCCGGTCTACAAGGGCTCGCTCGACAATCCGCTGGGGCTCGTGCACCTGAAGGACCTCGCGCTGGATTATGCGTTTGCCGAGGTGAAGCCCAAGTTCAACCTGACGAAGATGCTGCGCAAGCTGATCTATGCGCCGCCGTCGATGACGCTTGGGGTACTCTTGCAGAAGATGCAGGCCGAACGCACCCATATGGCGCTTCTGATCGACGAATATGGCGGGGTGGACGGGCTGGTGACGATCGAGGACATCATCGAAGAGGTGATCGGCGAGATCGACGACGAGCATGACGAGGCCGAGGACAAGCTGTGGGTGCTGGAAAAGCCCTATCAGTATCTGGTGCAGGCCCGCGCGCCCTTGGAGGATTTCGAGGCCGAGATCGGCATGCGGCTTGCCGACGAGGAAGACCGCGAGGAAATCGACACGCTCGGCGGACTCGTCTTCATGCTCGCGGGCCGGGTGCCGGTGAAGGGCGAGACGGTCGAAAGCGAGGGCGGCGTGATCTTCGAGATTGTCGAGGCCGATCCCCGCCGGGTCAAGCGGCTGAGGGTCCGGTTGCCGCGCCCACAGGAATGAGGTCGCTGACGGTTTTCGTTCGGGCGGCGGCTCTGCCCGTGCTCGCGGGCATCGCGGCGGCGGCCGGGCAGGCGCCCTGGGGCCTCTGGGCGCTGTCGCTGTTCGGCTATGGGGTGATCCTGTGGCATGTCGCGGGCGCCGAGGGGTGGCGCCAGCGCTTCTTCCGGGGCTGGGCCGCCGGAACCGGCCATTTCGCGGCCGCGATGTTCTGGATCGTCGAGCCTTTCCTGGTCGAACCCGCGCGCGACGGCTGGATGGCGCCGTTCGGCGTGACGTTCATGGCCACGGGCCTTGCCCTCTTCTGGGGCGCGGCGGCGCTGTGCGCCGGGCTTGGGCGCGGCTGGCAGGGCCGGGTGACCGGCGCGGCACTGGGCCTTGTTCTGGCCGATCTTGCGCGCAGCTATGTGCTGACCGGCTTTCCCTGGGCGCTGGCGGGCCATATCTGGATCGATACGCCGGTGGCGCAGTTGGCGGCCTATGGTGGCCCGGCCCTTCTGTCGGCATTGACCTTGGGCCTTGCCGCCCTGCCCGTTCTGGCCCTTGGCCGACCGGGGTCGCTCGTCATCGCCTGCGGCTGTGCCTCGGCCCTCCTCGCAGGTCTCTGGGCCACGGGTGCTGCGCGGCTCGCCCAGCCGCTCGCGCCGCGCGATCCGGCGATCCATGTGCGGCTCGTCCAGCCGAACGCCACCCAGTCGCTCAAATGGCAGCCCGGCATGTGGGATATCTTCCTCGACCGGATGATCGCCGCCTCCGCCGCGCCGTCCGAGGCGCCGCTTGACCTGATTGTCTGGCCCGAAACCTCGGTTCCCTATCTTCTCGACCGCGCGGGCCCGATCGTCGAGGAGGCGCGCGCGGCTTCCGGCGGCGTGCCGCTGGCCGTCGGCCTGCAGCGCGAAGAGGGGCCCCGCTATTTCAACACGCTTGCGGCCTTCGATGGCGAGGGGCGATTGGCCGGTCTTTACGACAAGCTGCATCTTGTGCCGTTCGGCGAATATATCCCCTTGGGCGATCTTCTCGGCCGGTTCGGCATTTCCGCTTTCGCCGCCCAGGCCGGAAACGGCTATTCGCCGGGTGCCGAGGCACGGCTTCTCGATCTGGGTCGGGCGGGCCGCGTTCTGCCGCTGATCTGCTACGAGGCGGTCTTTCCCCAGGATCTGCGCGCCTTTCCGGGGCGCGCCGACTGGATCCTGCAGGTCACGAACGACGGCTGGTTCGGGGCGCTCGCCGGGCCCTACCAGCATCTGGCGCAGGCGCGGCTTCGGGCGATCGAACAGGGCCTGCCTCTCTTGCGCGACGCGAATACCGGGGTGACGGCGGTGATCGATGCGAAAGGACGGGTCTTGAAGGCCCTCGCGCTCGACACCGACGGCTGGGTCGACACCGCCGTGCCGCCCGCCCTGCCCCCGCCCCCTTACGCCCGCACTGGCGACATCCCGGCAACAATGTTGCTTCTGGGGTGCATGGGCGCGCTTGCGCTGAACAGGCGCCGACCGGCCATTGACCGGGGGGGCCAAGGGCGCTAGGGCTGCGCCTCGAACCGCTACAACGGCTTCCTGGCGTGGCGGGGGTAACCCCAATGGAGCATTTCATGTCCCGACAAGACTATATCTTCACTTCCGAGAGCGTCTCGGAAGGCCACCCCGACAAGGTCTGCGACCGGATTTCCGATGCCGTCCTCGACGCCTTCCTGACCGAGGATCCCCACGCCCGCGTCGCCTGCGAGACCTTCGCGACCACCGACCGTGTCGTGATCGGCGGCGAGGTGCGCGGCCCCGGCGACGTCATCCAGCGTGTCGAGGACATCGCGCGCGCCTGCGTGCAGGACATCGGCTATGAACAGGATGGCTTTCACTGGGCGAACCTGAAGGTCGACAGCTATCTGCATGCGCAATCGGCCGACATCGCCCAGGGCGTCGATGCGGGCGACGGCAAGGACGAGGGCGCAGGCGACCAGGGCATCATGTTCGGCCATGCCGTCGACGAGACGCCGGAACTGATGCCGGCACCGATCCTTTATGCCCACGCAATCCTGCGCCGTCTGGCGGAAGTGCGCAAGAACGGCACCGAACCGCGGCTCGGCCCCGACGCCAAGTCGCAGCTGTCGATCCGCTATGCGGGCGGCAAGCCGGTCGAGGTGACCTCGCTCGTGCTCTCGACCCAGCATCTCGATGCGTCCATGTCGTCGGCCGACGTGCGCGCGCTGGTCGAGCCCTATATCCGCGAGGTGCTGCCCGAGGGCTGGCTGACCGCCCGGACCGAATGGTGGATCAACCCGACCGGCAAGTTCGTGATCGGCGGCCCGGATGGCGACGCGGGTCTGACGGGGCGCAAGATCATCGTCGACACCTATGGCGGTGCCGCGCCGCACGGCGGCGGCGCGTTCAGCGGCAAGGATCCGACCAAGGTCGACCGGTCCGCGGCCTACGCGGCGCGCTATCTCGCGAAGAACGTGGTGGCGGCGGGTCTTGCCAGGCGCTGCACGCTGCAGCTGTCCTATGCGATCGGCGTCGCCAAGCCCCTGTCGATCTATGTCGATACGCACGGCACCGGCCAGGCGGACGAGGCGGCGATCGAAAGGGCGGTGGCCGAGGTCATGGACCTGACGCCGCGCGGCATCCGCACGCATCTGGGCCTGAACAAGCCGATCTATCAGCGCACCGCCGCCTACGGCCATTTCGGCCGCGCGCCGGAAGCGGATGGCGGCTTCAGCTGGGAAAAGGCCGATCTGGTCGAGGCGCTGAAGAAAGCCGTTTGAGGGCAGGCACCGGGCCGGTTCCGGTTCGACCTCCGCGATGCTATGACAGGGTGCCCCCTCGGGGGCATTCTGCATTCTGGAGACCGAGATGACCAAGACCGATGTATCGGGGCTGACCCAGCTGGGCAGCGCCACCGACGCACCGAAAAGCCCCGAGGAAGCGGTGCTGGAGCGGGTGCCTGCGGGCCATTCCGGCACGCTTTACGTCGTGCGCTTCACCGCGCCGGAGTTCACCTCGATCTGCCCGATGACCGGCCAGCCGGACTTTGCCCATATCGTCATCGACTATGTACCGGGGGACTGGCTGGTGGAGAGCAAGAGCCTGAAGCTCTACCTGCATTCCTTCCGCAATCACGGGGCTTTCCACGAAGATTGCTCGATCGATATCGCCAAGCGGCTCGTGGATTTGCTCGATCCGGTCTGGCTGAGGATCGGCGCCTACTGGTATCCGCGCGGCGGCATTCCGATCGACGTCTTCTGGCAGACGGGCGCACCGCCCGAGGGCGTGTGGATCCCCGACCAGGGCGTGGCGCCCTATCGTGGGCGGGGATAGTTTCGTCCCGCCTTCGGCGGGACGATCCGCCGGGAGGGCCCTGCCCTCCCGGACCCACCCGGAGTATTTCGGGACAGAACGTGGAGATGGCCGGGTGCGGCCAGGTTTGAGATGACGGACGAGCGCGGAACGGAACGGCGGAATTTCTACGGGCGGGTGCATGGCAAGACCCTGCGGCAGAGCCAGAAGGCCTATCTGGCCGAGGATCTCGGGCGGCTGAGCCTCACGGGGATTTCGGTCGCCGACAATCCCGACCGCCTGGCCATCGATCCGGGTGCGGTCTTCGGGGATCGGCCGCTGTGGCTGGAAGTGGGCTTCGGCGGTGGCGAGCATCTTGTCCATATGGCCGCGCTTTATCCGGATGTGGGCATCATCGGCTGCGAGCCCTTCGTGAACGGGGTTGCGATGCTCCTGGGCAAGATCCGGGCGGCGGGGGTCGGGAATCTGGCGCTTCATCCCGGCGACGTGCGCGATCTGTTCGATGTCTGCCCCGACGGGACGTTCGAAAAGGCCTTTCTGAATTATCCCGACCCCTGGCCCAAGGCCCGCCATCACCGCCGCCGTTTCGTGACGCCCGGCTATCTGGCCGGGCTGCACCGGGTGCTGCGGCCTGGGGCCGAGTTCCGGGTCGCGACCGATATTCCGGACTATGTGCGCCAGACGCTGGAGGAAGTGCCGAAGGCGGGCTTCGCGCTTGTCGGCCAGGGTGACAAGCCCTGGGAGGACTGGATTTCCACCCGCTACGAGCAGAAGGCGCTGCGCGAGGGGCGGACGCCGCATTACCTGACCTTCCGGCGGCTCTGATCGCCGCGACCTTCTACCGCTGGCGGGGCCTCCTTGGGCTGCGGCTTTCCTTCTGTCCACCACCGTCCATGCGCCCGCGCTTCTCGGTTCGCGCCGTGCGCTCACGGCCCGGTCTGCACGCCTGGCGCGTCGGGATTGAGGAATTCCGCCTCGATCCTGAGCGTCACCAGATCGCCGACGCCGATCGTGGTGCCGGGTGCGGGAATCCCGAAACCCATACCGAAATCGGAGCGGAACAGCGCGCCTTCCGCCGAAAATCCGATCCGCGCGCCCGCATCGAGCGGATGGCCCGCATAGCCGCCATTGTAGCGGACATGGAGTGTTACGGGCTTCGTGACCCCGTGCAGCGTCAGATCGCCGGTCACGGCTGCCGCCTGCGGGCCGGTCAGCCGGATACGGGTGCTGTCGAAGCGAATCTCGGGGTGATTGGCGGCATCGAGGAAACTTTCGCCCGCGAGGATCGCGTTGAAATCGTAGGACGGGTCGGGATAGAGCGTCTCGACCGAGGCCGCGTCGACGGTCGCGGTCAGGACCATGGTCTCGGGATTGTCCGGATCGAAGCTGAGTGTCGCGTCCATCTTGCGGAAAAAGGCGGTATAGTCGGAAAAGCCCAGGTGGCTGACCGAGAACATCAGGCGCGCATGGGCGGGATCGAGATGGTAGGTGCCGGCGGGCGGCACCTGCGACGGGCCGGAGGTTTCCTGAGCCGCCCCGGGCAGGCCGGCGAACAGCAAGGCAACCGCGGAAAGGGCGAAGTGACGCATTGGTGGGCTCCTCTCGCTCGGCAGCCTCCCCGGCAGAGCGGTTCGCGTCAAGGTGGGCGCGTTTCACCATAGCGCGATTGGCGGAAGCGCGCCTCTCGCCGCTCATTGCCGGGGCGCCGCCCCGGTGAAGAGAAGCGTAGCGCAGGATGAGCGGCCCGGACGGGCTACCAGCGGATGCCGAACCTGAGGGCGTCGTAGATCGCGGCGTGGATGTTGCGCGACTGGACGGCATCGCCGATGCGGTAAAGCGTGAAGGCCCCGGCCGGCTTGCTCGCCGGGAACGGATCGCCGCTATCGGTCAGGGCGGCATAGTCCACCGCGCCGAGATTGCGGCTGGCGGGCTTCAGCGCGAAATAAAGGTCGCTCATCGGCAGCGTGCCGTGCTCGGCCACCAGATGATCGACCTGCCGCTCCTCTTGCCAGCCGGGCGCGAAATCGGATCCGAGCGTCACCGTCAGCCCGTTGCCTGCCCGCGCCGCAGCGGTCACGCGGGTATTGATGGTGATGCGCGTGCCGGTCTCGTGGAAGGCGCGCATGTAGGGCACATGGTTCATGCCGCCCATGTCCGGCGCGAAGAAGCGCTCGGGCGTCACCAGCTCCACCTCCGCGCCCGCGCGCGCCAGCATCTCGGCCGCCGTCATGCCCGCATGCGCGCCGCCGTCGTCATAGACCATCACGCGACCCGTGGGCTTGACCGCACCGGAGATCACGTCCCAGCTCGAGATCGCCAGATCGGCGCCCGCCATCTCCGGCATTTGCGGCAGGCCACCGGTGGCGATCACCACCACGTCAGGGGCAAGCGCCAGAACATCGGTTTCCTCGGCGAAGCAATTGTAGCGGATGTCCACGCCCAGCCGCTCCAGCTCGGCAAGGCGCCAGTCCACGATCCCGATCATCTCGCGCCGCCTGGGGTTCTGGGTCAGAAGGTTGACCTGCCCGCCTGCCCGGTCCGCCGCCTCCAGGACCGTGACCTCATGCCCGCGCTCCGCCGCCACGCGCGCGGCCTCGAGCCCCGCCGGTCCGGCGCCGACAATCACCGCCCGCCGCCCGACCTCAGCGCGCGGTATATCGTGCGGCATCCGCCCCTCGCGGCCCGTTGCCGCATTGTGGATGCACAGCGCCTCGCCGCCCTCGTAGATCCGGTCGAGGCAGTAGGTCGCGCCCACGCAGGGCCTGATCCGGTCCTCGATGCCCGCCATCACCTTGCGCACGATATGGGGATCGGCCAGGTGCGCCCGCGTCATGCCGACCATGTCGAGCTTGCCCGCGGCGATCGCATGCCGCGCCGTCGCCACGTCTGAAATCTTCGCCGCGTGAAAGACCGGGAATTTCGTCGCCGCCCGGACCTCGCCCGCGAAATCGAGATGCGGGGCCGAGGCCATGCCGGAAATCGGGATCACGCCGGTCAGGGCCGCGTCTGTATCGATATGGCCGCGGATCAGGTTCAGAAAATCGATCTTGCCGGAGGCCGCGAGCCGCCGGGCAATCTCCACCCCTTCCTCGCGCGAAAGGCCCTTGTCCCAATCCTCGTCAGCGACCAGCCTGAGGCCCACGATGAAATCGGGCCCCACTGCCGCCCGCACCGCATCCAGGACCCGGTGGGTGAAGCGCAGGCGATTGTCGAGCGACCCGCCCCATTCGTCGGTCCGCCGGTTGGTGGCGGGCGACCAGAAGCTGTCCATGAAATGGCCGTAGCTTTCGAACTCGATCCCGTCTAGGCCCGCCGCCTGCATCCGCGCCGCCGCATCGGCATAATCCCGCACGATCCGTTCGATATCCCAATCTTCCGCTTCCTTCGGGAAGGCACGGTGGGCTGGTTCGCGGATCGGCGAGGCCGAAAGGACAGGCAGCCAGTCGGCCTTGTTCCAGCCCGTCCGGCGGCCGAGATGGGTAAGCTGGATCATCACGGCCGCGCCATGTTCGTGCACGTCGTCTGCCAGCGCCTTGAGATAGGGCACGATCTCGTCGCGATAGGCATGGAGGTTGCCGAAGGCTTGCGGACTGTCGGCCGACACGACCGCCGACCCCGCCGTCATCGTCAGCGCCATGCCGCCCCTGGCCTTTTCGCGATGATAAAGCCGGTAGCGGTCCTTCGGCATCCCGTCCTCGGAATAGGCGGGTTCGTGCGCGGTCGACATCACCCGGTTCTTCAGGGTCAGATGTTTCAGCCGGTAGGGCGTGAGCAGCGGATCATTCGACATCGGGCACCTCCGGGGCCGATCTTCACTTTAGCCTCACGAAGCCTCTGGTCAAATCGCGTCAGGAAATGTTGATTGGGCGGCAGATCGGAGGGCGCGATGACATTTCTTGACCAGGTGGCACGGATCGTCGGTCCGTCGAACCTGCTGACAGGCGCCGATTGCGCGCCCTATTCCCGCGACTGGATGGGCGAATATGACTGGACGCCCATGGCGGTCGTCCGCCCTGCGAATACCGCAGAGGTCGCTGCGGTCGTGAAGCTTGCCGCTGCCGAAGGCATCGCCATCGTGCCAAGCGCCGGGCGCACCGGCATCACCGGCGCCGCCGTTGCCGAGGGGCAACTGGTCCTGTCGGTCGAGCGTATGAACCGCATCCGTGCGGTCAAGCGCGACGCGCGGCTCGCGGTGGTAGAGGCGGGTGTGATCCTGACACAACTGCATGAGGCGGCGGAGGCCGAGGGGCTTTATTTCCCGCTCTGGTTCGGCGCGCGCGGCTCGGCGATGATCGGCGGCGTCCTGTCCACCAACGCCGGCGGATCGAACGTGCTGCGCTATGGCTCGACGCGGGCGCTCTGTCTCGGGCTTGAGGTCGTGCTTGCCGACGGGCGGGTGATGAACCTGATGAGCGAGCTACACAAGGACAATACCGGCTACGACCTGAAGCAGCTTTTCATCGGCGCCGAAGGCACGCTCGGCATCATCACGGCGGCGGTGATGAAGCTCGTGCCCGCCCCGCGCGCCCATGCGACGGCGGTGCTGGCCGTGCCCGATCTTTCGGCGGCGCTTGGCCTTCTCAACCGGCTGCAGGCGGCCACGGGCGGGCTGGTCGAGGCGTTCGAATTCATGCCGCGCGGCTATCACGAGCGGTTGAAGGCCGCCCGCCCCGACCTCGGCCTGCCTTTTCCCGAAATTCACGATGTGACGATCCTGGTGGAGCTTGGCGCCACCGCGCCCCGCGATGCCGATCCGGGGCCGGACGGGACGGTGCCGCTGGTCGCCCTTCTGGAGGACGTGCTGGGCACCATGTTCGAGGAGGGTCTGGTGATAGACGCGGTCATCGCCCAGACCGAGGCACAGCGCCGCGCGATCTGGGCGCGGCGCGAGGCGGCGGCGGAAATCATGGTGGGCGTGGCACACACGGTCGATACCGACATTTCCGTACCGCTCGACCGGGTGGCGGAATTCCTCGACCGGGCGCTGGAAAGCCTTGCGAAGCTTGACCCCGGCGCGACCACGATCACGGTCGCCCATCTTGGCGACGGCAACCTGCATTATTCGGTGGTTCCCGCTTCGGGCGGCAAGGATCTGAAAGCCCGGCTGATGGAGGATGTCGAAGCGATCGTCGCCGATCTGGGCGGCAGTTTCTCGGCCGAGCATGGCATCGGGCTGTCGAAGAAAGGCTCGATGGCGCGCCGGAAGGATCCGGTCGCGCTCGACGTCATGCGGGCGCTGAAGACGGCGCTTGATCCGCAAGGGATCCTCAATCCCGGAAAGGTCATTCCCGACCGATCATGATCCCCGCGCTTGGCCCTGTCCTTCGCACGCCCGGGCTTAGGCTCGCGGCGCTTCTGCTGATCCTGAACGGGGTGATCGGGGCGACGCTCGCGCCCTATACATCGCTTATTGGGATCGAGCGGCTGGGCCTGTCGCATGAAGTTTTTGCCGCGATGATCGTCTGTGCCTCGACGGTCTTCGTCACCAGTTCGGTCCTCTTTGGCATCCTCGGCGATCAGCGGCTTGACCGCCGCCGCCTGTCGCTTGCCGCGGCGGGTGCGCTGGCAACCGGGACTGGGCTGATGAGCCTTTTCCCGACCGCCCCAGTCTTCCTTCTGGCGCATGGCGTCCTGACCCCCTTCGGCGGCACGCTTTTCGTGCAAAGCTTCGCGCTCGCCCGCGAGGCGGCGGCGGCGCGGCCCGAGGCGGAACGTCCGGCGATCCTCACCACCATCCGCGCCGGGTTCGCGCTGCCCTGGGTGCTGGTGCTGCCGGTCTGGTCAGTGCTTTTTCGCACCGGCATCGACATCCTCTGGGTCTATCCGGCCGCCTGCGCGGCGGCACTTGTTCTGGTCGCGGTCCTGTGGCGGGCCGGTCGGGTACAGGCAGGCGGGCAGGTTGCGGGCGGGCTGTCGCTTCGTGCCGCGCTGCGCGAACTGTCTGCCCTGCCGGTCATGGCGCGCGTGGTGCTTCTCGGTCCGGCGAGTTCGATCGTCGCGCTCTACATGACGCTTCTGGGGCTGGTGCTTGAAGGGGCAGGCCGACCGGCGGGTGACGTCGCGCTCTATGCGGCGGGGCTTGCGGGGCTTGAGGTGCCGTTCATGCTGATGCTGCCCCGGGTGCTGGCGCGCTTCGGTCAGACACAGGTGATTGCTGCGGGGACGGTTCTTTACTGCTGCCATCTGGCATTGCTTGCGCCGCTGGCCGCCACGCCGTTCGTCTGGCTCCTGCTGTTGCCCGGCGCCATGGGCGGCGCGGCGATCCTGACGCAGCCTATCGCCTATATGCAGGACCTTCTGGCCGACCGTCCCGGCGCGGGCGCCTCGCTGATGGCCCTGCAGAAGATCGCGGGCGACGCGGTGACGGCATTGTGTTTTGTCGTCGGGACAGCCCTTGCCGGATATTGGCTGGTGGCGCTTTTCGGCGCGGGCCTCGCGCTGCTCGGGTCCGCTGCGCTTCTCGTGCTGGACCGGCGCCGTTCGGGGCCGGGGCTGAAAATCCGCTAGCTCTGGTCGAAGAATCCCCTCGGGGCCTTCGCGAGCAATTCCCGTGCAAGATCGTCGCCCGCTGCCGCCCCGTCGGCGATGCTGACGCGCCGCTCGCCCGCGATCGCGTCCGATCCGTCGGGGCGGAGGATTTCGCCACGGAGCCAGAGGTTCGCCCCGTCGAGAACCGCAAGCCCGGCGATCGGGGTCTGGCAGGAACCGTCGAGCCGCTTCAGGAAGGCGCGTTCGGCGGCGAGCCTGTCGCCGGTCGGCCGATGATGGATGGCTGCCAGCATCTCGGCGGCGCGGCCGTCGGCCCCCCGCCGTTCGATCCCGATCGCGCCCTGGGCGACAGCGGGCAGCATGTCTTCGGGTTCAATTGCCGCGCGGGCGACATGGGCCATGCCAAGACGGTTGAGACCAGCCATGGCAAGGAATGTGGCGACCGCCACGCCGTCCCCAAGCTTCTTCAGGCGGGTCTGGACGTTACCCCGGAACTCCACCAGCCTCAGGTCGGGCCGCCGGTGGGCAAGCTGCGCCCGGCGGCGAAGCGAGGAGGAGCCGACCACAGCGCCCGGCGGCAGATCGGCGAGCGTGGCGACCGACGGCGAAACGAAGGCATCGCGCACATCCTCGCGCGGCAGGCAGCAGTCGAGCATCAGCCCTTCGGGCTGCAAGGTCGGCATGTCCTTCATCGAATGGACGGCGATGTCGATGGCGCCCTCGCTCAGCGCCTCCTCGATCTCTCGGGTGAAAAGGCCCTTGCCGCCGATCTCCTTCAGCGGCCGGTCGAGCACCCGGTCGCCGGTGGTCTTGATCGCCACGATCTCGAACGCCGCCTGGGGCAGGCCGAAAGCGGCCATCAGCCGGTCGCGCGTCTCGTGCGCCTGGGCAAGCGCCAGCGGCGAGCCGCGGGTGCCGATGCGGAAGGGATTTTTCTCGTCTGGCCGTTGCATGGCCTTTCCCTAGCCCGCAGACCACTGCCGCGCAATGGGCGCGAATGCCGCGCCCACCTTGACAAGGGGTCGCCGGGGCCATTGAAGGGAGCCGAAGGAGCGCCCGATGACCAAGACAATCCTCACGGCCCTGAAGGGCGAGCGTCAGCCGGTGCCGCCGATCTGGATGATGCGGCAGGCCGGGCGCTATCTGCCGGAATATCGCGCGACGCGGGCGAAGGCGGGGGACTTCCTGTCGCTTTGCTATACGCCCGACCTTGCCGCCGAAGTGACGCTGCAGCCGATCCGCCGCTACGGGTTCGATGCGGCGATCCTCTTCGCCGACATCCTCCTGATCGCGCAGGCCCTCGGCGCGGACCTCTGGTTCGAGACCGGCGAGGGCCCGCGTCTGTCGACGATCACCTCGGCGGCGGACCTCGCGCGGCTGAAACCGGCGGACGCGATCCACGAGACTCTGTCGCCGGTCTATGAAACCGTGCGCATCCTGTCGCGCGATCTGCCGAAGGAAACCACGCTCATCGGCTTCGCGGGCGCCCCCTGGACGGTTGCCACCTACATGATCGCCGGGCGGGGCACGCCCGATCAGGGACCGGCGCATGCGCTGAAGGCGGCCGACCGTGCGACCTTCGCCGCGCTGATCGACCGTCTGACCGAGGCGACGGTCGATTACCTGAGCGCGCAGGTCGACGCGGGCGCCGAGGTGGTGAAGCTGTTCGACAGCTGGGCCGGGTCGCTGAAAGGGGCGGATTTCACCGACTTCGCGGTAAAGCCCGTGAAGCGGATCATATCCGAGCTGAAGAGGCGCCATCCCGGCCTGCCCGTCATCGCCTTCCCGCGCGAGGCGGGCGAGGGTTATGTGGGTTTCGCCCGCGCGACCGGCGCCGATTGCGTGGCGCTCGACAATTCGGTCAGCGCCGATTGGGCTGCGGCGCATGTCCAGAAGGACGGCTGCGTGCAGGGCAATCTTGCCCCCCATCACATGGTCACCGGTGGCGCGGCGCTGGCCGAGGAGACGCGCCGGATCGTGCGCGCCTTCGCGGGCGGGCCGCATATCTTCAACCTCGGCCACGGCATCACGCCCGATGCCGACCCGGCTAACGTGCAGCGCATGATCGACGCCGTGCGCGGGGGTTGAGTGCGGAAGGGGCGCTCTGCCCCCCAAACCCCCCGGGATATCTGGAAACGGAAGATTGGGACGTGAAATAGGTCAAGTCTATTGACTTAGTTTTCGCGGCATCCGAGACTGCCGCCGATTGCGGGAGGATTCGATGCAGTGGACGGATGTTCTGGCGACCAGGTCGTCGCGGATGAAGGCGTCGGAGATACGGGAGCTGCTGAAGCTTCTCGACCAGCCGGACATCATTTCCTTCGCGGGCGGCATCCCCGATCCGGCGCTCTTCCCGGCGGAGGCCTTCCGCGACGGTTTCGCGGCGGCGCTTGCGGGCGGCGCGGCGGCGGGCGCCCTGCAATATTCGGTCTCGGAAGGCTACCGGCCCTTGCGCGACTGGCTCGCTGCCCACATGACAGCGATCGGCGTGCCCTGCGGGGCGGAGAACATCCTGATCACCTCGGGCTCGCAACAGGCGCTCGATTATCTCGGCAAGCTGATGCTGTCGCCCGGCGACACGGCGCTGGTGACCTGGCCGACCTACCTGGGCGCGCTTGGCGCCTTCAACGCCTATGAGCCGCGCTATGACCGGCTCGATCCCAAGGGCAACCGCCCGGCGGAGGAAATAGCGGCGGCGGCGCAGGAGGCGGGCGGCCGGGTGAAATTCGCCTATCTCTCCGCCGACTTCGCCAATCCTACCGGGGAAACGCTGGACCGGTCGGGGCGCGAGGCGCTCTTGGATCTGGCAGGCGCGCTCGATTGCGCGGTGATCGAGGATGGCGCCTATCAGGCGCTGCGCTTCGATGGCGCGCCGGTGCCGCCGGTCCTTGCGCTCGATATCGCGCGCACGGGGTCGATCGAGGCGGCGCGGACGATCTATTGCGGATCCTTCTCCAAGACCCTGGCGCCGGGGCTGCGCGTGGGCTGGGTCTGCGCGGCGACAGAGGTGATCGGGCGGCTCGTGCTGATGAAACAGGCGGCGGACCTTCATTCCTCGACCGTGAACCAGATCGTTACCCATCGCGTGGCCGAAGCCCTGTTCGACAGCCACACGGCGACGCTGCGCGCGACCTATGGCGCGCGGCGCGACCATATGCTGGCGGCGCTTGCGCGCGAGATGCCGGAAGGCGTGCGCTGGCAGCGGCCGGAAGGCGGCATGTTCGTCTGGCTGACCCTGCCGCAGGGCATGGACGGGGCGGCGTTGCTGGCCCGGTCTCTGGAAACCGAGCGGGTGGCCTTCGTCCCCGGCCGGGCCTTCTTCGCCGATGGGTCGAACGCCAACAGCCTGCGCCTGAGCTTTTCCTGCGCCGACGAGGCAATGATCGATGACGGCATCGGCCGCCTCGGGCGACTGATCCGTTCGGTCCTGGGCAAGGCGGCCGCCTGACCCATGCTCTGGATTCCGGTCACCATCGTCGCCGCGCTGGCGCAGACCGGGCGGAACGCGGCGCAGGCCGGGCTGACGAAGACCATCGGCACGGTCGGCGCCACGCAGGTGCGGTTTCTCTTCGGCCTGCCGTTCGCATTGGTCTTCCTGATCATCGTCCGGCTCGCGACCGGCGAGGCACTGCCGGTGCCCGGCGCCCGCGCGCTCTGGTTCACCGCCATCGGCGCCCTCGCCCAGATCGGCGCGACGGCATTCATGCTCAGGCTGATGCAGGCGCGGTCCTTCGCGCTCGCCACCGCCTGGATCAAGACCGAACCCGTGCTCCTGGCGCTTGGGGCGGCGCTCATCCTCGGCGATCCGCTCGGGCCCGGGATGCTCGCGGCCATCCTGATCGCGACCGTCGGTGTGATCATCAGTTCGACCAAGCCCGGCGTGGCGCTCTGGGGCGAGGTGACGCCCGTCCTGACTGGCATCGCGGCGGCGGGTCTTTTCGGCTTGTCGGCCATTGGCTATCGCGGCGGGATCGTCGGTCTGGGCGAGGGATCCTTCCTGATCAGGGCCACGACCACGCTGGTGATCGCGCTGACGATGCAGACGGCGATCCTGCTTCTGTGGATGGCGTTCGCCGACCGGCAGGCGCTTGTCGCTTCCTTCCGGGTCTGGCGTGCCTCGCTCGGCGCCGGATTCCTGGGCGCCTTCGCGTCGGAATTCTGGTTTCTGGGCTTCGCGCTGACCGCCGCCGCGAATGTCCGCACGCTGGCGCTGATTGAAGTGATCTTCGCGCAGGCGGTCTCGCTCTACTGGTTCCGGCAGAAAGTGAGCCGCCGCCAGTGGATCGGCATGGCGGTGATCATCCTTGGCGTCGCGCTTCTTCTGCGGGCCGAAGCGCGGCTTTAGGCGCCGGTCTTCCACGCAAACCAGAGTGCCACCAGAGCGAGAAGCGCGGAGAGTGCGCGGCGCGCGGCCCCTTCGCGCACCGGATCCTCCAGCCAGCGCCGCGCGAACCCGGCGGCGGTGACGATCGCGGCATGGATCGTGGTCGCGGTGAGGACATACAGGACAGAGAGAATGAGGGTCTGGGACAGGACCGGCCCGGACAGATCGACAAAGCCCGGCAGGACCGCGATATAGAAGACCGCCGCCTTGGGATTGAGCAGGTTGGTGATCAGCCCGCGCCGGAAATAGCGCCAGAGCGACGTGCCCGGCCCGGCCATGCCCTCGATCTTGCCGTCGCCGCGCCAGCCGTCCCACGCGAGCCAAAGCAGGTAGAGAACGCCGCCCCAGCGCAGGATCTGGTAGGCGAGGGGCGAGGCGCCGATCGCTGCCGCCAGGCCAAGTGCCGCGGCGATGCCGACGAGGGCGAGGCCAAGCGCCACGCCGCCCACCGCCGCATAGCCTGGCCTGCGCCCCTCGGTCACGGCGACGATCGCAAGCCAGGTCATGTTGGGCCCCGGCGTCAGTTCGATGATCGCCGAGAGCGCGAGGAATGCGCCCGTCGTTTCAAACGTCAGGCCGGACGGGTCCAAGTCAGACCCACTTTGCCAGGGGCGGCAGGCTCATCAAGACCGCATTGGCATCATGTCCGGTCTCAAGCCCGAATTTGGTGCCCCGGTCGTAGACGAGGTTATATTCGGCATAAAGCCCGCGATGGATGAGCTGCGCTTCCTTGTCTTCCCCGGTCCAGGGCGTGGCGCGGCGGCGGTCGGCCAAGGGCAGGAAGGCGGGCAGGAAGGCCTCTCCGACCGACCGGGTGAAGGCGAAGTCGGCCTGCCAGTCGCCGGTATTCAGATCGTCGAAGAAGATGCCGCCCACGCCCCGCGCCCTGCCCCGGTGCGGGATGAAGAAATAGTCGTCCGCCCAGGCCTTGAAGCGCGCGTAATAGCCCGGATCGTGGGCATCGCAGGCGCCCCGCATCTTCGCATGGAAATGCGCCGTGTCATCCGCGTATTCGATGCAGGGGTTGAGGTCGGCGCCGCCACCGAACCAGAAGGCCTGCGGGGTCCAGAACATGCGGGTGTTCATATGGGCGGCGGGGGCATGCGGGTTCTGCATGTGGGCCACAAGGCTGATACCCGAGGCCCAGAAGCGCGGATCCTCCGCCATGCCCGGCACGCCGCGCGCGGCCATCGCCTTCTGCGCCCGCTCGCCCAGTCGGCCGTGGACGGTGGAGACATTCACCCCCACCTTCTCGAACACCCGACCGCCGCGCATCACGCTCATCAGCCCGCCACCCGCCTCGCCGCCGTCCTCGGCCGTCCGCACCGTCGGCGTCACGTCGAAACGGCCGGGGGGCCTGTCGGCGAACGGGCCTGACAGGTGGCTGTCCTCAAGCCCTTCGAAGGCCGCGACGATCCGGTCCCGCAAGGTACGGAACCAGGCGGAAGCCTCGATCTTCTCGCGGTCGAACGTCTCGGTCATCGGTGGCCCTTTCCCTTGCGTTTCTGCTAGCAGGTTCCTGCCGGACCGGCCATAGCGACCCTTGCGCGCAGTCTGCCGCAGAGTAGACTCAGCTGCGGTTCAAGGAGTGTTGACATGCGTGCCCGTGCCCTTCTGCTGGCCCCTCTTGCCCTTGTCGCCTGCGGCACGCCGCAGGAACAGTGCATCCGCCGCGAGACCGGCGAACTCAGGAAGATCGAGCGCCTGATCGCCGAGACGGAAGGCAATCTTGCCCGCGGCTATGCCTATGAATACCGCGACGTGACGCGCTGGGCCTGGGTCGCCTGCATCGCGCCGGGCCCGCATACGCCGGGCACCCGGGTCCGCACCCAGATGTGCTGGGAACCGCAGGAGGATACGGTGCGCGACGAGGTGCCGATCGATCCGGCGGCCGAGAAGCGCAAGCTGGCGGGCCTGACCGAAAGGCGAGCGACGCTGGCGAAGGCCGCGGCACCCGCGATGGCCGCCTGCAAGGCGGCCTATCCGGAATAGGCGGGTTCCGCCGCGCTGCGCCGCGTGAACCGCCAGGTGGCATAAAGCCCGACCGCGAGCGCAGGCAGGCAGCCGATGAAAAGGCCGCGTGCCAGATGGGCGGCCTCAGACACCGTCATGTCGGTGCTGAAACCCATGGCATTGGCGAGAATCCCGAGAAGCGCCGCCCCGAACGCATAGCCGAAATGGCCGATGGTCGAGGAGGCGCCGGACAGACGGTCAAGATCGTCCGGGTCGGTCAGTCGGCGCGCGCGGCGCAGGACGAAGGTCCAGGCCAGGCCGAAACCGAAGCCCTGAAGGCCCGAAGGCAGCGCGATCAGGGCAAGCGGCCCGTGCGGCAGGATCCAGATCGCACTTGTGACACCCGCCGCGACGCAGCTGATGCCGACAGCGATATGGAGCGGGTCGCGCTTTTCCGGTGCGCCGGAGAAGGTGAAGGCCGCCACCGTCCAGGCGATCGCCTCGACCGCAAGCACCATGCCGGCCTCGGTAGGCGAGGCATGGTGGATCAGCACCATCAGCAAGGGTCCGTAGGCGACAAGCGCGATCGTCGCCACGCTCATCGCGAGGTTCATCAGCTGCGCCGCACCGATCGGCGCGCGCGGATCGAGCGGACGGCACGGCAGCAGACGGTCCGCGCCCGCGCGGGCGTCGGCGGCAAGGAAGAGGGCCAGCGCCGCGAGACCGGAGATAAGGAGAAGGCTGGTCCTGAGTGGCGAGATACCGATCCCGGCCCAGGCAACAGCAAGTATCCCGAGCCCGAGGAGCGCGAGCCGCCCAAGCGGCAGCCGGCCGCCCTGTGCCACGGAACCGGCGGCGGGCGGCAGGCGCAGCAGCAGGAGAATCCAGAGCGCGAGCGCGAGTGCCTGGGCGCCGAAGAAGACAAAACCCCAGCGCCAGCCCAGATGCTCGGCGAACACACCGCCGACCAGCGGCCCGAGGAAGGCAGCGCCGCCCCACAGGACCGAGATCACCGCCATGACGCGGGCCAGATAGCGCGCGGCGAACAGCCGGTTCATGGCGATGAAAGACATGGCCGTCAGCCCGCCGCCGCCGATCCCCTGAAGAAGACGCCCGCCAAGAAGCACGGGCATCGTCGGCGCCACGGCACTGAGCAGGCAGCCCGCTGCGAAGATCAGGGCTGCGCCACCCATGGGTTTCCTCAGGCCGATACGGCGCGTCAGCCAGGCCCCGGTGGCACCCGCCAGGATCGTGCCGATTTCGTAAAGGGCGATTGACCAGGCGACATATTCATCGCCCCCGACCGAGGCCACGATGGCAGGCATCATGGTGGCGACGATCAAGGCATCCGCCGCATGCAGCCAGACGCCGAGGCACACCAGCAGGAGGGAAGACATCTGGGCGCGCGTCAGCACCTCCCGCCAGGGCACATGCGCCGCACCCACTTCCTCTGCCGTTCCCGTCATGATCCGCTCTTCCAGTTTGATCCCCGGAGTGTTCTAATTTCTCAACTCAACTTGAGATCAAGCGCTTTCTTCGCCCGCCAGGCCCCTGTCAGGAACAGTAGGCAGGGACCTTTGCGCCTGACGCCGGATGGAATCACCATTTCGCAGGCAGAGGCAATGGCAGCTGTGATTCATGGCGCATCATGATTATTGGTCGAGGGAGCATCGGAACCACCCGTTCGACGCTTCATCCGGCACGGAGGGCCAAGACCGCATGATAGGTTACGTAACACTCGGCGCCGACGATATCGGGGCGGCGGAGAGGTTCTATTCCGCCTTCCTGCCGGGCCTTGGCTATGAACTGACGCTCTCGGACGAGGGGTTGAGCTGTTCTATTCCGGGCGGACCGGACGACCGGCAGGCGCCAGTCGAACTTTATATACGCTATCCGTTCGACGGACAGCGCGCATCGGTCGGCAACGGCACGATGGTGGCGTTCCGGGTGGAAACCCAGGCGAAGGTGCGCGAGCTTCATGCGGCCGCGCTGGCGGCCGGCGGGCGGACCGAGGGCGCGCCGGGTTTTCGCGGTGCCTATGGCCCGTATTTCTACGTTGGCTATTTGCGCGACCCGCAGGGCAACAAGATCGCGCTCTATTGCAACAACCGGGACGAACCGAGGCGACCGGACTGACGAGGCCGGATCAGCGCTGGCGCCATGCGGGCGCCGGGGCGTGCCTTCCGGCCGTCAATGCGCCGTCAGCACCGGCACCGGAGCTTTTTCCAGCATTTCCAGCGTCGTGCCGCCGAGGATCGCCTCGCGGAACCGCGAATGGCCGTAAGCACCCATGACCAGAAGGTCGGCATTCACGTCCTCGATATGGCGGCAAAGCTGGTCGGAGACATGCGGCAGCGTCTTGGCCAGTACGGACACCTCGGTGCGGATGCCGTGGCGCGACAGGAATTGCGACAGCATGCCGCCCGGGTCGGACCGTTCCGGCCCATGCGCCGGCGGGGCGACGACGACGACATCGACGAAGGCGGCGGCCTTCAGTGCCGGAAGGGCGGCCCGGACGGCCGCCATCGACTGGTCGCTCTGGTTCCAGGCGACGACGATGCGACGGCCGTAATCGGCATCGACCTTGCCGGGCGGCAGCATGAGGACGGCGGCGCGCCCGTCGAAGAGCGCCGATTCGAGGATCTGTTCCTGTTCCGAATCGGTCCCGGCGCCATAGGGTTGCGGCACCACCACGAGATCGGCGAACCGCGCCAGCCGCCCGACCTCGGGCCCGACGGCGCCCATCTGGGCGATGGCAGTGTCGACCGCCCAGCGGATCTCCTCCGGCGCGAGCTGGGCGCGGACGGCGGCCTCGATCGCCTTCGCCTCTGCCTCTGCCTGCTGGAGCGTTTCCTGCAGCACGATCGGCGCCATTGGCGCGGCGCCGATATAATAATAGCCGCTCTGCGTGCGGTCGATGGACAGGCACAGGACATCGAGATGCGCGTCCTCGCGCCGCGCCAGCGCCACGGCGGCGTCAATCTGGGTGGCGGCCGACTTGGCCGCGGTGACGACGGTCAGGATGGATTTGTAAGCCATGCTTGTCTCCCTCAGGGATGATCCGGGCACCCCCGATATGGGGGTCGCTGCCGGAACAAGCTAGCCCCTGCTCGATGCGCCGCTTTGACGCGGATCAAACCGCGCGCTTGCGGCTTGACCCAGATCAATGTGAAACGGGTGGTGACCGGACTAAGTGCCGGTGAGTGACCGGGGGGCGGGACTCTGTCTTGCCCGCACCCGCGAAGCGACGAAGGGACGCGAGAATGTGGGATTACATCAAGCTTGCCGTACTGGCGGCGATCGCGGTTCTGGCCGCCATTGCGGCCAATTACGCGCATGATCTGGCCTATATGGTGAACGCGCTGACCGTCATGCTGGCCGCCGCCGCGACCTTTGTCTGGGCGCTGCGGACGGCTGGTGACGGACATGCGCATCCGCAGGACGAATATAACGATGGCGTGGTGCGGGCCGGGGCGATCGCCACCGCGCTGTGGGGCTGCGTCGGCTTTCTGGTCGGCGTGATCATCGCCTTTCAGCTGGCCTTTCCCGCGCTGAACTTTTCGGACCTGACCCAGGGCTACATGAATTTCGGCAAGCTGCGCCCGCTGCACACATCGGCGGTCATCTTCGCTTTCGGCGGCAATGCCCTGATCATGTCGACCTTCTATATCGTACAGCGCACCACCGCCGCGCGGCTCTGGGGCGGCAATCTCGCCTGGTTCGTGTTCTGGGGCTATCAGCTGGTGATCGTGCTGGCGGCGACCGGTTATATCCTCGGCGCCACCCAGTCGAAGGAATATGCCGAGCCGGAATGGTACGTGGACTGGTGGCTGACCATTGTCTGGGTCTCGTTCCTCGCCGTTTTCATGGGCACGCTGTTCAAGCGCAAGGAACCCCACATCTACGTGGCGAACTGGTTCCTTCTGTCGTTCATCGTCACTGTCGCGATGCTGCATCTGGTGAACAACATCTCGATCCCGGTTTCGATCTTCGGTTCGAAATCGGTGCAGCTCTTCTCGGGCGTGCAGGATGCGATGACACAATGGTGGTATGGCCATAATGCCGTGGGCTTCTTCCTGACCGCGGGCTTCCTCGGCATGATGTATTATTTCGTGCCCAAACAGGCCGAGCGGCCGGTCTACAGCTACAAGCTGTCGATCATCCACTTCTGGGCGCTCATCTTCCTGTACATCTGGGCCGGTCCCCACCACCTGCATTACACCGCGCTGCCCGACTGGGCCTCGACGCTTGGCATGGTCTTCTCGGTCATCCTGTGGATGCCGTCCTGGGGCGGGGCGATCAACGGGCTGATGACGCTGTCGGGTGCCTGGGACAAGCTGCGCACCGACCCGATCCTCAGGATGATGGTGATCTCGATCGGCTTCTACGCCATGTCGACCTTCGAAGGGCCGATGATGTCGATCAAGGCCGTGAACTCGCTGTCCCACTACACCGACTGGACCATCGGCCACGTCCATTCCGGCGCGCTGGGCTGGAACGGGATGATCACCTTCGGCGCCCTCTATTACCTCGTGCCGAAACTGTGGAAGCGCGACGGGCTTTACAGCCTCAGCCTCGTCAACTGGCACTTCTGGCTCGCCACCATCGGGATCGTGCTTTACGCCGCCTCGATGTGGGTGACCGGCATCATGGAAGGCCTGATGTGGCGCGAAGTGGATGCGAACGGCTTCCTCGTGAACGCCTTCGCCGACACGGTCGCCGCGAAATTCCCGATGTATGTGGTGCGCGCGCTTGGTGGAACGCTGTTCCTGACCGGTGCCCTCATCATGCTCTACAACCTCTGGGCAACCGTCGCCAAGCAACCGGCCCGTGCCGGGTTCGGCGTCGCGATCCCGGCCGAATAGGGGGGCCGGACCATGGCAATTCTCGAAAAGCACAAGGTTCTCGAAAAGAACGCCACGCTCCTCCTGGTCGCCTCGCTTCTGGTGGTGACAATCGGCGGGATCGTGGAAATCTCGCCGCTCTTCTACCTGCAGAACACGATCGAGAAGGTGGAAGGCGTGCGCCCCTATACGCCGCTGGAGTTGACGGGCCGCGACATCTACGTCCGTGAAGGCTGCTATGTCTGCCACAGCCAGATGATCCGTCCGATGCGCGACGAGGTCGAACGCTATGGCCATTACAGCCTGGCGGCGGAATCGATGTACGACCATCCGTTCCAGTGGGGATCGAAGCGTACCGGGCCGGACCTCGCGCGGGTCGGCGGCCGGTATTCGGACGAATGGCACGTCGCCCACCTGAGCGATCCGCAATCGGTGGTGCCGGAATCGGTGATGCCGAAATACGGGTTCCTGAAGGAGCGGATGATCCAGCCCACCTGGATCACCGACCGGCTGGAGACCGACGCGATGGTCGGCGTCCCCTACACGTCCGAGATGATCGAGGCCGCGAAGGACGACTTCAAGGCCCAGGCCGACCCGGACGCCGACACCGAGGGGCTTCTGGCGCGCTATCCCAAGGCCAACGTCGCCAACTTCGACGGCCAGCCCGGGATCAGCGAGATGGATGCCCTGGTCTCCTATCTTCAGGTTCTGGGCACGATGGTTGATTTCTCGACCTTCGAACCCGACCCGCAGCGATAGGGGGCGGATATGGACCTTTATTCCATCCTCAGGGAATTTGCCGACAGCTGGGCGCTGCTGGCCCTGTTCGCGATCTTCATCGGGGTGATCCTCTGGGCCTTCCGGCCGGGATCGCGCGCGGTGCACGAGGATGTGTCGCAAATTCCCTTCCGCCATGAAGACAGACCCGCCCGCGCCGTGCCTGCGGCAGGGGCGAAGGAGACGGGACGATGAGCAAGAGACCGCAAGAGAAGAAGGCGCCTCCGCCGACCACTGGCCATCAGTGGGACGGGATCGAGGAATTCGACAATCCGATGCCGCGCTGGTGGCTTTGGGTCTTCTACGCCACCATCGTCTGGGGGATCGCCTATACGATCCTCTACCCCGCCTGGCCTTTGGTGAACGGCGTCACCCACGGGCTCTGGGGCGGCTCGACTCGGGCCGATGTCGCGGTCGAGATCAAGGCCTTCGATGACGCGAATGCCGCGATCGAGGCGAAGCTCGCCGCGGCGCCGCTGGACGGGATCGCGGCCGATCCGGAACTTGGTCCCTTCGCCCAGAACGCCGGCAAGGCGGTCTTTTCCACCTGGTGCGCGCAATGCCATGGCGCGGGCGCTGGCGGGGCAAAGGGCTTCCCCAACCTTCTGGACAATGACTGGCTTTGGGGCGGTACGATCGACGATATCCATGTGACGATCAGCCACGGCATTCGCAATACGACCGATGCCGATGCCCGCTTTTCGCAGATGCCCGCCTTCGGCGACATTCTGGAAGAGGGTGACATCGACGCTGTGGTGAACCATGTGCTCGCGATCTCGGGTCAGGACCATGACGCGGCGCTGGCCGCGGCCGGGGCAACGGTTTTCGCCGACAATTGCGCCGCCTGCCATGGCGATCAGGGCACGGGCGACCGCGCACAGGGCGCGCCGAACCTGACCGACGCGATCTGGCTCTATGGCGGCGACGCGGCGACGCTGAAGGAAACCGTCACCAGGGCACGCTTCGGCGTGATGCCGGCCTGGGCCGGGCGTCTGAGCGAATCCGACATTCGCGCAGTGGCAACCTACGTCCACAGCCTTGGCGGTGGCGAATAGAATTCGCCGGGGCCCCGGCCCCGGCGATACGCACCGGCGCCCGTCCTGTTCGCGCGTTTCCTGAGGGTGCCGGTGCGTTCCAACCCGCGTGGCTGGCGGTATCTCCCCGTGGCCGAGGCGCGGCAGATCTCTGCCATGAGCCGAACCGGGAGGTCACGAGAGGCGCCGAAAAACGCGCCTCCCGGCCAGATCAGAAATCGAGGTTCTCGACGCTGAGCGCATTCTGCTGGATGAACTCACGGCGCGGCTCGACCACATCGCCCATCAGCTTGGTGAAGATGTCCTCTGCCTCGGCGACATCGTCGACCTTGACCTGCAAGAGCGTGCGGGCGGAG
This sequence comes from Paracoccaceae bacterium, assembly GCA_041397305.1. Classification (GTDB taxonomy): domain Bacteria; phylum Pseudomonadota; class Alphaproteobacteria; order Rhodobacterales; family Rhodobacteraceae; genus TMP-24. Next base: position 14,556 of record JAWKWX010000023.1, on the reverse strand, counting down.
GCGTCGAGCGTGGTTTCCCACAGCTGTTCGGGGTTCATTTCGCCCAGGCCCTTGTAGCGTTGCAGCGTCAGGCCCTTTTCGCCCTCGGCAAGGATCGCAGCCAGAAGTTCGATCGGGCCATGAACCTCCTGCTCCTTGTCCTTGCGGACGAGGCGGGCGAGCGTGCCGTAGGTTTCCTGCAGGCTCTGCGTGTGGGTCGCAAGGCGGCGGCTTTCGCCGGACCGCAGGACGGCGCCATCGAGCGTCCGCACCTCCTCGACACCCCGCAGCGCGCGCGAAAAGCGCAAGCCGTGGTCCTGGGTCGGGCGTCCGGACCAGCCGCGTTCGTATTCGACCGCCACATCGTCAAGCCGCCGCGCGACCTCGTTCGCCACGCCCTGGGCATCGGCATCGACCCGGCCGGGCAAGAGCGCCCCGGCGATCGCCGCCTGTTCGAGGATATGGCGGGGATAGTGGGTCGGGAAAGCGCCGAGGATGCGCTTGACCACCCGCGCCTCCTCGATCACGCGCGCCAGATCGGCGCCGGTGATCTCTTCGCCGGTGCCGAGCTTCAGCACCGCGCCGTCGATCCCGGCCTGGACGAGATAATCCTCGAGTGCCGCCTGGTCCTTGAGATAGACCTCGGACTTGCCGCGCGCGACCTTATAGAGCGGCGGCTGCGCGATATAGAGGTGGCCGCGCTCGATCAGGTCGGGCATCTGGCGGAAGAAGAAGGTCAGCAGCAGCGTGCGGATATGGGCGCCGTCGACGTCGGCGTCGGTCATGATGATGATCTTGTGGTAGCGCAGCTTGTCGATATTGAACTCGTCGCGCCCGATCCCGGTGCCGAGCGCGGTGATCAGCGTGCCGATCTGCTCCGACCCCAGCATCCGGTCGAAGCGCGCGCGTTCGACGTTCAGGATCTTGCCGCGCAAGGGCAGGACCGCCTGGTTCTTGCGCTCGCGGCCCTGCTTGGCCGAGCCGCCGGCGCTGTCGCCCTCGACCAGGAAGAGTTCCGACAGGGCGGGATCCTTTTCCTGGCAATCGGCCAGCTTGCCGGGCAGCGAGGCCACATCCATCGCCGTCTTGCGCCGCGTGAGTTCGCGGGCCTTGCGGGCGGCTTCGCGGGCGAGCGCGGCCTCGATGATCTTGCCGACGATGATCCTGGCCTGAGCGGGATTTTCCTCGAACCATTCGGCGAGCTTTTCGTTCACCAGATTCTCGACCGCCGGACGGACTTCGGATGAAACCAGCTTGTCCTTGGTCTGGCTGGAGAATTTCGGGTCTGGCACCTTGACCGACAGGACGCAGGTCAGGCCCTCGCGCGCATCGTCGCCGGTGAAATCGACCTTCTCGCGTTTGGCGATGCCGGAGGATTGCGCGTAATTGTTGATGGTGCGGGTCAGCGCGCCGCGGAAGCCCGCAAGGTGGGTGCCACCGTCGCGCTGGGGGATGTTGTTGGTGAAGGGCAGCACGCTTTCGTGGTAGCTGTCGTTCCACCACATCGCCACTTCGACGCCGATGCCGCCGCGTTCGCCGGTCATGTAGATCGGTTCGGCCATCACCGACTGTTTGGAGCGGTCGAGATATTTCACGAATTCCCGCACGCCGCCTTCGTAGAAAAGCTCGGTCCGGATCGGCTCGGCATGGCGGTCGTCCTCGAGGACGATGCGCACGCCGGAATTGAGGAAGGCCAGCTCCCGCAGGCGGTTTTCGAGCGTCTTGAACTGATATTCGAGGTCCGAGAAGGTGCCGTCCGGCCGGTTGGTCTTGGCCGAGGCGAGGAAGCGTACTTCGGTGCCGCGCTTGCCCGGCGCGGGGCCTACCTCGTGCACATGGACGGTACATTCGCCATCCTCGAACCGCGCGTGATATTCGGTGTCATTGCGCCAGACGGTGAGCTCCAGCCATTCCGACAGCGCGTTGACGACGGAAACGCCGACGCCATGCAGGCCGCCCGAGACCTTGTAGGCGTTGCCGCCCTCATCCGTGTTGTTGAATTTGCCGCCCGCATGCAGCTGGGTCATGATCACTTCGGCCGCCGAGACGCCTTCCTCGGCGTGCATGTCGACGGGGATGCCGCGGCCGTTGTCGCGGACGGAAACGGAGTCGTCGGCGTGGATTTTCACCACGACTTCGGTCGCGTGACCGGCCAGCGCCTCGTCGATGCCGTTGTCGACGACCTCGTAGACCATGTGATGCAGGCCCGAACCGTCGTCCGTATCGCCGATATACATGCCGGGACGCTTGCGGACCGCTTCCAACCCCTTGAGAACCTTGATGGAATCCGCGCCATATTCGCCGGGCTTTTGCGCCTTCTCAGTCATGCCTGTCCGCCTGTGTTCCTGCTGCCCGTTTTATAGGGGTCTGGGCGGGAATTGTCACGCGGAAGCCCCAAGATTTTGTGGTTTCGCCGCCGTTGGCGGCGATCCGCGCGGGGGGGCCCTGCCCCCCGCAACCCCCGGAGTATTTCCGGACAGAAAGTGGGGATCAGGTCAGGGTGATGGTGAGGCCGACGGCAATCAGAAGGCCGCCCGAGATCACGTTCAGCCGGTGCATCCGATCGGGCGAGGCGAGAAGCGCGCGGGCACGGTCGAGAAAGAGGGCGAGGGCGAGGTTGCCAAGCATCGGGACAAGGGCCGAGACGGCCAGGATCGCGGCGATGTCGGGGCCGGCAATCCGCGACAGGTCGAAGAAGCCGGGCAGCACACCCATGTAGAATAGGATGGCCTTGGGATTGCCGATCACCGCGGCGACGCCAACCGAGAAGGCCGCCCACCTGCCGGGCTTCGTCAGGCGGCTGTCGGCCTTCATCGGTCCGACGGATTTGCGGATGAGCATCGCACCCATCAGCACGAATACGCCTGCTGCCACCCAGCGGAGAAGGGACAGGAAGTCGCCATAGACCGACAGGATCCAGGTCAGGCCGAAGATGGCGCACAAGGGCCAGATGAGATCGCCGAGCGCCACGCCGACGGCGAGGGGCCAGGCCGAGGCGAAGCCGCCCGAAAGCGATCGCGCGGTCAGCGCCACCCAGACGGGGCCGGGCACAGCCCAGAGAAGGAACATGCCGCCCGCATAGAGGGCAAGCTGCGAGAATGTGACGGTCATTCCGGCTCCGGCAGGGTCAGGCGCCCGTCCTTGCTCAGGGGCCAGAACGGATTGTGGGCGATTTCCCAGACATGGCCGTCGGGGTCGGCAAAATAGCCGGAATAGCCGCCCCAGAAGACGTCTTGCGGTGCTTTCAGCACCGTGGCGCCCGCCGCGACGGCGCGGGCGAAGGTCCCGTCCACCTCGGCCGCGCTCTCCATGTTCTGCGCCAACGTCATTGCACCCGTACCGAGCTGCGCGCCGGGCCGGGCCTGATCCTCGGCCAGCGCCTTCAGGTCGAACAGCGCCAGCGCCAGCCCGCCCATCTGGAAGAGCACAAGCGCCTCCATCGACGCCGGATGGACCTTCCAGCCCCAATCCTCATAGAAGGTCCGCGAGCGGCGGATATCGGCCACACCGAGGGTGATGAGCGTGATGCGTTCGGCTTTCATGGGGCGCTCCGGAATGTAGCGCGAGACTGGCCTTCGCCGTCCGAGACTTCAAGCCATTCCGCGCGCGCCTCGAGCGTTTCGAATAGCTCGGGCCCGGTGCCTGTCATGAAGGCCTGCGCGCCAAGTGCCACGATCTCGTCGTAGAGCGCTGCGCGACGATCCTGATCGAGATGGGCCGCGACCTCGTCCAGGAGGAGGATCGGCGGCTGGCCGATGTCGGCCGCAAGCGCGCGGGCATTGGCGAGGATGAGCGAGATGAGAAGCGCCTTCTGCTCGCCGGTCGAACATTGGGCCGCGGGCGTCCCCTTGGCCGCAAAGAGGGCCGACAGGTCGGCACGATGCGGGCCGACAAGCGTCCGGCCCACCGCCATGTCGCGAGAGCGGCCCGCAGCCAGCGCCTCGGCCAGCATCGCGGCGCTGCCGGATACGGCCCCGTCTTCCCCATCCAGAAGCGTCAGATCGGCCGTCGGGAAGGCGGTTTCCGCGCCCTCTTGCGCTTCGGCAAGCCGGGCAAGCGCCAGGCGGCGATTCGCGTCGATCTCGGCGCCCGCCTCGGCCATCTGCGCCTCAAGCGCCGCATACCAGGCAGGGTCGCGCACCTCGTCCTTCAAAAGCCGGTTCCGTTCACGCATCGCCTTTTCATAGGCAAGCGCCGCCTCGGCATGGGCGGGCACGAAGGACAGGACCATCCGGTCAAGGAACCGGCGCCGCCCCTCGGCGCCTTCGATCCACAGCCGATCCATCGCCGGGGTCAGCCACAGGATGCGCGCGATCCGCCCCAGCGCCGCCTGCGTCGCCGTCTTGCCGTCGATGACGACGGTCCGCGCCGCACCAGGCTCTGCCTGGGTCTCGATCTCGTGCCCGTCGACGGTTGCTGCGATCTTCCAGCCGAGCGCCTCGGGCCGCCGCGCCAGCTCATCGCCCCCGGCCCGCCTCAGCCCCCGGCCCGGCGAGAGAAGCGAGACCGCTTCGAGGATGTTGGTCTTGCCCGCGCCGTTCGGCCCATGGATCGCGAGCGGTCTGCCGTCAAAGGTCAGCACCGTGCGCCGATGAGAGCGGAAATGCGACAAGAGCAGTTCCGTGACGGGCACCCCGAAGACCCTCCTGCCCTTCATTGTGGTGCAAATATCCCGGGGGTGCGGGGGCAGCGCCCCCGCGCTCACACCCGCATCGGCATCACGACATAGACGGCCGACGTATCGTTGCCTTCGCGCATCAGGGTCGGGTCGCCCGCCGAGTTGAACAGGAACACGGCATTCTCGCGGTCGACCTGGCTGGCGATCTCCAGGAGGTACTTGGCGTTGAAGCCGATCTCCAGCCGCTCGTCGCCATAGGCAACGGCCAGTTCCTCTTCCGCCGCGCCGCTGTCAGGCGCGTTGACCGACAGGACCAGCCGATCCTCGTCCAGCTGCATCTTCACTGCGCGCGACCGTTCCGACGATACGGTCGCCACCCGGTCCACCGCCTTCGCGAACTCGGCCGCGTCGACCTCCAGCCGCTTGGTATTCCCGGTCGGGATCACGCGGGTATAGTCGGGGAAGGTGCCGTCGATGACCTTCGAGGTCAGCGTGATTGCGGGTGTGGCGAAGCGCACCTTGGTCTCGCTGACCGAAACGGCGATCTTCGCCTCGTCATCTTCGAGAAGTTTCCTGAGCTCGCCCACGGTCTTGCGTGGCACGATCACGCCCGGCATGCCCTGTGCGCCATCGGGCAAAGCGGCGTCGATCCGGGCAAGCCGGTGGCCGTCGGTCGCGACGCAGCGCAGCACGGGTCCGTCCTCGCCGGTCGCCACGTGCATGTAGACGCCGTTCAGGTAATAGCGCGTCTCTTCGGTGGAGATCGCGAATTTCGACTTGTCGAAGAGCCGCCGCAGCACGCCCGCGGGCGCCGAGAAGTTCGCCGAATATTCCGACGAGGCCATCACCGGAAAATCTTCGCGCGGCAGCGTCGCGAGCGAGAAGGTCGATCGGCCGGCCTCGACCGTCAGGCGACCCGAGGCGCTGTCGTCGGTCAGCTGTACCAGCGCCCCGTCGGGCAGCTTGCGCACGATTTCATGCAGCATCACCGCCGAAACCGTGGTTGCACCGGCGCGTTCGACCATCGCGGTGGCCTTGTCGGTCACCTCGATATCGAGGTCGGTGGCGCGCAGGGACACCGTCGATCCTTCGGCCTCGATCAGCACGTTGGCGAGGATCGGAATGGTGTTGCGGCGTTCGACGACCGACTGTGCCTGGGCGACCGCCTTCAGAAGCACTGCGCGTTCGATGCTGAGTTTCATTTCCGTCCCCTGTCATGCCCGGGCCGAGCCCGGGACAGGAAAACTAGCAAGTTTCCGCCCGGGCTCAAGGTTTTTCAGATGTTTCAACCGGAAAGGGGCGCGAGGTCAAGCCGCGCCCCGCCGCAAATGCTCAGCTTTCCAGAAGCCTGCGCAAGAGGTTGACGTCTTCGGCCAGTTGATGATCGGTGCCGCGCATTTCCTCGATCACCCGCACGCCATGCATGATGGTCGTATGATCGCGCCCGCCGAAGCGGCGGCCGATTTCCGGCAGGCTGCGCGTCGTCAGCTGCTTGGCCAGATACATCGCCACCTGCCGCGGACGGGCGATGGTGCGGGTCCGCTTCGGCCCGATCATGTCGGACAGCCGGATGTTGAAATGTTCGCTGACCTTGCGCTGGATCTCCTCGATGGTGATCTTGCGGTCCGAGGCGCGCAGGATATCGGCAAGGCAGTCCTGCGCGAGGTCGAGGGTGATTTCCTTGCCGACGAGCGAGGCGAAGGCAAAAAGCCGGGTCAGCGCCCCTTCCAGCACGCGGACGTTGGTGGTGATCCGGTGCGAGAGAAACTCCAGGACCCCGCCCGCGAGCTTCACGCCCGGATGCAGCGCCAGATAGGTCTCTGCCTTTTGCTGCAGGATGCCGAGGCGCAATTCGTAATCGGTCGGATGCAGGTCGACGACCAGCCCGCACTGCAGGCGCGACTTGATCCGCTCTTCCAGATCCTTGATTTCGCCCGGCGCGCGGTCGGCGGAAATCACGATGCGCTTGTTCTGGTCGATCAGCGCGTTGAACGTGTGGAAGAATTCTTCCTGCGTCGATTCCTTGCCGGCGATGAACTGCACATCATCGACCATCAGCACATCGACCGAGCGGAAGAGCTCCTTGAAATCCATGATCTGCTTGTCGCGCAGGGCCTGGATGAAACGGTACATGAACTGTTCGGCCGAGAGATAGAGCACGCGCAGTTCGGGATCGCGCGCCTGCATTTCGTGGGCGATCGCATGCATGAGGTGGGTCTTGCCGAGGCCGACGCCGCCATAAAGGAAGAGGGGGTTGAAGGTGACCGGTCCGCCTTCGGCCACCCGGCGGGCGGCGGCATGGGCAAGCTCGTTCGGTTTGCCGACCACGAACGAATCGAAGGTAAAGCGCGAATCGAGCGCGGCGCCGGGCAGGTCGCCATCCTCGCTGCGCTGGGAAACCTGCGGGCGGATTGCCGCCTTGCGGGTCGCGGGCGCCACCTTGGCGATCGGGACCGCGCGGGCCCTGGGCACCACGAATTCCACCCTCTCGACCTCGGCGCCCGCCTTGCCGAGATGCAGCCTGATCTGTTCGGAATAATTGCGCGACACCCAGTCGCGCATGAAATTCGTCGGGACGTCGAAACGGGCCGTACCCGCCTCGAGGCTGACAAGCGTCAGCGGCTCGATCCAGCTCGCGAAGGCATTCTTGCCGACCGTCTTGCGCAATTCATCTTGAGCCTGCCCCCAGGTTTTCTCGATCATACTTTTTGTGCCCACATCTTCTGTCCCATGCGCCCGGTTGCCCGGCCGGCATTCCTCCGTTCTCCTCAAGGACGCGGGCAGCCCGATGGCTGCCGCATCCCACAAGGTCGGGGTAGTCGGAAACAACGGCAAACCCTGCCAACAATCGGCTGGACCGTTCCTTCGCAGACAACCGCGCAAGCGCACGGGTAAAGGCACATGCCGCACACCATTACGGATATGCGGTGAGGTCGAGCGGGTGCACCCCCGCAACTTCCCCGATGTCTTCCGTCCCCCCAGGACGAAGTGAATCGCTGACCAGACGCTAGCAAGCCGCCCGCGCGCCCCGCAACAGAACTTCTCGCTTGACTCACCGATTGGGGGAACGAATCCCGAAGGGCTGTGCAAACGGGTGACAGGAGGGTTTTCGGGCCCGTTCCAGCGCAAGAATCTTACGTGACCTGATGATCCGCGCCTGTCCGAAAAGCGAAAGGGGCGTCACCTTGCGGTGCGCCCCTGAAGCGGTCTTGACAGGTTCGCTTGTCAAGCGGTGGCGAGCGCTTTCACACGCGACGCCAGGCGCGACATCTTGCGCGCGACGGTGTTCTTGTGCAGCACGCCCTTGGTGATGCCACGCGCCAGTTCGGGCTGGGCATTCTTCAGCGCGGCGGTCGCGACTTCGGAATTGCCCGAGGTGATCGCTTCTTCAACCTTGCGCAGGAACGTGCGGATCCGCGAACGGCGTGCCTTGTTCACGTCTTGACGACGCTCGGACTGGCGCGCGCGCTTCTTGGACTGGGGCGTATTTGCCATGGGACGGATTCCGATTTCGGTTCAAGTAAATCTGAAGCCGCGCTTCTAGGGGCGACTCGCGGAGAAGTCAACAGTGCGCCGCGCGCAAAATTCGCCTATCTGTCGGTGAATTTCGGCGGCCGCTTCTCGATGAAGGCCAGCATCCCCTCTTTCTGGTCCTCGGTCGCGAAAAGCGACTGGAAAAGCCGCCGTTCGAAAAGCACACCTTCCGCCAAGGTCATCTCGTCGGCCCTATGCACCGCTTCCTTCGCGGCCTTCACAGCGATCTGCGACTTCTCGGCAATCTTCTGCGCGGCGGCCAGCGCCTCGGCCACCAGATCGGCGGCGGGCACGGTCCGCGCGGTCAGGCCGGCGCGCTCTGCCTCTTCCGCCCCCATCATGCGTCCGGTCAGATGCAGATCCATCGATTTCGCCCGCCCCACAAGACGTGTCATCCGCTGCGTCCCGCCAATGCCCGGAATCACTCCGAGATTGATCTCCGGCTGGCCGAACTTCGCCGTATCGGCGGCGATGATGAAATCGCACAGCATGGCAAGCTCGCAGCCGCCGCCGAGGCAATAGCCCGCCACCGCCGCGATCACCGGCTTGCGGGTGGCGCGGATACGGTCGGCATCGGCCGCGAAGATATTCTCGAGGAAGACCTCGGCGAAGCCCTTCGTCGACATCTCGCGGATGTCGGCGCCCGCGGCGAAGGCCTTTTCGGACCCGGTCAGCACGATCGCCCGCACCTCCGGGTCCTGGTCCATCTGGCCGAGCGCCGTGGACAGTTCCGCCATCAGTTTCGCATTCAGCGCATTCAGCGCCTCGGGCCGGTTCAGGCGGATCAGGCGGACGGATGCGTGGCTTTCGATCAGAAGCGTTTCAAAGGTCATGGCATTCTCCCGTTTCCCCGTGACTATCAGGCGGGACGGACGGTGCAAGTCACCTTTGACAGGCGGGGCAATGATAGGTGGACCGGCTCGACTGGACGATCCGCTCGATCTTTCCGCCGCACTCTGGCGTGGGGCAGGGCTGGCCTTCCCGGTCGTAGACCCGGAAGGAATGCTGGAAATAGCCAAGCTCCCCATCCGCCTGCCGGTAGTCCCTGAGAGACGATCCCCCGGCCGCGATCGCCTCAGACAGGACCTCGCGTATCACCGGCACCAGCCGCGCCACTTCCTCGGCATCCAGATCGCCGGACGAGCGGCGCGGGTCGATCCCGGCGCGGTGCAGCACTTCGCAGACATAGATATTGCCAAGCCCCGCGACGATCTTCTGATCGAGGAGCGCGGCCTTTACCGGCATCGCCCGGCCCTTCAGGCGCCCGGCGAGATAGGTTTGGCTGAAGAGGTTGCCCAACGGCTCCGGCCCCAGATCGCGCAGAAGCTTGTGCGCCTCCACCCCCGCCGTCGGCATCAGATCCATCGCCCCGAACCGGCGCGCATCGTTGAAGGTCACGCGCGCGCCGCCCTCCATGTCCAGCACCACATGATCATGCTTTTCCGGCGCCGGGTGATCGTGATGGAACGCGCCGAGCATGAGGCCCGAAATCAGCATCCGTCCCGACATGCCAAGATGGATCAGCAGCGTCTCGCCGGTCGAGAGATCGGCGAGGATGTATTTCGACCGCCGCCGCAGCCCCTCGACCCGTGCGCCCGTCAACCGCTCCGCCATCCGCGCGGGCAGCGGAAAGCGCAGGTCGGGCCGGTTGACCTGCGCACGGGCGATCACGCCGCCCTCCATCACCGGCAAAAGCCCCATCCGCACGGTTTCGACCTCTGGCAGTTCCGGCATGGGCGGTTCCCCTAACGATACGTCGCATTGTCTATCAGGCCCGCCCACGTGTAAGGAAGGCGGGAACGAAAGGCCCGACATGACCTCCGACGACATGACCCAGGATCAAGGCAGCACCACCCATTTCGGCTTCCAGACCGTGCCCGAGGCTGACAAGGCCGGGATGGTGCATGGCGTCTTCACCCGCGTGGCGAACCGTTATGACGTGATGAACGACCTGATGAGCGTCGGCATCCACCGCCTGTGGAAGGATGCGATGATGGACTGGCTGGCGCCCCAGCCGGGCCAGAGGCTGCTCGACGTGGCGGGCGGCACCGGCGATGTGGCCTTCCGCTTTCTCGCCCGGGCGAGGACGGCCCATGCCACGGTCTGCGACATGACCGAAAGCATGCTGGTCGAGGGCCGCAAACGCGCCGAGGCCGAAAACATGGCGTCAAGCCTCGACTGGATCGTGGGCGATGCGATGGCGCTGCCTTTCCCCGACCGCGCCTTCGATGTCTACACGATCTCCTTCGGCATAAGGAACGTGACCCGCATCGCCGACGCTTTGGCGGAGGCTTACCGGGTTCTGAAGCCCGGCGGGCGGCTGATGGTGCTGGAGTTCAGCCAGATCCCCAACGATCTGATGCAGAAGGCCTATGACCTTTATTCCTTCAACGTCATTCCGCTGATGGGCCAGATCGTCGCGAACGACCGCGCATCCTATCAGTATCTCGTCGAATCGATCCGCAAGTTCCCCGATCAGGAAAGTTTCGCCGCCATGATCCGGCAGGCGGGTTTCGGGCAGGTGAAATACCGCAACCTCTCGATGGGGATCGCCGCCCTGCATTCCGGCTGGAAGATCTGAGGTGCGGGGTCCCCACAACCTCTGGCGGCTGATCCGCACGGGTGCGACCTTCGAACGCACCGGCGCGATGAAGCTCGCGCTCGAGGCGATGGAAGTGCCGCCGCGGCTAAGGCTTCTGGCGCGGGTTCTCGGCTGGCCCTTCCGCTTCCTCGGCTATCGCGGCGATCCGGCCCTGCCGCCGGTGACGCGCGCCCTGACCGCGCTCGGCCCGGCCTACATCAAGTTCGGTCAGGTCCTGTCGACCCGCCCCGACGTGGTGGGGGTGGAGCTTTCCGACCAGTTGAAAGTGTTGCAGGACAAGCTGCCGCCCTTCGATCTGGCGACCGCCCAGGCCACGGTTTCGGCTGAACTCGGCCGGCCTGTCGGGCTTCTCTTCTCCGATTTTTCCGAGCCCGTCGCCGCCGCCTCGATCGCGCAGGTCCACCGCGCGCGCGTCGCGGCCTCGGGCGAGGAGGTGGCGGTCAAGGTCCTGCGCCCCGGGATCGAACGTGCCTTCCGTCGCGACATCGACGCCTTCTACTTCGCCGCAGGTCTGATCGAACTGCTCTCGCCCGCCTCGCGCCGCCTGCGGCCGACCGACGTGATTGCCCATTTCGAAAGCGTGGTGATGGGCGAGCTTGACCTCAGGCTCGAAAGTGCCGCCGCCTCGGAATTCGCGGTCAACACGGCGAAGGACGCGGGTTTCGCGGTTCCGACGCCGCTCTGGCATCTCTCCTCGCGCCGGGTGATGACCCTTGGCTGGGCCGAAGGGATACCGCTTGGCGATGTGGCCGCGATCAAGGCGGCGGGCCATGATTGCCAGGCGCTGGCCGCGCGGGTGCTGCAGCTTTTCCTCAGCCATGCGCTGCGTGACGGGTTCTTTCATGCCGACATGCATCAGGGCAATCTGAAGGTCGCGGCGAACGGCGATCTGATCGCCTATGACTTCGGCATCATGGGCCAGATCGACGCCTATACCCGCCGGGTCTATGCCGAGATTCTCATGGGTTTCATCCGACGCGACTACGTGCGCGTGGCCGAAGTGCATTTCGAGGCTGGCTATGTGCCGCGCGACCGCGACATCAACGAGTTCGCGCGCGCGCTGCGTGCCGTGGGCGAGCCGATTGCAGGGATGGATGCCAACCAGATCTCGATGGCGCATCTCCTCTCCTACCTTTTCGAAGTGACCGAGCGGTTCGGCATGCAAACCCGGACGGAACTGATCCTTCTGCAGCGCACCATGGTGGTGGTCGAGGGCGTGGCCCGCTCGCTCGATGCCCATATCAACATCTGGGATGTCGCCCGCCCGGTGGTCGAGGATTACATCCGCACCAATATCGGCCCGCAGGCGCTTTTGCGCGATCTGGTGAAGACCGTGCAGGTCCTGGGCCGGTTCGGGCCGAAACTGCCGCTGATCGCCGAGGCGCTTCTGGTGCGCGGCGCGGCGGTGCCGGAGGAGCCGAAACGGGATCGCCGCCGCCCCTGGGCCATGGCGGCGCTTGTGCTTGCGGCCTTCGCCGCCGGCGTTGCGGCGGCCGTCCTGTTCTAGCGTCTCAGGGTGTGGCGCCCGGCCTGAGCGCCGAAACATCGCCCGGCGCCACAGTCGCCCCGCCGGCCAGGACCAGAAGCGGCCCGGTCGGGCCTTGCCGGACCTCGGTCACCCGGCTGAAGGTCTGCACCTTGTCGGCCGACGTCAGCTGCCCGCCGGAATAATTCTCGAGCTTGAACGTGTAGTTCCCCGGCAGTACCTGCCCGCCCGAGGCCGTCGTGCCCGTCCAGTGCACCGGGTCGGCGGAGACCGGGATTTCCTGCCGCCAGACCTCGCGGTTTCTGTCGTCATAGGCGACGAGCACCGTCTTGTCGGCGCCCTTGGCCGGCGTCGGGTAGACCGTGAGCGGTTGCCCCGCGGCGAAGGGTGCGGGTGCCGAGGAGCGTGCCTCCATCCCGACCCAGCCTGCATATTGGCCCATGGCGGTGACACCAAGCTGCGCGGTCAGCGCCGCGAGCAGGTCGTTGGTCTTCACCTGCTGCTCGACGCCCGAGAAGGTGGCAAGCTGTACCGCATAGTCCGAGGACTGGATCGGATTGAGCGGGTCCTGGTTCTTCATCTGCGTCGTCAGCATCTTCAGGAACATCTGATAGTCAGACGAGATTGTCTGAGGCTCGGGCGCGCGGCCTGCGGGGGTCTCGCGGACGGCACTGGTCTGGCTTGTGGTGGTCAGGTCCATCGGGGGTTTCCTCAAAGCCTCAGGTCAAGCCGGTCATCGCCCGGATGGCCCGGACGTCCGGCGCGGTTCGCGATCGGCTGGCCGATGCCGACCAGATCGGCGGCGGGCGCGCCCTGAATGGAAGTGGCCTGCCCGGAACCGTCCGGGCGCGCAGACCCCTGCCAGCCGCTACCCTGCCGTCCGCCTTCGTTGGCGAAGGAAAAGGCCAGGTTGCGATAGCCGAGATCACGGAAATCCTGCGCCAGCTGGTCAATGTGACGGCGCATGAGGTCGAGCGTTTCCGGCCGCTCGGCGGTCAGGGTCAGCGTCAGACCGGTCTCGCCCCCCTGCAGCACCATCCGCACCCGGCCAAGCTCCTCGGGCGAAAGCGTCACCTCGACCGGTCCGCCGCGATGGGCGTCGAGACCCTGTGCCAGCTGCCGCCCGATGGCGCCGCCCTGATCGCCATGATTTGCCGCATGCGGAGGCGCGGCGGCCGGTGCCGCATGGCTCCGCCCGATGGTGATGTCCGCGTCCGGCCCCGGACCCGGAACAGGACCACCGGGCTGATCGCCCGTGGCCAGCAGGGGAACAGGTGCCGTCGGGCCGCTTGGCGCCGCAGGTCCGTCGGTTCGCGGCCCTCCGGGCTCCGGCTGGGAGGGCGGGTCGCGCGGCATGGGACTGGCGACCTCGCGCTGCGCATAGGCCTCGCGACGCGCTGCGCCCGGCGCGATCCGGTGCGGCGGCTCCGCGTCTGCAGGGTTCGCCCTTGCCGCAGGCATGGACGGACCCTCCGGCTCACGCGTCTCTTTCGATGTCGCCTCCGGCGTTTCCCTGCCCTTCATCCCATCTGGGTGGCCGCCCGTGTCGTCCGACGGGCGGTCCATTGCCGGGTGAACGTGCTGCCTCGGCCGATGCGGGACCCGCGCCAGCGTCTCGACCAGGCCTTGGTCGTCCGGTGCGTCTGAAGCGGCAGCGACTGCCGGTTCGTCTGCAGCGCGCAAGACCTTGCCATCCTCTCCCTGTCCCATGGCTGCTCGGACCGTCGGCGCGGGCCGTTCGGGGACAGACGCCCTGGCCTTTGCCGATTCATCGCCTGTGGCACTGCGTGCGCCGCGCGGGGCGATCGGCAAAGGCGGGGCATCGCCGGCCTCGCGTCCGTGCCCGGGCGGCGGCTTCCGGCCCGCGACGACAGGCAAGGACCCGGTGCCCGCCGCACTTGCCGCCTGCGCAGGGCTTGTCGCCGCGTCGGACATACCGCCTGCCGTTGAGCGGGTCGGTTGGGTCGATGGCCCCCGATCAGGCAGGGCTGTCGCGGCTTCCCGGAGGGCGGGCGCGTCGGGCGAGATCTTGGGCGCCGCGCCGGGCGGCGGCACCGCGAAAGCCGGCGCTGAAACGATCACTTCTGCCAGTCCATCGACCAGCCCGTCGCCTGATCCATCGCCCGGCGCGTCATTACCGTCGGCGGTCTCGGGCACCGGTCTGGCATCCGGCACCAATAGATCGGCATCGGCCCGACCGAAGAGCGCGAGGAAGGCACAGGGCGCCGGATCGGCCTCCCCCTCCGCAACCGCTGGCACGGACTGCACGGTGTGGCCGGAGGAGCGGCCAGCGGGGGCGAGGAATGGAAACGCGTCCAAGGGAATCACCATGACTTC
>JAWKWX010000022.1:0-42746 GCA_041397305.1 Paracoccaceae bacterium | reverse complement strand
ATCACTTTCCGGGCGCCATTCGCCGCGGCCATGCGCAGGATCACCTGCGCGGCGCGATCGTTGAAATAGCGCCCGTCGCCGCCGAGGACGAAGCACTTGCCCGCGGCCCCGCCGATCGCGTCGAAGATCGCCTGGACGAAATTCTCAAGATAATGGCGCCCCATGAAGACCCTGGTCTTCTTCCTGAGACCGGAAGTGCCGGGCTTCTGCCCCTCGATCGGCTGGGTAGGGATGGTCAGAAGCTGCATGGCGACCTCATTTGCCCAAAGCTGTGGCGACGGGCGGCAAAGCCACCCCTTGCCGCGCCATAGGCCGTCCCGCGCCCGTGCTGTCAAGCGTCAGCCGCGCCAGAGGCGATTCTTCGCGCGAAGAGCGGGCGGAGCCCGACGATGAGCGCCCGCTTCAGCCAAGCGCGTAGCCCGCGCCGCGCACTGTCCGCACCGGATCCTCGCCGCCATGGGCGCAGAGCGCCTTTCTCAGGCGGCCGACATGCACGTCCACGGTGCGGGTATCGACATAGATGTCGCGCCCCCAGACCCGGTCGAGCAATTGTTCGCGGCTCCAGACCCGGCCGGGTTTTTCAAGGAACGTGGTCAGGAGCCGGAACTCGGTCGGCCCGAGCTTCAGAAGCTGCCCGGACCGATGGACGCGGTGGGTCGTGGCGTCGAGCGAGATATCCTCATATTCCAGAAGCTCGCCCTGGCTCGCGGGCCGGGTGCGTCGCAGCTGGGTGCGGACGCGGGCCATCAGTTCGGCGACCGAATAGGGCTTCACCACATAATCGTCGGCGCCGGTCTCGAGCCCCCGCACCAGATCGACCTCTTCGGATCGCGCCGACAGCATGATGATCGGCACGCCCTTGGTCTCTGCCCGGCTTTTCAGCCGCCGGCAGACCTCGATCCCCGAAACGCTCGGCAGCATCCAGTCCAGAACGATCAGGTCGGGCGTATCCTCCGCCACCATCAGAAGCGCCTCTTCGCCATCGTCGGCCTGGGCGACGCGAAAGCCCTGCGCCTCGAGATTATACGCAAGAATCTCACGCTGCGCCGGTTCGTCCTCGACGACCAGAACCGAGGGAGAATTGCGGTCCATCGTCACGCCCCCGCGACCGGTTTCAGGTCGGCGACATTCTCGGCCTTGGGCCGGTCATCGTCGGGCAGATCGCCGGTGATCAGATAGACCACCTGTTCGGCGATCGTGGTGGCATGATCGCCCATCCGTTCGATATTCTTGGCGATGAAATGCAGATGCATGCAGGCGGTGATGTTGCGCGGATCCTCCATCATATGGGTCAGGAACTCGCGGAAGAGCGCATTGTACATCTGATCGACCTCGCGGTCGCGGGTACGCACATCCTGCGCGAGGTCGATGTGCCGCCCGGCATAGGCGTTCAGCGCATCCGACAGCAGTTCCGTCACCGTCTTGGCCATGCGCCGGAGCGAGGCGCCGGAACCGGTGACCGCGCCTTGCGCGCCCATCTGTGCCAGCGCCTGGGTGCGCTTGGCCATGTTCTTGGCATAGTCGCCCACCCGTTCCAGCGAGGCCGCGATCTTCATCACCGTCAGCACCAGCCTGAGGTCCGACGCGGTCGGCGCGCGCAGCGCGATCACCCGCGCCGCCTCCTCGTTGATCTTGAGTTCGAGCGCGTCGATCGCCTTGTCGGCGCGCCGCACCTCTTCGGCCAGTTCCTCGTCGCGTGCCTCAAGCGCCTTGGCGGCCTCGAGGATCGCGGTTTCGACCATGCCCCCCATCTTCATCACCAGGGCCTGGATCGCCTCCAGGTCGCGGTCGAAGGCGCGGGCGATATGTTGTTCTGCCATGGTCCGTCTCCTCAGCCGATCCGGCCGGTGATGTAGCTTTCGGTGCGCGGATCGCGCGGGTTGGTGAAAATCTGCGTCGTCTCGCCATATTCGACAAGATTGCCGAGATGGAAGAAGGCGGTCTTCTGGCTGACGCGGGCGGCCTGCTGCATCGAATGGGTGACGATCACGACCGAGAAATTGGCGCGCAACTCGTCTATCAGTTCCTCGACCTGCGCCGTGGCGATCGGGTCGAGCGCCGAACAGGGTTCGTCCATCAATAGCACCTCGGGCTCGGTCGCGACGGCGCGGGCGATGCAGAGACGCTGCTGCTGGCCGCCGGACAGCCCGGTGCCCGGGGCTGCCAGCCGGTCCTTCACCT
This sequence comes from Paracoccaceae bacterium, assembly GCA_041397305.1. Classification (GTDB taxonomy): domain Bacteria; phylum Pseudomonadota; class Alphaproteobacteria; order Rhodobacterales; family Rhodobacteraceae; genus TMP-24. Next base: position 40,565 of record JAWKWX010000022.1, on the reverse strand, counting down.
CGTTCCAGAGCGCGGCCCGGCGCAGCGACTTTTCCACGACCGCGTCAAGATCGGCCTTCGACCGCGTCAGCCCGTGGATACGCGGGCCATAGGCCACATTGTCGTAGATCGACTTCGGGAAAGGGTTCGGCTTCTGGAACACCATGCCGACCTTGGCGCGCAGCTGGACCGGATCGACGCGCGGATCGTAGATATCCTCGCCATCAAGCGTGATTTCGCCCTCGACCCGACAGGAGGCGATCGTATCGTTCATCCGGTTGAGGCAGCGCAGGAAGGTCGACTTGCCGCAGCCCGACGGGCCGATGAAGGCGGTCACGGTCTTGTCGAGGATGTTCACGTCCACATCCTTGATCGCGTGGTTCTCGCCATAGAAGACCTGCACCTTGTCGGCCCTGATCTTTACCGTTTCGCTCTCCACGGCCCGCTCCACTCTTTGGTCTTTCATGGCGATCTTACCAGCGTCGTTCGAATTTGCGGCGCAGATAGATCGCGACCGCGTTCATGAGGATGAGGAAGGCCAGCAGCACGATGATCGCGCCCGAGGCCCGCTCGACGAAACCGGGATCGCCCCGGGTGGTCCAGTTGTAGACCTGCACCGGCAGGGCGGCGGCAGGGTCGAAGAAGCCACCGGGGAAGTCGCGCACGAAGGCGACCATGCCGATGAGGAGAAGGGGCGCGGTTTCCCCCAGCGCCTGTGCCAGACCGATGATCATCCCGGTCAGGATGCCGGGCATGGCCAGCGGCAGCACGTGGTGAAAGACCGTCTGCAGCTTCGAGGCCCCTACCCCAAGTGCCGCATCGCGGATCGAGGGCGGCACCGCCTTCAGCGCCGCGCGGGTCGGGATGATGATGCGCGGCAGCGTCATAAGCGTCAGCACAAGGCCACCGACGATGGGCGCGGATTGCGGCAGGCCGGCGAAATTGATGAAGATCGCCAGGCCAAGGATGCCGTAGACGATCGAGGGAACGGCGGCGAGGTTCGCGATATTGACCTCGATGAGGTCGGTCCAGCGGTTCTTGGGCGCGAACTCCTCAAGATAGACCGAGGCTGCGACGCCGATGGGCAGCGACAGAACAAGGACGACCGCCATCATCAGGAACGACCCGACGATGGCGATGCCAAGGCCCGCCGCCTCTGGCCGCTTGTCGGATGCGTCGGGCATGGTCAGGAAGCCCGGGTTGAAGGCGATGGTCAGCATCCCCGCCTCGCGCAGGCGGTCGGCCAATGCGAGCTGGGCCGGTGCGACATTCTTGTCCAGCGCCGCGCTTTCCATCGTCACCCGGCCCTTGTAATAGCCGTCGATCCGGCCCGAGGCGAGTGCACGGAAGGTGATGGTCCGGCCGACCAGAGCCGGATCGGCGAGGACCATGTTGCGCAGCGTGGCCGACGATTCCTCCGACAGCATCTTCGCGAATTCCTTGGGCTTCACCTCGCCCGCCTCGATACCGCGCGCGGCGATTTCCGCCTCGAGCGCCCTGGCGATCAGCTTGCCATAGGTCGTGGTCGTCACTTTCGCGAGCAGTGCCGGATCGCCGGTGCCCGACTTGTCGAGAAGCTGCGCATCAAGTGTCACCGGGAAGGTCAGGAACGTCTGGCGGAAGGCAGGCGCGCCCGCCGTCAGGATCGAGACGAGAAGCCAGACGAGGGCGAGAAGCGCCAGCACGATCGCGGCCAACCCGTAGCTGCGGAACCGGCGTTCCGCGCGGTTGCGGGCGGCGGTCTTCGCATCCTTGGCAAACAGCGACCTGGCACTCATTCGTACTGCTCCCGGTATTTGCGCACGATCACCAGCGCCAGCACATTGAGCGCAAGCGTGACGAGGAACAAGGTCAGGCCGAGCGCGAAGGCCACCAGCGTCTCGGGGCTTGCGAATTCGGTGTCGCCGGTCAGCTGGCTCACGATCTTCACGGTCACGGTGGTCATCGCCTCGAACGGGTTCAGTGACAGTCTCGCCGCCGCCCCCGCCCCCATCACCACGATCATCGTCTCGCCTATGGCGCGCGAGGCGGCAAGCAGGATGGCGCCCACGATCCCCGGCAGCGCGGCGGGCAGCACCACCTGGCGCACCGTCTCGGACGGTGTGGCGCCAAGGCCGAGCGATCCGTCGCGCAGGGCCTGCGGCACGGCATTGATGATGTCATCGGACAGCGAGGACACGAACGGGATCACCATGATCCCCATCACCAGGCCGGCCGTCATCACCGACGAGGAGGAGGAGCCGATCCCCAAGGGCTGCGCGAACCAGTCGCGCAACAGGGGGCCGACGGTAATCAGCGCAAAAAGCCCGTAGACGATGGTCGGAATGCCCGCGAGGATCTCGATCGCGGGCTTCACCCAGGCGCGTGTGCGCCTGGAGGCATATTCGGCCAGATAGATCGCCGACATGAGCCCGACGGGCACCGCGACCAGAAGCGCTATGAGCGAGACGTAGAAGGTTCCCCAGATCAGCGGCCAGATGCCAAGCGAGGAGCCGCCCCGGAACTGCGGGTTCCAGGTGGTGGAGAAGAAGAAATCCGCCGCCGGATAGAGCCGGAAGAAATGCCCCGCCTCGACGACGAGCGAGGCGAAGATGCCCGCCGTGGTCAGGACCGCGATCAGCGAACAGCCGATCAGCGCCGCCATCACCACCCGTTCGACCGCCGTCCGCGCCCTGAGGTCGGGCGCGATACGGCCATATCCGTAGGCGCCGCCAGCGGCAGCGGGCAGAAGGGTCGCGGCGGCGGCGAGCGCGGCCGAGCCGCCTGCCCCTGCCCCGCCCCAGGCGAGAAGCCCCAGAAGACCCGGCAGCAGCGCCGTGAGAAGCACGAGCGCGCCGTGGTAGACCGGCACCGAATGGAAGGGCGCCGTGCCTTTCGCCCGCAAACCAATTGCGCGCTGCCGACCGGCGATGAAGGCGCCACCCCCGAAAAGTGCAAGCGCGAGGAGAGCGACAAGCGTCGCAGGCCGGCCGACATTGGCTGGGGCGTTTTGTTCCTGTGCAACCGGCTCCGTCGCGGGCTGTGTGGCGGCAGGCGCATCGCCTCCAGATACGGTCTCGCCACCCATATCGAGGATTGTCCCGGCCTCCACCGCAGCCCGGGTCGTGGCAAGCTCCGGGTCGGGCACCAGCCCGTATCCGGCCAGCAGACCGCCAGGGCCCGCGATCTCGTCGGAGAGGAAGTAAAGCACATAGTCCCTGAGCCCGGGCACCAGGTCGAAATGGGCGGGCTTCACATAGAAATAGAGCGGGCGGGAAACCGGATAGGCGCCCGTAGCGATGGTCTCGACCGAAGGGGCGATGCCGCCCACCGTCGCCACCCGCAGCCGGTCGGCGTTGTTTTCGTAGAAGGACAGGCCGAAGACGCCAATTGCATCGGGATTGGCCGCGACCCGCGCCAGCGTTTCGGCATAATCGCCGTCGATATCCACCGACCGTCCGTCGGCGCGCAGCGTGAGGCAGGCCTTGGTCGCGGCCTTGGCCTGTTCCTCCTCGCTGCCGGTCGCGGCGGCGGCAAACAGCGCCTCGGCCCCTGCAGTGGCGCAGCCGGTCTCCAGCACCTTCTGGTCGAAGACCTCGCGGCTGCCGTGCTTGGTGCCGGGGATGAAGACGGTGATCGGCAGGTCGGGCAGGCCCGGGTCGATCTCGTTCCAGCGCGTCGCGCGGTTGGCGGCAAGCACGCCGTCCTGCGGCACCTGGGCCGCGAGCGCGCGCCAGATCACCTCGGGCGTCAGCGCGAATTCAGGACCGTCCCGGCGCGATGCGAAGACGATGCCGTCATAGCCGATCCGGACTTCCATCAGCGCGGTCACGCCGTTCTTGCGGCAGAGTTCGATATCGGAGGGTTTGATCGGCGAAGAGGAATTGGCGATGTCGATCGTCGTCCCGCCCTGCCCTTCGCACAATTTCTTGCGGCCCGCGCCCGATCCGCCGCCCTCGACCACCGGGGTCTGGAAACCGCGGTTCTCGCCAAAGGATTCGGCCACGATCGTCGCATAGGGCAGGACGGTCGACGAGCCCGCGATCTGGATCTGGTCGCGCGCGACGGCCGCGCCCGACAGAAGGGACAGCGAAGCGGCAATCAGGGCAAGGCAGCGAAGGGTCATTTCCGTCTTTCCGGATGATCCGGGGGCGACTGGCGCCCCCGGAGATGTCTTCAGGATCAGTTCAGCGGCTTCATGATGGTTTCGCCATCGACCGCAGCCTGGGTCGCAGCCAGTTCCGGATCGGGCACCAGGCCATAGTCGGCCAGCGCGCCATCCGGACCCGCCATCTCGTCGGAGACGAAGAACTGGATATATTCCTTCAGGCCCGGGATCACGCCGATATGCTGCTTCTTCACGTAGAAGTAGAGCGGGCGCGAGACCGGATAGTCGCCAGAGGAGATCGTCTCGACCGAGGGCACCACGCCATCCATCGTCGCGACCTTCAGCTTGTCGGTGTTGTTTTCGTAAAACGACAGGCCGAAGACGCCGATGGCGTTCTTGTTCGCGTCAAGGCGCGAGAGCGTTTCGGTATAGTCGCCGTCGATATCGACCGACACGCCGTCGGTGCGCAGCGTGGTGCAACCGGCGACAGCGTCTTTCTTCCTGGCGTCGTCATCCGCACCCGTCGAGGCGGCGAGGAACAGGTCATAGGCACCGGCGGCCTTGCAGCCCTCTTCCAGAACCTTCACGTCGAAGACCTCGCGCGTGCCGTGCTTGGTGCCGGGGATGAAGGCCAGCACGTCCTGCGCGGGCAGGCTCGCGTTCACGTCCGCCCAGGTCTTCGCGGCATTGGCGACCAGCGCACCGTCCTTGACGGTCTGTGCCGCAAGCGCGCCCCAGACGTCGGCCGGGGTCAGCGCGAAGTCGGCGCCGTTCACGTCGCTGGCAAAGACGATCCCGTCATAGCCGATGCGCACTTCCATGATTTCGGTGACGCCGTTCTGGGCGCAGAGGTCGATATCGGACTGCTTGATGCGCGAGGAGGAGTTGGCGATGTCGATCGTGTTCTCGCCCACGCCTTCGCAAAGCTTCTTGCGGCCCGCGCCCGAACCGCCGCCTTCCACGACCGGGGTCGGGAAATCGAAGTTCTCGCCGAAGGCTTCGGCCACGATGGTCGCATAGGGCAGAACGGTCGAAGAGCCTGCGATCTGCAGCTGGTCGCGGGCGTCCGCGGCAGTCGCGGCGGCGGCGAGCGCCATCACGGACGCGGAAAGTTTCAGGATGGTCATTTCTGTCTCCGTCACATCCGGCCGTCCCTTCGACGACCTTGAGGGCGGCATAGGCATCTGGCGCTATGCTTTTGTGTCGGTTGCGTAACAGTTTGATGACGATGACACCCGCGGCCCGAGGCAGACCATGCCGCCCGCCGATCAGGCGGCGGGCAGGATCACCGTGAATTTGCTGCCTTTTCCGGGGTCGCTTTCGATCTTCAGCCGCCCACGGTGGCGGTTGACGATATGTTTTACAATTGCCAGCCCGAGCCCCGTTCCGCCCTTCTCGCGCGAGCGGTGGCTGTCGACCCGGTAGAATCGCTCGGTCAGGCGCGGCAGATGGATCGGATCGATTCCCTCGCCGAAATCGACCACCTCGACCGCAATGGCTGGGCCTTGGATCTTCGGCTCTCGATCCATCCGCAACAGCCGGAAATCCAGCCTCTTGCCCGCACCGCCATACTTGATGCCATTCTCGGCAAGGTTCTGCAGGACCTGGACAAGCTGGTCCGATTCGCCCCGCACCGGATAGGGGGCGCCATCCTCGATGAGCGCAATCTCCACGCCAGCCGCCACTGCCTGATCGCGCAGGGTCTGGATCACGCCGCGGATCAGCCCTGCCATCTCGACCGTGCCGAGCGGGCGGCGATGCTCTTCCGCCTCGACGCGCGAGAGTGACAGAAGATCGCTGACGAGCCGGATCATCCGGCCTGCCTCGCGCTCCATGATCGCGAGGAACCGGTCCCGGGCGGCCGCGTCCTCGCGCGCCGCGCCGCGCAAGGTCTCGATGAAGCCCACGAGGGCCGTCAAGGGTGTGCGCAACTCGTGACTGACATTGGCGACGAAGTCGCGCCGCATCGCCGATGCCTGATCGAGGGCGGTCTGATCGTCGAAAGAGATGACCGAAGAAGCCCCGCTGCCGGTCGGCGCGACATGGACATCGAACTGCCGGTCCCCCGCCCGCGTCATCAGCGCGATGCGGATGATGCGCTTTTCACCCAGCCGCAGGCATTCCCCGAGCGTTTCATGGAAATCCGGATGGCGCAGCACATCGGTGACCAGCCGCCCCTCGAGACCAATACCGAAAAGGCCCTCGGCCGCGGCGTTGGCAAGGACGACGCGATCCACCTCCTCCAGCCACAGGACCGGCATGGGGAGCGCGTTCAGAACTGTCGCAAACATCGTGTCAGCCATGGTTGCCTGCCTCGTAGCACAGTCGCAGCCGGATATGTCGAGATTTTGAAATAGTCTGTTTGCGTCAATATTTTACCATGTTTGGGTCACCTCGCGTCATAGGATCGCGATGTTGTTCACGGTGACGCGGTCGATGGGGCCGACCGCACGGTTCCTTTCAGCCCCTTTTCAGACAGCGATACCGTGACAGAAGAAGATTATTCCCAACTGCCGGATGTGCTCAGAAACATCCTTTCCAAGAATCTCCGCCTGCTTGTCATCGGTCCTCGCGAGGGCCGGGGCAGTTGCGAGATCAGCGTCCCGGCCGCCTGGCAAAGCGCCTGCGGCCTTGCCGCCTTGACCGCCGCCTACTGGGCGGGAGGCGCGCCGCCCGATGCAGTGCTTGCCCCGCTTCTCGCACCGGATTTCGACATACTGGACGTCACCGAACGGCTTGCGCGACTTGGCTTCCGCGGTCTCCTCCTGATATCCGTCCCGCCCCTGCCCGATCCGGGCACGGTGCTTGCCGAGATCCGCGGCGCCTGCAGCGGTTTCCGGGCGGAACTGGTCGAGATCGGCGCAGACCGTGCCGACCTCACCGCGAATTCTCGAGCGCCCGCACCATGAGGCACAGGATTTCGAACATCACGGTCGCGCCGAGGTAGGCGGTATTGCCGGTCGGATCGAAAGGGGGCGAGACCTCGACCACGTCCGCGCCGACGATATTCAGCCCGAGGCATTCGCGGACCACCTGCAGCGCCTGATAGGCGTTGGGCCCGCCCCATTCCGGCGTGCCGGTGCCCGGCGCGACCGAGGGGTCGATGAAGTCGATGTCATAGGAAAGATATGCGGGGGCCGTGCCCACGATCTCGCGCGCCTCCGCCATCACGTCCTTGACGCCGCGCGCATGGAATTCCTCGATCCGGATGATGCGGATGCCGTTCGCCGCGGCGAAATCGATATCGACGAAATCATAGGTCGTGCCGCGGATGCCGATCTGCACCATGCGCCTGGGGTCCAGAAGTCCCTCCTCCACCGCCTGGCGGAACGGATTGCCATGGGTCAGGACCTTGCCGCCGAAATAGACCGGATAAAGGTCGGTATGGCTGTCGAAATGCATCAGGCCAAGCGGGCCGTCACCGGCAAGGCCGCGCAGGACCGGCAGCGTGCACAGATGGTCGCCGCCCGCGCTGAGCGGCCGGATGCCGCGCGCCTTCAGGTCCTTGAAATAGGCGGTGAACCGGTCGAGCGTGTCCATCACATCGACCGGGTTCGGCCCGACATCGCCCAGATCGGCGCAATTGGCCGCTTCGAACGGCCGGATGCGGTGGATCGGATGTTCGGCGCGGATCATGGTCGAGGCATCCCGCATCGCCCGTGGTCCGTGACGCGGCCCGGGCCGGTTCGAGACGGCGCTGTCGAACGGCAGGCCGACAAGGCCGATATCGACTTCGCTGATGCGGGGATGGTCAAGGGCCAGATGCGGCAGCCGCATGAAGGTCGCAATGCCCGCGAAGCGCGGCATCTGCATGCCCGAGACGGGCCTGAAGAACGGATCGGTCATGGTTTTCTCCCTCGGCGCGAGGCTAGACGAGCGTCCCTGTCCGGTAAAGACCGTCAGCCCCGCAAACGACCCAAATCCTTTCAGGGGTCCGGCCGGAACATTGGAAATATCCGGCGCCGCTCAGGCGTCGAGCTCGGCATCCCAGTAAAGGAAGTCCATCCAGCTGTCGTGCAGGTAGTTCGGCGGGAAGCGGCGCCCGACCTGCTGCATCTCCTCGGCCGTCGGCCGGTGCGGCGGACGTCGCAGATGCAGGCCCGATTGCTTCAGGCTCTTGTTGCCTTTCCTGAGGTTGCAGGGCGAACAGGCCGCCACCACATTCTCCCAGCTCGTCACCCCGCCCCTGGATCGCGGCAACACATGGTCGAAGGTCAGATCGCCCTTCGAGCCGCAATATTGGCAGCAGAATTCATCCCGCAGAAAAAGATTGAAGCGCGTGAAGGCCACGCGCTTCTGGGGTCTCACATATTCTTTCAGCACCACGACCGAGGGTATTCGAAAGGCCACGCGCTGGCTGTGCACCATCTGCTCGTACTCGGCCAGGATCGTCACCCGGTCGAGGAAGACCGCCTTGATCGCCTCCTGCCAGGGCCAGAGCGACAGGGGAAAATAGGACAGCGGCCGGAAATCCGCGTTCAGGACCAGCGCGGGATAGTGCTTGAGAGCCGATGGCTCACGCACGAATGTCGTCCTGAATTCTCCGCTGTCCGTCCGGTCGAGCATTCCAAAGGCACCTCACGCCTGAACCTTGCAGGTCCGGGAGCGGGAGCGCCGCTCCACCTTATCCACAACTATATCTGGCGTTTCGCGCCTGACAAGCCCCGCTATATTCCCGGCGCCGCACAGAATTGTGACGCGAATGAAGAAACGCCCGGTCAAGCGCAGTCACGGGCGCGAAAGCGGACAGACGAAAAGAACCGGCAGGGCGAAGGAAATGTCAGGAGCGGCGTGATCCGCGCGCGGTCGCTGCGACCTTGACCGGAACGCGCCGCGCACGAGCTTCGATCAGGGCCAGAAGCACCAGCGAAGTCAGGGCGATAAGGCTCATTCGGTCGTCTCCCAAAGATTCGGTATACCCAAGGTAACAACCAGACGACGGGATGCAAGGGCGGGTGGCGGATTTTTGCCTGTGGCGCGACAATCTTCCTGCTTTTCGGCCGTCGATGGCGCAAGAAACGTATCGCGCATCGCCCGATCAGCCGCCAAGCCGCTGACGCATGAACTGAAGCGCCACCGAAAGCCCGTCCGGCGCGATGCCGTGGCCGGTGCCCTTCATGACATGACCATAGGTCTCGAACCCCGCGGCCGCCAGCGCCTGGCCCGCCAGCTGCATGTCGGCGAAGGGCACCATCGGGTCGGCATCGCCGTGGACCAGAAGAACCGGCGGCTTCGACCGGGCCTCCGCCTGCAACCGCTCGGGCGCGAGGAGCCTGCCGGAGAAGGCGACGATCCCTGCAACCGGTTCTGCCCGGCGCGGCGCGACATGGAGCGCCATCATCGTTCCTTGCGAGAAACCGAAAAGGATCAGCCGGTCGGGCGCGAGCGTGTAGTCGGCGAGCCGCGCGTCGATGAAAGCACCAAGGTCGTCGGCGGCACGCGCAAGCCCCGCCTGCGCGTCCACCTCGCTCGATCCGTCCAGCCAGGGGATCGGGAACCATTGCCGCCCGAACGGATTGCCCGCGCAAGGCTCGGGCGCGTCGGGGGCGAGGAAGGCCGTATCCGGCAGATGCGGGGCCAGCGGATCGGCGAGGCCCAGAAGGTCGGCCCCGTCCGCGCCATAGCCGTGCAGGAAGATCACCAGCGACCGGGCCACGCCCGACCGGGGCGCTTTCGTCGCAAATTGCAGCTCGCGTGTCATCTGATCCCTTCCCGGCTTTTCATGTGCCGGTAGTAGGCCCAGAGCGCGCGCGCCGCAACCGCCCGCCAGGGCGACCAGTCCTCGGCCATCGTCCGCAGCGCGCGTTCCGAAGGACGGTCCGCAAGGTCGAAGAGCATCCGCGCCGCTTCCTGCAGGGCCAGATCGCCGGGCGCGAACACATCGGCGCGGCCGAGCGAGAACATCGCATAGATCTCCGCCGTCCAGCGCCCGATCCCCGGCAGGGCGACAAGTGCCGCGATCACCTCTTCGTCCGGGTATTGCGCCAGCGCCTCGAAATCGAGGCCAGCGGTCGCCAGTGCGGTGGCATAGCGGATCTTCTGCCGCGACAGCCCGCAGGCGCGCAAAGCCTCCTCGCCCGCCGTCGCAACGGTCGAGGCTTCGGTTAAGCCTGCCGCCTCCAGTCGCCGCCAGATCGCATCGGCCGAGGCGACCGAAACCTGCTGGGACATGATCGCATCGAGAAGCGCGGCAAAGCCGCCCGTGTTGCGCCGGAGCGGCAGCGGCCCGGCCGCGGCCAAAGCCCGGGCGAAACGCGCATCGCGGGCCGAAAGCCAGGCCGCGCCCTCCGCCAGATCCTCCGCCGTCTCGATGATCCGTCCGACCATTGCGCCCCCCTGCCCTGAACTAGCGGCTGCGCCGACAAGGCGAAAGCGCTTTCGCCTTGCGAAGGTTTCAACTTTCGGCTCTAGCTCCGCCCATGACCGACATGAGCCTTCCCCTCTCAGACGACCGCCGCGCCCGCCGCAACGTTCTGGTGCTTGTCGCCGCGCAGGCCATCATGGGCTCTCAGATGCCGATGATCTTCATCGTGGGCGGCCTCGCGGGCCAGATGCTTGCGACCAACCGCTGCTGGGCGACGCTGCCGATCTCGATGATCGTGCTCGGTTCGATGCTGTCGGCCAACCCGCTTTCCGCGCTCATGGCGCGCTATGGCCGTGCCGCGGGCTTTGTCGCCGGCGCGCTATTCGGCGCGCTCGGGGCCGGGGTCGCGGCGCTCGCGCTGGTGAAGGCGTCCTTCCCGCTCTTTCTGGCGGGTTCGCTTCTGACCGGGACCTACATGTCGGCGCAGGGCTTCTACCGTTTCGCGGCCGCCGACATGGCAAGCCCGTCCTTCCGCCCGAAGGCGATCTCCTATGTGATGGCGGGGGGCCTGGCCTCCGCGCTGGTCGGGCCGGAACTGGCCAAACATACCAACGATGCGCTGGCCGTCACCTTCCTCGGCACCTATCTGGCGGTGGTGGCGCTGAACCTTCTGGGTTCGCTTCTTTTCCTCGGGCTCGACATTCCAAAGCCCGCGCGCGCCGCGGAGGGCGCTTCGCGCGGCCGGACCCGGGGCGAGCTTCTGCGCGATCCGACCATCGTCGTCGCCATGATCTGCGCGATGGTCGCCTATGCGCTGATGAACCTCGTGATGACTTCGACGCCGCTTGCCGTCGTCGGTTGCGGTTTCACGACGGGCAATGCCGCAGATGTCGTCCGGGCCCACGTGCTCGCCATGTTCGCCCCCGCCTTCTTCACCGGCCATCTGATCAACCGGTTCGGCGCCCCCGTGATCATCGGCACCGGTCTTGCGATCCTCGCCGGTGCTGGCGCGGTCGCGCTGACCGGGGTTCAGATCGAACAGTTCTATGGCGCGCTGATCCTGCTCGGGCTCGGCTGGAATTTCGGGTTCATCGGTGCGACCACGCTGCTGTCCTCGGCCCACCGGCCCGAAGAGAAGGGCCGGATCCAGGGCATCAATGATTTTGTGGTGTTCGGCGGCGTCACGGCGGCGTCCCTGTCATCGGGCGTGCTGATGAACTGCTCGGGCACGAACGTGGTGGCTGGCTGGAACGCGGTCAATATCGCCATGCTGCCCTTCCTGGTGCTGGCGGGGGCTTCGCTCATCTGGCTGGCGCTGCGCCCCTCCCTGCGATGAGGGGGCGCCGCCCCGGTCCCGGACAGGTCCGGGGCTCGCCGCGGAATAATTTCGAACGGAAGATGGATCAGAAGCGCCCGAGAAGCGCCCGGGTAGCAAGGTGCCAGTGCCGGGCGAAGGGCGACGGCGCAAGCGCTTCAGCGGCGACGAGCGCGGGAGTGCGGGCCGCGCGACGCAGGATGGCTTTTGCCGAAGCGCCGGGCCAGAGCGCGGGCCGCGCCGCTGACGGGATGGTGCGGGCGGCGCGATGTGCCCCCGCGATCCGGCGCAGGCCCTCTTCGGCCAGTGCCGCAAGCGCAGCCGGGCGGCCGTCGGTGAACGGAATCCGTCCGCGGCTTTCAAGTTCCGGCGCCGCCATCATATAGGCGGCAAGCCCGGCGCCCCAGGCGAAGGACCGGACCGCCGGTTCGGCGCCATCGGGCGCACCAAGAAGACGCGCCGCCGCCCACATCAGGTTGCCCGATGTCGCATCGAGATAGGCGTCGAAGGCGAGGCGGTCGGCAAAGGGTTCCTTCCGGCAATCCCGGCGCCGCGCCTCGGCAAGACCCGCCAGCAGTGCCGTCAGATCGGCGTCGCCCGACAGAAACGGCAACAGCGCCTCGCTCACCGGATGGCCGCTGCGCGCTTGTCCCTGCCCCAGGCCCTCGATCGTGTCGATCCACCATTGCAGCCGCATCTCGGCGATGATCGGCTCCGCCGCTGCCCAGGGGGCACGGGCGACTTCGAGATTGAGTGCATAAAGCGGCCAGAGCCGCGCCCGCGCCGCGACGGGTGCCGCCATCGCGGCCGCAAAGCGCGCGGGGTCGCCCGCCTGAACCAGTGCCGCGCAGTCGTCGAGGCTCACACCGGCACCGCCCCGTCATGCACGAGTTTCCAGGTGATCGCATCGAGCAGTGCCTCGAACGAGGCGTCGACGATATTGGGGCTGACGCCCACCGTCGACCAGCGGCGGCCCTCGCCGTCCTCGCTGTCGATGATCACCCGCGTCACGGCTTCGGTGCCGCCCTGGGTGATGCGAACCTTGAAATCCACAAGCTTCATGTCGGCGATATAGCGCTGGTAGGGGCCGAGGTCCTTGGCCAGCGCCTTCGACAGGGCGTTCACCGGGCCGCGGTCCGATCCGGTCTCGTCCATGCTTTCCGAGACCGACAGCATCTTCTCGCCGCCGATCTTCACCACCACGACCGCTTCGGACAGCGTCACCATCTGATTGTGCTTGTTCTTCCGCCGCTCGACCGTGACGCGGTAGCGCTTCACCTCGAAAAAGTCGGGCAGAAGGCCAAGCTCGCGCCGGGCGAGCAGCTCGAACGAGCCTTGCGCGCCGTCATAGGCATAGCCTTCGTCCTCGCGCCGCTTGACCTCGTCGAGGATGCGCGACAGTGCGCCATTGTCGGAGGCCCCGATCCCGGCGGCGGCAAGGCGGGCGCGCAGGTTCGACTGGCCCGCCTGGTTCGACATCGGGATGATGCGGTCGTTGCCGACCAGGGCGGGCTCGACATGTTCGTAGGTCGTTGGATCCTTGATGATGGCACTCGCGTGAAGCCCCGCCTTGTGGGCGAAGGCCGAGGCGCCGACGTAAGGCGCGCTGCGCAGGGGCACGCGGTTCAGGATGTCGTCGAGCAGGCGGCTCGCCTTGGTCAGGCCCTTCAGCGCCTCGCGGGTGATCCCGGTCTCGAACCGGCCGGCATAGGGTTCCTTCAGGAGCAGCGTCGGAATGAGCGTGGTGAGGTTCGCGTTGCCGCAACGTTCGCCGAGCCCGTTGAGCGTGCCCTGGATCTGGCGCACGCCCGCCGTGACGGCGGCGAGCGAGTTGGCGACGCCAAGGCCCGCGTCGTCATGGGTGTGGATGCCGAGGCGGTCGCCGGGAATGCCGGCGGCGATGACCGCGCGGACGGCGGCCTGCACGTCGGGCGGCAGTGTGCCGCCATTGGTGTCGCAGAGAACGACCCACCGCGCCCCGGCGTCATAAGCGGCGCGGCAGGCGGCGAGGGCGTAATCGGGATTGGCCTTCCAGCCGTCGAAGAAATGCTCGGCATCGAAGAGCGCCTCGCGGCCCTTCTGGACGACATGGGCAACCGAGGCGGCGATGCCGGCAAGGTTTTCCTCAAGGCTCAGCCCAAGCGCCGTGGTGACATGGAAGTCATGCGTCTTGCCGACAAGGCAGACCGCGGGCGTATTCGCGTTGAGGACAGCGGCGAGCACGTCGTCATTGTCGGCGGAGCGCCCGGCGCGCTTGGTCATGCCGAAGGCCGTGAAGATGGCTTTCGTCTCTGGTCTTGCGGCGAAGAAGTCGCTGTCGGTCGGGTTCGCGCCGGGCCAGCCGCCCTCGATATAGTCGAGGCCAAGCTGATCGAGCGCCTCGGCGATCTGGAGCTTTTCGGCGACTGAAAATTGCACGCCCTGGGTCTGCTGACCGTCGCGCAGCGTGGTGTCGTAAAGATAGAGACGTTCCTTCATGCGACCACCCTCGCAGCTGCCAGAGGACCGAAAGCCAAGGGTCCAGTGGACCTTTGGCCGGTCCGATTGGCGCTGACGCAAGGCAGCGCCAAAGGGCCATCGGCAAAACCGGACGATTGGGCACGGACGGCACCCGCCCCGGTGGGGGCGAATGCCCCCGCCGCCCGGGGGGCGGGGGCTGGCCGTGCGCCAGGCGCACGGCCGGGACAGCCGAGGCCGGTCGCGACGCCCGAGGCGATGGCCTCGGGCTTTGGCGATGTTGCGCCGACGGGCTTCCTGAAACCGTGCGCCAGCACGGTCCGCGCCCGCCCGCCCCCCAGGCGGGCGCGTTCGCGCCCACCCGGGCGTGCGCCGCCCGTGCATTGGAGAACGGGGGTCATTTCAGCGCCTCAAGTTTGGATGGGTCGTAACCATCTGTTCTTGTGGCTTCAGGGCCAGCCACGCCTACCGAAAGACGGACCCCACATTCCTCTATCTGCCTCTTGAGCGCATCGGCGGACGCATAATCTTTCCTGTTTCTCAAGTCTTGCCAGCGCATAAGCAGGCTTCGCATAGGCTCAAGCGTGGTCAGATTGTAGAGACTGATCATATTCGCGGGTTCCCGAAACCAGTCCAGGCTTTCTGCGTCCGGAAAACCAAGCAAACGCATGGACGCCTTGAGTTGGGGCCATTCGCCGCGGCTTGCCAAACCGTGCAGCTCAGCCATAGCTCCCGCTATGTTGAGGTCGTTCGCGATCAGGCTCAGGACGTCGCTCGGCACGTTGTCCGCTGCAGTGATGCCGTCGGTGCCTCGATACCATGCCAATAAAGTATGACGAGCTTCTGTGGCTTTCGAAGACGTCCAGTCCATCGGTTTCCTGTAATGCGTCTGCAGGAAGACGAACCTTATCACCTCGCCCGGCACGCCCTTGTCCAAGAGGTCCCGCACGGTGAAGAAATTGCCCAAGCTCTTGGACATCTTCTTGCCCTCGACCTGCAGCATCTCGTTATGCATCCAGACACGCGCGAAATCGGCCGTCGGATGGGCGCATTTCGATTGGGCGATCTCGTTCTCATGGTGGGGGAATTGCAGGTCGATGCCGCCGCCGTGGATATCGAAGCTGTCGCCCAGAAGCTCATGGCTCATCGCCGAGCATTCGATATGCCAGCCCGGCCGCCCCCGGCCCCAGGGGCTGTCCCAGCCGGGCAGGCCCGCATCCGAAGGCTTCCACAGCACGAAATCCATCGGGTCTTCCTTGAAGGGCGCGACCTCGACGCGCGCACCCGCGATCATGTCGTCGACCGACCGGCCCGAGAGCGCGCCGTAGTCCTGATAGGACCGCACGCGAAACAGGACATGGCCTTCCTTCTCATAGGCATGACCCTTCGCGATCAGCGCCTCGATCATGCCGATCATCTGGCCGATGAACTCGGTCGCGCGCGGCTCGGCCGTCGGGCGCAGCGCGCCCAAGGCATCCATGTCGGCGTGATACCAGGCGATGGTCTCCTCGGTCCGCTCGCGGATCAGGTCCTCCAGCGTGCCCCTGGCCCCCGCCGCTTTCCGCCGCGCCGCCTCTTCGTTGATCTTGTCATCGACGTCGGTGAAATTGCGGACATAGGTCACATGGTCGGCCCCGTAGACATGCCGCAGCAGCCGGTAGAGCACGTCGAAGACGATCACGGGGCGGGCGTTGCCCAGATGCGCACGGTCATAGACCGTCGGACCGCAGACATACATGCGGACATTCTCCGGGTCGATCGGCGCAAAAGGCACCTTCTTGCGCGTCTTGGTATTGTAAAGCCTGATATCGGTCATGTCCGTCCCTTACGCCCGCGCGCATCTGCCCTGGGGCGGGACATACCTTGTTCACATGATCTGGGAAACAGAGGAACGGCCCGCCTGACGAAGTCAGAGGGTAATGCAGCAAATGCAGATGATGCCGTTCGTTGTCATGCGCTTTGCATAGCGCCGCCGCGCCAAAAGGCAATGCTTTTCTTGCAAGCTGCCCTGTGCGATCCTCGGCGGATGAGCCGTGAACGGGTGAACCATATCTGCGGGACCTTTCCCGGGGCCGAGGTTTCGGACCCTTGGGGCGGCGGGCATGATGCCTGGAAGGTGGGCGGCAAGATGTTCGCCTGCGTAGGCGCGGTCCAGACCGGCGTGTCGGTCAAGACCGATTCCGTCGAGACCGCTGAAATGCTGATCGCGGCCGGGATCGGCGAGCGTGCGCCCTATTTCCACCGTTCCTGGATCTATCTGCCGGTCCACACGCCGGACGAGGAACTGCGCCACAGGCTGGCGCAGTCCTACCGCATCGTGCGGTCGGGTCTTACGCGGAAGGCTCAAGCAGCCCTTGCCCCGTTTGACTAGGCTCCCGCCCCGCGTCAGGCACCGGAGCGGGTGAAGGTGCCGCGATTGTCGGGCGCGAGGCTCAGCCAGGCCTGGATCGTGCGCGCCACATGCGCCTGGATCTGCGATTTCTGCGTCTCGCCCCGGATACGCGCCGCGATCATCTCGTTGCCGGTCATCGCAGGCAGCGATGCCTCCATCTCCGTCGGCCCGACCAGAACCGCGCCGGTGCGCGCATCGACGACCTTCATGATGAAATTGATATTATGGACGCCGATGTTGGCGTAGGGCAGCGACTCCGCCTCGAACGTCAGGGCGTGGAAGCGCGTCATGGTGACTTCGAACCGCACCGGGACGGAGCCATGCAGGCCGCTGGCCCCCCTGGCAATCGCGTCATGCATGATCTTCTCGACCTGCGCATAGCGGTCGCCCTCGGGATCCTCGCGCCAGACGATATCCGCCCTGGGCTCGTAGGTCCGCTCTTCGGAGACCTTCAGCGAATGCGGCGCAGTCACCACGACCTTTGCCACGCGCCAGCTGCGTGCCACAGCCGGCGGTATCGGCTGATCGAAATAGGTCTGGAACGCGCCGCCCCCGCCGCCGACACAGCCAGCGGTCACACCGAGGGCGCAGAGCGCCGTGCCAAGAAGTGCCCTGCGTGAAAGTGACATATGATACCTCGTTACTCTTCTTCTGTGGTTGGGGCGGAAACGCCGCCCGATGATGCGTCAATATCATGAACAATGATCTCGCGGTATCTGTCAGGAAAAAATGTCGGAATTGGCGCAAAAGCGCGACGGTCGCCGGACGGTGCCGGGTCCTTGACCTCGGCATCGCCTTCAGGCCGCGCGCCGGTTCGACAGGACGGGATGGTCGTCGGAGGCGGCGGTCAGGCCGGTTCACCCCCGTCTCCCGCGGGCTGTCGTGCCGACCGGGAGCTGGGGTTGCGGAAACCGGACTGCGCCATCCGCAGCGGTCGCTCCCTGGATCGGATCATGCCTGGCGGAGGGGCGACCGGGCGGTGGGGACGGCCCGGTCGCGGACCGGATGCGGGCCGGTGCGAGCCCACATCCGGCGGTTCGTCAGAAGCGGAAGCCGAGGTTGACGCTCGCTGTCGTGGCATCGAGGTCCGTGCCGGTACCTCCGAAATCATTGAACCGGTTGGTCAGTATCTCGCCGCCAAGCGTCCATTGGTTGGACAGCGCATAATCGAGGCCGATGCCACCGAACCAGCCATTGTCGCTGACGCTCGACCCGCCGATATCGGCCTTGGCGCGTGCCGCGCCCGCAGTGCCATAGAGGAAGGTCCGGCCCAGATCGGCACCGGCGCGGAACTTCAGGCGCGCGATCGAATCAAGATTGTCCCCCGCCGAGCCGAGGTCGATATTCGTCTTGTCCCAGTCGAGGCCGACGCCGGCGATCCACTGGCCGAAGTCCCAGTCGTAGCCGCCCGCGATCCCGTAGGTGACACCGGTCCCGTCATCGGCCCCGTGCGACGCGTCGCCATAGCCGAGCTTCGCGCCGACCCAGCCGCCGGTCCAGTCGGCGCTTGGCGCGACCACCGGCGGGGGGGCTGCCACGGGTGCTTCGGGCTGCGGCGCCGCCATGCCACCGGCACTTGCCGGAACGGCGAGCCCGGCTCCGAGCGCGAGCGCCAGCCCGGTTTTGAACAATGCCTCTTTCATTCTCTTCTCCTTTGGTTGCCGCAGACCCGGCCGGGTCGGAGGGGAAGGGAGCAAGGCTCCGTCAGGAAGTGCCGGGCCTGCGGTCGCCCCTGACATGGAACGCTGTCTTCCACCTGCCAAGGGGGACGCACGGAAGTGTGACCGGCTCGGCGGCAACCGTCCTGTCATCGGCATTTTTCGGCTTGCGGCATCGGCGAAAGCCAGCCCATCCTGGCACCCGCAGGCAAGGTTCAGCCGGACCGGTTGCGCCCGAGGTCGAGGATGCCCCATCAGAACCGCGTGACCCCCCTTTCCCTGGTCATCGCCGATCCGGCGCATGGCCTCTTCATGGGCAATCGCGGCTGCCTGCACGCGGCCAACGGGCAGATTCGCCGCGCCTGGAGCGGCAAGCGCTGGATCACCTGCCTGACCCGCTTCAAGGGCCGCAAGCGCGCCCTACTGCAACCGGGGCGCTATACCGAACTGTTCTTCCTTGACGAGGCCGTGGCCCTAGCCGCAGGTCACCGCCCCTGCGCCGAATGCCGACGCCCCGATTATGGGCGCTTCCAGGCTGCCTGGCATGCGGCGGGCCTGCCCGACGCGCCCGGCGCCGATGCGATGGACCTTGTCCTGCATAGGGCGCGGATCGACCCGGCGACCGGCGGGCAGCGCCGCCGTCAGGCACGCGCCGAAGACCTGCCAGAGGGTGCCTTCGCCCTGATCGACGGGCGGCCGGTGCTGCGGCACAGGGCTGGTTTCCTGCCCTGGCACCCCGGGGGCTACGGCCCCGCCCTGCCCCGCATGCCGCGCGCGACCCTCACCGTGCTGACGCCCGACCCGCTCGTCCGGATCCTTGCCGCTGGCTATCGGCCCGTGATCCATCCGTCCGCGGGCTGAGGCCGCTTCCGGCGCGCCGGTGTCGCAAACGCACGCGCCTGCCTTGCCCGTCAGTGGAAATCTCTGTGAAAGAGGAGCGCCGCGTGCCCGACTACAGCAAACTGATCGACGCCGAAACCTGGGCCTTCATCCGGGAAAGCGAAAGCTGGTACCCGCCAGAGACAGCAACCTATCCGATCGGGCGCCAGCGCGAGATCTACGACACCATGTGCCGCGCCTTCCATCGCGGCTATCCGCCGGGCCTCGCGGTCGAGGACCGCGCCTTCGGCGGCGTGCCCTGCCGCGTCTATATGCCCGAAGGGTCTGCGCCCACCGCGACCGTCCTCTATCTGCACGGCGGCGGCTTCGTGGTCGGCGGGCTCGAAAGTCACGACGACGTCTGCGCCGAGATCGCTTCGGCCACCGGGTATCGTGTCGTCGCCGCCGATTATCGTCTGGCACCCGAACACCGCCATCCGGCACATTTCGACGATGCGCTCGCCGCCTTCCGGGCGGTGGCCGCGGCCTTTCCCGGCCCGCTCGTCCTTGCGGGCGACAGTGCGGGCGGCAACCTTGCCGCCGCCGTCGCCCATGCAACACGCGGCCTGGGCCTGCCCCTGCGCGGACAGGTGCTGATCTACCCCGGCCTTGGCGGCGACAAAGACCGGGGCAGCTACCTCGCGCATGCAGAGGCTCCGATGCTGACGCGCGATGATGTGCTCTTCTACGGCACCGTCCGCTATGAAGGCGGACAGGAGCCGGAGGGCGACCCGACCGCCCAGCCGCTTGCCGATCATGATTTCGCCGGCCTGCCGCCGACCCTGATTCATGTCGCCGAATGCGATCCCCTGGCCGACGACGGCCCCGCCTATGCCGCGAAGGTCCGGCGCGCGGGCGGGCAGGCCCATTGCGTGATCGAGCCCGGCCTCGTTCACGGTTATCTCCGGGCCCGGCGCACCGTCGGCCGCGCCGGGCGGAGCTTTGCCAATATCGTCGAGGGTATCCGCGCGCTCGGACGCGGCGACATACCCTGGCGCGGCGCATTGTGAAAGGACCGACCATGACCCAGCATGAACGCCCGAACCTCAGCCATGTCGCGGAACGCACCGATCTGGCTGCCTGTTTCCGCTGGACAGCGCGGCTCAACATGCACGAGGCGGTGGCCAACCATTTCTCCTGCGCGGTGAGTGCCGATGGCGCGCGGTTCCTGATGAATCCCAACGGGCGGCATTTCGCCCGCATCCGCGCCTCGGATCTTCTGGAAATAGATGCGAACGATCCGTCCGCCATGGACCGCCCCGACGCACCGGACCCGACGGCCTGGGGTCTGCACGGCTCGGTCCACCGCGCCTGCCCGCATGCGCGCGTGGTGATGCATGTCCATTCGGTCCATGCGACCGTTCTGGCCAGCCTTGCGGATTCGCACCTGCCGGCCATCGACCAGAACAGCGCGATGTTCTTCGGCCGCCATGTGGTGGACGACCATTTCGGCGGCATGGCGTTCGAGGAGGAAGGCGCGCGCTGCGCCCAGATGCTTTCGGACCCGAAGATCACCACGATGATCATGGGCAATCATGGCGTGCTGGTCATCGGCCCGACCATCGCCGAAGCCTTCCACCGGCTTTACTATTTCGAGCGCGCGGCCGAGACCTATATCCGCGCCCTGCAGACCGGACGTCCCCTGCGGGTGCTGCCCGACGAGATCGCCGAAAAGACGGCGCGTGAATGGGAAACCTACCCCGGTTTCGCCGAGGCGCATCTGAGCGAGATGAAGGCAATCCTCGACGGCGAAGGATCGGACTACCGGTCCTGAGGCTCAGAAGAGAAAGCTTTCGCCCGTCATCGTTTCTGGCTGCGGCACGCCAAGGCGCGCGAGGACCGTCGGCGCGAGTTGCAACTGGTCAAGCAGCACATCTGGCGCCGGCCCCTCGGCGGTGCCGAAGTAATAGAGCGCAAAATCGCGTTGCGCCTCGCCGGTGCCGCCATGATGGCCGCGCCCGTCCTGGCCGTGATCGGCGGTCACGATCACCTCGTAGCCCGCGCGACGCCAGCGGTCGATGAAGGGCGCGAGCGTCGCGTCCATCGCGAAACAGGCGTGATCCATCGCCTCGCACTCATGGTAGAACCGGTGCCCCATACTGTCGAGCGTGCAGGTATGAAGGATACCGTAGTCGATGCCCTTGACCTCGCAGAGCCGGGTGAGCGTGCCGAAGAGGTCGTAATCGGCGGGTGTCATCTGGTTGTCGTGGCCATAGCCCTTCATCGTGTGGAAACGGCCATGGGTGATGGGGCCGTCCGGTTCGTCATATTCGATGTCGCGCACCACATCGAAGGGCGCGCGGTTGAAGAACTCCGACCAGTAGCTGTGGGTCACGGCCCCGGTTTTCAGCCCGGCTTTGGTTGCTTCGGAGAAGATGTCGGGGAATTCCAACCGCCTTATGTCCGCATTGTCCCAGATCCGGTGGACCTGAGGCCTCAGACCCGTATGGATCGAGGCATAGCATGAGGCAGACGTCGACGGCAGGACCGAACGCATGCGCCAGACCTGCGCCTCGCCCGCCTCGACCCAGCCTTCGAGATTGCCGAAGAGGCGGCGCCAATTCGCATAGGGCACGCCGTCCAGGATGATCAGCAGAAGCTTGTTGGCCATGGCACTTTTTCCGTTTCAGACTTCGTTGACCTTGATCTGGGGGCGTGGCCCGCATGAGCGCACCGCTTTCCACCTGTCGGCGCGAACGCTGGCTCGACGAGATTTTCGCTTCGCAGGCCGCCCGGACGGGCGGCGTGGTCAGACGCGCGGCACGCGACGCGGACCGGCGGATCGGCCGCCAGATCTTCGAACTGGAAGTGCGCCGCCGCGGCTTTCGTCTTCCGGAGTGCGGCGGGCAATATGTCGTCATCTGCACGCCCTGTGATCTGCGCATCGTCTGTTGAACGGGAGAATTTTCGCAAAAATTCCACCCCGCCGAAAGTTCTTCGCGAGGACTTTTCGGCGGCCAGTGTTGGGCTCAATTTCCGGCGCTTTCCATCTTGCGATGCGCGATCACCTCTTCAAGCCAGCCGAGCCTGAGTTCCGGCACGGAAGATAGAAGAAGGTCGGTATAGTCATCGAAGGGTGGCGCCAGCACGTCGGACTTCGTTCCGTAGCGCACGACCTGCCCCTTGTACATGACCGCAATGCTGTCGGCGATGGCCCGCACCGTTGCAAGATCGTGGGTGATGAAGAGATAGGCGACCTTCTCCAGTTTCTGAAGATCGAGAAGCAGCTTGAGGATGCCTTCCGCCACCAGCGGGTCAAGCGCCGATGTGACCTCGTCGCAGATGATGAGCTTCGGCTTGGCCGCAAGCGACCGGGCGATGCAGACCCGCTGCTTCTGGCCACCCGACAGTTCGGCCGGATAGCGATCGGCAAAACCCTTGCCCATCTCGATCTGGTCGAGCAGCTCCTGCACGCGCCGGTCACGCTCCGCGCCCTTCAGGCCGAAATAGAACTCAAGCGGCCGCCCGATGATCGTCGCGACCGTCTGGCGCGGGTTCATCGCCACGTCCGCCATCTGGTAGATCATCTGCAGTTCGCGCAGATCTTCCTTCGTCCGCCCGGCAAGGTCGTTCGAAAGCGTCCGGCCGTTGAAGATCATCTGCCCCCGCATCGGCGGCAGAAGGCCGGTGATGGCGCGCGCGAGCGTCGATTTGCCCGATCCGCTTTCCCCCACCACCGCGAGCGTATGGCCGGGTTCGATCTCGACCGAGACATTCTTCAGGACGTCGATCGGCACCGACCGGTAGCGCGCCGTCACATTCTCGACCTTCAGGACCGGGTCACCAGAGGACGGCTTTTCGGCATGTTCGTGCGAGCGGACCGAGACGAGCGCGCGCGTATACTCCTCGCGCGGCGTGTTGATGATCTGGTCGGTCGTGCCCCATTCCACCATCTTGCCATTGCGCAGCACCATGATCTGGTCCGACACCTGCGCCACCACCGCAAGGTCATGGGTGATGTAGAGCGCAGCGACGCCCGTGTCGCGGATCGCTTCCTTGATCGCCATCAGCACGTCGATCTGGGTCGTCACATCGAGTGCGGTCGTGGGTTCGTCGAAGACCACCAGGTCAGGCTTGGGGCACAGCGCCATCGCCGTCATCGCCCGCTGCAACTGCCCGCCCGACACCTGGTGGGGATAGCGGTCGCCAATCGTCTCCGGGTTGGGCAGGCCGAGCTTGCGGAACAGACCCACCGCGCGCGCCTCGGCCTCGGCTTTCGACATGAGACCGTGGACGAGCGAGGCCTCGATCACCTGTTCCATCAGCCGCTTGGCCGGGTTGAAGGACGCTGCGGCCGACTGCGACACATAGGTCACTTCCTTGCCGCGCAGCGCCCTCAGCCCCTGTGCGCCGCCCTTCATGATATCGCGGCCGTTCACGAAGATCTCGCCGCCCGAGATCTGCACGCCGCCGCGCCCGTAGGCCATCGACGAAAGGCCGATGGTCGATTTGCCCGCACCACTTTCGCCGATAAGGCCGAGGACCTTGCCTTTCTCGACGGTCAGGGACACGCCATGGACAAGGGTCATGGTCTTCGGCTTTTCGCCTGGCGGGTAGACGGTTGCCTCGATCTGCAGATCGCGGATGTCCAGAAGCGGTTTGTCTGCCATGTCACGCATAGAAATCACCCATTGCGGCCTCCCTTCAGCGAGGTGGTCCGGTTCAGGATCCAGTCGGCCACGAGATTGACCGAGATCGCGAGGACCGCGATGGCGATCGCCGGCACCAGCGCCGCCGAGATGCCATAGACGAGCCCGTCCTTGTTTTCCTTCACCATGCCGCCCCAGTCCGCCAGCGGCGGCTGGACGCCGAGCCCGAGGAAGGAGAGCGTGGAGATGAAGAGAACCGCGAAGATGAACCGCAGCCCCAGTTCGGCGACGAGCGGCGAAAGCGCGTTGGGCAGGATCTCGCGGAAGATGATCCATCCGGTCCGCTCGCCCCGAAGCCGCGCGGCCTCGACATAATCCATCACCACGATATCCACCGCCACTGCGCGCGCCAGCCGGTAGACGCGGGTGGAATCGAGCAGCCCCATGACCAGGATCAGCACCGGCAAAGTCACGTTCAGCACCGACAGGATCACCAGCGCGAGGATGAGCGAGGGCAGCGACATGAACAGATCGACAAGCCGCGACAGCGCCTGATCGACCCAGCCGCCGACCACAGCGGCGGTAAAGCCGAGGATCGAGCCCGTGAGGAAGGCCACGGCCGACGAGGCGGTGGCCAAGAGGATGGTGATCTGGCAGCCATAGATCATCCGGCTGAGCAGATCGCGGCCGATATTGTCGGTGCCCAGGAGATATTGCGAGGGTTCGGACGACCAGAAGGGATTTTCCCAGACATCGCCCACGGCCTCGTTCAGGCCGTAAGGGGCCAGCCATTGCGCGAAGATCGCGGTGAAGAAGAACGCCCCGGTCATCACCAGACCGATGAGCGCTGATACGGGAATGCGGCTCATTTCGGGTGCCTCAGACGCGGGTTGGCAAGGATGGAGATCACATCGGCGAAGATATTCAGCCCGATATAGACGGCGGCGAAGATCAGGCCGCAGGCCTGCACCACCGGCACGTCGCGCTTGGTGACATGGTCGACCAGATACTGGCCCATGCCGGGATAGACGAACACCACCTCCACCACGACGACGCCCACCACCAGATAGGCCAGGTTCAGCATCACGACATTGACCACCGGCGCAATCGCGTTCGGGAAGGCATGGCGCGCGATGATGGTCAGCGGGCGCAGGCCCTTCAGTTCGGCCGTCTCGATATAGGCCGACTGCATCACGTTCAGGATCGCCGCCCGCGTCATCCGCATCATGTGGGCCAGAACCACCAGCACCAGCACCATCACCGGCAGCGCGATGGCGTTCAGTTTCTGGCCGAAGGACATGCTGTCATAGATGGTGGAAATCGGCGAGAAGATGCGGAATTTCACCGTAAGCAGATACATGAGGATGTAACCCGCCACGAACTCCGGCAGCGAGATCGTGGCGAGCGTCACGCCGGATATCAGCTTGTCCGGCCAGCGGTTGCGATAGCGCACCGCCAGAAGGCCGAGGCCGATGGCCAGCGGCACAGAGATTACTGCCGCCCAGAAGGCGAGGAACAGCGTATTGCCAAGCCGCGCACCGATTTCGGTGGCGATATCCTTCTTGTTGGACAGCGCCGTGCCGAGATCGCCGTGCAGGATGCCCCAGAGCCACTGGAAATAGCGGGTAAGTGCCGGCTGGTTCAGCCCCATCTCCTCGCGCAGGTTCCTCAGCGCCGTCTCCGTCGCAGATTGACCGAGAATGGCCTGCGCCACGTCGCCCGGCAACATCTCGGTGCCCGCGAAGATGAGCACCGAGACGGCAAGGAGCAGAAGGATGCCCAACGCAAGGCGTTGGGCGATGAGTTTCACGACTGGATGCATCGTCCCCCCGGATATTGGTCCGGCCAGCGCCCCTGCCAGCCGGACATTCTTCTTGGACCGACCTTCAGGCCAGCCAGCAATTGGTCATCGCGCGGCCGTTCATCAACTCGCCGTTGGGATCGACTTCCCATCCGCTGATCGCATCTGAAACGGCTTCGACGAAATCGTTGAACATCGGCAGGATCAGACCGCCCTCGTCACGCACGATATGGGCCATGTCCGAATACATCTGCTTGCGCTTGGCCTGGTCGAGTTCGGCGCGCGCCGCGATGAGAAGACCGTCGAACTTCTCGTTGTGGAATTTGGTATCGTTCCATTCGGCGGTCGACAGATAGGCGGTCGAATACATCTGGTCCTGCACCGGGCGCCCACCCCAGTAGCTGGCGCAGAAGGGCTGGACATTCCAGACGTTCGACCAGTAGCCGTCGTCAGGCTCGCGCACGATCTCCAGCGGAATACCCGCAGCCGCGGCCGATTGCTGATAGAGCTGCGCCGCCTCGACCGCGCCGGGGAAGGCTCCGGTCGCCGTGCGCAGGACGATCGGACTGCCATCGTGGCCCGAGGCCTTGTAGTGGAAGGCCGCCTTGTCGGGGTCGTACTCGCGCTGCTCGATCGTATCGTCGAACAGGGGATAGGCCGCATTGATCGGAAAGTCGTTCCCGACCGAGCCGAGCCCGCCCAGAACCTTGTCGACCATTTCCTGACGGTTGATCGCGTATTTCAGCGCCATCCTGAGGTCATTGTTGTCAAACGGCGCCGCCGTGCAATGCATGATGAAGACATAATGCCCCCTGCCCGGTGAGTTGACGACCTTGAGGCCCGATGCCGCCTTCAGAAGCTTGTAGACCTTCGGGTCCACCCGGTTGATCATATGGACCTGACCAGACTGCAACGCAGCCACCCGCGCGGTCGTATCGTTGATCACGAGGATTTCCACCTGATCGGCATGACCGGCAGTGTCGTCCCAGTAATTGGCGAATTTCTCGAAGCCGTGGCGCACGCCCGGTTCGTTCACCACCACCTTGTAGGCACCGGCACCGATCCCGGCGGCCGGATCGTCCATGCCGCCGTTCGGCTGGATCACCAGGTGATAGTCGGCAAGCAGATAGGGAAGGTCGGCATTCGCGGCAGCAAGGGTCAGCGTCACCATGTCGCCCTCGGCCTTCATCTCGGAAATGCCTTGGACGATGCCAAGCGCGCCGGACTGCGATTTCTCGTCCGTGTGGCGCTGCAGCGTCGCGATCACGTCATCGGCGGTCAGGGTCTTGCCGTTATGGAACTCGACGCCCTGCCGGATCTTGAATTGCCAGACCTTCGCGTCGGGCGACGATGAATATTCCTCGGCGATGCGTGGCACCAGCTCGTTCGTCGGGCTCACGTCCAGAAGCATCTCGCCGAAGGTCATGTTGACCGCAAAGGGCACCTCGGAGGCGGCGAGTGCCGGATCGAGCGTATTGGTGGATTCGCCGCCCTGCATGCCGGCGACGATCGTGCCGCCCTTCTTCGGTCCCTCGGCGCGGGCAGCGCCAGCCAGCAGCGTGCCCGCCATCGCCGTGGTCAGCCCCAGCGCACCGGCGCGGCCCATGAAATCACGGCGTGAATGTTTGCCCTGCGCGGTGCGCGCAAGCAGATACCGCAGTTCATCATTCATATTGCATCCCCCCAGAGCAATTATCTTCTGCTGGATTCACGCTATGCGCATGAAAATTATTCGCAAGCCTTTTATGCCCCGATCTGCTGCCGGGTTTCCCCGCCCGGGCAACCCCGGGCGGGGGAAATAATCGTCGTCAGGCGAACCAGGTCTTCTGCGATGCCCAGCCGCCCATCATTTCGTAGTTCGGGTCATCTTCCCACCCGGCGACGGCGTCGGAATGGGCATCAACGAAATCGTTGAACATCGGTACGATCACACCACCGTTTTCCCAAAGGATGTGGGCGACCTTGCTGTAAAGTTCCTTGCGCTTCGCGGCGTCCGTCTCGGCGCGCGCCTCGATGATGAGCGCGTCGAATTCCGGATTCTTGAACCTTGTGTCGTTCCAGTCGGCAGTCGACAGATAGGCCGTCGAATACATCTGGTCCTGCACCGGCCGCCCGCCCCAGTAGCTGGCGCAGAAGGGTTTCACGTTCCAGACATCCGACCAGTAGCCATCGTCCGGCACCTTCTTGACCACCAGCGGAATGCCAGCCTGATTGGCCGTCGCCTGCCAGAGCGTCGCCGCATCGACCGCCCCCGGGAAGGCGCCATCGGCGACCAGAAGCTCGATCGGGCTTCCGTCATGGCCGGACGCCTTGTAATGCTCTGCCGCCTTTTCCAGGTCGAAGGGTCGCTGCTCCAGCGTCTCGTCGAAGAAGGGATAGGAGGCGTTGATCGGAATGTCGTTGCCCACCCCGCCATAACCGTCGAGGATCTTGTCTACCAGCTCCTGGCGATTGATCGAATACTTCAGCGCCAGCCGCAGGTCGTTGTTGTCGAAAGGCGCCGTATCGCAATGCATGATGAACACATAATGCCCACGACCTGAGACATTGGTGACGTTGATGCCAGGTGCCTTGGACAGAAGCCGCGCGACCTTCGGGTCGATCCGGTCGATCATATGGACCTGGCCCGCCTGAAGGGCGGAGTTGCGCGCGGTCGAATCGTTGATGACCAGCAGCTCCACGCCGTCGTAGTGCCCGCGAGACATGTCCCAGTCGTCCGCGTTCTTCTCGAACACGTAGCGCACGCCCGGCTCGGCCGTCACGACCTTGTAGGCACCCGTTCCGATCCCGGCGGCAGGATTGTCGACGCCGCCCTTCGGCTGGATCACCAGGTGATAGTCCGACAGCAGGAAGGGAAGGTCGGCATTGCCGGTTTCCATTCTCATCACGAGATTCTGGCCGTCTGCGCTGATTTCGCTGATGCCCTTCATGATCCCGAGTGCGCCTGATTTGGAGTTCTCGTCCGAATGGCGCTTGAAGGTCGCGACGACATCATCGACCGTCATGTCGCTGCCATCATGGAACTTCACGCCCTGACGGATGGCGAAGGTCCATTCGGTCGCTTCGGGGTTGGAAGTGAAACTCTCGGCAAGCCGCGGTTCGATCTGGCCGTCGGCCGTGACGTTTACAATCGTATCGCCCCATTGGCGATTGACCGAAAAGGGCACCGGGCTGTCGGCAAGACCCGGGTCAAGCGTATCGGTCGATTCACCGCCGCCGAGCCCCATCTTCAATATGCCGCCCTTCTTCGGTTCCTCGGCCGAGGCGCGGCGTGTGGCAAGCGCCGTGCCCATCACGGCCGTCGCGCCGAATGCAGCGCTGCGCGTCAGAAAGCTCCGGCGGCTGAGGCCGACGCTATCGATGAAATCCAGCAGTTTGGCCAGATCGTCTTTCATTCCTATCTCCCCGGTTTGGTTTTGTTGATTTGTGAGTCAATAATGAGCACTGGCACTTTGGTTTGACAACAAAAAATCCCGTTGTGAGCAAATTTTCACAGATGCACACGCGGGACGCGATCCTCGTAGTCCCTCTGGAAGACGATCGCCTCGCCCTCCCAGGCCGTCAGCCGCGCCTTGGTTACAAGCGTGTCTGTGGTTGCGGACATCTCGCCCGTGGCTTCGGTCCTCACCTGCCAATCGCCGCGCTGCAAACGCTGCTCCCAGCGTATCGTCGCCCGTGCCGTCAGCGGATCGACGGGGTCGATCTCCCAGCGTTCCGACATGGTCTCGCCGGAGATCAGACCGTGGTCGAGATTTTCGCGCTCGCCGCCATCGTCCTCGACCACAAGCGCCTGACGCCCGGACAAGAGATCGAGCTCGATCCGCCGCGCGGCACGCCCTTCCCGCAAGATGCGGTGGTTCCAGGGCCGCGCGCCTTCCGGTTCCGGCGGCTGCCATTCGTCGCCCCGGGACCCCGCATGCACCGGCAGATCGAGCGTGCCCGCCGTCAGGGTCAGCGTCGCCGCCTCCGCCACTGGCCAGACAAAGGGCCAGTAGCTGGTTGACAGGGCAATCCGCAGCCTGTGGCCCGACGCCAGCCGATAGGCCATCTGGTCAAGCGTCAGCCCCACCTCTTCCGCCTGCCCCGGCACCATGTCCGTCGGGTGCTCGCGATCCTTGCGATGGCAGAGGTTCACCATCCCGTGCGCGATCCGGACCGAAGAGCCGTCCGGCGCCACATCGCACAGCCGCGCGATCAGGTTGGCCTTCGGCCGATCCGACGACAGCGTCAGGGTCAGCCGCGCAGCCCCCAGAAGATCAAGCGGCGCATCAAGCGGCGCGCCGTCGAAACAGACCGACAGGGCATCGTCTTCGCGCTGGTCGCCCGGCATCTCGGCATTCAGCCCCATCGGAAAGAATTCGCCCGCTTGCAGTCCGACATGTTGCGGCGTGTTGATTGCCAGATGAAACGGACCGGACGTGCCCAGCCCGTCCGGACCAAGGGGCAACCGCGCCGCCCGGACACGGGCCGACGGCCAGTCGCGTTCGACCACCCAATGACCGGGCCGGTGGGGCGCGGAGGCATCGGGCGGCGCGGAATGCTGCATCCAGGCGCGATAGGCGCCATCCGCTTCGGCACCGTTCTCGATACCCTTCAACCAGCGGTCCCACCATCTGAGCGCCACCTGCAGGAAGCCGATCGCCGGACCCGGCACCGCCTGATGCGGATATTGATGAACCCAGGGTCCGACGATACCCTGTACCGGCGCGGGTACATTCTCGCACAGCGCCGCGACCGTGTTCATGTAATTGTCGGCCCAGCCGCCGATCGACAGGACGGGCACGGTCATGCGGGCATAATCCTCGCAGACCGATCCGTGTTTCCAGTAAGCGTCGCGCGCCTGATGGCCCGACCAGAGCGGCGCGAGGAAACGCTCGGCCTCCAGCCGTTTCAGCCATTCCTCGCGCCAGTCGGGGCGAAGCGCCGGGTCCGGCGGGCGCGAGGAATAGGACAGCATCACCATCCCCCAGCCGAAATTCTCGCCCAGAAGGCAGCCGCCCTTGAAATGGATGTCGTCGGCGAACCGGTCGGTGGTCGAGCAGACCGAGATGACAGCCTTCAGCGCGGGCGGCTGCAGATAGGCGGTCTGCAGGCAGTTGAAGCCGCCCCAGCTCTTGCCCATCATGCCCACCGCGCCCGTGCACCAGGGCTGGCGCGCCAGCCAGCCGACGATCTGGCAGGCATCGGCCAGCTCCTGCTCGGAATATTCGTCGTCCATCAGCCCGTCGCTGTCGCCATTGCCGCGAATGTCGACGCGGACGGCGGCGTACCCGTGACCGGCGAACCAGGGATGCATCAGCTCGTCGCGGGCAAGCGTGCCGTCACGCTTGCGGTAGGGGATATATTCAAGGATCGCGGGCACCGGATCGTCGGCGGCATCGTCCGGCATCCAGACCCGCGCGGACAGCCGGGTTCCGTCCTGCAGGACGATGCCCATGTCCGCCATCTCGGCCACCTTGCGGGGAAAGTCCGTCCGCAGCTTCATGTTGCTTCCAACTCCGTCCCGCTCTTCACCTCGGGCATCATGCCGCGCAGCCAGTCCGCGAAAGCCGTGGCCGCCCGTCCGCCGCCCGGCCCCACCTCGAGCCAGTAGCCGCTGTGCCTGCGGTGCACGGCCGGACCCGCGGCCACAAGTGCCCCATCCTGAAGGTAAGGCTCGACGAGCGGCAGCCAGCCAAGCGCCACCCCCTGCCCCGCCCGCGCCGCCTGCACGACAAGGTCATAAGTGTTCAACCTGAGGTCGCCCCGTCCCGGTCGGGCAGTCTGCCCCCGATCGGCAAACCAGCCATCCCAGTCGAGCCAGGGCGCATCCGTCCTAGCCTGCAGATGCAGAAGCGTCGCCCCGTCGAGCCCCTGCCGCGCCGCCGGGTGATCGGGCGCGCAGACCGGCAGGACCCGCTCCTCGATCAGAAGCCGCGCGCCCGCCGTCACGGCACCCGCACGCGCAAAGCGCACCGCCACCTCGCCGACGCGCGGCGCCTGCGGCGCCTGCGAGGCGATCACCTGCAGTTCCAGCCCCGGATGAGCCTCGCGGAACGTGACGAGATTGGGCAGGAGCCACAGCGCGGCGAAACCGAAATCGGTCGTGACGCGCAACATCTCGTCCCGCCCCATGACCGCGATCTCGTCAACCGCCGCCTCGACCCGCGCAAGCGCGGGCTCCGCCGCCCGCCACAGGATCTCGCCCGCGGCCGTCAGCCGACAGCCGCCGGGCGAACGGTGAAAGAGCGCCCGACCGAGCCCCGCCTCGATCCGCCTCAATTGCGTGCTGACCGCGGGCTGGCTCATGCCAAGCACATCCCCCGCGCCGGTGAGCGTTCCCGCCCGCACGATCGCAGCCACAATATCCAACGCTCCAAGGTCGAGCTTTTCCATAATTCCTGTTTATGGCGCCTATCATGATTCAAGGGCTTTTCGCCGCTCACTATATGCTGTCTGAATGATATATCTAGGAAAAAAGGAGGCTTGCCATGTCGCGCCCGAACATATTGATCCTGATGGTCGATCAACTGAACGGCACCCTCTTTCCCGATGGCCCTGTCGACTGGCTGCAGGCGCCGAACCTCAAGCGCCTCGCCGCCCGTTCGGCGCGCTTTTCGACCTGCTACACCGCCTCGCCGCTTTGCGCGCCGGGCCGGGCCTCGTTCATGTCGGGGCAATTGCCATCGAAGACCCGCGTCTACGACAATGCCGCCGAGTTCGCCTCCGACATCCCGACCTATGCCCACCATCTGCGCCGGGCGGGCTATCAGACCGCGCTGTCGGGCAAGATGCATTTCGTCGGCCCCGACCAGCTGCACGGGTTCGAGGAACGGCTGACAACCGACATCTACCCCGCCGATTTCGGCTGGACGCCCGACTACCGCAAACCCGGCGAGCGCATCGACTGGTGGTATCACAATCTGGGCAGCGTCACCGGCGCGGGCGTGGCCGAGATCACCAACCAGTATGAATATGACGACGATGTCGCCTTCCAGGCCTGCCAGAAGCTCTACGACCTGTCGCGCGGCGCCGACGCCCGCCCCTGGTGCCTGACCGTCAGCTTCACCCACCCGCACGACCCCTATGTCGCCCGGCGCAAATACTGGGATCTCTATGAGGATTGCCCGCATCTGAAGGCCCCCGAACCCATCCCCTACGCGGCGATGGACCCCCATTCGCAACGCCTGATGGACGCCTGCGACTGGCGGAGCCTCGAGGTGACGCCCGCCCATGTGGAACGCGCCCGGCGCGGCTATTTCGCCAATATCAGCTATCTCGACGACAAGGTGGGCGAGATCCTCGCCGTGCTGGAGGCGACCCGGCAGGAGGCGGTCATTCTCTTCACCTCCGACCATGGCGACATGCTGGGCGAGCGTGGCCTCTGGTTCAAGATGAACTTCTTCGAAGGCGCGGCCCGCGTGCCGCTGATGATCGCCGCCCCCTCGGTCGCAAGCGGACGCATCGACACGCCGGTCTCCACCCTCGACGTGACGCCAACGCTCGCGGCGCTCGCCGGCATCTCGCTCGACGAGGTCGCGCCCTGGACGGCCGGCGAAAGCCTCCTGCCCGTCGCCGCGGGCGGCGCACGCGCCCCGGTTCCCATGGAATATGCGGCAGAGGGCTCGATCACGCCGCTCGTCGCGCTGCGCGACGGCCCGTGGAAATATGTCCGCTGCTCGGCCGACCCCGAAATGCTCTTCAACCTCGACGAAGACCCTGGCGAACGGACGAACCGCGCCGGCGACCCGGCCGCCGCCCCGGCGCTCGAACGCCTGCGCGCGCTGGCCGACGAACGCTGGACCCTCACCCGCTTCGACGAGGAGGTCCGCCAAAGCCAGGCCCGCCGCTGGGTGGTCTACGAGGCCTTGCGCAACGGCGCCTATTTCCCCTGGGACTACCAGCCGCTCCGCGCCGCCTCCGAACGCTACATGCGCAACCACATGGACCTGAACGTGCTGGAAGACAGGAAACGCTTCCCGCGCGGCGAGTAGGGCCGGGTGGTTCACACACCCGCGCCCCCTTGGCGCTCTTCGATCAGGATCGACGGGCATCTTCATCTTGGCCCAAATACCTCGGGGGTCGGGGGGCAGCGCCCCCGGCTCTCTTCCCCGATCCCTATCGCCCCTTCCACACCGGATCGCGCTTTTCCGCGAACGCCCGCGCCCCTTCCTGCTGGTCCTCGGAGGAATAAAGCCGGTCGACCGTCGGCATCTGCCGCTTGGTGATCCGGTTCAGCGCATCCTGGAAGCGCATGTCTTCCGCCTCCCGCACCACTTCCTTGATCGCGGCATAGACGAGCGGCGGCCCGCTTTCGAGCAGACGCGCCAGCGCCCAGGCCTTGGGCAGAAGCTCCTCTTTCGTCGTGATCTCCTTCACGATCCCCCAACGATGCGCCTCCTCGGCATCGAACCAGCGCCCGGTCAGCAAAAGGTCCATCGCCACATGATAGGGAATGCGCTTGGGCAATTTGACCGAGGCCGCGTCGGCCACGGTGCCCGAGCGGATTTCCGGCAGCGCGAAGGTCGCATTGTCCGAACAGAGGATGAGGTCGGCCGACAGAGCCAGTTCCAGCCCGCCGCCGCAGCAGATGCCATTCACCGCGCAGATCACCGGCTTGTTGAGGTTCGGCAATTCCTGCAATCCGCCGAAACCGCCCACGCCATAATCGCCATCGACCGCGTCGCCCTCGGCCGCCGCCTTCAGGTCCCAGCCGGGGCAGAAGAACTTCTCGCCTTCCGCCCGGACGATGCAGACCCTGAGACTGTCATCGTCGCGGAAATCGCGGAAGGTCAGGCCCATGACCCGGCTGGTCTTCAGGCTGATCGCATTGGCCTTGGGCGCGTCCAGCGTCACCTCCAGCACCGCCCCCTCGCGCCGGGTCTTGATCGGCCCCTCGGTGCGCATCGTCATCTCGGCCATGGCTCAAACCTTCCTGATCAAAGCATCGACCGCCACCGCCCGGTCGGGCGTCGCGATCAGCGGGTTCACGTCAAGTTCCTGCAGACCGGGTTCCGCCATCGCATAGGCCCCGATCGCCTGCACGGCGCGGAGAATGGCGGCCATGTCGGCGGCCTTCGCGCCCCGCCAGCCTGCCAGAAGCTTCGCAACCTTCAGCCGCGCCAGTGCGGCCCGGATGTCCTCATCCGTCGCGGGCAGAAGGATCGAGGCGGTATCGGCCAGCATCTCGGCCATCACCCCGCCCGCGCCAAGCGTCAGCATCATCAGCCCCGTCGGATCGCGGGTGATCCCGACGAGCAGTTCCGCCACCGCGCCCGTCACCATCTCCTCGGCCAGGAATCCGGTCGCGCTGCCCATGCCGCGCGCCGCCTCGGCCGCCGCCTCCGGCGAGACGATGTTCAGCCGCACCGCGCCCGCCTCGGTCTTGTGGGCGATCCCCTGCCCCTTCACCGCAAGCGGCATCCGCAGGCCCGCGACGGCCCGGGCCAGCGCCTCGGGGCTCTCTGCCGTCACCGACTGCGGCACGTCCAGCCCATGGGCCGCCAGTGCCGACTTGGCCGCAGCCTCCGACAGCACAATGCCGCCCTCCGGCGCGCCGCGCAGCAGAACCGGCGCCGCCGCAGGGCGCGCCGCCAGCCGCCGCGCACGTATCGCGGCATCTATGGCTTCCAGCCCCTCGACCATCCCGAACAGCGGCACCACACCCGCGGCCGCGAACTCGGCCGCGAGATCCTCCGTCAGGTTCTCCGGCATCGAGGTCAGGACCGCCGTCCGCGCGCCCGTCCGCCGCGCGGCCCCGATGATCGCATCGACCGCGCAGCGGTATCCGGCCTGCGTGCAACGATCCGGTCGCGGCAGGTCCAGGACGAACACGCACAGCGCCCGCTGTTCGTCCAGAACGGCCGCGAAACAGTCGGTCATCCGTTCGGTATCGCCCCAGATGAACGTGTGATAATCCAAAGGGTTGGCAACCGTCACGATCGGCCCGAGGATGGCATTCAGCCGCGCCTTGCCCTTGGCTGAAAAGGCCGGCCATTCGATCGCCGTCCCCAGCGCGCAATCGGCCATCAGGCTCGCCTCGCCGCCCGAACAGCTGACCGAGCCGATCCCCGCATCCCTGAGCGGCCCGCCGAAATGCAGAAGCTTCAGCGCCTCGAGGAAGGTGGTCAAGGACCGCACCTCGACCATCCCCAGCCGCTCGATCAGCGCCGAGGAGGCCGCCGCACCGCCCGCAAGCGAGGCCGTATGGGTCATCGTCGCCGCCTGCGCGGCTTCCGAATGACCCGACTTCAGCACCACGACCGGCTTGCCCTTTTCCCGCGCCAGCGCCGCCAGCGCCTCGAACGCCCTGATGTCGCCGAACCCCTCGATATGCAGGCCGAGCGCCGTCACGCGGGAATCGTCCAGCGCCATCATCCCGAGTTCCGACAGCGAGGTCTGCGCCTGGTTTCCGGCGGTCAGCACATAGGCGATGGGCAGGCCGCGCGCCTGCATCGTCATGTTGATCGCCATGTTCGAGGACTGCCCGACGATGGCGATACCACTTTCGATCCTCAGCCCGCCATGCTGGTCGGGCCAGAAGGTCACATTGTCGAGGTAGTTCAGGAACCCGTAACAGTTCGGCCCGACGATCGGCATCTCGCCCGCCGCCGCCACCAGTTCGGCCTGAAGGTCGGCGCCTCCGGTCCCCTCGGCCTCGCTTTCGGCGAAGCCGGAGGCAAAACAGGTGGCGCCGCCCGCGCCCATCGCCGAAAGCCGCGCCACCACCTCGATGGAGGCCTCGCGGTTCACGCCGACAAAGGCCGCATCCGGCGCGCCCGGCAGATCGTCGATCGAGGCGAAACAGGGCACACCAAGAATATCGGCCCGCTTCGGATTGACCGGCCAGATCGCGCCCTCGAACCCGGACTTCTGCAATTGGGCAATGACATTGCCCACCCATCCGCCACCAAAGAGCGCTATCGACTTCGGCCTGAAAAGCCGCGTCAGGTCCCGCCGTGCCGTCACTTCAGTCATGTCTTTCATCTTGGCTCAAATATCTTCGGGGGGTTCCGGGGGGCAGACCGCCCCCCGGTTCTCAGGCGCCCAGGGGCCGCAACAGTTCCCGGCTGATGATATGGCGCTGGATCTCGCTCGTCCCCTCCCAGATCCGCTCGACCCGTGCGTCCCGCCAGATGCGCTCCAAGGGCAGTTCGTCCATCAGACCCATGCCGCCGTGGATCTGGATCGCCTCGTCCGCGATCATCGCCAGCACCTCGGTCGCCTTCAGTTTCGCCATCGACATGTCGGCCTCGGTCACCGAGCCCTGATCATATTTCCAGGCCGCTTCCCGCGTCAGCAGCTCCGCCGCCTTAAGTTCCATCGCCATGTCCGCGAGTTTGAAGGAAATTCCCTGAAACTTGCCGATCTTCTGCCCGAACTGTTCGCGTTCCGCCGCATAGGAGATCGCATGGCCCAGGGCGCGCTCGGCCCGGCCAAGGCAGGTCGAGGCCACCTGCAACCGCGTCGCACCGAGCCACGAGTTCGCAACCTCGAACCCCTTGTGAACCTCGCCAAGGATCTGGCGCTTGTTCAGACGGCAATCATCGAATTCCAGAACCGCATTCGTATAGCCCCGGTGGCTCACATTCCGATAGCCGTCACGGACGCTGAATCCTTTCGTGCCCTTGTCGACGAAGAAGGCCGTGATCTTCTTCTTCACGCCGCGCGGTGTCTGTTCCTCGCCCGAAGCCATGAAGACGATGGCAAAGCCCGCAAGGTCGGCATGGCTGATGAAGTGCTTGGTTCCATTCAGAATCCAGTCATCGCCCTCCTGCCGGGCACTTGCCTTCATGCCCCGCAGATCCGACCCCGCGCCGGGTTCGGTCATCGCCAGGCAATCCCAGGTCTCGCCCCGGATGCAGGGGTAGAGGTATTGTTCCCGCTGCTCCTCGTTGCCCGCCAGCAGGATGTTCGACGGCCGCGCCACGCAGGTCCAGTGCAGCGCGTAGTTCGCCCGGCCAAGCTCTTTCTCGTACAGGAGCCAGGAAAGCGTATCAAGCCCCGCACCGCCGACCTCGGCCGGCATGTTCGCCGCGTAAAGGCCTGCCTCTATTGCCTTTTTCTGGATCTCCCTGATCAGTTCCAGCGGCAGGTGGCCGGTGCGCTCGACCGTCAACTCATGCGGGAAAAGCTCCTTCTCGACGAAGGACCGCGTCATATCCACGATCATCTGCTGTTCTTCGGTCAGTCCGAAATCCATGTCTTACACCTTCGGGTCGGAGTTGCGGGCGGAGGAGGCGTGGCGCGGGGTCAAGCAACCTCTCCCATCGCGGCGAGGTAGGTCTGGTGGAAGTGGCGCATGGCGTGTTCCGATATCCCATGCGCGTCGAGGTCCGTCACATACCAGCCCTGCTGGAACGCCTCGTGCCGAAGCCCGCGCTGCACGCTCTCGCACAGTGCGCGGTCCTCGCGGCTGACGATGTTGACGGACCATTCGCTGCGCAACGCGGCGCGGTGGGCCATGTCCGAGTCGGTCGGCTCCGCCACGGTCAGCGACCAGGTCTGACGCAGGGTTCGGTCCGGCGTCACCGCATCGAACCGCGAGGCATAGAAGCCCGGCACACCGGGAAACTGGCCGAAGGTCATGTTCGGGAACAGCCACCAGAACTGCCCGACCGTGACATCATGGTCGAGGTCGAGCGGAAAGGCACGGTTGTTGGCCTTCCGCGCTGTGGGCGCATTCTGATAGGTGAAGTTGGGATGAAGATCGAAGCGCGATGCGGCGATGTCCATCATGTCGTCGAAGCTGGCATGGGCGACGCTGCAATGGTGGCATTCCAGGTAGTTGTCGATCAGCACCTTCCAGTTGGCCGCGCAATCGTAGCTGTGGCCGAGCGCGGGGCCATCCTCCATCGCGTAGGCACCAAGATTCGGGCAGGCGGCGCCGATCTGGGCGGCGAGACCGGGGGCGAAGTCGGTCAAGGGCTGCGCCCTGCCCGACAGGTTGAGGAAGACGAACCCGGCGAGCGTATCGAGGGCGACGGGGAAGAGATGGATTTCGTCGCGGGCGGGCATCTCGGTGCTGGCGGTACGCTTGGCGCCGATCAGGCGGCCGGTGCGGTCGAAGGTCCAGGCGTGGTAGGGACAGGTAATCCGCCCCTTCTTGCCGCAGCCCTCGACAAGCTGGTGGCCGCGATGGGGGCAGACATTGGCGAAGCCGCGAAGCACGCCGTCATCGCCGCGCATGACGAAGAAATCCTGATCGAAGAGCCGCGCGGTGATGTAGTTGCCGGGTTCGGGCATTTGTGCCGCGTGGCCCACCAACTGCCAATGGTCGCGCAGGAGTGCGCGTTCCCGGCTCAGAACGGCCTCTTCGGTGTAGTATTTCGCGGCGAGCGCTCGGCGGGGGTCGGGCGGAACGGTCATGCAACCCCCCGCTGCCCGACATGGCGTCCGATGCTTTCGGGTTTCGGCAGGGCTTTGTGAGCGTCTGCGATGGGCATGAGCCTGGCCAGAACCTCGGGCGCCGCCGGGCAGGTCTTGCCCGCCTTCATGTCGACATGCAGGAGCATCTGTTCAAGGCTGGCCACGACCTCGTCACCGCGCGCGATGCGGATGAAGACATGAAGCCGCTTCTCGTCGGCATGCAGCACCTGCACCGAGCCGGTGAGCCGGTCGCCAAGCTTCGCCTCCCCGAGATGCATGATGTGCGTCTCGGCCGTATAGTAGCTGTGACCACCCGCGACATAGTCCATATCGGCGCCAATCAGCCTGAGGAAGTTGTCGGAAGTCTCTGACGAGGCAAACAGATACCGGCTTTCCGTCATATGGCCGTTATAATCGATCCAACCCGGCAGAACCTGCATGTGCGCCATCGCCATGGGCTCGGCCTCGGGCGGCGCGGGCAGCTTGGCGGCAAGCATCCTGTCATGCTCCTTCAGCACCTTGCCCGCGCCCCAGTTGCGGTCTTTCAGGACGCGCAAGAAGCCGATGAGATTGCTGTCGCGGATCCGCTCCAGCTCGCGGATCGAATGGTGGCCGGACTGCGCGTCGGACTGGCCGGCGATCAGGTCGACCAATTCGTCATTGAATTCAGGCACATCCATGAGCTTGGTCCAGGGCCAGGTCAGGCAGGGGCCGAACTGGGCGAGGAAGTGTTTCATCCCCGCCTCGCCGCCGGCGATCCGGTAGGTCTCGAACAGGCCCATCTGGCCCCAGCGCAGGCCAAAGCCCATGCGGATCGCCTCGTCGATTTCCTCGGTCGTGGCAACGCCGTCCTTCACCAGCCACAGGGCCTCGCGCCAGACCGCTTCGAGGAAACGGTCGGCGATATGGGCGTCGATCTCTTTCCTGACATGCAGCGGGAACATGCCGATTTCGCGGAGGATTTCCTTCGCGTTCTCAATGACTTTCGCGTCGGACTTCGCGCTCGGAACGACTTCGGCCAGGGGCAGAAGATAGACCGGGTTGAACGGATGGGCGACGAAGATGGTCGAGGGGTCGGCGGCCGTCTGCTGCAATTCGGACGGTTTGAAGCCGCTGGTCGAGGAGCCGATCGGCACCCCGTGGCTGGCCTGCTGGATCTGCGCGAAGACGCGGTGCTTCAACTCCAGCCGTTCAGAGACGGATTCCTGAATATATTCAGCGCCTTCCACGGCTTCGGTGATGGTGCCGCAGAAGCTGATCCGGCCTTCGGGCGGCAGGGGCACGTCAGACAGGGCAGGCAGCGCCGCGCGGGCGTTGGCCAGCACCTCGCCGATCTTGCGTTCGGCTTCAGGATCGGGGTCGAAGACCGCCACGTCCCAGCCGTTCAGAAGAAACCGCGCGGCCCAGCCGCCGCCGATGACCCCGCCCCCGATGATTGCCGCTTTCCGTGCCATTCCCGTTCCACCCCGTCTGTTTTCCGTCCCGCCCGCGTCGGGCATCCGTCCCGACAGCGTCCCGACATTCAGCGCGGGCGCGGCGCCCGCTTCGTCAGACCCAGCCGCGCCCTGACCTCGTCCGGTCCGATGACCCGCGCGCCCATGTTCTCGATGATCGTCACGGCGCGTTCGACAAGCTGGGCGTTCGTCGCCAACTGGCCCTTGCCGAGCCAGAGGTTGTCCTCGAGCCCCACACGGACGTTGCCGCCCGCAAGGACCGCCGCCGCGACATAGGCCATCTGGTCGCGACCGAGCGAGAAG
>JAWKWX010000021.1:0-51014 GCA_041397305.1 Paracoccaceae bacterium | reverse complement strand
AATTCAGTCATCCAGGCCGGTGCGCGGCGCGCGGGGCTCATTGCCGAGCCGATCGCCGCCGCCATCGGCGCCGGCATGCCGATTACCGAGCCGACCGGCAACATGGTCGTCGACATCGGCGGCGGCACGACCGAGGTGGCCGTCCTGTCGCTGGGCGACATCGTCTATGCCCGGTCGGTGCGCGTGGGCGGCGACCGGATGGACGAGGCGATCATTTCCTACCTGCGCCGCCAGCAGAACCTTCTGATCGGCGAATCGACCGCCGAGCGGATCAAGACCTCGATCGGCACGGCGCGGATGCCCGACGACGGGCGCGGCGCCTCGATGCATGTGCGGGGGCGCGATCTTCTGAACGGCGTGCCGAAGGAGATCGAGATCAACCAGGCCCAGGTGGCGGAGGCCTTGGCCGAACCCGTGCAGCAGATCTGCGAGGCGGTGATGACCGCGCTGGAAACCACGCCGCCTGACCTTGCCGCCGATATCGTCGACCGGGGCGTGATGCTGACCGGGGGCGGGGCGCTTCTGGGCGAGCTGGATCTGGCGCTGCGCGAACAGACGGGCCTGTCCATTTCCATCGCCGACCAGTCGCTGAATTGTGTTGCCCTCGGCACCGGCAAGGCGCTTGAATATGAAAAACAGCTGAAGCACGTCATCGACTACGACAGCTGATACCCCGCG
Source organism: Paracoccaceae bacterium (assembly GCA_041397305.1). Taxonomy (GTDB): domain Bacteria; phylum Pseudomonadota; class Alphaproteobacteria; order Rhodobacterales; family Rhodobacteraceae; genus TMP-24. Next base: position 50,336 of record JAWKWX010000021.1, on the reverse strand, counting down.
CCCGCTGAAAGCCGTGTGAGAGGCTGCCCGTGGCAAGAGAACGCATGAGCGATCTGGATTATCGCGGCCCGGTCCGGCGGGTGATGATCGCGATTCTCGTGCTTGTTCTCGGCGCCATCTTCCTTCTGTGGCGGATCGACAGCCCGCGGGTCGAGAGGATGCGCAACGCGCTGATCGACCGGGTGGTGCCGTCGATGGACTGGGCCATGGCGCCGGTGACGAAGCTTGCCGGCATGGTCGACAGCTTCCAGTCCTATGCGCGCATCTATGAACAGAATCAGGAGCTGAGGCGCGAGTTGCAGCAGATGCGCGCCTGGAAAGAGGCGGCGGTTCAGCTGGAACAGCAGAACGCCAAGCTTCTGGCGCAGAACCAGGTGCGGCTCGATCCGAAGCTCACCTCGGTTTCCGGGGTGGTCATGGCCGACAGCGGATCGCCTTTCCGTCAGTCGGTACTGCTGAACGTGGGCGCGCGCGACGGGATCGTCGATGGCTGGGCGGCGATGGACGGGCTGGGGCTCGTGGGGCGGATTTCCGGCGTGGCGGAGAATACTTCCCGGTTGCTTCTGCTGACCGATGCGTCGAGCCGTATTCCGGTGACGATCCAGCCCTCCGGACAGAAAGCGATGCTGGTGGGCGACAATTCCGCGGCACCCCCTTTGGATTTCATCGAGGCGCCGGAACAGGTGCGGCCCGACGACCGGGTCATTTCGTCGGGTGACGGCGGGGTCTTTCCGGCAGGCATCCTGGTGGGCACGGTGGTGAAGACCACCGACAACCGGTTCCGTGTGCGGCTTGCGGCCGACTATGACCGGCTGGATTTCGTGCGCGTCCTGCGCAGCCATCCGGCCGAGCAGATCAACGAGGCGGGCGTCTTGATCCCGCCCCCCGCCGCAAGCGCCCCGGCGCTGTCCTTTCCCGATCCGGCGGGGCTGACGCCCGCCGCGGGGGAGGCGGGCGATGGTTGATCCGCGCACAGCGAAGCTCTGGGGGTTCCGGGCGCTTTTTCTTGCGCTCGCGGTCCTGATCCTCTTCTTCCGGCTTCTGCCGCTGTCGGCCCTGCCGCAGGACTGGCCGCTGCCGCAGGGCATCGTCGATCACATGCCCGGCTGGCTCTACCCGCACGACTGGCCGGGTACCGATGTGCTTCTGGCGCTGACGCTGGTCTGGGTGCAGCGGCGGCCCGACTTCGTGCCCGCACCCCTGATCGCGATGGCCTTCCTTCTGGACGACCTGCTCACCGGACGGCCACCGGGCCTTTGGACGCTGATCGTGGTGGTGGGCACCGAGTTTCTGCGCGCCCGCGAGACGCGGAGCCGCGATCTGCCCTTCGTCGGCGAATGGCTGATGGCGGGCATGGTGATCGCCGCCATGGTGCTGGCAAACCGTCTGGTGTTGACGGTCTTCATGGTGCCGCAGGTCGGATTCGGCCCGGTCCTTGTTCATATGTTCGCGACGATCCTTCTTTATTCGTTGCTTGCGGCGCTGATGCAGCTGAGCTTCGGCCTGCACCGCGCCGCGCCGGGCGAAGTGGATAGCTGGGGGAACCGGATATGAGGCGGGCCCAGCACCTGGTTCTCGAGGCCTCGCGGCGGATGACGCGACGCGGACTTCTGCTCGGGACGCTTCAGGGCGCCTTCATCGGTGCGCTGGCCTACCGGATGCGGCAGCTGCAGATCGAACAGGCGGGCGAATTCCAGCTTCTGGCCGACGAGAATCGCATCAAGATCCGCCTGATCCCGCCGGCGCGCGGCCTGATCCAGGACCGCAAGGGTGTGCTTCTGGCCGGGAACGAGCAGAATTACCGGATCACCATCATCCGCGAGGATACCGAGGATGTGCCGGGCACCCTGGCCGATCTGTCACGGCTCATCGCGCTTTCGGACGAGGATATCGCCAAGCTGATCGCCGAGATCGAAAAGCGCAGCCCGACGCTGCCGATCACCATCGCCGACCGGCTGACCTGGGAAGAGTTTTCGCGCGTTGCGGTCAATGCGCCCTCGCTGCCGGGCGTCTCGACCGAGGTCGGCCTGTCGCGCGTCTATCCGCACCGGGGCGATTTCGCCCATGTGCTGGGCTATGTCGGGCCGGTCAGTGACTATGACCTGTCGAAGATGGAAGATCCCGACCCGATCCTGCAGATCCCGAAATTCCAGATCGGCAAGCTTGGCGTCGAGGCGAAGCTTGAAGACGTGCTGCGCGGCAAGGCAGGCGTGAAGCGGGTGGAGGTGAACGTCAAGGGCCGCGAGATGCGCGAGATCGACCGGCGCGAGGGCGATGCTGGCGCCAATGTGGTGCTGACGCTTGACGCGAGGCTGCAGAATTTCCTGATCGCGCGGCTCGGGGTCGAAAGTGCCGCCGCCGTCGCGATCGACCTCGAGGATGGCGACATCCTCGCGATCGGCTCGACCCCGACCTTCGATCCGAATCTCTTCGTGCGCGGCATCTCAAGCGCGGATTACGCGCTTCTGACCGAAAACGATCACCGGCCGCTGGCCGACAAGACGGTGCAGGGCGCCTATCCGCCCGGCTCGACCTTCAAGATCGTCACGGCGCTGGCAGCCCTTGAGGCTGGCGTGATCGGACCGGGCGAAAAGGTCTACTGCCCGGGCTTCACCCAGCTTGGCGACCGCAAGTTCCACTGCTGGCGGCGCGGCGGTCACGGCCATGTCGATCTGGAACAGAGCCTCGAACAGTCCTGCGATGTCTATTATTACGAAGTCGCCCAGCGCGTCGGCATCGACAAGATCGCCGAGATGGCGCGGCGGCTCGGCATCGGCGTGAAACACGATCTTCCCATGTCGGCCGTGTCCGAAGGGGTTGCGCCGGACAAGGTCTGGAAACAGACCCGCTATGGCAAGGACTGGCTTGTCGGCGATACGCTGAACAGCGCCATCGGCCAGGGCTATGTGCTTGCCTCGCCCCTGCAGCTCGCGGTCATGGCCGGGCGGGTGGCGACCGGCAAGGCATTGCAGCCGCGGCTGATCAAGGCGCTTGACGATGTGCCACAGGCAAAACCCGTGGTGCCGCCGCTTGGCATTTCCGAAGAGCATCTCGCAGCAGTCCGGGGCGGCATGTATGCGGTGATGAACGGCAATCGCGGAACCGCCTCGGCCAGCCGCACCGTCGACAAGACCCTGCTGATGGCCGGCAAGACCGGCACCAGCCAGGTGCGCAACATTTCCACTGCCGAGCGGGCGGCGGGCGTCATTTCCAACAAGGACCTTCCGTGGGAACGGCGCGATCACGCGCTCTTCGTCTGTTTCGCCCCGTTTGACGCGCCGCGCGTCGCCGTTTCTGTGGTTGTCGAACATGGCGGCGGCGGCTCTGCCGTGGCGGCACCCCTGGCCCGCGACATCCTTCTTTATGCGCTCTTCGACGGATTGCCGCCGCTGGAGGTCTACCCGTCCGCCCAGCGCGACAAGGTGCGGGAGTTGCTGGACACGATCCCGCTGGCCGACCCGTCAACCTTCACGACCGGAGGCATATCGCGGGCATGAGCTACCTCGACTATACTCTCGCCACCGCACCGGCCGGCTGGCGCAAGATCCTTCACGTCCACTGGCCGCTCGTCTTCCTGATCGGCGCGGTGTCCTCGGTCGGCTTCCTGATGCTCTATTCAGTCGCGGGCGGCGATCTGGACACCTGGGCCGAACCGCAGATGAAGCGGTTCGCCGTCGGACTCGTGGTGATGTTCGCGATCGGGTTCACGCCCATCAAGTTCTGGAAAGGCCTGTCGGTCGTCGGCTATGTGGGCACCGTCCTTCTTCTGGTGGCGGTGGAACTGTTCGGCTCGATGGGCATGGGCGCCCAGCGCTGGCTGGAGCTTGGCCCGATCCGGCTGCAACCGTCGGAGCTGATGAAGATCACCCTCGTGATGATGCTGGCCGCCTATTACGACTGGCTCGATCCGCGCAAGGTCTCGCGCCCGCTCTGGGTCCTGATCCCGGTCCTTCTGATCCTGATCCCGGCGGCGCTCGTCCTCAAGCAGCCGAACCTCGGCACCACGCTTCTCCTTCTTGCGGGCGGCGGCGCGGTGATGCTCGTGGCGGGTGTCAGCCTCTGGTATTTCGGGGCGGTGATCGGGTCTGCCGCTGGCCTCGTCTCGGCGATCTTCGAAAGCCGGGGGACGAGCTGGCAGTTGATCAAGGATTACCAGTTCCGCCGCATCGACACGTTCCTCGACCCCTCCGCCGACCCTCTGGGCGCGGGCTACAACATCATGCAGGCGAAGATCGCGCTCGGTTCCGGCGGGTGGGGCGGCAAGGGTTTCATGCAGGGCACACAGTCGCAGCTGAACTTCCTGCCCGAAAAGCACACCGATTTCATCTTCAACACGCTGGCCGAGGAATTCGGCTTCGTCGGCGGCATCTCTCTCCTGACGCTTTATGTCCTCATCATCGGCTTCTGCTTCCTGTCTGCCTTCTCGAACCGCGACCGCTATGGCGCGCTGGTCACCTACGGGATCGCTACCGCCTTTTTCCTGCTGATCGCGGTCAACATGGGGATGGTGATGGGCATGCTGCCGGTGGTAGGCGTGCCCTTGCCGCTGGTCTCGAACGGTGGCACGGCGATGATCATCCTTCTGATGGGCTTCGGCCTTGTGCAAAGCGCCCATATCCACAGGCCGAGGTAGCCATGCTGAACATCTATGTCTCCGCCGGACCCGAAAACTGGGCCGACTACCGCGAACCGCTGGCCGCCGCGCTGGCGCGGGCGGGGATCGCGGCGCGACTGTCGGACGCGGCGCCGGACCCGTCGGCGGTCGATTACATCGTCTATGCGCCCGCAAGCGGCTTGCGCGACTTTTCCCCCTTCACCGGCGTCAAAGCGGTCCTGAGCCTCTGGGCAGGGGTCGAGAAGATCGTGCCCAACCCGACGCTCACCATGCCGCTCGCGCGCATGGTCAACAACGAGCTGACCGAGGGCATGGTCGAATATGTGGTGGGTCATGTGCTGCGCCACCATCTGGGCATGGATACCCATATCCACGGCCAGGACGGCGTCTGGCGCAACCATATCCTGCCACCGCTTGCCCGCGAGCGCCCCGTCGCGATGCTGGGGCTTGGAGAGCTTGGCGCGGCTTCGGCACGCGCGCTCGCCGCACTGAACTTTCCGGTGATGGGCTGGAGCAGGTCGCAGAAGCAGATCGCGAACGTCGAATGCCACGCCGGTGACGCAGGTCTGGATCATGTGCTGTCACGGGCCGAGATCGCTGTTCTCCTGATGCCGCTGACGCCTGAGACGGTGAATGTGATGAATGCGCGGCGCCTGTCGCTGATGCCAAAGGGCGCAGTGATCATCAATCCCGGACGCGGGCCCTTGATCGACGATGGGGCGCTCCTCGCGGCGCTCGACCGGGGTCATATCGGCCATGCGACGCTCGATGTCTTCCGGACCGAACCCTTGCCGCCCGACCATCCCTACTGGGCGCATCCGCGCGTGACGGTCACGCCCCATATCGCCGCCGACACGCGGGTGCCCTCGGCCTGCGAAAAGCTGGTCGAGAACATCCGGCGCGGCGAGGCGGGCGAGCCCTTCCTCAATCTCGTCGACATGACGCGCGGCTACTGAGATCAACGCAGGCGCGGCGGTCGCTCGGGATCGGAGCCGGGCGCAGCGGGGGCCGGTGCCGGTTCCGGCCGTGCCGGGCGCGTGAGTGTGACCGGCGACGCGAAGGACGACAGGCCAAGCGCCGCGCAGTCCGCCCGGGACAGGAACAGCACATCTGCCTCGCCGGGACCGAGCGTCAAGGCCAGTGCTTCGGCCGCAGCCTTGGCAATGGCGGCCTCCGCACCGGGTGCGGCGGCCTCGATGACGAGCGCCGTCGCCCTGCGACCGTCCTCATAGCGGACAGCGGCCAGCCAGCCGCCCTCGGCAAGCGCGCCAAGCCCCGACAGCGCGGCCGACAGGGACGATGCCGCCTCAGGTCGCTCGGGCTCCCCCCAGGCGACCGGGCGCACCGCGTCCGCCTCCGGCTCTGCGGCGAGGAGTTCGGCCAGCCAGTCGACCGCCTCCGCCGCCATCAGGAAAGCTGTCTCCTCTGATCCGGGGTTCACCCCGATCCCGATCCCCTGCCCGGCCAGAAGCCCGACGATCACCCGGCCCGGCAGGGCCGCATAGGGCACCGGGCCGTCGGCGAAGGCCGCAAGCCGTTCCTCGCCATCGAAGGCCAGAACGAACGATCCTGCCTCAAGGCCGATCACGGTCGGCGCCAGATCGTCGCCCTCCGGTTCCCGATCGAGCAGAAGGCACAGTTCCGCCGCCGCCAGCCGGTGATACCAGGCGCGCCGCGCCGCCTCGTCCTCGGGGTGGGCGATCATCGCCCGGTGCGCGCGGTCAAGCGCGCTTGCCTCAGTCATCGGCCAGAACCTCCGCCACGGCGGCCCGGGCGCCGGGCAGAAGCTCTTCGCCGAACCAGGGATTGCGTTTCAGCCAGCCGCTATTGCGCCAGGACGGATGGGGCAAGGGAAAAAGCCGTGGCGCATGGTCACGCCAGCGGGCGACCGTGGCCGTCACGCCGCCCGTGACCGCCGCCGCGCCCAGATGCCAGCGCTGGGCATGGCCGCCGATCAGGAAGGTCAGCCGCGTCCGCGACAGGTCTGCCATCAGCGCCGCGCGCCATGTTTGCGCGCAGATCGGCGGCGGCGGCAGGTCGGCGCCACGCGCGTCATAGCCCGGAAAGCACAGGGCCATCGGCAGGAAAGCCACGCGCGAGCGGTCCCAGAAGGTCTCCTCATCAAGCCCCAGCCAGTCGCGCAGCCGCGCGCCCGACGGATCGTCGAACGGCTTGCCCGAGGCGTGGACGCGCGCGCCGGGCGCCTGCCCGGCGATCAGGATGCGCGCTTGGGGCGACAGCCAGACCACCGGTCGCGGCGCATGTGCCGTCGCGGTCGCCGCGAACCTGTCGGCGCAGAGCCGACAGGCGCGTATCTCTTCGATTGCGGCGCGGGGGGCGGTCATGGCGGCAGGCTAGCGAAGCGGCCATCGGGCGGCAACCTCCGGCCCGACCACGGCTAGCTTTCGACCCGTAGATCCATCCCCAGATCGCCAAGGCGCTTCATCGTCTTGACCCGGAAATCGTCGCGCCCGGCATTCAGGCTCTGGCGTTGCAGATACCAGTGCAGATAGCCGTCGAAATCCGGCTGCCTGCCCTCGAGATCGGCAACCGCCTTTTCCCCTCCGTCGCGCCAGATCGAGGCGAACGGATGGTGGAAATCGATGCCCGCGAACAGAAGCGCGCGCTTGCGGAAAAAGAGTGCCTCGAAGGCGACCGCGCTGTTCTGGGTTGCGACGAAATCGCAGCGCGCCAGCATTTCGGCGGCCGATCGGCGGTCGACCGCCAGTTTCCCGTGGCGCGCCGTCAGCGCGGCAAGCGCCGCCCGCTCCTCCTCCGTCACGTCGAGCTTGGGATGGAGCGTCGCGACGATCCTGCGGCCGGGGAACCGGTCGAGCAGCCAGTCGAGCATCATGATCGGCGACATGGTCTGGAATGGCCGTTTCTCAAGCAGCCGCGCCTGCAGCGGAACGAAGATCACGCCACCCCGCACAACGGTTTCCGGTGCCGAGCCATACAGGCGGCGGCGCCAGTAGGCGGCGAACCTCTCCGCTTCCTCGCGGTGGCGCGGGTCGGGGTCGAATGATACTTGCGCCACCGACCAGTCCCACCGCCGGTCGGTCCGGTCGATCTGCCAGAAGGGCGCGACATAGGCGAGGCGGAAGACCAGCGAACGCGGGCCTTCCGGCGGCTCCATCTCGAACATGGACCAGCCGGGCAGGGCGCCGGTGGCGATCCGTTCGGCGTAATTGTTCTCGCGGAATTCGGTCTCGAAGCCACATTCCTGCAGCACGGCGGTCAGCCGGTTCAGGAAATTGTGCCGCCCCGCGCGCGCTGCTTCGAGGATCTGGGGGCCAAGATGGATGCGCACGGAACGTTCAGAGGTCATGGGCGGAAGATTACCCATGCGATGCCCGGCGCGGCAAGCCGAAGAACCATCGCTTGCCCTGCCCGCCGCCATGACCCATATCTGACCAGAACGGGCCCGGGACGCGGCCCGGGACGGAGCCCAAGACGGAGCGTTGTCGATGAGCGACGAGAAATTCCCCGGCTGGCACGGAACCACGATCCTGGCCGTGCGCCGGGGCGGCGAGGTGGTGGTGGCGGGCGACGGGCAGGTCAGCCTCGGCCAGACGGTAATCAAGGGCACGGCGCGCAAGGTCCGCAGGCTGGCGCCGGGCGGGCACGAGGTGGTGGCAGGCTTCGCCGGATCGACGGCGGATGCCTTCACCCTGCTGGAACGGCTGGAGACAAAGCTGGAAGCCGCGCCGGGGCAATTGTCGCGCGCCTGTGTGGAGCTGGCCAAGGATTGGCGGATGGACAAGTACCTGCGCAATCTGGAAGCAATGCTGATCGTCACCGACGGCAAGGCGCTGTTCGTTATTACCGGGGCGGGCGACGTGCTGGAGCCCGAACATGACGTGGCCGCCATCGGATCGGGCGGCAATTTCGCGCTGGCCGCCGCGCGCGGTCTGATGGCAACCGATCTTGCAGCGGAAGAGGTCGCGCGCCGCGCCATGGCGATCGCGGCCGACATCTGCGTCTATACCAACGGCAATCTCACGGTGGAGCGTATCAGTGGCTGACGAGGTGAATATCATCGGCGCGTCCGACCTGAGGGCGGCGGTGCAGGCGGGCGTGATGAGCGAGGCGCAGGCGGCGGGCCTGCAGGCCCTGGCCGCGACCCGGCAGGGCAAGCGTGCGGCGATGCCCGCCGAGGACGAGCCTTTCGAATTCTTCAAGGGCTTTTCGGAGATTTTCGTCTCGCTCGGCCTGATCATCCTGCTGGCGGGCATATCCCTGCTGCTCGCCTGGTTCGGCGGCTTCGCGATGATGGTCGCCCTCCCGGCGATCAGCGCTGCGATCGCCTGGTGGTGGGCCACCTATTTTACCCTGGAGCGGCGGATGAACCTGCCGTCGATGGTGCTGGCCGTCGCCTACGGGACCGGCGTCTACCTGATGGTGCTGACACTTCTGGCCAGCGGCACTTTCGCCGACAGGGGCGCTTTCGTCATGGCCAATATCGCGGCGATGGCGGCGATGGCCATCTGGTACTGGCGCTTCAAGCTGCCCTTCTCGATGTTCATCCTTGGCGGCTTCGGGCTGCTGGCGCTTTACGGGCTGACGGCTTCGGTCGAAGCGATCTTCGACATGCGGGGCGGCATGGCGAACGGCATCTTCGACCTGAGGCAAAGCCCGCGCTTCTCTCTGGCCACGCTTGGTTTCGGGGTCGCGGCCTTCATCGCCGGAATGTGGTTCGACACACGCGACCCGCACCGTCTGGGTCGCCATGCCGCGACCGCCTTCTGGCTGCATCTTCTGGCCGCGCCCGCGCTCGTCAACACGGTCGCGCTGACTCTGATGAACATCGGCGGCACCGCCGGCATGGCCGCGACCGGCGCCGCGCTGGCTTTGATCGCCGCGCTTGCGCTGATCATCGACCGCCGGTCCTTCCTGACCGCGGGGATCGTCTATGTGGCGCTCGTCATCTCCTGGATCGTGCGCAGCGGCGCCGACGAGGCCGGGCCGGGACACTGGGCCTTCATCCTGCTCATCCTTGGCTTCTTCATCACCGCGCTTGGTACCTGGTGGGTGCCCCTGCGCGGCGCGCTGATGCGCACGCTGCCGGCGTTCCCCGGCAAATCCAGCCTTCCCCCTTACACGGCCTGATCCATGACCAACCTGACCCCGCGCGAGATCGTCTCGGAACTTGACCGCTTCATCATCGGCCAGTCGGACGCCAAGCGCGCCGTGGCTGTCGCGCTCAGGAACCGCTGGCGGCGCAAGCAATTGCCCGACGACCTGCGCGAGGAGGTCTATCCGAAGAACATCCTGATGATCGGCCCGACCGGGGTGGGCAAGACCGAGATCTCGCGGCGGCTGGCGAAACTCGCGCGCGCACCGTTCCTGAAGGTCGAGGCGACCAAGTTCACCGAGGTGGGCTATGTCGGCCGCGATGTCGACCAGATCGTCCGCGATCTGATGGACACGGCAATCGTGGAAACGCGCGAGCGGATGCGCGAGGAGGTGAAAGCCCGTGCCCACAAGGCGGCCGAGGACCGGGTGGTCGAGGCGGTCGCGGGTGCGGACGCCCGCGAACAGACGCGCGAGATGTTCCGCACGAAGCTGAAGAAGGGCGAGCTTGACAAGACCATGATCGAACTGGAGGTCGCCGACACATCCAGCCCCTTCCCGGCGATGGAACTGCCCGGCCAGCCCGGGATGGGCATGATGAACCTCGGCGATATTTTCGGCAAGGCCTTCGGCGGGCGGCGGGTGCGGCGCAAGATGACCGTCGCGGAAAGCTACGACCTGCTGATCGCGGAAGAGGCCGACAAGCTTCTGGACGACGATCAGGTCAAGGCGGCGGCGCTGGAAGCGGTACAGGAAAACGGCATCGTCTTTCTCGACGAGATCGACAAGGTCTGCGCGCGGGCCGAAACGCGTGGCGCGGATGTCAGCCGCGAGGGGGTGCAGCGCGATCTTCTGCCGCTGATCGAGGGCACGACGGTTTCGACCAAATACGGGCCGGTGAAGACAGACCATATCCTTTTCATCGCCTCGGGCGCCTTCCATATCGCCAAACCCTCGGACCTTCTGCCCGAACTGCAGGGCCGTCTGCCGATCCGGGTGGAGCTGCGGGCGCTGACGGAGGCGGATTTCGTGCGGATCCTGACCGAGACCGACAATGCGCTGACCCGGCAGTATACGGCGCTCTTGGGAACCGAGGGTGTGGAAGTGACCTTCACGACCGAAGGGATCGCGGCGCTCGCCCGGATCGCGGCAGAGGTGAACCGCTCGGTCGAGAATATCGGCGCGCGGCGACTTTACACGGTGATGGAGCGGGTGTTCGAGGAACTCTCGTTCCATGCGCCAGACCGATCGGGGCAGGCGGTGACGGTCGACGCGGGCTTCGTCGAAACCAACCTCGGCGATCTGTCGCGGTCAGCAGATCTGAGCCGCTATGTTCTCTGAACCGCCCTCATCGCCGTCCTGCGGACACCCTTCGGGCCACCCGGCGAGACGCGCGGCGCAAGAGAAGACACCCGGCCTGATCCCCCGCCGCACGATTCTCGCGCTGTCGGTTGCATCGCTCGCCGCCTGCGCGGCGCGCGGGGCGATCAAGATCGTGCCCGAGGCGAAGGGGCTCGGCGCGAGCGAACAGGTCTTCATCGGCACCACGCGCGGCTTCGACCTGGAAGAGGCGGAGCCGTTCGGCAAGGAACGCACCTCCGACTTGCGCTTCGCGCGGGTCGATGTGTCGATCCCGCCGGATCGCAGGGTGGGAGAGATCGACTGGCCCGCGAAGAAGCGGCGGGCCGATCCCGAGACGGAGTTCGTGGCGACCGAGCAGGAAATCTATGACAGTCCGGCCGCATTCCGGGCCGATCTGGCGCGGGCGCTGCGTACCAGGAAGGATGCGATCATCTTCATCCACGGCTTCAACAACACCTTCGCCGAAGGTACCTACCGGCTGGCGCAGCTCGGCCATGACCTCGAGGTCAGCGCCGTGCTTGTCCATTATTCCTGGCCGTCGCGCGCCAGCCCGCTTGGCTATGTCTACGATCGCGACAGCGCCCTTTTTGCCCGCGACGGGCTTGAGGATCTGATCGGCCAGGTCAGGGCGGCGGGCGCGCGGCGCGTGACCATCGTTGCCCATTCGCTCGGCAGCCTGGTGGTGATGGAAACGCTGCGGCAGATGGCGATCGGCGGCAAGCGCGGCTTGATCGACGATATCGACGGCGTGGTGCTGATGTCGCCCGATATCGACATCGATGTCTTCCACGAACAGGCGCGCCGGATCGGGCGGCTGCCGCAGCCTTTCCTGATCTTTACCTCGAAGAAGGACAAGGCGCTGGCGCTGTCCGCGCGGCTGACCGGGCAGCGCGACCGGGTGGGCAACCTGAAGAACCCGGCCGAACTTGCCGATCTGGAGGTGACGCTGATCGACACCACCGCCTTTTCGACCGGCGGCGGGCATTTCAACGTCGGCAATTCGCCAGCGCTCCTGTCGATCCTCGGCCGGATCGGCGATGTCGACACCGCATTCGCTTCGGACCGGACAGGCAGGCCCGGCCTTCTGGGCGGCGTCATTCTCAGCGTGCAGAACGCCACCCAGATCATCCTGTCGCCGGTCACGGCGATTGCCGATCAGTGATCAGCGGTTGCGCTTGAGATAGACGTAATAGGCACCCTGCCCGCCGTGGCGGAGGCTTGCGGGCGCCACCTGCAGCACATGCGAGCCGATAGGCGGCAGCATCAGCCAGTGCGGCACCTGGTGGCGCAGCGCGCCGATCCGGTCGGGGGTCGGGCCGTGATTTTCCTTCGCCTTGCCCTTGCCGGTGATCACGAGAAGAAGACGCAGACCCTCGGCCTGTGAGGTCAGCACAAAGTGGATGAGTTCTGCATGCGCCTCCGACAGGGTCATGCCATGCAGGTCAAGCCGCGCCTCGGGCGAAAGCTTGCCGCGCGCCATGCGGCCGTAGGTCTTGTGGTCCATGCGCAGCGGCTCGGCTTTCAGCCTGTCGTGCGGCGCGGACGAGAAATCGTGCGAGGCAGTGCGGGGCAGTGCGCGTTCGCCAAGCGTGAAGGGCGCAAATTCGGGCGCCCGATGCAGCGCGGCTTTCGGCGCCGCCTTCGGATGGGGCGGCAAGTCGGGCGGCACGGGGCGTTCGGGGCGCAGTGCGCGCGCCGAGGCGGCGATGCGCGTCCAGAGTTCGCGTTCCTCCGGGCTCAGGTGGCGCGTGCGGCGGGTCACGGCTGTCGCGCCTTGGGCAGGAGAGCAGTCAGACGCCCGGCGCATTTCAGCGCGCCCGCCGCCTCGCCCGCCACCGCGCCGGTGCCAAAGAAGATATCGCCGCGCCCTGCACCCTTGATTGCGCCGCCGGTATCCTGCGCGATCATCAGCCGCGCCTCGCCCTGCCATTCGACCCAGACCGGCGCGCCGAGCGGGATGTGATCGGGATCGACAGCAAGCGAGCGGAGCGGCGTGACCGGGCAACCGACGGTGCCGATCGGTCCAAGCGCAGGGTCGAGGTCGAGCAGGCGAAAGAAGACGAAGGAGCGGTTCACGCGCAAAAGCGCCGACAGGTCCGCGGGATGCGCCGCCGCCCAGGCCCGGATCGCGGCGACCGAGGCGTCGCTTTCGGCCAAGGCGCCGCGCCGGATCAGCTCTTTCCCGATCGACGCATAGGGCTGGCCATTCTTCGCGGCATAGCCGAAGCGCCGGACCGACCCGTCGGCCAGGCGCACGCGGACCGACCCCTGCACCTGCGCGAGGAAAGCCTCGAGCGGACTGTCGAGCCAGACGAGTTCCAGACCCGCAAGCAGGTCGCCTGCCTCGATTGCCGCGCGGTCGTGCCAGGGGCGGCCGGGGTTGAGATCGGGCGGTGCCGCATGAAGCGGATGACGGAACCTGCCCCCGGGCCGCGCCGACCCTTCGAGTTCCGGCTCGTAATAGCCGGTCAGAAGACCCTCCGCCGATGCGCAAAGTCCGAAGGCTTCCTGAAAAAAGGCGCGCGCCGGGCGGCCGTCCGGGCGCGGCCAGTGGCCGGGCAGAACGGAAACACTTGCGGCATAGGCGGCAAGCGCGGCCTCATGGTCGTCGTCCGACCAGCCCGGCAGGTCCGCAACGGAAAGCGAGACAGCGGCCGCGGCGTTCATTCCCCGGTGGCGACAAGCTGCCAGTTGGGATCGTTCGCGCCCATGCGGCGCGCGAAGGTCCAGACATCCTTCTGCTTGCGCGCATGTTTCGGATCGCCCTCGACCACCTCGCCCGCGCTGTCGCGGGTCGCGGAGACAAGCTCTGCCACGAAGCGCACGGTGATTTCTGCCTCGTTCTCGGCGCGGTCGAATGCGGCCGACTGCACGGCCAGCTCGCGGATGCCGAGGAAATCGCTGGTGACGGTCAGGCGCTTTGCCTTGCGGTCCTCGATGACCGCGGCGAAGCTTTCGGCGACATCGGGCGACAGGAACGGGCGGATCTTTTCCAGATCGCCGCTGGCGAAGGCACCGAGGATCATCTCGTAGGCGCCGCGCGCACCCTGAAGGAACCCGCCGACCGAGAAATCGGGCTCGACATTCTTCATCGCCTGAAGGGCGGCAGCATTGTCGCTGCCCTCCGGAACATGGTCGGTGATATCGCGGTCCGGACCGCCTTCGATCACATCAAGACCGCGCCGGTCGCGCCGCGCCGCGCCGGGCAGCGCATCGGGCCGGGGCTGGCCCTCGAACCCATCGCGCGTGCCAAGAACGCCACGCAGCTTGAGGATCAGAAAGATCGCCACGCCGGCAAGAACGAGAAGCTGGATGATCGAATTGTTCATGGGCATTCCTTCGCCCGGATAACGGACGGGGTTGGTAACATCTTGCTTCCTACTTATGTATGTGAGCGGTCAGGCCAAGTCCACCTTGGGCCGGATACGAGGAAATATGTGGCTTCTTGCGCTTTTCGTGGCGGTCCCGATGATCGAGATCGCGCTGTTCATCCAGGTCGGCGGCCTGATCGGGCTTTGGCCGACGCTGGGGCTGGTGCTTCTGAGCGCGCTGGTCGGATCGTGGCTAGTGCGCGAACAGGGGCTTGGCGCGCTTGCCGATCTGCAGCGTTCGATGAGCGAGCTGCGCGATCCGACGGAGCCGTTCGCACATGGGCTGATGATCCTGTTCGCGGGCCTTCTTCTGCTGACGCCCGGCTTCTTCACCGACATGATCGGCATCCTGCTTCTGGTCCGGCCGCTGCGCGCCGCCATCCTGGCCCGAGTCGCCAGCCGCATCCAGGTCATGGGCGGGCCGGGCACTCCGCCCGAAGACCCCTATTCCGGCCGGCGCAGCGCGCGGCCCGATGTGGTCGACGGTGAATTCCACGAGATTCCCCCCGGCAACCCAGGCATTCCGCCGTCAGGCTGGACGCGGCATTGAGGCTTCGCCTCCAAGCTGATAGAGCGGCGCAAACAGATCTAAGGAGACAGCCATGTCCGATCTTGGCAACGGCGCCGCGCCTCAGGTTCCCCAGCAGCCGAAGCTGCAGGTCCTCGGCCAGTTCATTCGCGACCTTTCGTTCGAGAATGTGGTGGCGCAGAAGGGCATTTCGTCCAGCGACGTACAGCCCGACATTCAGGTTCAGGTCAGCCTCGACGGCCGCGCCCGGTCTGCCGCGCATCAGTTCGAGGTCTATGTGAAGATCAAGGCGACCTCGACCAACAAGGCCGATCAGGCGCCGCTCTTCATCCTCGAGATCGACTATGGCGGGATCTTCCAGGTCGAGGGCGTGCCGGACGAACAGATGCATCCTTTCCTGATGATCGAATGCCCGCGGATGCTGTTCCCGTTCATCCGCCGCATCATCTCGGACGTGACGCGCGACGGCGGCTTCCCGCCGCTCAACCTCGACCAGATCGATTTCCTGGCGCTGTACCGGCAGGAGGCCCAGCGCCGCGCGGCGCAGCAGCCGGCCGAAACCCCGACGCTCTCCTGATCCATGCCGGGTGCCCCGATCGCCGCCTGGGAAGGTGGCACGCTCGCGCCCCATGACAAGATTGACGTGCACCGCCGTGGCCTGCGCCATCCGGCGGTGTCTGTCTTTCTTGTTGTTGGCGATGAGGTTCTGCTGCAGCGCCGGGCGCTGGGCAAGTATCACACGCCGGGCCTTTGGGCGAACAGCTGCTGCACCCACCCCCATTGGCAGGAAGATCCCGAGGCCTGCGCCCGCCGCCGGGTGCGCGAGGAGCTGGGGATCGAGGTCGGGGCGCTCGACCATCGCGGCACGGTCGAATATCGCGCCGATGTGGGCGGCGGCATGATCGAACATGAACTGGTCGAGGTCTTTCGCGCGGCGGTCGATCGAAAGCCCGCGCTTTTTCCCGACCCGTCGGAAGTGATGGAATGCCGCTGGGTGCCGGTCGCGCATCTCCACGCGCTGATCGCCGCGAGCCCCCAGGCGTTCACGCCCTGGCTCAAGATCTATCTCCAAGACCATTTCACCGAGATTTTCGCGCAAGGGACACGCCCGGCCTGACCGGGCGCCTTCCGCATCCGTCCGGCGATCTGGCCGAAAGTCGCCGTCCGCGCCCTACTGTTACTGGCATTCCCGCCCGGTTTGCGGCAAGGAAAGAACGTGTTGTAACCCGGGGTCGATGTTGCGCCGCGCCGCGTTCCTTTCCGCCTGCCTTTGCCTCGCCGTTGCGGGGTTTCCGGCGGTCGCACCGACGGGCGGGCTGGCGGCGGAAGAGATGATCGGCTTTGCCGCGCCCGGTGCAGACAAGGCACTGACGCGCACCCTGATGTCGGCCTCGCTTCTGGTCGCGGCGGGCCGCGCGGGCACGACCGACCCGCAGGACATTCTTTCGGCAGCCCTGAGCGATTACGCCCGGCTCACCAAGGCGCTGTATGCCGAGGGCTATTATGCCGGCGTGATCCATATTCGGATCGACGGGCGCGAGGCTTCCGATATCCCGCTGCTCGACGCGCCCGCCCGGATCGACCATGTCGCCATCACGGTAACACCGGGCCAGCCCTTCCGCTTCGGCACGGCACGGATGGCGCCCTATGCACCGGGCACCGGCCTGCCGCCTGCCTACCGCGACGGCCAGATCGCCCGCGCCACCGCGATCGGCGAAGCCGCCGAGGCCGGGATCGCGGGCTGGCGGAAGCTCGGCTATGCCAAGGCGCGTGTCGCGGGGCAGGACATCACCGCCGATCACGCAAGCGCGCTGATCGACGCGCGCCTGACGCTCTCCGCTGGGCCCCGCCTGACGTTCGGAACGCTCGACATCGACGGGATCGAGCGCCTGCCGCGCCACCGGGTGGTGAAGATCGCAGGCTATCGCGAGGGCGAGATCTTCGACCCGGACGTGCTGGAGAAGATGGCCTCTCGGCTTCGCCGCACCGGCATCTATCGCAGCGTCTCGGTCCGCGAGGCGGAAAGGCCCAACCCCGACGGCACGCTCGATATCCTGCTCGAACTCGACGAGGAGGTGCTACACCGCTTCGGTTTCGGGGCCGAGGTGAACGGCAGCGACGGCGCGAGCCTTTCGGCCTTCTGGCTGCACCGCAACCTGCTTGGCGGCGGGGAAAGGCTGCGCCTCGACGGGCTGATCAAGGGGATAGATGGCGATGCTGGCTTTACGGAATACGAGTTCGGCGCCCGGATCGACCGGCCGGGAACGCCCTTCACCGACAGTTCGGTCTTTGCCGAGACCCGGCTCGAGCGGGCCGAGGTCGCCGACCTCGACATTCGCAGCCTGACATTCGGCCTCGGCGCGACACGGACGGTGACCGACACTCTGACGCTGGAGGTCGGGCTGTCCTACCAGACCGCCTCGATCGAGGATACGGCCTTCCAGTTCGATTACCGGCTCCTCGCATTGCCCGTCTCGCTCGAATGGGACCGGCGCAGCGACAAGCTCGATCCGGTGGAGGGATACTATGTGAAGGCGGTCGCCACACCGTTCGCGGGCTTCGGCACTGCCGATTCCGGCACAGGCCTTACGGCAGATGCGCGCTATTACAAGAGCTTCGGCGCGCAGGATCGGCTGGTGTTCGCAGGGCGCGTGCAACTGGCCACGACCCTCGGCACGACGCTGACCAACACCTCGCCCGACTACCTCTATTATTCGGGCGGCGGCGGCACGGTGCGCGGCCAGCCGTTCGAATCGCTCGGCGTGCCGGCCTCGGCGGGCGGGTCGAGCTATCTATCAGGCGGCCTCAGCCGGATTGCGCTGTCGGGCGAAGTTCGCGGCAGCATCAACGACCGGTTCGGGGCGGTGGCCTTCTACGATGCGGGCTATGTGAGCGACGCCGAATGGTTCGGCGGCAATGGCGAATGGCAGACCGGCGCGGGCTTTGGCCTGCGCTATGACACGGGCTTCGGACCCGTGCGGCTTGACGTGGCTTTCCCGCTCAGCGGCTCGACCGGCGACGGGATGCAGGTCTATGTCGGCATCGGGCAGGCCTTCTGATGCGGCGCTGGTTCCTGGCACTGGCTTTGCTTCTGACCGGCGGTCTTGCCGGAGCGCAGGAGGCGACCGAGAGCGACAAGGATTTCCTGACCGGCCTTCTGGAAGGCCAGCTTTCCGGCGCCGGTCGCACGGTTGCCATCGACGGATTTGCGGGCGCGCTGTCGTCGCGCGCGACCTTCGACCGGCTGACGATTGCCGATGCCGAGGGCGTCTGGCTTAGTATCGAGGATGGCGCGATCCAGTGGAACCGCTCCGCGCTTCTGTCCGGCCGCATCGAGATCGCCGAGCTTTCGGCCCAGCGGATCGACCTGATCCGCAGCCCGAAGGGCGAGGACAGGACGGTCGAGGCGCGGTCCTTCAAGCTGCCCGAGCTTCCGGTTTCGGTCTCCATCGGCGCGCTCTCGGCCGCTGACCTCAGGATCGGCGCCGCCGTGCTGGGCGAGGAGGCGCGGGTATCGGTCACGGGATCGGGCCAGATCGCCAATGGCCAGGGTCAGGGCGCGCTGACGCTTCACCGGATCGACGGGCGGGCGGGCGATCTGACTCTGCAGGCCGCCTATTCGAACGCCGAGGAAACCGGCACCATCGACCTTCTGGTCAAGGAGGGCGAAGGCGGCATTGCCGCACGGGCGCTGGATCTGCCCGGTCTTCCGTCGCTGCAGCTCGCGCTGCACGGCTCTGGCGGGGCGGCAGAGTTTCGCAGCGACCTGGTGCTGTCCACCGACGGCGTTTCGCGGTTTTCCGGCACGATAGAGACGAAAGCGCCGCCCGAGACCGGGGGCGCACGGCGTTTCGCTGCGCGTCTTCAGGGCGACATCTCGCCGCTTCTGCAGCCCGACTACCGCCCCTTCTTCGCGGGCGAGACGCGGGTTGAAGCCGATGGCACAACGCTGCCGACAGGCGAGAAAGCCCTCAGCCGCCTCATCGTCGAATCGGCGGGCACCGACCTCTCGGGCCGCCTGAATCTGTCCGCCGACAATCTGCCTCTGGCGGCGGTCCTGACCGTAAGGCTTGGCCTTCCGGACAGTGCGCCGCTGCAGCTGCCGGGGTCGGACGCGACGGTGAGGAATGGCGTGCTGAAGGTGCGCTACGATGCCGCCGCGGGGGAAAGCTGGGCGCTCGACGGAACGCTCGACGGGCTGGCAACGGGGGCCGTGACGGTCGGGTCCATCACGCTCGACGGGCAGGGCACGGTTTCCGGTGCCGCGCGGCTGGACGGGCATATCACGCTCGACGCCGCCGCTGTCGCGCTCAGCGACCCGGCTCTTGCGCAGGCGCTGGGTGATCGCCTGAGCGGCGCTTTCGATCTCGGCTGGCAGGCGGGCGCGCCCCTGCGCCTGACCGGGCTCGACCTGCGTGCCGGGGATATGGCGGTCGGGGGCGACCTCGACGTGCGGACCGAAGGGCTCGACCTCGCCGCCAGCGGAACGCTGTCGCTTGCGGTCCCGGATGTGGCCCGCTTTTCGGCCATCGCCGGGCGGCAGCTTGGCGGCCGGGCGGACGTGACGATCGCGGGCAGTGCAAACCTTCTGTCGCGCGCCTTCGATGCGCGGGCGGCGGCGACGGGGCAAGGCCTAACGCTGGATCAGCCGATGGCGGACCGGCTTCTGGCCGGGCAATCGGTGATCGAGGTCAAGGCGCGGCGGGACGAGACCGGGATCACGCTTGACGACATGAAGCTGGTGGCCGCCAACCTGAGGCTTTCGGCGCAGGGTCGTCTGGATTCGAAACAGACCGATCTTCGCGCCGACCTTGATTTTCCCGATCTTTCGGTGCTCGGGTCCGGTTTCGCGGGCGCACTTGCCGCCGAGGCCGATCTTTCCGGGCCGAACGGATCGCGCAGGCTGCGGCTGACTGGCACGGCGGACGGTCTGGTCCCCGGCAGCCCGTCCCTGGCGCCTCTCTTCACCGGCCGGACCGCCGTCGCCGCCGACGCGGTCGAGCGGGACGAAGGCTTTGCGCTGGCAAGGCTGACGGCCAATGGCGCCCTTCTGTCCGCCGACCTGGCCGAGACGGACCCGGGGCACTATGCCGTCGAGGCGCGGCTTGCCGATGTCGCCGTGCTGGCGCCCGGCCTTTCGGGTCCGCTTGGGGCGACAGGCACCGCGTCGCTGTCGGCCGACGCGGTCAATGTCGACCTCGGCCTTGCGGGTCCGGCGGGCATGCGCGGAACGCTCGCGGGCGGGGTCGCGACCGACCTTTCCGACAGCGACCTCACGCTGACCGGCCAGGGCGAGCTTGCGCTTCTCAACGGGTTCATCGCGCCTCGCCGTATCGAGGGCGGACTGGCCTTCGATCTGGCGATGCGCGGCGCGCCGGGTCTGTCGGCTCTGTCGGGGCGCCTGACGGCAAACGGCGCGCGCTTTTCCTCACCCGCCGACAATCTGGCGCTGGAGGGAATTGCGCTGGCCGGTCAGTTGTCAGGCGGATCGGCTGCTGTCACCGGCGGCGGCACGGTTCGCGGCGGGGGGCGTTTCAGCGTTGATGGCGATCTGGCGCTGTCGCCGGACGCGGCATCGCATCTCGCGCTCGGGCTCGACAATATCGCGCTCGGCGATCCGGCTCTCTATTCGGCCCGGCTGAGCGCCGATCTCTCGCTCGACGGACCGCTCGGCGGCGGTGCCGTGATCGGCGGTACGGTCAACGTGCATGAAAGCGAAATCCGCCTTTCGTCGGAGCTTTCGTCGGTCGCCGCCGACCTTGACGTGCGCCATGTCAACGACCGCGCCGAAGTGCGCGCCAGCCGCCGCCGCGCCGGGCTTGACCAAAGGTCGCCTGGGCCAGGCGGGCGGTCTGGCGGCCCGGTCTATGGGCTCGACCTCACGGTCTCGGCGCCCGCACGGATTTTCGTGCGCGGCCTCGGTCTGGAAGCCGAAATGGGCGGATCGCTTCGCCTTGGCGGCACGACGGCCGCCGTCACACCTTCGGGCCAGTTCGAGTTGATCCGGGGCCGCCTGTCCATCCTTGGCAAGCGCTTCGTACTGGATCGCGGCATCGTCCAGCTTCTGGGATCGTTCATTCCCTATGTGGAATTCACCGCTCTTGCCGACGCATTCGGCTCGACGACGACGATCCTTCTGGAAGGTCCCGCGAACAAGCCCGAGATCCATTTCACCTCGACAAGCGGTCTGCCGGAGGAGGAGGTCCTGTCCGAGCTTCTCTTCGGCAACAGCATTTCGAAGATTTCCACGTTCCAGCTTCTGCAGCTCGCCGATGCCATCGCCACGCTCACCGGGCGAACGGATGAAAGCGTGGTGGTCAAGCTGCGAAAATCCGTCGGTCTCGACGATCTCGACATCACCGCCGACGAGGATGGCAAGGCGGCGGTGAAGGCCGGGAAATATCTGTCGGACAAGACCTATTCGGAAGTTTCGGTCGGCCAGGACGGCAAGAGCAGGGTCGAGGTCGATATCGACCTGAGCCGCGACCTCATGCTCAAGGGGACCGTCGGCACCGATGGCCAGACTGGCGTCGGGGTCTTTTTCACCAAAGACTATTAGGCGCGTCGCAGGCGCGCGATCTCGGCGTTCAGGACGGCGCCGAACAGCACGATGTAGGCGGACAGGTAAAGCCACATCATCAGCGCGATCACCGCGCCGATCGATCCGTAGATACGGTTGTAGCTGCCGAAATTCTCCAGATAGAGCGAGAAGGCGAAAGAGACCGCCGCCCAGAGGAAGGCCGCGACCAGACTGCCGGTCGAGACCCAGGAAGGGCGCGCGCCTTCGCGCGTTGCGCCCCAGCGGTAGAAGAGGCCCAGCGTCACTTTCACCGCGAGGAAAAGGACGATCCAGGGGAAGAAGCGCAGGATCGTCGCCTCTGCCGGACCGAGCGGCAGGAATTTGAGCGCGAGCGGGACCGCGACCGCCAGCGCGAGCGCCGCCAGGATCAGAAGCAGGAGCGACAGGGTCAGCGCCACCGACCCGGCGACGCGCATCAGGCTTGGCCGATGGCGGCGGGCCTGAACGGCATTGATGCCCGAGATCAGCGCCGAAACCGCCGAATGAACCGAGTAGAGCGCGATGGCGATCGGCAGGATGGCGGCCCAGTGCCAACCGCCCGCATGGGCGGCGATCAGGCCGTTCAATTGCCCCGCGATGAGCCGGTAGGCTTCATCCGGAATCAGCCCCTGGATCGCCGCCATGTAGGAGGAGACGGC
The DNA here is from genome assembly GCA_041397305.1 of Paracoccaceae bacterium. Taxonomy (GTDB): domain Bacteria; phylum Pseudomonadota; class Alphaproteobacteria; order Rhodobacterales; family Rhodobacteraceae; genus TMP-24. Next base: position 28,168 of record JAWKWX010000021.1, on the reverse strand, counting down.
TGACGGGTCGGCGAAGATACCCCAGATGGCGATGGTCGCCGCCATGCCTGGAAAGATCGCGAAGATCGAATAGAAGGCCACACCCGCGGCGATGAGGCCGAGATGACGTTCGTCCAGCGCCCGCCAGACCGCCGCGGCGAGTTGCCGGAAGCCGGGTTCACCTGCCCTGTTTGCCGCATCGTCGCCCATGGCGCGACCATAGCGCCGGGCGCAGGCAGCTCCAATGCCCCTTGGCGCTGCGCGGCTTTCGCGGTGCTGCCGATATCTTGCAAAGTCATCGAGCGACCAGGCGGAAACCTCAGGCGGCCAGATCGCGGGTCGCGCCGAGAATGTTCTCGGTGACCTGCGCCAGCGCCAGCGCCGCCGCGCCATGGGCCCAAAGCAGATCGCCCCAGGCGTGGATCTCGATCTTCGGCAGGGGTTGGCCGGTGTTCAGCGCCATCGCCCGCATCTCGGCCAGCGTCTCGTTGGCGTAAAGGTAGTCATAGCGCATCCGTTCGCCCGAGAGGATGATCAGCTCGGGGTCGAAGAGATTGATGACATTGGCAAGGCCCAGCGCCAGATAGCGGCCCGCCCGGTGAAAGATCGACCGGGCCGCGCCATTGCCGGCCTTGGCGTGATCGTAAAGGCTTTCCAGAAGCTGGTTCATCGGCTGCACCTCGCGCCCACCCCAGTTCAGCGCGGTCGTCGCCTCGCGCGCCAGGGCATAATCGGCGACATAGGCCTCTAGGCAGCCGCGCTGGCCGCAACGGCAGAGCGCGCCGTCGAGCTGCACCTTGGTATGGCCGAGCTCCATCCCCAGACCCTGCGCGCCGCGATAGATACGGTGGTTGAGGACCAGGCCCATGCCGACGCCATGCTCTATGGTGACGACGGCAAAATCCGACAGCCTCCTCCCGGCCCCGAACCACAGTTCGGCAAGCGTCACGAGATTCGCATCATTGTCGACATGAACGGTCAGCCCGACCCGCGCGGCGACCGCCTGGCCCAGCGGCACCTCACGCGCCGAGAGGATCGGCGACCAGTGGACGACACCGCTCTGGCTGTCGACGAACCCCGGCACGCCCAGGCCGACCGCCGTCAGGCCGGCACGATCAATGCCGGCCTTGGCGCAGACCTCGGCCAGCAGGGTTTCGGTCGATTCCACGATTGCCGCCAGTTCCAGCGGACCGGGACGGCGTGGCACGGCGACATCGGCCAGAAGGTTCCCGGCGAAGTCGACGATCACCGCCGTATGTTCGCGGTCCGAAAGCTTGATGCCCGCGACATGATGGGCATCGGCCCGGACGCCCAGCGCGACGGCGGGGCGGCCGCGCCCGCCATCACCACCCCCGGCGGTGGTTTCCTCCAGAAGGCCGAGATCGATGAGTTCGGAGGTAAGCGTCGTCACGCTCGCCGGGCTGATCGCCAGTTCCCGCGCCACCTGCACGCGCGGCATCGACCCCGCCGCGCGCACCCGCTCGAAAATCTGCTGACGCAGCGGGCGACCGGATTCGGACAGGGGGGGAATCAGCGGGCCGCAACCGGCCTTCTCTGTCCCCATCCGCTTGCGGCCGACTCGCTGCGCTGTCATTTGTTCTTCTCCCGAAGAAAATTTCTGCCGATTTGCGCCTGAACAGCCCTTTCACGGGGCTGGATCGCACGGATTTCGATCTTCAGCCCCACAAACCGACATTGTGCGATGTTTTTTAATTTGACAACTGAATTTATTGGCGCCAGTTTTGCTGCATTCGGCCAGTCGCCGAACGGGCATGCGCCCGAAAACGGGAGGATCATATGCACAAGACTGTTCTGGCCGCCGTGATGGCGGTCGTCGGGTTTTCGTCCGCAGCGCTTGCCGAGGGCAAGGTCATCGGCGTGAGCTGGTCGAACTTCCAGGAAGAGCGCTGGAAGACGGACGAAGCCGCGATGAAGGCGGCGATCGAAGCCGCGGGCAACACCTACATTTCGGCTGACGCGCAGGCCTCGGCCGCCAAGCAGCTGACGGATGTCGAATCGCTCATCGCCCAGGGCGCCAACGCGCTTGTCATCCTGGCAATGGACAAGGATGCGATCGGTCCGGCCGTCGACAAGGCCGCCGCCGAGGGCATTCCGGTCGTCGGCTACGACCGTCTGATCGAGGATGACCGCGCCTTCTACCTGACCTTCGACAACAAGGGCGTGGGCAAGATCATCGCCGAAACCGTCAAGGCCGCGAAGCCCGAAGGCAATTACGCGATCATCAAGGGCGACAAGGGCGACCCGAACGCAGGCTTCCTTCTGGAAGGCATGATGGAGGTCATCGGGCCGGACGTGGATGCGGGCAAGATCAAGATCGTCGGCGAAGCCTTTACCGACGGCTGGAAGCCCGATGGCGCGCAGAAGAACATGGAGCAGATCCTGACCGCCAACAACAATGCGGTGGATGCGGTTCTGGCCGAGAATGACGGCATGGCCGGCGGCGCGATCGCGGCGCTGTCCGCGCAGGGCCTCAATGTTCCGATCGGCGGGCAGGATGGCGACCTTGCGGCACTGAACCGCGTGGCGCGCGGCACCCAGACCGTGTCGGTCTGGAAAGACGCCCGCCAGCTGGGCGATGCGGCCGGCAAGATCGCCTCGGAGTTGGCCGAGGGCACGGCGATGGACGCGGTCGAAGGGGCGACCAAGTTCTCGGGCGGCGAGAAGGGCGTCGAGATGAACGCCATACTTCTGGCGCCGACCCCGATCACCAAGGACAACCTGAACCTGGTGATCGACGCGGGCTGGATCAGCAAGGAACAGGCCTGCGAAGGCGCGATGGCCGACGTGGCCGCCTGCCAGTAAGGCAAGACCTGGCGCCGGGCATCGGCCCGGCGCCATACCACTGGCCCTGACCGGCTTCTCGCGCGGGTTCGGCCATGCGTTCCTGAACAGCTGCCGCCGACCTCAGGCCCGCCACCGGGCCGGTCGGCCCATCCCTCGGACCCAATGCGGATCGCAGGAAGAGGACATGACCCAGACAAACACCAACCCCGCCCGCACCGCCGAAGGGCTGGTCGCCCGGTTCTTCCGCGCGACCGAGATCGACACGCGCCTTCTGGGCATGGTCGGCGCGCTTCTGCTGATCTGGATCGGCTTTCACGTCTATGGCGATCTGGTCAACGGACGTGGCGCCTTCCTCACGCCGCGTAACCTGTGGAACCTGTCGGTCCAGACCGCCTCCATCGGGATCATGGCGACCGGCATGGTGCTGGTGATCGTCACGCGCAACATCGACCTGTCGGTCGGCTCTATCCTTGGGTTCTGCGCCATCGTGATGGGGGTGATGCAGGTCTATGTCCTGCCGCCATATCTTGGCCTCGGCCACCCGCTTTTGTGGATCATTGCCGCCCTGACCGGTATCATGATCGGCGCGATGATCGGCGCCTTCCACGGCTTTCTCATCGCCTACGGCAAGATCCCGTCCTTCATCGTGACGCTCGGCGGGCTTCTCGTCTGGCGCGGCGCTGCCTTCCTCGTGGCGCGGGGCGAGACGATTTCGCCGGTCGATGCCACTTTTGCGCTCTTGGGCGGCGGGCCTTACGGGGCAGTCGGCGCCAAGGGAAGCTGGATTGTCGGACTTCTTGCCTGCGCCGCGATCCTGTGGCTGATCTGGAATGGTCGTATCCAGCGCACGAAGCATGACTTTCCGCAAAGGCCGCTTTGGGCGGAATATTTCCTGGCCATCCTCGGCTGCGGGGTGGTGATCGGGGCGGTGCTGCTGGTCAACGCCTATCCCTGGCCGATCGGCATCGTGAAAAACTATGCCGCGGCAAACGGGATCGAGATCCCGGAGGGCGGGCTTTTCATCAGCCATGGTTTCGCCATCCCGGTTCTGATCCTGATCGGGGTCGGCATCCTGATGACGATCCTGTCCACCCGCACGCGGTTCGGCCGCTATGTCTATGCGATCGGCGGCAACCCGGATGCGGCGGAACTGTCGGGCATCAACACCCGCTGGATGATCGTGAAGATCTACGCCCTGATGGGTCTTCTGGCCGGGCTTTCGGCGGTCGTCGCCTCTGCGCGCCTGAATTCGGCCACCAACGCGCTCGGCACGCTGGACGAGCTTTATGTGATCGCTGCGGCCGTCATCGGCGGCACATCGCTCGCCGGTGGCGTCGGCACGATCTACGGCGCGATCCTCGGCGCACTTGTCATGCAGTCGCTGCAATCGGGCATGGTGCTGATCGGCTTCGACGCCGCCATCCAGCAGATCGTTGTCGGTTCGGTCCTCGTGGCCGCCGTCTTCCTCGACATCATCTACCGCCGCCGCGCGAAATAAGGGGGGATCGCCATGAGCAACGCACAAAAAGGCACGTCCGCCCGCACGCCGCTTGTCGAGCTTCGCGACATTTCCATCGCCTTCGGCGGGATCAAGGCCGTCGATCATGTGACGGTCGACCTTTACCCGGGCGAGGTGGTCGGGCTTCTTGGCCACAATGGCGCGGGCAAGTCGACGCTGATCAAATGCCTGTCGGGCGCCTACAAGGCCGACAGCGGCGATGTGTATATCAATGGCGAAAGGGCCACGATCAACAATCCCCGCGATGCGCGCAGCTACAATATCGAGACGATCTACCAGACGCTGGCGCTGGCCGATAACCTCAATGCCGCCTCGAACCTGTTCCTCGGGCGGGAACTGGTGACATCGGCCGGCTTCGTCGACGATGCGGCGATGGAGGCGGAGACGCGCAAGATCATGGCGCGGCTCAACCCGAACTTCCGCAAGTTCAACGTGCCGGTTTCCGCCCTTTCGGGCGGTCAGCGGCAGTCGGTGGCCATCGCGCGGGCGGTCTATTTCAACGCCAAGATCCTGATCATGGACGAACCGACCGCCGCGCTCGGCCCGCACGAGACGCAGATGGTGGCCGAGCTGATCCAGGAACTGAAGGCGCAGGGCATCGGCATCTTCCTGATCGAGCATGACATCCATGCCGTGATGGACCTGTGCGACCGGGCCAGCGTGATGAAGAACGGCCAGTTGGTCGGGACGGTCAATGTGAATGAAGTGACCGACGAGGATATCCTCGGGATGATCATCCTCGGCAAACAGCCCGGAAAGGCCGCCTGATGTATCTGGGGCTCGATCTCGGGACATCGGGCCTCAAGGGCGTGGTGGTGGACGAGGCGCAACGGATCGTCGCCGAGGCCACCGCGCCGCTGACCGTGCAGCGGCCTTACGATGGCTGGTCGGAACAGTCCCCCGCCGACTGGATCGCGGCGGCAGAGGCGGTGTTTGCCGCGCTGCCCGCCGAGGTTCGCGGAAGCGTGAAGGCCATCGGGCTTTCCGGCCAGATGCACGGCGCGACGCTGCTGGATGCTGCGGACAATGTGTTGCGCCCCTCGATCCTGTGGAACGACACCCGGGCCCATGCCGAAGCGGCGGCGCTTGACGCCGATCCGCGCTTCCGCGCGCTGACCGGAAATATCGTCTTTCCGGGCTTCACGGCGCCGAAACTCCTGTGGGTCAGGGCGCATGAGCCGGAGATCTGTGGCCGTGTCGCCAAGGTTCTGTTGCCGAAGGATTATCTGCGGCTGTGGCTGACCGGCGAGCATGTCGCCGAAATGTCGGATGCCGCAGGCACAAGCTGGCTCGACACCGGCGCGCGCGACTGGTCCGACGACCTTCTTGCGGCGACCGGCCTGGGCCGCGATCACATGCCCCGGCTGGTCGAAGGGTCCGATGTCTCGGGCAGGCTCAGGCCCGAGGTCGCCGGGCGGTTCGGCTTTGCGCCCGGGATCGTGGTCGCGGGGGGCGCGGGCGATAATGCTGCGTCCGGGATCGGGGTTGGCGTCGTGAAGGCGGGGCAGGCTTTCGTCTCGCTCGGCACATCGGGCGTGCTGTTTGCGGCGAATGACGGTTATCACCCGGATGCGGCCACCGCCGTGCACACCTTCTGCCACGCGCTTCCCGGCGCATGGCACCAGATGGGGGTGATCCTCGCGGCAACCGATGCGCTGAACTGGTTCGCGCGGCTTGCGGGCGCCTCGGCGGCCGACCTGACCCAGTCGCTCGGCCCGCTTCAGGCGCCCGGCAAGACGCGCTTTCTGCCCTATCTTGGCGGCGAGCGGACGCCCTTGAATGATGCGGCCGTCCGCGGCGCCTTCATCGGGCTGGAACATGCGACCGACCGCGACGCGGCGGTGCGCGCGGTGCTGGAGGGCGTGACCTTCGCGATCCGCGATTGTCGTGATGCGCTTGCCGCGACCGGGACCCGCATTTCGCGGCTGCTGGCGGTTGGCGGTGGGTCGCGTTCGGATTACTGGCTGAAGGCGATCGCAACCGCGCTCGGAACGCCGGTGCAGGTGCCGGTCGCGGGCGATTTCGGCGGTGCCTTTGGCGCGGCGCGGTTGGCGATCATGGCCGCGACCGGCGCAGGCGCCGAGATCGCCACCCTGCCCGCCATCGACCGGACGATTGACCCCGATACCCAGCTTTCCGTGGCCTTCGACGAGGGCCACGCCCGTTACCGCGCGGCGCGCGATGCGATCAGAGGACTGACATGAGCGACTTTTTCAACGGCATTCCGCGGGTCCGCTACGAAGGGCCGGACAGCACGAACGAATTTGCCTTTCGCCATTACAATCCCGACGAGATGGTTATGGGCAAGCGGATGGAAGACCATCTGCGCTTTGCCGTCGCCTATTGGCATTCCTTCGCCTGGCAGGGGGGCGATCCGTTCGGCGGCCAAACGTTCGACCGGCCCTGGTTCGGGTCAACGATGGCCGACGCGAAACTGAAGGCCGATGTGGCGTTCGAGATGTTCGGCATTCTCGGCGCGCCCTTCTTCTGCTTCCACGATGCCGACGCGCGCCCCGAGGGCGCGACCTTTGCCGAAAGCCTGCGCAATCTTGAAGAGATCACCGACTATTTCGCGCTGAAGATGGAGCGTTCGCGCACCCGGCTGCTATGGGGGACTGCAAACCTATTCTCGCACCGCCGCTTCATGTCGGGCGCCGCGACCAACCCCGATCCGGAGGTCTTCGCCTATGCCGCCGCCACGGTGAAAGGCTGCATGGATGCCACCCACAGGCTCGGTGGGCAGAATTATGTCCTGTGGGGCGGGCGCGAAGGCTATGAGACGCTGCTGAACACCGATCTGGCGCGCGAGGCCGAACAGGCGGGGGCCTTCCTGCGCATGGTCGTCGACTACAAGCACAAGATCGGCTTCAAGGGCGCGATCCTGATCGAGCCGAAGCCGCAGGAGCCGTCGAAACACCAGTACGACTACGATGTCGCGACGGTTTACGGGTTTCTCAAGCGCTTCGGCCTCGAGGGCGAGGTGAAGGTCAATATCGAGCAGGGCCATGCGATCCTTGCCGGTCATTCCTTCGAACATGAGCTGGCGCTCGCCGCCTCGCTCGGCCTTTTCGGTTCGATCGACATGAACCGCAATGACTACCAGTCGGGCTGGGATACGGACCAGTTCCCCGACAATGTGCCGGAAATGGCGCGCGCCTATTACGAGGTGCTGAGGGCGGGCGGCTTCACCACCGGCGGCACCAACTTCGACGCCAAGATCCGCCGCCAGTCGCTCGACCCGGCCGACCTGATCCTGTCGCATGTCGGCGGGATGGACATCTGCGCCCGCGCGCTGAAGGCGGCGGCGGCGCTTCTGGAGGATGGATCGCTCGAACGGGCACGGGCCGCGCGCTATGCCGACTGGGACGCGCCGGCGAATCGGCAGATGCTGTCATCTTCACTTGAGACTGTCGCGAAACGGGTGCTGGATGAAGGTCTCAACCCAGAGCCGAAGTCGGGCCGTCAGGAGCGGCTGGAAAACCTCTGGAACCGGTTCGTCTGACAGGATCTGCCGCGAAACGGGCGCGAAAGCGCGGGAATCTGGCAAAATCTGGAAATGATCATCACGATTGGGCCAAACAGCCGTCGTTGTTTGGACAAGCCTGTTTGCAAGATGCGGTTATGGGCGCTGGTTTACGAACCGTTTACCAAGCGCCCGTAGCTTGCCTGTGTCGGCCTGGGGGCAGGGTCCGGCGAATGCGTTAACCGGAGTTCCGCATCGTGACCATTCCCTATGCCGATTTCTCTGCCCCGGTTCGGGTTCGTGCCGGACGCACGGTTTATGAAACCGTCGGCAAGCGCTGTTTCGATATCTTCTTCGTCCTCATTTCCCTGCCCGTGGTCCTGCCGCTTCTTCTTGTGATTGCCGCCGCCACCTGGGTCGAGGGTGGGCGGCCCTTCTATGTCCAAAGGCGCATCGGCCATGGCGGCAGGGTGTTCCGCTTCTGGAAGATCCGTACGATGGTTCAGGATGCCGATGCGGCCCTGGCGCGCCTGATCGCGGCCGATCCGGTGGCAGCGGCCGAATGGGCGGCAAACCAGAAGCTCGTACGCGACCCGCGCATTACCCGGCTCGGCCGCTTCCTGCGCCGGACCAGCCTTGATGAGCTGCCCCAGGTCTGGAACGTCCTCAATGGCACGATGTCACTCGTGGGTCCGCGGCCCTTCACGCCGGATCAGCTTGCGCTTTATCCCGCCGACAGCGCGTCGGCCTACTACCGGCTGCGGCCCGGCCTGTCCGGGCTGTGGCAGATCAGCCGCCGCAATGCCGGATCTTTCGTCGAGCGCGTCCATTACGACGAAGATTATGGAATGCGGCTGGGCCTTCTCCTGGACCTCAAGATCATCTGGCGGACATTTTCGGTGATGCTGCGGGCGACCGGACTCTGACCGCCGCCCGGCGGCTCATCCGAACCGCTTCCAGAGCGATTTTTCCCCAAGCTCCTCGACGAAGCTGCGGTGCGCGGCCGCCTCCTCGTCGGTGATGCGGGGCGGCAGGGGCGCCGGTCTGCGCGGCGCGGTCCAGGCGGCACCTTCCGCCCCGACGCCATCGCCCGCTTTCTGATCCTGCGTCGAAAGGCCGAAGTCGGGCTGACGGCCGCCGATCAGCTCCAGATAGACTTCGGCCAGAAGCTCGCTGTCCAGCAGCGCGCCGTGCTTTTCGCGGGCGGAATTGTCGATGCCGAAGCGGCGGCAGAGCGCATCGAGAGACGCGGGCGAGCCGGGAAACTTGCGCCGGGCGAGCGCGACCGTGTCGAGCGCGCGTTCGGGCCCAAGCGTGGGGAGCCCGGCCCAGTTCAGCTCGGCATTGAGGAACTTCATGTCGAAAGCGGCATTATGGATCACCAGCTGCGAATCCGTGCCGATGAATTCGAGGAATGCCGCGCCGATCTCGGCAAAGCGCGGCTTGTCGCGCAGGAAATCGTCACCGAGACCGTGAACCTCGAACGCCTCGGGCGGCATGGTCCGGTCGGGGTTGATGTATTGGTGGTAGGTCCGCCCGGTGGCGACGTGATTGTAAAGCTCCACCGCGCCGATTTCCACGATCCGATGGCCTTCCGCAGGCTCGAAGCCCGTGGTTTCCGTGTCGAGCACGATTTCACGCATCTCTTTCCCTCAGTTCCCGCAACAGCGCCCGGACGGCGGCGCGCGCGCCGTCTTCTGTCAGGGTTTCTATCACATGGGTGGCGCGGCGGCGCTTTTCGGCATCCGGCATCTGGCGAGCGAGGATCATCTCGAAATCCGCCGGGCTGAGCCCGCGCGCAAGCACCCGGGCGCGCTGCACATCGGGCGGAACGGAAACCACGACCGTCGCATCGCAAAGCGCGTCTGCCCCGGTCTCGAACAGGAGCGGTATGTCGAGAAGCAGGACCTGTGCCCCGCGGTTCGCCTCGATGAAAGCCGCGCGATCGGCGGCCGTCAGCGGATGGACGGTGGCGTTCAGCCAGTCGAGGGCTGCCGGATCGGCGGCGACAAGTGCCCTCAGCCGGGTGCGGTCGACGCTGCCCTCCGGCGCCATCGCTGCCGGAAAACGCGCGGCAATTGCCAGTGCCGCCGGCTCGCCTGCGGAATATAGCCGGTGGACAACAGCGTCCGCATCCCAGACCGGCACGCCTTCGGCGGCAAACATCGCCGCCGTTGTCGATTTGCCCATGCCGATGGACCCGGTGAGACCGAGAATGACCGGGCGCGTCATGCGCCCAGAACCGCGTCGCGAACCGCCTGATCAACCTCCGGCCTGACGCCGAACCAGCGTTCGAACCCCGGAACCGCTTGGTGCAACAGCATGCCGAGGCCATCGACGGTGGTACAGCCCATGGCCTCGGCGGCTTCCAGAAAATGGGTGCGAAGCGGCGTGTAGACGAGATCGGTCACCACGGCCTTCGGTGACAGCGCGTCGAGCGGAATGCGGAAATCGGGCTTGCCGACCATGCCGAGCGCGGTAGTGTTCACCACTGTCGCCGCTTCCTCCAGCATGTTCGCGGCCTGCACCCAGTCATAGACCACCACGCGCGCGCCAAACTCTGTCCGCAGCGCCTCGGCGCGCGCCTTGGTGCGGTTGGTGAGCCGGATTTCCGGCGCGCCGACCTCAAGGAGCGAGGCGATGACGGCACGCGCGGCGCCGCCCGCACCGATCACCGCCGCAGCGCCCGATTGTGGCTGCCAGCCGGGGGCATTCTGGGTGAGATTGGCGGTAAAACCGTAGCCATCGGTATTGTCGGCATGAATCCGGCCGTCGGGCCGGAAGATCAGCGTATTGGCCGCCCCGATCAGCGCGGCGCGATCGGTCACGACATCGGCGAGCGCCAGCACGCTTTCCTTGTGCGGTATCGTTACATTGGCGCCGACGAACCCGGCTTTCGGCAGGGCGCGGATCACCTCGGGCAGATCCTTCTGCGCTACGTCGAGCGGAATGTAATGTCCGGCGATCCCGTATTTCTTCAGCCAGTAGCGATGCAACCGCGGCGACCTGGAATGCGCCACGGGCGAGCCGATCACGCCGGCGAGCGGAATGCGGGGATGGTCCGTCATGCGCTGATGTCTCCGCGAATCCGGAGCCAGGTCAAGAGTTCGATCAGCGGCAGGCCGAGGATGTGAAAGAAATCACCCTCGATCCGGCTGAAAAGCCGCACGCCTTCTTCCTCGATCTTGTAGCAGCCGACGGAGTGGCGGACGGAGTCCCATGTCCGACCCAGATAGGCGTCTATTTCGCCGGGCTCCAGCGCGTGCATGGTCAGCCGCACCTGGCCGATGTGGCGCCAGACCGGCCTGGCCTGTTCGACGACGACGGCAGCCGAAAACAGACGGTGTTCCTTACCGGACAGGAAGGCGAGCTGGGCGCGAGCCTCGTCGATGGTTTCGGCCTTCGCGAAGATCCGCCCTTCGCATTCCAGCACCTGATCGGCACCGATGACCCTGGCGTCCGGCCACCGGTCCGCGATTTTCGCGGCCTTCAGTTCCGCCAGAAGATCGGCAAGATCGCGGGCCTTGCCGCCCTCGGCCAGCAGGCTTCGGCGCACCGCTTCCTCGTCGATCCGGCCGGGAAGGACGTCGAAGACGAGACCGGCATTTTCAAGAAGCCGGGCGCGGATGTCTGAGGCCGAAGCCAGGATCAGGGGGCGGGGCATGGGGAAGGGCCTGTGGACAAGCGGGGACAAGCGGGGAGGATGATCCGGGGACCGATCCCGATTGTGCCGAGGAGCCGGGGAAAGTGCCGGATTGTCAAGACGCAGAGGGCCGATCGTCCCGATGTGCATGGCGCCATCCGGGAGCTGTGAGTGATGCGACGATCCAGCGCGGGCTGTGGATTTTCCTGCTGTTGCGGGATGTCTTGAGTTTCTTTAAGCAATTGATAAGTATGTACTAAATAGTGGCCACAACCTGATCCTCTGCTTGTCCCCAGACTTGTCCCGCTGGGGAAATCGCGAGGGAAAAGTGATCTTATCCCGATCTCCACAGGGCCAAGATCATCATCATCCTTTTAATTTTCATATTCTTGTTTAGGGAAGAAGCAATGACAGCGGAGCGTAGGCGATGGGTGATTTTCTGGCGTCGGTCTATCTCTGGACCAAGGCCTTCCATGTGATCTCGGTCATCGCCTGGATGGCGGGGATATTCTACCTGCCGCGGCTTTTCGTCTATCATGCCGAAAGCGTGGAGCAGGGGTCGGCGACCGACCTTCTGTTCCAGACGATGGAACGAAAGCTGCTGCGGCTGATCATGAACCCGGCGATGGTCGCGACATGGGTCTTCGGCCTCGCACTGGTCTTCACGCCGGGGATTGTCAGCTGGTCAGAGGTCTGGCCCTGGACCAAGGCGGCAGGCGTGATCGGCATGACCTGGTTTCATCATTGGCTGGGCTACCGGCGGAAGGATTTTCTGGCTGGCGCCAACCGGCGGTCGGGCCGGACCTACCGGGTGATGAACGAGGTGCCGACGGCCTTTCTGGCGCTGATCGTGATTTCGGTGATCGTGAAGTTCTGACAGGCTGGTCGGATGGAGCGGGCCGGATTGACTCTGGGCCCGCACCGCTGATACTGCTCGCGAGCCTTCCGTCCGGAAGGATTTTTCCCTTGTCACATCGCGATCACACCGACCGCAGGATATGTCCGCATGACCAATGAGCGTCTGAACCTTGCCGATCTGAAACTCAAGAGCCCCGCCGACCTTCTGGCGATGGCCGAGGAGCTGGAGATCGAGAATGCCTCGACCATGCGCAAGGGCGAGATGATGTTCTCGATCCTGCGCGAATATGCCGAGGAAGGCTATGAGATCGGCGGCGACGGGGTGGTCGAGGTTCTGCAGGACGGGTTCGGTTTCCTGCGGTCTGCCGCTGCGAACTACCTGCCGGGGCCGGATGATATTTACGTCAGCCCGGAAATGCTGCGGCAATATTCGCTGAGGACAGGCGACACGATCGAAGGCGTGATCCGGGCGCCGGGCGAGAATGAGCGCTATTTCGCCCTGACCAAGGTTACCAAGATCAACTTCGAGGATCCCGAGCGGGCGCGGCACAAGGTGGCGTTTGACAATCTCACGCCGCTTTATCCCGACGAGCGGCTGAAGATGGAAATCGAGGATCCGACGATCAAGGACCGGTCGGCGCGGATCATCGACCTGGTCAGCCCGATCGGCAAGGGCCAGCGGGCGCTGATCGTGGCGCCGCCGCGGACCGGCAAGACGGTGCTGCTGCAGAACATCGCCCATTCGATCGAGAAGAACCATCCGGAGTGCTATCTGATCGTTCTGCTGATCGACGAACGGCCCGAGGAAGTGACCGACATGCAGCGGTCCGTGAAGGGCGAGGTGGTTTCCTCGACCTTCGACGAACCGGCGACACGGCATGTGGCGGTCTCGGAGATGGTGATCGAGAAAGCGAAGCGTCTGGTCGAGCACAAGCGAGATGTTGTTATCCTGCTCGACTCCATCACCAGACTTGGTAGGGCGTTCAACACGGTCGTGCCGTCGTCAGGCAAGGTTCTGACCGGCGGCGTCGATGCGAACGCGCTGCAGCGGCCGAAACGCTTCTTCGGCGCGGCGCGGAATATCGAGGAAGGCGGGTCGCTGACCATCATCGCAACCGCGCTGATCGATACCGGCTCGCGCATGGACGAAGTGATCTTCGAGGAATTCAAGGGCACGGGTAACTCCGAAATCGTGCTCGACCGCAAGGTCGCCGACAAGCGCGTGTTCCCCGCGATGGATATCCTCAAGTCCGGAACCCGGAAGGAGGATCTGCTGGTCGACCAGAAGGACCTGCAGAAGACCTATGTGCTGCGCCGCATCCTGAACCCGATGGGCACGACGGACGCGATCGAGTTCCTGATCTCGAAGCTGAAGCAGACCAAATCCAACGCCGAGTTCTTCGATTCGATGAACGCCTGATTGTTCTTTCGGAACAAAGGTTTGCCTATGGATACGATCTTCGCCCTCGCCTCGGCGCGCGGCAAGGCCGGCATTGCCGTGGTGCGGCTGTCCGGGCCGGGCGCGCATGGCGCAGTGGCGAGGCTGTGCGGGCGGCTGCCCGAGGCACGGCGCGCCGCGCTGCGGCGGCTGAGCTGGCAGGGCGAGGCGCTGGATGAGGCGCTGGTGCTGATCTTCGACGCCGGGGCAAGCTTTACCGGCGAGGCTTCGGCAGAGCTGCATCTTCATGGGGCGACAGCGGTGATCGGCGCGGTTCGGCGTTGGGCGCGTGGCACGCTGCGGTTCAGCAGGTTCGCGAGTTCAGCCGCGCCGTGCGCTGGAAAAACGGCCGCCTCGATCTGGCCCAGGTTGAGGGGCTTGCCGATCTGATCGAGGCGGAGACCGAGGCGCAGCCGGCGCCAGGCCCTGCGCGTCCTGTCGGGGCGTGGGCCGCCGGGCGGAGGCTGGCGGCAAGCATCCAGTCTGCGGCGCTTCTGGAAGCAACCATCGATTTTGCCGACGAGGACGTGCTGGTGGATGTGGCGCCGGAGGTCCTGGACCTGTCGGGCCGGGTGTTGGAAGAGTTGCGGCGCGAGGCGAGGGCGGGTGCCGCCGACCACGGCTGCGAGGTTGCCAGGGGGCGGCCGGAACGCCGGGAAAATCCACGCTTCTCACTACGGTGGCCGGGCAGATGCGCGATAACTCCGAGATTGCCGACAACGCGCGAAGCACCGAGGCGGATGGACCTGGCGGCCTGCTCGCGACCCCGCTCGATACCGCGGATTGCGCGACAGTGACGACCGGATCGAGGTGATCGATCGAACGGCGCTGGCGCGGGCGCGGGTGGCGGACCTCGACATCTTCGCTCGACGGGGAAGATGCGCCGTTCTGCCGCCGGAACCGGGCGATCTGCTGGTTCAGGGAAAGTCCGATCTCGCGGTGGTGTTGAAGGCCTCGCCGTGTCGGGGAAGACCGGCGAGGGGATAGACCGGCTGATCGCGCTGCGACTGGAGCGGCTTGGCGGAAGGCGCAGGGCGCAGGGCTTATGATCCGCGAACGGCACCGCCTGGCCGCCTTGCGCGATCGGAGTTTTGGAATCGGCGCGAAATGAGGTAAGGGCAGGGTCCGGGCGGACGGAGCTTGCAGCAGAAGATTTGCGGCGGGCGATCCGGGCGCTGGATTCATTATCGGCAGGGTCGATGTCGAGGATCTTCTGGATGAGATCTTCGCCAGCTTCTGCATCGGCGGAAGGCGATGTTTCACGTGAACATTTTGATGTGGTGGTGGTCGGGGGGCACATGCGGCGCGGAGGCGGCGCATGCCGCGCGCGCATGGGCGCCCGGATGTCCTGTTTGACGATGCGGCGCCGGGACGATCGGCGCGATGTCCGCAATCCTGCCATCGGGGTCGCCGGAAAGGGCCACCTTCGTGCAGGCGATCGACGCGCTGGACGGGATCATGGGGCGCGTGGCCGACAGGGCCGGTATTCAGTTCCGCCCCGTCGACCGCCGCAAGGGGCCCGCGTCAGGGCCTGCGCGCGCAGGCAGACCGGAGGTTTTATCGGGAAGCCATGCAGGCGGAGGTGGCCGCTACACCCCCACGGGATGTTGTGGAGGGCGAGGCTTCGACCCCATCGGAGGGCGGGGTCCTCGCCGTGATTCGCCCTTTCGGACGGGTCTTGTTCGTTCCTCAGCAGTTGTCCTGTGAACGAACCTTCCTGCGCGGCGTCATCCATGTGGGCGACCAGCGCGCGCAGCCGGGTCGACCGGCCGTCGGTTCCACTGGCTGATCGCCCATGCGCTTGATCGGCCGATGGGCGCAGTACGGAACTGGGCACTGCCACGCCCACTGGGACGATCGATCGATCGGCTGGAAAGCCAGCCGGGCGACGATGCGCCGACGATGTTTTCCTTCCTGCACCGCCCGTTCGCGCGGCAGATCGCCTGCGGGATCACCCATACCAACGAACAGACGCACGAGATCATTCGCACCAACCTGGCGCGGCTGAGCAAGGGTGGCCACACGAGGTATGCCGGGCCTTGCTATTGCCCGTCTATCGGCGATGGGATCGTCCGATTCGCTTACGGTTACCGCATCGAAGTCTTTCGAGCCGAGGGCTGGATGATCCGGACGGTCTATCCGAACGGCATCTCGACTCGCTGCCGGTCGATGTTCAGGAGGCCTATGTTCGTTCGATCGCTGCTCTGAATCGGTGGCCATCACCCAACCCGGCTATGCGATCGAATATGATTATGTCGATCGCGGCGCTGACCCTGTCGCTGGAACTGAAGCAGCTGCCGGCCTGTTCTCGTTTACCGCATCAACGGCACCACCGGATATGCGAGGAAGCGGCGGCGCAGGGGCTGGCTGTTGGGCTCAATGCCGCGCGCCGCGCAAGGCAATGCCGAGGCGATCACCTTCAGCTGGACCGACAGCGAATGGCGGAGATCGACGATCTCACGCCGCGGGGGTTTCCGAACCCTACCGCATGTTCACATCGCGCGCCGAATACCGGCTGTCGCTGCGGGCGGATACAACGCCGACCAGCGCTCGACCTGGAAGGGCATTGCCCTTATTGCGCTCGATGCGTCGGCAGCGGTTCGAGGGCGCGGTGATGGAGGCGCTGGAGTCTGGCCGAAACCTCTGGAATCCGTGAGCTTTCACAGAAAGATGCTGCAACGGCCGGTATCCATCTGAACCAGGATGGCAAACGGCGACCGCTCTTCAGCCGCTGTCTTATCCCGACGTGACCTTTGCGCAGCTCAGCCAGGCATGCAGCGGACTGGCCACCATTCCGGCCGAGATCCGGGACCAGTTTGTCGCGATGCTCTCACGCGCCTGTCATCGATCGGCAGGCCGGTACGCGGAGCGGTTGCGGCGCGATGAGGGGCAGGCGATCCCGGACGGGTTCGTCAGCGAGCGGCTGAGGCTGTCGGCAGAGCTGAAGACAAAGCTGCCCATCCGACGACCCTTGCGCAGGCAGGGCGGGTTGAGGCATGACGCCATGTGCGCTGACGCTGATCCTCGCCGTGCTGCGCCGCGACGCGCGCCCGGGCTGCCGGATGACGATTTCGTCGGGATCGGCGATGTTTCACGTGGTATCCGAGCGCCTGGAGGTGCTTCAGGCCTTGGTCCGCAGTGAATCCGGCGACTGCATCTGGTTTCCCGCAACAGTCTGGAGCAGATGGGAGCGGCATGTTCTTGATTCCGCACAAACGCTCCTTTGAGCCAGAGTGACGCCGGGCTATGGGCCGATCTCGCCGCTATGGATTTCGGTCTGACTGTCGCGATCCTGGCCGCGGATCTGAAGCCCGACCTTCGTGTGGCGCTCGTGGTTGCGACCGCGCAAGGCGGCCTTTCACAACCGCGCTTCTCCGGAAACGTCGGCCTGACGACAACTGTCCACGCGACCGGAGGATCTCACGCCGCTCGCCGCGGAGGTCCTGTCGCCCGCGCCCGCGCCCCTGACCGAACTTCTCGCCCATGCCGAGCGTCATCTGGCGCTCCTTCCTCTGACGCGGCGCTGTTCCCAAAGGGGCGAATCACGCCGGCGGAGCTGGGTCAAGCCCTTGAAACCTGGGCGGTTTTTCATTGAAACACATGCCAGCGCGACCGATCCGGACGCGGTGATCTATTCCATCCGAGGGCTTTCCCGGTGCCTGATCCGACGCGCCCTTCCGGCCCCTGCATCATCGCCATCGCCAATCAGAAGGGCGGGGTGGGCAAGACGACGACTGCGATCAACCTGGCGGCGGCGCTGGTGGAAATCGGCAAGCGCGTGTTGCTGGTCGATCTGCAGATCCGCAGGGCAACGCCTCGACCGGCCTCGTTCGAGGCCGCAGTCGCGCGGCCTGACCACCTACGATCTCTGATCGCGTATCGCCGCATACCGATGTCATCCCGCCCCTCGTCGATTGAAAACCTCTATATTTGCCCGGCAACGACCGACCTTTCTTCGGCGGATGTCGAGTTGGTGGCGAACGAGAAACGGTCGTTCCTGCTGCACGATGCGTTGATCCAGCCCGCGATCGACGCTTGCGAGTTCGATTACGTCCTGATCGATTGCTCCGCTCCTCGCCGTCGCTTCTGACCGTGAACGCGATGATCGCCGCGCAATCGGTGCTGGTGCCGCAGGCGGAGTTCTTCGCGCTGGAAGCGCTGTCGCAGCTGATGCTGACCATCCGGTAGCAACGTGCGCCATACGGCAAACAAGGACTCGCGTATCGAAGGTGTTGTGTTGACCATGTACGATAGCCGTCAATCCTTGTCCCAGATGGTCGAAACCGACGCACGCAGCAATCTGGCGAACTGGTGTTCCGCACCGTCATTCCGCAATGTCCGCGTGTCCGAGGCGCTGAGCTATTCCGTTCCGGTGCTTGCTCTGGCGACAGTGCGTCTGAAGGCCTGGCGCGCCTATCGGGCGCTGGCGCGAGAGCTTCTGGCGCGGCACGAAAAGAAAGAAGGAAGGGGCCAGCCATGGGCTGAACGTCAGTGCTCCCGGCCGGGGTCTGTCCGCCTTACGGCCGACTGTCGCACTCCAAGCCGAGGAGACGCGGCCGCGTCGGCCCGGATTTGTCCGTCCTGATCGAGATGGTGGAGCCCAACCCGGATCAGCCGCGCGCCGATTTCGCGAAGCTCTGGAGGAGCTCGCGTCCTCGATTCGTGAAAAGGGCATTATCCAGCCGCTGATTGTCAGGGAAAATCCAAGAAAACCAGTGGCGGTTATGAGATTGTCGCCGGCGAAAGACGCTGGCGCGGTGCGGCGCAGCTCGCCCAGCTGCACGAAGCGCGCCGGTGCTTGTCCGCGAGGTGAGCGATACCGAGCTTCTGGAGCTCGCGATCATCGAGAATATCCAGCCGCGCCGATCTCAATCCGGTGGAAGAGGCGATGGGCTACCGCCAGCTGATGGACCGGTTCGGCCAAGGACGAACGGCTCGCGGGGCGCTTTCGAAAAGCCGCAGCCATATCGCCAACCTGCTGCGCCTTCTCTCGCTTCCTGATCAGGTTCAGCCCGGGCAGGGCAAGCCGCCGGTCATGCCTGTGCGGCTGATCACCGACAATCCCGTGGTGGTTGGCTCGCCGGGTGATCGACGAAGGCCTGTCGGTGCGCGAGATCGAGCTGGCTGGGCATATGCCGGAAGGCGAAAGCCGGGCAGGGCGCTGCATCGCCTGCTCTGCGCCGCGCGCATGCGTAAAGGATGCTGACACACGGTTCGGAACAGGATCTGTCCGCCAATCTCGGCATGAAGGTGGTGATCGACCACAAGGGCCATGATGGCGTGGCTGACCTGACGATCAGCCACAAGTCCCCTGACCAGTTTGACGAACTTGCCAGCTTCTGGGTCGCATCCGCTGATCAAAGCAGCCCGGTCGGGTCCAGATGAAAAAGGCAGCTCACGCAGGCGAGCGCACGCCTGAATGACCAGGAACGCCGAAGCCCAAGGCGAGCCACGAAAGAGAGAAAGCCGCCAGAATCGCCAGGCCTGCCAGGCGCTTGGCCCTGCGGGAACCGCGCCGCGCGCGTTCCAGTCGTGAATCGGCGGCCCGGAGTCTGGGGTGGTCAGAAGCTGTTGTGCAGCCGGGCCGAGGACGGCCAGCAAAACCGGCCGCCAGCAGGAAGGGAACCGTTGGCATAGCTGGCAGGAAGATGCCGACGATACCAAGCGCGAGCGCCAAAAGACCGATGCTTACCAGATCACCGGACTGCCAGAAGATCCCCAGAAGCGCATTGAGAACTGTCGCCCTGGGCGGCGGTCGCGCCTGATCTCGCCTTCCTGCCGCACCCGCCATAGGAGGCCCAGACGAACAGGCCGTCGATCCGCGCCACCGGAACGTCCGCCCTGCGAAGCGCCGCTCTGCCAGCGGTCGAGCTACGCCTTCGGAAAGCCAACCCCATCAGCAGGAATTCCTGTCGCCTGATCGGCCATGGAAAGTTGTTCCTCGAGTCTCGCCGTTGCCCGTGCCTCACCCGCTGCAGCCAGTCCTTCCGGCCTGCGCGCCTCGGTTGCATAGCGCCCGGTCGGACCTGTCGTAAGGCCAGCTCCCGGGCCCGATCCCGGCATAATCGCCGTAGCGCCAGCAGATCAGGTTGTAGGCTTTCCACCGTCAGCGTGGTTGGAAATCTCATAGCGGCAGGCCAGCGGTTTCGCAAATTCTCTCTGTGTCATCAGGCATCAGACGCTCTGCCTCGTCCGGGCAGGCCTGAGGTGCCCCAGCGCTGCGCGCGCTAAAGACCGTGCCTTTCCTCGACCGTCAGCTGGTAAAGCGAGAAATGATCGACCGTCACCATGCCTGCTGGTCAACCTGCGCCGCCAGTCCTCCAAAGTCTGGTCCTGACGCGACAGATCAGATCGAACTCACCCGCCCGAACGTATCGCGCGCGATACCGTGCGCGCTGCGCCTCGGCGACTGAATGGTCCGGCCCAGCCGCAGGTCCCGGCCGTCTGGGAAGCGCCTGCATCGCCCATCGACAAACCGGTTCACTCCCTGCCGCACCATAGGCACACCGGAAGCGCCCGGCCTCGACCGAGCCGGGATTGGCCTCCAGCGTCACTCGGAATCGTTCGCGCACCGCCAGCGCTCGGGTATCCGTTCAGAATCGCCGCGACCCCCGGGTGGATCCGGGTCCATCAGCGATGGCGTGCCGCCGCCGAAAAAGACAGTATTCAGGACCCGGTCGCCGGTCTCGTCGGCAATCCGGTCGATCTCCGCCAGGATAAGCGCCGCCAGCGCGGCTGGTCGATGCGCGCCGCCAGCGATGGCTGTTGAGTTGCGGCCAGGGGCACGGACGCAGAACGGCCAATGTGTGATACAGGCCGGCCGCCGTGCCGCCAATCGTCCATTTGCCCACTTTCCGCAGGAACAGTCTATTCCCTAAGCGCCGTGACTTCGATCTCGACTTTCGCGATCTCCGGGCGGATCAGACCGGCCACGACCATGGTGGCGGCGGGCCGTATCCCCGCCCAGATACTCGCCCAGAACCGGGGTGATCGTGTCGACAAACACCGTGTCGGTGATCGTATATTGCACCCGCACGATGTCGGTCAGCAAAGCCCCCGTTCAGCGCCCATTTGATTGTCTCGAAACAGTTGCGCGTCTGCTCGGCGACATCGGCAGGCATCAGTCATCGCCATAATCATAGCCGGTATCGCCTGAGATGGCTGCCCGTAGGCTCACCACCGCACGGCTGTGTTCATCTTCTTCTGTACAAGATCCGCTGAATCATCATCTGCTCCTGCGCAAGCAGCCGGAAAGTTTACGGAACGCGTCAGCAGCGGTGCGAGATCCGGCCCTTTCGCCTGGCCCCGCTATACCACCCCACCGTCCTGGCCGGAACATCGATCATAACCATGCCCCCTGCTGGCCCCGCATCGGCCAGACGACCGCTCCTTCGACCTTGCTCCTCGAACACTTCGTCATGCCCGTCCGGCCAGGCCAGACCATCATCGCGCGAGCGCGCGGCGGGGATAGGGCAGAAACAGTCTGATCAGCCCAGGTTCGGCTCATCGCCTGCACGAATCCCGTCCGAGATCGCGGCCTCCAGTCTCAGCGTAGACGCCTGGCGCCGACCAGGCCCGTCAACCTCGATGCCGCTGTCGTCTGCCAGCGCAGGCAGGCTGGCCGCCTGCGCGGCCGGTACGGCTGCGCCTTGATCCATGCTGCCGACGAAGGTCGTCTCGGTCTCCTCGGGTTCCGGCAGCCCCAACTCGGCCGCGCTCACGCAGGCTGGGTGCCGAAAGGTTGAAGAAGTGCCGCGATCTTCCAGCTTGCCCCGGTTGTGGGTCGCCACCAGCAACCGGTCGCCGAAGAGCCCGGCGCCACCCAGCATTCTGGGCGGCCACCAGCGCCGCGATACCGCCTTCGGCCAGATCGAGCAGCCTGCCCATCTCGTCGCGCGGAGAAAGCCTGCACTCGGCAGACATCTGGAATCCATCAGTCAGTCCGCGCCCGGTCAGGATGAAGTTGCCATCGGTCCCCGCCTTCCCGCTGTCCTCGGCATAATCGAGATCGACGACCGGCTGGCCCGCATATGATGCCGCAGCTGACCGCCGCAACATGATCGACGATCGGATCGCCGGTCACCAGACCCGCCTTGATCAGCTTGTTGATCGCAAGCCTCAGCGCCACCCAGCCGCCGGTGATCGAGGCGCAGCGCGTGCCGCCGTCGGCCTGGATCGTGCAGTCGACGACGATCTGGCGTTCACCCAAGGCCACGCGATCCACGCCCTGCCTGCAGAGCGCGCCCTATAAGCCGTTGAATCTCCTGCGTCCGGCCAGACCGTCGCCCTTGTCGCCGCCTCGCGCTCTGCTGCGGGTATTCGTCGCGCGCGGCAGCATGCCATATTCGGCTGTCACCCAGCCAAGCCCGTGCCAGAACGCGATGGCGCCTTGTCCTCGATCGTCGCGGTGCAGATCACCTGGGTCTCGCCGCAGCGGATCAGGCACGAGCCCTCGGCATGTTTCGTCACGCCGACCTCGATCGAGATCGGGCGCATTTCGTCGAGTTTCCGGCCTGAGGGGCGCATCGG
Organism: Paracoccaceae bacterium; assembly: GCA_041397305.1. Taxonomy (GTDB): domain Bacteria; phylum Pseudomonadota; class Alphaproteobacteria; order Rhodobacterales; family Rhodobacteraceae; genus TMP-24. Next base: position 5,934 of record JAWKWX010000021.1, on the reverse strand, counting down.
CGGTCCTTCCTGGATTGGTCGCGCCCAATTAGAGGGGGCGGGCGCACCGATGCAACCCCGATTGACGCGATGCTCCCCCGCTCTTTATTCAAAGGTATGAGCGACGGGCAGAAAATCCTTTCCCAGATGAACGACCGCTCGCGCGAGGTCTTCCGCCGTGTGGTCGAGGGCTATCTGGAAAGCGGCGATCCGGTCGGTTCGCGCTCGCTCACCCGCACGATGAGCGAGAAGCTGTCGGCCGCGACGATCCGCAATGTGATGCAGGATCTGGAATACCTCGGGCTTCTCGACAGTCCGCATGTATCGGCGGGCCGCATCCCCACGCAGCTTGGGCTGAGAATGTTCGTCGACGGGATCATGGAAGTGTCGACCGTCACGCTCGCCGACCGGCAGGCGATCGACGCGACCCTCGGCGCGCCCGAACAGGACGTGGGCACGATGCTCGACCGGGTTGGCGCGGCGCTGTCGGGCATTACCCATGGCGCAAGCCTTGTCCTGACACCGAAGCGCGAGGCGCCGATCCGCCATATCGAGTTTGTGTCGCTTGCCCCCGACCGGGCGCTCGTGGTGCTGGTCTTTGCCGACGGGCAGGTGGAAAACCGCCTCTTTACCCCCCCGCCCGGCCAGACACCGGCCTCGTTGCGCGAGGCCGCAAATTTCCTCAATGCACTTGCCGAAGGGCGCACCCTGTCAGAGCTTCGCGGCCATATCGCCCGCGAAATCGCCGTGCGGCGGCAGGAACTCGACCAGCTTGCCCGCGATCTGGTGGAAAGCGGTTTCGCCCTCTGGGATGCGCCGGGCGATTCGCAGGAACGGCTGATCGTGCGCGGCCAGTCGAATCTTCTGGATGCGGCAACGGAACTGGACCTCGCGCGCGTCCGCAGTCTCTTTGACGATCTCGAGCGCAAGCGCGATATCGCCCAGTTCCTTGAACTGGCGGAAACCGGCGAGGGCGTGCGCATTTTTATCGGGGCGGAGAACAAACTTTTCTCACTTTCGGGTTCCTCTCTGGTGGTTTCTCCCTATATGAACGCGGATCGGAAGATCATCGGCGCCGTGGGGGTGATCGGACCGACGCGGCTGAACTATGGGCGCATCGTGCCGATCGTCGATTACACGGCGCAGCTTGTGGGCAGGCTCCTGTCCGGCGAGCGTCAAGGGTAGAACTGATGAACGAGATGAAGAAAGACGAACTGGCCGAAGATCAGGCCCTGATGGGCGACGAACTTCTGGAGGACGACCCGCTGCTGGCCGAGGTCGAGGCGCTGAAGGCCGAGCGCGACGAGATGAGGGACCGCTTCATGCGGGCGCTCGCGGATGCCGAGAATATCCGCAAGCGCGGCGAGCGTGACCGGCGCGAGGCGGAACAATATGGCGGCTCGAAGCTCGCGCGCGACCTGCTGCCGGTCTATGACAACCTCAAGCGCGCACTCGATGCGGCGGGCGACGAACAGCGCGCCGCCGCCCAGGCCCTGATCGAAGGGGTGGAGCTGACGCTGCGCGAGCTTACCAACGTGATGACCCGCCACGGCGTCACGCCGATCTCGCCCGCCGTGGGCGATGCATTCGACCCGCAGATGCATCAGGCGATGTTCGAGGCGCCGCTGCCGGGCACCAAGGCCGGCGACATCATCCAGGTGATGACCGAAGGCTTCATGCTGCACGATCGCCTTCTGCGCCCGGCGCAGGTGGGCGTGAGTTCGACGCCGAAGTCCTGAGGACGAAAATGGCGCGGAGCCGGTTGCGGCTCCGCGCGGCGGCAATCAGACTTTCGCTCCCGACCGCGCGGCGCAATGGCGGTCGACCACGCGCTGCACCATCGGCGCGAAATGCCAATAGTCCGGCGTTTCCATGTCCGCCCGCTTCGCCGCCTCGTCGAGATAGCGCACCTGGACGATCTCCTTCAGGTTCGGGTTCTTCTCGAACGCCTCCACCTCTTCTGCGCTCATCGGCCCGCCTTGCAGCGACAGCGAATGGATCGAGGCCTCCGACAGACGTTTGAAATAGTCCGGCTTCGTCGCGCACAGGTAGCGTTTCGCCGCAACGTGATAGCGCACGCAGTCGGTCACGACCGAGGGGAAGAACTGCTCCAGAAGCTCTGCCCCCGCCTCTTCGTGATAGCGGTCTTCGGTATCGTCCATGCTGAAGGTGCCGAATTCCGACGTGAAATGGCCGATGTCATGCAGCAGGGCCGCTACGACAATCTCTTCCGGCATCGCAGACTGGGCGGCGATGGTCGCGCCCTGCAGCATGTGCTGGGCCATGGTCACCGGCTCGCCCAGATATTCCTCGTCGCCCCGCCGGTCGAACACATCGCCGATGAAGGCCACGATATTCTCGTGCGTCAGTCTGGTGAAATCGAGCTTCGTCATTCCGCAGCCTCCTTCCGCGCGCCGCTCAGGGCCGCGAGTTTCGACAAGAGGCCATCCTTGTCGGCGTAGCAGCCCTGCAGCCAGCGGGTGCCGCTGCCGGAATAGCCCTTCCGCGCATGCAGGACGCGGGTGTTGTCGACCAGGAAGCTTTCGCCGGGGTTCAGGCGGAAGGTCACCTCCATTGCCGGATCGTCGATGATCTCGCCCAATCGCCGGTAGGCGGCGTAATAGGTCTCCATCTCCTCGAACGGCACGTCGGTGATCGCGGCGGCGGAGCGGTTGTTGAAGCGGATCGCGATCAGTTCGCCATCGGGCGCCAGTTCGATCATCGGGCGGCGCGAGGTCAGCCGTACACCCGCCTCGCCCGCATATTCGAAGCGCGCGCAATGGCGGGTGAGGGCGTCGAACAGGGCCGGGCTTTCGGCCCTCAGCCGCAGCGCCGCCGCGAACCCGTCCACCACCATGTTCTCGCCGCCCGCCGCCGAGCTTTCGAGGCAATAAAGCACCTGCACCGTCGGCACCGGGTCGCGGTAGGGATTGTCGGTATGGGCCTGCAGACCAAGACCGGTATAGGCTAGGTTCGTGGGGTTGACCGTCGTGCGCACCTCGAAATGACGGCCATAGTTGGTCTCGCGGACATAGCCGAAGAGGTCCACGACCTTCATCAAGGCCCCATCCTCGACCGGGCCGTTCACCAGCTTGCCAAACCCGTAGCGCGCGACAAGCCCGAGCCAGTCGCGCAGCCGGTCCGGATCGCGCGACACTTCGGCGAAATCCCCGACCGGGACAGTTTTCATCAGGCGCGCATCCCAGGGCTCAATTCCCGGCGCGGTCCAGCCCGGCGCCCGTTCGTGGCTGCGATCGTAGCGATTGGCCATCAACCAGCCGGGATCATAATCGACCGTCTTGCCGTCTGGCGTGAAGGTCACGCTCAATCGTCCGCCGTCCAGCCGCGCCGCGCCAATCCGTATGCCTTTGGGAATATCGGCCAGCGTGATCAACCGCTGCCCGTTGCCGGGCGCGCGGGTTTCGGCATCCCAGGCATTGTCGCGCAGCCAAATCGCATGGAACCGCGCGCGCATATCGCCCGATTCGAGCGTGAGAGAGCCGCCATCGGCGGCGAGGGTGACCTGGGCCATATGTGCCTTCCTGAAATCCTGTCCGGTGACAGTCTGGCGGCTTTATGTATAATCTCAACATAGCATTTCATGGGCTGAGGTTACGAAGCGGTTATGAATGATCGTCGCACCGGCTTGCCGCCCCTTGAATGGATTCGCTCCTTCGAGGCGGCCGCGCGCCTTGGAAGCTTTACGCTCGCGGCGCAAGAGCTCGGGCTGACACAGGCCGCGATCAGCCAGCGCATCGGCCACCTCGAGGCCCGGCTCGGGGCGGCGCTGTTTCTCAGGCAGGCGCGGCGCGTCGTGCTGACGGTCGAGGGCGAGACCTGGCTGCCCTTCGTGTCGGACGCCCTGAAGGGTCTTCAGCAAAGCGCGGAGGATCTGTTTTCCGCCGGTCGCCGCCGCATCGCCATATCGGCCAGCGCCTCGATCTCGGAACTCTGGCTCGTGCCGCGACTGGCAAACATTCCTGTGTCGGATCGACCTGACCTGTCGATCAGGACCATGGTCCTGTCCGCCGATCCCGGACCGCCCGAGCCGCAGGCCGTGCGCATCCGCTATGGCGCGGGCGGCTGGGCCGACGATTATCAGGCGCCGCTCTATGCCGAGGCGCTTTCACCGGTCGCGGCGCCATCGCTGATCGCCAACCGCGACTGGCGCGAGCTGCCGCGCATCGGACTGACCGGACCGCGCGCCGGATGGAAGGAATGGTGCGCGGCGTCAGGCGCCCCCTCCGCACCGCTGCCGACGTTGCGTTTCGACAGCTTCGCCGCCGCCCTTGGCGCGGCGCGCGCCGGGCTTGGCGTTCTGATCGGATCGCTGCCGCTTCTGTCGCGCGACCTGACAGAGGGCGCGCTTGTCCGACTATCGCCCGAGGCGTTGCGGCCGCGCGAAACCTACTGGCTTTTGGCCGGAACAGACACTGTTTCGCGCCGCCAATGGGATAGGTTGGCCGCGCTGTTCTGCGATCCTAGTCGCCCATCAGGCCCTTGAGGTCGTAAAGCGCGCCCAGCGCCTCCAGCGGCGTCATTTCATCAGGATGAAGCGCACCCAACCGCTCCTCGAGCTTTGACGGGCCCTTCGGCGGACGGGCCGGGGCCACTGGCGCGGCGCTGAAGAGGGGCAGGTCGTCAATCAGCGTATGCTTCCGCGTGCCCCCTTCGCGCTCGCCCTTCTCCAGGGCTTCCAGCACCACCTTCGCCCGTTCGACCACGGCTGCGGGCAGGCCCGCCAGCCGCGCGACCTGCACGCCATAGGACCGGTCGGCGGCACCCTTGCGAACCTCATGCAGGAAGATCACTTCGCCCTGCCATTCCTTGACCGTGACCGTTGCGTTTTCGACGCCTGCAAGTTTCGCGGCCAGCGCCGTCATCTCATGGTAGTGGGTGGCAAAAAGCGCCCGGCAGCGGTTCACGTCATGCAGATGTTCAAGTGTCGCCCAGGCGATCGATAGGCCGTCATAGGTCGCGGTGCCGCGCCCGATCTCGTCGAGGATCACCAGGGCGCGGTCATCAGCCTGATTGAGGATCGCGGCGGTCTCGACCATCTCGACCATGAAAGTCGAACGTCCGCGCGCCAGATCGTCGGCGGCGCCGACCCGGCTGAAGATCTGGCTGACGAGGCCGATATGGGCGCGCGTCGCGGGCACGAACGATCCCGCCTGCGCCAGAAGCGCGATCAGCGCGTTCTGCCTGAGGAAGGTCGATTTCCCCGCCATGTTCGGGCCGGTCAGAAGCCAGATCGCCGGCGTGTCGCCGCCCGTCAGCGCGCAATCGTTGGCAACGAAAGGCTCGCCCGTGCGCCTCAGGGCCCGTTCCACCACCGGATGGCGCCCGCCTTCGACCACGAAGGCGCGACTGTCGTCTACGTCGGGTTCCACCCAGTCGTCGCCCCGCGCCAGATCGGCGAAGGCGGCAGCCAGGTCGATTTCGGCGAGCGCCCGCGCGGCCCCGGCGATCAGGGCCGCGGCATCGATGATCGTGGCTTTCAGGCCGTCATAGAGCCGCTTTTCGATCTCCAGCGCCCGGTTCCCGGCATTGAGAATCTTCGTCTCCATCTCCGACAGAGGCACGGTGGTGAAGCGGATCTGGTTTGCGGTGGTCTGGCGGTGGATGAAGGTCTCGCTCAGGGGCGGCGCCAGCATGCGGGCCGCATGCGTGTCGGTCGTTTCGATGAAATAGCCCAGGACGTTGTTGTGCTTGATCTTCAGGCTCGGCACCTGCGCCAGTTCGGCATAATCCGCCTGCATGCCCGCGATCACCGACCGCCCATCGTCGCGCAGCGCCCGCGCCTCGTCGAGGTCGCGTTCATAGCCGCGCGCGATGAAACCCCCGTCGCGGGCGAGAAGCGGCGGCTCCTCCACCAGCGCCCGGCCGAGAAGCGCGACGAGGTCGTCGAAACCGGTCAGCCGCCCGGCGGCATCCCGCAATCGTTCCGGCGCATCG
>JAWKWX010000020.1:0-53505 GCA_041397305.1 Paracoccaceae bacterium | reverse complement strand
CGGATGCTGGATCAGGCTTTCGGCATCGCCCAGCGAAACGGCACGGCGGATGAGCGCGAGCCGGTTCATGAAACGTGCGCCCTCGGCTATGCCGCCGTTCAGTTCAAACGCGATCATCGAGCCGAAGCCGGGCATCTGACGACAGGCAAGTGCGTGCTGTTCGAAGCTTTCCAGACCGGGGTAATAGACCTTGCCGACCGCCGGATGCGCCTCGAGCATCCGCGCCACGCGTGCGGCACTTTGGGCATGGCGCTCGACCCGGAGTTTCAGCGTCTTCAAACCGCGCAGGACGAGCATCGCATTGAAGGGCGCCATGACCGCGCCGGTCATGTCCTTCATCCCCACAAGCCGCACTTGCTTGACTGCGTCCGCCGTACCGACCACGATTCCGCCGACCAGATCGCCATGTCCGCCCATGTATTTTGTCGCCGAATGGACGACGAAATCGGCGCCGAGTTCGATCGGACGGGTGATGACCGGGGTCGCATAGGTATTGTCGACCACGGTGAGGACGCCCTTCGCCCGGGCGATGGCGCAGGTGGCCTCAATGTCCACCAGCCGCATGTTGGGGTTGGCGGGGGTCTCGAAATAGACGACGCGGGTCTTCGGGCCGATGGCGGCCTCGAGGTTGGCAGGATCGGTCAGGTCGACGTGGGTGATGGTGATGCCGAATCTCGCCAGGCCGTGGCGCATGAAGGCGAAGGTGCAGCCATAAAGCGTCTTGTCGGTGATGATCTCGTCGCCGGGCGACAGGACCGTCCAGAGGACCGAGGTGATCGCCCCCATGCCAGACGCGGTCGCAAGGCCGGCCTCGGCGCCCTCCAGATCGGCCACGCGGCGTTCCAGAAGATCAAGCGTCGGGTTGCTGATGCGCGAATAGAAATGCCGCGCCTCTTCGCCCGCAAAGATCGCGCCGCCCTGTTCGACCGTGTCGAAGGCAAAGGTCGAGGTCAGGTGCAAGGGGGGCGTCAGGGCCCCTTCATGCTCCATCGGCTCATAGCCGAAATGGATGGCGCGGGTCGAAAAGCCGGCGGCGGGGGAGGATTTCATCGGATCACCTTGTCTGAAGCGCGCCTCTATGGGCCTGTGGTCATCCTAAGTCGAAGCGGATGACAGGTGATGCCAAATTGTGCTAACAGTTTCCTCAATATTGGAACTTCCTGCCATATACGGACAAAATGAAACAGATAGATGCCAAGGATCGGCAGATCATCCGCGAGCTGCAGCGGGACGGACGCCTGACCAACCAGGATCTGGCAGAGCGGGTGAACCTGTCGCCATCGCCCTGCCTGCGGCGCGTGCGGCTTCTGGAAGAGGCCCATGTGATCACCGGCTATTCGGCCGATGTCGATCCGCGCGCCTGCGGTCTGGCGATCACCGCCTTCATCCGCATCACGCTTGCCCGCCACGACCGCGACGCTGTGAAAGGGTTCGAGGCCAAGGTGCGCGACATCCCCGACATTCTCGACTGCTACCTCCTGACCGGAGAGGCCGATTACCTTCTTCGCGTGCTGGTTGCCGACCTGGGTGCCTATGAGGAATTCGTGCGCAACCGCCTGCATGCGATCCCGGGCGTTGCCTCGATCACCACCAGTCTCGTCTACGGCACCGTCAAACAGTCGCGGCTCTATCCGCTTGACTGATCATTCCATGTTCGTGTGACGCGCGCGCATCGTCTCTGGCTGGATGCCCAGCCGGTCGCGCAGGTCGAGAACCATCACCTCGAACAAGAGAAACAGCGCGCCCTCGAACAGCGATCCCATCGGCAGGGCAGATGTCGCCTGTTCGTCATTGGCCATGGTCTGGGCCGGAACCGTCAGCACGTGATCGGCGAGCGCGGCCGAAGGTGTGCCAGGCTGCGCGGTAATGAAGAGAACCTGCGCACCGGCGGCTTTCGCACGGGTCATGAGGGCGGTGACCGTCACCAGCTCACCCGGCCCCGCGACCGCGACGAAAATATCGCCCGGCCCAAGGGCGGGTGCGGTCATGTCGCCCTGCATTGCAACCGGCAAACCCATGTGATGAAGCCGCATCGCGAAGCCCGACAGCTGCAACCTTTCGCGCCCGCAGCCATGGGCCATGATGCGCCCTGCCCCGGCGATCATCCCGCAGGCGGTCGCAACCGAGCCAAGGTCAAGCCGGTCGGCAACCTCGCCCAGTTCCTTCAGCGCCATGTGAAAGGGGTTCATCCATCCTCGCCCAGTTCAGCCGCGATCTCTCTTGTCCGCTCATAGAGGGCGCGGAACAAGGGGTACTGGCGCTGATAGGCGGGATGGCGCCCCGCCGCAACCCGGCGCGCCTCGGGGTTCCAGGTGGCGATATCGTCCACTTGCGCCTGACCGATGGCCAGCGCGGCGAGGAAGGCATCGCCATAGGCTGCGCCGCTGGTGACGCGGGCGACCGACTGGTCAAGTCCGGTGATATCCGACGTGGCCTGCAGCCAGACCGCGTTCCTCGTGCCGCCGCCGACCGCCAGCACCCGGGCGGGCGGCGCGCCCGCCTCGGCGAACGTGTCGGTTACATGGCGGGTCGCCATCGCGATCCCTTCCAGCATCGCGCGATACATCTCTCCCCGCCCATGGGTCAGGTTCAGCCCGAAGAAAGCACCTTTTGCCAATGGGTTATGGATCGGTGTTCGCTCGCCCGAGAAATAGGGCAGGCACAGAAGCCCGCGCGCGCCGGGCGGCGCTGCCTGCGCCTCGGAGGCAAGTTGCGCAAAGGCCCCATCGCGCGGCAAGTCGGCGGCGAAATGGTCGCGGAACCAGTGGGTCAGCGTGCCAGAAGTCGCCAGCCCCGCCATCACCGCATGCTGGCCGGGGAACAGCCAAGGCGCATGCCAGAGCCGCGGGTCGGTCAGACGCCGATCGGACAGAAGGATGATGAAGATGGTGGAACCATACATCAGCATCATGTCGCCCGCTGCCCGCACCCCAACGCTCACTGCCTCGGCGGCCGCGTCGATCGTGCCGCAGGTGACAGGCGTGCCGGGCGCGAGCCCGGTCTGCCTGGCGGCGGCCTCGCCGACCCGCCCCGCGATCTCGGTCGACCAGAGAAGGCGCGGCAGCATCGCCTCGCCGCAGATATCGGCCAGATCGCAGGACCAGCGCCGGCGGGCGATATCGTAGAGCGGCGCAAAACTCGACGCCGTATAGTGGTCGATCACATAGCTGCCGGTCAGCTTCCAGATCAGGTAGCTGGTCGAGGTCAGGATGCGCGCCGTCCGTGCCCAGAGATCGGGACGGTTGCGGCGAAGCCACAGGATCTTCGGCCCGACCGCCTGAGACGTCAGCGCATTGCCCGAACGGTCGAGGATACGCGCCTCGCCGATTTCGGCGTTCAGATGCGCGATCTCGGCGCTCGCCCTTGTATCGACGCCATAAAGAACGCCGTTCATCAGGGGCTGACCATCCGCGTCGACCGGCAGCATGCACGGGCCGATGGCGGAACAGGCGAGGGCACCAATCTCTTCAGGTCTTACCTGAGAATTTCGAAGCAATTCCCTGACAATAAAAACAAAATCTTCCCACCAGTCTTCGTCCGCCCGATGCTCCGCCCAGCCCGGACGCGGCACGATCATCTCGTGAGGCCGCGCGGCCTCTGCGACGATCCGGCCGTCTGCATCGACAATCACGCCCTTGGATTCGAAGGTCCCGATATCGACGCCGAGCGTATAGGCCATCGCTCAGCCCCGGTTCAGCGGAAAGTCCGGCCCGATACTGCGGATCGCGGCGGCGAGAAGCCGGGCCAGGCTTTCGAGGTCGGCAAGATCGCAGCATTCGAGCGCGGAATGCGAATAGCGCATGGGAAAGCCCATATCGATCGCCGCGACGCCCTCGCCCACCAGCTGGACATAGGACAGATCGGTCAGAACCCCCACCTGCGCAGAACGTTGAAGCGCCAGCCCCTCGGCCGCCGCCGTTTCCTCCATCAGCGCGACCAGCGCCGGATGGGGGATCACCCCGTTCAGCGTGCCGCGTCCATGGAAGGAATAAAGGCTCATCCCCGGCCCGGCGCCCAGCCGCATCTCGCCCCGCTCCGCCATGTCGGGCGTATCTGACGCCAGCATCAGGTCGATCTGGATCGCGATGTCGGGCTTCAAGGCCTGCGCCGCCACCAGCGCGCCGCGCAGATTGAATTCTTCCTGCACCGAAAAGACCGCATGAACGGTGGGGCGGTCCTTCACGGTTGCCAGCGACCGCAACAGTTCGATCAGCACCGCGCAGCCCGCGCGGTCATCGACCGAGGTGCCGGCGATCCGTCCCCCCGCCAGCTCCAGGGCACGCGGCAGGTAGATGACCGGCGTTCCGATCCGCACGCCCGCCGCCTCCGCCGCCACTTTCGAGCCATGGCCGGTGTCGATGAAAATCTCGGGTGCCTTCAGCACCCGATACTTCTCCTCCGGTGCAGTCGCGTGATGGGCCTTGTTGGCAATCAGGCCGGGCACATCGCGCCCTTCGCCCACACAGCACAGCACCGCCTGTGCCGCCAGCGCCCGTTCCGGCACGCCGCCCATGCGCTCGACCCGGATCAGCCCGTCCTCCTCGATCCGGCGGACGATGAATCCAAGCTGATCCATATGGGCGAAGACCATCACCGAAGGGCGGTCCGCCCGCCCGGCGAGCGTGAGGATCAGATTGCCCAGCCTGTCGGTCCGGGTCGTTTGTCCCACCGGCAGACGCGACCGGATCAGGGCTGCCACCCGCTCCTCATGCCCCGAAAGGCCCGGCGTCAGCATCAGGTCTGTCAGATCGCGCTTGATCCTCTGCCGCATCGTCAGCCCCTGCCCCGCGCTGCCCGGGCGCGCGCCATGAAATCCTCGGCACGGGCCGGGTCGACCGGGTTCCAGGTATCGCCATCCACTTTCAGGGCCGAGCCGACGATACAGCCATCGGCAACCCGCAGGACATCGGCGATCGTCGCATGTTTGACCCCGGTGTTGGCCAGTACCGGCATGTCCGGCAGCACTTTCTTCACCGCCTCCAGGTCGGACAGGGCCGCTGCCTCGCCGGTGATCTGGCCCGATACCAGCACCGCGTCGGGGATCGAGGAGAAGGCCGCACTCCGCGCCCGGTCGGGCAAGGCTCGGCGGTCGAGACTGTCGGCGAATTCGGCCGAAATATTGTAGAGCATCGCCAGATCGCCACGACCGAGCCGGTTGCGATACCGCATGGCCGTGCCTGCGTCCGGCGTCCAGGGCCCCATGTCGGAGGCATAGGTGCCGGTGAATATCTCGCGCACGAAGGCCGCGCCAGTGGCAGCGGCAAGCGCGACCGAAGACATCGGATCCCATAGAACATTGACGCCGAACGGTACAGAGATCTCGCCCCTGAGACGACCGATCACATAGGCCATCGTCGCGGTCGAGGCGGTATCGACGCGAAATTCGTAAGGCCGGTCGTTCTCGTTGCCGAACATGACCGCATCGAATCCGGCCTTCTGCAGGGCGGCAAGGTCGGCTCGCGCGGCGCCAACCAGCCCTTCCAGCCCCGCATCGGGATCATGAAGCGGGGCCCCCGGCAGGGCGCCGAGATGGACCATGCCGATCACCGGCTTGCCAGCGCCGAAGACCTTGCGGAAATTCCCCATCTCCCCTCCCATTCGGGTTGCGGTGGCCCGTCGGATGATGAATCATGCTAGCATGTTAGCGGCCGGGAGAGAGGGAATGCAACTCAGGACGCGCGTCTGGGACCGGGAAGGCAGGGGTGGCCTGAGATTCACCGAGCTTGGCTTCGGCACGGCGCCGCTCGGCAATCTCTACCGGGCGGTCGGTGACGCCGAGGCCGACGCGGTTTTGTCGCGCGCCTGGGACATGGGTCTGCGCTATTTCGACACTGCGCCGCTTTACGGCTTCGGCCTGTCCGAAACCCGCCTCAACCGTTTCCTGCGCGGCAAGCCGCGCGGCGATTATGTGCTGTCGACCAAGATCGGTCGTCTTCTGGCCGCCTGCCCTCCCGAGGCGCGCGACGGCGTCGGCAAATGGTTCGATGTGCCCTCGCGCCGCGAGATTTACGACTATTCCCATGACGGCACGCTGCGCTCGGTCGAGTTTTCGCTCGAACGGCTGGGCGTCGACCGGATCGATGTGCTTTATGCCCATGACCTCGATATCTTCAATCATGGCAGCGCAGCGGCCTTGCAGGCGCGGCTTGACGAGTTCATCAACGGCGGCTACCGGGCGCTTCTGCGACTGCGCGAGGAAGGCGTGATCCGGGCCTTCGGCGCTGGCGTGAACGAATGGCAGCCCTGCCAATGGCTGACCGAGCGCGGCGATTTCGACATCTTCCTGCTCGCGGGCCGCTATACGCTTCTGGAGCAGGAGGCGCTTGCCTCCTTCCTGCCGCTGGCCGAGGCGCGCGGCATCGGCATCGTGATCGGCGGACCCTACAATTCCGGTATCCTTGCCAGCGGACCCAAGCCCGGCGCCTTCTACAATTACAATCCCGCACCCCCCGAGATCATCGCGCGGGTCGAGCGCATTCAGGCCACCTGCGCGCATCATGATGTGCGGCTGGTGGACGCGGCTTTCCAGTTTCCTCTCCGCCATCCGGCCGTCCTGTCGGTGATCCCGGGTGGCCAGTCGGTCAGGGAGATGGAGGCCAATCTCGCCGCCGCGACCGCGGCGATTCCGCCCGCGCTCTGGGCGGATCTGAAGGCCGAAGGGCTGATGCGGCCCGACGCGCCGGTCTGAGGGGAGCGCATATGCGTATCGACGCCCATCAGCATTTCTGGAACCCCGCGCGGGGGGATTATTTCTGGATGCCCAAGGACGACCCGGTGCTGGCGCGGACCTACGGGCCGTCCGATCTTGCGCCGATCCTGGCAGCGGAAGGGATCGACGGAACCGTTCTGGTTCAGGCAGCAGCGACCGTCGAAGAGACGGAATATATGCTCGGGCTCGCCGATGCGACGGATTTCGTCAAAGGTGTCGTCGGTTGGGTCGATTTCGAAAGGCCAACGGACCGGGAGACTTTAAGACGCCTCGCCAAACATTCGAAATTCAAGGGTATTCGCCCGATGATCCAGGATATTCCGGATGACGACTGGATGCTGCGCGAGGATGTGCAATGGGGCTTCCGGGCCGTGGCCGATCTGGGGCTGACGTTCGATGCGCTGGGGTTTCCCCGGCATCTGGCGAATTTCCTGACCATCCTGAAGCGGCACCCCGACATGCGGGTGGTGGTGGATCATTGCATGAAGCCGCAGATCAGGACGCATTCGGCGGCGTCCTTTGCGCAATGGGCCGACGGTATGGCGCGGATCGCCGGGGAAACCGGCGCCTGCTGCAAATTCTCCGCCCTGATCACCGAGGCGGAACCGGGCTGGACGGTCGAGGATCTGAAGCCCTACGCCGATCATGTGATCGCCGTCTTCGGGGCAGAGCGGGTGATGTGGGGGTCCGACTGGCCGGTCTGCCGCTTGCGGGCGGAATATCGCGGTTGGCGGCAGGCGGCGCAGGAGCTGACGGCGCACCTTCCCGACGCCGCGAGGGCGCGGATTTTCGGCGGCACGGCGATAGAGTTCTACGGGCTCTGAAGGGCCGTGCATCGTCGGGCTTCGCCCGCTTTGCGCTCCCGTCGGCGGGGCGCGTCCCGCCCGCGCGGAATCGTCCGACATCCTCATGGCCAATGGCGGGCCGCCGTTCGGGCAAGGGGATGACGGGCGCGGCGGCGGGCAGGTCAGTCAGGCCGGTCAGGTGATCGGGGTGGTTCAGATGGGCCGCGTCGATCCCGGACACCGCCCGCGACACCGGCCGAGCACGCCCGATCACAACCTCAAGCCTCTCCTCCGGTCCGGCCCGGAAGGTGCTCGGTCGGACGGCGGCGCGCGGGCGGGTTTCAGGGAACCGCATGGCCGGTTCCCATGGCGCCCGGTCAGCCCGGGGCGAAAAGCTCGGGCCGTTCCAGAACGAGGGGTTCGAGGATCTTGATGAGCTGGCCGAGATGATTGCGCGTCGCCTCGCGTGCGCGGACTGGATCGCGCGCCTCGAGCGCGGCGACGATTGCCTGATGTTCGCTCAGCGTTGCCTGAACCCTGCCGGGATGCGGCAGGATCAGTTGCCGCGCGCGATTGACATGGACCCACGAGGTTTCGGCAAGCACCGCCAGCCGACGAAAACCGGTGAAGCCGAGGATCAGTTCGTGCATCTCGGCATCCATCTTGTAGAAACCGGCGATGTCACCGTCGGCGATCAGCGCCTCCTGCACGCGCAAATTGCGGCGCAGGAGCACGAGCTGATCTTCGGTAATGGTCGTGGCCACCCGTTCGACCGCGGCAAGCTCCAGCGCCTCGCGCAGGAAGGCGCCCTCGCGGATCTCCTCCATCGAGAAGCGGGCGACGAACGTCCCCGCCTGCGGAACGATATCGACGAGCGCCTCGGCGGCGAGCCGCGCCACCGCCTCCGACACGGGCGAGCGCGAGACGCCGAGGGCGTCGCAGATTTCGGGCTTGCGCAGAATCTCGCCCGGCCGATAGGCCAGCGACAGGATCGCCTGTTTCAGTGCGCCATAGACCTTCTGGGCCAGCGAGCCGGGAAAGGCATCGAGCGGCTGCAGGACGGGCATCTGCCTTGCCTCTTGCGGGGCGATCTCGTTCATCGGTAACATACTAACATGTTAGACCTCGCTCCCTCGCTGTCAAGCCGCGCCGCTGCCCGCGTGCGGCCCGGTCCGGGCGCTCAAGGAAAAGAGGCCAGACCCATGTCCCCGCCCGGCACGCTCCCCCAAAGGCCGATAATCCGCCTGCACCCGGATGACAACATTTTCGTGGCGCTGCGCGATTTCCAGGCCGGCGAAATCGCGGAAGGGCTGAGCCTGCCCGGCCCTGTGCCCCGCGGCCACAAGATTGCCGCCCGCGCTATCGGCATGGGCGAGCAGGTGATCCGCTACGGCCAGACGATCGGAATCGCATGCCGGGCGATCGCGGCCGGCGAACATGTGCACAGCCACAACCTCGGCATGGGCGGTCACGATCAGGATTATCGCTTTGCAACCGACCTGCGCCCCCTGCCCTCGCCCGGACCGACGCGGAGCTTCATGGGGTATCGCCGCCCCGGCGGGGGCGTCGGAACCCGCAATTACCTGGGCATTCTCACCTCGGTGAACTGCTCGGGCTCGGTCGCGCGTTTCATCGCCGAGGCGACCGAGCGCGAGGGCTGGCTCAAGGCCTTTCCCCATATCGACGGCGTGGTGCCGATCGTCCATGGCACCGGTTGCGGCATGTCGGGAAAGGACGAGGGCTACGAGACCCTGTTCCGCACCTTGCAGGGCTATGCGCGCAACCCAAATTTCGCGGGCATCCTGCTGGTCGGCCTCGGCTGCGAGGTGATGCAGGTGGCCGACCTCGTCGGCCGGGACAGGCTCCGGCCCGACGGCAATTTCCGCTACATGACGATCCAGCAGACCGGCGGTACGCGCGCCACGATCGACAGGGGGCTCATGGAGCTGAAGGCGATGGCGCCCGCAGCGGATGCGGTGCGGCGGACGGAGGAAAGCGTGAGCCATCTGGTGGTCGGCATGCAGTGCGGGGGCTCGGACGGCTATTCCGGCATCACCGCCAATCCGGCCCTCGGCGCGGCCTCGGACCTACTGGTCGCGCATGGGGGCACCACGATCCTGTCGGAGACGCCTGAAATCTACGGCGCGGAACATCTGCTGACCCGCCGTGCCGTCAGCCGCGCGGTCGGCGAAAAGCTCGTCGAACGCGTGCGCTGGTGGGAGACTTACACCGCCCGCCTCGGCGGCGAGATGGACAACAACCCCTCGCCCGGCAACAAGCGCGGCGGGTTGACCACGATCCTCGAAAAGTCGCTGGGCGCCGTCGCCAAGGGCGGCACCGCGCCCCTGACCCAGGTCTACAAGTTCGCCGAACCGGTCACCGAACGCGGCTTCGTCTATATGGACAGTCCGGGCTACGACCCCTGTTCGGTCACCGGCCAGATCGCGTCGGGCGCCAACCTCATCGCCTTCACGACCGGGCGCGGTTCCGTCTCGGGCTACAAGCCCGTGCCCTGCATCAAGCTCGCCACCAACAGCGAGATGTATGGACGGATGAGCGACGACATGGACCTGAACTGCGGCGACATCGTGAGCGCGGGCGTCAGCATCGAGGAGAAGGGCGGCGAAATCCTCGACCTGATGATCCGCGTCGCCTCGGGCGAAAAGACGAAGAGCGAGGCCCTGGGTTTCGGCGGCGCGGAATTCGTTCCCTGGGCGATGGGCGCGGTGATGTGACGGGCCGCTCATCGCGCCTTTCAGCGCTCTTCGCTCTGCGCCCCGTCCGCCCCGCGCCGAACGACGCGTGCCGAAGGCAGCGCCGCGATTGCACCTTCATCCGGCTTTCGCTAAAGCCTCGCCCATGCCCGACACGCTCACAAACCGCACCGCCCTGCCGCCGGAGATCGCCCGGAGGCGCACGTTTGCCATCATCTCGCACCCCGACGCGGGCAAGACGACGCTGACCGAAAAGTTCCTGCTGTTCGGCGGCGCGATCCAGATGGCCGGACAGGTGCGCGCCAAGGGCGAAGCCCGACGCACGCGGTCGGACTTCATGAAGATGGAGCAGGAACGCGGCATCTCGGTCTCGGCCTCGGCCATGTCGTTCGATTTCGGCCCGTTCCGCTTCAACCTCGTCGACACGCCCGGCCACTCGGACTTTTCCGAAGACACCTATCGGACGCTGACCGCCGTCGATGCTGCCATCATGGTGATCGACGGGGCCAAGGGCGTGGAAAGCCAGACGCGGAAACTGTTCGAGGTCTGCCGGTTGCGCGATCTGCCGATCCTGACCTTCTGCAACAAGATGGACCGCGAAAGCCGCGATACGTTCGAGATCATCGACGAGATCCAGGAAAACCTGGCCATCGACGTCTCGCCCGCTTCCTGGCCGATCGGCATGGGCCGCGATTTCCTCGGGTGCTACGACATATTGCATGACCGGCTGGAACTGATGGACCGGGCCGACAGGAACCGGGTGGCGGAATCGATCAAGATCGACGGGCTGGACGATCCCAAGCTGGCCGATCATGTCCCGGCTGACCTTCTGGCGAAGCTGCGCGAAGAGCTGGAAATGGCGCGCGAACTTCTGCCCGCCTTCGACCGGCAGAGCTTCCTGGAAGGCCACATGACGCCGATTTGGTTCGGCTCGGCGATCAATTCGTTCGGGGTCAAGGAACTGATGGCCGGGATCGGCGAATTCGGGCCGGAACCGCAACCGCAGAAGGCCACGGAACGCGCCATCAATGCCGAAGAAAAGCCGGTGACCGGCTTTGTCTTCAAGGTCCAGGCCAACATGGACCCCAAGCACCGCGACCGCGTGGCCTTTGTGCGCCTTGCGTCGGGGCATTTCGAGCGCGGCATGAAACTGCTGCATGTGCGTTCGAAGAAGCCGATGGCGGTGTCGAACCCGGTTCTATTCCTCGCCGCCGACCGTGAACTGGCGGAAGAGGCCTGGGCGGGCGATATCATCGGCATCCCGAACCACGGACAGCTCCGCATCGGCGATGCGTTGACCGAGGGCGAGGCGCTCAGGTTCACCGGCATCCCCTCCTTCGCGCCAGAGCTGTTGCAAACGGTGCGCGCGGGCGATCCGATGAAGGCCAAGCATCTGGAAAAGGCGCTGATGCAATTTGCCGAGGAAGGGGCCGCCAAGGTCTTCAAGCCCGCCATCGGGTCTGGCTTCATCGTGGGCGTCGTCGGCGCCCTGCAATTCGAGGTGCTGGCCAGCCGGATCGAGCAGGAATATTCGCTGCCGGTCCGGTTCGAAGCCTCGCAGTTCACCTCTGCCCGCTGGGTCACGGGGCCGAAGGCGGATGTCGAGACGTTCGTGAACGCCAACAAGGGTCATATCGCCCATGATCATGACGGCGACATCGTGTACCTCACGCGGCTGCAATGGGACATCGACCGGATTCAGCGCGACTATCCGGCGCTGAAACTGTCGGCGACCAAGGAAATGATGGTCTGACACGGCGCAAATACGGCCGGGATGCGCCCGGTCGGGCATGTGGTGCCGCCGCATACCGCCGCCTCACGACAAGCGCCGGTCCGAAGACAATTGTGACCGCAATGGCAGGCGGCAAATCGCTCAAGACCGCACGGATTATGGCCAAATTGCGGCGAAATCAGCCTGGACCTCGCGGGTTTTCGACACAGCCGGCCCCGATTCGGTCGACTGACAGCCATATTTTGCCGCCGGCCGGCGCCTCCCGGACGGAAAATATCGCGGGAATCGCTGCAATTTCGCACATGACCCCCGACTGTCTCCAGGGCGAGAACACTGCCATTGCGTCAAAATTCTGACCCAATTGCAGCGGATGAAAGCCGAGTGGCTGTTGGTGTGAGGACCGGATATGAAACAATTTTCGCTCAAGGCGCTGGCGGTTGCCGCGGTGCTCGGCTCTGCCGGATCGGCATCGGCGGTGACGCTCAACATCGACAGCGGCTGGGACCGGTTCGCTTTCGGCGCGGTGGGTACGCTCGCCAAGCGGGTCTTCACCTTCACGCTTTCGGGTTTCGCAAATCTCTCGGTCGTGGATGGCTATTTCTCCGGCGACCAGTTCGAGGTCTTCCTCAACAATGTCTCGCAAGGCCTCACCTCCGTCCCGGTTCAGGGCACGACCAACTTCGGCGCCAACTATGACGCCGCCTTTGCCGATCCGGATTTCAGCAACTGGACGCAGCGTCTGGGCCCCGGCAGCTATGTGCTGACCATGCTGGTCACCCAGCGCTCCGGCACCAATACGATCGACCATCTCGGCGCCGTGCGCCTTGATACCGCTCCGATCCCGGTCCCGGCGGCGGGACTTCTGCTTTTGACAGCTCTCGGCGCCGCGGCGGTGGCGCGGCGGCGTAGCATCTAGCGCCGCCGAAGCGAGAAGGGTCCCGCCTCCGCCGCACCGGGGGCGAAAGACCCGGGTCAAACGCCGTTCGCACAGCCCCGCGGACGGCGTTTGCTTATGCGCAGACCAGTGGCGCAATTGACCTTTTTCGCCATTTGCAGTAGGTGCGGGCCACCCGCATCCGGCGGGCACTGCCACGGGGCGCCCGGCATATCGCGTCCCTTCACCCTTGCGGCCCGATGCCGCGACCTGATGGACGCTTATGACCAAGTTCAACGACCTGAAACTGGACCCCCGGGTCCTGCAAGCCATTGCCGAAGCCGGCTACGAAAACCCCACTCCGATCCAGGAAGGCGCGATCCCGCCGGCCCTTGAAGGCAAGGATGTTCTGGGCATCGCCCAGACCGGCACCGGCAAGACCGCGAGCTTCACGCTGCCGATGATCACCCTTCTGTCGAAGGGCCGCGCGCGCGCACGGATGCCGCGTTCGCTCGTGCTGGCGCCGACGCGCGAACTGGCCGCGCAGGTGGCGGAGAATTTCGACGTCTATGCCAAGCACACCAAGCTCACGAAGGCGCTGCTGATCGGTGGCGTGTCGTTCGGCGAGCAGGACAAGCTCATCGACCGTGGCGTCGACGTGCTGATCGCGACGCCGGGCCGACTGCTCGACCATTTCGAACGCGGCAAGCTGCTGTTGACCGGCGTGCAGATCATGGTGGTGGACGAGGCCGACCGCATGCTCGACATGGGTTTCATTCCCGATATCGAGCGCATCTTCCAGCTGACCCCCTTCACCCGCCAGACCCTGTTCTTCAGCGCCACCATGGCACCCGAGATCGAGCGGATCACCAACACCTTCCTGCACACGCCCGTGAAGATCGAGGTGGCCCGCCAGGCGACCGCTTCCGAGACGATCGAACAGCGGCTGATCCAGATCACCCCCGCGCGCAAGGACCAGACCGCCAAGGCCAAGCGCGAGCTGCTGCGCGCCGTGATCCGTGCCGAGGGCGCGGCCTGCACCAATGCGATCCTCTTCTGCAACCGCAAGACCGAGGTGGACATCGTTGCCAAGTCGCTGAAAACGCATGGTTTCAACGCGGCGCCGATCCATGGCGACCTTGACCAGAGCCAGCGGATGCGCACGCTGGACGATTTCCGCGAGGGGCGTCTGCAGTTCCTCGTCGCCTCCGACGTCGCGGCGCGCGGGCTCGACATTCCGGCGGTGAGCCATGTCTTCAACTTCGACGTGCCGAGTCACGCGGAAGATTATGTTCACCGCATCGGCCGCACCGGCCGGGCGGGCCGCAAGGGCACGGCGATCTCGATCGCCACGCCCGCCGACCAGAAGTATCTCGACCAGATCGAGGCGCTGGTGAAACAGTCGATCCCGCGCAGCGAGGCACCCGAAGGTTTCACGCTGTCAGAGGCCGCGCAGAAGCCGCCGCGCAAGGACGATGGCGCCAAGGGCCGCGGCGCCCGTCCGGCCCGTCCGGGGCGCGAGGAAAAGCGTGCGCGCCCGATCAAGGAACATGGCCAGGAAGCGTCGATGGCGCCGGTCATGGCCGAGCCGATCCTTGCTGCCGAGGCGCCGGAGGCGCCCGCCCGGCCGACACCCGCCACACGCGGTGACCGCAGCCCAGAGGAACGCCGCCCCGAGGACCGCCGGAACGAGCGCCGTTCCGACCGGCCGGACCGTACCGAGCGTCGGGACCGGCGGGACGAGCCTGTGGTCGGAATGGGCGACCATGTGCCCGATTTCCTGATGCGCGGCCTGCCGCAAACCAAGGCGTCCGGCGAGGCGTAAGCGGGGGCCCCTCGGGCATTTCACGCCTGCCTCGGCGGCAGGTCGCCAGAAGAAGGCACGAAGGGCCCGATGAGGGCCCGGGTTGCCTATTCGGCCATGAGCCGACTGATCACCACGCTGACTTCGGGCTTCTTGCCCACCTCTTCCGCCGCGACCTGGCGGACGATGCGCTTGATCGCCTCGTCCAGCTTGCCGTCGTCGCGGATCACCTTGTCCGGCGCGGCTGCAAGGAACTCGCCCAGCTCGTCCTCGATCGCGTCGGCCAGCACCTTGCCGGTCGCGCCGGTCTCGGGCAGGCCCATCAATTCCACCCAGGCGTCGCCCAGGGGCGCCCCGTCCTCGTCGATGATCACCGTCGCAAAGACGACCCCGTTCAGCGCCACGCGGATCCGGTCGCGCACCACCCCGTCCATGGCGCCGATCAGTACCGTTCCATCCAGGTAGAGCCGTCCGGCCTCGACCTGCTGCACCACCTCCGGCGCGGCACCCGACAGGCTGATCATCGTCCCGTTGG
Source organism: Paracoccaceae bacterium (assembly GCA_041397305.1). Classification (GTDB taxonomy): domain Bacteria; phylum Pseudomonadota; class Alphaproteobacteria; order Rhodobacterales; family Rhodobacteraceae; genus TMP-24. The sequence continues at coordinate 38,352 of JAWKWX010000020.1, read as the reverse complement.
TCACGACGGCCGAGCCCATGCCCTTGGCGCGCGCCAGCCCCGCATGTTCGCGCAGATGGCGGTGTTCGCCGTGCATCGGCACCACCATCAGCGGGTTCACCAGCTCATGCACCGCTTCCAGATCCGGCCGGTTGGCGTGGCCGGAAACGTGATAGGCCCCGCCCCGGTCGTCGACCACATCCACCCCGCGCACCGACAGAGCGTTCATGATGCGGATCACGTCCTTCTCGTTGCCGGGGATGGTCTTGGAGGAGAACAGGAACATGTCGCCCTCCTTCAGCTCCATCCCCAGATATTTGCCACGGCTTAGCGCGGCAGAGGCCGCCCGCCGCTCGCCCTGGCTGCCGGTCACGATCAGCATCAGCGACTGGCGCGGGACTTCCTCGGCCTCCTCGGGGCTGAGCACGCGGGGGAAATCGGTCAGAAGCCCGGTTTCGACCGCCGTCGTCACCATCTTGTTCATCGCCCGCCCCAGAAGGCAGATCGAGCGGCCCGCCGCCCTGCCTGCCTCGGCCAGCGTCTTCAGCCGCGCCACGTTCGAGGCAAAGGTGGTGGCGACCACCATCCCCTCCTGTTCGGCGATGAGCTTCGAGATCGGCTCGGCCAGCGTCGCCTCGGACCGGCCGGGCAGGGGCGAGAAGACATTGGTCGAATCGCAGACGAGCGCCCGCACCCGGCCGTTTTCGGTTGCGATCTTCAGCCATACCTCGGGATCGAAGGGCTCGCCCACGATCGGCGTGCCGTCGAGCTTGAAGTCACCCGAATGCACGACGCGGCCCGCGGGCGTGTCGATGATCAGGCCAGCGCTTTCCGGGATCGAATGGCTGACCGGCACGAACTGCACCCGGAACGGGCCCGCCACGGTCACAGCCGGACGGGCGCCCACCATATGGAGCGCATCGGTCGGTTGGCCCGCCTCCTCCATCTTGCCGGTCGCGATCGCTGCGGTGAACTTGCGGGCATAGACCGGGGCGCGCAGTTTCGGCCAGAGATGGCCAAGGGCGCCGATGTGATCCTCATGCGCATGAGTGATGAAGATCGCCTCGATCCGGCTCTGGTTCTCGATAAGCCAGCTGACGTCGGCCATGATCAGGTCGACGCCGGGCGACGTGTCCATGTCGGGAAACGCGACACCTAGGTCGACGACGATCAGCCGCTCCTCCCCCGGCTTGCCATAGCCGTAGACATAGCAGTTCATGCCGATCTCTCCGGCGCCGCCGAGCGGCATGTAGATCAGGCGTTCGTCAGTCATTGATTTTCCAGTCTGGCATTGTGACGTTGAATGAGGACGAGGCCGTGCATGGTCAGATCGTCCTCGACTGTATCGAATATCTCTGTGCCCTGTTCGAAGAGCGAGGCCAAGCCCCCGGTGGCGATCACCTTCATGGGCCGGGCGCGCTCGGCACGGATCTGGCGCACGATCCCCTCGACAAGGCCGACATAGCCCCAGAAGACGCCGGACTGCATGCAGGCGATGGTATTGGTACCGATCACATGAGCTGGCTTCGTCACATCGACATGCGGCAAGGCGGCGGCGGCCATGTGCAGGGCTTCGAGCGAGAGGTTCACGCCGGGAGAGATCACCCCGCCGATATAGGCGCCGTCCCTGTCCACCACGTCGAAGGTGGTCGCCGTGCCGAAATCGACAATGATGAGATCGCCGCCATGACGGTCGAAACCGCCCACCGTGTTCACCAGCCGGTCGGGGCCGACGGTGGTGCCCTGATCGACGCGCGGGGCGACGGGCAGTGCGCAGTCGGCCTTGCCCACCACGAGCGGACGGCAGCCGAAATAGCGGTCGCAAAGGACGCGCAGGTTGAAGACCACGCGCGGCACGGTCGAGGAGATGATGGCATTGGTAATGCTGAATTCCAGCCTTTCCGCCTCGATCAGGGTCGAGAGCCAGACGTAATATTCGTCGGCCGTGCGCTGATGCGAGGTGGAAATCCGCCAGGTGCCGATGAAGCGCGCGCCATCCCAGATCGAAAAGACCGTATTGGTGTTGCCGCAGTCGATGCAGAGCAGCATGCCCGACCCCTCTCAGAAAAAGATGTCGGCGGCCGAAATCGTCCGGCGGCCCTGATCGGTTCCTAGCACGAGCGCCCCGTCCTCGGCCAACCCTTCGAACCTGCCCTCGTAGGTCTCGCCCATCGTGCGGGCGCGGATCGTCTGGCCAAGCCGCGCGGCACGCGCAAGCCAGGCGGTGCGGATCGGTGCGAAGCCATAGGCGGTGAATTGGCTTTCCCAACGCGAGAAGGCCGGGCCGAGCCGGTCCAGCAGTTCGTCGGGCGTGAAGCGAAGGCCGGTCTCTCCCAGCACCGACACCGGCTTCAGGGCGCCGGGCTCGACCGCGTCGGCGGGCGGGGCGGCGATCAGGTTGACGCCGATGCCGATGATCAGGTGGTTGACCTGCGGCCCCTGCCCCCCGCTTTCGAGCAATATCCCCGCGACCTTGCCGCCGTTCAGAAGCACATCGTTCGGCCATTTCAGCGTGAAGCGGCCGGCGGGACCGACAAGTGCCCCGAGCGCGTCATCAAGCGCAAGGGCTGCCACGAAGCTTCTGAGCGCTGCCTGCGCCGGATCACCCGGAGAACGCATCACCAGCGAGGCGAAGAAATTGCCTTCGGGGCTGACCCAGGCCCTGCCCCGGCGTCCGCGTCCGCCGGTCTGACGGCGGGCCATGATCCAGGCCGGGCGGGTCAGGCCCGGCGCGAGGCGCGCGGCTTCGGAATTGGTGCTGCCGACCTCGGCCAGCACATGGCGGGCATAGGCGTCCGGCCAGTCTGAGGCGTCAGCGGACAAGCGCTTCTGCCGCTGCCGCCGCCGCGCCCTCGATCCCGAAGAGATTATAGACCCCGAGAACCATCACAAGAGCCGCGCCCATCAGCATCAGCCAGGGCATCGGCGCCATGCGCAGGCTGGCGCCTTCCCGCTCTGTGCCGAAATACATGAAATAGACGATGCGCAGATAATAGAAGGCGCCGATGACCGAGGCGATCACCGCCAGAACGGCCAGCCAGCCCATGTTGGCGTCGATTGCGGCCTTCAGCACCGCGTATTTGGCGAAGAAGCCCAGCATCGGCGGCACGCCCGCAAGCGAGAACATCAAGACGAGAAGCGCCAGCGCCTTCGCCGGCTCGCGCTTCGAGATCAGGTTCAGATCGGCGATTTCGGTCGCATGCACCTCGCCGCGCCGCATCGACAGGATGAAGGCGAAGGTGCCGAGGTTCATCGCCACATAGATCGCCATGTAGGTCAGCATCGCCTGCACGCCGCCCTGTGTACCGGCGGCGAGGCCGACAAGCGCGAAGCCCATATGGGCGATCGAGGAATAGGCCATCAGACGTTTGATGTCGGTCTGGCCGATGGCGGCGATGGCGCCGAGGAACATCGAGAGGACGGCAAGCAGCGCCACCACCTGGCTCCAGTCCGCGACCGCGCCGCCAAACGCGTCGAACATCACGCGGGCGAAAAGGCCCATGGCGGCAACCTTGGGGGCGGTCGCGAAGAAGGCGGTGACCGGGGTGGGCGAGCCTTCATAGACGTCGGGCGTCCACATGTGGAAGGGCACGGCCGAGACCTTGAAGGCGAGGCCGGTGATCAGGAAAACAAGGCCGAAGAGCGCGCCGGTGGTCAGGTGGCCGTCCGTCGCGGCGGCGATGATGCCGCTGAAGGCTGTGGTGCCGGTAAAGCCGTAGATCAGCGAGGCGCCGTAGAGAAGAAGGCCCGAGGAGAGCGCGCCGAGGACGAAGTACTTCAAGCCCGCCTCGTTCGACCGCACGCTGTCACGGCGGAAGGCCGCGACGACATAGAGCGACAAGGATTGCAGCTCGAGCCCCATGTAAAGCGACATGAGGTCGCCGGCGGAAACCATCACCATCATGCCGATCACCGCGAAGGTGATCAGGATCGGATATTCGAACCGCGCGAGCTTTTCGCGCGCCATCCAGTCCTCGCTCATCGCGAGAACCCCGGCGGCACCCAGAAGCAGCGTTACCTTGGCGAACCGGGCAAAGGCGTCCGAGACGATGGCGCCACCGAAGGCGATGCCCTCCGGCACCGGGCAGAGCCCGACCCAGGCCGCCACGCCAAGAAAGGCCGCAACCGTTGACCAGGTCAGAAGGCGCGCAAGCCCGTCCTTCGTGGTGTAGACGGCAAGCATCAGGGCCGCCATCGCGTAAAGCGCCAGCGCCACTTCGGGCAGAACGATGGAAAGATCAGTCTGTTCCACGGGGATGCTTCCTCAATGGCTGGCCAGCTCGGTCGCGGTGTCCGCGGCCGGAATGGCGGCTTGGTAGGTTTCGACAAGGGCCGCAACGGACGGGCCGATCCGGTCGGTGACGACCGAAGGATAGATGCCGAGCACGAGCGTCATGGCGACGAGCGGCGCCATGACGGCCTTTTCGCGCAGGCTCATGTCGGTGATGCCCTTGAGCGCCTCTTTCACCATCTCGCCCATCACCACGCGGCGGTAGAGCCACAGGGCATAGGCGGCGCTGAGGATCACGCCCGAGGTGGCGACGGCGGCGATCCAGGTATTGACCTGGAAGATGCCCATCAGCGTCAGGAATTCGCCGACGAAACCGGATGTGCCGGGAAGACCGACGTTGGCCATGGTGAAGAACATGAAGATCAGCGCATAGGCGGGCATGCGGTTCACAAGGCCGCCATAGGCGTCGATCTCGCGCGTGTGCATCCGGTCATAGATGACGCCCACGGAAAGGAACAAGGCGCCCGAGATGAAGCCGTGCGACAGCATCTGGAAGATCGCGCCATCGACGCCCTGCTGGTTCGCGGCAAAGATGCCCATGGTGACATAGCCCATGTGCGCGACCGACGAATAGGCGATCAGCTTCTTCATGTCGGACTGCGCCAGCGCCACGAGCGAGGTGTAGACAATGGCGATGGCCGACATCCAGAAGACCAGCGGCGCCAGAACGTCCGACGCCACCGGGAACATCGGCAGCGAGAAGCGCAGGAAACCGTAGCCGCCCATCTTCAGAAGCACGGCCGCCAGGATGACCGACCCTGCCGTTGGCGCCTGGACGTGGGCGTCCGGCAGCCAGGTATGAACCGGCCACATCGGCATCTTGACCGCGAAAGAGGCGAAGAAGGCCAGGAACAGCAGCGTCTGCACGCCGCCGACGATATGGAAGCCCCAAAGCCCGATCGTGTCGGAAGCGAACTGGTGCGTCATCAGGGTCGGAATGTCGGTCGTGCCCGCGTCGCGGTACATGGCGATCATCGCGACCAGCATCAGGACCGAGCCGAGGAAGGTATAAAGGAAGAACTTGAAGGACGCGTAGATCCGGTCCTTGCCGCCCCAGATGCCGATGATCAGGAACATCGGAATGAGGCCCGCCTCGAAGAAGAGGTAGAAAAGGACGAGATCGAGCGCCACGAAGACGCCGATCATCAGCCCCTCGAGGACGAGGAAGGCGATCATGTATTCCTTCACGCGCTTGTCCACTTCCCAGGCCGACAGGATGGTGATCGGCATGAGGAACGTGGTGAGCAGCACGAAGAGGATCGAGATCCCGTCGACGCCCATCTTGTAGCGCAGCCCCATGATCCAGTCGCCCTCGTCCACGAACTGGAAGCCCGTGTTCGACGGATCGAAATCCTTCAGGAGGAGGAGCGACAGGAGGAAGGTCACCGTGGTCGCGGTGAGCGCCAGCCATTTGGCATTCCGGTCAGACGCCGCATCGGAACCGCGCAGGAAAAGCGCAAGGACAGCCGCCGCGACGAGGGGCAGGAAAGTGAGGATGGAAAGCAGGTTTTCCATTAGTGCGCGCCCCCCGAGAGCGTCATCCAGAGAAGAAGTCCGGCGATGCCAAGAACCATCGCGAAAGCATAGTGGAAGATGTAGCCAGACTGCGCCCGGCCCGCGAGGCGGGTGAAGAAGGGCACGATACCCATGGCCACGCCGTTGATCGTGCCGTCGATGACATTGCCGTCGCCGCGCCTCCACAGGAACGCGCCGAGACGCTTGGCCGAGCGGACGAAGAGAAAGTCATAGACCTCGTCGAAATACCATTTGTTCAGGAGGAACCGGTAGAGGATCGGCTGCTGTGCCGCCAGGCGGCCGGGGATCGAGGGATCGCGGATATAGAAGACCCAGGCCGTCATGAAGCCGATCAGCATGGCAACGAAGGGCGAAACCTTGACCCAGGCAGGTGCATGGTGGGCGTCATCCATCACATGGTTGTCGGGCGCCATGAAGATCGCGCCCTGGGGCGCATGGCCCGGTTCGGCCGCGGCATGCGCCTCCTCGGTGGCGGCGCCTTCGGTCGACGCTGCCTCGGTCGTGGTCGCGTGATCGTCCGCCGCCGGGGCCTCGGCGACCTCCTCATGGGCGGCCATGCCGAAGAATTCGGTGACCTTGTGATGGTCGCCGAAGAAGGGCCCGTACCAGACCATGCCCGCAAGGACCGACCCCACGGCAAGGACGCCGAGCGGGATGGTCATGACGGCCGGGCTTTCGTGCGGCTGGTGGTCGTGGCCGTGGCCATGGTCATCGTGGCCATGCCCATGGTCGACATGGCCATGTCCGTGGTCGTGACCATGACCCCAGCGGGCTTCGCCGTAGAAGGTCATGAAGATCAGGCGCCAGCTGTAGAAGCTGGTAAAGCAGGCGGCAATCACCAGCGCCCAGAAAGCGAAACCGTTGCCGCTGGCAAAAGCGCTTTCGATGATCGCATCTTTCGACAGGAAGCCCGCGAAGCCGATAGGTGTTTCGCCGAAGGTAAACAGTACGCTTGGAATACCCACGCCCGTGATCGCGAATGTGCCGATCATCATCGCCCAGAAGGTCAGCGGAATATGCTTCCTGAGCGCCCCATAGTTCCGCATGTCCTGTTCGTGGTGCATCGCATGGATGACCGAACCCGCGCCCAGGAACAGCATCGCCTTGAAGAAGGCATGGGTGAAGAGGTGGAACATCGCCGCGCCATAGACGCCCGCGCCTGCGGCCACGAACATGTAGCCAAGCTGCGAGCAGGTCGAATAGGCGATCACGCGCTTGATGTCGTTCTGCACGAGGCCGACGGTCGCCGCGAAGAAGGCGGTCGCGGCACCGACATACATGACGAAACTCTTCGCCTCGGGCGCATGTTCGAAGAGGGGCGACATGCGGCAGACGAGGAATACGCCCGCCGTCACCATGGTCGCGGCATGGATGAGGGCGGAGACCGGCGTCGGGCCCTCCATCGCGTCCGGCAACCAGGTGTGCAGGAATAGCTGCGCCGATTTGCCCATGGCGCCGACGAAGAGGAGGAAGGCCAGAAGGTTCGCGGCATTCCAGTCGGTCCAGAGGAAGCCGAGCCGGGTTTCGGCGAGCGTGGGCGCGGCGGCGAAGACATCGTCCATGCTGATGGAATCGACGAGGAAGAAAAGGCCGAATATCCCCAGCGCAAAGCCGAAATCGCCCACGCGGTTCACCACGAACGCCTTGATCGCGGCGGCATTGGCGGAAGGCTTGCGGTAGTAGAAGCCGATCAGAAGGTAGGAAGCGACGCCCACGCCCTCCCAGCCGAAGAACATCTGGACAAGGTTGTCGGCCGTCACCAGCGCGAGCATCGCGAAGGTGAAGAAGGAAAGATAGGCGAAGAAGCGGGGCTTGTAGACCTCGCCCTCATGCCAGTTCACATCGTGGTCCATATAGCCCCACGAATAGAGATGGACGAGCGAGGAGACGGAGGTCACGACGACCAGCATGATCGCCGTCAGCCGGTCGAGCCGGATCGACCAGGAGGTGTCGAGCGAACCGGACTGGATCCAGTTCAGGATATGCACGTGCTGGGTGGTGCCGTCGAACGTCAGGAACGTCACCCACGACAGCGCACAGGCCACGAACAGAACGCCCGTCGTCAGCGCCAGCGCGCCCTTTTCCCCGATCAGACGCCAGCCGAAACCCGCGATGATCGCGGCGGCGAGGGGGGCGAGGAGAATGAATTGCAGCATGGCGCGCCCTTAGCCTTTCATCACGTTGACGTCTTCGACATCGATGGTCCCGCGGGTGCGGAAGAAGGTCACGAGGATCGCGAGGCCAATCGCGGCCTCGGCGGCGGCGACGGTCAGGACGAACATGGTGAAGACCTGCCCCGCGAGGTCATGGAGGAACGAGGAGAAGGCGACGAAGTTGATGTTCACGGCCAGAAGCATCAGCTCGATCGACATCAGGATGACGATCACGTTCTTGCGGTTCAGGAAGATCCCGAAAATGCCGATCACGAAGAGCGCGGCGGCAACGCCAAGGTAGTGGGTCAGGGTGATCATTGGGATGCCTCCGCGAGGTCGGGGTAGTAGAGTTTGCAGCCGCAGTGCTTCCATTCAGGATAGGGATAGGACAACACGGGATCGTCAACTTGGACGTCAAATCGGGTCCCGGCGGCCGCCCGCTCTAGCTGATCGACGATTGCCTTTGACCTATAGGGGCGATGCTCCATGAAGAACGCCGATGAAAGAGCCCCATTTGACTGGTCAAAGTCAGCCGCATCCGAATAATTGCCGGTCGTTGAAATGACGAATTGCCGTTTATCGCCACAGTTGAATGCCCGAAGGTGATCGTAAACCTCCCCGGTGTCCGTCACGCTTTGCAGGCTTTGTCCGATCCAGCCCTGTCCTAACTTTTCGACCTCGGACCCAGTCGTAAAGACACCACTTGCTATCTCAAAACGGCATGCTGCGCCGTACTTCGGCGCCAACTCCACTGGTTCGCCCATTGCGGCCCCCGATCCGAACATCATCACGGCCACCGCCATCCTCACAGCCCCTGCCCCGGCTTCACGTCCTTCAGCTCCATCGCCTTCGCGGGATCGCGCCACATCTGCTGGAGCACGTTCTGGCGCTTGATGTCCTTCCTGTGCCGCATGGTCAGGACAATCGCCCCGATCATCGCGACCAGAAGGATCAGGCCCGCAAGCTGGAAGAGGTGGATGTATTTGTCATAGAGGAGAAGCCCCAGGGCAGCGGTATTCTCGACCCCCTCGGGCGTCACGGCCTGACGCGCGGCCTCGGCATGGTCCGACGGCTCCCATGCGCCAAAGGCGACGGCGAGCTGCATCACGATCACGAGGCCGATCAGCATGCCCAAGGGCATGTATTTCGCCATCTCGCCCTTCAGCTCGGCAAAGTCGATGTCGAGCATCATGACGACGAAGAGGAACAGCACCGCCACCGCGCCCACATAGACGATGACCAGAAGCATCGCCACGAACTCTGCCCCCAGAAGCACGAAGAGGCCCGCGGAGGAGAGGAAGGCGAGGATCAGCCACAGGACCGAATGGACCGGGTTTCTCGACAGGACCACGCCCAGACCCGCAAGGATCACCGGCACCGCGAACATGTAGAAGGCGAAATCCGCGAATGTCATGTCTCACTCTCCGTCTCGTCAAAGACCTTCTGCGCGATTTCCAGCGCGCGGGTCATGGCGGGCACCCCGCCGAACATGGACATCTGCCAGATCACTTCCGCAATCTCGCGTTTGGTGGCGCCCGCTTCCAACGCGTGCCGGATGGTCAGGCGCATCTGCGGCTCGCCCTGCGCGCCCAGCACCGTCAGGGCGGCGACCGTGACCAGAAGGCGCGTCCGGGCATCGAGGCCTTCCTTGTTGAAGGTCTTGCCGAACCACATTTCCAGCATGTCCCTGGACATGGTGGGAAAGAGTTTCTCGACGTCGAACCCCTTGAAAGTCTCCAAGGCAGGGTTGAAGGCGCGGGCCATTTCCTGACCCGATGCCATCATCTGCGCGAAGAGTTTCTGGAATTCGTCGGTCATGGGCGGCTCACCGATAGGGCGCGTCGAGTTCGAGGTTGCGGGCGATCTCGGCTTCCCAGCGCTCACCGTTCGCGAGCAGTTTGGCCTTGTCGTAGAACAGCTCCTCGCGCGTCTCGGTGGCGAATTCGAAATTCGGTCCCTCGACGATGGCATCGACCGGGCAGGCCTCCTGGCAGAAGCCGCAGTAGATGCATTTCGTCATGTCGATGTCATAGCGCGTGGTGCGGCGCGAGCCGTCCTCGCGCGGTTCGGCGTCGATAGTGATCGCCTGTGCCGGGCAGATCGCCTCGCAGAGCTTGCAGGCGATGCAGCGTTCCTCGCCGTTCGGATAACGGCGCAGCGCATGTTCACCCCGGAAACGGGGCGAGAGCGGGCCCTTCTCGTGGGGGTAGTTCAGCGTGGCCTTGGGGGCGAAGAAATATTTCAGCCCGAGCTTCATGCCCGCCCAGAAGTCGGCGAGCAGGAAATATTTCGCGGCGCGGGTATAGTCGACGCTGGCCATGGATCAGCCCCCCATCGTGTAGCGGGCCCAGAAGGCGCCAAGGATTTCGAACTTCGCCAGGAAGGATACCACCACGACCCAGCCGATCGACAGCGGCAGGAACACTTTCCAGCCGATCCGCATCAGCTGGTCATAGCGGTAGCGCGGCACGATCGCCTTCACCATGGCGAAGAGGAAGAAGAAGAAGGCCATCTTGGCGACCATCCACACCGGCCCGTCCGGCAGGCCGGGAACGGGCGACAGCCAGCCGCCGAAGAAGAGAAGCGAGGTGAGCGCGCACATCAGGAAGATCGCGATATATTCGCCCGCCATGAACAGAAGGAAAGGGGTCGAGCTATATTCGACCTGATAGCCCGCCACGAGTTCGGATTCCGCTTCCGGCAGGTCGAAGGGCGGACGGTTGGTCTCGGCCAGCGTCGAGATGAAGAACATCGCCACCATCGGCAGGTGCGGCAGCCAGTACCAGCCGAGAAGTCCGTAGCCCGTGTCCTGCGCGCGGACAATGTCGCCGAAGTTCAGCGAGCCCGTAGAGATGATGATGCCGATGATGATCAGGCCCAGCGAAACCTCGTAGGAGATCATCTGCGCGGCCGACCGCAGCGAGCCGAGGAACGGGTATTTGGAGTTCGACGCCCAGCCGCCCATGATGACGCCGTAGACCTCGAGCGAGGAGATGGCGAAGACGTAGAGGATGGCCACGTTGATGTCGGCCAGAACCCAGGTGTCGTTGAAGGGAATGACCGCCCAGGCGATCATGGCCAGCACGAAGGACAGCATCGGGGCGAGGAAGAACACGAACCGGTCGGCGCCCGCTGGCACCACAATTTCCTTCACCACATATTTCAGCGCATCCGCCACGGATTGAAGCAGGCCGAAGGCGCCCACCACGTTCGGGCCGCGCCGCATCTGCACCGCCGCCCAGATCTTTCGGTCGCCGTAGACGAGGAAGAGAAGCGAGATCATCACGAAACCGATGACAAGCAGACCCTGGAGCGCGATCAGCACCACGGTCCCAAAAGGTGTTGCGAGAAACTCTGCCATCGTCTTCTGTCCCCAGTCAGTCCTCAGTCAGCCGTCGCGCGGCCCCTCAGGCGGCCGTCTTGGCCTTGGTCGGTACGTTCCGTTCGGCGCAATCTTCGACCGTCACTTCCGCGTCGATCGTCGACAGTCCGGCAGGCAGCGCCGACGTGACGCTGTAAACAGCATCCGCGCGCCAAACGCCACCCTCTTTGTCGGTGATCGTGCGCACGTTGCGCACGAAATTCATGCCATGGTCGAGCGCGAAACCGGCCACCACGCAGCGCGCGTAACCGGCCGCCTCGACCTCGTCCGAAGCCCCCTTCATCTCGGTCCGGACCCGCACCAGATCGTCCTGCCAGATGCGCACCGAGGCCGAACGATACTCTCGCCCCGCCGCCGCGCCATCCGGGGCGCCCGCCCCCGCATCCGCGCAGGCCGACAGACCGGCGAGCGAGCCGGTCAAGAGGGCGCGGAACGGAATGCGGGCGGCCCTCATCGTCATGTCATCACTCGGCCGCCATCGGCTGCCCGGCCCGGGCTTTCGCCATCGCCGACAGCTCCGCCATCACGGTCGAGGCGCGCGCGATCGGATTGGTCTGATAGAAGTCCTTGACCGCATTACGGAAATCCGCCTTGCCCATCGCCCTGATCTTCAACGGCGCCCAGGCATTTTCGGTCACCTCGTCGATCCGGCCCAGATGCGGATGCGCCACGATCAGCGCCTGACGCAGGCCACCAAGCGACTCCCAGGGCAGTTTCGCGCCCAGCTCCGCCGACAAGGCCCGCAGAATCGCCCAGTTCTCCTTCGCCTCGCCTGGTGCGAAGCCCGCGCGCATGGCAAGCTGCGGGCGGCCCTCGGTGTTGACGAAAAGACCGTTTTCCTCGGTCCAGGCCGCGCCCGGCAGAATGATATCGGCACGATGCGCGCCCCGGTCGCCATGGCTGCCCTGATAGATCACAAAGGCACCGTCAGCGATATCCACCTCGTCGGCGCCAAGGTTGTAGATCACCTCGGCCCCGTCGATCGCCGCAGCAAGGCCACCCTCGGTCACCGCGCCCACATCCATCGCGCCGACGCGCGAGGCGGCAGTATGCAGGATCAGAAGCTTGCTGTTCGAGGCTTCGGCGATCTTCATCGCATGGGCCAGAACCGCCTCGCCATCCGCCTCGCGGATCGCCCCCTGACCGACGATGACAATGGCATTCAGGTCCCGGCAGGCGGCCAGACGGTCATTGCCCTCGGCCACTTGTGCAAGCGCCTGACGGTCGGTGCCCATATGGTCGTAGTCATAGGTCAGATCTGCCGGCTGGCCGACAAGCGCGACTTTGGCGCCCTTGGTCCAGGCCTTGCGAATGCGGGCATTCAGCACCGGCGCCTCGTCGCGCGGGTTGGTGCCGATCAGGAAGATGGCCTTGGCCGCGTCGATATCCTCGATCCGCGCAGTGCCGACATAGGCCGAACGGTTGCCCTCGGGCAGCCGGGCGCCGTCGGTGCGGCATTCGACCTTGCCGCCGAGGCCCTCGATCAGCTGCTTGAGGCTGAAGATCGCTTCGACCGGGGCCAGATCGCCCACGAGGCCCGCGACCTTTTTCCCTGTCATCGCCTTGGCCGCAGCGGTCAGTGCCTCGGTCCACGAAGCCTTGCGCAGCTTGCCACCTTCACGGATGTAGGGCACGTCCAGCCGCTGCCGGCGCAGACCGTCCCAGATGAAGCGGGTCTTGTCGCTGATCCACTCCTCGTTCACCCCGTCATGGTTGCGCGGCAGGATACGCATCACTTCGCGCCCTTTTGTGTCGACACGGATGTTCGATCCGAGCGCATCCATCACGTCGATCGATTCCGTCTTGGTCAGCTCCCACGGCCGGGCGGTGAAGGCATAGGGCTTCGATGTCAGCGCGCCGACCGGGCAGAGGTCGATGATATTGCCCTGCAGGTTCGAATCCAAAGTCATGTTGAGGTAGGAGGTGATCTCCGAATCCTCGCCCCGCCCCGTCTGGCCCATCTGGGTGATGCCCGCGACCTCGGTCGTGAAACGGACGCAGCGCGTGCAGGAGATGCAGCGCGTCATGGCGGTCGACACGAGCGGTCCGAGGGTCAGGTCTTCGGAAGACCGTTTCGGTTCCCGGTAACGGCTGAAATCGACGCCGTAGGCCATGGCCTGATCCTGCAGGTCGCACTCCCCGCCCTGGTCGCAGATCGGACAGTCGAGCGGGTGGTTGATGAGCAGGAACTCCATCACCCCTTCGCGGGCCTTCTTCACCATTGGCGAGTTGGTCCTGATGACCGAGGGTTCGCCATTCGGCCCCGGCCGCAAGTCCTTGACCTGCATCGCGCAGCTTGCGGTGGGCTTCGGCGGGCCGCCGACGACCTCGACCAGACACATCCGGCAGTTCCCGGCAATCGACAGCCGCTCGTGATAGCAAAAGCGCGGCACCTCGATCCCGGCCTGTTCGCAGGCCTGGATGAGCGTGAGGTTCGGGTCGACCTCGACCTCGACACTGTCGATGATGATCTTGCGGAGGTTCGACATATCTCTCTTCCCATATTCGCGACCCGGTTTCAAAAAGCAAACCCGAGTGAATTCAAGTCCTTGCGCCCGCTTTAGCGGGCAATCAGCAACCGCCCGATCAGGGTCTTCTCTGCTACTTCTTTCTGGCCAGCGGCGCACCAGGTCCGGGCATCTGCAAGAACTATGTCGCGACGCTGTATGTACTTGATGGCCCAGTCCTGAGCTGCCTTGGGTTTGACCGCCTTCGACAGGTCGCCCCTAGCCCACGCTGGGTTGCGTCCGTATTTCGCTTCATACCCGGCAATCACCGCGTCTTCATAGGCCTTGTTGTAGCGAAAGCCTTGCCTGCAACTCCCGGCGATCTCCTTCGCCGTGGCCGCCTTGAAGGCGAAGTCTATGATTTCCTGAGGGACAGGCTCCGTAGGAACGGGAGGGGACGGCGGCGCGCTCTCGGATGCGACACAGGCGGTCAGCAGCAGCGCCACGGCGGTCGTGACGGACCAGGACGGCAATTTGACAAGCAGGTTCATTTCAAGGCGCACCGTGTCCATTCACTTTTCATAGATGAGCGAGCCCGCGATGGTTCCGCCCGCGATTTCCTTCCGCCCGAGCGCGCAGAACCCCTCGACATTGTCCGGGGTGGCGCCATGCGCGGCAAGATAGTCCTCCGCGCGGGCATAGATCTTGTTCTTCTCGGCCCGGTCCTTGAGGAAGGCCTTCACCTCCTCGCGGCTGTAGCCCTGCGCCTCCGCCCAGTCCTGCAGTGCCCGCGCCTCGGTATAGGCGCGGATGAAGCGCGCGCCGATCGTGGGGCAGGTTTTCCTGATCCGGTCGGCCACGCGCGCGGCGACCAGTCGGTCGGTGACATAGGTGACCTCGCCCAAGGGCGCCTTGGCGGTGGCCGTTGCCACGCCGAAAAGGCCTGTGGCGATCAGCATCACCGGCGCCAGAACAGACAGTTTCATCCTCGATCCTCCGGAGGCGGAATGCCCCCCGGGCTCCAGGCTGCCGACCGGGCCGCGATAGGCAATAACCGCAACGCTCATGGCCGGTCCCCCGGCGGCGGACCGCCGACCGGCGGCCAGGGTTTGAACGCCAGAACGAAAAGCGGCAGGAGGGATAGTGGTAGCGAAATCAGTAGCATAGCCACATAGGGCATGGCCATGCCACCGAAGCCGTAGGCCATCCGGCCCATCGCCATATTGACCAGAGCCGCGAGGATCGGCCCGCCGCAGACAAGAAGGATCGCGCCCCTGAAGCCCGCCTTCTGGAAGATGATGACGTAGAGGACAGTCGCCACAAGCGGCCCGAGGAAGGATAGCACCATCATGCCGCCTGCCCCCCGCAACCCCGGCTGCGCCAGAGCCGCGCTTCCTTGAGGTATTTCCAGCCGAAGGCATGCTCGCTGTCGCCATGGGCGCGCAGATGGTCGAGCCTTCCCAGCGCCTCGTCCAGCGTCGGGCGGTGACCGGCAGGCACCCACCACATGACGAAATGCATCTCGCCCAGCACCTCGAACCAGTCCTGCCGCCGTTCGTAGAACTGGCGGTGGACGGTGTTCCAGACGAAGTTTTCAAGCGTCTCGACGCTTTCCCAGATCGTGAGGTTCGAGACAAACTGCGGATCGCCGCCGATCTTTGTCTCGGTATTGCCTTTCCCCGGCTCGCCCGAGCCTTCCATCATCCAGACGAACCCGGGCATGCGCTTGCCCAAGCCATTCACCCGGTCGAGCGCCGCCATGAACTCCGCCACGCGCGGGTCGTCGGTGGGCGCGAGGAGGCGCCCGACGTTCAGTTCGGCGAGGTGGAGGGCGGTCAAGTCAGGGCCTCCCGAGCAGGAAGAAGATCAAGATAACGACCAACAACCCGACTGCCAGCGTTGCATATATCCAAGTACGAGAAGTCAGCGGCAAGGTCGGGAAGTCCGCGCCGCAGCGTGGACAGCGGTTCGTCGTGACGACAATGATCTCGCCGCAGGTCTGACATGCCCGGTCGCTCACTCCGCCGCCATCGCGCCCATGCGGCCCAGCTTCTTGGCCTTGATCCGGTCCTCGATCTCGTCGCGGAACTGGCGGATCAGGCCCTGGATCGGCCAGGCGGCGGCGTCGCCAAGGGCGCAGATCGTGTGGCCTTCCACCTGTTTCGTCACCGACAGAAGCATGTCGATTTCCTCGATCTCGGCCTCGCCCTTCACCAGGCGCTCCATCACCCGCATCATCCAGCCGGTGCCTTCGCGGCAGGGCGTGCACTGGCCGCAGCTTTCGTGCTTGTAGAATTTCGACAGCCGCCAGATCGCCTTGATGACGTCGGTCGACTGATCCATCACGATGACCGCCGCCGTGCCGAGGCCGGACCGCGCCTCGCGCAGCCAGTCGAAGTCCATGATCGCCTCGTCGCACTGCGCGGCATTCAGCATCGGCACCGAGGAGCCGCCGGGGATCACGGCCTTGAGGTTCTTCCAGCCGCCCCGGACGCCGCCGCAGTGCCGCTCCAAGAGTTCCTTCAGCGTGATCGACATTTCCTCTTCGACCACACAAGGGTTCATCACATGGCCCGAAATGCCGAAAAGCTTGGTGCCCGTGTTGTTCGGCCGCCCGAAGGACGCAAACCACGAGGCGCCACGGCGCAGGATCGTCGGCACGACGGCGATGGATTCCACATTGTTCACCGTGGTCGGGCAGCCATAAAGGCCCGAGCCTGCCGGGAAGGGCGGCTTCATCCGCGGCATGCCCTTCTTGCCCTCGAGGCTTTCCAGAAGCGCCGTTTCCTCGCCGCAGATATAGGCGCCCGCCCCATGGTGCAGATAAAGGTCGAAGTCAAAGCCCGACTTGCAGGCATTCTTGCCGATAAGGCCCGCATCATAGGCCTCGTCGATCGCGGCCTGCAGGCATTCGCGTTCGCGGACATATTCGCCGCGGATGTAGATGTAGCAGGCATTCGCGCCCATCGCGAACGAGGCGATCAGGCAGCCTTCGATCAGCGTATGCGGATCGTGGCGCATGATTTCCCGGTCCTTGCAGGTTCCGGGTTCGGATTCGTCGGCGTTCACCACCAGATAGGACGGGCGCCCGTCCGACTGTTTCGGCATGAACGACCATTTGAGACCGGTGGGAAAGCCCGCGCCGCCCCGCCCGCGCAGGCCCGAGGCCTTCACCTGCTCGACAATCGCGTCGCGCCCCATCGCCAGGATCTTCGCCGTGCCGTCCCAGTGGCCGCGCTTCATCGCCCCTTTGAGGGAGCGGTCGTGCATCCCGTAGAGGTTGGTGAAAATCCGGTCCTTGTCACTCAGCATTCCCGTGTCCTCGGTTGGCGGCGCCTAGCGGCCCGCCCGTTTTTGCCGCTGCCAGAGCCGGTAGAGCACGACAAGCGACCAGAAAAGTGCGGCGAGCGCCGCCAGATCGAAAAGGAAGGCGAAGGACGGGTGCAGCCCGATCCGCGCGCCCGCCCACTGCGCCGCCATCCACAGGATCATGGTCAGGGCGATGACGAGCGCGACAAGGCGTCCGGTCTTCGCGATCCCGTCCTGATGTGGTTCATTCATGATCACGCCTCCCCGCCGGTGCGGGCGAGCGCGCGGGCCTGCTTGACCCATTCGTCGCGGGTGATGCGGCCCTTGAAGGTCTTCAGTTTCGCGTCGACGAAGGCGATATCCTTGGCCTTCCAGCTGGCGATCTGGTCGAAATGCCAGACGCCCACTTCATTCAGAAGCTTTTCCAGCGCCGGGCCGACGCCGGAAATGAGTTTCAGATCGTCCGCCCTGCCGCCACGCGGCGCCAGCAGCAGAAGCGGCTCGGCCGCCGCGACCGCCTCTTCATGGGTGCGTCCCATCGCCGCCTCGATGCCCTTGGCTGCCGTGGACTTCCTGGCGCGTGGCTTCGACGCCTTTGGCTCCGCCGTCCCGGCCAGAATGCCGCGCTTGGCCTCCGCCGCCTCGGTGTCCAGCACCTGCCAGTCGTATTTGTGTGCCTCGGCCTTCGGGGCTTCGGGCGCGGAAGGAGGTGCCGGTTGCGGTCCGGTGGGCGCCGCGGCGACAGCGGGCACCCGTGTCGGCGCGCCGTCACCGGTACAGACCGCCCAGCCGAGAAGCCCACCGAGCGCAAGCGCGATCAGGCCGCCGATGAGGACCGCCGTGAAGATCGGAAAGAGGGCGACGAAGATCAGCAGCGCGGCAACGACCGCGCCCGCGCAAAGCGCGACGAGCCAGCAGATCCGCTGGCATCCGGCTTGGCTGGCACTGTCGTCGCGCATCCGTCCCTACTCCTCTGCCCGTCAACCCTGGCCGTCAGCCCTTGGCCGCCAGCGCCTTCGCCTGAGCAATCCAGTCCTCGCGGCTGGCGCGGCCCTTGAAGCCTTCGAGATTGTCGTCGACCCAGGCCAGTTCGGCCTCTGTCCAGGCGGCAACCTGATCGAAATGGAAGAACCCGAGCGAATGCAGAAGCGCCTCGAGCTTCGGCCCGACGCCCTTGATCAGCTTCAGGTCATCCGCGCGCCCCTTGCGCGGCGCCTTCAGCGCGCGGGGCTTCTTGGCCTTTGCCACAGCGGTTGCTGCCGGGGCGGGTTTCGCCGCAGGCTTCTCGGCAGCCTTTGGCGCGGGCGCGGCCTCGGCCTTCGCCGCTTTCGCGGGCTTCTCCGTTTTGGCCCTACCGAGCCACGGCGTCAGCAGCGGCACTTCCGTCCCGTCGATGCGCTTCACCCCGTCGCCCACGTCGACCGCGCGCTGGACGGAGCCGTTGTATTTCGTCCTGCCGCTTTCGAACTCCGTCAGGCTGGTCAGACCGGAAAGCGGTTCGGACGCATAGCGCCCGTTGTACGGTCCCGGAACCGGGGTCCGGCCATTGTCGAGGTCGATGAGAATCTGCTCGAGGCTCTGGGCTGTCAGATCCTCGTAATAATCCTTGCCGATCTGGGCCATGGGCGCATTGGTGCAGGCGCCGAGGCATTCGACCTCTTCCCAGCTGAACTTGCCGTCCGCCGACAGCATGTGCGGTTTCGGCGCGATCTTTTCCTTGCAGACCTTGATCAGTTCGTCCGCCCCGCAGATCAGGCAGGAGGTCGTGCCGCAGATCTGGATATGGGCAACAGACCCAACGGGTTGCAACTGGAACATGAAGTAGAAGGTCGCGACTTCCAGCGCCCTTATATAGGCCATGCCCAGCATGTCGGCGACATGTTCGATGGCGGCACGCGTCAGCCAGCCCTCCTGCTCCTGCGCGCGCCACAGAAGCGGAATGATCGCGCTGGCCTGCCGGCCCTCGGGATATTTCGTGATCTGCCCCTTCGCCCAGGCGAGGTTCGCGGGCGTGAAGGCAAAGGAGGCGGGTTGGTCGTGGTGAAGGCGGCGGAGCATTATTCAGAACCTATGTCTTTTGCCAACTTGGCGGACACGCAGATCGATTGTGGGACCATCTCTGGAAATGGCTCCACGCCGTTCACAATCTGCTGAAAGTAGGAGTCATTGACTGCGACGCGACAAATGAACCCTCCATCTGGCGTCGCCGCAAGGACATAGCTGGGTGCAAGTGAGGTAAGGCCACTGGCGCGCGACAGAACATCCACAAGTCTTACCGCCTCCTCACCTTGCGCGAGCGACGCAGACATTGTGAGAGAACACGCAAGGATAGCTAGGCACCTCACCGGTCCACCTCGCCGAACACAATATCCATCGTGCCGATGATCGCGGCGACGTCGGCGAGTTGATGGCCCCTGGCCATCCAGTCGATCGACTGCAGGTGCGGATAGCCCGGCGCGCGGATCTTGGCGCGGTAGGGCTTGTTGGTGCCGTCGGCGACGAGGTAGACGCCGAACTCGCCCTTGGGCGCCTCGACCGCGGCATAGACCTCGCCCGCGGGCACGTGGAAGCCTTCGGTGTAAAGCTTGAAATGGTGGATCAGCGCTTCCATCGACATCTTCATCTCGCCGCGCGGGGGCGGCGTGATCTTGCCGCGCGCGAGGATGTCGCCACGCTCGGCCCTGAGCTTCACGATGGCCTGGCGGATGATCGACACCGACTCGCGCATTTCCGCCATGCGGCAGAGATAGCGGTCATAGCAGTCGCCGTTCTTGCCGACCGGGATCTTGAAGTCGAACTCGTCGTAGCATTCGTAAGGTTGCGCGCGGCGCAGGTCCCAGGCCATGCCAGACCCGCGCACCATCACGCCGGAATAGCCCCAGGCCAGCGCATCCTCCTCGGTCACGATGCCGATATCGGCGTTGCGCTGCTTGAAGATGCGGTTCTCGGTCAGAAGCCCGTCGATATCGTCCAGCACTTTCGGGAAGGTCTCGGTCCAGGCCTCGATATCGTTCAAAAGCGCGTCGGGCAGGTCCTGATGGACGCCACCGGGGCGGAAATAGGCGGCGTGCAGCCGCGCCCCGCTGGCGCGCTCGTAAAAGACCATGAGCTTTTCGCGTTCCTCGAAGCCCCAGAGCGGCGGGGTCAGCGCGCCCACATCCATCGCCTGCGTGGTGACGTTCAGAAGATGGTTCAGCACGCGGCCGATCTCGGAATAAAGCACGCGGATCAGCGAGGCGCGGCGCGGAACTTCCGTGCCGGTCAGCCGTTCGATCGCAAGACACCAGGCATGTTCCTGGTTCATCGGCGCCACATAGTCCAGCCGGTCGAAATAGGGCAGGTTCTGCAGATAGGTCCGGCTTTCCATCAGCTTTTCGGTACCGCGATGGAGAAGCCCGATATGGGGGTCGCAGCGTTCCACGATCTCGCCGTCAAGCTCCAGCACCAGCCGCAAGACACCATGCGCCGCCGGGTGTTGCGGCCCGAAGTTGATGTTGAAATTGCGGATGCGCTGTTCGCCCGTCTCGAAATCCTTCGAGCCGTCGTCATAGGCGTTGGTGCGGATATCGCCGTCCATCATCTTACTCACCCATATTCTCGCGCCAGCGCGGGGGCAGATCCCCGACATGGCGTGCGACATAGTCATATTGCGGCATCAGAAGCGCGCGCGCCCTCGCCTGCCGCACTGGATCGAGCGCCAGAGGCGCGCCCGCGTTGACCCGGCGCGCAAAATCGGCCGGATGGTTGGATATGCCCAGAAAGGCGCAGAGATCGGCAATCGTCTCGGCGGTGAAGAGCCTTTCGTAAAAGATCACCTTCAGATTTTCGGGCGCCAGCGCCCGGCGCATCCGGTCAATCGCACCGGCGTAATCCGACCGTACGGCAACGGGCGCCTCGCCGCCCTCGGCCCAGCGGTCGAACAGCGCGAGAGTCTTCTTGCGGGCGTCGGTCCCCACCTTCGCAAGCCGCTGGCCCATCATCCGCACATGCGACCAGAGCCGGTCAAGCGGATCGCGGAGGAGATAGACGAAGCGAACCCGCTCTGCCAGCCGCTGCATCCGGCGCAGAAGGCGGGGCGGCAGGAGCGCATAGGCCGGGGTAATATCGCCGACCAGACGCGCGCGTCCTGCGCAATCGGTCAGGAATTCGGCATAGCCGGGGTCACTCGTGCGCGAGCGGATCATTCGCGCCAGCCGCTCCACTTCCGCAATCTGCCGGGCGGCCAGGGCGCGGCCAGCCTCGTCGGCGCGCGTCGCGTGGGCGAGAAGGCGCCCGCGCTCCCGCTCCAGCCGCTCGATCTGGCGCGCTTCATCGCGAAAGAACTTGGCGTCGAAATAGTGCAGCTCCTTGACGGCAGGCATCGCGACTTCGGGATGGCCCTC
Source organism: Paracoccaceae bacterium (assembly GCA_041397305.1). Classification (GTDB taxonomy): domain Bacteria; phylum Pseudomonadota; class Alphaproteobacteria; order Rhodobacterales; family Rhodobacteraceae; genus TMP-24. The sequence goes on along the minus strand of JAWKWX010000020.1, from coordinate 16,873 downwards.
GAGATAGGCGTGCAGCCACGACGTCCCGGCCTTGGTCGCGCCAAGGCCGAAGAGGATCGTGGGGCTGTGGGCCACGCCGCTCATCCGCCGCTCAGGCTCCCTTCTTCTCGTCGCCGGGAAGGATGTATTGCGCACCCTCCCAGGGGCTCATGAAATCGAACAGGCGGTAGTCCTGCACCAGTTTCACCGGCTCGTAGACCACGCGCTTTTCGCCCTCGTCGTAACGGACCTCGGTATAGCCGGTGGTCGGGAAATCCTTGCGCAGCGGATAGCCGCGAAACCCGTAGTCGGTGAGGATGCGGCGCATGTCGGGATGACCGGCGAAGATGATGCCGAACATGTCGAACACTTCGCGTTCGAACCAGTTCGCCGTCGGGTGGATCGCCGTCAACGTCGGCACCATCTGGCCATCGGCCACGGCCACCTTCACCCGGATGCGGGCGTTCGTGTACATCGACAGGAAATGGTAGACGACATCGAACCGCTCTGGCCGTTCGGGGTAATCGACGGCGGTAATGTCGATCAGTGTCGAGAAGCGGCAGGCGGGATCGAGCCGCAGCCAGTCGATGACATCGACAAGGCGATCCAGCGTCACCGCCACCGTCAGCTCGCCGAAGGCGATGGTGCTGTCCAGGACGTCGGCCGCGCGGGCAGCGGAAATCCTTGCGGAGAGATCTTCCAGGGTCATCGCGCCCTCCTCAGCGAACGAGCGTGCCGGTGCGGCGGATGCGGCGCTGCAATTGCAGGATGCCGTACATCAGCGCCTCGGCGGTGGGTGGGCAGCCGGGGACATAGATGTCGACCGGCACGATCCGGTCGCAGCCGCGCACGACCGAGTAGCTGTAATGGTAATAGCCCCCGCCATTGGCGCAGGAACCCATCGAGATCACATAGCGCGGCTCGGGCATCTGGTCATAGACCTTGCGCAGCGCCGGCGCCATCTTGTTGGTCAGCGTGCCCGCGACGATCATCACGTCCGACTGGCGGGGCGAGGCGCGGGGGGCAAAACCGTAGCGTTCCACGTCGTAGCGCGGCATCGCCGTATGCATCATCTCGACCGCGCAGCAGGCCAGGCCGAAAGTCATCCAGTGCAGCGACCCGGTCCGCGCCCAGTTGATGATGTCCTCGGTCGAGGTGAGCAGGAAGCCCTTGTCCTGAAGCTCGCGGTTCAGGGCCTGGGTCGCGACCTCCGGGTCATGCCCGGCGGTGGTGGCTCCGGTCATCACTGCCATTCGAGCGCGCCTTTCTTCCATTCATAGCAGAAACCGACGGTGAGGACGGCAAGGAAAGTCATCATCGACCAGAAGCCGAGCATCGAAATGTCCTTGAACGCCACCGCCCAGGGAAAGAGGAAGGCCACCTCAAGGTCGAAGATGATGAAGAGGATCGAGACGAGGTAAAAGCGCACGTCGAACTTCATGCGCGCGTCATCGAAGGCGTTGAAGCCGCATTCATAGGCCGAGACCTTTTCGGGGTCGGGGCTGCGGACAGCGAGCACGGCGGCGGCGAGGATCAGGACGAGGCCGAGGCCGACCGCCATGGCAAGGAAGACGAGAATCGGGAAATAGTCGCGCGCGAGGAATTCCACCCGTTGGCTCCTTCTTTGCATGGGGGGACGGACCCGGCCCCGGGCCATGCGGTTCGTGGCTTCAGGTTCGTTTACTCTGCGCCCATGGCGGGGTCAACTCGGGCCGGGAGGCAGCAGCGAATTCGTCGCGGCCCGGCCTTGAAAATCATGGATTTGCGGTCGGCTGGCGGTAGGCTGCCACGGACCGTCAACCCTTCGCCCAGGCAGGGGGGCGCTTTTCGAAGAAGGCGGCAATCCCTTCGCCGGATTCGGGGTCCTGCCAGCGGTCGACCAGCAGGCCGATCGTCCGGTCGATCAGCGCCTCGTCCGGCCCCGGCGCCACCGTGCGGATCAGCGCCTTGGCATCGGCGATCGCGCCCGGCGCGCAGGCAAGGAAGGGTTCGGCCTCGGCCATCACTGCCCGATCCAGCGCCTCGAGCGTGGCCAGGGCCGAAAGAAGACCGATCCGGTGTGCCTCGTCTGCGTCAAACAGGCGCGAGGCAAGGAAATGGCGCCGCGCCGCCGTCACCCCCATGCGCGCCACCACATAGGGGCTGATGGTCGCGGGGATCAGACCGAGCTTCGTCTCGGTCAGGCCGAACTTCGGGCCGCGCACACCGACGGTCAGGTCGCAGACCGACATCATGCCGACCCCGCCGCCGAAGGCTTGCCCATGGATGCGCCCGATCAGGGGCTTCGGCATCAGATCGAGCGCGCGCAGCATCAGCGCGAGCGCGCGTGCCCCGGCCCCGCGGCTGTCGGCATCGCCCGCGATCTGCGCCTTCATCCAGTCGAGATCACCGCCTGCACAAAAGCTCGTGCCCCGCCCGCCAAGGATGACCACGCGCACGGCCGGGTCGGCGCCCAGCCGTCCCGCCGCCTCGGTCAGTTCCTCGATCATCCGGCCCGACAGCGTATTGTGCTTGTCCGGCCGGTTCAGCCACAGGCGCGCGATGCCGCGGCCATCCATCTCGATCTCGATCGTCTCGAACATCTGCATCCCCTATCGCATCCGGCCCGGCTTCCCTTGCGCAGGCTCAACCCGCCCGCAACGCCACGGCGAACGCCGCCGCCGCCTCAAGCCGCGCCCGGTCCAGCCCGGTCTCGAAACCTCCGTCGGCCAACCGTGCCGCAACCCGTTCTGTTGCCACGTTGCCCTTGGCCCCGGGCGCATAGGGGCAGCCACCCAGCCCCCCCGCCGAGGCATCAAAGACCCTCAGGCCGCGCGCGAGCGAGACCTCGATATTGTCGAGCGCCCTGCCCCCGGTATCGTGGTAATGCCCCGCGAGCCGCGCGGGCGGCAGTTCGCCAAGGACGGCACTCAGCATCCGGTCGATGGTTTCGGGCATGCCCCTGCCGACGGTATCGCCAAGGCTGACCTCATGGCAACCAAGATCCCTGAGCGCGGCGACAACCCGCGCCACCGACGCGGGCGCGATCGGCCCGTCGAACGGGCAGTCGGTCACCATCGAAACATACCCCCTGACCGGGATGCCATCGGCGCGCGCCGCCTCCGCGACCGGACGGAACCGGTCGATGCTTTCCGCGATGGTGCAATTCAGGTTCGTCCGGCTGAAGCCTTCGGACGCCGAGGCGAAGATCGCCACCTCGTCGGCCCGTGCCGCGCGCGCGCCCTCGTAGCCTTTCAGGTTGGGCGTCAGCGCCGCATAGCGCACGCCCGGCGCCCGGCGGATACCGGCGAGCACCTGGTCGCTGCCTTCCATCTGCGGCACCCATTTCGGCGAGACGAAACTCGCCACCTCTATACGGCGGAAACCGACGCCGCTCAGCAGATCGACCAGCCGGATCTTGTCGGCGACCGAGATCGGCCGCTTCTCGTTCTGCAGCCCGTCGCGCGGGCTCATCTCGACGATCTCGACGAATTCAGCCACCGCCCACCTCATAGAAGTCCTGGCTGTAGAAGCGCGGCTCTCCGTCCAGCGCCCGCGCCCTCTGCCAACCGGGTCGCGCCGCGATCCTGTCCATATAGACACGGATCGCCGGAAACGGATCCATCCGCACGAAATGCGGCGCGGCAAGAAGGTTGTAGCCGAACATCGTGTCGGCGGCGGAAAAGCCGGAGGGCAAGAGGTAATCCTGCCCCGACAGCGCCCTTTCGACCGCCGCAAGCGTGATCGCGAGGCGTCTGGCGTCCATCTTCAGAAGCGTGGGCGAGCGCATGGCGGGATCGCGCAGGAAGACCCATTGCAGGTTGAGGTTGGCGATCAGATGCGCCTGGGTCTCGGCGAAATGCAGCCATTGAAGGAACCGCGCCCGCTCCGGGTGGCCGGGCGGGCGGCCGAACCCCTGTTCCGGCCGCGTCTCGCACAGATATTCGGTGATCGCCCCGCTTTCGAACAGCGTCAGCCCGTCAATCTCCAGCGCGGGCACCCGTCCGGCAGGCGATTTTTCCAGATAGTCGGGCGCCCGCAGCGAGCCGTCGGTGATCGAATGGGTGACGATCTCGGGCGCGATCCCCATTTCCGACAGAAGCCACAGGATGCGGAACGACCGCGACAGTGCCACATGGTGAAGGCGGATCACGCCTCTTCCTCCAGCCGGATCAGCGCCTGCCCCGCCTCGACCTGGGCACCCGCCGCAACCAGCACCTCGGCGACGCGACCGGCGCGCGCGGCGCTGAGCGTATGTTCCATCTTCATCGCCTCCAGGATCGCCAGCCGGTCGCCCGGCGCGACCTCCTGCCCCGGAGCCACGAAGACCGCCTTCACCTGCCCCGGCATGGGCGAGAGCGTCAGATCGCTCGCCGCATGGTCGGAGGCGCGGTCGAGCGGGTCGTGCAACCGCCAGCGAAAGGTTTCGGGGCCGAAGACGGCGACCTCGTCGCGGGTGACCACCAGCCGCGCGGGCCATTTGACCTCTTCCATTCGCCAGCCGTCACCCTGCCAGGAGAGCATGCCGCGCTCGGCTTCGATGGTCACGCGCCGCTCGCCAGCGGACAGGACCTCGATCACCGCGGCGAAATCCTCCAGCTGCACCGTCCGGCTGAGCGGCTGCCAGAGGGTGAAACCCTGTGCATCCTCCCCCGGCACCGCAAGCCCCGCCGCGCCGAGCGCCGCGAGCGCCCGGGCGATGAACGGGACCGGCGGCTTAGCGGTCAGCGCGTCGATATCGCGGGCAATGAGGCCGGTGTCGACCTCGCCCGCCCGGAACCCTTCATGCCGGGTGAGCGCGCCGAGGAAGGCAAGGTTGGTGACCGATCCCGCGACCTCGGTCGCGGCGAGCGCCCGTTCCAGCCGGTTCAGCGCCGCTAGGCGCGTCGGCCCGTGGGTGACGATCTTGGCGATCATCGGGTCATACCAGGGGCTGATCGCATCGCCCGCGCGCACGCCGGTGTCGGCCCGCGCGCCCTCGGGAAATTTCAGGTGCGTCAGCGTGCCGGTCGCGGGCAGGAAGCCCGCGGGCACATCCTCGGCATAAAGCCGCGCCTCGAACGCATGGCCGGTGATCCTCAGATCCTCCTGCCGGGCGGGCAAAGGCTCTCCGGACGCGACGCGGAGCTGCCATTCCACCAGATCGACGCCGGTGATCGCCTCGGTGACGGGATGCTCGACCTGAAGCCGCGTGTTCATCTCCATGAACCAGAACCGGTCGGGACGCAGGCCGTCCGAACCATCGACGATGAATTCGATCGTGCCCGCCCCCGCATAGCCGATCGCCTCGGCCGCCCTGACTGCCGCCTGCCCCATGGCGGCGCGCATCTCGTCTGTCATGCCGGGCGCGGGCGCCTCCTCGATCACTTTCTGATGGCGGCGCTGCAGCGAGCAGTCGCGTTCGAAGAGATGGACGGCGCGGCTGCCGTCGCCGAAGACCTGCACCTCGATATGGCGGGGCTTCTGGACATATTTCTCGATCAGCACGGCGGGGTTGCCGAAAGCCGTACGGGCTTCTCCCCGTGCGCTTTGCAGCTTCTCGTCGAACTCGTCGGGTGCTTCGACAAGCCGCATGCCCTTGCCGCCGCCACCGGCGACCGCCTTGATGAGGACCGGATAGCCGATGGCACCGGCCTGCCTGGCCAGATGGCCGTCAGCCTGATTGTCGCCGTGATAGCCCGGCACGACCGGCACGCCCGCCTTTTCCATCAGCGCCTTGGCGGCATCCTTCAGGCCCATGGCACGGATGGCCTTCGCGGACGGGCCGATGAAGATCAGGCCCGCCCGTTCCACCGCATCGACGAAATCGGGGTTTTCGGACAGGAACCCGTAGCCCGGATGGATCGCCTGCGCGCCTGTGGCCTTGGCCGCCGCGATGATCGCCTCGCCCCGCAGATAGCTGTCCCTGGGCGCGGGCCCGCCGATATGCACCGCCTCGTCCGCCATCGCCACATGGCGCGCCGCGCGGTCGGCGTCGGAATAGACGGCGACGGTCGCGACGCCCAGGCGGCGGCAGGTATCGATCACCCGGCAGGCGATCTCGCCCCGGTTGGCGATCAGGATCTTGCGGAACATGGGCGCTCCTTGCGGCAAGGCCGGGGGCTCTGCCCCCGGAGCCCCCGAGGTATTTGGGCCAAGATGAGTGAGTTCGTCAGCATGGGGAGCCTACATCCGGAAAAGCCCGAAGCGCGTCGGTTCGATCGGCGCGTTCAGGGCGGCGGAAAGCGAAAGGGCGAGGGTCTGGCGGGTCTTGCGCGGGTCGATGATCCCGTCGTCCCAAAGGCGCGCCGCGGCATAGAGAGGATGGGATTGCTCGGCGAACATCTCGATTGTCGGACGTTTGAACTCGACCTCTTCCTCGGGCGACCATGTGCCCCCGGCCCGCTCGATCCCGGCGCGCCTGACGGTGGCAAGGACGCCCGCCGCCTGCTCGCCGCCCATCACGCTGATACGGCTGTTGGGCCAGGTCCAGAGGAACCGTGGCCCGAAGGCGCGGCCGGCCATGCCGTAATTGCCCGCCCCGAACGAGCCGCCCACAAGGCAGGTGATCTTCGGCACCGAGGTCGTGGCCACCGCCGTCACCATCTTGGCGCCATGGCGGGCGATCCCTTCGTTTTCATATTTCCGGCCGACCATGAATCCGGTGATGTTCTGCAGGAAGATCAGGGGGATGGAGCGCTGGCTGCACAATTCGATGAAATGCGCGCCCTTGATCGCGGCCTCGCTGAAAAGGACGCCGTTGTTGGCGACGATGCCGACCGGACAACCCTCGATATGGGCAAAGCCCGTCACCAGCGTCTCGCCGAAGCGGGCCTTGAATTCGTCAAGCCGCGAGCCGTCGACGATCCGCGCGATCACCTCGCGGATGTCGTAGGGGGTGCGCAGGTCGGCCGGGACGATCCCGAGGATCTCTTCCGGATCATAGGCCGGAGCCTCGGGGCTTTGCCATTGCACCGTCGCGGGCTTTGCGCGGTTGAGGCTGCCCACCGCCCGGCGAGCGAGTGCCAGCGCATGGGCGTCGTCCTCGGCCAGATAGTCGGCGACGCCGGAGAGGCGGGTGTGGACATCGCCGCCGCCGAGGTCCTCGGCCGTCACCACCTCTCCCGTCGCGGCTTTCACCAAGGGCGGGCCCGCGAGGAAGATCGTGCCCTGATCGCGGACGATGATGGTGACGTCCGACATGGCGGGGACATAGGCGCCGCCTGCGGTGCAGGAGCCCATCACCACCGCGATCTGGGCGATGCCGCTGGCCGACATGTTGGCCTGATTGAAGAAGATGCGGCCGAAATGGTCGCGGTCGGGGAAGACCTCGTCCTGATTGGGCAGGTTGGCACCGCCTGAGTCGACGAGGTAGACACAGGGCAGACGGTTCTCCGCGGCGATCTCCTGCGCGCGGAGGTGCTTCTTCACCGTCATCGGGTAATAGGTCCCGCCCTTCACCGTGGCGTCGTTGGCCACCACCATGACCTCCTGCCCCATGACCCGGCCGATCCCGGCAATGAGGCCCGCCCCCGGCGCGTCGCCGCCATACATGCCATGGGCGGCGGTGGCGCCCATTTCAAGGAAGGGCGAGCCGGGGTCGAGGAGGTTCGCCACCCGCTCGCGCGGCGCCATCTTGCCGCGCGATGTGTGGCGGGCGAGGGCCTTCTCGCCGCCGCCTTGGGCGGCAAGTTGGGCGGCTTCGCGGACGGTGTCGAGGAGCGCGAGATGGGCAGCGCGGTTGGCGCGGAAGGTCTCGGAGGTGGGGAGGGCGGAGGAGAGGAGTTTCATATCGCCGCCATCAGCTCCCGCCCGATCAGCATCCGCCGGATCTCGCTCGTCCCCGCCCCGATCTCCATCAGTTTCGCATCGCGGAAGAGGCGCGACACGGTCGAGTCATTCAGGAACCCCGCCCCCCCCAGCGCCTGCACGGCCTGATGGGCCTGCACCATCGCCTGCTCCGAACAATAAAGCACGCAGGCCGCCGCATCCTGGCGGGTGACCGCACCCCGGTCGCAGGCGCCGGCGACGGCATAAAGATAGGCGCGCGCTGTGCCGAGGGCCGTATACATGTCGGCCACCTTGCCCTGCATCAGCTGGAAGTTTCCGATCGGCTGGCCGAATTGCTTGCGCTCGCGAATATAGGGCATCACCTCGTCCAGACAGGCCGCCATGATCCCCGTCCCGATGCCAGACAGCACCACCCGTTCGAAATCGAGGCCCGACATCAGGACGCGCACGCCCTTGCCCTCTTCGCCCAGCACGTTCTCGAACGGGACTTCGCAATTCTCGAAGATCAGCTCCCCGGTGTTCGAGCCGCGCATCCCCATCTTGTCGAAATGCGGGCCCTGGGTGAACCCCTTGAAACCCTTCTCGATCAAGAAGGCGGTCATGCCCTTCGATCCCGCCTCGGGATCGGTCTTGGCATAGACGACGAGCGTATCGGCATCCGGCCCGTTGGTGATCCAGTATTTCGACCCGTTCAGCACATAATAGCCGTTCCGCTTCTCGGCGCGCAGCTTCATGCCGACCACGTCCGAACCGGCGCCGCTTTCCGACATGGCGAGCGCGCCCACATGGTCGCCCGAGATGAGGCGCGGCAGATATTTGCGTTTCTGCTCCTCTGACCCGTTCAGCTTGATCTGGTTCACGCAGAGATTGGAGTGGGCGCCGTAGGAGAGCGAGATGGAGGCGGAGGCGCGGGCGATCTCCTCGATCGCCACGGCATGCGCCAGATAGCCCATGCCCGATCCGCCATAGTCTTCCGATACGGTGATCCCCAGAAGGCCGAGTTCCCCCAGTTCGCGCCACAGATCGGGCGGAAAGTGATTGGTGCGGTCGACCTCCGCGGCGATGGGCTTCACCCGCTCCTGTGCCCAGCGGTGGACCATGTCGCGCAGTGCGGCGATGTCATCGCCCAGATCAAAGGTCATCGAAGCGGTGAACATCGGCGGCCCCCATAAATGAACATATGTTCATTTCATAGGGCGAAAGTGTGAGTCGGGTCAATGGGGTTGGGCCTGGCCGCCGACATGGCGCCATCTTGTCGGAGCGTGGCCAGCCTTGGGGGGACAAGCCGCCATTCGTGGACTACAGTCGATGGTGGTGCCCGTGCATGAATGCCTCGGCGCACCGAGAGTTGGGAGGGTGGCTATGGCGAGCGCTCAAGGGGGATGTCTGTGCGGCGGGTTGAGATATGAGGTCAAGGCGCAGCCGGGCAGGACAACCATCTGCCACTGCAAATTCTGTCAGCGCGCGACCGGAGGGGCCTATCTTGTTGAACCGGTATTCGACGCGCGCGACTTCTCGGTCGTCAAGGGAAAGGCGAAGCAGTATACGCACAGGTCGGAAGGCAGCGGAAAGAAGGTCTATATCCACTTCTGCGACGTGTGCGGCACGAAGATTTTCTTGACATTTGAGCGTTTTGCGGATGTTGTCGGGGTCTATGGCGGCACCTTCGATGACCCAGATTGGTACGACCTGACGCCCGAAAGCTCCAAACATATCTTCCTTGGGGTCGCTCAGCGCGGAACGGTAATCCCGCCGCACGTCAACACCTTTACCGAACATGCCACGCAAAACGACGGCACACCGATTGCGCCGACGATTTTTGCCACGCCTCATGTCATCGGCAGCCGCTAGCCCCGGCGGGCGGTCACCCACGCCTTCCCGGCGGTGAGGTTGATCAAACTGCTCGCCTTCAATCCGCCCCGCGCACCGGTTCGACGGGCGCGGCCCCTCCCTGATGGACGGCGGATACCTCGGCGCGGATGATCCTGGCGATAAGGACGGCGTCGGCGGAGGTGAAGGTCAACGGAAGGCGCATGTCGATGAGGCCGGACAGGATGCGGTCGGTATTGGGCAGTGTCTGGGCGGGCGCATAGCGCCAGCTGTCATGTCGCGAGGTGAAACCCTGCGGCTCCGCCGCACCAAACCATTTCAGCTCGACCCCCCGCGCGGCGGCGCGGGCCATCAGGGTCTGCACCGCGGCGGACGACCAGCCGGGCAGAAGGAACTGGAAGGAAGACCCGACGATCGCCTCCTCCTCGGGCCGCTCGGTCAGTCGCAGGCCGGGCGTATCCCGCAGCCCCTGTTCCATGACCCGGTAAAGCGCGTTCCAGCGCGCGATCTGACGGGGCAGCGCGCGGAGCTGCGGGCGCAGGATCGCGGCGCGCAGGTTGTCCATTCGGCCGGAAACGTTCGGCGTTTCGTACCGGATCCGCTCGAACGCCTCGGGCGGCGGCCCGGCACGGTGGCGGCCGTAGAGCATGTAGCTGCCCGACAGCATGATCGCCCGTGCCATCACCTGCGGGTCGTCGGAGACCAGCAGTCCGCCTTCGCCGGAGTTCATGTGCTTGTAGGTCTGGGTCGAATAGCAGCCCACCAACCCATGTCGCCCCGAGGGCACGCCGCGCCAGGCGCCGCCCATCGTATGGGCGCAATCCTCGATCACCGTCACGCCCGCCGCGCCGCAGATCGCCATCAGCCGGTCCATGTCGCAGACATGGCCGCGCATATGGCTGAGCACGAGCGCCTTCGCCCCCTGCCCCGCCCTGGCCGCCAGATCGTCGAGGTCGATCGTCAGATTTTCGGTCACCTCGACGAAGACCGGCTCCGCCCCCACGGCCGAGATGGCGCCGGGCACGGGCGCCAGCGTGAAGGCATTGGTCAGCACGCGGTCCCCGGATCCGACCCCCACCGCGCGCAGCGCGCAGCCAAGCGCATAGCCGCCCGAAGCAACCGCGAGAGCGTAGCGTGCACCGGTGAAGGCGGCGAATTCCTCTTCCAGAAGCGCCGTCTCCGCCACCTCGTCGCCGAGCGTATTGTAGCGATGCAGCCGTCCGTGGCGCAGAACCTCAAGCGCCGCAGCGATCCCCTCTTCCGGGATCGGCTCCTGCTGGGTGAAGGGCTTTTCGAACCGCTCCATCAGGTCTTTCCTCCGTCATGGCCCACCACCCAGAGGAAAAGGCCGAGCGTCATCAACAGACCCATGGCGGCGATGTGATAGGCCATGTTGGGGTCGGCGCGCGGACCTTCGAGGAAATGGCCGAAGATCTGCGCGAAAAACACCGTGCCGAACAGCATCGCGATATTGGTCAGCGCGGAAATCCCGCCCTGCAACTCGCCTTGCGCATTTTCCGGCACCCGGCCGGACATCAGCGCCGTCAGCATCGGATGGATGAAGCCTTCCGGACCATGGACGAGCATCAGCGCAACGACGACCGCGAGCCCGGGCGCGAAGCCATAGCCGGTGGCGGCAAGCGTCGCGGCGACGAGGCCGATCAGCACCGTGCGGAACTCGCCGAACATCTTCACCGTGGGTCCGGTCAGCGCCCCCTGGAAGACCGCCATCACCACGCCGAAGGCCGCGAGCGTCAGGCCGACCGTCGCCTCGGACCAGCCGAACTGGGCCTTGCCCCAGAAGGGCCAGACCGCCGGATAGACCGACGAAAAGAAGAAGAACGCAGAGAGAACCGCACACATCGGCAGGACGCCCCGGTAGGTGCGGAAGACCCTGAAGGCGCCAAAGGGGTTGGACCGCCTCAGTTCGAAGGACCGGCGTTTTTCGGGGGGAAGGCTTTCGGGCAGGACGAAATAGCCGAAGACGAAATTCACCCCCGAGATCGCCGCCGCCGCATAGAAGGGCACGCGCGCACCATATTCGCCCAGGAGCCCGCCGATCGCCGGGCCGATGACAAACCCAAGGCCGAAGGCCGCGCCCATCAGGCCGAACGCCTTGCCGCGCTCTTCGGCGCGGGTGATGTCGGCAAGAAAGGCGTTCGCAATCACCCATGACGCACCGCAGAGCCCGGCAAAGACCCGGCCCACGAAAAGCCAGGCGACCGACGGCGCCAAGGCATGCAGCAGGAAATCCACGCCGAGCCCGAAGATCGCGATCAGGAGAAGCGGTCGGCGCCCGAACCGGTCGGACAGATTGCCCATGAGCGGGCCGGACAGGAACTGCGTGAGCGAATAGGCCGCGCCCATCCAGCCGCCGATGATGGCGGCCTCGCCCAGCGTCACATGGCCGACGTCACCGATCAGCGCGGGCAGGACGGGAAAGATGATGCCGAATCCGACCATGTCCAGAAACACGGTCGCGAGGATGAAGAGAATGGCCCTCGGGGATGCGGCCGGGGAGGCCGGGACAGCACTGTCGATCATGACCTGTTTCCTTGACCCGCCCCTTGTCTCAGGGAAGAAACCGCTTGGCAAGCGCGGACAATTCGCTGAAATCGCCCATCAGCGCTTCGGGCTCATAGCGCGAAACGCCTGCGCCTTCCGGTCCGAAGGTGACAAGCGCGACGGGCACGCCCGCTGCCCGTGCGGTCTGGCGGTCGGTGTCGGTATCTCCGACCAGAAACGACCCCCCAAGCACGCCGCCCGCCCGGTCAACCGCCAGCCGGTAGGGCGCGGGATCGGGCTTGCGCACCGGCAGCGTGTCGGCCCCCACGAGCGAATGAAAAAGCTGGCGGATACCCAGGCGGGCAACCAGAATCTCTGCCAGACGTTCTGGCTTGTTGGTGCAGATACCGACCCGGTGCCCCGACGACCGGAGCGCCTCGATGGCCTCAGCCGCGCCGGGATAGAGTTGCGTCTCGCGGTCGATCCCCTCCTCATAGGCCCGCAGCAGCATCGGGTACTGGGCATCCACTTCGGCCTCGTCCGTGCGCCCCAGCCGCTTGAGGCCGAGCCTGAGCATCGCCCGTCCGCCGTGAAAGGCGGTCAGCGCATCCCCTGCGGGATCGAGAAGATCGCCCTCGCCCATGGCGCGGAAGCAATGATTGGCGGCGGCGATCAGGTCGGCGGACGTGTCGGCGAGCGTGCCGTCGAGATCGAATATCACCGTACGCATAGAACCTGCTGCCTGACCCGAATGTTTCGCTGTAACCTGCCGAAAGGCTTCGTGAAGCGCCCCGGACTTGCGCGCCACCGGGGCATCGGTAAAACGGGCGCGACCCGAAGGAAAGGCCATTCATGCCCATCGCCCTCATCATCCTCGCCGCCGGCCAGGGCACGCGGATGAATTCCGACCTGCCCAAGGTCCTGCACAAGCTGGCGGGCGCGCCGCTTCTTCATCACGCGATGCGGTCGGGCGCGTCCCTGAGCCCCGAACAGACCATCGTCGTCACCGGTCATGGCGCCGAGGAGGTGGCGCGCGCGGCGCGCGACTACGACGAGACCACCTTCATCGCCCATCAGGCAGAGCAAAAGGGCACCGGTCACGCCGTCGCCCAGGCGTTGCCGCTGCTTGAGGGATTTGATGGCAAGGTCGTCGTTCTTTACGGCGACACGCCTTTCATCCGCCCCGAGACTCTGCAGGCGATGATCGAAAGCCCTGCCGATGTCGTGATCCTCGGCTTCCCGTCCCGTCCCGAAACGCGCTATGGCCGCCTTGTGGTCTGCTCGGGCGACCTCCTCGACCGGATCGTCGAATGGAAGGACGCGAGCGAGGCGGAGCGCGCGATCACCTTGATGAACTCGGGCGTCCTCGCGGCTGATGCGACCTTGCTGGCCGACCTGGTTGCGGAGCTGAAGAACGACAACAAGGCCGGGGAATATTACCTCACCGATGTCGTTGGCGCCGCCGTGGCGCGCGGCCTGACCGCCCGTGTCGTGACCTGCCCCGAGGAAGAAACGCTCGGCGTCAATTCCCGCGCCGATCTTGCCGCCGCCGAAGCCGCCTTCCAGGCCGCTGCTCGCGCCGAGGCCCTGGAAAACGGCGTCACGCTAGCCGCGCCGGAAACCGTCTTCTTCGGCTTCGACACGGTCATCGGACGCGACACGGTCGTCGGCCCGAACGTCATCTTCGGCCCCGGCGTGACGGTGGAATCGGAAGCAGAGATCAAGGGTTTCTGCCATCTCGAAGGCTGCCATGTCTCGCGCGGCGCCTCGGTCGGCCCCTTCGCCCGGCTGCGTCCCGGCGCGGAACTGGCCGAGGATGTCCATGTCGGCAATTTCGTCGAGATCAAGAATGCGATCCTCGACGAAGGCGTGAAGGTCGGCCATCTGACCTACCTCGGCGACGCGCATGTGGGCGAACATACGAACATCGGTGCGGGCACCGTCACCTGCAATTACGACGGGGTGATGAAGCACCGGACCGAGATCGGCAAGCGCGCCTTCATCGGATCGGACACGATGCTGGTTGCGCCGGTCAGGGTTGGCGACGGGGCGCTGACCGCCTCGGGCTCCGTCATCACCGAGGATGTGCCTGACGGCGCGCTGGCGATCGGCCGCGCCAAACAGGAAACAAAGCCCGGCGTGGCGATAAGATTGTTCGAAAAGTTAAAACAGATTAAGGCCGCTAAGGCCAAAGGGGCAGAGTAATGTGTGGAATCGTCGGGGTCCTCGGCAACCATGAGGTTGCGCCGCTTCTGGTCGAAGCCCTGAAACGGCTGGAATATCGCGGCTATGACAGCGCCGGCATCGCCACGGTGCATGGCGGTCGGCTCGACCGCCGCCGCGCGGTCGGCAAGCTCGTCAACCTCTCCGACCTTCTGGTGCATGAGCCCTTGGCCGGTAAATCCGGCATCGGCCAGACCCGCTGGGCCACGCATGGTGCGGTGACGGAAGGCAATGCCCATCCGCATCGCTCGGGTCCGGTCACGGTCGTGCATAACGGCATCATCGAAAACTTCCGCGAGCTCCGTGAGGAGCTTTCCGCCGCAGGCCTCGCGTATGAGACCGAAACCGATAGCGAGGTCGCGGCGATCCTCGTGCACCAGGGTCTCGACCAGGGCCTGAGCCCGGAGGCTGCGGTGGCCCGGGCCGTGTCACGCCTGAGCGGCGCCTTCGCGCTCGCTTTCCTCTTCGATGGCGAGGAGGACCTGATGATCGGCGCCCGCAAAGGCGCGCCCTTGGCCGTGGGCTATGGTGACGGCGAGATGTTCCTCGGCTCGGACGCGATTGCGCTCGCCCCGATGACCGACCGCATCGCCTATCTCGAAGACGGCGATTACGTGGTCCTGACCCGCGCCGGTGCGACGATCCGCGACGCAGAGGGTCGGCTTGCCAACCGCGAGGTCTCCCAGATCCGCCTCGACGCCACGCGCATCGAAAAGGACGGCTACAAACACTTCATGGCCAAGGAGATCGCCGAGCAGCCCGCGGTAATCGGCGATGCGCTCGCCCATTATGTCAAGAGCGGCGCGTTGAACCTGCACGCCGGTCTCGATTTCGCAAACCTCGACCGGCTCACGCTCGTGGCCTGCGGCACGGCATCCTACGCCTGTCTCACCGCGAAATACTGGTTCGAACAGATCGCGGGCCTCTGCTGCGAGGTCGATATCGCCTCTGAGTTCCGCTATCGCGAGCCGCCGCTTCCGGCGAAAAGCTTCGCGCTCTTCGTCAGCCAGTCGGGCGAGACGGCCGACACTCTGGCGGCCTTGCGTTATGCACAGGGCAAGGTCGAGAAGATCGTCTCGATCATCAATGTCCCCACCTCCTCCATCGCCCGCGAAAGCGACATCGCCCTGCCGATCCTCGCGGGCGTCGAGGTAGGCGTCGCCTCGACCAAGGCCTTCACTTGCCAGCTTCTGGTCCTGTTCCTTCTGGCGCTGAAGGCCGGCCGTGACCGGGGCCGGCTGACCGACGCCGGATTGAAGGCCCATCTCGCCGACCTCGCCACGCTGCCCGGCCTGATGAACCAGGCACTGGCGCGCGAGGGCGAGATCGCAGCGCTCGCGGAAGCCATCGCCGAGGCGCAGGACGTGCTGTTCCTCGGCCGCGGCGCCATGTTCCCCATGGCACTCGAAGGCGCGTTGAAACTGAAGGAAATCAGCTATATACATGCCGAAGGTTATGCATCGGGCGAACTGAAGCATGGCCCGATCGCCCTGATCGACAAGGCAGTGCCGGTCATCGTCATGGCGCCGCGCGACGCGCTGTTCGAAAAGACCGTGTCGAACATGCAGGAAGTGATGGCGCGCCACGGCAAGGTGCTCCTTATCACCGATGCGAGGGGCGAGAACGAGGCGGGCGACGGGGCCTGGAAGGTCCTGACGCTGCCCACGGTGCCGCCGATCCTCGCGCCGATCCTCTATGCGATCCCCGCCCAGCTTCTGGCCTACCACACGGCCTGCGCCAAGGGCACGGATGTCGACCAGCCACGCAACCTTGCCAAGTCCGTGACCGTCGAATGACCCTTGAGCAGGCCCTCGCCCAGCTGCACGACGCAGGCGATCCGGATCGGGCGGCAGGCGCAGCGGCTTATCACAAGGCCGAGCGTCCCTATTGGGGCGTGCCAGTCCCGGTGGTCACCGACCTGGCAAGATCCTGGCGCGAGCGGCTGGACATCCCCGCCCGTGTCGCGCTTGCGGACGGGCTCTGGCGGGCGAATGTCCACGAAGCCCGCATCGCGGCCGCGAAACTGCTGACGCAAGCGCGCATCCGGCCGGATGAGGATGTCTGGCGGCTGATCGCCTCCTGGGTGCCGCAGTTCGACAGCTGGGCCATCGCAGACCATGCCTGCGATGCGGGCGAGCGGCGGCTGGTCGCGGACCCATCGCGTATCGACGAGGTCGAAGGCTGGACGCGCCACGACAGATTCTGGGTCCGCCGCGCCGCGCTCGTCATCACCCTGCCCTGGACCAAGCAGAACCACCCCACAGACCACGACCTAGCGATCCGCGACCAGGTGCTGGGCTGGGCGGCAGACATGGCCGACGACCGCGAATGGTTCATCCAGAAAGCCATCGCCTGGTGGCTGCGCGATCTCTCGAAACATGACGCGCCGCGCGCCCATGCCTTCCTTGCCGCGCATGGCCACCGCCTGAAACCGTTCGCCCGCAAGGAAGCGGGCAAATACCTCTGACCACTTCCGTGTCAAACATCCCGCCGGAATCCGGCCGCGACCAGAGCGCACTTGTGGCCCCCGGCGCCCGGGCCTAAACTCTGCCCATGACACCGCTTATCGATCCGTTCCAGCGTCCGA
>JAWKWX010000019.1:0-57185 GCA_041397305.1 Paracoccaceae bacterium | reverse complement strand
CAGCGCCAATGCGCCAGATGCGGATTTTCCGCTGAACAACCTGCCCTGCGGCGTCTTTTCGACCGGGGGCGAGGAGCCGCGTTGCGGCATGGCGATCGGCGATTTCGTGCTGGATGTGAGCGGGATCGAGGCGGCGGGGCTCCTGACGCTCGACGGGGGGCCGCTGCTCGACGTGCCGTTCTGGAACGAGGTGATGGCGGCAGGGCCGGAGGTCTGGGCGGGGCTGCGCACGCAGGTGACAGCCCTGCTGGCGGAGGGCGCGGAGCGGGTGGCGGAGCCCTATCTCTACCGCCGCGCCGACCTGGAGCTGCATCTGCCCTTCCTCGTCAGCGAATATACCGATTTCTATGCCGGGCGGCATCATGCCTTCAACGTGGGCACCATGTTCCGGGGCCCGCAGAATGCGCTGCCGCCGAACTGGCTGCATATTCCGATCGGCTATAACGGCCGCGCGTCTTCGGTGATTGTCTCGGGTACGGATGTGCGCCGTCCCTGGGGGCAGCTGAAGGGGCCCGACGATCAGGCGCCGCGTTTCGCGCCCTCGGCCCGCTTCGACATCGAGCTGGAACTCGGCGCGGTCGTCGGCCTGCCGTCCGACCAAGGCCAGCCGGTGACGGTGGAAGAGGCCGATGTGATGATTTTCGGCTATGTCCTTCTGAACGACTGGTCGGCGCGCGATATCCAGGCCTGGGAATATCAGCCGCTGGGCCCGTTCCAGTCGAAGGCCACGGCCACGACCATCAGCCCCTGGATCGTGATGAAGGCGGCGCTGGAACCGTTCCGCACCGCGACGCCCGCCCGCGAAAAGCCGCTTCTGCCCTATCTGGCCGAGCCGCGCCCGCTGCTTTACGACATCGCGCTGGAGGTCGGGCTCACGCCCGAGGGCGGCACCGAGACGGTGATCAGCCGCACCAATTATGCCGAGATGTATTATTCCGCCGCCCAGCAGCTCGCCCATCACACGACGTCTGGTTGCGCGATGAACACCGGTGATCTTCTCGGATCGGGCACGATCTCTGGGCCCACCAGCGACAGCCGGGGCAGCCTCCTGGAACTGTCATGGGGCGGCAAGGAGCCCTTTGCCATCGCAGGTGGCCGCCGCAGCTTCATCGAGGATGGCGACAGGCTGACCCTGCGCGGTCATGCGCAAGGCGAAGGCTACCGGATCGGCTTCGGCGACTGTTCGGGCAAGGTCATTCCGGCGCTCACCGATCCCTACGGGCGCGACTGAGAGGCTCAGCGCAGTTTCAGGACGATCTTGCCGATATGGTCGGCGCCCTCGATCCGCCGGTGCGCGTCGGCCGCGTCCGCAAGGGCGAACTCGCTGTCCATCACCGGCGCGATCCGCCCGGCATCGAGGAGCGGCCAGACATGGGCGCGCAGCTCTGCCGCGATCCGCGCCTTGGCCAGATCGGATTGCGGGCGCAGGGTCGATCCGGTGATCGTCAGCCGCCGGGTCATCACCTGGGCGAAGTTCAGCTCGACCTTCGGCCCCTGCAGGAAAGCGATCTGCACCAGCCGCCCGTCGTCGGCCAGCGACTGCACATTGCGCGGCAGATAGTCGCCGCCCACCATGTCGAGGATCAGGTCGGCGCCGCCTTCGGCCTTCAGGACGGCGACGAAATCCTCGGTCCGGTAATTGATCGCCCGCGCGGCGCCGAGGCGCGCGGCGACCGTGCATTTCTCGTCCGACCCGGCGGTCGCGAAGACCCGCGCGCCGAAAAGCGACGCCAGCTGGATCGCCGTCGTGCCGATGCCGGAGGTGCCGCCATGGACGAGGAAGCGTTCGCCCGCTTTCAGTGCCCCGCGCTGGAAGACATTGGTCCAGACGGTGAAGAAGGTTTCGGGCAGGCAGGCCGCTTCGCGCAGCCCCATCCCCTTGGGCACCGGCAGGGCATGGTCGGCGGGGGTGACCACATAGTCGGCATAGCCGCCGCCGGGCAGAAGGGCGCAGACCTCATCCCCCACCCGCCAGCCCGCGACACCCGGCCCCAGCGCCGCGATCCGGCCCGCCGCCTCGAGCCCCGGCAGGGGCGAGGCCGAGGGCGGCGGCGCATAGGCGCCCGCGCGCTGCAGCGCGTCGGGACGGTTCACGCCGGCATAGGCAACCTCGATCAGGATCTGGCCCGCTCCCGGCCGGGGCACCGGCCTTTCGCACAGCCGCAGCACATCCGGCCCGCCCGGGCGGCTGATCTCCACCGCCCGCATCACTTCTGGCAGGGTCATCCTCAGCCCTTTCCTCCGGGAAGATCGTCAGCCGCAGGCCCTGGCGCACGGATTGCCCCCAGCCCCTTGAGCGGCACGGCAAACAGTTTCGCCCAGGGCGAGGCGCGGAAATCGGCCTTGGCCTTTTCGAACCGCATCACATCCTCGATCCGCCGGTCAAGAAAGGCCCAGGTGGCGCCATGGCCTTCGCTTTCGTCGCCGAGCCAGTAAAGCACGGTCGATCCATAGACCGCCGACAGCGTGGCGCGCTTGGTATACCAGTTCACATCCGTGGACGTGTCGCCGAGCGCCCGCCAGATCGCATCCGCCGTGCCCCAGATCAGCTCCGCCCCGCGCCCCGCGTTCTGCGGCAGGGCGAAAAGGGCCGCCCCCTTGCGCACGACCTCGCGGTCGGCCGCTTCTAGCCTGAGGCGCACCGCGGTCGCGACCCGGTCGCGGAACCTGAGCCCCGCGAGATCGGCATCCGCAAGCCGCGCCATCATCGCCCGGTCGCCCGCGCGGTGATAATCGGCGGCGAGATCGCGTGCGCCCGCCGGGCACAGGACACGCCCGAGCGCCGGGTTTATCCCGGCATCCGCGCAGGCCGCCGTGAAACAGGCCTCCGACCAGCCGTCGAAGGCCACATGCGGCAGCGCCGCGGCCAGAAGCCGGGTGCGTTCGTCCGCCAGATCGCTGGATTTCCCTTGCATGCTTTCTTTTACCCCGGCAGCGCGGTGGACAAAAGCCCAATCCCCTGCTATTGGGGCGCCTCCTGCGACTTATGCAACTCTAACTTAGGAAGGTGGTGACACCACATGCAGGTCAGCGTTCGCGACAACAATGTCGAACAGGCCCTTCGCGCCCTGAAGAAGAAACTTCAGCGGGAAGGCGTGTTTCGTGAAATGAAGCTCAAGCAGCATTTCGAGAAGCCGTCCGTGAAGAAAGCCCGCGAGCAAGCCGAGGCCATCCGCCGTGCCCGTAAACTGGCACGCAAGAAGGCCCAGCGCGAAGGCGCTCTCTGAGCGCCCGAAGGCTCGGAACGTTGGCGGGGGCAACCTCGCGTCAAGATGAACCCCTGGGGCCCGGCCGCAGGGGTTTTTCTTTGCCCGCGACGGTCATTCCTGCGGCAGGCCGTCGTCGATGGCGTAATAGGCGCCCTTGAAGGCCGTGAAGATATGGCGGGCCAGATGGCCGCCGGTCGGGCCGTCGACGCATCCGGCCTCGACGGAAAATTCTCCCCCGGCCGACCGGAACCACAGGCTCGACCCGCAGCGCGCGCAGAAGCCGCGCGTGCCGCCGCCCGGGGTGCGGTAGTCGGCCAGGCTGCGCGCCGCGCTGTAGCGCACGGTCGCCTCATCAACATCGAACGAGGCCGAATAGTGACCGGAAAGCTTGCGGCACTGGCCGCAGTGGCAGGCCCAGACCTCGCCCGCCGGACCGGCAACCGAAAAGGCGACATCGCCGCACAGGCAGCTGCAGGACAGCCCGGCCTGCGCAGGGCCGGATGCGGGGCCGGATGCGGGGCCGGATGCGGGAGGCGGGCCTTCGGCGGCGTAATAATCGCCCGCATCTTCGGTGAATATGTGGCCCGAGAGGACGAACGGCGGCGCATCGTCGAACGCGCCCGGCGCGATCGCCACGCGGCCCTCGCCCTCGGGTTTCCAGAAGAGGCTGGCGCCGCACCGGCGACAGAAGCCACGTTCCGCCGTCGCCGACGACCGGTACCAGGCGAGGCCGTCATCCCTGGTGATCTCGAACCGCTCGAGCGGTACTGACGTTGCTGCCCAGTAATGGCCGGAGGTCTTGCGGCACTGGCCGCAATGGCAGCCCAGGACGTCCCGCAAGGGTCCGGTCGCGGTGAAGGCGACGGCACCGCAAAGGCAGGATCCGGGGTGGGCTCTCGTGTCGCTCATGGCGCCATCCTGTCACGCGGTTCGGCGCCCGCACTATCCGGAAACGTCAGAGCCCGCCGAAAACCGACGCGAGGATCGCGGAGATTTCGCGCGCATCTTCGTCGGTGAAGGCCGCAGGCTGATCGCTGTCGATGTCGAAGACCCCGATCAGCCGACCGCCCTTGCCGAGGACCGGCAGCACCAGTTCCGACCGGGTCGACGAGGCGCAGGCGATATGGCCGGGAAAGGTATCGACATCGGGGACAAGCTGCACCTCGCCCGTGCGTGCCGCGGCCCCGCAGACCCCGCGTGAAAAGGGGATGACCAGGCAGCCATGGCCGCCCTGATAGGGCCCGATCTTCAGCAGCTCCGGCGCGACGACCCGGTAGAAGCCTGTCCAGTCGAACCGCCTGTCCGAATGATGGACCTCGCAGGCGACGGTGGCCATCAGCGCCACTTCGTCGGTCTCGCCATGGGTCAGGCTTTCGATCGCGGCGGCAAGGGCGGGAAAATCGGGCATGTCTTTCTCTCGGGTGGTTTCCGCCGTCATAGCGCCTCGCCGCGCCGATTCCCATGGGCTGACCGGGGGGTTGGACACCTGTTGGTAAGGATTGCCCCCTAGGCTCGATCTGGACGGCGATACGGAGAGGGCCGATGAAACTCACATCCGAAATGATCGATGGCGCGCAAGTGGTCCGGGTGGAGGAGGAGCGGATCGACGCCTCCGTCGCCATCCAGTTCAAGGACCGGATGCGCGAACTTGCGGGCGGAACCTCTGGCCGGGTCATCCTCGACATGGGGCGCGTCGGTTTCGTCGACAGTTCCGGGCTGGGCGCGATCGTCGCGGTGATGAAGTTGCTCGCCCCCGCGACGAAGCTGGAGCTGGCGGCCCTGACACCGACCGTCGGCAAGGTCTTTCACATGACGCGCATGGATTCGGTCTTTGCCATTCACCCCGAGGTTCCCGGCGAGGGCATGAGGCATGCAATCTGACGCCACCGCGCGCCCGCCCGACCAGACCGGCGCGAGCGCCCGTTTTCGCCTGCAGGCGAACGAGCGCGACGTGCGCCGCGTTCTTGGCCGCATCATGGCGCATCTCGGCGAGAGGCTCGCGGAGCCCGATCGCGGCACGGTCGAGATCGTGCTGGCCGAGGTGCTGAACAATATCGTCGAACATGCCTATGCACGCCGCCCACCCGGGCGCGTTCGCCTGTCGCTGACCCGGGTTGCGGGCGGCCTGTGCTGCCGTGTGGAGGATGACGGCCACCCGATGCCCAGCCTGGTGCTGCCTGACGGACGTCTGCCCGAGATCACGGAAGACCTTGACCTTCTGCCGGAGGGCGGCTGGGGCTGGGGGCTGATCCGGTCGCTGACCGCCGATCTTGTCTACGAACGTACGCCGCGCGCCAACCGCCTGACATTCCGCGTTCCGGTTCGATGGAATGACCACGGCGGACAGAACGGCGCCACCGCAAGAGATCGGCATGCAGCAGGTGGCTGAGGCCCGACTTCGCCCCTCCCGCGGGAAACGGTGGCGGTCCGCGGGCGCGATTGTGCGCAATTGTGCGCATTTGGGCCATCATCGCTGCGGGATGTCGCCACAATCGTCGGACATTGTCGCGCGGTAGCTTCTTGAGCTTCCCTCGGCGGCGCGTTTCATGCCCCCTTTCGTGCCGCCGAGGTCTTTCCTTTCGCCGCGCCACTTTCTAGGCTTCCCGCACTGATCTGGCGGGAGGAACCATGCGCGATTTCGAAAGACCGGGCCGCTCTGCCGTCTTTGCGGCGAACGGGATGTGCGCCACCTCGCATCCGTTGGCGGCGCAGACCGCCATCTCGATCCTTCAGGCGGGCGGCAATGCCGTCGATGCGGCGATCGCCGGCGCGATGGTGCTGAACATCGCCGAACCGCAGATGTGCGGGCTCGGGGGCGATTGTTTCGTCCTGCTGAAGCCCGCGGGCGAGGAGCGGGTCATCGGCCTCAACGGCTCCGGCCGCGCGCCTGCGGCGCTTGATCCGGCGGCGCTGCGCGCGAAGGGCTGGTCCACGATCCCGACCGAGAGCGTCGAGGCCGCGACCCTTCCGGGCGCGGTCGATGCGCTCTGCCGCCTCTCTGCCGACTGGGGGCGCCTCGGCCTCGGGCCGGTTTTCGCACCCGCTATCCGCTATGCGCGCGAAGGCGTGCCGGTCGCGCCGCGCGTCGCCTTCGACTGGGCCGACGATGGCGCGCGCCTCGCCGGCGCGGCGCGCGACTTCTACCTGGTGAATGGCGCGGCCCCCGCGACCGGCGCCATCTTCCGCGCGCCGGGCCAGGCGGAGGTGATGGAGCGGATCGCGCGCGACGGGCGCGCGGGTTTCTACGAGGGGCCGGTTGCCGAAGACCTGATCAGGAGCCTGCGCACGCTCGGCGGCAGCCATACGGCTGACGATCTGGCGTCGGTGCAATGCGACTATACCGACCCGGTCGCAGGCGAGTATGGCGGGATAGACCTGCTGGAGCATCCGCCGAACGGCCAGGGCGCGACCGCGATCCTGCTGCTGAACATCCTGTCAGAATTCGATCTGGCGGGCCTCGATCCGCTGGGCGCCGAACGGGTACATCTGGAGGCGGAGGCCACCAAGCTCGCCTACGACGCCCGCAACCGGTTCATCGCCGAGCCCAGCCGCACCGCGCGGCTCGGTCACATGCTGGCGCCGGAAACCGCCCGCCGCCTTGCCAAGTTGATCGACCCCGACAGGGCAATGCCGAACCCGCCGCCCGCAGCAGGTGCCGTGCATCGCGACACGGTCTATATCACCGTGGTCGACCGCGACCTGATGGCGGTCTCGCTGATCTATTCGATCTACTGGGGCTTCGGCACCGGGCTCGCCTCGGAAAAATACGGCATCCTCTTCCAGAACCGCGGCGCGGGATTTTCGCTGGAACCGGACCATCCGAACGAGGCGGGCGGGGGAAGGCGCCCGATGCACACGATCATTCCGGGCATGCTGCGGAAGGCGGGCCGGGTGATCATGCCCTTCGGCGTGATGGGCGGCGCCTACCAGCCCACAGGGCACGCGCGCTTCGTGACCAACATGGTCACCTACGGCATGGATCCGCAGACGGCGATCGACGCGCCGCGCGCCTTCGCCAATCAGGACCGGCTGGAACTGGAACGCGGCTACCGCGAGGAGGTAGGCGCAGCGCTTGCCGCCAAGGGCCACAGGATCGCCGCGCCCGGCGGCCCGCTCGGCGGTGCGCAGGCGATCTTCATCGACCGGGAGGGCGGCTATCTTCTGGGTGCATCGGACCCGCGGAAAGACGGAATCGCGCTGGGATATTAGGTCAGGTTGACAAAGCGCCGGGCCAGAGGCGGACGGTTCCGGCAGGTTGCAGGCCAGGGCCGACCCCGGGATGGCCCGACATCAGCCCCGATGTGATCCCGGGCCCCGGGGCCCCATGGCCAGCTCGCCTGCCAGGCAGGCCCCGATCGCAGGGAGCAGTTGGGATCACGATCGGTCCGCCGCGTGAATCCCGTCCGCCGACGCGACCCGGACTATCCCTTCTTCAGGCAGCGGCTTCCCAATAGCTCCGCGATCTGCACCGCATTGAGCGCCGCGCCCTTGCGCAGGTTGTCCGACACGACCCACATCGACAGGCCGTTGTCGATGGTCGAATCCTGCCGGATGCGGCTGACATAGGTCGCATATTCGCCCACGCATTCGATCGGCGTGATGTAGCCGCCCGCCTCGCGCTTGTCGACGACCATCACCCCCGGCGCCTCGCGCAATATGTCCTGCGCTTCCTGCCAGTCGAGGAAATCCTCGGTCTCGACGTTCACCGCCTCGGAATGGCCCACGAACACCGGCACCCGCACGCAGGTCGCCGTGACCTTGATCGACTTGTCGAGGATCTTCTTCGTCTCGGCCACCATCTTCCATTCTTCCTTGGTCGAGCCATCGTCGAGGAAGACGTCGATATGGGGGATGACGTTGAAGGCGATCTGCTTTGAGAACTTCTTCGGCGGCACTTCCGAGACCGGGTTGTAGATCGACTTCGTCTGATCCCACAGCTCGTCAATGCCTTCCTTGCCCGCGCCCGACACCGACTGGTAGGTCGCGACGACGACGCGGGTGATCCTTGCCCGGTCATGGATCGGTTTCAGCGCCACCACCATCTGCGCGGTCGAGCAGTTGGGGTTGGCGATGATGTTCTTCTTCCTGTAGCCCTCGATCGCATCGGCATTCACCTCCGGCACGATCAGCGGCACGTCGGGATCATAGCGGTAAAGCGAGGAGTTATCGATGACGACGCAGCCCGCGGCCGCGGCCTTCGGCGCGTAGACTTTCGTGGCGTCCGAGCCGACCGCGAACAAGGCGATGTCCCAGCCGGTGAAATCGAAAGTGTCCAGATCCTTGGTCTTGAGGGTCTTGTCGCCAAAGCTGACTTCGGTGCCGAGCGACTTGCGCGAGGCAAGTGCCGCGATCTCGTCCACCGGGAACTCCCGTTCCGCGAGGATATTCAGCATTTCACGGCCCACATTCCCCGTGGCGCCGGCGACAACGACCTTGTAGCCCATTCTCAGGGATCTCCTTCTTCAAGCGTTCGCCCCTTAGCGCATCAGTTTGGGCAATAAAAGCGAAAGATGCGGCAGCGCGGCATCTGGGAAGTTACCCGTGGGCAGCCTGCCGCGAAATGCGTCCGTCTTGCGCCATCAGATCGGCAACGAATGCCGCCTCGGCACCGAAATCATGCGGCACCTGTCCGGCCGTCCGGCTGCCGGTCAAGGACAGCGAGGCGAAGAAATCGAATCCGTAAAGCGTGAGTTTCGCAAGACCGCTCGCGGCCAGCAGGTCGATCATCATCAGCCCGGTTGTCGGCGGCGCGCCGAGCGCCCGCTTCAGGCGTTCGAACTCCTCCAGCGGATGCAGGTAGAAGCCCGGCGAAGACGCCACCTGCCACGACAGCCGCTTGCGCTTGTGCGACATCCACAAGAGGCGCGTGGCTTTCACCCGGTCCAGGTCCTTGGCCCCGATCGACGTGGCCAGCGCCAGCCAGTCGGTGCGAGTGCCGTGCGTGGCGGCCGACGGCATCGGTGCCCGGTTGATGCGGATCACGATCTCCGCCGCGTCGATCCCGGCGCCGAAGGCGCTGTCCGCCAGCGACCGCGCATTGCCCACAAGCGCGACCCGCTTGCCTTCGAGTTCCGCCATCAGGCTGACCCGCCCCGCCGACAGGGCCGCCAGCGGCGCCTCTTGCCGGAGTGTCCTCGCCAGAAGAAAGGAAAGCCGGTTCATGCGAGCATCTCGCGATAGATCGCCACAAGCCGCTCCGCCTCGCCCTCGATCCGGTGGTGTGTCGCCACATGCGTACGCGCCACCGGCCCGGCAGCCGCCAGCCGCGCCGAATCGTCGATCCAGCCGCGGATCGCCTCGGTCAGCGCCGCCGCGTCTCCGGGCGGCACCAATGTTCCGGTCTCGCCCGGCCGGATCAGCGCCTCGAAGGCGCCGACGCGGCTTGCCACCACCGGCACGCCCGAGGCCATGGCTTCCAGGGGCGTCAGCCCGAACCCTTCCCAGCGCGCGGGCGCGCAGAAAAGGTCGAGCGCCCGGTAATGCAGCGCCACCGCGTCCCAGGCGATCTCGCCGAGGAAATGCACCCGGTCGGCAATGCCTGCGGCGGTCAGCCGCGCCCGCTGTTCCTCGAAGAAGGCCTTCTGATCGTCCGTCACCCTGCCGGTGAAGATCATCTGCACACGCGGGCGGTCGGGCAGCAGCGCCAGCGCCGCATCGACCATCAGATCGACACCTTTCTGCGCACGGATGCGCCCGAAACAGCCGATCAGGCAGGCGTCCTCCGGCAATCCCAGCTCCCGCCGCGCGGCGGGCTTGTCGGCAGCGGGGTGAAAGACCTGACAATCGACGCCATGCATCACCACCGTCGCAGGCACCTCAAGATAACTGGCCGCCTGCGGCGAGGTCGCCACCACCCGGTCCATCCGCCGGATCAGCCATTTGGTGAAACCCTTGTGATGGCGCTGTGCGGCGGAGGTGAAGAGAAGCCGCAGCTTGCGGCGGAAGACATGCCGCAGGATCAGCCCCAGCGCCATCTCGGTATTGCGGCGCGCATGCCAGACGCGCCAGCGGTGGCGCGGCAGAAGGAAGCAGCGCCAAAGCGACAGATGCGGCAGATCGGCGGGCAGGCCCGGCCCGGTTGCCACGATCCCGATCATGCCCGCCTGCAATGGCAAAAGCCGCACCACGGTCGTCGTCACGCCGGAAAGGCGGCGCTTCAGGTTCGGGGCGATGACGGCGATATCGGGCAGGTCGGGGCTCTTCATCCCCCCTGACTAGACCCGTTCGTCGCGGCTGAAAAGGTAGATCGCCAGACCGGCAAGGAGCGGCACGAGGAAGAACAGGAAGAGGCCGCGGAAGGTCGCTTCCGCCGCGCCGCCTTCCATCGCGCGATAGAGCGGGCGCGAGGCGAACTGCATGATCCCCGCCCCGCCGATCGAGAACATGTTGATGAAGCTCACCCCCCGCCCGATCAGGTGCGGCGGCAGGAAGCTGCGGCCATGGGCCATGATCGCGGGGTAGGTGGCGCCGAAGAACCCGTGTACCGCCAGCAGTGCCGCCGCCGTCCAGAAGCCCGCCGCCGGGGCATAGGCAAGCGTGCCAAGCGCCAGTGCCGACAGGCCGACGCAGGCAACCACGCTCCATTTCCGGGACCCGACCAGCCGGTCCAGCGGCCCGATCACCAGATTGCCCGTGACCATCGCAAGGCTCATCACCAGCGTCGCAAGGCCGATGCCGTCGGCATCCGCACCATAGACCCCGCTCAGGTAGGGCCCGGCCCAAAGACCCCGGATCACCGCCGCCGGGGCATAGGCCACGAACATCAGCGCCGCGACCGGCCAGAGCGCGCGGATGGCGAACAACTCGCCGAGGGTGCCCGGCTCGGCCCGCGCCGCGACCGCGGCCGCGGGATCACGCACCAGAAGGAGGATACCGCCCGCCACCAGAAGCGTGATCGCGGCGAGCGCACCAAGCGTCGCACGCCAGCCAACGGCGTCGATGATCCAGGCCAGCGGCGCCGAGCCCACGATGATGCCCAGTGAGCCCACACCCACCATCAGCCCGGCGAGCGCGCCGAAAACCTTCGGCGGATAGACCCGCGCGAAGATGAAGTAGGACGCCATCAGGACCGGCGAACAGCCGACCCCGATCAGCGCCATCGCCAGCCACAGATGCCAGGGAACGGTGGCCAGCGCGAAGATCAGCGCCCCGCCCCCGCCGCCCAGGGCAAGCAGCGCCGCCGCCGTCCGCCGTGGCCCCAGCCGGTCGAGCGCCCAGCCCACCGGAAACTGCATCAGCGCGAAGGCGACGAACCAAAGGCCCGACGCGATGGCGAGATCGTCCGGCCCGGCGCCCACTTCGGCGCCGAGAACCGGGGTCAGGACCGCGAGGAAGGATCGAAAGAACTGACTCAGCACATAGGCCGCCACCAGACATGCCAGACCTGCCGCCATATTGCCCTCCCGTTCTGCCGCGGCACCCTGTGCGAACTGCGGCGCGCCCGCAAGGGGCGGCACAGCTTCGCCTTTACCTTGGCGTCGAGGTCGGTTTAGATGCACTAAAATCAGTTTTAGTGAGCCGGCCGCCGGAGAGGAACAGATGGACCAGAAACCGGCCAAACGCCCGCGCAAGACGCCCGAGGTGCCGCCGCTCGGAAAGGCCATCCGCCATCGCCGCAAGGTGCTCGGCATGACGCTCGAAGCGGTGGCCGCGGCATCGGAACTGACCACCGGCTTCATCTCTCAGGTCGAACGCGGTCTTTCGGCACCGTCGCTCTCGTCGCTCATGGCGATCGCCGCAGCCCTCCAGACCACGATCGAACAGCTGGTCAGCGTGCCCGAGGATTTCTCGGCCCATGTACCGCACGACAAGCGCCGCACCTTCTTTCTGGGGGCGGAGCGGCGGTTCTATGAAATGCTCGGGCCGGGCTTCGCCGGTGCGCTCATGCACCCCCAGATCGTGCACCGCCCGGCCGGTCACGTGTCGGAAAAGATGTGCCATACCGGCGAGGCCTTCCTGCATCTTGTCTCCGGGCGGCTCGAATATCATCTGGGCGACGAGACATATCTGCTCGAACCCGGCGACTGCATCCATCACGACACGCTTCGCCCGCACCATTCCGTCGTGCTGGGCGAGGAGGGCTCGGTCGAGCTTTGGGTGACGACCTCGCCGGTGCGCAGGCCCGCGCAGAAGGCCTGAACCGCCAACGAGACCCTATCCATGAAACCGGCGGCGCTTTCGAGCGTTCTGTCCGAGGTCTTGTAAGGCCTCCGGCCCGATTTCCTGAAGGAAATCAGCTCCCCGGCTTGCGTGACGGTCGGTGATGGCGAGGCTCTGCCTGATTTCTTCTGCATCAATACTAAAAAAAATTATAGTATTTTGCAGAAGTCGTTTATTCAGGCTCTCACAAAATCGAATCAACACAACCACAACGACTGGGAGGTCACCATGAATACCCGGCGCATCGCTTCGGCCCTCGCGCTCGCCGCCGTCCTCGGCACCCCTGCCTTCGCACAGGATCGCGGCGGTATCCTCAATTTCGCGCGTTACGACGGATCGCAGCTCGTCGATCCGATCTATGCCGACCGCAACCCCGATATCTGGATGGTCGCCAGCCTGTTCGACACGCTTCTGCGTCTGGGTGCCGACGGCAAATCGGTGGAACCGGGCCTCGCCGAAAGCCATGAGATGTCGGCGGACGGCAGGACGGTCACGCTGAAGCTCCGCTCCGGCCTGACCTTCGCCGACGGCAGCCCGCTGACCGGCGCCGACGTGATCTTCTCGCTTGACCGGGCGCGCAACGGCGATCTGTCGTCCTGGGCCGGTCTCATCGGCTCGATCGACAAGGTGACCGCCGATGGCGACATGATCACCATCGCGCTGAAGACCCCCGACCCGACGATCCTGACGATGCTTGCGACCTTCAACACCGCCATCGTTTCCAAGGCCGCCTTCGATGCCGCGCCGGGCGCCACCGATCAGGAAAAATCCGCCGCGATCTTCGCCAAGGGCGGCCCGGGCGTCGGCTCCGGCCCGTTCTACCTCTGCGGGTTCGAACAGGGCGCCACCATGGATTTCTGCGCCAACAAGGGCTACTGGCGCCAGGGCGCCGATGGAAAGCCCCTGCCCTATCTCGACGGCGTGCATTTCCAGGTCATCCCCGATGACGCGACCCGCATCCTGAAACTGCAGGCGGGCGAGGTCGATGTGGCCGAGTTCGTGCCCTTCGCCCGGGTGGCCGAGCTTCAGGCCGACGAGAAGCTGAACATGGAACTCTTCCCCTCGACCCGGATCATCTATTCGCCGATCAACGTGCGTGCCACGCGCGCCGACGGTTCGCCCAACCCGCTGGCCGATGTGCGCGTGCGCCAGGCGCTGAACTATGCGACCGACAAGGCGGCGCTCATCGGCCTCGTCCTGCATGGCGCGGGCAAGCCGATGTCCTCGCCGCTGATGGCGGCGGCGACGCAGGATTCGATCGATATGAGCCCGCTCTATGGCTATGACATCGAAAAGGCCAAGGCGCTGATTGCCGAAGCCGGGCTGCCCGCAGGCACGAAGATCACCTTCACGACGCTTGCAGGGTCCGCCGACGATGCGACGATCTTCGCGGCCCTCCAGCAGATGTGGGCGCCCCTCGGCATCGATCTGGTGGTCGAGCAGGTGGACGGTCCGACCCGCGGCGCCAAGAACCGGTCCGGCGAATTCGACATCCACACCTATGGCTGGGTGAACGATGTGAACGACGCAAGCCAGGTCGTGGGCTGGCTCGGCCATACGCCGACCGCCAATGCGGTGGGCACCGGCTGGGAGGATGCGACCTTCAACAGCCTGTATGAAGCGGCCCAGACCGAGATGGATCCTGCCAAGCGCGCCGACGAATTCGCGCAGATGCAGAAGATCTATGCCGAAGCCGCGCCGCTTCTCTTCATGTACGAAACGCCCTTCGCGGTCGCAGTGTCGAAACAGGTCTCGGGCTATGTCCAGACCCCGCTCGGCGCCAATGTCTTCGAAGAGGCGACGGTCAGCCGCTGAAGCTGACCGCAAGCGCCGCCGCACCGCTTCCCTGGCGCCTCCTGCGGCGGCGCCCCTTTCCCCGAGGTTTCATGAAAAGTCTGGCCTATATCCTGAAGCGGCTTCTTCTGATGGTGCCGACCTTCGCCATCGTGATGGTGATCATCTTCCTTCTGGTCAGGATGCTGCCCGGCGATCCGGCGATTGCCATCGCGGGTGACAAGGCCTCTGACGCCGACCTTGCCGCGATCCGCGAACGGCTGGGGCTGACCGAACCTTTGCTGGTGCAGTTCTGGCTGTTCCTCACCAACACGCTGCAGGGCGATCTCGGCCGGTCGATCATGCTGAAGGCCCCCACCCTCGGCGTGATCCTCGACCGGTTGCCGACCACCGCCTTTCTCACCCTCTACGCCGTGACCCTCTCGCTCCTGATCGCCGGGCCCCTGGCCTTCGTCGCCGCGCTCAATCGCGGCCGCTGGCCCGATGCCGCGATCCGGGCGGTCTTTCAGGTCGGCCTTTCCATGCCGGTCTTCTATATCGGCCTCATCCTCCTGACCTTCCTCGCCGCCCGGGCGCGGCTTTTCCCGGTGGGCGGCATCGGGCACGGTTTCGTGGAAAACCTGCACCAGCTCTTCCTGCCCGCCATGACGATCGCGCTTTACACCTCGGCCATCGTGATGCGGAACCTGCGCGCCGCGATCATCGAGGTGCTGGATGCCGACTATGTTCAGTTCGCCCGCGCCAAGGGCCTGTCCTCGCGCCTGATCCTCGGTCGCCATGTGCTGCGCAATGCGCTCATTTCCACCGTCACGCTTCTTGGCCTGTCGATCGGCAACCTGATGAGCGGGACGCTGGTGACCGAGACGGTCTTCGCCGTGCCCGGCGTCGGACGGCTGATGCTCGAGGCGATCTTCGCCCGGGACTATCCGCTCATTCAGGGGCTCACGCTCACCTTCGCCATCCTTGTCTCGGCGGTCTTTCTGCTGACCGACCTCGTGCAAAGCTGGCTTGACCCGAGGATGCGGCTGACATGAGCGATGTGACCCTGCCCCTGCCCGAAAGCCGCTCGCGCCTCGCGCTCGCGCTCCGTCGCCCGGGGTTCCTCATGGGCGCGGCGATCATCGGGCTTTCGACCCTGCTGGCGCTCTTTCCCTGGCTCTTCGCGCCCTATGACCCGAATTTCATCGACTATACCGCCGTCGGCCAGCCGCCCTCCGCCGCCCATCCGTTCGGCACCGACATGCTGGGGCGCGATGCCCTGTCGCGCGTGATCTGGGCCTACCGGATCAACATGCAGATGGCGATCCTCGCCACAATCTTCGCGCTGCTGATCGGCGTGACGGTCGGCGCGCTCGTGGGCTATTACCGGGGCGTGGCCGACATGGTCTTCGGCCGCTTCGTCGATGCGATCATCACCTTCCCCTTCCTCGTCCTCGTCATCGCCGTCGTCGCGGTTCTGGGGCCGGGGCTGATCAACATGTATATCGCGATCACGCTGGTGGGCTGGGTCTATTACGCCCGTCTGATGCGGGCCGAGGTCATCGGCCAGATGGGCAACGATTACGCCGCCGCAGGCCTCGTGATGGGCTATTCCGACCGGCGCATCATCTTCCGCCACCTTCTGCCGAACGCCATCACCCCGGTCATCGTCTACTGGATGACCGACATGGCGCTCGCCATCCTGCTTGGCTCCTCGCTCGGCTATCTCGGGCTCGGCGCCCAGCCGCCACAGTCCGAATGGGGCGTCCTGATCGCCGAGGGGCGCAATTTCATCACCACCGCCTGGTGGCTCAGCCTGATGCCCGGCATCGCCATCGTCCTGACCGGCCTCGGCTTCTCGCTTCTGGGCGACGCCATGGCAGACCTTCTGAGGCCGAGGGGCTGACATGACCCGCGACACGATCCTTGAGGTGAGAAACCTCTCCACCACCTTCACCCGCGCGGGCCGCGCCCTTCCGGCGGTGCGCGACGTGTCCTTCACGCTTGGCCGGGGCGAGGTGCTGGGGCTCGTCGGCGAAAGCGGCTCGGGCAAGTCGGTCACGCTCCGCTCGATCCTCGGGCTCTCGCGCCATTACGGCACCGTCTCCGGCGAGGTCATCTGGAAGGGCCGCGATATCGCGCCCCTGTCGGAACGCGCGCTCCGCACCGTGCGCGGCCGCGAGATCGCGATGATCTTCCAGGAACCGATGAGTTCGCTGAACCCGCTCCTCACCGTCGGGCTGCAACTGACCGAGGTCCTGAAAGCCCATACAGCGCTGAACCGCACGGAACGGCGCAAGCGCGCGATCGAGATGCTCGACCATGTCGGCATCCCCTCGGCGGCCGCGCGGCTCGACGATTATCCCCACCAGTTCTCGGGCGGCATGCGGCAGCGCGTCATGATCGCCATCGCGCTCGCCGCGCGGCCGCAACTGCTCCTGGCCGACGAACCCACCACGGCGCTCGACGTGACGATCCAGGCGCAGATCCTCGACCTGATCCTCGGGCTGGCGCGCGAATATGACATGGGCGTCCTTCTGGTGACCCATGACCTCGGCGTGGTGGCCCAGACCTGCGACCGGGTGGCGGTGATGTATGGCGGCCGGATCGTCGAGGAGGCGCCGGTCACATCCCTCCTCTCGGACCCGCGCCATCCCTATACGATGGGCCTGATGCGCTCGGTCCCCGAAGGGGTCGCGCCACGCACGCCGCTCTATTCCGTGCCCGGCACGCCGCCCGCGCTCGACGCGCTGCCAGCGGGCTGCGCCTTCGCGCCGCGCTGCCCCTCCGCCAGCGCGACCTGCACCGCGACCGACCCCGGGCTGAACCGCCTTGCCCCCGGCCGCACTGTCGCCTGCCACCATCCCGTCCATATGGCGAAGGGAGATGCGGCATGAGCGCGCCCGTCCTCGAAATCCGCGACCTGCATCTCGCCTTCCCGCTCGGCCGCAGCCTCGCCGACCTGATCGCCCGCCGCCCCGGCCGTGCCGTGCGGGCGCTGAACGGTATCGACCTCGACCTCAGGCGCGGCGAAACGCTGGGCATCGTCGGCGAATCCGGTTGCGGCAAATCGACCCTCGCCCGTGCCATCGTCCGGCTCTACCGCCCGAGCGCCGGGACCGTCAGTTTCAACGGCAAGGATGTCTTCGCCGCCGAAAACCGCCGCGACCGGACCTACAACCGCCGGGTCCAGATGATGTTCCAGGATCCCTATTCCTCGCTCAATCCCCGCATGAGCTGCGGCCAGATCCTGACCGAGGCGCTGCGCGTCCACAAAATGCGCCCGGCAACGGAAATCCCGGCGCGGGTGGCCGAACTTCTCGACCTCGTGCGCCTGCCGCAGGATGCGGCGGGCAAGCTGCCGCACGAATTTTCCGGCGGCCAGCGCCAAAGGATCGCCATCGCCCGCGCGCTGGCCGTCGAACCCGAGGTGCTGATCGCCGACGAACTCGTGTCGGCCCTCGATGTCTCGGTCCAGGCGCAGGTGGTGAACCTGCTTCTGGAACTGCAGGAACGGCTCGGCCTCACCATCCTCTTCGTCGCCCATGACCTGCGCCTCGTGCGCCATGTCTCGAACCGCGTCGCGGTGATCTATCTCGGCCGGATCGTCGAGATCGGCGACAGCGAAAGCCTCTTTTCCGCGCCGCTCCATCCCTATTCGCAGGCGCTTCTGTCCGCCGCACCCTCGCTCGACCCCGCCGACCGGGGTCGGGGGGCGCGGCTTGAGGGCGAACTGCCATCGCCGCTCAATATCCCGTCCGGCTGCCCCTTCCACCTGCGCTGCCCGCGCGCGACCGACATCTGCCGCGAGACCCGCCCCCTGTTGCGCCCGGTGGCCGCGCGGGGCGAGGTTGCCTGCCACCATGCCGAAGAGATTGCCCTGAATGGCTGACGACCTGTCTCTGGGCGCCGCGCGCACCGCCGCCACGCTTGCCGCCCTGCGGGCCGAACTGGCCGCGCGGGGTCTCGATGCCTTCCTCCTGCCGCGCTACGATGCCCATCAGGGCGAATATCTCGCGCCCTGCGACGAAAGGCTCGCCCATGTCACGGGCTTCACCGGCACCGCGGGGCTTGCCGTCGTCACCGCCGATACGGTGGCCCTGTTCACCGATGGCCGCTACCGGGTGCAGGCACAGGCCGAATGTCCGCCGCGGTTGTTCCAGCACTACCATATCGAGGCAGAGCCGCCCGAAGCCTGGCTTGCCGCCGCCGTCCGGCCCGGCTGGCGCGTGGGGTTCGACGCCATGCTTCTGCCGCCCAGCTGGCACGACCGGTTCGCGGCCGCGCTTGCACCGACCGGCGCCGCGCTGATGCCGCTCGACACCAACCCGGTGGACGCGATCTGGCACGACCGGCCCGCGCCCCCGCTCGGCAAGGTCTGGCCGATGCCGCTGCAATATGCCGGCCGCAGTGCCGCCGACAAGCGCGCGGCCCTTCTTGCCCATATGGCTGCGCGCGGCGCGGGCCTGTGCGTCGAGACCCAGCCCGACAATATCGCCTGGCTTCTGAACGTGCGCGGCGCCGACACGCGGTTCCTGCCCGCACCGCAATCCTTCCTTACCGTCGATCAGGCGGGCCATATCCGCTGGTTCGTCGATCCGGCAAAGATCGGGGCCGACATCGCCGATCATCTGCCCGCAAACCTCACCCTCGCGCCGCCCGCCGATTTCCTGCCCCATGTCGCGGCAACCGGATCGGGCACCCGCGTGCTGATCGACCCCGACCGTTCGCCCGCCGCCGTCCGCCTCGCGCTTCAGGCCCGGGGCGCCGAGGTGCTGGCGGAACCCGGCTGGATCACCTCGGCGAAGGCGGTGAAACATGCCGCAGAACTCTCGGGCATGCGCGCCTGCCAGATCTCCGACGGCATTGCCTGGACCGAGTTTTCCGCCTGGCTTGCCGACACCGTGCCCGCGCGCGCCGCCGCCGGCAAACCGGTGAGCGAGCATGAGGCCGCCGAACGGCTCGCCGCCATGCGGGCGGAACATGAAGGCTATCTTGGCGAAAGCTTCGCCACCATTTCGGCCTCCGGCGCCAATGCCGCCATGTGCCATTACCACGCCCCCGCCACGGGCGGCGCGGCGCTGCGCCCCGGCACGCCCTACCTGCTGGACGCCGGCGCGCAATATGACATCGGCACCACCGACGCGACGCGGGTCTTCGCCTTCGGCGGGGCGCTGCCAGACGGCTACCGCGCCGCCTGCACCGCGGTTTTCCGCGCTTTCCATGCGCTCGTCTCGCTGCGTTTCCCGCGCGGCACGCAGGGCCATCATATCGACGCCATCGCCCGCCGCCCGCTCTGGGATATCGGCGCCGACTATGACCATGGCACCGGCCATGGCGTCGGCCATTGCCTGTCGGTCCATGAACATCCCGCCCGGCTGGGGCGCAAATACAATCCCGTCGACCTCGAACCGGGGATGGTCATGACCGTCGAGCCCGGCCTCTACCGCGAGGGCCGCTTCGGCATCCGGCTTGAAAACACCGTCGAACTGGTCGAGGAGCCGGACGGTTTCCTCGCCTTCCGCTCGCTCACCCTCGTGCCCTTCCAGACCGATCTGCTCGACCTGTCCGGGCTCACCGCCGCCGAACGCGCCTGGCTCTCGGCCTATCATGCCGAGGTTGCGCGCCGCATCGGCCCGCACCTGTCGTTGCGCGCCAGGACCTGGCTTGCCCGCATGGCAAGCTGAGCGTTGCCCCTTGGCCTTTCCGGCCGGAATGCTCATATAGGGGTCGAACTCTCTCAGGGGACAGCCATGCTCGAATTCGGCCAGAAACCCGCCGCCGCGCCCGAAGGCGTTTCCGCGGGCGATCTCATCCGCGACGTCACCGAAGCGACCTTCATGAAGGATGTGATCGAGACGAGCCGCGAGGTTCCGGTCATCGTCGATTTCTGGGCGCCCTGGTGCGGGCCCTGCAAGACCCTCGGCCCCGCGCTCGAGGCCGAGGTGACGGCGGCACGCGGCAAGGTCCGCATGGCCAAGGTCAATGTCGACGAAAACCAGACGATCGCCGCGCAGCTGCGCATCCAGTCGATCCCCACGGTCTATGCCTTCTGGCAGGGCAAGCCGGTCGACGGCTTCCAGGGCGCGATCCCCGGCTCGCAGATCAGGGAATTCGTGGCGAAACTCGCCACGCTGGCCGGTGACGGCGGCTTGGCCGACGCGATCGCAGCGGCCGAGGACATGCTGGCCGAGGGCGCCGCGGTCGATGCCGCCGAAACCTTCGCCGCCATTCTGGGCGAGGAGCCGGAAAGCGCCGCCGCCTATGGCGGTCTCGTCCGCTCGCATCTCGCCATGGGCAACCTCGACCAGGCCGAGGCGCTGCTGAAGGCCGCGCCCGAAAAGATCGCGAAGGCGCAGGAGGTGGAGGCCGCCCGCGCCCAGCTCGACCTCATCCGCCAGGCCGAAAGTGCCGGGCCGGTGACCGACCTGTCGAACCGCGTCGCCGCCGCGCCCGACGATCATCAGGCCCGCTTCGATCTGGCCCTCGCGCTTCATGCGGCAGGCAAGGTCGAAGCCGCGGTCGATGAACTGCTGGAGCTTTTCCGCCGCGACCGCGACTGGAACGAGGGTGCCGCCAAGACCCAGCTCTTCAAGATCTTCGACGCGCTGAAACCCAATGACCCGATCGTGCTGAAAGGTCGCCGCAAGCTGTCGTCCATGGTCTTCGTCTGAGACCCATGCTCCTGAAGCCCGCAGACCTGCCGGATGTGATCGCGCTCTTCCCGCTGCCGGGCGCGCTCCTCCTGCCGCGCGGGCGGCTGCCCTTGCATATCTTCGAGCCGCGCTACCTTGCCATGCTCGACGATGTGCTGAAGACCCGCGAGCGGCTGATCGGCATCATCCAGCCGCGCCCCGCCCCCGAAGGCCAGCGCCGCCTGTCGGCCATCGGCTGCGCCGGGCGACTGACCTCGTTCAACGAGACCGAGGATGGCCGCTACATGATCGCGCTGACGGGCATCAGCCGCTTCCGCCTCACGCGCGAGGTGACGGGCTTCACCCCCTACCTCCGCGCCGAAACAAGCTGGCAGGGGTTCGAACGCGACCTCGGCCCCCCCGAGATCGACGAAAGGTTCGACCGTCCCGCCTTCCTCGACCTTCTCCGCCGCTTCTTCAGCCAGAAGAAGCTCGCCACCGACTGGGAAGGGCTGGAGGACGCGCCCGACGAGGTGCTGATCAACGCGCTCGCCATGCTCAGCCCCTTCGACCCGGAAGACAAGCAGGCGCTGCTGGAGGCGCCGACCCTGCCCCTGCGCCGCGAAACCCTGCAGATGCTGATCGAATTCGCGCTCCGCGCCGATGGCGAAGGACAAGTGCAATGACCGACCGGCCCGAGTTCGACCGCCGCATGCTGGAGGCGCTGGTCTGCCCGCTGACCCAGGCGCCCCTGAAATACGACGCCGACCGGCAGGAGCTGGTCTCCGCCCCGGCCAAACTCGCCTTCCCGATCCGCGAAGGAATCCCGATCATGCTGGTGGACGAGGCACGGGAGATCGGGTGAGGGGGCGGACCCCTCCACTCCAGAGTCGGCAATGTCCGGTTCGGGCCTTTCTTGCCCCTCAGGTCACTCGGCTCTGCTCACGCGCCGTTGCGTTTCTGACCTAGCGCGCGCGCCGAGAAATCCCCAACCGATCGCTCGAATGACCGCGTCAGCCGCCTGTCCTGACCGGCTCGATCACGCCGATGCGCTGGACCAGCTGCGCGGTTTCGGTGACGAGATCGTCGAGACAGGTCATCAGGATCGTGCGAAACCACTGGCTACCGGGGTCGGTGGTCATGCGGGTGGTCCAGACCCAGCGGAAGGTAAAATCCGGCAGGTCCACCGGCGGACGGAGGATGCGGAGGCTGTGGCGGTCGAGATCCTCGGCGAACATGATGGCGACCTGGTTTGCCAGCATGTTCGTTGCCGCCAGCAGCGCGCCGATGTGGGCGTAGTCGGGAACGCGCGCGCCGATCCGGCGGCCGACCCCTAGCTTGGCAATGCGCTCGGACACGGTTTCGGGCGTGCCGTGAGTCGAGCCGAAGATGACATGCGGCCAATCAATCCAGGCCTGTTGCGTCCAGTTCTGCAGTGCGGGATGGCCGGAGCGGGCAAAGGTGTAGCGGGTCAGTGTCGGCAACACGTGGCTGGAAAGGCCCTCGGGCAACGGCGTGTCAGCGCTGTGCAATGCCAGGTCGATGCTCTCGGCGGCAATATCGGCATAGGTGCGTTCGCCGAATTGCAGCCAGTCGATCCCGACATCTGGCGCCAGTTCCTGGACCCGCGCGGTCGCCATCGCCACAAGCGCGGGGATGACTGGCATGGCCACGCGAAACATGCGGTGGCTGGCCATCGGGTCGAATGTGGCGTCGCGCTGCATCGCGCGGCGGACAGACTGCAATATCGGCCGCACCTCCTCGATCAGCCGCAGCGCATAGGGGCTGGGCTGCATCCGGCCCGCAACCATGACCATCAGCGGGTCGCCCGTCTGCTCGCGCAGCCGCGCGAGCGAGTGGCTGATCGCCGAGGGCGTCTTGAACAGCCGGTGTGCCGCCAGCGTGACGCTTTGCTCGTCCATCAGGACCTCGAACACGACCAGCAGGTTCAGATCGATTCGATGCAGATGAATTTCCTTCATGGCCCGTGAGAATCCTTCGTTTGCCGCCGAGAGCGTCCATCAGCATCCTTATCCCACAGTCGAACAAACCCAAATGGATCGCAGGAAAGGAGCTCAGGACATGAGACTGAAGGTTATTGGCTCCGGCTTCGGCCGAACCGGAACGATGACGACGAAACTCGCGTTGGAGCAGCTTGGCTTCGGGCCCTGCCACCACATGACAGAGGTGATGGCCAATCCGGCGCAGTCCGCACACTGGGACGCGTTCGCATGCGGCGAGAATGTCGATTGGGGCGAGGTGTTCGAGGGATACCGCGCACAGGTCGATTTCCCCGGCGCCGCAGTCTGGCACGAGCTGTCGATCGCATTCCCCGAGGCGAAGGTTCTGCACACCGAGCGGCCCGAAGACGAATGGTGGGCCAGCTATTCGACCACCATCGGCAAGTTCTTCCGCGTGCGGGAAGCTTTGCCGCTTCCTCCTCACCTGGTGCCAATCTTCGAAACCATGGACCGGCTGCTGGTTGACAAGGTTCTCGGCGGACACGACCGCAACACAGTTCTCGCCGCCTACCGCAGCAACAACGAGAAGGTCCGCGACATCATCCCGGCAGATCGCCTTCTGGTGTTCGCGCCGGCCGATGGCTGGGAACCGATCTGCCGCTTCCTCGAGGTGCCGGTTCCAGCGGCGCCATTCCCGCGGACCAACGCCAGGGACGAGTTCTGGGCCCATTTTGGCGGCGAACCAGAGTTGGCCTAATCCGGCTCTGTGCGGCGAGGACCCGTCAGACTGCCTCGCACACAGATCCGCGTAAACCACTCTGTCCCTCTGCCTTTCACCTGAGCGTCTTGCAGTGGTGGCCGATTTGCACCTGTTGACAACCTTCAACCGCCCTTCAGGAAAAGGCCGCCTTGTCCCGGTTGGTGGACGTCGCAACCCAAGACCTGCGCGAGAGAAATATGCCGTCTCACGCGCAACACCGGCTTCTCCGGTCGATCATCCAATGCGACACTACAACGCCTGCCCCGCCAACAGCTTCGCCGTCTGCCCCGTGAGGCCCGCTGCCTGCCGCATGAAGGCGCGGCGCAAAGGCGCGATGCGGTTCACGAGGCCGAGGCCCAGGTCACGGCCGGTGCGCAGCAGCGAATTGTCGTTCGAGAAGACGGCGTTCACCGCATCCATGCCCAGCGCGAGCGTGGTGGCGTCGAACCGCCGCCAGCTCTGGTAGCGCTCCAGCACATCTTCCGCGCCGATATCCTCGCCCCGGCGGTGCGCATTCACCAGCACTTCCGCCAGCGCCGCCACATCGCGCAGCCCGAGGTTCAGCCCCTGACCGGCGATCGGATGAACGCCATGCGCCGCATCGCCCACCAGCGCCAGCCGGGGTGCCGTATAGCGTTCGGCGAGCGTCAGCGTCAGCGGATAGGAAAAGCGCGGCCCGGCAAGCGAAATTTCCCCAAGGAACGTGCCGAAACGCGGGCGAAGGAGGTCCAGGAACGCCTCGTCATCCAGCGCCGCGATGGCGCGGGCGCTCTCTTCCCGCTCGCTCCAGACGATGGACGACCGGTTGCCGGTCAAGGGCAGGATGGCCAGCGGCCCGGCGGGCATGAAGAACTGATGCGCCTCGCCCTTGTGGGGGCGCTCATGGGCGATGGCCGCGACCAGCGCGGTCTGGCCATAGGCATGGCCAATCCGGCGGATGCCCGCGCGTGCGGCGGTGGGCGAGGCGCGCCCGTCACAGGCGGCGATCATCCGCGCCGTCAGCTGTCGCCCGTCTGAAAGCGAAACGGTGACACCCGCCGGGCCGGGTTCGTGGCCGGTGACAGTCGTGCCCGGGATATGGGTCAGGCCCGGCGTCGCCTGCATCGCGCCCAGAAAGGCCGCGTAGAGATGCCGGTCCTCGACCATGAAGCCCACCGGGCCTTCCTCGATCTCGGCACTGTCGAAGGTCAGGCGCCAGGGCGAGGCGCCTTCGCCCGGCCGCCCGTCCGAGGCCACGACCTTCAGCATCGGCTGCGCCTTGTCCGCGAGCGCGGGCCAGAGGCCGATCGCGGTCAGAAGCCGCTTGGAGGCCACCGCCAGCGCATAGGCCCGCCCGTCGAACGCCGCCTCGGCGCGTGCGCGGGCCGGTTGCGCATCGACCACCGCGACCGAAAGGCCCGCGCGGGCAAGCGCAAGGCCAAGGGCCGGGCCGTTCAGGCCGCCACCGATGAGGATGACATCGTGATCCATATCTCCCTTATGGCGCGGCCCGCGCGGGATTGTCCATGCGCCGCCTTGCCGCTACCGTCTGGCCGAAGAGCGGAGGCATGGATGACATTCTGGCGGGGGATGAGCGCGGCCGAACAGGGCCGGGCGATCGGACGGGGGGAACTCAGCCCCCTGTGGCTGGTCGAGGATTATCTCGCGGCGATCCACGCCGATCCCGCCGCCGACCGGATCTATGCCCGCCTGACAGAGGATCGGGCGCTGGCCGAGGCCGAAGCCGCCGAGGCGCGGGCGAAAGCGGGCCTCCGCCTGTCGCCCCTCGACGGCGTGCCGGTCAGCTGGAAGGACCTCTTTGACATGGCGGGCGTCGCGACCGAGGCGGGCTCGCAGCTCCTCAAGGGCCGGGTGCCCGACCGCGATGCGGAGGTCTTGCGCAACGCCACCGCCCAGGGCCTTGTGTGCCTCGGCAAGACCCATATGACCGAACTTGCCTTCTCGGGCCTCGGCCTCAACCCGATGACGGCGACACCCCCCAATGTGAACGACCCCGCACTGGTGCCCGGCGGCTCCTCCTCGGGCGCCGCCGCCTCGGTCGCCTTCGGCCTCGCCGCCGCCGCCGTGGGGTCCGACACCGGCGGATCGGTGCGCATCCCGGCCGCCTGGAACAATCTCGTGGGGCTCAAGACCACCCACGGCCGGGTCGCGACGGGCGGCGTCGTGCCGCTGGTCGAACGGTTCGATACGGTCGGGCCGCTGACCCGCACGGTCGAGGATGCGGGCCTGATGCTCGCGGCGCTTGAGGGCACGAAACCCGCCGACCTTGCGGGCGCGCACCTCAAGGGCGCGCGCCTCGCGGTGATCGAGACGGTGGCGCTTGAAGATTGCCGCGAAACACCGTTCGCCGCCTTCGACGCGGCCCTCGCCCGCCTCGAGGGCGGCGGCGCCCGCATCGAGCGCATCGCCTTCCCTGCCCTCGCCGAGGCTTTCGCGCTCGCCGGTGTCC
The DNA here is from genome assembly GCA_041397305.1 of Paracoccaceae bacterium. GTDB lineage: Bacteria > Pseudomonadota > Alphaproteobacteria > Rhodobacterales > Rhodobacteraceae > TMP-24. Next base: position 31,239 of record JAWKWX010000019.1, on the reverse strand, counting down.
TTTTCACCACCGAAGCCTACGGCATCTGGCGCGCGGTGATCGAGGCGGCGCCGGAGAAGATGTATCCCCCGGTGCGCGAGCGCTTCCGCTCCGGCGCCCAGTATAGCGGCGCCGATTTCGTCGCCGCCTGGCGCAGGCTCCAGGCGATCCGCGCCGACTGGGCGGCCAAGGTCGCCGGATATGATGCCGTCCTTGCCCCCACCGCGGCGATCCTGCCGCCCGACGCAGAGCGCCTTGAGACCGACGCGGACTATTTCACCGCCGAGAACCTGCTCGCGCTCCGCAACACCCGCATCGCCAACCTGCTGGGCCTGCCCGCCCTCACCCTGCCCACCGCCACCCCGGCCTGCGGGCTGATGCTGATGGGACGGGCGATGGGGGAGGAGGCGCTCCTGCGCCTCGGGGCGGCGGCGGAAGGGGCGCTCTCGGCCTGAAGAGGCGAGGGGCGCTGCCCCTCGCGCACCCCGGAGTATTTCCGGACAGAACGTGGGGAAAGGGGCGCGAGGAGGCACAACCTGCAAGGACGAGCGCCCTTTCGGGGCCGAAAAGCCACAGGGCACGGCTCCAAGCGCCTCAAAGCCTTCGCTTTTTCTGGACCCGCACCGGGCCATTGGCTAGAGTCCCTTGCAAACGGGGCGCTACGACCCCGGAGATTGAGGCAAGAATGGCGTTTCCAGAGCGGTTTTCGAACCTGCCCGAATATGCCTTTCCGCGTCTGCGGAAACTGCTCGACACCCATCCCCCGGGCGGCGAGCCTGTTGCCATGACCATCGGCGAGCCGCGCCATCCGATGCCGCCCTTCGTGTCCGAGGTGCTGAACGCTCATCTCTCCGAATTCTCGCTCTACCCGCCGAACGAGGGCGCGCCGGAGCTTCTTGCGGCCATTTCCGCCTGGATCGCGCGGCGCTATGGCGCCGACGTGCCCCCTGACCGGATCATGGCCCTGAACGGCACGCGCGAGGGGCTCTTCGACGCCTGCCTCGCGCTCTGCCCCCAGGCGAAGAACGGCCGCCCCGTCGTCCTGATGCCGAACCCGTTCTACCAGCCCTATGCCGCCGCCGCGCTCTCGGTCGGCGCCGAGCCGATCTATGTGCCCGCGACCGCCGCGACCGGCTTCCTGCCGGATTACGAAAGCCTCTCGCCGGAAATCCTGAACCGCACCGCGCTCGTCTATCTCTGCTCGCCCGCCAATCCGCAGGGCGCGGTCGCGTCGCGCGCCTATCTCGAACGGCTCCTCGCGCTTGCCGACCGCTACGGTTTCACGCTTCTGTCCGACGAATGCTATTCGGAGATCTGGCGCGACGCCCCGCCCACCGGCGCGCTCGACGTCGCCGCGACGCTCGGCGCCGACCCCGAGCGGGTCGCGGTCTTCCATTCGCTCTCGAAACGGTCGAACCTCGCCGGTCTGCGCTCGGGCTTCGTCGCGGGCGGGCCAGAGACGGTCCGCCGTTTCCGCCAGCTGCGCGCCTATGGCGGCGCCCCCTTGCCCCTGCCGATCCAGCGGGTCAGCGCCCGTGCCTGGGCCGACGAGACGCATGTGGAGGAAAACCGCGCGCTTTATCAGGAAAAGTTCCGCATCGCCGACGCGATCTTCGCGCCGGTCCAGAGCTATCGGGGGCCGCAGGGCGGTTTCTTCCTCTGGCTGCCGGTCCCCGAGGAGCTTGGCGATGGCGAACAGGCCGCGCTGAAGGCCTGGCGCGAAACCGGCATCCGGGTCCTGCCCGGCGCCTATCTCGCCCGCGAGGTGGCGGGCGACAATCCCGGCAAGGGCTATATCCGCGTGGCCATGGTCGCGCCACAGGAAGACATGCGGCAGGGGCTGATCCGGCTCCGCGACTGCATTTACAGGTAGGGACGCATCGAATGGCATCATATCAGGCACGCAGGCGCGATCCTCTGGTCGACCAGAAGACGCAGGCCGCGATCGAACGGCGGGGGAAAGAGCTGATGGGCGCCGCCCTCCTCGGCCTCGGCCTCGTCGTGGCCTTGATGCTGGCGAGCTATTCGCCCGACGATCCAAGCTGGTTCACCGCCTCCGACCAGCCGGTGCAGAACCTTCTGGGCCGGATCGGCGCCGCCGTCGCCGCGCCGCTTTACGTGATCGCCGGGCGTGGCGCCTGGGGCGTGGCGCTGGTGCTTGTCACCTGGGGCGTCCGTCTCATGACCCACCGGGGCGAGGACCGCGCCATCGGCCGGACGATCTTCGCGCCGATCGCCATCGCCGTTCTGTCCGTCGCCTTCGCCGCACGCGAACCGGGCACCGACTGGAACCAGGTCTTCGGCTATGGCGGCATGTTCGGCGATACGGTCTTTGGCTCGCTGATGGGCGTGGTCCCCGCCTCGGGCAATGTGAGCTTCGCGATGACCGGCCTTCTGCTCATGGCGCTCGCGCTTGGCCTGATGCTGTTCGTCCTCGGCTTCGACCGGCGCGAGCTGGTGCAGATCGGTCGGCGCACCCTGTTCACGACGATCCTCGCCTATGACCGGATTCTCAGGGCGCTGACGACCGGGGTGGCCATGTCGGCCCGCACCGCACGGGGCCTGCAGGAGATGCATCGCGCCCGGCGCGAGGCGCAGGCCGCCGAGCGCGCCGCAGCCCTCGCGCGCTATTCCGCCACCGCCGGTTACGAGGCCGAGGCCGAGGATTTCGCCCCCGCTGGCCAGCGCCGCGCTTCGGTTCTCCGGGCCGAGCCACGTTTCGGGGCCGCCGCCGGGGCGCAACCGCTTGCGGCCGCGCCGGAACCCGCGTCGGGCGGGCTTTTCTCGGGCCTCCTGCGCCGCTTTACCGCGCCGGATCCGATCGACGATATCGAACTGGAGCCGGAGCTGGTCGAACAGGCCCCGTCCGAGATGATCTGGCAGACCGAGGCGCCCAGCGCGGAACGTATCCGGTCCCGCATCGCCGATGCCGTGAAGGCGCGCGGCGCGGCGCCCCTGCCGTCGGGCCGGGTCGAGCCGCCGCTCTCCAAGCCCGCCGTGCGGCCGGTTGTCGCCACGCCGCCCGCCACGCCGCCTGCCGCGCCGCCCACCACGCCGGTTGCCGCGCCGGTCGCGCCCGCCATCGCCGACCTGCCGCCGGATGAGTGGGACGAGACCGATGTGGACGCGTTCTCCATCGACACCGACGACGATTACGCGCCCGCGCCCGCCCGCCTCGCCCAGCCCGGCGGCTTTGCCGCTCAGGACGCAAGGCGCAGCGTCATCCGCCATTCCACCCGCAAGCCCGCCCCCTCGCGACAGGCCGAGGCGGAAAGCCAGCCGCGGCTGAAGTTCGACGAACCCGCGGGCCCCGCCTACGAACTGCCGCCGCTGTCGCTTCTGGCCAGCCCCACCACCATCCAGCGCCACCAGCTTTCCGACGAGGCGCTGGAAGAAAACGCCCGCATGCTGGAATCGGTGCTCGACGATTACGGGGTGAAGGGCGACATCGTCTCGGTCCGCCCCGGCCCCGTCGTCACCATGTACGAACTGGAACCTGCGCCGGGCCTCAAGGCCTCCCGCGTCATCGGGCTGGCCGACGACATCGCGCGGTCGATGTCCGCCCTCTCGGCCCGCGTCTCCACCGTGCCGGGCCGGTCGGTCATCGGCATCGAACTGCCGAACGCCCACCGCGAAAAGGTGGTGTTGCGAGAGATCCTGTCGGCCCGCGACTTCGGCGACGGCAACCACAAGCTGCCTTTGGCGCTCGGCAAGGACATCTCCGGCCAGCCGGTCGTGGCGAACCTCGCGCGCATGCCCCACCTCCTGATCGCGGGCACCACCGGCTCGGGCAAGTCCGTCGCCATCAACACGATGATCCTCTCGCTTCTCTACAAGCTCTCGCCCGAGGATTGCCGGCTGATCATGATCGACCCCAAGATGCTGGAACTGTCCGTCTATGACGGCATCCCGCACCTTCTCTCCCCCGTCGTCACCGACCCCAAGAAGGCCGTCGTCGCGCTGAAATGGGTGGTGGGCGAGATGGAGGAGCGCTACCGCAAGATGTCCAAGATGGGCGTCCGCAACATCGACGGCTACAATGGCCGGGTGAAGGAAGCGCTCGACAATGGCGAGATGTTCAAGCGCACCGTCCAGACCGGCTTCGACGAGGATACCGGCGATCCGGTGTTCGAGACCGAAGAGATCGAGCCGCGGAAACTGCCCTATATCGTCGTCATCGTCGATGAGATGGCCGACCTGATGATGGTCGCGGGCAAGGAAATCGAGGCCTGCATCCAGCGCCTCGCCCAGATGGCGCGCGCCTCCGGCATCCACCTGATCATGGCGACGCAGCGCCCCTCGGTCGATGTCATCACCGGCACGATCAAGGCGAACTTCCCCACCCGCATCTCCTTCCAGGTGACGTCGAAGATCGACTCGCGGACCATCCTGGGCGAGATGGGGGCCGAACAGCTTCTGGGCATGGGCGACATGCTCTACATGGCGGGGGGCTCCCGCATCACCCGCATCCACGGGCCGTTCGTCAGCGACGAAGAGGTCGAGGAGATCGTGACCCACCTCAAGAGCTTCGGCCCGCCCGAGTACATGTCCGGCGTCGTCGACGGCCCGGATAAAGAGGATGAGGCCGACATCGACCTCGTCTTGGGCCTCGGCGGCGGCGACGGCGACGATGCGCTTTACGATCAGGCGGTGGCCGTGGTCTTGAAGGACCGCAAGGTCTCGACCAGCTACATCCAGCGCAAACTTGGCATCGGCTACAACAAGGCCGCCCGGCTGGTGGAGCAGATGGAGGAAGAGGGCCTCGTCAGTGCGGCCAACCATGTGGGGAAACGGGAGATTTTGGTGCCGGAGCAGTGAGGGTCGAGGTCAGCCAACCCGACGTCCATCGAACGAGTGGGGACACTGTGCTGTAACTGCGGTGGCAAACCCAATTGACGATGAACAAAGTCAGCTAAAGACCAAATTCGAGAGATAGTCTGTGACTTCCTCCCTTAAGTCCTGTTCGACCAACTTCTGAGCATCTTCTCGCTGAGTTCTTGGTTCTTTGACAGGTGGTAGCTTGACGTCCGGCCGCGGCATTGGATCGTAGAGAAGCTCCTGGCTGGCTGGCTTAGGCATGGTCAGTCTCCAGAGGGTTGAGGTCTCGGCTGTAGTAGTGCTTACGCTTGATCCATTTGAAGCCTTCATGCTTCGTTACGGTAGCTACGTCCAGGTCCCCACCGACGGTGTTTGAACCGATGGAGAACCGAACGAATTGCTTCTGTGCATCTGCTAAAAACGTTGCGAGATCGATTGCGTCACGCGTTGGCATTGCAGGATTGGCGAGGCCGGCTTGAGTGTGAGCCGCTACATGCCTCATGCACCCCTCGAGTTGAGCTTGAGGCAGGCCGACTGATAGCAGCGCTTCGGGCAAACCTTGCCCGTATCCCAAAAGAAGACGATTAATAGCCTCGGTTTGCCCACCCCAACTAATCATACTTGGAACTTCGCGTGCGGCTTCGCACACGGGCGCTCCGCATTGTCCGTCCTGAATCTGCAGCTTCCACATCTCGCCCAAGTCCTGTTTAGCCGAGTAGCCACCGATCCAATACTGGAATGTGCCATTGGGCCGCTCCGACAAGCTGGCAAAGCGCTCCTCGAAGAGATATTTCCGTGCTTTGATCGCGACCTCTTCGATGGTGTAGTCAGTGCCAAGTTCGTAGGCGCGATCGCCTCGAACTCCATCGGGCTGAGGTAGCCCAGTTTCGAATGCCGTCTTCGCGGGTTATAGAAGCGCTCGATGTAGTCGAAGACGTCGGCACGGGCTTCGTCGCGGGTGCGGTAGACCTTTCGGGCCGTCCGTTCGGTCTTCAGCGAGAGAAGAAGCTTCATCGCAGAATTGTCTGAACGTTTCCGGCCCGGCTCATCGAGCAGGTGATGCCGTTGTCGGCCAGAAGCCTCTGAAACTGCTCACTGGTGTATTGCGAGCCCTGATCGGAATGATGGAGAAGCGCGTCGGCCTTTCCGCGTCGCCAGACCGCCATCATCAGCACATCCATGACCAATGACGCATCGGTCGGCATGGACTAGCCAACCGCGCGCCGCGAAAACAGGTCCAGCACGACCGCGACATACAGCCAACCCTCGGCGGTCCAGATGTAGGTGAAATCGGCCAGCCACTTCTGGTTCGGCCGGTCGGCTTGGAAGTTCTATCCAGATGTTGTCGGCGATGACCGACCGTTCGCCGTCGTCCTCGGCTTTCCACGGCGTTTGGGCCGCGCCAGGCATTGACCCGCATCAGACGTTCGATCCGGTGAAGCCTGCAGGCCAGCCCTCTTCCAGAACATCGCGCAGACGCGGCGCGCGCCGTAGGTCCGGTCGTTGGCCTTGAAGCTCGTCTCGATCGCCGTGACGAGCTTGTCATGGATCTCGCGGTGCTCGTCAGGCGGTTGAGCCAGGCATGGAAGCCGGAACGCGAGACCTCCAGCACTCGCACAGCCAGCTGATGGGCCAGATGTGGCGGTGCCTGGCGATGAAGGCGAACCTCATGTCGCCTCGCGCGCGAAAAAGCGGCCGCTTTCTTCAGAATGTCACGCCCGCACGAAGACGCGCGACCTCTTTCTTCAGGGCTGCAATCTCGGCCAGATCGCCGCATCTGCCCGTTCCCGAAAGGCGGCCGCAGGCGCAGCACAGCTCCGCATCCAGCGGCGCAGAACGCTCTCGGCCACGTCCAGGTCACGGGCGGCTTGCGCCACCGCCACGCCACGGTCCGTCACCAGCCTCACGGCCTCGATCTTGAACTCACGGCTGAACTTCCGTCTCGTCATATCCACTCTCCAGTTCCTTGGTCACGATCTTATCTTCGTGTCCACGAAACCGGCAGCAGGCCAACTGGCGCCCGTCCCGGGGCAGAAAGACGTCGATCCGTGACTACCCAAATTGAGTCGCGGGTCTGGAGCGAAAGAATTAGTGTCATCCAGCATTTCCGCCAAAGTGAAGCTAGCGATAATTGACATATGGTGTTCCTGCGACGCGCTGCAATCTTGCGCCCGCATGTGTAAGGTATCTTGGCATTAGGAATCAGTGAATCTTGCTGTTCGCATTGCAGGATCGAGGGCCCAACCTTCCGCCCGATTCGGCGCCGTCCGGCGTGGGTGGCAAACCCCTCACCCTCCAGCCAACCGTCCGAGTCATTCGGGGGCCTGCGCCGCGCCACCGGCGCGACGGTCCCCCTCATATGCCACTGGCAAGCCATCTGATCGGGTGGGGCGCACCCCTACCCCGGAATATCCTCATGCAAACACAGGATATTCCCCTCCGGATCGTTGAACCATGCCGCCTTCTCCGAGCCGAGGACGCAGACATGCCCCTCGGTCTTGAAGCCCGGCAGGTCATAGTCGGCAAAGACCACGCCGCGCCCCTTCAGTTCGGCGATCGAGGCCAGGATATCGTCGACCTTGAAGCTCAGCGCGGTATGTTCGGCCTTCGTCCCGTCCGCGCGCGGGAACAGCGCGATCTCGGTCCCGCCGCAGGAATAGACGACCTTGCCGTCCGGCTTCACCGTGCCCCCGGTCAGCGCGAGCGCCCGTTCATAGAAATCCCGCGCCCGCGCAAGATCGCGGACGGGCAGCATGACCGTCACCTGATTGGCATTCAGTTGCATCGGACCCTCCCGTCAGGAATGAACCGGGCCATCCTGCGCCCTTATTCGATTCTCCGCTACTGGCCCCAAGGTGCAGGCCGTTGACGCCCCCTCATCCCCCCTTCTCCGCCTTCACCCGCTTCAGATAGGCGATCCTTGCCCGCCGTTTTTCGGCATCGGAGGCCTGGTGCTCCGCCGCCATCCGCGCCTCGTGGTCGCGCTCGACCAGCGCCAGCACCTCGCGGCGCAGGCTCCGTTCCTCCTCCTCCGGGGTCGGGCGGTAGCCCACCATTTCCGGCCCGGTCGCCACGCCTGCAAGCCGCGCCAGCATGAAGCTGCGCAGGACCCGGTTCATCTTGGTCAGGTGAAAGCCGCCCATGGCGCGGAAGAAGGCCACCACATCCTCGTCGAGCCTGAGGGTCAGCTTCACCTTCCGGGGCAGCGCCGGTTCGCGCAGCATCTCCTGCCAGTCGCGCGGGATGCGGAGCGAGCCGTTCAGCCCCCAGCGCAGGTCCGCCTCCAGATCGCGCATGGTGCAGGCGAGGTCGTGGTAGGCGATGGCGCGGTCGCGTTCGGCTTTGGTCAGGGCGGGCATCCGGCTCTCCGGTCTGTGGGTCCGGGCAGGATGGCGTGGCGGGGGAAAGAAGCGGTGAAGGGTGCGCGCGATCCTGTCGGGACGGATGCGGGACGGATGCCATACGGGGGCGGGACGGATGCTGGCGGCCCCGCTGACGGCTTGCTATGCTGGCCGTGGTTTGTGGAGGCAGGGCGCATGCAGGCGGAAAAGGTAGCGGATCACATCACCGGCTGGCTTGGGGATTATGCCCGGCGGGCAGGGATGAAGGGCTTCGTCGTCGGCGTATCGGGCGGCATAGATTCCGCAGTCGTTTCAAGCCTTTGCGCCCGGACCGGCCTGCCGCTGCTCGTGGCCGAGATGCCGATCCACCAGGGCGCCGACCAGGTCAGCCGCGCCCGCGACCACATCGCGCGCCTCACCTCCCGCCATCCGCTTGTGGAAGGTATCGAGGTCGACCTGACCGCCCCCTACGACCGCCTCGTTAACGCTCTCCCAAACCCCCCTGATTCCCCCTCCCGCGAGATGGCCCTGGTCAATACAAGGGCGCGTCTGAGGATGACGACGCTCTATTTTCTCGCGGGTCTGCATGGCTATCTGGTTGCGGGAACCGGCAACAAGGTCGAGGATTTCGGCATTGGTTTTTATACCAAATATGGGGATGGCGGGGTCGATCTCAGCCCGATCGCCGATCTGATGAAGACCGAGGTCTATGCGCTTGGCCGGGTCCTCGGCGTGAGCGAGGCGATCCTGAAGGCCGCGCCGACCGACGGTCTCTGGGGCGATGCGCGCACCGACGAGGACCAGATCGGCGCCTCCTATCCGGAGCTCGAATGGGCGATGACTTTCAAGGGCGACGAAACCGGTCTGACGAAGCGCCAGGCCGAGGTCCTCGCCATCTACCGCCGCCTCCATGCCGCCAACCGCCACAAGATGGAACCGATCCCGGTCTGCCTCATCCCCGACGCGCTGCGCTGACCGCGGGGGATCGAAGGACCGTGACCTGACAGCCCGTCCGATCCCCTGATCGTCGGCCGCGCCGGGCTGAGACGCGGCGCCTCTGGACCTTGCCTCGTCGCGGGTCTAAGCGTCAGGGATGAGGAAACGGCTCACATATGCCGCGCAGACGCGGGCGCTTCTGATGCTGGGGTTGCCGATCATCGGCAGCCATCTGGCGCAGATGCTTCTGCATGTCACCGACACAGTGCTGCTGGGCTGGTACGGGGTCGAGGAGCTGGCCGCCGTGGTCCTTGCGACCTCGACCTTTTTCGTCCTGTTCATCCTCGGCGCGGGCTTCGGCATCGCGGTGATGGGGATGGTCGCCTCGGCGCTGGGGCGCGGCGATGACACGCAGGTCCGCCGCGACACGCGCATGGGGCTCTGGCTGTCGCTGCTTTACAGCCTCTTTACCCTGCCGGTCTTCTGGTATTCCGGGTCGATCCTTCTGCGTTTCGGGCAAGAGCCGCATATCGCCGCCCTCGCGCAGGACTTCCTCAGGATCGCGGGCATCGGCATGGGCCCCGCGCTGGTGATCATGGTGCTGAAAAGCTATCTCGCGGCGCTGGAGAAGACCAAGGTCCAGCTCTGGGTGACGATCACCGGCGTCTTCTTCAATTTCTGCGTCGCCTGGACGCTGATCTTCGGTCATTGGGGCATGCCGGAACTCGGCGTGCGCGGTGCGGCGATCGCCTCGCTGCTGACCCAGAGTTTCGGCGCGGCCCTTCTGGGCCTCTATGCCGCGCTGGAGCCAACCAGTCGCCGGTTCCACCTGTTCCAGCGCTTCTGGCGGCCGGACTGGGTGGCCTTTTTCCGGGTGCTGCGGCTTGGTGTGCCGATCGGCCTGACCGGTCTGGCCGAAAGCTGCCTCTTTGTCGCGGCATCGGTGATGATGGGCTGGATCGGTACGGTCGAACTTGCCGCGCACGGTATCGCAATGGAGGTGGCGGCGCTGGCCTTCATGGTCCATCTCGGCCTGTCGAATGCGGCCACGGTGCGCGTGGGCCGGGCCGAGGGCGAGGGCGATCCGCAGTCGATGCGCGACAGCGCGCTGACCGCGACCGTCCTGTCGGCGGGTTTCGCATTTCTGATGATCGCGCTTTTCCTTTCCGCGCCGGAATGGCTGGTCGGGCTCTTCCTAGACGAAAGCAAGCAGGAGGCGGGCGCCATCCTGAGTTTCGGCGTGAAGCTTCTGGCGATGGCGGCGCTTTTCCAGCTTTTCGACGCGATGCAGGTGATCGGGCTCGGGCTGTTGCGCGGCGTGCAGGACACGCGCGCGCCGATGCTGATCGCGGCCTTGTCCTATTGGGTGATCGGGGTTCCCGTGAGCTACCTGATCGCTTTCCCCGGCGGCTACGGTGGCACCGGCCTGTGGTTCGGGCTGGCCGTCGGGCTGGCCGTGGCGGCGGCGCTTCTGATGGCGCGGTTCTGGCGCGGGCCCTGGTGGCAGCGCCTCGGAACCTCAGCTGCGGTCGGCCTTGCGGCGAACAAGGACGCCGCGCAGATCGTGCATGGCGAGTAGAAGCGCGTCGGTGACCTGATCGAGATCGTCGTCGCTCGCCTTGGTCTGCGCCCAATGGGCGGTCTGGTTCAGATGATCGACGGTGCGCAGGATGTCGTCGATGTCGCGGCGCGCCAACACTGCCTGCCGGTCCGCCATCCAGCCCCGGATCGCCGACAGGTCTTCGGGCGACAGCACGCGATCGCCATGTGGCCGAATCTCGCCATTGCGGATGTTGACGGCAGCGATCTGCTCCATATCCAGACGCCGGTGACGGTTCTCCGCATCGATGCGGAAGACCGCGGCGCCGTTTTCGCGCGTCCGGAAGAAGTAGTCTGGCAAATCCGACATGAGCCCGCCTTTCATCGCGCGAGACTAGGAAGCGCGGGGCGGCCTGTCAAAGGTGGTCTTGGATCCGCCGAGAAGCACAGCGCCCGAGGAGGCCTCAGCGCAGGCCCGCGCAGAAGCTCTGGATACGGCGGCAGGCCTCTTCCAGCGCCTCTTCCGAGGTGGCGTAGCTCACGCGGAAGTTGGGCGACAGGCCGAAGGCCGCGCCAAAGACCACGGCGACCCCGGTTTCTTCCAGCAGCGCCGTTGCGAAAGCCTCGTCATCGGTGATCCTTGCCCCCCCCGCCGAGGTCTTGCCGATGCAGCCGGAAATGTCGGGATAGACATAGAAGGCGCCTTCCGGCCGCGGGCAGGTGATACCCTTGGCCTGGTTCAGCATCGACACCACCAGATCGCGGCGGCGCTGGAACAGCACGCGGTTCGGGCCGAGGAAATCCTGCCTACCGTCGAGCGCCTCGAGCGCGGCATATTGCGCGACCGACGAGGGGTTCGAGGTCGATTGCGACTGGATCGTGCCCATCGCCTTGATCAGATGGGCTGGCCCCGCCGCATAGCCGATCCGCCAGCCGGTCATCGCATAGGCTTTTGAGACGCCGTTGCAGGTCAGCGTCCGGTCGTAAAGACCAGGCTCTACCTCGGCCGGTGTCGCGAACTTGAAATCGTCGAAGACGAGATGTTCGTACATGTCGTCCGACATCACCCAGACATGGGGATGGCGCATCAGCACATCCGTCAGCCCCTTCAGCTCTGCCGCCGCATAGCCCGCGCCCGTCGGGTTCGAGGGCGAGTTGAAGATGAACCATTTGGTCTTCGGCGTGATCGCCGCCTCAAGCTGCGCAGGCGTGATCTTGAAATTCGTCTCGATCCCCGCGACGACCGGCACCGGCGTACCGCCCGCAAGCAGCACCATGTCGGGATACGACACCCAGTAGGGCGCCGGAATGATCACTTCGTCACCCGGATTGCAGGTCGCCATCAGCGCGTTGTACAGGGTCTGCTTGCCGCCCGTGCCCACAGTGATCTGGTTTGGCTGGTAGTCGAGCCCGTTCTCGCGTTTGAACTTCCGGCAGATCGCCGCCTTCAGTTCGGGGATGCCGTCGACCGCCGTATATTTGGTCTTGCCTGCATCTATTGCCCGCTTGGCCGCATCCTTGATATTCTGCGGCGTGTCGAAATCGGGCTCGCCGGCGCCCAGAGCTATGACATCCTTGCCCTCGGCCTTCATCTGCGCGGCCTTGGTGGTCACGGCAATCGTGGGCGAGGGTTTCACGCGGGCGAGCGTGTCGGATAGAAAGGCCATCGGGGGCGCTCCGGTTTGAACAATCCGGGATGATGTCTTAGGGTGCCCGTTCGACGCATACAAGCTCAAGGAGTAAGAATATGGCCGCGGCAACGGCGACGACCGACGACGGATGGTTCACCGAAGAAATTGCAACGCTGGGCGACAGGCTCGCCGCCGCGCGCGAGGGGCAAGGCATGAGCGAGGCCGATGTGGCCCAAAGGCTCGGCGTGCGCGTCAAGACCGTCCGCCAGTGGGAGGCCGACGCGTCCGAGCCGCGTTCCAATCGCCTGCAGATGCTCGCGGGCCTTCTTGGCGTCAGCCTGCGCTGGCTGATGACCGGCGAGGGCGAGGGCGTGTCGGCCGAACCGGCCCGCACCGATGCCGAGGCGCTGGCGCTGATCGAGGAGCTGCGCGCCGTGCGCGGCGGTCTGGACCGGCTGAGCGGCCGGATCGAGCGGATCGAGGAACGGTTGCGCAGGCTGGGGCAGGCGGCAACGTGAGCGACCCGCAGGCGGAAGGCCGGTTGAAGCGGCTGCGCATGCGCAGCTGGCGGCGCGGCACGAAGGAGATGGACCTGATCCTCGGGCCCTATGCCGATGTGCATCTGGGCGCGATGGCGCCAGAGGCGCTTGACCTCTACGAGGCGCTTCTGGGCGAGAGCGATCAGGACCTTTATCCCTGGATCACCGGCGGCGCAGCCGCCCCGGCGCGCTTCGCGGGCCTTCTGACCGAGATCGGCGCCTTTGCCCGTTCGCGGCACGGCACCGCGAAGGGGTGAGCGGCGCGCGCGGCGCGGTCGGAAGGCTTTAACTGAAATTTGGCGTTTCTTGCCCACTCTGTCCGCAACGGATCGGTACGGAGCGAGTAGATGACGATGCAGGCCCCCCTTCACGACCTGTCGCGGCCCGGCTTTCTGGCGGGCTATATCGAGACGCTTGGCCTGGTGGAACGGTTGCACCGGCTGCTTCTCGACGTGATCAAGGATGAGTTCGAGCGGACGGCGGAAGCCGAGATCAACGCGGTGCAGGCGCTGCTTCTCTTCAATGTCGGAGCCAATGAAGTGACTGCCGGAGAGCTGAAGTCGCGCGGCTACTACCAGGGCTCGAACGTGTCCTACAATCTCAAGAAGCTGGTGGAGCTTGGCTACATGCACCACGAGCGGTCCGAGGTCGACCGCCGGTCGGTCCGGGTGCGCCTGACGGAGCGGGGCGAAGCGGTGCGCGAACGGGTGGCCGACCTCTTTCGCCGCCATGCCGAGGGGATGGCGGGGCGCGGCATCCTCGGGCTCGAGGGGCTGGAGGATATGAACGCACTTCTGAAACGGATGGAGCGCTATTGGGGCGACCAGATCCGCTATATCTACTGACAGGTCCGGTCCCGAAGGTTTCGGCCCGCGCATCGCGCGGACCGATCCGCCGGGGGGCCAGCCCCCCGGACCCCCCGAGGTATTTGGGCCAAGATGAAAGGGGAAGGGCGCGGCAAAGGCACGCGGCGGCCGGGTGTGGCGACCTCTGGCGGGGGGCGAAGGTCTGGTCTTGCCAGTGCCTCGTCGCTCCGCCGGAAATGACCGGCGATCCCGGACCGGCAGAACGGGTCGTCGAGTGGTGTGCCAGTGCCGGAAAGCGGCTGTGAAGCCGATTTGGGGCCGGTTGCCGGGCAGGCGCCCGCAGGCGAGATTGCCGGTCGGGCTGGCGGCCGGGCCGATCGAGACCGGCGGACGGTGATGGTCGATATGCCAATCGGGCCGGGTGAGCGCCCGGAACGCGGGGTAGGCGGCGAAGGCACGCTTCTGTCGCGGTTGACGGCCAACTGCAGGTCGAGGCCAAGGCCCTCGCGCAGTGCGCGGACCACCACATCGCTGCAGTCCCTTCGGACGGCACGTCGCCGCCTGGAAAGGCGATCGAACCATGGGCGGGATCCTGAGCGCCGGTCATGCGATCTGGCCCTCGGCGGCCTCGGGGATCACTCGGGCCATCGGGGACGGCAGGGGCAGGTCTGCCGTGTCGGGTCCGGGCGGGCAAGCGGTGCGATCGCGCGAGGGCGGGGAGGATCGGCGCCCGGCCCGTCATCCGCCGCGCCCCGCCTCCGGCAGGCTGCCCAGAAGCCGCACCGACAGTTCCTTTTCCAGCTTCCGGCGGATCGCGCGCGGAAAATCGCTTTGCACGGGCGAGGCGATGACGAAGGCGCCGGGGCCGCTGATCACCTCGCGTTCGTAATAATCGAAGATTCCGCGCTCGTGGTCGCCGATGGCGAGGCCGTTCACCGTGACGCCCTCGAAATCCACCGTTTCATAGGTCCGCCCGGGTGACGGGCCGTCGTTGTTCTGACCGTCGCCGGATATATCGAGCGTCCGGGTCGCGCAGGGCTCGGCTTCCGCCAGTACGCCGCGCCCGAAGGCGAGCGCGCGGCCAAGCGCGGTGGCCTGGCGTTCCGGCCCGCGCTGATGCGCCAGCACGATGGCCACGATCCGGTCGAGGTCGGCGGGTCCGATGACCCGTGTCCAGGGCACGATCACACGCTGGTCGTGCTGGCCGCTCCATTCGTAAAGCGCGAAGGTGACGTGATCGGGCGGCGCGAGGAAGGCATCGCGGATCTCGGGCGCCTGAAGCGCCGCGATCAGCCCGTCGCGCTGGATCTCATAGTCGCGCGCATCGATGGACCGCGACACGTCAAAGCCCAACGCCAGCGCCAGGCGGCAATCGGCCGCCGCCGGACCCGCCAGAAGAAGGGCTACCAGTGCCCCGTATTGCCCATGCTTGCCCAGGGTTCCGCCGGCGCCTTGGCCGCCCCCTTCTGCAGAAGCTCCACCGACACATTGTCGGGCGAGCGGACAAAGGCCATCCGCCCGTCGCGCGGCGGCCGGTTGATGGTCACGCCATTGGCCATCAGATGCGCGCAGGTCACATAGATATCGTCGACCTCATAGGCGAGATGGCCGAAATGGCGGCTGTCGGACGGCAGGCCATCGTCGCCATCCCAGTTCCAGGTCAGCTCGACCGGGCAGTCCTCCTGCCCCGGCGGCGCCATGAAGACCAGCGTGAACCGCCCGCCCTCGTTCTCGTAGCGCCGCGTCTCCTCAAGCCCGAGAAGCCGGTAGAATGCCATCGACCTTTCCAGATCCAGTACCCGGACCATCGTATGCAGATAGCGTATCGCCATGGTGCCTCCATCCCCGTCAACCGCCAGCCTATACGAGCGCGCGGGATTGCGAAATGCCAAGCGCGTGATTTGTCACCCGCGACAGATTGCGGGCTACCCCCGCACGAACCGCATAATATAGTAGGAACCGATTCGTACCGCAGGAGGCCCCGATGACGCTCACCCCAGACCAGAAGGCCGAGATCGCCGAGGCCCGTGCCCAGACCCGCACGACCCTGCGCGCCACCGCCGAGGGGATGGAGCGTCACCTCTACGTCCCCCACGAGGTCCTTGATCACGGACTGGTCCGCGTCATCGATTATATGGGCGACGACGCCGCCATCACCCAGGCCGCCCGCGTCAGCTATGGCCGCGGCACCAAGGCGGTGCAGAATGACGAGGGGCTCATCCGCTACCTCATGCGCCATTGGCACTCGACCCCCTTCGAGATGTGCGAGGTGAAGTTCCACGTCAAGCTGCCGGTCTTCGTCGCCCGCCAGTGGATCCGCCACCGCACCGCCAACGTGAACGAATATTCCGCGCGCTATTCGATCCTCGACCGCGAATTCTACATCCCGGCGCCCGAACATCTCGCCGCCCAGTCCACCGTCAACAACCAGGGCCGGGGCGAGATGCTGGTAGGCGAGGAGGCCGCCCGCGTCCTCGACATCCTGCGCGAGGATGCGATGCGCAGCTACGACCATTACGAGGCGATGCTCTCCCAGGACGGCCAGAAGGGCCTCGCCCGCGAGCTTGCCCGCATGAACCTGCCTGCGAATGTCTATACCCAATGGTACTGGAAGGTGGACCTGCACAACCTGTTCCACTTCCTCAGGCTCCGCGCCGACGCCCACGCCCAGTACGAGATCCGCGTCTATGCCGAGACCATGTGCCGGATCGTCAAGGACTGGGTGCCGATCGCCTATGGCGCGTTCGAGGATTACCGTCTGGGCGGCGCGACGCTTTCGGCCAAGGCGGTGGAGGTGTTGAAGCGACGTCTCAAGGGTGAGGCGGTGACTCAGGAGACGAGTGGGATGAGCAAGGGGGAGTGGCGGGAGTTTGAGGGCGTGTGGGGGTAATCGGCGCTGTTGCAAATTCTGGCCTGGACGGATTGAGATCGTGAATCCCTGCGTTGGGCAAAGACGCCGACCTAGCGTGAGTTGGGGTGTCGCACAGACCAAGACCCTGCGCGGGTCGGACGACAGGCATCGGGCGCCGCCTCACTCTTGTCCGCGGAACACAAGTTCGGGCAAGATCGTCTCCCATTCGTCGCGTTTGATATAGTTCTGGAAGTGCTCATCACTGTCGGATGTGCGCCAGCGTACGACGGCGCCGACCTTGCCCGACACGAGAGAGGTTCCCTCGGGCGGTTGCCAGTGCCCGGCCATGCGGCCAAGCAGGCGGTTGTGGCGATCGAGGATCATCCATCTGCCGTCACGCCGTTCAAGCGTCAGGGGGTCATCGACCTTTGCCGCTGCGATGGCGGCATTGGTCGGGTTTGCCGCCCCCAGTCGGCCCGCATAGGACAGATCGACCGAGGTCAGGTCTGGCAACTGATATTGATCGGGAGCGGGAAGGTCGAGCCGCCGGGGCATCTCGATCTTCCGCAGCGGTTCACATGCGGAATCCGCCAGCACGAAAGCATGGGTCCCGCTCGTCACAACGGCAAGGCTGCGGCGGGCGCGCCGCCAGAAGATGCTCGATATCGTGGCGCAGGACATTGTGGCCGATCAATCGCAGTAGGGCAGAAAAGCTGCGGTATCCCGGTTCACCGGCCCGCCAAGCGCCAGACGTCCCGATGATCGCGGCCATTTCGTGACGATCATAGCTTTGCCAGGAGGGTCGGCCCGCCAGCGTCTGGTGGTCGCGCGGCCCGCAGCGCTACGATGGACCGAACGTACCCTTGATGCCGGATCCTGCCATTTCCGCCAGCGGTCCTGACCAGACCTTGGTGGCAGCGGCCATCGCCGCGGCGCGGCCCCGCCAGGCCGGCGGGCGGGCTGCGCGGACACGGATTGGCCACCCAGGGGGTCATGTTTTTGATCCGACCCGCATGTCGAACGGACGGACCGAAACAGCCCCGGGCACATGGCGGCTTCATAGATCATTGCTTTTCCACGAGCCATGAACTTACTGATCTTCGGGCGCCTGACATGCAGGAGGAGGAGGATATGAAGAAGCGCAGAATGCCGCCTCTCTCGCTGCTCAATAGCTTTGAAGTGGTCGCCCGGCACAGCAGCTTCACGATGGCTGCGGACGAATTGTGTCTGACGCAAAGTGCGGTCAGTCGGCAGATCAAGTCGCTCGAGCACCAGCTGGGCCTGCCGGTCTTCCGACGCCTGCACCGGGCGATCGAGCTGACCGCCGATGGCCAGCGGCTGTTCGAGGCCGTGACGCGGGGGTTGCAGGAGATCGAGACCTGCATCAACGGGCTGCGGGCGGCCGCAGAAAACCCGCAGATAACAGTCTCCGCGTCCGTTGCCTTCTCCTATTTCTGGCTCATGCCACGGCTGGAGCGGTTCAGTGCAAGGCACCCTGAGATTGATGTCAGGGTTCTCGCGACGGATCAGCGGATTGACCTTCGCCAGGAAGGTGTGGATGTGGCGATCCTCTATGGCGCCGGGGAATGGGACGGAGTGCGGACATCTCTCCTGTTCGGAGAAAAGGTCTATCCGGTTTGCAGTCCGACCTACCTGGGCGCACACCCCGAGCTTCGAACGCCGTCGGACATGCTCGACCAGCAGCTCTTGCATCTGGATGGCGGCGGCAACATCTGGGGTGGCGTCGACTGGCGCGTCTGGCTCCTTGCGCAGGGCATAACGGGGCAGCCTGTACGGCGCGGCGTGCGGCTGAACAGCTATCCGATGATCATCCAGGCGGCCGAGGCGGGCCGTGGCGTCGCCCTTGGCTGGAGCTACATCACAGACGAAATGGTGGCTGACGGACGGCTGGTCTGCCCGGTTGAAAAGATGCTGGCGACGCGCGAGGCGTATTACGTGGGCGCATTGGAAAAGGACGCGGATTTGCCGTTTGTCGCGACGTTTCTCAAATGGATAAGGGATGAGGCCGCCACGATGCCGGATCACGCATGATCTGTGAGAATGCAAAGCATTCGAAATGATCGTTTGATCGGCGGCGAAAAACGCACTCAACTCGGCCATCGAAAGTCCTTAGGGGGCCATCATGTCCGATCTTTCCCTTCGCCGGACCAGACGCATCGGGCGTGGCGGCATGCCCCCGGCGCCCGCCATCGCACCGATCACGCCGGGCATGGTGGGCGGTCGCTACATGCCGCTGACCCAGACCGAGATGGTGCGCATCCATGAACTCGTGCTGCGCCTGCTCGAAGATCTGGGGCTGTCGCAGATCACGCCCAGTCTGGAGCGGCGCGCGCTGGAAGCCGGATGCCGGGTCGACGAGAACGGCCGCCTGCGCTTCCCGCGCGCGCTGGTCGAGGACGTGATCGCCCGCACGAGGCGCAAGTTCACCCTGCACGGCATCGACCCGGTCCACGACCTGGAGATCGGCGGCAAGCGCGTCCACACCGGAACCGGCGGCGCGGCACCGACGATCATGGATTTCGAGAGCGGCAGATACCGCGAAAGCACGGTGGCCGACCTCTACGATATCGCCCGACTGGTGGACCGGCTGGACAACATCCACTGGTATCACCGCTCGGTCGTGGCGCGCGACACCGACACGATCCTCGATCTCGACATCAACACCACCTATGCCTGCCTGTCGGGCACCACCAAGTCGATCGCCGTCAGCTATACCGACGGCAACAGCGTGCGCGCGGTGCAGCCGATGCTGGACATGGTGGCGGGCGGCGAGGGCAAGTTCCGCGAACGCCCCTTCTGCACCGCCGTCTGCTGCCACGTCGTGCCGCCGATGCGTTTTGCCACCGAAAGCTGCGACGCGCTCGAGGCGGCGGTTCTGGCCGGGATGCCGATCCTTCTGGTTTCGGCGGGGCAGGCAGGCGCCACGGCGCCAGCCGCACTTGCGGGTGCCGTCGCACAAGCCTGCGCCGAGGTGCTGGCCGGGCTGGTGCTCTGCAACATCATCGACCCAAACTGCCGGGGCATCTTCGCGGCCTGGCCCTTCGTCAGCGACCTCCGCACCGGGGCGATGACGGGCGGTTCCGGCGAACAGGCGCTGTTGTCGGCGGCCTGTGCGCAGATGGCTGGGTTCTACGACCTGCCCAATTCGGTGCCCGCCGGCATGACCGACAGCAAGCTGCCCGACATGCAGTCGGGGGGCGAAAAAGGCTACACGATCTCGCTGGCCGCCCATGCGGGCGCCACGATGATCCACGAATGTGCGGGGATGCAGGGCAGCCTGATGGGAACCGCGCTGGAAAGCTACGTGCTGGACAATGACCTTCTGGGCGCGATCCTGCGCACCGTGAAGGGGGTCGAGGTCAGCGAGGAGACGGTGAACTTCGACGTGGTCCGCGATGTCGTCATGGGCGTCGGCCACTACCTCGGCCATCCGCAGACCTTCGCCCGCATGAAGACGGACTATCTCTATCCCGAAATCGCCGACCGCCGCAGCATCAGCGAATGGCAGGACGCAGGCGCACGCGATGCGCGCGTGGTGGCTCGGGACCGGGTGCGACAGATCCTGGCTGACCATTACCCGCGCCACATCGGCGACGATGTCGATGCGCGGCTGCGTGAAACCTACAACATCATACTGCCGAAGGCGCGGATGCACGCCGGAAACGGCGTGTGGTAACGGAAAGCAGAGAGGGGAGTTCGCCATGCAGTCACACGCGAGGGTCGTGATCGTCGGCGGCGGCATGATGGGCGTGGGCCTTGCCTATCACCTGGCCGAGGAAGGCTGGAAGGACGTGCTGCTGATCGAGAAGGGCGAACTGACCAGCGGCTCCACCTGGCATGCGGCGGGCCAATGCCCGTCGTTCATCGGCAACTACACCCTGGCCAAGATCCACCACTACTCGAACACGCTCTATCCGCGTCTCGAGAAGCTGACCGGCCATCCCACGGGCTGGCACGGCTGCGGCGGCATCCGGCTGGCGACGACGCCGGAAGAGGTCGACTGGTTCCGCCATGTCGCGGGATTTGCCGCCAATGTCGGCTTCCATCTGGAGATCATCGGCGCGAACCGGATCAGGGAACTGAACCCCTGGCTGGATACCGATGGGGTGCTGGCCGGCGCGCATACGACGATGGACGGCCATGTGGACCCGGCCAGCGCCTGCAACGCCATGGCGGCGGGTGCGCGGCAGATGGGGGCGACGATCGTCCGCCGCAACCGGGTGACAGGTATCAACCGCCTGCCCACTGGCGAGTTCGAAGTGGTGACAGAACAGGGCAATGTCACCTGCGAACACGTGGTCAATGCCGGCGGCTGCTATGCCCGCGCGGTGGGCAACTGGGCGGGCGTCGAGACGCCGATCACCAACATGGAGCACCAGTATCTGGTGACCGAACCGCTGATGGCTTTCATGGACGCGGACACCGAACTGCCGGTCATGCGCGATCCGGCCACGGCGGGATACTACCGGCAGGAACAGAAGGCGGGCCTCGTCGGCATCTACGAGCACCACGGCGCGAAAGAGGCCTGGGCGGGTCGTGGCGGCTGGCCGGAATGGCAAAGCGAGAACGAGCTTTTCGAAGGCGACATCGACCGTATCGCGCCCTGGCTGGAAAAGGCGCTGGAGCGGATGCCGGTCTTCGCCGAAGCGGGCATCAAGCGGATCATCAACGGCGCCATCCCGCACACGCCCGACGGCAATCCTTTGGTCGGCCCGGCGCATGGTGTCCGCAACTTCTGGCAATGCTGCGGCTCGTCCATCGGCATCGCCCAGGGTGCGGGTTGCGGCAAGTATCTGGCGCAGTGGATGGTCCACGGCGATGCCGACATCAACATGGCATCCGTCGATCCGCGCCGCTTCGGCGGCTACGCCGATGCCGACTACACCCGCGCCAAAAGCTTCGACGACTATCACAACATGTTCGAAACCCCGCTGCCGGGGCGAGAGATCCAGGCTGGCCGCCCGCGCCGGGTGACGCCGCTCTATGAAAGGCTGAAGGCGAAAGGCGCCGTCTACACCGAGGTCTACGGCTGGGAGCGGCCGAAATACTTCGCCCCGGCAGGATTCGTCGAAAAGCTGCAATACCGGCGCAACAACGTCTTCGACCTGGTCGCCGCGGAGTGCAGGGCGGTACGCGAACGCGTCGGCCTCATGGACCTGTCGAGCTTTGCCAAGTTCGACGTGACCGGCCCGGGCGCCGAGGCGCTTCTGGACCGGCTGACCGCCAATCGGCTTCCCAAGAAGGCGGGCGGCATCAACCTGACCCATGTCCTTTCGAAGGGGGGCCGGATCGAGGGCGAATGGACCATCACCCGCCTCGCCGATGACCGCTTCTACGTCCTGACCGGCGCGGGCGGCGAACGCCAGGCGCTTGACCATCTGCACGCAGCCGCCGGAGAGGACGTGACCATCGCCAACGTCACCGATGATTTCGGGATGCTGGTCTTGGCGGGGCCTAGATCGCGCGAGGTTCTGGCGCCGCTGACCGATGCCGACCTGACCAACGCATCGTTCCGCTGGCTGTCGGGGCAAGAGATCGTGATCGCGGGCATTCCCGTTCGCGCGCTTCGGGTGAACTATGTCGGTGAGCTTGGCTGGGAACTCCACGCGCCGATGGCTGATCTGGCCTCGCTTTACGACGCGATCTGGACCGAGGGTGAGGCGCACGGCATCGCCGATTTCGGCAGCCACGCGGTGAACTCCCTGCGCATGGAGAAGGGCTATCGCGGCTTCGGCGCCGAGCTCACGAACGAGATCACCCTGATCGAGGCTGGCTGCCAGCGTTTCCATGCGCCGGACAAAGGCGATTTCAACGGCCGCGCCGCGACCGAGGCTGTCCGCGAGAACGGCATCACCACCCGGCTCGTCTATGGTGAGGTCGCCGCCACCGATTGCGATATCTACGGGGGCGAGGCGGTGATGCAGGGCGACAGGGTTGTGGGGGTCTGTACATCTGGCGGCTTTGGCCATGCCACGGGCAAGAGTCTTGCATTTGCCTATGTGAACCCCGAGACTTCCGGCGAACTGGATGTCGTCGTTCTCGGGGAGCGCCGCAGGTTCACGGTACTGGAAAAACCCGCATGGGACCCAACCAACGCGCGCCAGACGGCGTGAAGCGGGTCCGTGAATCGTTTCTTCGGCATCTGGGCACTCCTCTCCTTCCGGAAATGTGCCCGAAAAATCGCACTCGGTTCGGATCAGTTTGCTGGGTCAAGACCCGTATTGGCCCAAAGACCGCGCCTCATGCGAATGGACTGATGATCCGAAGCCGTCCCTCAATGAGCCGGCCATCCTGCAGGTCCTCGCTCCACAGCGTCGTGCAGCCTGCGATCAGGGCGCTGGCCACGATCATCCCATCATAGACAGAGAAGCCGTAGCGCTCTGAAAGGGCGCGGGCGACATCGCGAGTCTCTGCAGTGTCAGTTCCTCGACCGGGCACAGGGCGCGCACGCCTGCAAGAAAGGCTCCCGTCTCTTCCCAACTGAGGCCGGCCTTGCGGCGGCGGTTTGCGAGCGTCTCGTTCAGTACCTGAACGCTGATCCGAGGCCGCTGCCCAAGATGATCCCGGCCCGATCGGAGTTTGGGCCGTCGTCGACCAGATAGAGGTCGCCCGCGAGATCTGGCCCTTCTTGTGCGCGTCGCCAGTCTGGACAGGCATTGTTGCAAAACTCTGGCCGCTACGCAAACTGGCGCAGGAGAGCGTGAATCGGACCAACGGCTATTCATCTCTCAGAAGTTCGGTCGCGGCGAGTTGGTTCACCAGGGAAGACGCCGCAAGCGACGTGATAAGTGCCGAACCGACGATGCATCCGACCAATGTCCCCAACGAACCAAATGGTGCGACGAACGGCGGCGCAAGCACGAACAGCGGGCGTAGCACATTGATCAGAAACCAGGCCATGACCAGCCCGACGGGCATACCGACGGCGCAACCGGCAAGGACGACCGTCGCGACCTCGGCACCGATGAAGGTGCGGATCAGCCCTGGCGCCATCCCCAACGCCCGAAGGGTGACGTACTCGCGGCGGCGTTGCAACAACAGCCCGAAGACGAAGATGGCGATAGTCACCGTTCCCATGGCCAGCACATAACCGTAGTCGAGCTTCAGCAGCCCGCCGATGTTCAGTGCTGCAAGGCTCGACTGATCCTTGGCCAGCGCGGTGAGGCGGGTTTCGATGTGCAGGTCAGCGCCAAGGGCCGGAATGTTTCGCAACGCCACTGTCAGGCTGGCCAGCGCGGAATCGGAACCGTCACCAGCCTTGGCCAGAAAGAAGGTCGGCGCGGTGGAGGGCACCATCTGTTCGAACCGTTCGATGTTCATCAGCGCGTCGGCCCCATCGGGAAAGCCGGGAAGGCGTTCGTAGAGGCCAGCAATCTCCATCTCGATCTCGACCTGCTGCGCGGTGCCCCGTGCCAGCAGCACGCGCAGCCGGTCGCCCGTCTTGGCCTCGAGAAATTTCGCCATGTGCCTGCTGAGAAGGATCGCGTCGCCGCGGCCTGCAATCATGCCAAGCGCCGCAGCGGGCGAGCCATTAGGAAATGCTGCCGCATCGAGCGGCGCAACCTGGCCATAAGTGGCCGGGTCGAGTGCTGCGACATTGGCCACTTCTGACGTTCGCTTGGATCGAAGGACCATGTTGTGCACCCCATAGATGACCGGCGCGACAGCGACGATCCCATCTACGGCGAAGGCGGCGGTGTCCTTGATCCGATCGCTCGGTTCCCGGGCGGGCCCCGGCGTGATCCTGACGTCCGAGCCGGTTACATAGCGGGCGTCGGCGATCTTGGCGCCGTCGTAGGACGCGGTGAACACCGCAAGGCCGGCGCCCAGAGCGACGATAAGCGCCAGGATCACAGCCGCGTCCGCCAGTGACCAGGATCGCCGCTTGACGCTCATCCAGTAGAGCAACGCCAGCGGACGGTCATTCAGGTTGGCCGGAGCCGGTCGCCAACGTTCCAGAAACAGCGCGAAGGTCCGCCCGCCCAGAAAGCAGCCCGCAACCCATGCCCCGATGGGCAGGACCAGCAGACCGAGCGGCAGCTGGACCGCGCGCCCAACATAGACCGATCCAGGTGTCCCCTGAAACCCCGACCGGGCCGCAACGACGGCAGTGATGACCGCGACCACGGCAATTCCCGCGAAGTCGAGACCATAGCGTCGCCAGAGGGGAGGCCGCATCCACAGAAGCGCACGATCTTCGTTGATTTCCTGGTCGATCGACCGCCGTCCGCTCAGGTAGAGCGCGGCTCCCGTGGCCAGAAGCCCCATCGCGACGCCCAGCAGCGCCGAGCCGACAAGCGTCACGGTCTCGGCCCGCATCAGGGTGGCATGTCCGATCACGGTTGCCGCGCTGGCATAGCCAAGACTGAGCCCGATCAGGGCACCGAACCCGGTGATGCCGCTGACCCGCAGCGCCAGCATCGAAAGCAGATTCTTCCGGCTGGCGCCCCTGATCCTCAGCGTCGCCCGCTCACGCCGCTGCGCACTGCCCAGCACGACGCCGGCATAGGCGGCCAGCATCGCCGCCAGCATGGCGCCCGGAACACCCAGGAAAACGAACATGTGCTTGGCGACTGACGCGTCGTCGCGCGCGACCGCCAGCGTGTTCGAGATATTGTCGAGCAGGAAGTCCTGCTTTTCGGCGACGGCCGAAATGATCCTGGCAAGACGCTGGGTCTGTTCCAGCGCTGCGCCCGGCTCGGCGTCAAGCAGATCACGCGCGATGCCAATGTCGATCTCGCGGACCGGTGGGCTCTTGACCCGCTCGCCACGCCCGGTTGTCGCACGCGCGAAGGCGGGCAAGACCATGTCCGTGAAGGTGGTGGTGTCGATGACGACAGTGTTCGGCACATAGATGAACGTTTCGAGGTCGGCACCCCTGCGGCTGGAAAAAAGCGCCCGCGCGCGCGACAGGTCGGCAATTCCGCTGACCGGCAGGTCGATCCTGCTACCGTCGGGCAGGCCGATCGCCACGCTGCCGCCGACGCCCACAGCAAGCGAGGCCGCGGCCTCTGCGCTGATGACGGCGGCACCGGCCCGCTGGGACCCTTCGACGATCTCGACGGTTCGGTCATGGCTGGCATAGGGCGCGTCGAACCCGAACACCCGCACCGGCCCGTCTACAGCCTTTCCGGCCGACAGCGCACCGGGCGCCAGGTCGGCAAGAAACAGTGGCTCCGCAAAGGTCACCCCGTCAACGGCCCTTATCTTGCCCAGAAGGTCGGCAAGGCCGGTCTTTTCGTCTGAATTGGCATCGACCGGATAGAAAACCTCACGCGATGAAAAGGCCGATGGAAAGCTCTGCGCGCCGATGTCCTGCGCTTTGGAGACCGTCGCCTGATAGGTCAGGACCAAGGCACTTCTCGGCGGCATCGTGCCGACATTCAACCCGGCCTTGGTCAGCCCGACCGAGAACGGATTGCCGGCGGTCGCCGCCAGCGATCGCCCACCGGCAACCGCCGACCCCACATCAAACTCGATCCCGGCGATCGGGGCCGAGCGCACCGTGACCTCGTTGGCCGGCAAGGCGCCCTGGTTCAGCATTTCCATGCGAACCGCAATCCGATCTCCCGGTTTGGCCGGCCCGGCGGGTGTCACCGTCAGGTTCATCCTCAAGTCCGCTGCAATCGGCTCGGTCAGGATGCGCTGCATGTCGATCGGCAGCGGCGCCACGGCCCGTTGCGTCATCGAGGCGGACAGCCCGTCGACGAAGAACAGCACGCCGCAAAAGAGCCCGATCCCCAAGAGGACGCCCACCGCCGTCGACAACGTCCGGCGCGGATTGCGGACAAGATCGGCAAGGACATATCTAGTGAACATGATCGACCTCGCTGTCCGTGACGATTTTCCCTTGCCGCAGCGTCACCCGGCGCGCCATGCTGTTGGCGGTGGTCGCGTCATGGGTCACGACCACCAGCGTCGCGCCGATGCTTTGTTGCGCCGCGCGCAGCAAGGCGATGACCGCTGCCGCATTCTGGGTGTCCAATGCTCCGGTCGGCTCGTCGGCCAGAATGACCGACGGGCGATGGACGATGGCGCGCGCCACCGCCACACGCTGCCGCTGACCACCTGAAAGCTGATCAGGCAGTCGCGCGCCAAGCGCGGCCATTCCCAGGCTTTCCAGGAGCCCGGCCGTCCGCGCCGCGGCGTCTTCCACATCCCCGCAAAGTGCGAGCTGAAGGCGGATGTTCTCGGAAGCGGTCAGGAACGGCAGCAGATTGTCGGCCTGATAGACCATTCCGATGGCCCGCTTCCGCCAAGCGGCCCCGGCTGGCGATCCGCCTGCACACGTCGAACTGACGGACGCACCCCGTGTCCGTCTTTGGCGCCGCCATGGACCGCATCTTCACCCATGCCTCCATGGCGGCCCCGGCCCTCTGGATCTCGGCCACGACCTCCGAGGAACGCCCGATCCGCATCATCCGCCGCGCGCCGGATCGCGTCACAGACTTCGGCGCGGGGCGGTTCGTCAGCGACACGACCGTGGTCGACGTGCGCGTGTCCGACCTCCCCGCCCCGCGCCCAGGCGATGTGATCGTCATCGGCGCAGATAGCCATGTCATCCAGGGAGAACCGCTGCGCGACCGGGAGCGGCTGATCTGGACGCTGGACCTGAGGCCAGCATGAAGCTGAAGCTTGAAATCAGCCCCGACCTCGCCGCCCTGATGCAGGCGGAAATCGTCGCGGGAGAAAAGGCCGTCACCACCGCCATGCGCGAGGCAGGCGCGGGCCTGAAATCCGCCTGGCGCGGCCAGATCACCGGCGCAGGCCTCGGCACCCGGCTCGGCAACTCGATCCGGCTCGCGACCTATCCCAAGGGCGGCAAAAGCCTGAACGCCGCGGCGCTGGTCTGGTCGAACGCCCCGGTGATCGTCGGCGCGCATGACGCCGGACCACTCATCCGGTCGCGCAACGGCTTTTGGCTGGCCATCCCCACCCCGGCCGCAGGGAAATCCACCCGCGGTGGTCGCATCACCCCCGGCGAATGGGAACGTCGTACAGGGCTGCGGCTGCGCTTCATCTACCGGCGCAGGGGTCCGAGCCTGCTGGTGGCTGAGGGGCGGCTGAACAGCAAAGGGCGCGCGGTGGCGTCACGTGCAAGAACAGGTCGCGGGCTGACCACCGTGCCGATCTTCCTCCTCGTGCCGCAGGTCAAGCTACGCAAGCGGCTCGATCTCGCGCGGGATGCCGAGCGGGCCATCGACGGCGTGCCGGGGCGGATCGTGGCGGGGTGGGAGAGCAGCACGGCTGGCTGATCTCTCGTTTCCGTCAGACAATGCCTTCCAGCAACACATCAAGCACTGTTGCTGTAACAGCTCCCACAGCCATGTCACCGAACGCGCTTCTGAATTGAGAGCGCGAAACTGACCCTGTTCGCAAGACACGTCCTGCAGCGAAAGCACCAGATACGAGAGCCGAAGCCGCGACGGCTTCGCCAACTTCCTGAATCAAGCCATCACCGGGCAAAGCAGAAAACACCTCATCGACTTGGGCCGTAAGATTTTCATTCGACAGCCCGGAACTGGCAACACCGGCGACCCTGTCCGCAACCTCTGTCGTCGCCAGAACCTCGATCTCGGGATAACGGGAAAGGTGCTCAAGAATTGGCGCGGCCGACGCGACGGCCTTGAGCTGGACCTCCCGTATGACGTCTCCATCAACGATGAACTGCACATCTGCACCTGGATGGTTGGTCGCCCCGAATACCTCGGCGCTAATCTCTCCCCCGTCTGCGTTCACGCCATGAACATAAAGCAGTTCGTGGTAGATGCCCTTGATATTGGAAGCGACGCCACGAAGTTGCTCATGGTTCAAAGCAGCTACATAAGCCGCGAGATCGCCGACTTCCGCATCGCGCAAGGCGTCCGAAGACCGCCGCAAAGCGTCAAGCACCAATCGCTCTTCAACTGACCAGAACCAGGTGCTGTCTTCAACCAGCCGCTGCAATGTGACCGCGATGACGACGGCGGCGCTGCGCGTTCCCTCACCTACTGCGGCGCGGCCATCGCGGAAATCGCGATCCGGCCGATTTCTGTCCTGCAGTGATCGAGTTTCCGTTGATGCAGGAAGGCGAGCGTCTTGGTGAATGGCTGACATCCGGAAATTCCTTCTTCATCCAGGCTCGCCTGGTTCCAATACTGGTTGATTTGATTGGCTAACGGGATCAGCGCATGCTCGGCGATGAGCCTCATTTCCGCGTGGGTAGTGGAAACCCCGCTCTCGATCTGTTGTCGGATCGCCTTGATCAAGGTGATGCTGGCTACAAGGATCGCCTTCTCATGATCCTGAAGTTCGTCTTCGGGTCGAGACCTCCCGAAAAGCCAGCGCTTTGCCAAAAGACCGCCTCCGACGCCGATGCCTATCCCCGTACCCGCCAACATTAGGCCACCGGCAGCGGTTCCAAGACCGATGAGCGAGCCCAACCAGTAAAGCTGTGCCGTGGTCGCCGCTGCACCGGTGAGTGACCCTATGGCGGCACCGGTCGATGCGGCACCGAAACCAGAAATCAGGGCCGCAATGCCCGTCACCGCGGCTATGCCGGTTGTCTTGCTGATTACAGCGTTGACGAATATCCGGGTGCGCTTTTCGGAGTCCTGTCGAATTGCGGCCACCACTGCATTCAGGGTTGCTTCGAGATGCTGAAGAGAATTTGCTTTGGGTTTCTCGTTCCATCCGAACCTTGCCGCATTCTCCTTTGCCCAAATCTCGATCTGACTTGGTGTCGGAAGATGCGGAGACAGGCGTTCGTGCTGTCGCTTGCCCCAAGCCATAGCCTTCTCGAAATGCGGCGATGCCGCTTCTATTTCAGCGGCGCCACGCCTCCAGGCTTTCTTGGCGTACCCGTATGCGTTCGTGAGATTTTCCTTCAATTCTACCGCCCTACGCCCCCTGCGTTTCAAAACATAACACGTCATTTTCCTCCAAGAGTCCACCAAACCCATCGGTAGTCATGCCCACCACCCGCGAAACCGTCCTCGCCGCGCTGCAGGCGCGGCTGCTGCCGCTTGCCGCCCTCACCCTGCGTGACGAGGTCCTGCCCGAACGGATCCCCACGGCCGGGCTGATCATCCTGCGCGACGGCCAGCCGGGCGAGCCGGAGGTGACGCTGTCGCCCCTGCGCTATCACTACCAGCATCGGGCCGAGCTGGAAGTCGTCGTCCAGGCAGGTACCGGCCGGGCCAGCGCATTCGACACCCTGGTCGCTGCCATCGGCACGGCGCTGGAAACTGACCGGACGCTCGGTGGCCTCTGCGACTGGGTTGAACCCGAGGCCCCGACATCGGTCGACCTGCCCGTCGAGGGTGCGGCGGCCCTGAAGGCGGCGGTGATCACCGTCGTCCTTCACTACACCACAACTGGCAGTCTAGCTTAGCTCGTGGAGTCAGCGTTGCTGGAGCTTGCCTTTGGCGACTTCACGAACAACAGAAGCCCAGCCAAAATGGCAGAAGCTATGCCCCAGACCCACATATCGGGAAACTGTTCACGGGCAGGGATCGAAGCGAGGAAGCCCAAGACGAATAGAACGCGCGCCACCCTGGGTAGTCCGAAAGAGAAAGCGCCGCCAAAGAACATAAGGATCGCAGTAAGCATGCCTAGCGCGCCTGCTTGTCCGACCTGCTCGTCATTTGCCAGTCCCGACAGGCCAGTGATCGTGCAGGACTGCAGTAGTGCAATCATCGACAGGGCCAAAGCAATAATCCCAACGGCGATCTTCATTTAGGTCTCTCCGTGACTCTCACACCAAGACAATGCTGGGGCAGTTAGTCTTGGTCAATCCAGAATCCCAAGAAAGGAATAGGAATGGCACGCGCACACGGCGCGCGGGCGCAGATGGCGCTTGCGTTCGAGACGGTTTACGGAACCCCGCCCGCCAGCGGCTATCGGCTGATGCCCTTCGCAAGCACCACGCTCGGATCAGAACAGCCGCTGATCGCCTCGGAGCTTCTGGGCCAGGGGCGCGACCCGCTGGCCCCGATCAAGGACGCGGTCACCGCCGACGGCGATGTCGTCGTGCCGATCGACGTCGAGAACTTCGGTTTCTGGCTGAAGGCCGCCTTCGGCGCCCCGACCACGGCGGGGACCACGCCCAAGACCCACACGTTCCAATCGGGGAACTGGAGCCTGCCCTCCATGGCCATCGAAGTCGCCATGCCGGAGGTACCGCGGTTCGCGATGTATGCGGGCTGCGTGATGGACCAGCTTAGCTGGCAGATGAACCGGTCGGGGCTTCTGACCGCGACTGCCCGGCTGATCGCGCAGGGTGAGGCCATCGCCGCCACCACGGCCGCAGGAACCCCGACCGCGCTGGGCCTGCAACGCTTCGGCCATTTCAACGGGGTGGTGAAGCGCAACGGCTCCGCCTTGGGCAACGTCGTCTCGGCCGAGATCACCTATGCCAACGGCCTCGACCGGATCGAGACCATCCGCAACGACGGCAAGATCGAGGGCGCCGATCCCGGCATGGCCGCACTGACCGGCCGGATCGAGGTGCGTTTCGCGGACAGCGCGCTCGTCACCCAGGCCATCGACGGCACGCCTTGCGAGCTCGAGTTCGCCTACAGCCTCGGCGCGAACGCCAGTCTCACCTTCACCGCCCACGCCGTCTACCTGCCGGTCCCGCGGATCGAGATCCCCGGACCCCAGGGCATCCAGGCCACCTTCGACTGGCAGGCCGCGAAAGCCACCAGCCCCGCCCGCATGTGCACCGCCGTCCTCGTCAACACCGTCACGGGATACTGACCATGATCCGCCTGAACCTGTCGAACCGCCCCGAATGGC
>JAWKWX010000018.1:0-59762 GCA_041397305.1 Paracoccaceae bacterium | reverse complement strand
CGGCATCCGCTGGCGCGGCCGGGACCTCCGGCAGGGCGGGCACCTCGATCTTCAGCGCTTCGGCCACGCGCTTCGTCAGCGTGCGGAATTCCATCCTGGTGAGGAAATCCATCACCGCCCCTGCCTCGGGTGCCTTGACCTCCAGCGTCTCAAGCGCCTCGGCCACCGGGGCATTGGCATCAAGCGTCACAAGCCGCTTCGATATGCGGATCAGATCGGCATTCGCCTCCAGCGCCTCGCGGCGCTTGGGCTGCTTGATCTCGCCCGCCCGGTCGAGAAGCGTTTCCAGATCGCCATATTCGTTGATGAGAAGGGCCGCCGTCTTCAGCCCGATCCCCGGCGCGCCGGGGACATTGTCGACGGAATCGCCCGCAAGCGCCTGCACGTCGATGACCTTTTCCGGCGGCACGCCGAATTTCTCGATCACCTCGTCGCGGTCGATGCGGCGGTTCTTCATCGCGTCGAACATCACCACACCATTGCCGACGAGTTGCATCAGATCCTTGTCGGAGGAGATGATCGTCACATCGCCCCCCGCCTCGACCGCGCGGCGGGCAAGGGTCGCGATGATATCGTCTGCCTCGTACCCCTCCATCTCCAGACAGGCGACGCCAAAGGCGCGGGTGGCCTCGCGGGTCAGGGGAAACTGCGGGCGCAGGTCCTCGGGCAGGTCAGGGCGGTTGGCCTTGTACTTGTCGTAGATCTCGTCGCGGAAGGTCTTCGAGGAATAGTCGAAGATCACGGCGACATGGGTTGGCCCGTCCTTGCCCTTGTTGGCAAGGATCTGGCCCCAGAGCATGTTGCAGAACCCCGCGACCGCGCCGATGGGAAGCCCGTCCGACTTCCGCGTGAGCGGCGGCAAGGCGTGATAGGCACGGAAGATGAACGCCGATCCGTCGATCAGATGCAGATGGCTGCCCTTGCCGAATGTCATCACGTCCTCCACCGGATCCCGAGGCCCGGTTTCGCACGAACCAGCCCCGAAAACCAGTGCGCGCCGACCCATCGCCACCTCGCGCATTGGCAGGAGACCTCTGCACGGCCTATGACTTGGCGGAAGAGGAAATGCCATGCCCGATTCCCGCCTGACCGGATTGCCGACGCCATGCCTCGTACTCGATGAAGCGCGGATGATGCGCAACATCGACCGTCTGGCGACGCGGGCGCAAAAGCTGGGTGTCGGCCTCAGGCCGCACCTCAAGACCGTAAAGTCGCGCGAAGTCGCGGCCCGCGTTCTGACCGGGGGCAATGGTCCCGCCACCGTCTCGACCCTGGCCGAGGCCGAGGTTTTCGCCGCCATGGGCGTATCTGACATCCTTTATGCGGTCGGTATTGCCCCGCAGAAACTTGACCGTGTCGCGGCGATCCGCGCCCGGGGCTGCGATCTTTCCGTGATCCTCGACAGCATGGCACAGGCGGAGGCGGTGACCGAGGCGGCGCGCAGGGTCAAGCGACCAATTCCTGCCCTGATCGAGATCGACAGCGACGGGCATCGCGGCGGCCTGGCCCCTGATAATCCTGCAATTGTCGCAATCGCGCGCCACCTGAATGAAGCCGGGGCCGAGATGCGGGGCGTCATGACCCATGCCGGCGAAAGCTATGGTGCGGTCGGCCGCGCCGCACAGGCCGGCTTCGCCGTGCGCGAACGCGACGCGGTTGTTGCTGCTGCGGCGGCGATCAGGGCGGCGGGCCTGCCCTGCCCGGTCGTCAGCGTCGGTTCGACCCCCACCGCCCACGCCGCCGAAGACCTGACCGGCGTGACCGAGATGCGCGCCGGGGTCTATGTGTTCTTCGATCTCGTCATGGCCGGGATCGGTATCTGCACAATAGATGACATCGCCTGTTCAGTGCTGACGACCGTCATCGGCCACAATACGGCGCGGGGCTGGATCCTGATCGACGCAGGCTGGATGGCGCTTTCGCGCGATCGCGGAACGGCGGCGCAGGCCATCGACCAGTTCTACGGGCTGGTATGCGATGCCTCCGGCCGAGTGATGACCGATCTCGTGGTGCTGCAGGCCAATCAGGAACACGGCGTCATCGCGCGGCGTCCGGGCACCGGCGCGCCGCTGCCGGACCTGCCGGTCGGCACGCTTCTGCGCATCCTGCCGAACCATGCCTGCGCCACGGCGGCCCAGCATGATCGCTATCACGTGATCGGCGCGGTGCCGGGTGCGCCGATGGCCGAATGGCCGCGGTTTGGCGGTTGGTAGTGAAGGGTCGTCATGGCGCGTGCCTTGCCTTGGATCATCCGGGACGACCAGGTCACGGCCACCCCGTCACGGTCGCTTCGTCCTTCACCGGTGGATTTGCTCTGCCTGCAGTCACGCCTGTCTGACAGTGAAAGACGCCCATACGGGGGCGGGGGCGTCGCCATCACGCCCGCATTTCCACCTGGTGCTGTTCCGTGTCCTGCCTGTTCCAGCCATCGCTGTCGGTTCGCCGATGCCCCTGCCCATCGCCAGCTTTCATGGCAGAATTGTTCCCTTGCCAATCGCCTGACCCAGCGCATCGACCGCCGCGGCGAGCCGCTCGTCGATCACATGCAGGTACTGCGTCCAGTCGTTCAGCTGCCGCAGCTCCTCTGCCCCGTCGGAGATGCCGCGCAGGCCGATCAGGGGGATCCCGAACCTTTGGGCGGCGCGCAGATGGGCGAAGGTTTCCATATCCACCATATCCTCGGCGATCCGGTCATAGGCCGCGCCGCTGACGATATTGGCACCGGTCGAGAGGCTGGCCGCGGGCAGGCCGGGGATGCGGTACGGAAGATCGACGCGCGCAGGCAGATCGAGAAATGGCGTGCGCCCGCGCTCGAACCCCAGGGGCGAGGCATCCATATCACGGTAGGCGACACCGGAGACCTGATAGACCAGCCCCTGTTCCAGCGCCCGCGAGCCGGCCGAACCGAGCGAGACGATCAGACGCGGCCGGTCCGGCAGGCGCGCCAAAGCCGCCGTGAGCGCCACCGCGCCCTCGACCGGGCCGACGCCGGTCATCAGCGGCCTGATCCGCGCCCGGAGAGCCGGGCCGTATTCCGCTACGGCCGCCATCACGAATAGCACCGGCAGGCCCGCGATCAGATCCGGTTTCGGGGTCATGGTCTCTCGCGCCAGGGAACCGGCCGGAACAGCCACAGGGGGCTGCGGCTCACTCCTTGAGTTTCTCGATGAAATTCTCGTGGACGAATTTCTTGTCGCAATAGCCGCATTCGACGACGCCCGTGTCATGCGGCACGGCGAGCCAGACGCGGGGATGGCCAAGCGCGCCTTCGCCGCCGTCGCAGGGGATTTTCCAGACGTTGATCACTTCGGTCTCGGGCGCGGGGATCGGCATGGTCAGGCTCTTCGTGCAGGGGGTTTGGCCCATTCTAGCGATGGGCAGGTGGGTGACAAGTCAGCGGGCGAGCATCGGGCCGAGGGGTCGGCCAGCCAGAAGATGCAGGTGATAGTGCGGCACTTCCTGATGGCCGTGATCGCCCGCGTTCGACAGGATGCGATAGCCCTGCCCGCCCTCGCCCGGGCTGAGGCCCAGCTTGCGGCAGACCTCTGCCGTGGCGCGGTGGAAATCGGCAATTTCCTCCGCGCTCGCGTCAGCGGCGAAATGGTCGAAACAGACGTAAGGACCTTTCGGGATCACCAGCACATGAACCGGCGCATGCGGCCGGATATCTTCGAAAGCGAGCGTGTGATCGGTCTCGATCACCGTCTTGTTCGGAATCTCGCCGCGCAGGATGCGCGCGAAGATATTGGTCGGGTCGTAGCTATAGGCCATGGGCATTCTCAATCGGCAAAGAGATGGTCGGTCGCGGCAAGCGCGCGGGCGGTCTCGGCGGGAATAGCAAGGAAACGCGCCAAAGACACGGCATTTTCCTCAAGGCTCGCACCTTCGCGCAGATGGAAGGTTCCTGGCAGGTCCGCGTCGCGGATCCGGTCGCTTTCAAAACGCACGTCGAACCGGACGGTGGGCAGAAGCGCCTCCATCGTTTCGGCCCGCGTCGCGGGTCCGGCAAGACCCACGCGCTGGGCGTGGCCCATCAGGTAATCGTCGGAGAAATTACACTGGATTTCCAGAAGTCGCACATCTGCACGGTCGCCGTAGAAGTCGCGGATCAGCTCGAAATCCGCCGTGTCGAGGCAGATTGCCATCCTGTCGCACCCGAAATGATCGAAAAGCATCCTGAGGAGCGAACGGCGATGGCGGCTGCGCTTGGCGAGCGAGGTTTCAATGCCCCCGAGGTTCGGCACGGTCGTCGCCTCTTCGGTGAAAAGGTAGTCGAGCGCGGGAATATCGGTCCTGTCTCGGATCGCGGCGGCGAGGCGCTTGGCCACATGCCATTTCTTGCAGGCGATGATGAGCAGCGTGCGGTTCTGCCCGATGCCGCCCTCGGCCTCCCAGAAGCGCGGGGCGAACCGCCGCCCCTCGCGTCCGCGGCTGGTCAGGAAACCGTGCACCTTCTTGCCCTCGCCGGTGATGCCGAACGCCATACCGGTCTGCCCGTACAGATCGCCAAGCCGCGCCTTCAGCTCCTCGGCTTCGGGGCTGATCTTGCGGGCGAAGAAGAAGTCCTGGGCCAGCAGCATGTCGTGCTGATCGTTGTAGAAAGCCGCAGGCATCCCGTAATCGGTGAACATCAGGAAGGTGGGAGTGCGGGTCCGGATCTGCGCCTCGGGAACCAGGTGGCGGACCAGCGTCTGAAAGAAGGTCTCGTCCGGGATCCAGGTGGTTCGGAAAAAGCGCATCACATCCGGTCGCGACCGGCAGAAATCGAGCACCGCCTCGATCGTGCGCCGCCGCAGACACCACCACTGGCTACCGATCATGATCCTGAGGTCGGCCGGAATGGCGCGGGCGAGGCCGAGGCGCTTTTGCAGTTCGAAACTTCTGTAAAACAGCCATTTCTGCGTGCGTTCGTTGAAGACATGGCGGTAGGTCAGACGCTCCGCCCGCATGCCGGTCTTGATCCAGTCGCTGTCGAAGAAATCGAAGCTTTCGATGTAATCGACATCCTCGCGATCCAGCCGGTCATGGATGAATTCCGCCGTCTTGATCGGCATGCAGTCGCCCGACAGCATGAAGAAATGGGTGGCGTCGGGAAAGGCCGCCTCGGCCGCGCGCACCGCATGCAGCGATGCGGCAACGAGGCTCCATTCGCCCCAGCCGCATTTGATGCGCCGCGCAGCGAAAGCAACCGATCGATTGTCCGCAAGTCCCGCGCGGATCGCCTGGTAAGCGTCTGCCGGGGCCCGCCTGTCGAAATGGATCGAGACATAATCCCCCGCCGCCGTCAGGCGCCGGGCCTGGGCGATGATCCCCGCGGGATCCTTGTGACAGAGAAGTGTGTAAGCGACTTTCGCCATTTGCCTTGCGGTTGCCCGATTTTCGCACTCTTTTTCTGATAGATGGATTGCCCATTGAAAAGACAGTATTAGTTTGGTTCTGTCCGAAAAAATTCCATTCAACCCCTGGGTGTGGGGACGTAGCGAGGCGATTGACGATGGGTTTCCCCGGGACATGGATGACGGAAAGTGAAAGCATGGTCTATCGGGTGGTGCCGAAATGCGCCTGCTCGTCCATCGGACAGATCATGTTCTATTCCGACCACGGCCGCTTTTTCGACGGCGACATCCATGATTCCACCGCAGGCCTGCACAAATGGGCGCAGGAGGAAAGCCAGCCGAAGATCGAAGCGAATGTGAAGGGGCACAAGAGCTTCGCCTTCACCTGCGTGCGCAACCCCTATGGCCGCATCCTGTCGTCCTTCTTCGACAAGATCGCGGGCATCCAGAGGAACGGCAAGCGCTATCGCGGCAACCTGGTGCCGATGCTGGTGCAGAAATACGGGATCGAGGTCGGCAGCCCCGAGAACGGCTTCGACTTCGACCAGATCGCCAGCTTCCGCCGATTTCTTCTTTTCGCGCGCGACACCATCCGCTGGCGCCGCCCGATGGAGCCAGACATCCACTGGTCGGCCATGTCCGGCCATGTCGCGACCTATATCGTGAATGGCGGATGCTATGACCATATCTTCTTCACCGAAAAGTTCGACGAGGGCATGCAGCAGGTCCTCGACCAGGTGAAGACGCCGGTACCGGTCGCGCTGAGGGACGTGCCGAAATTCAACGAAAGCGAAGGCCACGGACCGAAACGCGCCCATCCGATCTCGGCCTATTTCGACGATCTTTCGCGCCATCTCGTTTGGGAAATCTACAAGAAGGATTTCCAGCTCTTCCGCTACGATTTCGACGACCCCGACAACAGGATGCCGACAGGCGAAATCGACCTTGAGGAAGTTCACGCCAAACTCGGTCGCTAGCCTCCGGGAAAACGCGCCTGATAGCCGACGCTATGCTGGCCGTCTGTCGCCTGGGTCGGCCGCGTTCCTCGGACATTCCCTGAGATAGCCGAGCGCCGCTCGCCCGATGCGGGCGCGGATCGCCTCGAAGTCGGTCAGACCCATGGCAAGCGCCGTCGTGACGATACCGCGGGTCATCGCGATCACATCGGTCGCCGCTTCGGCCGGATCGGCGATGCCGCGGCCGCTCAGACAGGACACCATCGCCTCGCGCACCTTGCGGCGCCCCGCCATCACCTCGGGGTCGCGCGGCAGCTGTGCCTCCGCTTCCTCGAGCGCTCGCGTCAGCCTTGGCTCCATTTCATACTGCCAGATCGCCGCGCTCATCATCAAAGGGATCGCCCTCTCCAGCGGCAACTGCCGCGCTTCCACACTTGCCTCGGCCAGGCGGGCGCTCATCGACAGGCGCATCCTGCGGACGAGTTCAGAGAGGATCGCGGCGCGCGACGGGAAATACTGATAGAGCGAACCGACGGAAACGCCCGCACGTTCCGCCACCCGGTTGGTGTTCACCGCACTCAGGCCCTCGTCGCGAAGAATGCGAGTCGCGGCTTCGAGAATCGCCTCTACCGTGGCGCGGCTCCGCGATTGGGCGGGTCTTTTCCTGGGATTTACAGGGCTCTCCACCGAAGGCTCCGAAGGCGAGTAGGAAATGTGAGCGATTGCTCGCATTATGGGCCCATCGGATTCAGACGCAAGAGGCTCGGATGTTCGGGATGGAAAGCAACAGGTTCTTCGGCCGGAAGATCCTTGTGACAGCAGGTGCCACGCCGTTCGGACATGCGATCGCGCTCGGCCTTGCCAGGCGTGGGGCCGACGTGCTTGCCGTCGACACCGACAGCTCCCGGCTCAGCGATCTGACGTGGGATTCGGCGGGCATCATCCAGACAAGGACAGGCAATGCAGCCGTACCGGACGAGGCCCCGGCACTCGCCGGCTGGATCCGGTCCGACCACGCCAATCTCGCCGGGCTGATCGCCTGCCCGGACGCAGCGGGCAATCCGGCGTCCCGGCACCTTGTTCAGCGGCTCACGCGGCTGATGCGCAGCAATCCCGACCCGTTCGTCGGTTTCGTCCTGCCCGATGAGACAACGGCGCTCGCAGCCTTGGCGGAGGTTCCTCTTCATGAGGATCGCTGGTTCACGGTCACCCGGCTCATCCTGCCGCGGGGCATGGACAATTGCGATCATCCAGCCTTGGCCGAACAGGCGTTGCAGGGCATCGACGCGCGGACTGCGCTGGTCCGCCTTGCCGCCCGCTCTGCATCCCGGCGCCGCAACGCATTGCACCGCATGCTTGTGCGCGCCTCGGCCTGAGAGGGGCGAAGTTTGCTTGCCTGACCCTGCGCGCCGGTGCTAGCTCAACCGGCGCGACGGGGAGGCGTGGATATGGACAAACAATCTCTTGAACGGTTCACGACCTTTGGCGCGGTCGCGCTCCTGACACTCCTGTCACTTGCACTCGTGGCTCTCTCCCCCTGGGCCTGGCTCGCGGTCGGTCTCTTCGGCTTTCTCACAACGGTCGGCATCCGCGACGTCATCCAGACCCGGCATTCGATCCTGCGGAACTATCCCGTCCTCGGCCATATGCGCTTCATGTTCGAAGGGATCCGGCCCGAGATCCGTCAGTATCTGATCGAAAGCGACAATGACGAACTGCCCTTCTCGCGCGACGACCGGTCGCTCGTCTACCAGCGCGCCAAGGGGGTCGAGGACAAGCGCCCCTTCGGCACCCGCGCGCGGGTTTACGAGGCGGGGTATGAATGGATCACCCATTCCGTGCAGCCCAAGCACATCGCCGACACCGATTTCCGGGTGCAGGTCGGGGGGCCGGACTGCCGCCAGCCCTATGATGCCTCGATCTACAATATCTCTGCCATGAGCTTCGGGGCGCTGTCGGCCAACGCGATCCTCGCGCTGAACAAGGGGGCAAGGACCGGCGGCTTCGCCCATGACACCGGCGAAGGCGGCATCTCGCGCTATCACCGCGAAGGTGGCGGCGATCTGATCTGGGAAATCGGCTCGGGCTATTTCGGCTGCCGCGCCAAGGACGGCGGGTTCGACCCCGACCGTTTCGCCGAGCAGGCCGCCGATCCGCAGGTCAGGATGATCGAGATCAAGCTGAGCCAGGGCGCCAAGCCCGGTCATGGCGGCGTCCTGCCCGCCGCCAAGGTCACGCCCGAAATCGCCGCGGCGCGCGGCGTGCCCATGGGCACAGACTGCGTGTCGCCCGCCTCGCACAGCGCTTTCTCGACACCGCTGGAGTTCATGGCCTTCATCGCCAGGCTGCGCGATCTGTCGAACGGCAAGCCCGTGGGCTTCAAGCTCTGCATCGGCCACCGGCGCGAATTCATGTGCATGGTCAAGGCGATGCTGGAAACCGGCATCACCCCGGATTTCATCGTGGTGGACGGGAAGGAGGGCGGCACCGGCGCCGCGCCATTGGAATTCGCCAACCATATGGGCATGCCACTGGTCGAGGGGCTGACCTTCACCCACAACACGCTTCGTGGCGCGGGCCTTCGCGACCGGATCAGGATCGGCGCCT
The DNA here is from genome assembly GCA_041397305.1 of Paracoccaceae bacterium. GTDB lineage: Bacteria > Pseudomonadota > Alphaproteobacteria > Rhodobacterales > Rhodobacteraceae > TMP-24. The sequence goes on along the minus strand of JAWKWX010000018.1, from coordinate 50,863 downwards.
CGGGCAAGCTGATCACCGCCTTCTACATCGCCAAGGCTTTCGCGCTTGGCGCCGACTGGGCCAATTCGGCCCGCGGCTACATGTTCGCGATCGGCTGCATCCAGGCGCAGGCCTGCCATACCAATCATTGCCCGGTCGGCGTCGCGACGCAGGATCCCTTGCGCGCCCGCGCGCTGGTTGTGACCGACAAGACCCAGCGCGTGGTGAATTTCCACGCCAACACGCTGAAGGCGCTGGGCGAGCTGACCGGTGCCGCGGGCCTCGACCATCCGTCGGGCTTCATGCCGCACCATCTGATCATGCGCGAGACCGACCGCGACATGGTCACGGGTGACGAGGTCTATCCCTATCTGCCCGAAGGATTCCTCCTGCGCGACGAGGAGGACCGCTTCGGCTACCTCCTGCGCTGGCGCCGGGCCAATTCAGCCAGCTTCGCGCCGATGGGGGCCTATGTCTGAAGGCCAGCTGGTTCGCGGGGCCGTGCGCCGAAAGGTTCCGACGTCTCCGCGCCGCATCCTCGCGGTCAATCGCATGGCTTGACCTAGAGCGAGCCGCCCTCGGCCGCCTTGCGCGGCATGTCGTCGTGGCGCGGCACCGTCTGGCGTTCGATCATGCGATGAACGCGCACGGGGCGCTGCCCCCTGTGCAGGGCCTGCAGTTTCTCCGATATCTCGGCGTCGGCCAGCGTCCGGCGTTCGTGATGGCGCACATATTCCACCCATGTCGGGACATGGAACGTTTCCGTCCAGAGGTCTGGATCCTCCAGGTCGCGCAGGACCGTCCATTGCTGGGCCCCGTCGCGAAGCCGGATGCGTCGCCGCTCGCTCATCAGGTTCAGGAAGGTCGGCACATCGTCCTGAGCGATTTCATAGTCGATCATGATCATGATCGGGCCGCTGCGCTGCGTGAGATCGAGCTGCAGGGGCGGCTCCCTGAATCTGTTCAGCGGGTCGAGGTTCAGATCCTCGCTGTCGGGAAGCGGGGCCACGACACCGGCGAGCGCGCCCAGAACCAACGCGATGGCCGCCCCGAACAGGGCGTAGTCCAGCCCGTAATCCTCGGCCAGCGCCCCCCAGACCCAACTGCCGCCGGCCATGCCCCCGAAGACGCCGGTCTGATAGAGCGCGAGCACCCTGCCCACCACCCAGCGCGGCGTCGAAAGCTGCATCGTGACATTGAAAAGGGAAAGCGAGACGACCCAGCAGACCCCGGCCAGCAGGATCGCGGCCGCGCTCGAGACGAAATCGGCGCTCACCGCCAGAACAAGCGCGCTGGCCGCGAAGCCAAGAAAACCCAGCCGGGTGATGAGTTCGTTGCGCAGCCGCGCCCTGAGCCAGGCGTTCGACAGCGCGCCGAGGACCGCACCGAAGCCGAAACACCCCAGAAGCACGCCGTACCCTATGGCGTTGCCGCGCAGATGATCGCGGACCACCAGCGGCAGAAGCGCCTGCAAGGCGACGGCCGAGGTCCCGAACAGGAACCCGCGAAAGATGACACGCAGCAGATTGGGCGACATGGCCACATAGCGGAGGCCAGCGGAAAAGGCGCTTCCGAACGGCTCGCGCGGCAGGCGGCGCGACGGCAGCGACGGTCGCCAGTTGAACAACGCGGCAATGATCGCGACATAGCTCAGCGCATTGACGGCAAAGGCGGCCGCCGCCCCCGCCACCGCGACGATCGCGCCCCCGGCCGCCGGCCCGACGCTGCGCATCATGTTGAAGCCCATGCTGTTGAGCGACACGGCGGACGGAAGCTCCGCCCGCGAGACGATGTCGCCCACCGATGCCTGCCAGGACGGATTGTGAAGCGCCGTGCCGCAGCCGATCAGAAATGTGAACGACAAAAGCAGCCAGGGCGTCAGCAGTCCTTCGTACGCCAGGACCGCGAGGCCGAGCGACACCAGCAGCATGAAAGACTGCGCGCCCAGCATGATCCTGCGGCGGTCAAAATTGTCCGCGAACACGCCGGCAGCAAGGGAAAAGATCATGATCGGCAGGGTGATCGACGTCTGGACAAGCGCGACCATCCGCTCGGATGTGGAAAAGGACGTCATCATCCAGGCGGCGCCGACAGACTGGACGAGCCCGCCGAAGTTCGACGCCAGAGTCGCAATCCAGAGCATGCGGAAAGTCTGGTTGCGAAAGACCTGCATGGTCGGCACTGAATTCGGCATCTGGTCCGGCCTTCCCGTGGGCCTGCCCCGTCGCAAAAGCCCGGGACTGTCAGCGGCGCGCGCTTCGGATGGGTGGCACAGCCCTCGTCAAACGGCAAGTGCCGCGCGGCAAATTCCGCTACCGGCGATCGGCCGCCCCGCCGCGGCCAGCCAGTAGAGCCCGGCCCTAGATCAACCCCTCCGCCCGGAACAGGGCCTTCATGTCCGCTTCGGGGCGGGCGCCGAAATGGCTGATGACCTCGGCCGCGGCGATGCAGCCCATGCGGCCAGCCTTCTGCAGGCTCTGGCCGGTCGCGAGGCCGTAGAGGAACCCCGCCGCGAACTGGTCGCCCGCGCCGGTCGCATCCACCGGCACGACCCGGCGCACCGGCACCTCGGCCCGCTCCTCGCCGCGCAACAGGATCACGTCGGCGCCCGAACGGGTGCAGACGATCAGCGGGCAGTCGGCGCGCGCCTGGGCAAGCGCCGCCTCCAGATCCTCGGTCTGGTAGAGCGAGCACCATTCATGCTGGTTGCCGATCACGTAATCCATCTGGTCATGCACCAGCCGCCGGAAATCGGCGCGGTGCCGGTCGACGCAGAACGGGTCGGACAGCGAGATGCCGGCCTTGCCGCCACCCCTGTGGCACGCCTCGGCCGCTTTCAGGAACGCCGCCTTGCCCGGCCCCTTGTCGAAGAGATAGCCTTCGAGGAAGAGGTACGCGCTGTCCCGCACGACCCCCTCGTCCAGATCCTCGGGGCCGAAATCCGCCCCGGCGCCAAGATAGGTGTTCATAGACCGCTCGCCATCCTGCGTGACGAAGATCATCGAGCGCGAGGTCGGCAGATCGGCGCTGGCCGAGGGCGGGTTCGGGAAGGCCGTGCCCTCGCCTTCCAGCGATTTCGCGTAGAACCGGCCAAGCGCATCGTCCTTGACCTTGCCGACGAAGGCGGTCCTCAGGCCGAGATTGCCAAGCCCCGCGAGCGTATTGCCGACCGACCCGCCCGGCGCCTGCGTCCGGTCCTTCATCGCGGCATAAAGCGTCTCGCCGCGTTCGCGGTCGACAAGCTGCATGATGCCCTTCTCGATCCCCATCCAGTCGAGGAAATCATCGTCGCACTGGGTCAACACATCGACGATGGCATTGCCGATGCCGACGACCTCGAAACGTTTGGTCACAGGTTCTTCTCCTCGTAGGGGCAGAGATCACGGATCAGGCAGGCCCGGCATTTGGGCTTTCGCGCGGTGCAGGTATAGCGGCCGTGCAGGATCAGCCAATGGTGGGCATGCTGCTGGAATTCCGCCGGAATATGATCCTCGATCGCGCGCTCGACCGCCTCGACATCCTTGCCCGGCGCGATCCCGGTGCGGTTACCGACGCGGAAGATATGGGTATCGACCGCCTGCGCGGGCTGCCTGAACCACATGTTCAGCACGACATTGGCGGTCTTGCGCCCCACACCCGGCAGCGACTGCAGCGCGGCGCGGGAGGACGGAACCTCGCCACCGTAGTCTTCGGTCAGGATGCGGCTCAGCTTGATGACATTCTTCGCCTTCTGCCGGAACAGGCCGATGGTCTTTACATGTTCGATGAGGCCGTCTTCGCCGAGCGCCAGCATCTTTTCGGGGCTGTCGGCAATCTGGAAAAGCGCCCGCGTCGCCTTGTTCACGCCCGCGTCGGTTGCCTGCGCCGAAAGTGCCACCGCGACCAGAAGCGTAAAGGCATTCACATGGTCCAGCTCGCCCTTGGGATGGGCCTCGGTCTCCCGGAACCGGGCAAATATCTCGCGGATCGTGTGATAGTCGAGCTGGCGTGCCATGGCTTCCTCATGCCCCGTGCGCCTGCTGCCGTGCAAGCAAAAAGCCGCAAAATCCGGGTCGCACGAGGCGCCGCGCCGCCCTATTCTCGGGGCAAGGAGACAAGCCATGCAGATCGACAGCCTATCGGACGCCTATCATTACCAGGTCATCGGCCGCGCGCTGCGCGAGATCGACGCGGCGGGGCAATCCGCCCTGTCGCTCGATGATCTCGCCGCGCGGCTGAAGATGAGCCCCGCGCATTTCCAGCGCACCTTCTCGGCCTGGGTCGGGGTCTCGCCCAAGCGCTATCAGCAATATCTGACGCTCGACCATGCCAAGCGGCTTCTGGCGGAGCGGTTCACGCTCCTCGATACCGCGCATGAGACGGGCCTTTCCGGTACCGGGCGGCTTCACGACCTGTTCCTCAGGTGGGAGGCGATGAGCCCCGGCACCTATGCGATTGCGGGCGAGGGTCTCGATGTCAGCTACGGCTGGTTTCAATCGCCCTTCGGCGAGGCGCTGGCCATGGGCACCGAGCGCGGTCTTTGCGGCCTCGCCTTCGCCGAGGAATGCGGGCGGGACGCGGCCTTCGCCGACATGACCGGCCGCTGGCCCGCCGCGCGTTTCAGCGAACGGCCAGAGGCGCTGCGCCCCTGGGTCGAGGCAGCATTCGCCCAGAAGGGCGAGGCGCGGCTTTTCATGATCGGCGCGCCCTTCCAGATCAAGGTCTGGGAAGCGCTTCTGCAGATCCCCTCCGGCCAGGTCACGACCTATTCGGAACTTGCCCGCGTCACGGGCCATCCGGCGGCGCAAAGGGCGGTCGGCACGGCTGTGGGCCGCAACCCGGTCAGCTTCCTCATCCCCTGTCACCGGGCGCTGAGGAAATCCGGCGGGCTCGGCGGCTATCACTGGGGTCTGCCTGTCAAGCGCGCGATGCTGGCCTGGGAGGCGGCCCGCGCCGAGGAGGCGGCGTGATGGGCAAAATGTCGCCTATGTCGTCAGGCATAGGCATCGTTATTGCCTAACCGATGCGCTAGAGCCTAGCTCACGGCAGTCAATAAGCGGAGCAGCTTCATGCGTCTCAATTCCCTTCTCATCGTCGGCCTCGCGGCGGTCGCCTTCCTGACCGCCTGCGTCGCGCCGCAACCAGCCTATAACCCCGACAACCCCAACCAGCGGACCCAGCAGGGCGTGCTTCTGGGCGCGCTTGGCGGCGCGGCGCTCGGGGCGCTTACCGGCGACGACAATGACAAGACCTCCGACCGGGCGCTCGGTGGCGCGGTCCTTGGCGCGGTCGCGGGCGGCCTCTACGGCAACTTCCTCGACAAGCAGGCGGCCGAGCTGCAGCGTGACATCCGCACGAACGGCGTGCGGATCATCAACGAAGGCAACCGGCTGCGCGTCGTGATGCCCGAGGGCATCCTCTTCCCGGTCGACAGCGCCAGCGTGAACCCCGGCATCATGAACGACCTCTACACGGTCGCCAACAGCCTGCAGCGCTATCCCAACAGCCGCGTCGATATCGTGGGCCATACCGACAACACCGGGTCCGCCGCCTATAACCAGGACCTCTCGCAGCGCCGCGCCGGTTCGGTCGCCGCCGTCCTGCGCAGCGCGGGCGTCCCGGGCGGGCGCCTCAACCCCTACGGCAGGGGCGAGGACCAGCCGGTCGCCTCGAACCTGACGCCCGAGGGCCGCGCGCAGAACCGCCGGGTCGAGATCATCATCATCCCGAACGGCTGATCCCACAGGATCATCACTAAGGGGCCGGGTCTTTCCCGGCCCCTTTTCATTTGAACAATCCCGCGAGCGGTCATATGTCTTGACCAATTCGGGGAAAATCATGCCGTTTCAGAAGATCGAATCCGAAAAGCTTTCGCACTCCGTGGTTCGCCAGATCGAGAGGCTGATCCTGCAGGGCGTGCTGCGCCCGGGCGAACGGCTGCCGTCGGAGCGCGACCTTGCCGAACGGCTGGCGGTATCGCGACCCTCGCTGCGCGAAGCGGTGGCGGAGCTGGAGGAGGCGGGGCTTCTGGTCACACGCGCCGGATCCGGCATCTATGTGGCCGAGGTTCTGGGATCGGCCTTCTCGCCCGCCCTGATCGGGCTCTTTTCCTCGCATGACGATGCGGTCTCCGACTATGTCGATTTCCGCCGCGATATGGAGGGGCTCGCCGCTGAACGGGCGGCGCGCTTCGCCTCGGAAACCGACCTGCAGGTGATCGACACGATCTTCGCCCGGATGGAGGCCGCGCATGCCAAGCGCGACCCCTCCGACGAAGCCGCACTCGATGCGGAATTTCACATGGCGATCATCGAGGCCGGGCATAATGTGATCATGCTGCACATGATGCGCTCGATGTTCGACCTGCTGAAGGCGGGGGTCTTCTATAACCGCCAGGCGATCTTCCGGCAGCGCCAGACCCGCGACACGCTGCTTGACCAGCACCGGGCGATCCGCGACGCGATCCTCGCGCGCGATCCGGCCGCGGCGCGCGGCGCGGTCGAGGCGCATCTGAATTTCGTGCAGGACTGCCTGACCGACCTTCGCCGCGCCGACCGCAACGAGGATGTGGCACGCCTGAGACTTCAGCAGGAACAGACGCGCGGCTGACCCAGGCGCCCTTCCGGCGAGGAGTGGGCGCAAGGGCAGGACGAGCGGCCCCAAAAGAAAAGGCCCGCGACCGTCGCGGGCCTTCGTTCCTGTTCTCTGGCCTGGTCAGTGAAGCTTCGCTTCGACCTCGCCGATCGCGGCGTCGACGAGGTTGCCGCGCTGGACAGCGGTCATCTGGCTGGCGATCAGGTCGCCCGCGGCCGCAACCGCCACCTGGACGGCGCTATCGCGCACCTCCTTGACCGCAGCGGCTTCGGCCGAGGCGATCTGGTCTTCGGCGGCCTTGAGCCGACGCGCGATCGAAGCCTTGAGATCGACCTTGGCCTGTTCGGCCGCGTCCATCGCCTCGCGCTTGGCATTCTCCACGATCTGCCCCGCCTGGGCCTGCATCTCGCGCTTCTTCTGGTCGTAGGAGGCGAGAAGCGCCTTGGCTTCATCATGCAGCGCCTTGGCCGCATTCAGATCGGAACGGATCCCTTCGGCGCGCTTGTCCAGAAGCCCGCCGATCAGGCCCGGCACCTTGAACTTCAAGAGAACGCCGATGAAGATCAGGAAAGCCAGCGATACCACGAATTCAGTCGAGCGGAGCGTGAAGAAGGGCTCACCCTCGGCGCTCGCCAGTACCGGCGTTGCGGCAAACATGAAAACGAATGCTAGTCTTTTCATGTTCTCAGCCTTTCATCCGGGCGGCGACAGCCGCCGCGACGCTCTTGGCATCGGCCTTGCCGCCCAGGGCGGCGACGATGGCCTCTGCCGTGTCCTTCGCCACGTCGCTCACCGACGCGACCGCGCCTGCACGGATCTCGTCGATCCGCTTGGCGGATTCGGCAGTCCGTGCCGCGATCTCGGCATCGGCCTTGGCCGTCGCCTTGTCGAGGTCGGCCTGAATGTCGGCCCGCGCGGCGGCGACGATCTTGCCCGCTTCGGTCCGCGCGTCGACCAGCGCCTGCTGATAGGCCTTCTCGGCCTCCTCGGCCTGGTTCTTCAGCTTCTCGGCCGCTTCCAGATCGGAGGTGATCCGGCCCTGCCGGTCGGCAAGAATCCCGGCCAGACGCGGCAGCGCGATCTTCGACAGGATGAAATACAAGACGACCAGCGTCACCAGAAGCCAGAAGATCTGGTTGGGGAAGGTCGAGAAATCGAGTTGCGGCATGCCGGCGGACTGGGCCGCATGACCGGCGGCGTCCGCAGCGTGGCCCATGGCCTCGGCGGTGCCTTCAGCGACGTCGGTCGCGGTAGTTGTGGTGTTGGCCATTCTTTCCCCCGGAGATGCTCTTTACCTTCGCGGGCGGGTACGCAAGCGCCCCCGCCCGGCCGTAAGGATCAGTCGCTCAGGATCAGACGGCGAACATCAGGAGGAGCGCGACGAGGAACGAGAAGATCCCGAGCGCTTCGGCGAACGCGATGCCGATGAAGAGGGTCGCGGTCTGGCCAGCGGCGGCCGACGGGTTGCGCAGAGCGCCAGCAAGGAAGTTGCCGGCAACATTGCCCACCCCCATCGCGGAGCCGCCCATGCCGATGCAGGCAAGGCCGGCGCCAATGAATTTGCCGAGAGCGGCAGCAGCTGCGAGTTCCATATGTATCTCCTTACGGTTGGATAGTGCAGTTGACGTGAGACCGTGGGTCAGTGGCCGGGATGCAGCGCATCGCGGAGGTAGACGCAGGTCAGGATGGTGAAGACATAGGCCTGGATGAAGGCCACGAGAATTTCGAGCGCATACATCGCGACGATCGCGAGGATCGACAGCGGTGTAACTACGGAACCAATTCCGATGCCGATTGCCGGGATGATGACCGCAGGCGCGAAGGCGGCGAACACTTTGATAACCGCGTGACCGGCCATCATGTTGCCCGCAAGACGGATGGAGTGGCTGACGGGGCGCACGAAGTAGGAAATCAGCTCGATCACCGCGAGGATCGGGCGCAGCGCAAGGGGCGCCGACGACACCCAGAAGAGCCCGAGGAAATGCACGCCGTTCTTCACGAAACCGAGGATGGTGACGAAGAGGAACACGAGAACCGCCATCACCGCCGTGACCGCCACATGCGAGGTGGTGGTGAAGGCGCCGGGGATCAGCCCGAGGAAGTTCGAGAAGACGATGAAGATGAAGAGCGTGAAGATGTAGGGGAAATATTTCACGCCGTCGTGCCCGGTCACATCCTCGACCATCTTGTGGACGAAACCGTAGGCCAGTTCCGCGACCGACTGCATCCGGCCCGGAACGACCGAGCGCCTGGCGGTGCCGAGGACGAACAGGGCGATCACGCAGAGGACGGCGACCGCCATCCACAGCGTCACGTTGGTGATCGAGAAGGCCGTCAGCGTATCGCCGAACAGGGGCCCGACCTTGAACTGGTCCATCGGGTGAAACGCAAGGCCCTGGGCTTCAGTCTCGGCTGCCATCTTTTTCCCCTTCCGTCCGGGCGTTGCCGCCCATGTTCCGCTTCTGGACCTCGCCCGCCGTGCGCATCATCACGCGCACTCCGGCGGCGAAGCCCAGTAATGTGAAGACCACCAGCGACCAGGGAAGCGTCCCCATCAGGCGGTCCAGCCCGTATCCGATGGCCGCGCCGATCCCGAGACCCGAGACCAGTTCGATCACCATGCGCCAGCCAAGATCGGCGGCGCCGAAATCCTTCACCACGCGGGGCTCCGGCGCCCCGGCCTTTTTCAGGGCGTCGATGCGCTTTTCCAGATCCTTCAGACGAACGGGATCGGGACCTTCCTGCATGTTTCGGCCTTTCGCGGCAGTCGGCGCGGGTCTAGACGGCTGGGGGCCATGAGTCAACGGGGAATCGCCACCCCGACATGGCGCCTAACGTCATGATTTCACTGAATTTCAGAACTGAAACGGCTGACGGCTGGCGCGGCGCGGCGGCCAATTGCGCCGCATTTCGGCTGCCAGCCGATATTCAACTTTCCGGTTGATCTTTCTCCGACCCGGCCGTGACCCGGCCGCGGCCCAGCCAGGCAAACAGCCGCCCGTCGATCATCAGAAGGCCCGCGAAGATCACCGCCATGCCCGCAAGATGCTCCCACAGGATCGGCTCGCCGAGGATATGCGCGCCAAGCGCCACGGCTGAAACCGGGGCGACGAAGGTGACGGAGGAGGTGGCCGTCGCACCTGCGCGCGCCAGTAGCCAGTAGAAAAGCGTGAAACCGACCGACGTCAAAAGAAGGCCGATGATCAGGAGCGCGCCCCAGGTCTGCGCCCGCTCGATCCGGGGCATGCCCTCTGACGCAAGCGCGAGCGGCAGGATGAAGAGCGTCGCCCCGCTCAGCGACCAGGCCGCAAGCAGCGACGGATCGAGCGACCTGAACCGGCGGGCGAGGTTGGTCGCGACGCCGTAGCAGACCGGCGCGAGAAGCGCGGTGAGGATCGCCCAGAGCGCCGGCACCTGCCCGGCACCCAGATAGGGCAGCGACAGAAGCGCGATCCCGCCAAAGCCCGTCGCTACGCCAAGCGCGCGGGCCGGTGTCGCCCGCTCTCCGCCCGGCCAGAGATGCGACACGATGACGACCAGAACCGGCGTCATTGCATTCACGATCCCGGCCACCCCGCTTGGCAGATGCTGCTGCGCAACCGGGTAAAGCGCGAAGGGGATCGCGAAGAAGACGATGCCCAGAAGGAAAAGGCCGCCGATGGTTCGCGGCGGCAGGCGGACCGCGCGCCCGCTGACCCACACCCACGCCCAGCAGCCGATTGCGCCAACCCCGACCCGGCCAAGCGAGACCGTCAGCGGCCCCAGCTCGCGCAGGAGGATCGCGTTCATCAGGAACGATCCGCCCCACAGAATGCCGAGCGTCAGGATCAGAAGCCAATAGCGTACGGGCATCGCGCACCTCCGGGTCGCGACACTCAATCCCGCCCGCCCCGCCCCGTCCACCCGAAAGCTGCGCTTGCCTGATGGTGATTTGTGCGCCAGCCGATCACCGGCGCGAATGAACCCGCTCCCACCACTTCCGCGACCGCCTGCCGGACGCTAAGCTGGCGCCATGACGCTCGACCTCATCTTCGCGGCCCTCGCCGACCCGACGCGGCGGGCGATCCTGACCATGCTGCTTGAAGACGACATGGCGGTGACCGATGTCGCCCATCCGTTCGACATGTCGCTCGCCGCGATATCGAAGCACCTGAAGGTGCTGGCCGAGGCCGGGCTCATCGCGCAGGAACGGCGCGGGCGGGTGATCTGGTGCAAGCTCCTGCCCGACGCGATGCGCACGGCCACCGTCTGGATCGCAGGCTTCGGCCTCTTCGAGGCGCTGGACCTCGACGCCTTCGAACGGTTCCTGCAAGAACAGATCGCGGCTGAACCCTCTGAGTGACGCCGGCGTTGCCCCTGCGCGCACCGCGCGCTAGGGAAGGGCCATGCCCCGCTATGCCCTGAAAATCGAATATCACGGCGGCCCGTTCTCGGGCTGGCAACGGCAGGCGGACCAGCCGTCGGTACAGGAGGCGGTCGAAACCGCACTCCGCAAGCTCGAGCCCGATGCAGGCCCGATCCAGGGCGCGGGCCGGACCGACGCGGGGGTCCATGCGACCGGTCAGGTCGCCCATTGCGATCTCGCGAAGGACTGGGATCCGTTCCGCCTGTCGGAGGCGCTGAATTTCCACCTCAAGCCCGCGCCGGTCTCGATCCTTGCCGCGACCCAGGTCGCCGGGGATTTCCACGCCCGTTTCTCCGCCATCGAAAGGCGCTATCTCTTCCGCCTCCTGTCACGCCGCGCGCCCGCGACGCATGACAAGGGGCTCGTCTGGCAAGTCCAGCATCCGCTCGACCTTGACGCGATGCGCGACGGCGCCGCCCATCTGGTCGGGCGGCATGATTTCACCACCTTCCGCTCGACGCTCTGCCAGGCCGACAGTCCGGTAAAGACCCTCGATGCGATCGAGATCGACGCCCATCCCGTGCCGCACGGCACCGAATTCCGCTTCCGCCTGCGCGCCCGCAGCTTCCTGCACAATCAGGTCCGCTCGATCGTCGGCACGCTGGAACGGGTCGGCGCCGCAGGCTGGACGCCCGGGGATGTGCGCGCCGCGCTCGAGGCGCGCGACCGCGCCGCCTGCGGCCCGGTCTCACCGCCGTCGGGCCTCTATCTGACCAATGTGAGCTACCCCGAGGATCCGTTCCGATGAGCGCCCGCCCCGATCCCGTCCTGCCCGCCGACGAGGCCGCCCGCGTGCTGGCCCTGACGCTCTGGCGAGAGGCGGAAACAGCGGCGCTGGCCTTCTCCGATCCCGCGACCGGCGCCCCCATGATCGCCCGGATCGGCTTCGGCCTTGCCGCAGACGGCACGGGCCTGACCCTCGTCTCGGACCTTTCCCAGCACACGCGCGCGCTGCGCGCCGATCCCCGCGCCGCTCTCCTTCTCGGCGAACCAGGGCCGAAGGGCGATCCGCTGAACGGCCCGCGCCTCTCGGTCAGCGTCACCGCCCGCTTCGCGGCATCCGATGACCGCGCCGCGCTCCGCACCGCCTGGCTCGCCCGCCACCCCAAGGCCAAACTCTACGCCGATTTCGCCGATTTCCATTTCGTCCGCTTCGACGTCACCGAAGCCTTCCTCAACGGCGGTTTCGGCCGCGCGTACCGGATCGCGGCCGACGACCTGCGCTCCTGACCGGATCACAGCGGATTGTCCATCCGGACCCGCATCAGAAGCCGCCCCTTCGAGGGCTGCGGCCAGACGACCGTCACCTGGTCCTTGCTCGCGCCCTGCTCGACCTGAAGATAGGGCATCTCGGTCCTGATCTCGCCCACCGGCCCGGTGATTGCCCCTTCGGCACAGATCGATTCAACATTCCGCGCCCAGCCGCCAAAGGGCAGGAAGGCCCCGGGCTGCGTGGTCCAGACCGTCGCCGCGGTCGACTGGTCGTGGGCATGAAGCACGGGATTCTCGACATTCTGCGTGATACCCGTGAAGGTATTGCCGGTGAACAGGACATTGCGCATCCGGCTCCGGTCGAGATCGGCGAAAGTCGTGTCGATGCCTTCGACCCGGTCGATCGCACCGTTCAGCGACCGGAAGACATTGCCCGACACGTTGAGCCCCTGAACGAAGTGCCCCGCGCCATAGGGCTTGATACGGATCCAGCGGAACCAGGGCGCGACATCGTTGCAGGTGAAGGTATTTCCGGTGATCGTGAGCCCCCCGAAAGAGAGCTGCGCCACGAACGCAGGGTTCGACTCGTATTCGTTCGTCCACTCGATGAAACTGTTGTCGACGTAATTGCCGGTGACCGTCGACTTCAGGTTGGTGTTGGCGAACACCAGTCCGGCGACCCTGACGCCCTGCGTCTCCGTATCCCCCTGGAACCAGTGATTGCCCACGACCAGATGCCCGGTGCCCGCGAGCACGCCGAAATGGCGGAAATGAACCACCCGGTTCTCCCGCACCTTTACGTCGTTCGCGTTGACATTGAACGCGATCGACGTCCGGTCCTGCGAGCGCAGCGACGATTCGTTCGACAGGAACTGGCACCGGTCGATCAGCATGCCCTGGCAGCCATCGCCGATCGAGGTGACGCCCCGGTCTTTCGGCGCGGTGACGAAACAGTCGCGCATCTGGAAGATCCCGCCGCTCGGCGCCAGCATCACCGCGCTCGCCTGACCGTTGCACTGGATGTCGATGTCATCGAGGATCATCTTCTCAATCTGCGCAAAGCCAGAGAAATCCAGCACATATTTGAAACGCGTGAATGTGTAGGTCTGGGTGCCCGGCGCCCCGTACAGCGGCTGGCTCAGCGTCAGCGTGCCGTTGCCCACGTTCTTCGCCGTCACATAGACCTCGCGCCCGACCCCCGCGCCGGTGACCAGCGCGCCCACCGGCACGTTCGCGATATTGGCAACCGCGCTCAGGGTTTTCGCGCTCGCCGCCGAGTAACTCGCTTGCGACGTCACGACCGTCGGCGTCCAGGCCGCGCCCGAGATCACGTTGAACTGGCCGTTGCGGATCACGCGCCGCGTCGTGAAACTGGTCTTGTTGTTCACCGCCGCCTGCATGTCGATCGGCGCCGTCACCTCGACCCGCCGCCCGCCAAGGTCGAGCGCATCGTGATCGGCGAAGTTCAAAAGCGCCTGGAAGGCCTTCTTGAAACCCAGCTCCTCGCTGCCGAACGCCTCTGCATAGAGCGGCAGGTTGAACCCGCGCGTCAGCGCCAGGCGCTTGTCGACCGGCATGGTGACCGTGCCCTCGAACCGGCAATCGGAATCGATCTGCACATCATTCGCCAGCCGGAAGGTCCCCTTGGAAAACAGAACCGTGCGCCCGGTCGCCAGCGCGTCCGCGTCCGCCGCCTCCACCGCCGCGCTGTCATCGGTGACGCCATCGCCCTTCGCGCCATAGTCGCGGACATCGACCCAATCCATCATCGTCCTGAGGAAGGCATCGGTGATGTCCTCGATGAAGATGTCGTCGACACGCACCACGCCCCCGGTCGGCCCGGTCAGGTCGATCCCGAAATGACCGAGCGTGGCGGTCGTGCCCCAGCTCATGTCGACGCCCTGGCGGAAACCGATGCCGATGATCGCGCTCACCGTCTCGACCCGGCCATAGGCGGTCAGCGCCACCGACGGTCCGACCTCGACGACACCGGTCAGATGGGTCGAGGCATTGACGCCCGCCCAGGCCGCGATCCGGACCGAGGGCAGGTTGCCGCTCATCGCCTTCACCTTCGCCGTCACCCGCAGATAGCACCCGGGCAGGATCGGCGTGTCGCCCATGTAGCGCAGGCTCATCGTCACCGCGTTCTTCTGCAGTTCCAGGCAGCTGCCGAAATCCTGATCGGCGGGCACCAGCGCCGCATCGGCAAAGCCCTGATAGGTGGGCGAGCCCGGCGTGCCGTCCGTCCGCGACCATTGCGACAGCCCCGCCTCGAACGGTGCGGGCATCAGGACGATCCCATCGGTGATGACCTTGTTCATTCACGACCCCTTCATGGTTCAATCTCGACCGGCACGAAGGGAACCGTTCGCCCCGAGGGGCGTCCAACCACAGCTCTGCCGGAAACCGGGGCATGGCCCCTGCCCGACCGGAATAGCCGATAGTCTTAAGAAATCGCTAAAGCGGGCGTGCGCTCAGGCGCCGACACTCTGGTCCTCGACCGGCCAGACGCCGTTGATCCGCCAGGTCCCGTCGACCTGGACCATCTCGTAATCATAATAGCGGATCGCCCCGTCCGGCCCGCGCACCTCGACCCGTTCCAGAAGTCGGCCATCCGCCTCGCGCAGCCCCAGATAACGCACGCGCTCCGCACCCCAGATCGCCGGATAGCCACCCTCGACCATGCGGCCGAAATTCTGCGACGACCCGAAAAACTGCCGGATGAAGGGCGAGGCAAAGCCAAAGGCCGCCTCGACGTCACCCGCGCGGAAGGCCTCGAACTGGCCAGCGATGACCGCCTCGATCTCCGCGTCCTGGGCAATGGCGCCCGACGCCGCGCAAGCCACCGCCAAGGCAAGAACCCATCCACGCATTGCCACCTCCCTTGTTCACAACAGGATACGGCAAAACCGACGGAAAAGTTGCCGGTCGCGATCAGATTTTCGCGACCGGCCGCCGGATCAGGCCCCGGATCAGGCACCCGGATCAGGCCACAAGCTCTCCGGCCAGCGCCCGTTCGATCAGCGCAACAGTCTCGCCAACGCCATAAAGCGCGATGAACCCGCCGAAACGCGGCCCCTGGCTCGCCCCCAGAAGCACTTCGTAGAGGGCCGTGAACCAGTCGCGCAACGGTTCGAACCGGTGCGCCGTGCCGACCGCGAACACCATGGTCTGCAAGGCCTCGGCATCCAGCCCGCCCTCCCAGACCTTCAGCCGGGCGACCAGATCCTCCATCGCCGCGCGTTCCTTGTCCGTGGGCAGGCGGAACACCCGGCCCGGCGCCACGAAATCGTTGAAATAGCGCACCGCGAATTCCGCCGCCTGATCCAGCTGCGGGTTCGTCTCCGGGCTTGCCTCGGGCGCATAATTGCGGATGAAGCCCCACAGCCCCGCCTTGTCCTTCGCGCCCGCGACCGAGGCGAGATTGAGGAGCATGGCGAAGGACACGACCATATCCGACGCAGGCGGCTGGCCGCGATGGATATGCCAAACGGGGTTTGCAAGCTTCTGCTCGACCGTCTGACCCTCGAACGCCTGAAGCTGCTGGTGATATTCGTCCACCGCCTTGGGGATCACATCCCACCAGAGCCGCTTCGCGGTCTTGGGCTTTTGATACATGAAATAGCCCAGCGACTCCGTCGCCGCATAGGTCAGCCATTCGTCGATCGTCAGCCCGTTGCCCTTCGATTTCGAGATTTTCTGCCCCTGCTCGTCAAGGAACAGCTCGTAGGTGAAATGCTCGGGCTTCCGCCCGCCCAGAACCTCGCAGATCCCGTCATAGATCGGGGTATTGGTCGAATGGTCCTTGCCATACATCTCGAAATCGACGTCGAGTGCCGCCCAGCGCGCCCCGAAATCCGGCTTCCACTGCAGCTTCACCTGGCCGCCCGTCACCGGCAGCGTCCATTCGCGGCCCGTCTCGTCGTCGAAGGTGATCGTATGGTTCACCTTGTCGACATGCTTCATCGGCACGTAAAGCACGCGCCCCGTCTCCGGATGGATCGGCAGGAAGCAGGAATAGGTCTGCTGACGCTCCTCCCTGAGGGACGCGAGCATGATCTCCATGATCGCCTCGTAGCGCTCGGCCGCCAGCCGCAAAGTGTCGTCGAACTGCCCGGACTTGTAGAACTCGGTCGCCGAGATGAACTCATATTCGAACCCGAACGTGTCGAGGAACCGGCGCAGCATCGCATTGTTATGGTGACCAAAGCTCTCATATTCCCCGAACGGATCGGGGACCGAGGTCAGGGGCCGCTGCAGGTTCGCGCGCAGCATGTCCTGCTGCGGCACATTGTCCGGCACCTTCCGCATCCCGTCGACATCGTCGGAAAAGCAGAATAGCCGTGTCGGAATGTCCGAAATGATCTCGAACGCGCGGCGGATCATCGTGGTACGCTGCACCTCGCCGAACGTGCCGATATGGGGCAACCCCGAGGGGCCGTAGCCGGTCTCGAACAGCACATACCCCTTTTTCGGCGGCGCCTTTTCATACCGTTTCAGCACCCGGCGCGCTTCTTCAAAAGGCCAGGCTTTCGAATTCATCGCAGCATCGCGCAGGGAGGTCATGGTCGCACACTTTCAAAGGTTGGAAACGGCGCCCGATGCGCCGCAAGGCCCGTCCCTATTGTGCGGGGGGCGAATGGTCAATAATTTCACGCCAAACAGAAGGAACGATCCCTTGTCCAATACCCTCCCCGCCTTCTCCGCCCAGGATGCGCTCGTCGCGCTCATGGTCACCGTCTCCGTCTCGGACGAGACGATCCGCACCGCCGAACTCGTGGCGATCGAACGTCAGGTCAACCACCTGCCGATCTTCGCTGACTACGACATGGAAACTGTCCGGCACGTGGCCCAGACCGTCTACAAGCTGATGGAGGATGAAGACGGGCTCGACACGCTCTTCGCCATGATCCGCGAGGCCTTGCCCGAACGCCTCTACGAAACCGCCTATGCGCTCGCCTGCGAGGTCGCCGTCGCCGACGTGAAACTCGGCCAGAGCGAGCTCAGACTGCTCGAGGAGGTTCGCGAGGAACTGGAGATCGACCGGTTGCATGCCGCCGCCATCGAACGCGGCGCCCGCGCCCGCCACATGACATTGTGAGGTCTGCCATGCGCGTAGCGATTGCCCCCATCCTTCTCTTCTCTCTCGCCGCCTGCCAGGACAAGAGCTGCACGCCCGAGGATCTCAGCCAGAAGGCCACCGACCTGATGACGGCAGCCCGCACCTATGGCCTCAGCCATCACGACCGGATGCAGGAGATGGGCGAAAGGGTCGCCGACCTCGTCGACCGCGCCAACCGGGCAAGCGGCGACCTGCAGCCTCTCTGCGACGAGATCGCCGCCCTGATGAAAGAGATCGGCGGCTAGGCGCCCCCGACGGGCCGCCCAATGCACGCGTCCGGGCGGTCAGGCCCAACTGCCGATCAGCCGCAATTCCATGCGCCGCGCCCGCTTGGCCCAGCTTGAAGCGCCGGGCGGGTTTTCGCGGTCGCCGGGCGGCACGGCATCGCGGCGCGCCACATCGGCGGCATAGATTGCAAAGACCCGCTCCTGCCCCGCCGCCGTGGTCATGTAGCCCACAAGGCCCGAGACGAAATTCAGCGTTCCGGTCTTGGCGGCCACGCGCTGCGGCGCGCGAACCGAGCCGAGGTCCTTGGCATCCTTGAACTTCACCGGCTTCATCAGACCGCCCAGCCCGGCCCCCGGCCCCAGAAGACGCAATGCCTCGGCCATCTCCACCGCACTGACCCGCGACGCGCCGCCGAGGCCCGAGTGATCGACGAAATGCGCGCCCTGCCGCCCGATCCCCGCCGCGAGCCACGCCGCCATGGCGCGGGCCGAGGCAGCGTGGCTCTTCGCCCCCCGCACCATCGA
The DNA here is from genome assembly GCA_041397305.1 of Paracoccaceae bacterium. GTDB lineage: Bacteria > Pseudomonadota > Alphaproteobacteria > Rhodobacterales > Rhodobacteraceae > TMP-24. Next base: position 32,820 of record JAWKWX010000018.1, on the reverse strand, counting down.
CGCGGCCATCCCCACCGTCTCGGCGGTCATGTTGGTCGAGAATTTCAGCATGTCGCGCAGCACCTCCGGCAAGGGCGCGCTTTCATGGCCGCGCAACACGGTCGCGCCGGGCGGCAGCGACGCCAGTACCTCGGGCCGGTCGAGCTTGACCCCCTGTGCCGTCATCAGCGTGTGGAACACATCGCCCGCATAAAGATCGGGGCGCCGCACCGGCAACCAGCGGCTGCCATCCTTGTTCAGCGCGGCCTGGGCCACCGTCCAGTCCTCGGTCCGGCCGCCATCGGCATAGGTGAAGATCGGCAGATCGCGCGCCACCACCTTCATCCGCGCCATCTCGACCGCGGGTGCGAACCGCTCCGCGCGGGCATCGAACCCCACCCGGTAGCCGTCGCCCCCGCGCGCCCAGGTGAAATTCACCCGGTTGAAATTCAGGTTCAGCCCCGAAACCGCCGGATTATAGCCCAGCCATTCGGGCTGTGCCCGGTCGATCTCCGGCAGATAGGGCAGCGCACCGCCCCACACCAGGAAGCGCCCCGCGACCGACAGGACACCTGCCGCGCGCACCGCCGCCGCCAGATCGCCCAGATCGTCGGTCGACAGCGCCGGATCGCCGCCCCCCGCAAGGATCAGGTCGCCCTCGACGCGCCCCGCCCTGACCGGCCCGGTCACCAAAACCCGCGTGGCGAAACGATGCCCCGCCCCCAATGTCCCGAGCGCGTAGAGCGACGTTATCGCCTTGAGGGTCGAGGCGGGCGGCATCGGCCGGTCGGGTTCCCGCGACGCCAGCACATCACCGCTCTTGGCGTCCATGAGCAGATAGGACACCGCAGCACCGGGCAGCTTCGCTTCGGCGATGATCGCCTCGGCCAGATCGGCCGAAGGCGCCGCGCCCGCGGACCTTTCGGGCCGGGCCGGTGGCACGGGCGAACCCAGCGGCGCCTCGGCCAGGGCGGGCCATGCCGCCCCCGCCATCAGCCCCGCCAGAAGGTCACGCCGCCTCAGACCCGTCATCCTTGCCGCCTCCATTCGCCCCGCGCCCGGATCGCCGAAGAGGACATATCGTTCAGCGGCATGTCAAGAAAGACCCAGGCCGGGGCCTTGCGGCGGCCGAGCAGGCACGCCGCATGGGCAGGCAGCCGGCAGCGCGCATATTCGTCGGCTGCCCGCGCCCCCCGCGCCGCCAGCCGCATGCCCGGTCGGGCAAAGATGGCAATCGGCACATGCTGCATGATCCACTCCCAGCGCTCCCACAAATGGAACTGCGCCAGATTGTCGGCCCCCATCAGCCAGACGAAGCGCACACCGGGATAAAGCGCCATCAGCCGTTCCAGCGTCTCGGCCGTGAACCGCGTGCCGAGCCGCGCCTCCACATCCGTGATCACCACGCGCGGATTGCCCATCACCGCCCGCGCCCGCGCCACCCGCTCAGCCATGGGCGCGGGCGGATTGGGCTTCAAGGGATTGCCCGGCGAGACAAGCCACCAGACCCGGTCCAGCCCCAGCCGCTTCAACGCTTCCCGCGTCAGTTGGGCGTGCCCCGCGTGCGCGGGGTCGAACGACCCGCCCAGAAGGCCGATCGTCATGCCGGGTGTTGCGATGGGAAAGCCTCCCCTCAAACCTTACCTCCTACCCGACGCAGCTTGACATTGACCCGACCTGCAGTTCCTCTGCGACGTCCGTATAGATTGAACGGAGACATTTCCATGCGCCTTGTCCTTCCAGCCCTATTGTCCGTTTGTCTTGCGCTGCCCGTGTGGGCAGATGCCGATTCCGACAAAGCGCTGATTGCCAACACACTTTTTTCTGACAGCACACTCGACGCGGTCTTCCAGACGATGCTGCCGGTCATGTCCGACGCTGTCCAGACGCAATTCCGCAATGCAGGTGTCACTGTCTCTGAACCGGAAGCTTTCATGCAGATATTTCTCGCTGAGTTCCGCGAGCGTTATACCGAAATCATGCGTGAGGAACTGAAGACAACGCTTGGTGATATCTTTTCCGACCAGGAACTCGCCGACATCGCCGTATTTATCCACACACCCTCCGGCGCGCGTTTCTTCGCGGCTCAGGGCGAACTCACCCAAGCGGGTTTCAGGCTTGGGCAGACCGCCGGCGCCCGCGCCGGACAGGAAGCGTCGACACGCATTGCCGAAAGGCTCGACGAAGAAGGCATCTTCTTTACTGACAAGAGCGGCAACAAGGTCGACACGCTGAAGTACCTGCGCGGCTACTGACCCGGCCGGCAATCGATCCGGCGGATAGAGCGCGCACTCTGCAAAGGCACACAGAACTTCCTGTCACCGCCGACTCGGCTCCGCGTTTTCCGCCGTTCGGTCGGACCGGAAAAGCCAACCAGGTGAGACCCGGCTTGATCCTGCCTTGTCAGGATCGGTATTCAATCCCGACCGAAGCCATCGGCGCAGGCGGATTGGGCTTCAAGTGATTGCCGGGCGAGACCAGCCACCAGACCCGATCCAGCCCCAGCCGCTTCAACGCTTCCCGCGTCAACTGAGCGTGCCCCGCGTGCGCGGGGTCGAACGACCCGCCCAGAAGGCCGACGGTCATGCCCGCATATGCCGTGGGAAATCCATGCATTTCTGCTCCTTGTCGCACTTCCTTCTCCCCGCCGCCCCTGCCGCTGTCAATGTCGCCTTGCGAATCGGGTTTATCTGACTAAGGTCAGATAAAATACGCCCTTCCATCGCGACCGCCATGCTCGACCCCGTCGCCCGCATTCGCCGCTTCAACCGCGCCGTGACCCGCGAGGTGGGGGCGCTCGACACCTCGTTCCTCGGACGCGGCCGACCGCTCGGGGCAGCGCGGGTCCTCTGGGCCGTCTCCCCCGACGGCAGCGATCTTTCCGAAATCCGCGCCGCGCTCGGCCTGGATTCCGGCCTGATGAGCCGGCTTCTGCGTCGTCTCGAACGCGAAGGCCTGGTCACGACACAGACGGACGGCGCCGACCGCCGCAGCCGGATCGTCCGGCTGACAGCCGCCGGCGTGGCGGAAAGGGCCGCCTACGATCGGCTGAACAATGACATGGCCTCGGGCATCCTCACCCGGATGTCGCGCAACGCCGATGCGCTTCTCGATGCGATGGACCTCATAGCAAACGCGCTCGACCGTGCCAGGATCACGGTCGGCCCGGTCGATCCGGAAGCGCCGGAGGCCCGGGCCTGCCTTGCCGCCTATTTTGACCTTCTGACGGCCCGCATTCCCGGCATCTCTGCGGCCCACGTCCCCCTGCCCGACCCGGATGCCGGTCTGTTCCGCGCGCCCCTGGGCGCCTTCCTGATCGCCCGCGCCGACGGCGCGACGCTGGGCTGCGTCTCGCTCAAACCCATCGACAGCGACATCGGGGAAATCAAGCGCCTGTGGGTTGCCCCGTCCGCCCGCGGCCTCGGCCTCGCCCGCCGGCTGATGGCCGAAGCCGAAATGGCGGCGCGGAACCTCGGGAAGTCCCGCCTGATCCTCGACACCAACGAAAACCTGCCCGAAGCGATTGCGCTCTATCGTTCGGACGGGTGGAAGGACATTGCAGCCTACAGCGGCTTCCCGGCCACTCACTGGTTCGAAAAGTCTCTGTGAAACGCGCGCCGCCGACCAAGCTGTTGGCCGACCAGGCTGTCGGGAGTTGGACACGCCAAGAACCGGCCCCTCTTCTCGGCATGGCCCGGAAAGTCACATATGCGCACCACGACACATCTACATTTACTTATCTCTCGAATTGCACACGACATGTTTGCTTTCGCCGAATTGCAGCCTCTGCCAAGGGCGTCCATCTTCCGGACAGCAGCAACCCACACCAGAGATATCCCATGACCACCACAACTCTGACCGCCCCCGTCGCCGACCGGACCGAGATCGCCGCGCTGATCCTGCGCGTCACCAACGGCATCTTCTTCGTCATGCATGCCTGGCTCAAGATCGCGATCTTCACCCCGGCTGGCACCGCCAGCTTCTTCGAAAGCCTCGGCTTGCCGGGCTTTCTTGCCTATGTCGTGATCGCCGCTGAACTCCTCGGTGGCCTCGCCCTCATCGCGGGTTTCAAGACCCGGCTCGTCGCGCTCGCCCTCGTACCTGTCCTCCTCGGCGCCATCGTGACCGCGCACTGGAACGCGGGCTTCTTCTTCTCCAACGAAGGCGGCGGCTGGGAATATCCCGCCTACTGGGCCGTCGCACTGATCGTTCAGTTCCTGATCGGCGACGGTGCGTATGCGCTTGGCAAGCGCGTCTGACCCGCAGCCGACGACGTAACGGGGCCGCCCTTCGGGGCGGCCTTTTTTCATGCTGGCGATTGCCCTTCGGTTCGCAGCCGACTAGAGGAATGCCAACCCCTCATTCCCGGAGCGTGACCGATGGCTTCCTACCAGTATGTCTACCACATGGATGGCGTCTCCAAGACCTATCCGGGCGGCAAGAAGTGCTTCGAGAACATCCGCCTGAACTTCCTGCCGGGCGTGAAGATCGGCGTCGTCGGCGTCAACGGCTCGGGCAAGTCCACGCTTCTGCGCATCATGGCCGGCATGGACAAGGATTTCACCGGCGAGGCCTGGGCCGCCCAGGGCGCCCGCGTGGGCTATCTGCCGCAGGAACCGCAACTCGACCCCGCGCTCGACGTGCGCGGCAACGTGATGCTGGGCGTGGCGGAAAAGAAGGCGATCCTCGACCGCTACAACGACCTTGCCATGAACTATTCCGACGAGACCGCCGACGAGATGGCGGCGCTGCAGGACACGATCGACAGCCAGAACCTGTGGGACCTCGACAGCCAGATCGATGTCGCGATGGAGGCGCTGCGCTGCCCGCCCGACGATGCGAAGGTCGACACGCTCTCGGGCGGTGAAAAGCGCCGGGTCGCGCTTTGCAAGCTGCTGCTTGAGGCGCCCGACATGCTCCTCCTCGACGAACCCACGAACCACCTCGATGCCGAAACCATCGCCTGGCTGCAAAAACACCTCATTGAATACAAGGGCACGATCCTGATCGTCACCCACGACCGCTATTTCCTCGACGACATCACCGGCTGGATCCTGGAACTCGACCGCGGCCGCGGCATCCCCTACGAGGGCAACTATTCCTCCTGGCTGGAACAGAAGGCCAAGCGGCTTCAGCAGGAAGCGCGCGAGGACCGCGCAACCCAGAAGACGCTGGAACGCGAACTTGAATGGATCCGCGCCGGCGCCAAGGCGCGCCAGGCCAAGCAGAAGGCCCGTATCAACGCCTACGAGGAACTTGCGGGCAAGTCCGAACGCGAGAAGATCTCGACCGCCAAGATCATCATCCCCAACGGCCCCCGCCTCGGCGGCAAGGTCATCGAGGTCGAAGGGCTGGCCAAGCATCTCGGCGACAAGCAGCTGGTCGAGGATCTCTCGTTCAGCCTGCCCCCCGGCGGCATCGTCGGCGTCATCGGCCCGAACGGCGCGGGCAAGACCACCTTGTTCCGCATGCTCACCGGCCAGGAAAAACCCGACGCGGGCAGCGTCACCTTTGGCGATACGGTGAAACTTGCCTATGTCGACCAGTCGCGCGACGCTTTGGACCCCAACAAGACCGTGTGGGAAGAAATCTCCGAAGGGCTCGAGGTGCTGGAACTCGGCGACGCCACGATGAACAGCCGCGCCTATTGCGGCGCCTTCAACTTCAAAGGGGGCGATCAGCAGAAGAAGGTCGGCCTCCTCTCCGGCGGCGAACGCAACCGGGTGCATATGGCCAAGCTCCTGCGCTCCGGCGGCAACGTCCTCCTCCTCGACGAACCGACGAACGACCTCGACGTCGAAACCCTGCAGAGCCTGGAAGCCGCGCTCGAGGATTTCGCCGGCTGCGCCGTCATCATCTCGCACGACCGCTTCTTCCTCGACCGTCTCTGCACCCATATCCTCGCCTTCGAGGGCGACGCCCATGTCGAATGGTTCGAAGGCAACTTCGAAGCCTATGAGGAGGACAAGGTGCGCAGGCTGGGGCCGGACAGCATCGAGCCGAAGCGGGTGAAGTATAAGAAGTTTACGCGGTGAGGGTTCGCGCTGCCTCTGCTTGCGGAGAATCTTAAATCTATCCTCCGGCTGCATCTCCGTAACCGTCCGGTCTGACCGCTACCCGTTCCATCGCCAGGGAAGCAGATCGTCGACTTTGGTGATCTTGTAGTCGGGGATGCGGGCGAGGGTGTCGGCGAGCCAGGCGTGGGGATCGACGCTGTTGAGCTTGGCGGTCTCAATCAGGGTGTAGGCGATGGCGGCGGCCTTGCCGCCTGCCTCTGAGCCGACAAAGAGATAGTTCTTCCGTCCGAGGGCGATGGCGCGCATGCCGCGTTCGGCGGCGTTGTTGTCCAGTTCCAGGATGCCGTGGTCGAGGTAGGGGCGCAGGCGGTCCATGCGGGTCAGCGCGTAGCGGATGGCGCTTGCGAGCGGGGACTTGCCCGAGATCGTGGTGAGTTGCATGGCCAGCCAGGCCTCGATGTCGTCGAAGACCGGGGCGGCATGGGCGCGTCGCAGGTCGGCGCGACGGTCAGGTGGCGACCCTCTGGCCTCCTTCTCGACAGCATAGAGTTGCGCGATCCGGCAGATGGCCTCTTCGGCGATGGGCGAACCCTGCGACCGGTGGATGTCGACGAACTTGCGCCTGACGTGGGCCATGCAGGCGACTTCGCGGATCGCCCCGGTTCGATACAAATCCTCGAACCCGGCATAGCCGTCGGCATGCATCCAGCCGCGGAACCGGGCGAGATGATCCTTCGGGTGCTGGCCTTTCCTGTCGCCGGAGAAGCGATACCAGGCTGCGGGAGGAGCCTGCCCGCCCCACGGGCGTTCGTCGCGGGCATAGGTCCAGAGCCGTGCCGTCTGCGTTTTGCCGGTGCCGGGCGCGAGCATGCTGATGGGCGTATCATCGGAGAAGATCGCCTCGGCAGATAGGACATGGCGGCCGATGGCATCGGCCAACGGTTCCAACAGGGCGGTGGTCTTGCCGACCCAGTCCGCCAGGGTTGAGCGGTCTAGGTCGAGCCCTTCGCGGTCGAAGATCTGGCTCTGGCGATAAAGCGGCAAATGGTCGGCATACTTGCTGACCAGCACATGGGCCAAGAGGCCCGGCCCGGGGCGGCCGCGTTCAATAGGGCGGGAGGGCAGCGGGGCTTGCACGAACCGTTCGCAGCAGGCGCAGGTCAGCCTCGGCCGCACGATCCGATTCACGATGAAGCGTCCCGGCACATACTCCAGCTCTTCGGTGACATCCTCCCCGATCCGGCGCAGGCGCCCGCCGCAATCGGCGCAGGCATCTGCCTCGGGGGTCAGTTCGATCTCCATCCGCGGGATGTGATCGGGGATCGGACGGCGCTTCGGCTTGTCCTTCTCCTCGATGTCCGGCAGCTTCATCCGCGCCGTCATCGCCGCCGCCGCGATCTCGCTGGTCTCAAGCGCCAGCTGTAACTGCTCGGCCGTCTCGGAGGATGCCCCGAACCGGTGCGCGCGGTGCCCGGCAAGCTGATGGCGCAGCTTCTCGATCAGGATTGCCTGGGCCTTCACCTCGGCCAGCAGCCGCGCGGTGAAGCTGCGCAGCTCCTCGGGGTCGTCCGGCAAGGTCAGGGTCTGATCGAGCATGGGAGAAGTCTATCCCACGGGATTCCTTGTGGGAATCCTGCGATTGCACGGCGGTCAGATTATCCCGCGGCCAAAGGCCGCCATGTCCTTTCCGGTGCCCGCCAGTCGATGCCCTCCAGCAGCATCGACAACTGGGCGGGCGTCAGCGCGATCTTCCCCTCCTTCGCCGAGGGCCAGACAAACCGTCCCCGCTCCAGCCGCTTCATGAACATGCAGGCGCCCTGACCGTCCCACCAGATGACCTTGACCAGATCGCCACGACGGCCGCGGAAGACGAAGAGATGCCCGGCAAACGGGTCCTGCTTCAGCACCGCCTCGGCCTGCGCCGCCAAGGCTGCAAAGCCCTTGCGCATGTCCGTCACCCCGGCCGCCAGCCAGACCCGCGTATTGGCCGGAACCGGGATCACACCGTCAGCCCCCGGATCAGCCGCGCCAGCGCTTCAGGATCGTAACTGCCGCTGATCCGCATCCGGTGACCGCCTGCCAGTTCGATCTCGATGTGGTTGTCGGCGGCGGGCACCGTCATCGGCGCCGCCTTCGCCTCCGCGACAATCTCCACAGGAAGAAAGCGCGCTTCCTCCGACGGGGCCGGAACCAAAGCCGGGTCGGGCGCAAAACGGGGATCGCGCAACCACTTGAAGATCAGATTGGCATTGACCGCGTAGCGCCGTGCCACCTGCGCCACCGAAACACCCGGCGCAGCCGTCTGAAAACAGATCGACCGCTTCTCCTCATCCGTCCAGAGCCGCTTCGTCCGACGCGCCAAGTCATCACCAGAGTGTCCACTATCGATGGTGGACACTACCCGGCACTCTCACCCTGCGGCAGGGCGGTCAGACCGGACGGTTACGCATCTCCTGAGCAAGAGCTGAATCTACTTTGTGAGGACACGAATAGCAAAATAACTTTGCCCGCGATAAGTCCCCGCGGGCAAAGTCAGTCCAACAGGCCGTCTTGGAATACAAAGACTAAGTCGGCTTAGCTCAACCGTTATTTCTTAGGCGGTGTATCCTTCGTGCTCACGACGTGATCCCACAGGGCCCCCGGTTCTGTGCGAACCGAATGGGTCGCCCCGTTGTCGTACGTTGTGGTCTTCGTGGTCGTCCCATCGGAGTTCTTCGTCGTCTCAACGCTCTTCACCATGGCAATTTTTCCTTGTTTGAAGGCGTAGAACAGCTCCACGCATGGTCATGAAACCATCGAACCCCATCTGCGGCAACGGATCTTTCCTTCACATACAGGGATTTTGCGGACATCTGAGGCAGCCATTGTCGATCTTGCATCACGTTCGCGAATCTGATGACATCCCCCTTGGGCGGCTGCGGGAATCTCACTGTCAATGCTTTTTTTCGGGAGGGGGGTGTATTTTGAGTACTGTCTATGAACGGCATTTTGCAGAGGCATGGAGTGCACTGAATGCTTACTTAGACGAGCAAGAAAAGGAAATTCGAGGCAGGCACTCTAAGGACGGAAAAATTGGGCGCGATGAGAAATCAGAACTACTGTCGGTGTTTTGCCTAGCGCTGGGAATATCCCCGAGAATGCTGAAATCCTGGAGGGAGGATAATGAATTTGTAGAAAAGTCTTTGGAAGATAGAAACGCCAGACGCCAAGAGACAATTGAGAAGATCGTAAGGTTATATTGGCGCGCAAACAGAATTACGAATGATGACTGGCAACTCGCAGACTCGATAAGCAAAAAGCTTCAACAAGACGGCGGAGACTTCCATGGGCTGCGCCATTTCGCGGGGAAATACACTCTTTATCGCAAAGGGCAAGATACCAGGGAAGAAGACGGCGATGTCGTTGATTTCATCAACGGGACACTCACCATATCAAACGACGGCGGTCAGAGCCCGTACATGCATCGCCACAAGAGTGTTCAGGACGGTATTAACCACGAGCATTCAGGGCCAATCTACGACGTGAACAATAGTTTATATTTTGTTGGGATCGGACGAAATAATCATGAAAGCTATTTCAGAGGTATGATCGTTCGAAAGGTCCGAGAGCCCCGCGCAGAAGCAATGTTTGGGGTACTACTTTCGGAACTTTCGGACGGGAATTATACTCCTTTTGGCGCTCTAATAGCGCTAGTTCACGAGGAAGTCGATAAGCGCCTAAGTAAAAAGGATAGAATCAAACTTCTTCAGCTCCTAGCACCACCCAGATCATCTTCGGGAGTCATTCATGGTAGAGGACGTCTGATTCTGACGGAGGAATAGAGCAAGCGTAGGGTGGGTCGTTCCGCGCGGCACGCGCGGGTTGACCCACCCTATCCCGGCCACACGTCGTACACCATGGTGGGTGAACCCGCCTTTGGCGGAACCTCCCACCCTACGGATGAAACTCCGGATCGGCCCGCCCCAAACGGATGTCGCGGTGGATCGACGAATACGGCCAATCGGTCGGCTTCGTGACAAACCCATGTTTCACCGGGTCCCACCAACAATACCGGACATGCGCGGCGTAATCCGCCTCGTCCCGGATATGGTGCTCCCAAAACCGCCGCTGCCATATGCCTTTCTCGGATTTCGCCGCCTTGCTCGGTGATCGCCGCTCCGATACCGGCAAACCGGCCGAGAACCTGCCCTTGATCAACCGCCACCGCGTGGAGAAGTCCGCATCCCCTTCCGGCAAGGTCCACACACAGTGCAGATGGTCCGGCATCACCACCCAGGCGTTGATGTGAAACGGCCTCTCGGCTCTCGTCGCTGTCACAATCTGCCGAAGCCGCCCGACCTCCCGCACCAGAAGGTCCGACCCGCGCTCGGCGACTGCGACGGTGAAGAAGACGCTTGCACCGGCGGCGCGGGGGCGGAGGTAGCGGGACATGCCCGCACTGTTTCCGTCCCGGGTTAATGCGCGGTGAACGGCCGTCGCCGCCCGTCCCTTCATTGCTGAACCCTGGATGCAAAGATGCCCCGTCCGGAGGAACGGGGCATGTTTTTCACTCACTCACACACACAAGCGCGGACAAACCGCAGACACCACCTAAAGCACAGCCGACGAACCGCCCCTGTCGACGATCCCGAGAAGAAGGATCAGCACGGCAAAACCCGCGGCTTCGATCAGGGTCGAGGAAATCCTAAGTTTCATGGCAATGAATGCTCCGTTCAATGCAGTCTTTGTAGCGCGCCGATGTGCCGGGATTATGACCGTTTCGATGTGCAATACCCCGAAACATCTCACATGACCGTTTCCGGCTCCGTGTGGGTTACTAACTTTCGGACAGGTTAGCCCGCCGCAGTGCATGATTCCGACACAATCTCCGGTCCGGCGCGGTGAACCTGTGGCGAAGATGTGGACAGCGCGCCGCATCGCTTCGCATTGCCGCGCTCACCGCGCTCGCACGCGCCTTGGACGTCGCACTGGCCGTCGGTCTCCCGGTCCGGAGCCGGATGGGCCGGCTCGGCGCGTGCCCCGTCACGATCCGCCGAAGGGCACCGGATGGCCCTTCCGACAGGTGAAGCGACCGTTCGGCCCTGTCGGGACGGATGCGGGACGGATGCGGGACGCAAAGCCGACGGTTGCGGGACGGCCTGTCCCGGCCCGGACCGGCGGCAGGTCGTGGCCTACCGGCTCAGCCCACCCGCCACCGTCGGCATGTCCAGCGCGCTGAAGCCATAGTGCCTCAGCCAGCAAGCGTAGGGTGGGTGCCAACCCACCATTCCGCCCTCTCCAACGTCGCGCCAACGGTGGGTTTCACCCACCCTTCTCCCCTGCATTACTTGGTGACAATTGCTTTGACGCCATCCAAAGCCCGGGGCCATCGCCCCGGGCTCCGCGACCGGGTCGAGCCGAACGCCCGGGCGGCCCAAGCCGCACGGGCTGCCCCCGCCCCCCGAGCGGCGGGGGCATTCGCCCCCACCGGGGCGGAGGCTTCCCGTGCCCCAGCGTCCGGTGCAGGCTGAGAACCCCTTGGCGCTGCCTCGCGTCAGCGCCAATCGGCCCGGCCACCGCGCCACCGGCGCGTTGTCTTGTCGGGCCTCCAACCTGTCTCGTTCAGAAAGCCATTTTCTGCTATCGCGTGAGCACGTTGCGCGGTAGCGTGACTTAGAGTCCAATCTATCGAGAGAGTTGACGTGATGACGAAAACAGCCGCTTCGATTGCAGTTGCAATGATGCTGTCGGCTTGCGCGGCTACATCGGTCACGCCCGTTTCTAAGAACCAGGTGATAATATCGACGAGCGCAGCCCCAGCGTGCGGTCGGGCAGGCGCGGCAAAAGTCGCATCCAAAATGGCAGCTGTGGAGACTTTGCGTAGAGGCTATCAGCGCTATCTTATTGCTGGAGCCAACTCCGCCAACAATGTAAGCGCGATTCAGACCGGCCCGTCGTACGCCAATACCTATGGAAATGCCTCATTCTACGGCAACTCGGCTTATGGCAATTCAACGACGTATTTTGGCGGCCAGCAAACGATACTTGTGGGAAGCAATGACGCCGACCTCGCCGTTATTATGTTTAACCCCGGAGAACGGGGGTTCGCTACAGCGATAGACGCGAAAGCCGAGCTTGGCGACGGATGGGAAAAGCTGGTCAAGGAAGGTATCCGAACTTGCGCGGGGAGTTAGTTCTCACCGGCTCAACCCACCCGCCACCGTCGGCATGTCCAGCGCGCTGAAGCCATAGTGCCTCAGCCACCGAAGATCGCTCTCGAAGAAGGCCCTGAGGTCGGGGATGCCGTATTTCAGCATGGCGATCCGGTCGATGCCCATGCCGAAGGCGAAGCCCTGCCATTCGGTGGGGTCCACCCCCGCCGCCGCCAGGACCTTCGGATGCACCATGCCTGACCCGAGGATTTCCATCCAGGAATTCCCCTCGCCGATCTTCAGCTGCCCGCCTTCCCAGGAACAGCGGATATCGACCTCGGCCGAGGGTTCGGTGAACGGGAAATGCGAGGCGCGGAAGCGCAGTTCCACCTGGTCGACCTCGAAATAGGCGCGGCAGAATTCCTCCAGCACCCATTTGAGGTTGGCCATCGAGATGTCGCGGTCGATGGCCAGCCCCTCGACCTGATGGAACATCGGCGTATGGGTCTGGTCCATGTCCATCCGGTAGACGCGACCCGGTGCGATCACCCGGATCGGCGCGCCCTGATCGGCCATCGCGCGGATCTGGACCGGAGACGTGTGGGTGCGCAGCACATGGGGCGGACGGTTGTCGCCCTCCGCGCGCGCCATGAAGAACGTGTCATGTTCCTGCCGGGCGGGATGTTCGGGCGGGATGTTCAGCGCGTCGAAATTGTACCAGTCGCTTTCGATCTGCGGGCCTTCGGCCACGGCAAAGCCCATGTCGGCGAAGATGGCCGTCACTTCCTCGGTCACCTGGCTCACGGGATGGATCGTGCCCTGGCGGCGCGGACGGCCCGGCAGCGTGACATCCAGCCATTCGGCCTTCAGGCGCTCGTCCAGCGCAGCGTCCGACAAGGCTGCCTTCTTCGCCCGGAGCGCCGCTTCGATCTCGTCCTTCAGCCGGTTCAGCGCCGCGCCTGCGGCCTGCCGCTCCTCCGGCGCCATCTGGCCCAGTTCGCGCATCTTCAGGCTGATCTCGCCCTTCTTGCCAAGGGCCGCGACGCGCAGCTCCTCTAGCGCCGCCTCGTCGCCCGCGAGCGAAATGGCGGAGAGGTATTTCCCGCTCAGATCGTCCATGGTCATTTCCTTTCGTCGTTGCGGCGCGCGCCGGCCGGTGGGGGAAGGCGCGCCTTGCGGTCTTTCGCCCCCTATAGCCCGATCCAGCGGCGGACTGCAAAGGCCCGTTGCGAGAAGCCTGCCGCCAGAGGCCCAAGGATTGTCGCAAAGCCGCGAACTATCCCGCCGCCGCGCTTGCGGCCACCAGCGACAGGCGGCTAGAGTTGCGCGCGACCCCGGAGGTATTTCCTTGTCTTCCCCAGAGACCACAGCACCAGAAAGACCCCGGATTTCGGTCGTCATCCCGCATCTGAACCAGCCCGCCATGCTCGACCGCTGCCTTGCCTCGCTCGACATCGGAACGCGTGCGCCTGACGAGGTGGTGGTCGCCGACAATGGCTCGGAAGTGCTGCCAGAGGCGATCTGCGCCCGCTATCCGTTCGTGCGGCTGATCCGCGAAGCCACCCCCGGCCCCGGCCCCGCCCGCAATGCCGGGATCGCCCGGACCTCTGGCGATATTCTGGCCTTCATCGATGCCGATTGCGTCGCCGACCCCGGCTGGCTGGCCGCCGCCGAGGCGGAAATCCTGATGCCCGGCACCACGGTTCTGGGCGGCGATGTCCGCATTCACTACGCGAACCCTGCCCGCCTGACGCTGCTTGAGGCCTACGAAAGCATCTACGCCTACCGGATGGACCGCTATATCGCGCGCGACAATTTCACCGGCACCGGCAATCTGGTGATGAAGCGCGCGGTGTTTGAGGATGTCGGCCCGTTCGCGGGGCTTTCGGTGGCCGAGGATATCGACTGGGGCAAGCGCGCCACCGCGAAAGGCTACCGCATCCGCTATGTGGCGGGGATGCGCGTCTATCACCCGGCGCGCGAAAAATTCGGCGAGCTATGCACCAAATGGGACAGGCATACCGCGCATTTCTTCGAAGGCGTGCGCGGCAATCCCAAACGCATGGCGCTTTGGGCGCTCAAGTGTTGCGCCATGGCACTCTCGCCGATCGCCGAACTGCCGCAGATCGCGACATCCGACCGGGTTTCGGGTCTGCGGAGCCGGATTCTGGCGCTGGCGGGGCTGATCCGCATTCGCCTGTACCGGGCACGGATCATGGCCTGGCTGCTGTTCGGCGGCGATCCCGACCGGCTTTCCGGCCGCTGGAACCGGCCCGCGCAGGCGGCACCGGCGAAGCAGGATTGAACCGACAACCGCTTTCGGCGATCACGGTCGGGCAAATGACAGGACAAGCGCATGGTGAACAACTGGGCAATTATCGGAACCGGCGTGGTGTCGCGCAAGTTCGTGGCAGGGCTCAGGCAGATGCCGGGGCTGGGGACGGTGACGGTCGCCGCCTCGCGCCGGATGGAGAATGCGCAAGCCTTCGCCAAGGCGCTCGCCATCCCGACCGCTGTGGATGATTACAGGGCGGCGGTGAGCCGTACCGACGTCGATCTGGTCTATATCGCAACGCCGCCCTCGGAACATGAAGCCCATGCACTCATTGCAATTGCCGCGGGCAAGGCAGTGCTGATCGAGAAGCCCTTCGCGCTCGACGGGACCGCCGCACGGCGCATTGCCGAGGCTGCCCGCGCGGCGGGAGTCTTCTGCATGGAAGCGATGTGGACGCGTTTTCTGCCGCTGATGGCGGAGGTTCGCAGCCTGATCGCATCCGGCGCCCTTGGTGAATTGCGCGCACTGCAGGGCAGCTTCATGATCTCGAACGCGCCCGATCCGGCTGCGAGCCTCTTTGATCCCGCGCGCGGCGGCGGGGCGCTGATGCACAGGGGTGTCTACCCCCTGTCGCTCGCCCGCCTATTCCTCGGGCCAGTCGAGAATGTCACGGCCCATGGCCGTCTCGGAAGTACGGGGGTGGACGAGGATTGCACGCTCGTGCTCGGGCACGCCGGTGGCGCCATCTCCACATTGACGGCAAGCCTCAGGGCGCCGGGGCCGAATGATCTGACAATCGCAGGTACCAAGGGCCGGATCGCCATAGAGGCGCCGATCTATCGTCCGTTCCGCGCCCGCCTGACCCCTGTCACACCGCGCCGGAACGCGGGAAGTGGCGGTCGGCTCGAGGCGCTGAAGGAAGGGGTGGCGGCGCAACGGCTCTTGCAGATGATGCCAGGCGGCCTGCGTGGCATGCTCTCGCGCGGTGGCCGCACGATCCGCCGCCCCTATCACGGCAACGGCTATGGCCATGAGGCAGCCGAGGTCATCCGTTGCCTCTCCGCAGGCCTGACCGAATCCCCGCTCATGCCGCTGCAAGACTCCATCGAGATCATGGATGTGATCGACGCGGCCCGCGCCGCCTTCCGCTGAAAGGACGCGTCCCATGCATATCGGTATCGTCGGCTGCGGCTATGTCTTCGACCATTATCTGTCCACCTTGCGGTACCACGAAGGGCTGAAGGTCGCGGGCATCTATGACCGCGACCCCGACCGACTGCAGAAGGCCGCCGCCCAGTACGGGCTCGCCAAATATCAAAGCCTGGAAGCGATGCTCACTGACGCTTCCGTGGGCATCGTGGTGAATCTCACCTCGATTGAATCGCATTTCGAGGTGACGAAGGCGGCGCTGCTGTCAGGAAAGCATGTCTATTCCGAAAAGCCGCTGGTCACCGATCTCGATCAGGCGCGCGCGCTCTTTGCGCTGGCCGAGGAAAAGGGCCTGCGCCTGTCATGTGCGCCCTCGAACGCGCTGTCCGCCACCTCGCAGACCATGTGGAAAGCGGTCCGCGATGGCGCCGTGGGGGACGCGCGCCTCGTCTATGCGGAGTTCGACGACAACCCGATCTATCTGATGAGTCCCGAGGGCTGGGCCTCGAAGAGCGGCGCGCCCTGGCCCTACTTGCATGAGTACGAGATGGGCTGCACCTGGGAACATGTCGGCTATCACCTGACCTGGATGTGCGCGATCTTCGGCCCCGTGCGCAGCGTCACCGCCTTTTCCAAGCAGATCCTGCCCGATAAGACCGACAAGCCGCTCAATCCCGCCGATACGCCGGATTTCTCGGTCGCCTGCCTTGATTTTCATTCGGGCGTCGTGGGGCGCGTCACCTGCTCGATCGCGGCGCCCTATGATCACCGGATGCGGATCATCGGCACCGAGGGCATGGTTCATGCCGACACCTACCGGCATTACGAATGCCCGGTCCTTCTGGAACGGTTCGGCAAGCTGACGCTCAACCTGCGCAAACTCCGCTGGGTGCGCACCAATTCGCTCCTGCAATGGCTGATCGGTGTCAACGGCCGCCGCCTGCCGCTGGCGCGCATCGCGCCGCCGGGGTCGGGCACGCCCGTGCCCGTTTCGGGCGCGGGCTGGTCACCCAAGGCCCTGATGCAGCGCTTCCGCAAGCGCCAGCTCGGCCAGCAGGACAAGGCGGTCGGCATCGCCGAACTGGCGGACGCGCTGGCGACGGGTCGGCCGCAATTCCCGGGCCACGACTTCACGCTGCATCTGACCGAACTGACACTCGCCATTCAGGCGGCGGGGGCGGACGGGGCGACGAAGCTGCTCGAGACGAGCTTCGCGCCTGTCGATCTGCCCGCGCGGACCGGCGCATCCGCGCCCGACTACCGCCGCTATGCGCGGCACGGTCTTCTGGAGCGGCTGAGCGCCGGGCTTCTCGACCGGATGCACCGTCACTGATCAGCACCGGCCGAAAGCAAAGAAAAACCCCGCGAAGCGGTCCGCTCGCGGGGTTCGAAATCTGCGGCTTTGCGGCCGGTCAGACCATCGCGGCCTTGGCCTTCTCGACGATGGCGCCGAAGGCAGCCGGTTCGCTGACGGCGAGATCGGCGAGCACCTTGCGGTCCACTTCGATCCCCGCCTTCGACAGCGCGTTGATGAAGCGCGAATAGGTCAGCGATTCGTCGATGGCACGGCAGGCGGCGTTGATCCGCTGGATCCACAGCGCGCGGAAATTGCGCTTGCGGGTCTTGCGGTCGCGGGTCGCATATTGGTTGGCCTTGTCGACGGCCTGCGTCGCGGTGCGGAAATTGGTGGAACGGGCGGCGTAGTAGCCTTTCGCAGCCTTCAGCACCTTCTTGTGGCGGGCGTGCGTGACCTTGCCGGATTTAACGCGAGACATGGGTCATTCTCCTCAGCGGTCGTAGGGCATGTATTTCTTGACGATCTTCGCGTCGGCATCGGCCAGCACCATGGTGCCGGTCGCCTGACGGGTGAAGGTCGTCGAGCGCTTGATCATGCCGTGACGCTTTCCGGCGACACCAGCCTTGACGAGCCCGGAGGCCGTCATCTTGAACCGCTTCTTCGCAGCGGATTTGGTCTTCATCTTGGGCATTTCCATCTCCTGGTCAGAGTGAACGTGCGACTCGGCAATGCCACTTGGCCGGCCACACGGATATCGAGAGGCGCCCTATAGCCGGGGACAGGCGCGATTGCAAGCGGCGCGGGCCTCAACTCCGCCGGCCGGTCTTTGCCGGAATGAGACCGTCGGGCCGCCAGAGCAGGATCAGGATGACGAAGCCAAGCACGAAGGCATCACGGAACGGCAAGGCCGCATCGGGAAGATAGGCCTGAAACAGCACCTCGGCTATGCCAAGCGCAAAGCCGCCCGCGACCGCCCCGGACAGGCTGCCAAGCCCGCCGATCACCGAGGCCACGAAAGCCTTCAGGACCGGCACGAAGCCCATGAGCGGATCGACCGACCCCCTTTGTGCAACCCAGAGCGCTGCGGAAATGCCCGCGAGCATGCCCGACAGCGCGAAGGCGGTGGCGATCACCCGGTTCGCGCGGATACCCATCAGTCTCAGCACCTGGAAATCCTCCGCCGCGGCGCGCATCGCCTTGCCCATGACCGTGCGCTTCAGGAAGAAGGTAAGCGCAGCGAGCGACAGGCAGGTGACAAGGATCGAGGCAAGCGGCACCGTGCCAAGCCGCACGGGCCCCAGCGTGAGCGTGCCGGAAAGTTCCGGCGGCAGCGGCACGGGCTTCGGCCGCGCCGATATGCCATTCTGGAACAGGACCTTGAGGATCGCCGACACAGCGAAACTCGTCAGCATCAATGATGTGGGATCAGCCCGCCGCATCGGTCGGAAGGCAAGCCGCTCGGTCGCTGCCGCCGCTGCCGCGGCCGCGACGACGGCCGCAACCACCGCAATCGGCAACGGGACAGCATAGAGGATACAGACGAAAAGCACGTATCCCGCCACGGTCATCAGTTCGCCATGGGCGAAGTTGATCAGCGCGACGATGGAGAAGACGACCGCGAGGCCGAGCGCCAGAAGCGCGTAGATACCGCCAAGGCTGACGGCGTTCAGGACCTGTTGAAGAAGGAATTCCATCATCACCCCGCAAGATAGGCATCGCGGATCAGCGGGCTTTCGGCCAGCTCCCGCCCGCTGCCTGACAGGACCATGGTCCCCGATTGAAGCACATAGCCGTGGTCCGCGATCTCAAGCGCGCGCTCGGCATTCTGTTCGACCAGAAGGATCGTGATGCCTTGGCTTCGCAAGCCGGAAATCAGGTCGAATATCTGGTCCACCACCTTCGGCGCGAGCCCCAGAGACGGCTCGTCCAGCAACAGAAGCCTTGGGGCGGACATCAGGGCGCGCGCGACCGCAAGCATCTGCTGCTCGCCCCCCGACAAGAGCCCCGCCTTCTGGTGAAAGCGCTCGCGCAGGATGGGGAAGCGGTCAAGCTCTGCCTCGATCCGCCGCTCCAGTTCGGCGCCTTTCGCATGGACGGCGCCACCCAGATGCAGGTTCTCGGCCACCGAAAGCGACGGGAAGACCCGTCGTCCCTCGGGGCAAAGCGCGATGCCGCGCCGCACGATCTCTTCCGGTGGCTGCCCGCTGATCGCATCGCCGCCCAGTGCAATCCGGCCCCGCGACGGGGCGAGGCCGGATATCGCGTTGAGTGTCGAGCTCTTGCCCGCGCCATTGGCTCCGAGAAGCACGGTGATGGAGCCCTTGCGCACGCTGAACCCCAGGTTCGCCACCGCTTCGACGGCGCCGTAATGCACTGACAGCCCCTCGACCTCCAGCATGTCAGGGCGCCGGAACCAGCGCCGGATCGGGCGTGGCGGTTTCGATCGGCACCCGTGCCCCGCCCTGGATCTCGACAAGCGTGATCGCGCGGAGCGGCATCCGGTTGGTGCCCTTGTAGGTCACCGAACCCGTCAACACCGGCACATTCTCGAGGTTCGCGAGCGCATCGCGCAGTGCAGGGCCGTCCATCGTCCCCGCAGCTGTCACCGCTGCATCCAGTATATAGGGGATCTCATACCCGGTCGCGACATAGACGGTCTCGGGTCTCGCGCCCGTCATCGCCTCGTACTTCGCATAGAACTCGCCGAGGGGGGAGCCATCTGTGGGAAAGCCCGCGGTCGTGTGGACGATGCCGTTGGCGATATCGCCGAGGCCCGTCGTCGTCGGGCTGTCGATCCCGTCCGAACCGAGGATCGGCGCCGTCACGCCCGCGCCGCGCAGCGCCTTGAGGAAGGCGGGGAAGTCCGGCTCGTACGCCGCCGTCATGATGACGTCGGGCTGGGGGTCCAGCGCGGCGATCTTCGTCACCTCGGCCGCGAAATCCTGCTGGCCAAGCGAATAGGTGCCCTCGCCCGCGACCGTGCCACCGAGTTTCTGAAAGACTTCGGCGAAATATTCCGGCAGGCGAAGCGTATAGGCGCTGTCGGGGGATTTCAGGATATAGGCGTTCTTGTAGCCCTTGCCGATCGCATGCTGGGCCAGAAGCGTCGCCTGCCCGTTGTCTGAGGGATAAGAGCCGAACATATAGTCGCCGACCGCATCGGTAATGGTGGGCGTGGTGCCGCAGAAGGTCATGGTCGGGATCTGAGCGGCCTGGCTGATCTGGCCCGCCGCGATCGAGGGATCGGCGTCGCAGGGTGTGATCAGGAATTTCACACCCTCGGCCACCAGCTCCTGTGCAGCCTGTACGGTGGCGCCGGTATCGGATCGCGTGTCCTTGATATCGAGCGTGACGAGATATTTGCCGCCAAGCCCGCCCCTGGCATTGATCTCGTCCATCGCCATCCGGAACCCGGCAAGCGAAGGCTGGTCGAAAGGCGCGAGCCCACCGGTCTGGCCGGTCGCAAGCCCGATCGTCACGTCCTCGGCACCTGCCGCACCGACAGCCGCCCAACCGCACAGAGCCATTGCCGTGCCAAGCGTCAACAAGCGTCTTGTCCGTGTCATTGCATCTCTCCCCTTTGGTTAAGTGTAGGCCTTTTCGTGCCGATATAGGCCTCGATCACGGCCGGATCGTTCCGGATTTCCTCCGGCTTCCCTTCCGCGATCTTCTGGCCCTTGTTCAGGACCACCATGCGGTCCGACAGCCGCATGATCAGCCGCATGTCATGTTCGATCACCAGAATTCCGATCGGGCGTTCGCGACGCAGCCCTTCCAGCATGGTGATCAGCCGGTCGGTTTCGGCCGGGTTCATCCCGGCCGCCGGCTCATCCAGCAACAGAAACGCGGGGTCGAGCGCCAGGGCCCGCGCGATCTCCAGCCGTCGCCGGTCGCCGTAGGCAAACGCGTCCGCCATATCGTTCCATCGCCCGGACAGACCGACACGCGTCAGTTCCGCCATTGCCAGCCTCTCGGCATTGCCGCGTCCATGACCGGCGGCCTGCGCGGCGATCGTCACGTTTTCCAGCGCCGTCAGCCGATCAAACAGCCGGATATTCTGAAAGGTCCGGGCAAGACCGGCGCGCGCCACATCGTGCGGCGCACGGGTCGACAGACAAAGATCGCCAAGCAGGACTTCGCCAGAGGTCGGCCGCTGCTGACCGCAGATCACGTTGACAAGCGTGGTCTTGCCCGCGCCGTTCGGGCCGATGAGGCCGGTGACCTGCCCTGTCGGCACCGAGAAGCTGACATTCTCCAACGCGGCCAGACCGCCAAAGCGAACGGTCACATCACGGATGACAAGCGACTGCGCCGAAGGGGCCGCGCGGGCCGCGGAAGCCGACTCCGGCGGCGGGTCGGCGAATTTCGGAGAGAATGTGTCGGCCGAAAGCTCGGAAAGCCCGACCAGCCCGATCGGCCGCGCCCAGATGGTCAGCAGAAGTGCCAGACCGAGCCCAAGCTGAGGCAGCCCGAAGATGGGCGGTAGCGTCACGAACCCGAGGTCAAACCCCGCCTCGCCCTGTCTCAGGATCTGAACGACCGCGGTCAGCATCACGACACCCGCCAAGGCGCCGGTAACGCTGTAGCGCCCGCCCACGATCAGCATGGCGATCAGAAGGAAGATCAGATCGAAATAGAAGTCCTTGGGTGAAAAAGCCCCGAGATAGTGGCCATAAAGCGCGCCCGCGAGGCATGCGAGCGTGATGCTGAGCGCCCAGCCGATCAGCCGCACGCGCCCGACGTTCACCCCGAGTGCGGCCGCCGCCACCTCGTTTTCCCGGGCGGCCCGCAGCGCGAGGCCGACGCGGCTTTCCCGGAAGAGCCGCGCGACGAAGATGAAGAGAACCGCCCCCGCCAGCGCGACGCCGAACCCGGTCAGCCGCGGCACTCCATAGAAGGTCTGGCTGCCGCGCGTGATGTCGCGCGCGCCGACAAGACAGACATGCAGGATGATCAGGAAGGCAAGCGTGCCGATCGCCGCCGATCCGGTCGAAAGCCGCGCCACGACCGCACCGCTCGCAAGCCCGACCAGAAGCCCGAGCGCCGCCGTCACCGCGAGCGCGACGATCAGCCCGGTTTCGTGACCCTGCAGCCAGACCGGCAAGTTCGGCAGGGCGGATTTCTGCACCGCCCCGGGCATCGTCAGAAGCGCGGCGGCATAGGCCCCAAGCCCCATGAAGGCGGAATGGCCGAAAGAGGTGATACCGGAATTGCCGCTGAACACCGCCAGCGCCAGCACGCCAGCCGCCTGAAGAAGCATCAGGGTCGCGATATTCTCACCGCTCGCCCCCATGGCCGCGCGCAGCAGCAGAGCCGCTAGCGCGAGCGCCGCCGACAATAGCGCCGCACTCGTCCAAGCGGTCTTCGGTAGAGCGAGCAATAGGCGCATGTAATCCTCTTCACTGGCTCATGCGAGCATTCTGTCGGCGCCTCCCCACTGTCAAGAAAAAATTTCATATTGATCATCAACTAATCATATGTGTAATGAATACTACGGAACTCGGAGCGACAATGACTGAATCCGCTGCCCCCAGCCCGGCACAGCCTCAGACGGTGCGCGACCGCCTGCTGGGCGCGGCGACCGGCTTTTCAAACGCGGAACTGAAGGTGATCCGGGTTCTGCTCACCAACTATCCGGCGGCGGGGCTGACGACGGTGTCGCGCCTTGCGCGCGAGGCGGGCGTCAGCGACCCGACGGTGATCCGGCTTGCGAACCGGCTTGGCTTCGAAGGCTATGCCGAGATGCAGGCAACCCTGATCGCGGAGGTCGAGCTGCACATGCGCTCGCCTCTCACCCTGCAGACACAGACCCCGGCTGACGGCGGAAATGTCTACCAGGACTTCCTGCGGGAAACGGTCGGCCGATGCGAGGAGGTGGCGCGCGGAACGGTAACGGCCGATTTCGAGCGGATAGTCGCGCTCCTGTCCGATCCCAGGCTGCGTGTCCTTTGCCTGGGAGGCCGCTTCTCGCGCTTTGTGGCGGGCATTCTGCAGCGCTGCCTTCACCATCTGCGCCCCGGAACCGAACATCTGGACGGCTCCGGGGCCGACATTTCCGACCGGCTGGCCGATATCGACAAGCGGCATCTTCTGGTGCTGTTCGACTACCGCCGCTATCAGAACGACACAGTCAACTTCGCCCGCCAGGCACGCGCGCGTGGTGCCCAGATCGCGCTTTTCACCGACATCTGGTGTTCGCCCGTCGCCGATATTGCCGACGCGATCCTCATGGCGCCGACCGAGACCGCCTCGCCCTTCGATACGCTCGTGACCCCGCTTCTGCAGGTCGAGGCCGTGATCGCGGGCGTGGCGGAGCGGCTTGCCCCGGACTGGCGTGACCGGGTCCGGGCTATGGAAGCGATCCGCCATGAAAATCACATCACGATGGAGAGCGGGCAGGGATCGCCTGACCCCGACACAGGAGACGCATCATGACCAATCCACGCGAAACCCGCTTTCGGGCGGGGGAAAGCGCGCTTCTGTTTGTGGACATGCAAAAGATCTTCTGCACGCCCGGCCTTGATCCCGCCCACCCCGAATTCGGCCCTGATCACTATTATCACCGGCGCCTGCGCGATCTGGTGATCCCCAACCAGGCGCGCCTTCTCGCCCGTGCACGCGCAACGGGCATCCAGGTCATGCATACGATCATCGAGGCGCTGACCGAGGATTGCCGCGATGTCTCGCTCGATCACCGCCTGTCGAATCTGATGATCCCGAAAGGGCATCCCCTCGCCGGGCCGATCGACGAACTGGCGCCCGTCGCCAACGAAATCGTCCTGCCGAAGACCTCGTCCGGCGTCTTCAACTCGACCAATATCGACTATGTGCTGCGCAATCTCGGGGTCAGGACGCTGATCGTGGTCGGTGTCGTCACCGATCAATGCGTCGACATGGCGGTCCGGGACGCCGCCGACCGGGGCTATCTGGTTTCCGTGCCCGCAGATGCGTGTGCGACCTACACGCAGGATCGGCATGACGGGGCACTCCGGGCCTATGGCGGCTATTGCTGGGTCACGGACACCGACACG
The DNA here is from genome assembly GCA_041397305.1 of Paracoccaceae bacterium. Taxonomy (GTDB): domain Bacteria; phylum Pseudomonadota; class Alphaproteobacteria; order Rhodobacterales; family Rhodobacteraceae; genus TMP-24. The sequence goes on along the minus strand of JAWKWX010000018.1, from coordinate 8,941 downwards.
ATCCTGTCGCGGATGGAGGCGAAATGACCGAACTTCTGACCTTCGTCACCACGGATTATGCCGGGATCACCCGCGGCCGGTCCATGCCCGCAGCGAGCTTCACCCCGGGACGGGCAAAGTCCGTGGGCTGGGTGCCTGCCAACATGTCGCTTACCCCTTTCGACCAGATCGCCGACCCCAATCCCTGGGGCTCGTCCGGCGACCTGCGGCTTTTGGGAGACGAGGCAGCCCGCTACCGCGTCGCCCTGCCCGGCGCCGCGACGCCCACCGACATGATGATGAGCGATATCGTCGAGCTTGATGGCACGCCCTGGCCACTTTGCCCGCGCACATTCCTGCGCACCGCTCTCGAGGACCTGAAATCGCTGACCGGGCTGACGCTTCAGGTCAGTTTCGAGCATGAATTCCAGCTTTTCGGTACGGGATGGGCGCAAGCCCCGGCCTTTTCGCTGCGCGCTCTGCGGCAGGCCGACCCGTTCGGACCGGACCTGATGGCGGCGCTGGACGCGCTCGGGCTGGAGCCGGAAGTATTCATCGCCGAATATGGCCGCGATCAGTTCGAAGTGACGATGGCGCCGACCGATGGTGTCGCTGCCGCCGATCGCGCCGTCGTCCTGCGCGAGATCACCCGGGAACTGGCGTCTCTCAGGGGCTGGCAGGCAAGCTTCGCGCCGAAGACCGCCGTCGACGGCGTGGGCAACGGTGTCCATATCCATTTCTCCTTCGTCGATGACAAGGGCACGAACAGGACTTTCGATGCCGCGCGTCCCGGCCGTGTCTCTGCCGTGGCGGGAACATTCGCGGCTGGCGTGATCCGTCATCTGCCCGCCCTCGCCGCCTTCACCGCGCCAAGCGCGATTTCCTATCTCAGGCTCAGACCGCACAACTGGTCGTCGAGCTACACCTGGTTCGGCGACCGTGACCGCGAGGCCAGCCTCAGGATCTGCCCGGTCACCACACTGGGGGGCGCCGACCCGGCCCGCGCCTACAACCTCGAATACCGGGCGGCGGACGCCTGCGCCTGCCCGCATCTGGCGCTGGCCGTCATCGTCCGCGCCGGGATCGAGGGGTTGAGGCGCCGCCTGCCCGACCCGCCGCTCTTCTCCGGCGACCCCGAAATGCTGCCGCCGGCAGAACGGGCGGCCCTCGGCCTGGAACGGCTTCCGCTTTCGCTGGAGGCGGCGCTTGAGCGGTTCCTGGGCGATCCGGTGGCGATGGGTTGGTTCACGCCGCTCGCCTCCGAAACCTATGTCGGAATGAAGCGGACAGAGATCGCGCTTGCCGGCCCCACGCTTGATGACGATCTCTGCGGCCGCTACGCGGGGATCTACTGATGGCGACGGAGCGTGCCGCTTTCGATGTCGTCAACCCAGCCGGGCGCGCGCCTTACGTCCTTCTGTGCGAACATGCATCGAACTGGATACCGCCGGAATACGCGGGCCTCGGCCTCGGGCCTGCGGACCTTTCGCGGCATATCGCATGGGATATCGGCGCGGCTTCCGTCGCCAGGACCCTGTCGGCGAGGCTGGACGCACCGCTGGTGATGGGCGGCGCATCGCGGCTGCTGATCGACCTCAACCGCCCGCTGTCAAGCCCGACCTCGATCCCCGAGCGGAGCGAGGCGACCGATATTCCCGGCAACCTGAACCTTGACGAGCGGGAGCGGCAGCGCCGGGTGGAGCGGTGGTTCCATCCCTTTCAGAACGAAGTCGGGGCATTGCTGGATCAAAGGCAGCGCGCGCACAAGCCGACGCGCATTGTCGCCATCCATTCCTTCACCCCGGTTTTCCTTGGCGTTGCGCGGCCGTGGCGCGCGGGCATCCTTTATAGCAATGCCGCAGATTTCGCCGCGGACCTGATCGAGGGCCTTGGCGGCGCCGCAGCGGCGATCGCCCATAACGAACCCTACCGGATCGAGGACAGTGACGACTATACAGTGCCGGTTCACGGCCAGGCGCGCGGCCTGGACGCCGTTCTGGTCGAAATCCGGCAGGACCTGATCGCGGCGCCCGCCGGTCAGGCCGCATGGGCAGAGGCGCTGGCAGACGCACTGAACGCCGTCTGATCCGGAGCGATCCCCGAATGCAAAACCCGCCTGGAAAACCAGGCGGGTCTTTTCGTTGCAGGGATCGTCAACGGTAGGGGTAGCCCGCCTTTTCCATGTTCGAGGCATATTTCTTGAACGCCTCGACCACCTTGCCCGCGCGCGGGCTCGAGGCCGCGACCTCGTCCCAGAAACCTTCGGAATCCTTGACCACCTGGGCCCATTCCTCGTCGGGAAGCTGGGTCAGTTCCATCTTCTCGCCCTCGACGCGCAGCTTGGCTTCGCCGCCCCAGTACCAGCCAAGCCGGTAGTAATGCGACTGGTCGATCGAGATGCGGAACAGTTCCTGCAGATGCGGCGGTACCTTCTCCCAGCTGGCGGTGTTGGTGAAGTAGCTGCCAAACCAGGCGCCGGTGACGGCGTTGTTGAGCGCATAGTTGCAGACATCCGCCCAGCCGACCTCATAGGCTTCGGTGAAACCGCACCAGGCCACGCCGTCGATCTCGCCGGTCTGCATCGCGACCTCGACATTGTCCCACGGGATCGTCACCGGGATAAGACCGTATTTCGCGAGGAACTTGCCTGCCGTCGGCACGCCGAAGACGCGCAGGCCATTCATGTCGGCAAGGCTGCGGATCGGCTTGTCGACGGTGAAGATATGCAGCGGGTCCCAGGAGCCGGTCGACAGCCAGGTGACATTCTCGACCTCGGAATAGGCTTCCTCCCAGATCTCCTTCAGCCCGTAGTAACGGAAGAGCGCCGTCACATCGAGCGGATAGCGGGTGGCGAAGGGGAAGTAGCCGCCGAAGACCGCGATATCGACAGGCGAGGCCATCGTGGCCTCGTCGGACTGCACCGCGTCAAGCGCGCCCGATTGCAGCGCGCGGAACAGGTCGGCGGTGGGCACGAGCTGGTCGGCGTAATAAAGCTCGATCTCCATCTCGCCATTCGCGGCGGCGTTGAATGCCTCGATCTGCGGCTTGATCACATGCGCGCCGAGGGGTGCGCCCGAATAGGTCTGCAGGCGCCATTTGATCGGACCGGACTGGGCATTCACATAGGGCGCAGCGAGCGTCGAGCCCGCAAGTGCCGTGCCTGCAGCAAGACCGGAACGTTTCAGGAAGTTCCTGCGGCTCGACAGGATCGCTTCCGATGGGCTTTGAGGCTTGATCTTATCTGTCATCTTTTTCTCCTTGTTGCGATTGCGGCCTCTTGGCGGGCCTTGGGTTCAGGTCAGCCTTTGACGTTCATATGTTCCGGCAGCCAGAGCGCGAGCTGCGGCCAGACCATCAGCATGATGATGGTCGCCACCATCATGGCGGCGAAGGGCCAGATCGAACGGTAGATGTCGACAAGCGTGATTTCCTTCGGTGCGAGAGAACGCATGAGGAAGAGGTTATAGCCGAAGGGCGGTGTGATATAGGCGATCTGGCAGGTGATCGTGTAGAGCACGCCGAACCAGATCAGCTGGTTGTCGAAGCCAAGGTCCAGCGCCTTCACCAGAGGGACGTAGAGCGGCGCGACGATCACGAGCATCGCGGTATCGTCAAGGAACATGCCCATCACGATGAAGCTGATCTGCATCATGATGATGACAGCCCAGGGCGAGAGGTCCCACTTGTTGATGAAGAGGTTCTCGACCGCCTTCACCGCGCCGATCCCGTCGAAGACCGCGCCGAAGGCAAGGGCCGCGAGGATAAGCCACAGGAACATGCAAGACACCGAGAGCGTCTTCAGCGCCGTGTCGCGCATCAGCTTCCAGCTCATCCGTCCCTTGAGGATGGCGGCGGCGGTGGAGGAGAAGGCGCCGACGGCCGAGCTTTCGACAAGGCTCGTGTAGCCGGTGACGAAAAGCCCGGTCATCAGGAAGAAGATCACGAAGGGCACGATACCGGCGCGCGCCAGCGCGATCTTCTCGCGCAGCGGCATGTTCAGGTCCTCGTCATCGACGAGCGGGGCGAGCTTCGGATTGAGCCGGGCGCGGATCAGCACATAGATCACGAACATCCCCGCCATGATCAGACCGGGAACGAGCCCCGCGAACCACAGTTTCGACACCGGCTGGCGCGCGATCATGCCGTAAAGGACCAGAACCACCGAAGGCGGGATCAGGATGCCCAGCGAGGAGCCACCCTGGACCACGCCCGAGATCAGGACCTTGTCATAACCGCGCCTCAGCATCTCTGGCAGCGCGATGGTGGCGCCGATCGCCATGCCCGCGACCGAAAGCCCGTTCATGGCCGAGATGATGACCATGAGAAAGATCGTGCCGACGGCAAGGCCACCACGCACGCGCCCGAACCAGACATGCAGCATCCGGTACAGGTCTTCGGCGATCCCCGCCTCGGACAGGATGTAGCCCATGTAGATGAACATGGGCAGCGTGAGCATCGGGAACCAGTTGAAGAGCTTGAACACCTGGTTGAACGGCAGATCGGCCGCGCCGGGCCCATACAGCAGAAGGGCGGCACCAGAGGCGACAAACCCGATGGCGGCAAAGACCCGCTGGCCGGACACCAGCAGAAGCACCATCGAGGCGAACATCAGAAGGGCGATCGTCTCGTAGCTCATTCAAGGCTCTCCCCGCGGATGGTCGCGACATGTTTGAAAACAAGCGCAACCGCCTGCAGGAGCATGAGGACAAGGCACGCCACCATGAGCGCCTTGATCGGAATGACCGACGGGTTCCACATCGAGAACCGCCGCTCGCCGGTGGCGATGGCATATTGCAGGCTGGAGACCGAGCCCCAGAGCATGACGCCGAGGAAGAAGATCAGGCAACCGACCGTCACGAGGTCGATCTTGGCCTTGCCGCGTTCCGAAAGGTGCGAATACCACAGATCCATCCGCACGTGATCTTCGTTCTTCAGCGTGATCGGCCCGCCGAGGAAATAATAGGCCGTCAGCGTGAACTGGGTCATTTCGATCGCCCAGGAGACCGGCATCTTGATGACATTGCGCGTGAAGGCGTCGAAGATGAGCACAGCGCCCATATAGAAGATCAGCGATGCGGCGGCATAACCGACATAGTCCGACACCCGGTCCGTCGCCCGCACATAGGCTCTTATGGCTCCCTTCACGTCACTTTCCCTGTTGTTGCTTGTTATTGTTCGTTCCCGCACCAGACATGAACGCCGGCTTCGGCAAGAAGCTCGCGGTGGGTCCAGCCAAGTGCGCTGTCACTGATCAAAGCACCGATGTTTGTACATTTGCAGACGGAAAATGCCGCGCGGCGCCCGAATTTGCTGCTGTCGGCCAGAATGATGACATTCCGTGCATTCTCGATCATCGCGCGGGCGACCTGCGCTTCCTCGAAGCTCGCATCGGTGACGCCGAACTCCGGATCGACCGCCGCGACCGTCAGAACCGCATGATCGGCCTGGAAGGCTGCGATCTGGGCGATGGCAAGCGGCCCGGTCGTTTCGGCATTGTCCTCATGATAGCGCCCGCCGAGAAGATAAATCGCCGCGTCCGATCCGAATTGACACAGCCGGTCGGCAAGGCGCGCGGAGTTGGTGATGATCGTCAGGCCCGGAATGCGCGCCAGCCTGTCGGCGGCGGCAAGCGTCGTGGAACCGGTGTCGATGAACAGCGTCTCGCCGGGCTGGATGATCCCGGCAAGCGTTTCGCCGATCGCGGTCTTGGCATCGGATTCGCGCCCGAGCCGTTCGGCGAAACTGCCCTCGCTGTCCAGCCGGGCAACGCGCGCGCCGCCGTGAATCTTCTGGATCTTCCCGGTTTCGGCAAGCTGAGCCAGGTCGCGGCGAATGGTTTCCGTCGACAGGCCGAAATGGCCCGCGAGCGCATCGACCGAGGCTTCGCCCTGGCGGCGGATCATCTCTGCGATCTTCAGCTGTCTTTGAATTGGCTTCATCGACCTTCCCCTGGGTGAAAGATGCGGGAGCCTGCCTCTTTGTCAACTCTATTTCAGAACAGATGTGAAAATCCACAAAACTTGGCATGGATTTCCAACATATTGACCACTTAGTCATTCCATGGAAAGAATGTTTCAGGCTCATGGCGGGGAGTGGGGACTTTTGGCGAAGACCCGGACATTCGATGTGGCGGTGATCGGCGGCGGAATTGTCGGCTGCGCACTCGCGCGCCGCTTCACGCTCGACGGGGCGCGGGTCGTGCTTCTGGAAAAGGCCGCCGACGTTCTCGACGGTGCATCAAAGGGCAATAGCGCGATCCTGCACACCGGCTTCGACGCACCGGAAGACTCGCTCGAGCTGCAGTGCATCCGTGAAGGCCATGCCGAATATCTGCAGATTCACCAGCGGCTGAACCTGCCGCTGATCCGGTCGGGCGCGCTGGTTCTGGCCTGGACAGGGGCGGAGCACGAGCAGTTGCCAGTCCTGCTCGCCCAGGCGCGGCAGAATGGTATCGCGGATGTCGAGCCCCTGTCTGCCGCCGACATCCTGCGGCTGGAACCGGAACTGGCGGACGGTGTTCTGGGCGGCTTCCGCATCCCGGGCGAAAGCCTGATCGACCCCTGGTCGGCGGCCCATGCCTATCTGCGGCAAGCGCTCGAAAACGGCGCGGTCCTGATGCGGCAGGCGGAGGTGCTTGGCGGAAAGCGCGCGGGCGATCTTTGGGAGATGGAAACCACAGCCGGTTCCGTTCGGGCCGCGCTCGTGATCAATGCCGCGGGCCTTTGGGGCGACGAGGTCGACCGGCGCTTGACGGGCGAAAGCTGGTTCACGATCAAGCCCCGCAAAGGCCAGTTCGTGGTCTATGACAAACCGGCCGCCGCGCTTGCGGGCCACATCCTCTTGCCGGTGCCGAACAAGATCACCAAGGGCGTCGTCGTCTGCCGCACCGCGTTCGGCAACCTGCTTGTCGGCCCGACGGCGGAGGAGCAGGAAGACCGCATCCACGCCACGATGGACCACGCCGCGCTCGGGGCACTGCGCAAACGGGGGGAGGAGATCCTGCCCGCCCTTCGCGGCCAGGAGATCACCGCAATTTACGCTGGCCTGCGTCCGGCGACCGAGGAAAAGGAATATCGCATCAGCGCCGACCGGGCCGAAGGCTATATTACGGTTGGCGGCATCCGCTCTACCGGCCTGTCGGCGGCGCTCGGCATCGCCGCGCATGTCGCGCGGCTTGCGGGGCGCGCCGACCGGCCGGTCGCCGATCCGGTCTGGCCGCGCATGCCCGCCCTGTCGGATGAAGCACGGCGCGACTGGCAGCAGCCCGGCAACGGCGGCGTTGTCTGCCACTGCGAACGCGTGACGCGGCGCGAGATCGAGGCGGCGCTGACCGGCCCGATGGCGGCAGGCAGCATGGGCGGGCTGAAGCGGCGCACCCGCGTCACGATGGGGCGCTGCCAGGGCTTCTATTGCTCCGCCGAACTGGCGCGCCTGACCGACGGGCGCCTGCCGGAACCGATGCTTGCCGGGCCACGCCGCGATGCGTGAGCGGGGCGAAGAGGTCGATGTCGCCATCGTCGGCGGCGGCCCGGCCGGGCTGGGGGCGGCGGTCGAGCTCCGGCGGCTCGGGGTGGCGCGCGTCCTGATCCTCGAGCGAGAGGCACAGGCGGGCGGCATTCCGCGTCACTGCGGCCACTACCCCTTCGGAATGCGCGAATTTCACCGCCTCCTGCGCGGGCCGGATTATGCGGCACGACTGGTCCGGCGCGCCGAGGCAGCCGGGGCGATCATCCGCACCGGGACCACTGTAACCGGCCTTGGGTCCGGCGGCGAACTTGCCGTCACCGACGATCGCGGCACCGGTACAATCCAGGCGCGCGCGGTGCTTCTGGCGACCGGCGTCCGGGAAACAAGCCGGGCCGCCCGCCTGATCGGCGGCGAGAAGCCAGGCGGCATCCTGCCCACCGGCGCGCTGCAGGGGCTGGTCTATCTGAACGGACAGAAGCCCTTTGACCGGCCGGTGATCCTCGGATCGGAGCTTGTCGCCTTCTCCGCGCTTCTCACCTGCCGCCATGCCGGGATTCGCCCGGTCGCGATGATCGAGGCAGGCGACCGTGCCACGGCCCGCTGGCCCGTGCCCCTGCTCGCGCGCATCCTTGGTGTCCCTTTTCTCGCCGACACGCAGATTGAAGCGATCCGGGGCACGCGCCGGGTCGAGTGCGTCGAGATCGCCGGGACGGCCGGCAAGCGCAGGCTTGAAACCGACGGGGTGATCGTCACTGGCCGGTTCCGTCCGGAAGCAACCCTGCTGCGCGAGAGCGGGCTCACCATAGACCCGGCCACGGGCGGACCCGAGGTCGATGCCTGGGGCCGCCTGTCCGACCCGGCCTATTTCGCCGCCGGGAACCTGCTGCGCGGCGTCGAGACCGCCGGCTGGAGCTGGGCCGAAGGCCTTCGCGCCGCCCGTGCCATAGCGGCAAGCCTCGATGGACATCTGCCCACGGGCGACCGGCAGGCGCGGATCGCGCTCGCCCATGCCGCCCTGAAGTTTGCGATGCCGCAGATCCTGCCGATGGCGCCGGCGGAGGGGCGGGGCCAGACGCCGTTCCTGCAGATCAGGCTCGCGACCCCTGTCAGAGGCCGACTTTGCCTCTGGCAGGGAGACCGGCTCATCGCCTACCGTCGGCTCAACCATCGGCCCGAACAACGGATACTGATGCAACTGCCGACCCTCGACCCGAAAGCGCCTCCACCGAGACTGACGATCGAACCCAGCTGATGCCCATCCTCGCCATCGACCAGGGAACCACCAGCACCCGCGCGCTGCTTCTCTCCGGGGACGGCGCGCTGCAGCCGGTCGCGAGCATCGAGCATCGCCAATCCTATCCGCGGTCGGGCTGGGTCGAGCAGGATGGCGAGGAACTCCTCGCCAATATTGCGCGCTGCCTTGAGGCGGCGGGGGGCAGCGCCCGGGTCGCGGGCCTCGACAATCAGGGGGAAAGTTGCCTGGCCTGGGACGCGC
>JAWKWX010000017.1:0-62967 GCA_041397305.1 Paracoccaceae bacterium | reverse complement strand
GGTCGATGGTTGTCGCGAAACTTCCCGCGATCGGCTTCACCTTCACGCCGGGGCAACTGTTCTGGCTGGCGGCCCTGCCCGGCCTGTCGGGCGCGACCTTGAGGATCTTCTACAGCTTCATGGTGCCGATCTTCGGCGGAAGGTTCTGGACGACGGTCTCGACCGCCTCGCTTCTCTTGCCCGCGATGGGCATCGGCTACGCGGTGCAGAACCCTGAAACGCCCTACCTGATCTTCATGGTGCTGGCGCTTCTCTGCGGGCTTGGCGGTGGCAACTTCGCCTCGTCGATGGCCAATATCGCCTATTTCTTCCCCAAGGCGGAAAAGGGCAATGCGCTGGCGCTGAACGCGGGCCTCGGCAACCTCGGCGTGTCGGTCATGCAGTTCCTGGTGCCGATCGTCATCGTGTCCGGTGTCTTCGGCGCCATGGGCGGCGAGGCACAGACCCTGGCCGACGGCAGCCAGCTCTGGGTTCAGAACGCGGGCTTCGTCTGGGTGCCGTTCATCGTGATCGCCACGATCGCGGCTTGGCTGGGCATGAACGACATCGCCGACGCCAAGGCCTCGTTCCGCGAACAGGCGGTGATCCTCGGGCGTTTCCACAACTGGATCATGTGCATCCTCTACACCGGCACTTTCGGATCCTTCATCGGCTACTCGGCGGGCTTCCCGCTGCTGACAAAGCTGATGTTCCCGGATGTGAATGCGCTGCAATATGTCTTCCTCGGCCCCCTCGTCGGCGCATTGTCGCGCGCCGGTACCGGCTGGGTGTCGGACAGGTTCGGCGGCGGGCGGGTGACCTTCTGGACCTTCCTCGGCATGATCGTGGCGGTCTTCGGCGTCATTACCTTCCTGCCAGAAAATGGCACGGGTGGCAGCTTCCAGGGCTTCTTCGCCTGCTTCCTCGCGCTCTTCTTCCTGACCGGCGTGGGCAATGCCTCGACCTTCCAGATGATCCCCGCGATCATGGGACGCGAGATCCCGCGGCTGATGCCGGGCCTCGACGCCACCGCGACCCGTCGCCAGGCGGAGCGCGAAAGCGCGGCAATCATCGCCTTCACCTCGGCCATCGCCGCCTATGGTGCCTTCTTCATCCCGAAGGCCTACGGCACCTCGATCGCTATGACAGGGGGGCCGGTCGCGGCACTCTGGGCGTTCCTCTGCTTCTACGTCCTCTGTCTGGTCCTGACCTGGGTCTACTACACGCGCCCCGGCGGACTTCTCCATGAACTCGAGCGTGGCCGGACTGCGGCCACCGCCAACGCCTGAACGGAAAGGGTTGGGCCATGAGCCAGCTACTCGATCGACTGAACTTCCTGACCAATCTGCGGAAAGACACGTTCGCGGATGGCCATGGCCAGACCACAACCGAAAACCGCGACTGGGAAGACACCTACCGCTCGCGCTGGCGCCACGACAAGATCGTGCGCTCGACCCACGGGGTGAACTGCACCGGGTCATGTTCCTGGAAGATCTATGTAAAATCCGGGATCGTGACCTGGGAAACCCAGCAGACCGACTATCCCCGCACGCGGCCCGACCTGCCGAACCACGAACCGAGGGGCTGCGCGCGGGGGGCGTCCTACAGCTGGTATCTCTACTCGGCCAACCGGGTGAAGAACCCGCTGGTGCGCGGCCGGTTGATGAAACTCTGGCGGCAAAAGCGGGCAACGATGAACCCGATCGAGGCCTGGACCTCGATCCAGGAGGACCCCGCCGCCCGGGCCTCCTACACGAAGAAACGCGGTCTCGGTGGCTTCGTCCGCGCGACATGGGACGAGGCGACCGAGATCGTGGCGGCCGCGAATGCCTATACGGCCAAGACCTACGGGCCTGACCGGGTATTCGGCTTCTCGCCCATCCCGGCCATGTCGATGGTCAGCTATGCGGCGGGTTCGCGATACCTCAGCCTTCTCGGCGGCACCTGCATGTCCTTCTATGACTGGTACTGCGACCTGCCGCCCGCCTCGCCGATGACCTGGGGCGAACAGACCGACGTTCCCGAAAGTGCCGACTGGTACAATGCCAGCTTCCTGATCCTCTGGGGCTCGAACGTGCCCCAAACCCGGACGCCGGACGCGCATTTCTATACCGAGGCGCGCTATCGCGGCACCAAATCCGCCGTCGTCTGTCCCGACTATTCAGAAGCCGCGAAGTTCGGCGACATCTGGCTGAACGCCAAGCAGGGCACCGATGCGGCTTTGGCCATCGCGATGGGCCATGTGATCCTGCGCGAATACCACCTCGACCGGCAGGTCGAGTATTTCGAGGATTACACCCGCAAATACAGCGACTTCCCGATGCTGGTACGTCTCGAGAAGCGGGGCGACCGCTATGTACCGGGCCGCATGCTGCGCGCCGCCGATTTCGACGGCAGCCTGGGCGAGGCGAACAACCCCGACTGGAAGACCGTGGCTTTCGCCGAGAAGGGCGGACAGGTCGTGGCCCCGAACGGGTCGATCGGCTTCCGCTGGGGCGAAGAGGGCAAATGGAACCTGGAAGAACAGGCCGCAGGCAAGGACACCCGCCTGAAGACCACGCTCATCCTCGACGGCGACAATGACGGCACCCTGCCGGTCGACTTCCCCTATTTCGGCGGACAGGCGACCACGCAATGGGCGGCCTGCGACTTTCCCGACGTGCTGACCCGCAATATCCCGGTCAAGAAGCTGAAGCTTGCCGATGGCGAAGCCGCAGTCTGCACCGTCTTCGACCTGTTCGCCGCGAATTACGGGCTCGACCGTGGTCTGGGCGGCGAGTGGGTGACGAAGGATTACGATACCGACATCCCGGGCACGCCCGCCTGGGCGGAACGTATCACCGGCGTCAAGCGCGACAAGATCATCCAGGTCGCCCGCGAATTCGCGACGAACGCCGAAAAGACAAACGGCAAGTCGATGATCATCATCGGCGCGGCGATGAACCACTGGTACCACATGGACATGAACTACCGTGGCGTCATCAACATGCTGGTGATGTGCGGTTGCGTCGGCCAGTCGGGCGGCGGCTGGGCGCATTACGTGGGGCAGGAGAAGCTGAGGCCCCAGACCGGCTGGACGGCGCTGGCCTTCGCGCTCGACTGGGCGCGCCCGCCGCGCCACATGAACGCTACCTCCGCCTGGTACGCGCACACCGACCAGTGGCGGTACGAGACGGTGTCGTCGGCCGAAATCCTGTCGCCGACCGCACCGGCGGGCGACTACAGGGATCTGAGCCTCATCGACTACAACATCCGCGCCGAACGGATGGGCTGGCTGCCCTCGGCCCCGCAGCTCCGGACCAATCCGCTTCAGGTGGGCGCTGCCGCAAAGGCGGAAGGGATCGAGGCCAAAGACTATGTTGCCCGCGAGTTGAAATCCGGCGCGCTGGAAATGTCGGCTCAGGACCCCGACGCCCCGGAAAACTGGCCGCGCAACCTCTTTGTCTGGCGCTCGAACCTTCTGGGGTCATCGGGCAAGGGGCATGAATATTTCCTCAAGCACCTTCTCGGCACCGATCACGGAGTTCTGGGCAAAGACCTCGGCCAGGAGGGCCGCCAGAAGCCCGTCGAGGTGCGCTGGCACGACAAGGCGCCGGAGGGCAAGCTTGACCTTCTGGTGACGATCGACTTCCGCATGTCGACGACCGCGGTCTATGCCGACATCGTGCTGCCGACGGCCAGCTGGTACGAGAAGGACGACCTCAACACCTCGGACATGCATCCGTTCATCCACCCGCTGCAGGCGGCGGTGGACCCGGCCTACGAATCGAAGACCGACTGGGAAATCTTCAAGGCGATCGCGAAGAAGTTCTCAGACATCGTGCCCGGCTATCTCGGCACCGAGACCGATGTCGTCCAGCTTCCCCTGCAACACGACAGCGCGATGGAAGTCGCGCAGCCGCATGTCCGGGATTGGAAAAAGGGCGAATGCGACCTGATCCCCGGCAAGACCGCGCCGGCCTACATCGCGATCGAACGGGATTATCCTAACCTTTACAAACGCTTCACCGCACTAGGCCCCTTGATGGAAAAGGTCGGCAACGGCGGCAAGGGCATCAGTTGGGACACCAAGGACGAGGTCCATCACCTGAAGGCGCTGAACGGCACCCACCACGAGGACGGCGTGACCAAGGGCCTTGCGAAGATCGAAAGTGCGATCGACGCGGCCGAAGTGATCCTGATGCTGGCGCCCGAGACGAACGGCGAAGTGGCGGTCAAGGCCTGGGATGCGCTGTCGAAGGCAACGGGGCGCGAACATGCGCATCTGGCGGCGGTGAAGCAGGACGAAAAGATCCGCTTCCGCGACATTGCGGCCCAGCCGCGCAAGATCATCTCGTCGCCGACCTGGTCGGGCATCGAAAGCGAGGAGGTCTGCTACAACGCAGGCTGGACCAACGTGCACGAACTGATCCCCTGGCGGACCCTGACCGGGCGCCAGCAGCTTTACCAGGATCATGAATGGATGCTCGCCTTCGGTGAATTCTTCCTGGCCTGGCGGCCGCCGGTGGACCTCAAGACCATCTCGGCCGACGCCACCAAGGCGCTGAAGTCGGGCGAGAAGCATGTGGTGTTGAACTTCATCACCCCGCACCAGAAATGGGGCATCCACTCGACCTATTCCGACAACCTCCTGATGTTGACCCTGAACCGCGGCGGCCCGGTCGTCTGGCTGTCCGAGCATGACGCGAAGACCGCGGGCATCGTCGACAATGATTGGGTCGAGGTCTTCAACTCCAACGGCGTCCTGACCGCCCGCGCGGTCGTCAGCCAACGCATGAAGGACGGCACGCTCTTCATGTATCACGCCCAGGAAAAGATCGTGAATACGCCCGGCAGCCAGATCACCGGCAAGCGCGGCGGCATCCACAATTCGGTCACCCGGACGGTGCTGAAGCCCACCCACATGATCGGCGGCTATGCCCAGCAGAGCTACGGTTTCAACTACTACGGCACCGTGGGCTGCAACCGCGACGAGATGGTCGTCGTGCGCAAGATGAACAAGGTGGACTGGCTCGACCGTCCCGCCAAGACGGAGGCAGCAGAATGAAGGTTCGTGCACAAATCGGCATGGTCCTGAACCTCGACAAATGCATCGGGTGCCATACCTGTTCGGTCACCTGTAAGAATGTCTGGACCTCGCGCGAAGGCGTCGAATACGCCTGGTTCAACAATGTCGAGACGAAGCCGGGGATCGGCTATCCGAAGGACTGGGAAAACCAGAAGCGCTGGAAAGGCGGCTGGGAGCGGACCTCATCCGGCGGCCTGCAGCCCAGGCAGGGCGGCAAATGGCGCATCCTCGCCAATATCTTCGCCAACCCCAACCTGCCCGAGATCGACGATTTCTACGAACCGTTCGATTTCGATCATGACCATCTGAAGTCGGCCCCCGAGATGGAGGCCTTCCCAACCGCCCGTCCGCGTTCGAAAATCAGCGGAGAGCGGATGGAAAAGATCGAATGGGGCCCGAACTGGGAAGAAATCCTCGGCGGCGAATTCGCCAAGCGTTCGCAGGACTACAATTTCGAAGGCGTGCAGAAAGCCATCTACGGCGAGTATGAAAACACCTTCATGATGTATCTGCCGCGGCTTTGCGAACATTGCCTCAACCCGGCCTGCGTCGCCTCCTGCCCCTCGGGCGCGATCTACAAGCGCGAGGATGACGGCGTGGTCCTTATTGATCAGGAAAAATGCCGGGGCTGGCGGATGTGCGTTTCGGGCTGCCCCTACAAGAAGATCTACTACAACTGGTCGTCCGGCAAATCCGAGAAGTGCACGCTCTGCTATCCGCGGCTGGAAAGCGGCCAGCCCACCGTCTGTTCGGAAACCTGCGTGGGTCGCATCCGGTATCTGGGCGTCATGCTCTACGACGCCGACAAGATCGCCGAGGCGGCCAGTGTCGAAGGTGAAAAAGACCTGTATGACGCGCAGTTGGGGGTCTTTCTTGATCCAAGCGACCCGGACGTGATCGCGGCGGCGCGCAAGGAAGGCGTGCCCGAAGACTGGATCAAGGGGGCGCAGAACTCTCCGATCTGGAAGATGGCGATGGAATGGAAGATCGCCTTCCCGCTGCATCCCGAATACCGCACCCTGCCGATGGTCTGGTACGTGCCGCCGCTCTCACCGATCCAGAACGCGGCGGCGGCGGGCCAGATCGCGGCCGAGGACGACATGCCCGACGTGAAGTCCCTGCGCATCCCGGTCCGCTATCTCGCCAACATGCTGACGGCGGGTGATGAAGCGCCGGTTGTGGCGGCACTCGAAAGGATGCTCGCCATGCGGTCCTACATGCGGTCGAAGACGGTGGACGGGGTGGTCAATCTCGGTGTCGCGAACCGCGTCGGCCTGACGCCCCATCAGATCGACGAGATGTACCAGCTGATGGCCATCGCCAATTACGAGGACCGGTTCGTCATCCCCACCACTCACCGCGAACTGGTCGAACAGGCCTACGACCTCAAGGGCGGCTGCGGCTTCACCGACGGCAACGGCTGTTCGGGCGGCTCTTCGGGCAAGTCCCTCTTCGGCGGCGGCAAGAAGTTCCGCTCGCCCACGGAGTTCATCGCATGAAAACCTTCAAGGCACTTTCGCTTCTGCTCACCTACCCGGAGCCGGACCTTCCGGCGGCCGTTCCGGCGATCCGCGCGGCATTGAAGGATGAGGGGCTCATCGGCCCCCATCGCATCGGTCATCTGGAGCCGTTGCTGGCGTCCCTGGCCCGCGACGACATCTACGACCTGCAGGAACGCTATGTGCTCCTGTTCGACCGGTCGCGCAGCCTCTCGCTCAATCTTTTCGAGCACATCCACGGCGAAAGCCGCGACCGGGGCGGCGCGATGGTCGACCTGCTGGAAACCTACCGCGCCGGCGGCTTCGACCTGGCCGGGCCGGAACTGCCGGATCACCTGCCCGTGCTTCTGGAGTTCCTGTCGACCCGGCCGCTTGACGAAGCGAAGGGCATTCTCGCCGACGCGGGCCACATCCTGGTGGCGCTGGCGGAACGTCTGACCCGGCGTCAGTCGGCCTATGCGGGCGTGCTGGAGGCGCTGGTGGCCCTGGCAGAGGCGCGCACCGACACCGAAGAAGCGACAGCACTTCTGGCCGAACCCGAGGACGATCCGCTGGACCTCGCCGCCCTCGACAAGGTCTGGGAAGAGGCGCAGGTCACCTTCGCTCCCGACCCGAAAGCAGGCTGCCCCGTCAGCCGCGACATCCTGGCGCGGATGGACATCGCCCCCCGCACCGCTGCCGAATAGGAGCCTCAGATGCACCATTTCCTTTACGGGATTTACCCCTATATCGCGCTTTCCGTGATGGCGATCGCCTCGATCGCCCGCTATGACCGCGACCCTTTCACCTGGAAGTCGAAATCGAGCCAGCTACTCAGACGCCGCAGCTTCGTGATCGGCTCGGTCCTCTTCCATGTCGGCGTCCTTCTGATCTTCGCAGGTCATTTCGTTGGGCTTCTGACGCCGATCTGGATCTTCGACGCGCTCGGCATTCCCCATGGCGCGAAACAGCTCCTCGCGATGATCGCGGGCGGCGTGGCGGGCGTGATGGCACTGGTCGGCGGCTTCATCCTTCTGGTCCGGCGCCTTTTCGATCCGCGCATCGCCGCCAACTCGACCTTCGCCGACACCGGCATCCTGATCCTTCTCGTGGCGCAACTCTGCCTCGGCGTCGGCTCGATCTTCGTCTCGGCCCAGCATCTCGACGGACATGAGATGGTGAAATTCATGTCCTGGGCACAGGGCATCTTCACCTTCGACCCGCAGGCGGCCAGCTACATCGCCGATGTGAACTGGATCTTCAAGGCTCACATCGCGCTTGGCCTGACCATCTTCCTGCTCTTCCCCTTCACCCGTCTCGTCCATATCGTCTCGGCCCCTGTCCGCTTCCTCTGGCGCCCGGGCTACCAGATCGTGCGGACGCGCAAAGAAACACCGGCGGAGCAGGGCAGATGAAACCGCTTCTTGCAGAGATCAGTGTGAACGGCGAACGCATCGCGCCCGAGGCCATCGCCGCCGAGGCGCAGATGCATCCCGCGCCCCACGGCAAGCCCGGGCTTGCCTGGCGGGCGGCGGCGCGGGCGCTGACGATCCGGTCGCTTCTCTTGCAGGAAGCCCGGCGGCAGGGGTACACCCCCCTGCCCCGCGAGGTGGCGCCGGGCCAGCGCGAGACGGAGGAGGAAGCGCTGGTCCGCGCCGTCCTTGAGGCGCATGTCCGGCCCGCGCCTGTGACGGATGCCGATCTTGACGCCGAATATCGGGCACGTCCCGACCGGTTCCGCGCGCCCGCCCTGTACGAGGCCGCGCATATCCTTCTGCCGGTCGGAGACGGCAACGAAGCTGCGATGAAGGCAGAGGCCGAGGCGCTCCTGTCAGACCTTGCCCGCAACCCCGCCGCCTTCCCGGACATGGCGCGTGCGCGGTCGGCCTGTTCATCCGCGGCGACGGGCGGTCTCCTCGGCCAGATATCCGCAGGCGACACGGTTCCGGAATTCGAGGCAGCGCTTGCCGGCATGAGGCCCGGCACAATCCTGCCCGAACCGGTCCGAAGCGCCTATGGCTGGCACATCATCCGCCTTGACGCGAAAGCCGAAGGTGCGGTCCTGCCGTTCGAGCGGATCGCCGCGCCCTTGCGCCGTGCGATGGAGGAACGCGCCTGGGCGCGTGCCGCACGTGCCTACACCGAAGGTCTGATTGCGGGCGCCTCGATCGATGGTATCACGTTCGAAACGGCCGCCTGAAAGGCAGGAATGACATGTCGCTCGCCTATGTAACCCTATCCGGCCGCGGCGAGACCGACGCCTTCCTGCGCGCCGCCGCCGGTCACCTCGCAGGCCGGGGCCTCAGGGTCGCCGGCACCGTGCAGATGAACAGCGAGCGCGCCTGCACGCATCATTGCGACATGGATGTGCGCGTGCTGCCCGATGGGCCGGTGATCCGCATCAACCAGGACCTCGGACCGGGCTCGACCGGCTGCCGCCTCGACCCCGGCGCGCTGGAGACGGCGGTGGCCGAAGTCGGGCCACGGCTGGCGGGGGCAGATGTGCTGATCCTCAACAAGTTCGGCAAGCACGAGGCCGAGGGACGCGGCTTCCGCAGCCTGATCGGCGAGGCCATGGCGATGGGCATTCCCGTTCTTCTCGGGGTGAATGCGTTGAACCTGCCTGCCTTCCTCGGCTTCGCGGAAGGATGCGCCGCGCCGCTGACGGGCGATCTCGCGGCGCTCGACCGCTGGCTCGCGGACGCCAGGGCGGTCGCGGCCGAATAGGCCTTTTTCGCCGCCTTCGACGCCGATCCGCCGGGGGCTCTGCCCCCCGGACCCCCGGGGATATTTGGGAACCGAAGATGGGGGACCAGCCGGCGATCAGAGCATCCGGTCGGCGCTCGCATCAAAAAGGCTGCGGGCATAGGCGGTCTTCATGCGGGCGCCCGCCAGATCCCCGCGCGTCAGTTCCTCGACCGCGCGGCCATGCTGCATGACGAGCACTCGGTCGCACATATGGTCGATGACGGCGAGGTCGTGGCTGACCATCAGGAAGGTCAGGCCGCGCTCGGCGCGGAGCCGGTTCAGCAGGTTCAGCGTCTCGGCCTGGACAGAAGCGTCGAGCGCCGAGGTCGGTTCGTCCAGCAACAGGATTTCAGGCTTCAGCATCAGCGCGCGGGCGATAGCGACGCGCTGGCGCTGGCCGCCGGACAGCTGGTGGGGGTAGCGGAAGCGGAAGGCCGACGGCAGGCCGACATCGGTCAAAGCCTCCTGCATGCGCCGGTCGGTATCGCCGATCCCGTGGATGGCCAGCGGTTCGGACAGCGCCCGGTCGACGGTGTGACGCGGGTGGAGCGAACCGTAGGGGTCCTGGAACACCATCTGGACCCGCGCGGCAAAGGCGCGGTCGCGCGGTTCGGGAATCGTCTCGCCCGCGATGCGGATCGTGCCGCCGGTGACCGGGGCGAGACCGCAGATCGCCCGCAGGATCGTCGACTTGCCGGACCCGCTTTCACCCACGAGACCATAGCTTTCCCGCGCATCAACGGCCAGGCTGACCTCCTCCACCGCGCGCACGAGATGGCCCTTGGCGCGGAAGTGGACGGTCAGATTTTCGATCTCGATCAATGCCATGTCAAAGCGCCCAGTCGGCCGAACGGTTCAGCGCAGGAAGCGGCTCCCGCGCGCCGCCGATGCGCGGCAGGCAGTTCAGCAGGCCCTTCGTATAGGGATGTTTCGCCTGCATCAGATCCTTTGCCGCCAGTTCCTCGACCACCTTGCCCCTGTACATCACCAGCACCCGGTCGCAAAAGCGCGCGACCAGCCGCAAGTCGTGGCTGATGAAGATCAGCCCCATGCCCCGGTCGCGCACCAGCGCGTCGAGGATCGACAGGACCTCGGCCTGCACCGTCACGTCGAGTGCCGAGGTCGGCTCGTCCGCGATCAGAAGGTCGGGGTTGGGGATCAGCATCATCGCGATCATCACCCTTTGGCCCATGCCGCCGGAGAGTTCGTGCGGATAGGCCTCCATCACCCGTTCGGGATCGCGGATCTGGACGGCGTTCAGCGCCTCGATCGCCTTGGCCTGCGCCTCGGCCTTCGGTATGCGGTCGCGCTGGCGCAGCCCCTCCGTCAACTGGGCGCCGACCTTCATCACCGGGTTCAGCGAATATTTCGGGTCCTGCATGACCATGGCGATCCGGTGGCCCCTGAGTGCCCGCATGGCCGCATCGTCCGCCGTCATCAGGTCCTCGCCGTCGAAGACCATCCGGTCGGCCTCGATCCGCCCGGGCGGGCGGATCAGCCTGAGCACGGCACGCCCGGTCATGGTCTTGCCCGAACCGCTTTCGCCCACGATCCCCAGCCGCTCGCGGCCAAGTGCGAAGGAGACGCCGCGCACCGCCTCCACCAGACCGGCTTCGGTATCGAACGTCACGCGCAGGTTTTCGACTGTAAGAAGCGTCATTTCGAGGCGCTCTTCGGATCAAGGACGTCGCGCAGCCCGTCGCCGAGCAGGTTGAAGCCAAGCGAGACGATGAAGATCGCAAGGCCCGGCATGGTCGCGACCCACCATTGTTCGAAGAGATACTTGCGCCCGGCCGAGATCATCAGCCCCCATTCGGGCAACGGCGGCTGGACGCCGAGGCCGAGGAAGCCGAGGCCGGCGGCCGTCAGGATCACGCCGGCCATGTCGAGCGTCACGCGAATGACGACCGACGGCAGGCACATCGGCATGATATGGCCCCAAATGATGCGCGCCCGGCCCGCGCCCTGCAGGCGCACGGCGGCGATATAGTCGGAATTCCGGACCGTCAGCGTCTCGGCCCGCGCGACGCGTGCGTAGGGCGGCCAGGAGGTAAGCGCGATGGCAAGGACAGCATTCACCATGCCGGGGCCGAGAACGGCGACGAGGGCGAGCGCGAGGATCAGCTTGGGGAAAGCAAGGAAAATGTCGGTGATGCGCATCAGCACCTGATCGACCCAGCCGCCGAAATAGCCCGCGACCGTGCCGATGATCAGGCCAGCGACCGGCGCGGTCAGGATCACCAGCGCCACTATGTAAAGCGTGATGCGGCTGCCATAGAGGATGCGGCTCAGGATATCGCGGCCGAACTCGTCGGTGCCCAGCCAGTGGCCCGCGCTGAAGGGCCGGATGAACCGTTCCGCCAGGTTCTGCGCGATCGGATCATGGGGCGCCAGAATCGGCGCGAAGAGCGCGATCATGAGAAGCGCAACCGATATCGCGAGCCCGAGCATGGTCAGAGGATTGCGGCGCAGGCGCAGCCAGCTCAGATAGCTCTGCCCCAGCCGTGCCTGAATGCGTGACATGGGGTTGGGGTCGCGGAGCCAGGCGGTCAATGTCGTCATGCGCGCGCCCTCGGGTCGGCCAGCCGGTAGAGAAGATCGGAAAGCATGTTGAGCCCGATATAGACCGCGCCCACCACGACCGTGCCGCCCAGAACCGCGGGCATGTCAGCCACCAGAAGCGCGTCCGTGATATAGCGGCCAAGACCCGGCCAGGCGAAGATCGTCTCGGTCAGCACCGCGCCTTCAAGAAGGAAAGCGTAGGAAAGCGCGATGACGGTGATCAGTGGCACCAGCACGTTGCGCATCGCATGGACCCAGACGACGCGGCGTTCGGGCATGCCCTTCACCCGCGCGGTCGTCACATATTCCTGCCCAAGCTCGTTGATCATGAAGCTGCGGGTCATGCGACTGATATAGGCCATCGACAGATAGCCCAGAAGGCTCGCGGGCAGGACGATATGCGACAGCGCATTCGCCCACATGTCCCAGCGCCCCGCCAGCGCGGTGTCCAGCAAGATCATGCCCGTTGGCTTGTCCACTTCGAAATCGAACATCATCTGATAGGCCGCGTCGAGCCGCCCCGGCCCCGCGACCCATTCGAGCCGCCCGTAAAAGACCAGAAGCCCGACGAGCCCGAGCCAGAAGACCGGCATCGAATAGCCGATCAGCCCCACGACGCGCACGATCTGGTCGGTCCATGACCCGGGCCGGGTCGCGGCGGCGACGCCGGCGGGCACGCCCACCAGAACGCCGATGATCGTCGCGAGTGTCGCAAGTTCCAGCGTGGCAGGGAAATAATGCGCGATATCCTCGATCACCGGACGGCCGGTGTTGAGCGATGTGCCGAGATCGCCATGCAGCGCATCGCGGACATAAAGATAGAATTGCCACCAATAGGGTTCGTTCAGCCCGAGCTGTTCGCGCAAGGCCTCGATCTGCGCGGCCGAGGCGCGGTCGCCGAGGATCGAGGTGGCCGGGTCGATCGGCACTACGCGGCTGATGACGAAGGTCACGGCCAGAAGACCGACGAAGGTGACGAACAGGGTCAGAAGCGTCGCCCCGACCTGGCGGAGCGCGTTCAGAAACCCGTGATGTTCCGGAAGGGATGTATCGGACATGGGGGTTCTGGCCGCGCGAAGTCGCCTCCGCGCGGCCCGATGGCTTATTTCGTGACCAGCCAGTAGGCGGCCGAGTCGGTGGCACCGCCCGTGTGGAAATCATTCACACCGGCACGCAGCCCGGTCTGGTAGGCAACCTGGTTGAGGATGATGAAGGGCGACGTTTCACGGTGCTTCTTCTGGATTTCCTCATACATCGCCTTGCGCTTGTCGGCATCGCGCTCTTCCACGGCCGCCTGGGTCATCGCATCCAGCTCGCCCGGCTCGTAGGCATTGCGCCAGGCGAGGTAGCCGGTGTTCTTGTCCTCATCGGCATTGCCGGGGTTCTGCGCGAAGGTCGAGGCGTTGGTGTGCGGGTCGGGATAGTCTGGTCCCCAGCTTTGCAGCGTGGCGTCATGCAGCCGTCCGCGATATTCCTCCAGCTGCTCGGCGCCCTCGCCCACCTTCAGCTCGACCGTGATCCCGGCCTGACCGAACGTGTTCTGGATCGACTGGGCCATATCCATCCGGTCGGCGGCATTCCTGACCGACAGGACGATATGGGGATCGGTCACGCCGCTTTCGGCCAGAAGCGCCTTGGCCTTCTCGATATCAAGCGTGTAGGGCACATCGTCGAGCGCGCCCAGATAGCCCTTCGGCAGGAAGTTCTGGTGAACGATATTGGTGCCTTTGAGGAATGTATCGACCATGCCCTGATAGTCGATCGCCCAGCGCATCGCATCGAGATATTTCTCGTTCTTGTACTGCTCATGCTTCTGGTTGAAGGCGAGGTAGAAGATCTGCCCGCCCACGTCCGACTGGATCTTCACATCGGCATTGCCCTGAAGCCCCTCGATATCGGTGGGCGTCAGTTCCCGCGCGATGTCGATATCGCCTTTTTCAAGCATCAGCCGCTCGGTCGCGGCCTCGGGCACATGCTGCATGAAGACCTTGGCCATCTTCGCATCGCCCCGCCAGTGGCCCGCGCGCGCCTCGAGCACATAGCCTTCGTTCGGCTTGTAGCTTTTCAGCACATAGGCGCCGGTGCCGGCGGAATTGGCGTTGAGATATTCATGCCCCATGTCGCCATCCTTCTCGTTCGCCATCACCGTCTCGGTGTCGACGATGGAGGCGACGCCCGCCGTAAGACAGTTGTAGAGGAAGGTCGGCGCATAGGTCTTGTCGGTCTTCAGGATGACATTCTCGCCGTCCGCCGTCACCATCTGGTCGACATTGTCCGCGGTCCAGCCGAACTGCCCCAGGATGAACGAGGGCGTCTTGTTCAGCTTGATCGCGCGCTGCAGCGAGAAGGCCGCGTCCTCCGCCCGGACCGGATTGCCCGAGGCAAAGGTCACGCCGGGCCGGATATGGAACGTGTAGGTCACACCGTCGTCGGCCACCGACCAGCTGTCGGCGAGGCCCGGCACCATCTCGCCGGTCGCCGGATCAAGCTCGACCAGTCCGTCATAGGTATTGTTGTTCAGGTCGAGGCCGGAAAATTCATAGGCCTCCGCCGGGTCCAGCGAAACGATATCGTCGATCGCATCGGCAATGACGAGCGTGTCGGCGGGGGTTTCGGCCATAAGCGCGGCAGGCGCTGCACCAAGCAGGAGACCGGCAAGCGCAGCGGCCCCGAACCGCCGAAGGGTCGGATCCAGTAGCATCAGTAACTCCCTGTTTTCGTTGCTTGTTTCAGAACTGACCTTCTAACATGCCAGATTCCTTGACTGATTGGGCAGCTTCTGGCCTATGTTGTCAAGCGCCGTGACGCGGTTTGCGGCAGAACAGTACAAAAATTTGTGGAGCGCCCATGCCCCCCTCGCCCTCAGAAACCTTCCGGCGGTTGCATGAAGCCACCGCAGCCCATGGCGGCGCCCGCCTTTTCACCGTCAGCCGCATCGACTACGACGCCCAGCTGTCGCGCCGCGCCTACACGTCGCACCCGGCCGAATATCCGGTCAGCGGCACCAAGCCGATGGTGATCGACGGCTGGGGCCGCCAGGTGATCGAAGGCCAGAAGACCTTCGTCGCGAACTCGACCGACGGCTTCTCGCCCTATTTCCCCGACCATCCGCTGATCAATGCGCTCGGCTGCGCTTCGGCGATCAATATTCCGGTGGTGGAGAGCGGGAAGGTGGTTGGCACCGTCAATCTCCTCGATGTCGAAAACCACTTCACGCCCGAACGCGTCGCCAGCCTAGAGGCGCTCGTCGCCCGCGAACGCCCGGCGCTCGTGGCGGCGCTCGTGGCGATGCCGCTCTGACCGTCTGCCCGGCGCGCGGCCCCTTGCGGCCGCGCAAGACGCGGCGTCATATGCGCCCATAGAGGGGCAGATCATGACCGACCGCCAGCAAAGCCGCCAGAACAGCCGTTCCCATCTTTTCTACCAGACCGACCATCCCCGTCCGGTGCTCGACCGGGCGGAAGGGATCTATATGTGGGACGTGGACGGCAACCGGTTCATCGACGGGTCGTCCGGCGCAATGGTGTGCAATATCGGTCATTCGAACCCCCATGTGCTAGAGGCGATGCGCCGCCAGATGGAACGGTCGACCTTCGGCTACCGCCTGCATTTCGTGACCGAAGCCTCCGAGGCGCTGGCGGCAAAGACCGTCGAGCTTGCCTGGCCCGGCATGGACCGTGTGTTCTTCGTATCCGGCGGATCGGAGGCGGTGGAATCGGCCCTGAAACTCGCCCG
Source organism: Paracoccaceae bacterium (assembly GCA_041397305.1). GTDB lineage: Bacteria > Pseudomonadota > Alphaproteobacteria > Rhodobacterales > Rhodobacteraceae > TMP-24. The sequence continues at coordinate 47,397 of JAWKWX010000017.1, read as the reverse complement.
CCAATATGCGGTCGCGGGCGGCGCGGAAAGCCGCTGGAAGGTGATCTCGCGCTGGCCCTCCTATCATGGCTGCACACTCGGGGCGCTGGCGATCTCGGGCTATGATGTCCTGACCGATCCGTTCCGCCCGATGATGCAGGCGATGCCCAAGGTCCCCGCGCCCCGCGCCTGGCTCGACGGGCTCGATCCCGGCGATCCGGCAACCGGGCGCCATTATGCCGAACAACTTGACGCGAAGATCCGCCAAGAAGGTCCCGAAACCGTTCTGGCCTTCATTCTCGAACCCGTCGGTGGGGCGTCGACCGGCGCGCTGGTGCCGCCTGCGGGTTATATGGAGGCGGTGCGCGAGGTCTGCGACCGTCACGGCGTTCTCCTCATCCATGACGAGGTCATGTCGGGCGGTGGCCGCACGGGGCGCTTCTTCGGTGGCCAGAACTGGAATGCCGCGCCCGACATCCTCGCCATCTCGAAGGGTTTCGGCGCGGGCTATGTTCCCCTGGGTGCGATGGTTGCGCGCGGCGAGATCGTCGATCGGGTGATCGCGAAGGGCGGCTTCCTGCACGGCTTCACCTATGCGGGCAATCCGCTTGCCTGCGCCACCGGCCTTGCTGTGATCGAGGAGATCGAGCGTCAGGGCCTGATGGCCAACGCCGTCTCGACCGGCGCGCTCCTGAAGGTAGGACTGGAGCGGCTGATGGATCGTTTCCCCTTCATCGGCGATGTGCGGGGCATGGGGATGCTTCTTGCCTTCGAACTGGTCGCCGACCGGACGACGAAGGCACCGCTGCCGCCCGCCTTCAGGGCCTTCGACCGGCTGACCGAGGCCGCCTACCAGCGCGGCCTCATCATCTATCCGCGCCGGTCGCGCGGCGGCTATGCCGGCGATCACCTGATCGTCGCCCCCCCGATGATCACCACGCCCGCCCAGATCGAGGAAATCCTCGGCCTCCTGACCGAGGCGCTCGACGGCTTTGCCCTGGAACTCGATATGGCGGGCCTCGCATGCGCCTGACCCATTCCGCCTCTTCCGTTTCGAACTATCCTCGGGGGAGGAGATGAGATGAGCAAGATTGTCATTTCCTGCGCCATCACCGGCTCGATCCACACACCCTCGATGTCGCCTCACCTGCCTGTAACGGGGGAAGAGATCGCGCGTTCGGCCATCGGCGCGGCCGAGGCGGGCGCGGCGATCCTGCATCTGCATGCCCGCGATCCGGCGAACGGCCGACCGTCGGCCGACCCCGACCATTGGGCGGGCTTCCTGCCAGCGGTCCATGCGGGCACCGACGCGGTGATCAACATGACGACGGGCGGATCGGCGGTGATGACCCTCGACCAGCGGCTCGCTGCACCGCTGCGGTTCCAGCCAGAGATGTGCAGCCTCAACATGGGCACGATGAATTTCGCGCTCTACCCGATGGCCGCGCGGATCAAGGACTGGAAACATGCGTGGGAGAGGCCCTTTCTCGACAATTCCGACGATCTGGTCTTCAAGAACACCCCCAGGGACATAGGGCATGTCCTTGAAGTGATGGGCAAGGAACGCGGCGCGCGGTTCGAGTTCGAGTGCTATGACATCGGCCACCTGACGATGCTGCAGCATTTCGTCCTGCGAGGCGCGGTCGAGCCGCCCTTCTACCTGCAATTCGTGTTCGGCGTCCTGGGCGGCATGGCGGCAGAGCCCGACACGCTGACCCATCTCAAGCGGACCGCCGACCGGATGTTCGGTTCGGACTATCACTTTTCCGTCCTCGCAGCCGGTCGCGCGCAGATACCGATGGCAACGATGGCCGCCGCGATGGGCGGTCATGTGCGGGTCGGACTCGAGGACAATCTCTATATCGCCAAGGGCGTCCTGGCGGAAACGAATGCCCAGCAGGTCAGGCTGATCCGCGGCATCGTCGAGGGGCTGGGGCGCGAGGTGGCCACGCCGGCCGAGGCGCGCGTGCTCCTTGGTCTGAAGGGCAAGGAGGCGGTCGCATTATGACCAGCAGCGCAAGCGCCGAGATCACCACCCGCCGCGCCCGGGCAGAAGACGTTGCCCTCATCCGCGCCATGCTTCAGGCCCTGTCCGATCACGAGGGCGGGCCACAGGTCGCCTCCGAGGCAGCACTCTTGGCCGACGGGTTCGGCGCGCGGCCGCTTTTCCAGACGCTCATTGCCGAAGAGGCGGGAACGGCGCTCGGGATGATCCTCTATTTCCCCGAATATTCCACTCACCGGGGCGAGCCGGGCCTTTTCGTCCAGGACCTGTTCGTGGCCCCCGGCGCGCGCGGCCGCGGGCTTGGGCGGCTTCTGCTGAAAGCGGCGATGGCCGCGCAGGACTGGGGCGCCCGCTATGTGACGCTCGGCGTCGATCCCGACAATCGCGGCGCGCTCGATTTCTATGAAATGCTCGGCTTCCGCCGCCGAAAATATCGGCTCCTCCTCCTCGACGGCGCGCCGCTTGCGCGGCTTTGCCGATAGGCCCGGTATCATCACGCGTTCCGAAGGATGAGAACGGAAGGGCCGCTCGTCATCCACGAAGGCATGATCGGACCGCTGCCGGAGCAGGTCCGCGGTTTCGCCGCCCGCCTCGATCAGGTCGGCGGGCGTCGATATTGAGGCGACCGACAGCCGATGCCGCATCCTGGTCGGGTCCGGGCAACTGCCAGGATCGCGATGTTCGACATCAGCATGACCATCCAGGCCATCACCCAGCAGGTCGAGACGCTCTCGGGCGACCCGCGCCAGAATCTCGCGTTCGCCCGCGCCGCCGCCCTCGGCCCCAAGGCCGTGATCCTCGACGAACCCACGGGCTCGCCTGGCGTCAAGGAAAGCTGCCTGTTGCCGGAACCGATCCGCAACGTCCGCGCGGGCGGCCTTGCTTTCATCCCAATTCCGCACAATATGCCGCATGAGCAAGAGGTGGCCGACCGCATCCATGTCCACCCGATCGGCCGGAGGCTCCGTGTTATCAACCCCAACGATCATTCGATATCGGACGCGGTGGCCTTCATGACCGGCGCGAAACGGCGCGACGGCCTGGACGCGGACGCTGCATGAACCCCGGGGCGCTGGCCGAACTGATCCAGGCGCGGGCCGACGCCGCAGCGGGGCCCCGCTTCCTGGCTGGCCTCGCCGGACCGCCAGGATCGGGGAAATCGACGCTCGCCGCCGATCTGGCCAAGCATCTTGGCACGATGGCGAAGGTCGTGCCGATGGATGGTTTCCATTTCGACGACGGGCTTCTCGCGACGCTCGGCCTCACGCGCCGAAAGGGCGCCCCCGAAACCTTCGACGCCGCAGGCTTCCTGCATCTCCTCGCGCGCCTCAGATCCGAACCGCGCGTCGCAATCCCGATCTTCGACCGGAGCATGGAACTTTCCCGCGCCGCCGCCGAGCTGGTGACCGAAGACAACCGGATCCTGATCGTCGAGGGCAATTACCTCCTCCTCGACGAGAGCCCATGGCGAGCGGCGCGGCGCCACTTCGACATAACGATCATGCTGTCACCGTCCGAGCAAGAACTCGTTTCCCGTCTCCGCGCCCGCTGGGCACATCTCGGGCGCTCCGCGGCCGAAGCCGAAGACTGGATCGCCACCAACGACCTGCCGAACATCCGCCGCGTTCGCGACGGTTCGGGACCGGCCGACATCACGCTTTCCTGATCCACCTCTACGCCCAAGGTCGTATGCCCCTCCCCCGCCTCCACACTTGACCCGCGCCGCGCGAGTCGAAAGCATGGCGGCGATGAGAGGAGCCACCGTGACCAGCCTTCCCGCCAGCATCGACGAAGTCGCGGCGCTTCTCGACCGGCAAAGCTACGTGGCCGACCGCGCGCTTGCCACCGTCACCTTCCTCGCCCTCCGCCTCGGACGGCCGCTGTTCCTCGAAGGCGAGGCGGGCGTCGGCAAGACCGAGATCGCCAAGGCGATCGCCCAGGCACTCGGCCGCCGCCTGATCCGGCTGCAATGCTATGAAGGGCTCGATCAGGCCTCCGCCGTCTGCGACTGGAATTTCGCCGCGCAGATGATCGCCATCCGCAGCGCCGAAGCCGCGGGCGGTGCCGACCGGCAGGCCCTGCGCGCCGAGCTTTTCACCGAGGACTATCTGATCGAACGCCCGCTCCTCGCCGCGATGCGGCCCCAGCCGGGCGGCGCGCCGGTCCTTCTGATCGACGAGATCGACCGCACGGACGAACCGTTCGAGGCCTTCCTCCTCGAAGCCCTGTCGGACTTCCAGGTCACGATCCCCGAGCTTGGCACCATCCGGGCGCCGGAACCGCCCATCGTCATCCTCACCTCGAACCGCACGCGCGAGATCCATGACGCGCTGAAGCGCCGCTGCCTCTATCACTGGGTCGACTATCCTGCGTTCGACCGCGAGATGGCCATCCTGCACGCCCGCGCGCCCGAGGCGACCGAAAGCCTCAGCCGCGAGATCGTGGCCTTCGTCCAGCGGCTCCGCGCCGAGGACCTCTTCAAGCGCCCCGGCGTGGCTGAAACCATCGACTGGGCCAAGTGCCTGCTGGCGCTCGACGTGATTGCCCTGTCGCCCGAGGTGATCGCCGACACTCTGGGCGCGATCCTGAAATATCAGGACGATATCCAGAGGATCGCGGGCTCCGAGGCCGCGCGGCTTCTGAACGAGGCGCGAAGAGATTTGGAAACGGTCTAGATGCAGCTTTTTCGCCCGACAGGCCTCAGGGAACTCGAACTCGTGCGCGACAGCGGTTGGCGTCGCTGGCCGCTCCGCCTGCCGGATCAGCCGATCTTCTATCCGGTCACAACCTTCGAATATGCCGAAAAGATCGCGCGCGACTGGAACTCCCCCGGCCCCGGCAACCTCGGCTTCGTCACGCGGTTCGTGATCGGCGAGGCCCTGGTTGCACGCTACCCGGTCCAGCTTGCCGGAGGCCGCGACCATGCCGAACTTTGGGTACCGGCGGAGGAACTCGACGCGTTCAACGCCGGTTTGGATGGCCGGATCGAGCTGATCGCGGGCTATCGTGACCGCCTCCGCCTGACAGAGGAGGAACTGGCGGTCTACCGTGGATAGGCTCCCCTACGTTCTGTCGGAAAATACTCCGGGGGTGCGGGGGCAGCGCCCCCGCGACGGCGGCAATGGCTGACGCCGCGCTCCCCGAGATCCCCGAAGACGGCAAGCTTGCCGCCAACATCACCCATTTCGCCCGCGCCCTGCGCAAGGCCGGGCTGCGCCTCGGCCCCGGCCGTGTCCTGGGCGCGATCCGCGCGGTCGCGGCGGCGGGCTTCACCGACCGGCGGGATTTCTACTGGACGCTTCACGCCGCCTTCGTCTCCCGCCCCGAGGATCGGGCGATCTTCGCCCAGACCTTCCGGCTCTTCTGGCGCGATCCGCGCTATCTCGAACAGATGATGAGCCTTCTCCTGCCCTCCATCGGGGGCACGCGGGAGGAACGCAAAGCCGCCGCCGCGGAGCGGCGGGCGGCGGCGGCACTTCTGGACGGCATGATTCCCGAAGGGATCGACGCACCACATGCCCGCGAGGAAGAGCTGCAGATCGAGGGGGACGCGTCCGGCACCGCCTCGGGCGAGGAGCGGCTCCGCACGCTCGATTTCGAACAGATGGCGCCGGCGGAAATCGCGGAAGCGCGGCGGATGATCGCCCGGCTTCGCCTGCCGGTCCCGCCGCTCGCCTCGCGCCGCACCGCGCCGGATGGGCGCGGCCCCATCGCCGACTGGCGGCGGACCATCGCGCTGAGCCTCCGGCGCGGCGGCGAGATTGGCGCGCTTGCGACCCGCAAGCGGCGCGAACGGCTGCCCAATCTGGTGGTCCTGTGCGACATATCGGGGTCGATGTCGCACTACAGCCGTATGGTGCTGCATTTCCTGCATGCGGTCGCGAACGAACGCGGCGCGGGCGGCTGGGCAAAGGTTCATGCCTTCACCTTCGGCACGCGGCTCACGAACATCACCCGCCATCTCGCGCGCCGCGATGTCGACCAGGCACTGGCGGCGGCAGGCGCGGAGGCGCAGGACTGGCAGGGCGGCACACGGATCGGCGGCTGTCTGCATGCCTTCAACCGCGACTGGTCGCGGCGGGTGATGGGACAGGGCGCGGTGGCCCTTCTGATCACCGATGGGCTCGACCGCGACCCGGCAAGCGATCTTGCGCGCGAGATGGAGCGGCTGCATCTCGCCAGCCGCCGCCTGGTCTGGGTCAACCCGCTCCTCCGATGGCAGGGCTTTGCCCCCCGTGCCCGCGGCATTGCCGCGATGCTGCCCCATGTCGACACGCTGGTCGCGGGCCATTCGGTCGCCTCGCTCGCCGCCCTCGGCACGGCGCTTTCGGCTGCCGCGGGCAGTGGCGAGAAGGATCGCCTGTTGACCCTCATGCGCCCCTGATCGGCGATCGGGCAGGAAACATCTTCCCGAAGATCTTTCCGTGGCGCCGTTTCGCCCAGCTTCGACCTTTTGGCAGTGGCGCGGCACAGCGTCCCGGATCATAGTCACCCCATGTCAAACGCCGACCATGACCAGATTCCCGAACGCGCGCTTGCCTGGCACCGGGCGGGCACAGGCGCCGTCCTCGCCACCGTCGTCGAGACCTGGGGCTCCGCCCCCCGCCCCGCCGGATCGCAGCTTGCCGTTTCCGGCAAGGGCGAGATGGCGGGTTCGGTCTCGGGCGGCTGTGTCGAAGGCGCCGTGGTGGCCGAGGCGCTTCAGGCGCTTGAAGACGGCAAGCCGCGCCTTTTGACCTTCGGTGTGGCCGACGAGGATGCGTTCGCTGTGGGTCTCGCCTGTGGCGGCACGATACGCGTGCTGGTGGAACCGGTGGGCAAGGCGATGCCCGAGGGCCTGCTCGCCGAGATCGTCGCGGCCCGCGCCGCACGCCTGCCGCGCGCCTATGTGGTGAACCTCGACAGCTGGTCGCGCAGGCTGGCCGGGCCGGACGCGGCGCTTGCCGCCCGCTTCCGCGCCGACCAGTCAGGGGTGGATGAGGCAGAGTTCGCCGTGATCCACAATCCACCACTTCGCATGGCTGTCGTCGGCGCGGTCCATATCGCGCAGGCGCTGCTGCCACTGGCCCGTGGCTGCGGCTACGATCCGCTGCTGATCGACCCGCGCGAAGCCTTCGGTTCCGCCGCCCGCTTTCCAGGCGAGAAAATCAGCCAGGACTGGCCGGACGAAGCGCTGCGGTCGTTCGGGCTTGACGCGCGCACCGCGGTCGTCACCCTCACCCATGATCCCAAGCTCGACGATCCCGCAATCCGGGCGGCGCTCCGATCGGACGTCTTCTATCTCGGCTGCCTCGGCTCGACCCGCACGCATGCCAAGCGCGTGGCCCGCCTGGCGGAAGCGGGCTTCACCGAGGCCGAGATCGCGCGCATCCATGCTCCCGTCGGCCTCGACATCGGCGCGAAGAGCCCCGGAGAGATCGCGGTGGCGATCATGGCCGAAGTCACGCAGGCGCTCAGGCGCCCCGCCCGGCAAACCACATGAACTTCGGCCCGCGACCGGTCGGGGAGGCCGAGGGCACGATCCTCGCGCATTCGCTGAAACTCGGTGGCCGGAAGCTGGCCAAGGGAACCGTGCTCGGCGCCGCCGACATCGCGGCACTGCGGATCAACGGTTTCCGGACGGTGACCGTCGCCAGCCTTGAGCCGGGCGATGTGGGCGAAGATGCCGCCGCCACCCGTCTGGCAGACGCGCTGGTGCCCGATCCCGCAGAGGCGGGTCTGCACCTGACGCCGCCGCACGCGGGCCGGGTCAATCTGGTGGCCGATCGGCCGGGGATCGTGGCGCTTGATAGGGCTGCGCTTCATGCGCTCAACCGCGTCGATCCCGCGATCACGCTCGCCACCCTGCCCGACCATGCGAGGGTCGCGCCGGGAACGTTGGTGGGAACCGTCAAGATCATCTCCTATGCCGTCGCGGGTGCGCTCCTCGAGGCGGCAACGAAAAACGCCCGCGCGGCGATCCGGGTCCGCCCGGTCGTGCTGCGCTCTGCCTGCCTGATCCTGACCCGCGCGCCGGGCGACGGTCCGAAGCTCGCCGAGAAAGGCCGCGAAGCGGTGCGCAAGCGGCTGGCGGCGCTCGGGATCGAGCTGTGCGAGACGGTCGAGGTCCCGCATGAGGAAGCAGCCCTGTCCGGGGCGATTGGCGCATGCGACGAGGCATTGATCCTGATCCTCACCGGTGCGGCCACCTCCGACCTTCATGACACCGCGCCCCAGGCGCTGCGCCGGGCCGGGGGCCATGTGGCGCGGTTCGGCATGCCGGTCGATCCCGGCAATCTGCTCTTCCACGGCAGCCTGCGCGGTCGCCCGGTGATCGGCCTGCCCGGTTGCGCCCGCTCACCCGCGCTCAATGGTGCGGACTGGGTCCTTGAGAGGCTCGCCTGCGGCCTCGCCGTCACGGACGAGGATATCGCGGCGATGGGCGTGGGCGGGCTTCTGAAGGAAATCCCGATCCGCCCGCAGCCCCGCGACCGCGGCCCGGCGCGCGAAGATGAACCGGCATAACGCGGGAGGTCGGGACGCACCGATCCGCGGGCAACGCCTTTATCCCAGCAGGAATGCCGCCAGATCCTCGGCGCGGAGCGGCTTTTGCAGAAGCCCCCAGGGCGCAGCGCGGCGCTCGACCTCGGCGGAACGGTTGGCGCTGATCACGCGCGCCTGAAGCGGGCCGTAGCGCGCGCTCAGCGCTTCGAGGCAGCTCACCCCGTCCAAGCCGCCGCCCAGGTGATAGTCAGCCAGAAAATGATCGGGCACCACGCCCATCTCGGCGACCAGCGCCAGCGCCTCTTCGCCGGTCGCGACGTCGATCACGCTGAAGCCCCACTTTTCCAGCAGCAGCGACAGAGCGCGCCGCACGCCTTCGTCATTCTCGATCAGGCAGACGATCTGGCCGCCAGGCACGGGCGACAGCGCGGGCCAGTCCGCTGGGGTCCGCGGCCCGGTCGTGGCGCCGGGCGCCAGGGGCAGCGTCAGCGCGAAACAGGTGCCCCGCCCGACCACCGATGCAAGGTCGAGCGGATGGCCGAGGATCGCTGCCGCCCGCTCGACAATGGCGAGGCCGAGCCCCATGCCTTCGGAAGCCGAAGCGCGTCGGCCGATGCGGTGGAACTCGCGGAAGATGCTGGCGCGCTCGGCCTCGGGAATGCCGGGGCCGGTGTCGCGCACCTCGACCCGCACCGTGCCCGGGCCGCGCCGGACACCCACCAGGACCCGGCCCCGCGCGGTGTAACGGATCGCATTGCCGATCAGGTTCTGCAAGATGCGCCGCAGATAGGTGGCGTCGCTTTCAACCATCGCAGCCGTCGGCACGATCCGGAAGTCGAGGCCCTTGCGCGCGGCCAGCGGCGTGAATTCATCCGAAAGCTGGCGCAGAATGCGGCCCAGATCGACCGCGCCGGGATCGATCGCCACCCGGCCCGCCTCCAGCCGCGAGATGTCGAGAAGAGCCTCGAGAATCTGTTCGACGCTGCCAAGCGCGTTCTGCGCCTTTTCAAGCGCGCCCGACGCGGCCGTGTCACCGGCCGCCCCGTCGGCGGCGGCGGCCATGAAGAGTTTCGCCGCCGACAAGGGTTGCAGCAGGTCATGACTTGCCGCCGCGACGAAGCGGGCGCGCGCCGCATTGGCACGCTCGGCCTCTTCTAGCGCGCGAGCCAGATCCTCGGTCCGGTCCTGTACGCGTTGTTCCAGAGTCTCCTTCGCCTCCGATATCGCGCGCAGCGCCGCCCGTTCGATGCTGATGTCGGTCACGCTCATCACGAACCCGCGGTCAGGCATTTCCTCGGCGAAGACCGCCAGCACCGTCTCTGCCCCGCGTGCCAGTTCGAAGGTCAGGGCGGGGCGCGGATCTTCGGACCCGACCCAGGCGAGAAGGCGGTCCAAGTCAAAGCCGCCGCCAAACCGCACTTCGGCGCCAAGCGCGGTGACGAGGCTGCCGAACCCGGCGCCAAGCCTGAGGCGCCCGACCGGGATCGACAGAAGATCCGCCAGCTGGCGGTTCCAGCCAAGAAGCCGCCGCTCCCGGTCGAAGATGCCGACCCCCTGCCCCAGATGGTCGAGCGTCGCCCGGACGATCCGCGCCTGTTCATCCAGAAGCTTGCCGCGTTCCTGCCGTTCCAGCCGGATGATCTCGGTCACGTCGGTCTGGATGATGACGGTGCCGCCGTCGGGCGTGCGATGTTCGGAGACCTGTACCCAGCGGTCGCCCGTCAGCGGCACGGTGAAGATCACGTGCCGGTCGCCATGGCGCCGGAGCCGCCTTTCGGCCCAGGCCGCCGCACTCACGCCCGACTCACGCTCGAGATCGGCGGAATTGCTGACCAGCGCCACATAATCGGCGAAGGGAAGCCCCGGGCGCAGCGCCTGATGGATATCGCCAAGCTGCATGCCGAAGCGCGAGTTGCAAAGCACCAGCCGCTCGTCGGCACCGAACAGCGCGAACCCTTCCTGCACCGTTTCGATGGCATTGGCGAGGTTCTGGCGCGCCGCCTCCGCCTCGCGCGTTGCGGCGGCCAGAAGGGCGTTCGATCCGTTCAGAAGGTCGAGCGCGCGTTCAAGCTCGCGTGTGCGCTCGCGCACCTGATCCTCCAGCATCACCGCGCGCTGGAACTGGGCATAGGCGGCGCCGCCATCGTCGGTCGCCTGCTCCACCCGTCGCATCAGCACTTCTGCGATCTGGATCAGCTTTTCGCGCTGACGTTCCGGCGGATCGGCAGGATTGACGAGCGAAAGCGTCATCGTGCCGCCGCCTCCGGCGGATAGATCGCCACCCCGGTCATCGTCTGGTTCACATGCATCGCGCCCAACTGTTCGCCATAGGTGGAAAAGCCCACGACCCGGTGGCGGCGCAGAAGATCGGAGATCATGCCAAAGGCCTGCTTCTCCTGCGCTTCGATCCGTCGGAGCACACAGTCGCAGGCCAGGATCGCCGCCGGCGGCTCCTCTTCCGCAAGCGCCGCCAGCTCGCGCGCCAGATGATCCGCCATGTCCAGCGGTTCGGCGAGCGTCAGCACCAGCCCCTCTCCGATCGCCGAAAAGAAATGCAGATCGCCGTTTGCCTCCATCCGCTGGATCGAGCGCACGTGATGGCGGCCCCCGAAGCGGACGACGACCGGATGGGCAGCGAAAGTGAAGGTGGTGAGCTGCGCGGGGTCCTTGCCCAGAAGGCGCGCATATTCGAAGGCGGCCGGTTCGGCGTTGATCGTATGGACGATGCGCCGCGCCGGATCGGCGCCGGTCACCACCATGCGCTGTTCGGTCGGCACCAGATGGTCGAGGTTGAAGACCTTCACCCGGCAACGGCTGCGAACGAAGGCAATGACGGCGGCCTTCTGCAGCGCGCGTCCCTCGTGAAAGACGAACGTGTTGCCGAACCGGAGCCCGTCGCCCGCCGATCCGCCGAAAAGCGGCACCGGACCGAGCGCGGCCGAGAGCGCGGCGGTCAGTTCGTCCTCGCGGCGCGAGAGGCCATCGACCATCACGAAGGCGAACTCGGCCTCCCAGTCGGGACGGGCGCGCGCCAGCCCCTGGCGGGCGCGGATCATGTCGCTGATCAACCCGTCGCCGGACAGGTCGTCTAGATCGGGAACCAGCCGGGTTTCGACCGCGAAAAGGTCGGCGGGCAGGCCGACGGCGAGGATCTGGCCCTCGACATAGCCCTCGGGCGAGATTTCCCCGGCGGTGGTGCAGCCGATGACCGGCACCGGTGCGAACCGGGCGCTGGCGCGCCCAGCTATTGCTGCCGCATCCGCTTCGGGCGAGACGAACAGGAAGACCGCGGCCAGCGGCGGCCCGTCGAGCGTCCGGGCGATCCGTTCAACCGGATCACCCTCTCCGTCAACCGGACGAACCGGCGCACCGGCAACCCGCAGGACGCCTCCGGCCTTGGCCCAGGACGTGAGAACCCTCTGCGCACCGGTCATTCGTTCCTCCTCTGCAGGAGGTTACGCGGCACCGTCGCGCCCTGACAAGAGCGCGGCAAAATCGACACCCTTCGCCATCAGGACCGCCTGGGTCCGGCTGAAGACACCAAGCTTGCGCATGATCGCGGTGACATGGGCCTTCACCGTCGTCTCGGCAATCGACAGGTCATAGGCGATCTGCTTGTTCAGTCGCCCCTCGCAGATCAGCTGCAGGATGCGCGCCTGCTGCGGGGTCAGAAGCCGCATCCGCTCGATCGGGTCATCCTCGGCGGCCTTGGCGGGCTGATAGCCGTCGGGCACATAGGTCCGGCCCGCGCCGATCGCGGCAAAGGCCGCTCGGAAGACGTCGCGCGAACTGTGCTTCGGCACGAACCCCGCCGCCCCCGCCTTCAGCGCCGCGCCGATCACCCGCGCCTCGGCCATGGAGGAAACGACAAGGATCGGCACCCCCCGCGCCACCCGGGCGATGCGGATCAGCCCGTCCATGCCGGTGACGTCGGGCAGATTGAGATCGAGGACGACGATATCGGGGCGCGCGCCAGCGGCGAGATGCGCGATCGCCGTCTCGATCCGGTCCGCCGTCTCGATCCGTTCGACCCCGAGGAAGGCGCTCAGCGTCATCGAGAGGGCTTCGGAGAACAGCGGATGATCCTCGACGATCAGCGCCGAGGTCAGGGCCTTCGATCCGGTCTGTGCCTCGTCACTCACGCCGTCTCTCCCTTCAGGGCCGACCATAGCAAGCCATGGCGCCCGGACAACTGGCCAAAGGTCGAACACCGGCCCCCTGGTCACATCCCCATGGACGAACGATGCCGCCCTCCTCCAGACTGACCGCCAACCGGACTACGACCAAGGTCAAATAGCGGCGGCGGTGACGAGCCCCTAAAGTTGCGGCGAGCCAGGGGGAGGGCCGAGCAGATGCAGCTGACCGACGACCGCCTGATCCGCGCCGACCGCGAGACCGTCTGGCGCGCGATCCTCGACCCCGAAGTGCTGAAGGCCTGCATTCCGGGCTGCGAAAGCCTGACCGGATCGCCGGAGATGGGCTACGAGGCAGTGGTGGCGCAGAAGATCGGCCCGGTCTCGGCCCGTTTCACCGGTATCGTCACCCTGTCGGACCTGCGGCCCGGCGAGGGCCTGACCCTGTCGGGCGAGGGCAAGGGCGGAGCGGCGGGCTTTGCCAAGGGCAGTGCGCAGGTGAGTTTCGCGCCAGAGGGCGACGCGACCCGGCTGACCTACATTGTCGACGCCAATGTCGGCGGCAAGATCGCGCAACTGGGCAGCCGCCTGATCGACAGTTTCGCCAAGAAACTTGCCGATCAGTTCTTCGAGCGGTTTCAGGCGGCGGTCGAGGGGCCGGAGGAAGAGGCGCCGACAGAGGAAGACGGCGACACCCCCGCAAAGAAGAAAGGCTGGTTCAAACGGCTCGTGGGCGGCTGACACGCCAAGTTACCAGGGAATGATCCAAGGGAGGAAAAGATGACGAAAGTCTCGATGACCGTGAACGGACGGACCGTTTCCGGCGAGGTGGAGGGGCGGACGCTTCTGTCCGCCTTCCTGCGTGAAGGGCTTGGCCTGACCGGCACCCATGTCGGCTGCGACACGTCGCAATGCGGGGCCTGCGTCGTGCATGTGGACGGCAAGGCGGTGAAAAGCTGCACCGTCTTCGCGCTCGACGTCGCCGAGGCGGACGTGCGCACCATCGAAGGCATGGCGAATCCGGATGGCTCGCTTGGCCCGCTCCAGCAGGCCTTTCAGGATCATCACGGGCTGCAATGCGGTTTCTGCACGCCGGGCATGGTGATGTCCGCAGCAGCCCTTCTGGCCGACAACCCGAGACCCAGCGAAGCCGACGTGCGCCATTACCTCGACGGCAATATCTGCCGCTGCACCGGTTACCACAATATCGTCAAGGCGGTCCTCGCCGCGTCCGGACAGGACGTGTCGGCCGTCGCGGCGGAATGAGGGAGGGAGAGATGCCGAAGGATCATGGTATTGGCGCCAGCTCCAAGCGCCGCGAGGATATCCGCTTCCTGACCGGTCGCGGGGTCTATACCGACGACATGAACCTGCATGGGCAGACCTTCGCGGTCTTCGTCCGTTCGCAGGTGGCACATGGCCGGATCGGGAAGATCGACACTGCCGCCGCCGCAGCGATGCCCGGCGTGCTTGCCGTCTTCACCGGCGAGGATTTCAAGGATGTGGGCGGCAACCCGGCGGGCTGGCTGATCAATTCGCGCGATGGCACGCCGATGCGCGAACCGAAGCGCCCCGTGCTGGCCCATGGCAAGGTCCGTCACGTCGGTGACGCTTACGCCGCCGTGGTGGCCGAAACCTATGCCCAGGCCAAGGATGCGGCCGAACAGCTTGCCGCCGACAGCGACATCGAGGAACTGCCCGCGATCATCGACATGGCCGCCGCGCTCGCCAACCCGTCGAACCGCGTCCATGACGAGATCCCCGACAACCAGTGCTACGACTGGGGCTGGATCGAGGACAACCGCGCCACCGTCGATGCCGCGATCAAGGCGGCACCGCATGTCACGACGCTTGAGCTGGTGAACAACCGCCTCGTGCCGAACGCGATGGAACCGCGCGCCTCGATCGGCGAATATTTCCCGGGCACCGGCGATTACAAGCTGACGACGACCAGCCAGAACCCGCACCTGACGCGGCTTCTGGTGGCGGCCTTCGTGCTTGGCATCCCCGAAAACAAGCTGACGGTGGTCGCGCCCGATGTGGGTGGCGGTTTCGGATCGAAGATCTATCACTACGGCGAAGAGGCGGTGGTGCTGGCGGCGGCGAAGAAACTCGCCCGGCCCGTACGCTGGACAGCCGAGCGGTCGGAAAGCTTCCTTTCCGACGCCCATGGCCGCGACCATGTGACGAAGATCGAACTGGCCTGCGAAAAGGATGGTACCTTCATCGCCTTCCGCACCGAGACGATGGCAAACGTTGGCGCCTATCTGTCGAACTTCGCGACCGTCACGCCCACCTTCCTGCACGGCACGCTGATGGCCGGCCCCTACAAGGTGCCGAACGTCTATGTGAACGTGAAGACGGTCTTCACCAACACTGCTCCGGTCGATGCCTACCGCGGCGCGGGCCGCCCCGAGGCCACCTATTCGCTGGAACGCGTCATCGACAAGATGTGCCGTGAACTCGGCCTCGACCCGTTCGAGGTCCGGCGCAAGAACTTCATCACCACCGATATGTATCCCTACACCACGCCGGTCGGGCTGATCTACGATACCGGCAACTACCATGCGACCCTCGACAAGGCCATGCAGATCGGCGATGTCGCCGGGTTCGAGGCGCGCCGGGCGGCCTCGGCCAAGCGCGGCAAGCTGCGCGGCATGGGGCTTTCGACCTGGATCGAGGCCTGCGGCATCGCGCCCTCCCACCTCGTCGGCGTCCTCGGCGCCCGGGTCGGGCTTTATGATGCCGCGACCGTGCGGGTGAACGCGACCGGCAATATCTCGGTCATGACCGGTGCCCACAGCCACGGTCAGGGGCATGAGACGGTCTTTGCCCAGATCGTCGCCGACAAACTCGGCGTGCCCGAGGCTTCGGTCGAGATCGTCCATGGCGACACGTCGAAGATCCCCTTCGGCATGGGCTCCTACGGCTCGCGCTCGCTCGCGGTCTGCGGGGTGGCGGTGACGAAGGCCATCGACAAGATCGTCGCCAAGGGCAAGAAGATCGCCGCCCATATGCTGGAAGCCGCCGAGGAGGACATCACCTTCGAAAACGGCCGCTTCTCGGTCGCGGGCACCGACAGGGCCAAGACCTTCGCCGAGATCGCCTTCTCGGCCTATGTCCCGCACAACTACCCGCTGGAGACGCTGGAACCGGGCCTGGAGGAAACCGCCTTCTACGACCCGGCCAACTTCACCTACCCCGCGGGCGCCTATATCTGCGAGGTCGAGGTGGATGCGGAGACCGGCAAGGTCGATGTGGTCGCCTTCCACTGCGCGGACGATTTCGGCAATATCATGAACCCGATGGTGGTCGAGGGGCAGGTGCATGGTGGCGTGGGTCAGGGCATCGGCCAGGCGCTCTGCGAAAACACCACCTATGACCAAACCGGCCAGCTGCTGACCGGGTCCTACATGGATTACGCCATGCCGCGCGCGGACGACGTGCCGTTCTACAACGTCGACTACTCCTGCCAGACACCCTGCACCCACAATCCCCTGGGCGTGAAGGGCTGCGGCGAGGCGGGCGCCATCGGCTCGCCGCCCGCCGTCGTCAACGCGGTGATCGACGCGCTTCACCGCGGCGGCCATACCCACGTCAAACATATCGACATGCCGGTCTCGCCCTCGCGGGTCTGGCAGGCGATCCACGGCTGAGAGGAGGGAGCCATGCATAACTTCGATTTCATCAAACCCGCCTCGATTGCCGATGCGGTGAAGGCCCTGTCATCCGACGGTGCGCAGGCCCTGTCGGGCGGCCAGACGCTTCTGCCGACGATGAAGCAGCGCCTTGCCGCGCCTGCCGTCCTCGTCAGCCTGACCGGCATCGCCGAGATGAAGGGGGTCTGCCGGGGCGATGGCGGGCTCCATGTCGGGGCGGCGACCACCCATGCCATAGTGGCGAAGGAAGCCGCCGCGCATTATCCCGCGCTCGCGGCCCTCGCGGGCGGCATCGGCGATCCGGCGGTGCGCAATCGCGGCACGATCGGCGGCTCGATCGCCAACAACGATCCCGCCGCCTGCTATCCGGCCGGCGTGCTGGGGTCCGGCGCGACCGTGGTGACGAACAAGCGCAAGATCGCGGCGGACGATTTCTTCCAGGGCCTCTTCTCGACGGCGCTGGAGGAAGGCGAGATCGTCACGGAAGTCCGCTTCCCGATCCCGGAGAAGGCGGCCTATGTGAAGTTCCAGCAACCCGCCTCGCGCTTCGCCCTGACGGGCGTCTTCGTCGCGAAATCCGGCTCCGGTGTCCGCGTCGCGGTGACGGGCGCCGGACAGGGCGGGGTCTTCCGCTGGACCGAGGCCGAAGCGGCCCTTGCCCGCTCCTTCACGCCCGGGGCGATCGGGGGCCTCTCGGTTTCGCCGGGCGACATGATCAGCGACCTTCACGGCAGCGCAGCCTACCGCGCCAATCTCGTGAAGGTCCTGACCGGCCGCGCCGTCGCCGCCGCGGGCTGACCCGGGAAGGGCAGACATCTGCCCTTCATCTTGGCTGAAAATACCTCGGGGATCCGGGGGCAGAGCCCCCGGCCCTTTCCGTTGTCCTTCCCGCCGGGCTTTCCTTTCCCGGGCACGCGGATAGTCTGGCCAGGACAGGATCCGGAGCCCCACCATGAAGAACAGCCGCCCCACCCTCGGCGTCGCCCTCACGCTCGATGCGCTCGAACGGGTCGAGGGGCTCAGGGACTTCGTCTTCGACCGTGACCGCGACCTCGAGATCCAGGATCTCGTGCCGGTGGGCGCATTGGTGGAGGACCGCTGGAAACATACGGTGGAACGCGCGGGCCCGCTGCTTGATGGCCATGCGGGACGGGTCGGCATTCACGGGCCGTTCGAGGGCCTGTTCATCGACACGCCCGATCCCGAGGTCCGCGCCATCGTCCAGGCGAGGCTCGACGCGGCACTCTCGGCCGCCATCGGGCTCGACCGGGGTCGCGGCCTTGGTCATATCGTGATCCACAGCCCCTATACGACCTGGCACTGGTACAATCGCGGCACCTATTATGACGATACCTCGGCGATCCTCGACCGCGTTCACCGCTGCCTCGGGCCCGCCGTGAAGCGGGCCGAGGATCACGGGCTGACCTTCGTGATCGAGAATTGCGAGGACAAGGACCCGGCCGAGCGCGTGGCGCTTGCCGCCTCGTTCAACTCGCCCGCCGTCCGCGTCTCGCTCGACACGGGCCACGCACATTACGCCCATGGTTCGACCGGCGCCCCGCCCGTCGATGTCTATGTCCAGGTGGCGGGCGCGGCGCTCGCACATGTCCATCTGCAGGATGCCGACGGTGTGGCCGACCGCCACTGGCAGATCGGCAAGGGCTCGATCCACTGGCATGCGGTCTTCACCCAGCTTGCGAAACTGCCCGAGATGCCGCGGCTGATCGTCGAACTGGCCCAGATCCGCGACATTTTCGCTTCCGCCGCCTTTCTCGGCGCCCAGGGCCTTGCCGACTGATCAGACACGGCAGGAAACGAGGTGGTTGTCCCAGGCCGCCTCGCCCTTCGCAAGCGGCGTGAGACCGGCATCGTCGCAGGCCCAGATACCGCCCTGCCCGTCGGTCGCGACAAAGCCTGCGCCCTCTGCCGCCACGCCGCAGAGATCGGTCCTGCGATGAGTGGCCAGGGCGGCGCCCCTGCCATCGAAGAGCATCAGCACCCCGCCCTTGGGCGAGGTGATCGCGATCCGTGCCCCGTCCGCCGTCCAGGCGATGGAACCGGCATAGCCCTTCATCGTGAAGGTCTCGGCCTCGACGGGCGGGCACAGATCCGCCGCCTCTCCCGGCCGCCAGAGGCCAAGCTGCGGCACGGCGATGGCCGCGTCGCCCTCCCATTGCATGGCGAAGGCCACCCGGTCGCCATGGGTCGCCAGATGACGGATCGAATTCTGGTGCAGGTCCGCCGCCAGCGCCACCTGCTCGACGATCCGCCCCTCGCTGTCCAGAAGGCTCAGGTTCGGCCGCATCCGGTCGACGTTCAGTTTCGTGCGGTCGGTCGGGTCGGTCTCGATCCCGCCATTGGCGATGACCAGACGCCCGCCCGGCAGAAGCTTCATGTCATGCGGACCGATGCCGCCGGTCTTCCATTCGCCGATCCGGCGATAGCCGTCCGCATCCCACAGGCCGACGCGACCCTCGGATCCTTCGGCAACGACCTCCGATGTCATGAGCACCGACCCGTCGGGCGAAAAGACGCCATGGCCGTTGAACTGCCGTCCTTCGGGCGGCGCCAAGCGATGGCTGACCGCGCCCGTCACGCAATTCAGCACGATGGCGAACGTGCCGGGGCGGCGGGCGAAGGCCACCGTCTCAGCCCGAACCGGATGGGTCGCCGCCGCATGGCCACGCGCGGGAAGGTCGATGCGGAAGATATCCTCGCCGCGTTCGGTCAGCCCATGCAGGCTGTAACCTTCACCCTCCTTGCCTGCCGCCACGAACGCGGGGCTGCCCGCCTCCGCCCAGCTCATCCGCGCCGGCAGCGCCGCCGCGGCAAGCCCTGCCAGAAATCCACGCCGCGTCGCCATCTCAATCTCCATCCCCGGCATTGAAGCCGATGCTCACACCCAGATCCTTGCCGAGTTCGGCCACGGCCAGGTCACGCGCCGTCGTCACCGCGCCTTGCAGGATCTCGACCTTCAGCCGCCCCTGCGGATCGGCGACCCCTGCAAAGACCGGATCGTCGAGCTTGTCCGCCAGCCCGATTGCCCGATCGAAGGCGGCCAGCGTTTCGGCCGCCTCAGGCGCCAGCCGCGCGGTCAGGTCGCGCAGTGCCGCCAGTTCCTCGCGCACGTTCAGAAGGCTCCGCCCCGCGGCCCGCGCCTCGGCCCGTTCCGGGCGCGGCCGGTCGAACGTGCCAAGGGGTCGGCCGAGCCGCGTGTCGGCGAGGAATTCGAGCGCCGTCGCCAGTTGGGTGAAGAGCGCCTGCCGCACTTCCTGCTCTGTCAGGTAAGTGTCGTTTCCCTCGGCGCCGGGTGACAGCATCAGACCGGCATACCCGTCGCGCCAGCCCGCCTCGATCTCGCCCGCCATCCGCGCCAGATCGGACGCCGTCGCCCGGATCAGCGCGCAGGGGTCGGCCGCGGGCGGCTCGTCGGGGTAAAGCAGCCGTTCCATGCCCATCAGCCCGCGCGCCGCGACCGACTGGTCGGCGAACGCCTCGGGCGCCAAGGCCGCCGGATCGCCGGTCAGAAGCCCGCGTTGCGCCTTGGCACCCAGCCCCTTGGGGTCCGGCCAGAAGGCAATGGCGAGCGCGCGGCCCTTCTCCTCCGCCGGGCCGAGATGCAGGTGCGACACGCCCATCCAGGCATCGAACGCCGTCTGATAGGCCGGCCTCAGCACCTCCGGATCGCAGCTTGTCCCGGCCTTTTCAGCCAGATCGGCCGTCGCGGCCGCAAAGGCCGCGTAGCCGGGCAGGATATGGTCCTTTACCACCTCCTTGTAATCGGCAAGCGCCGGGGTCGCGAGGAAGATCGCAGCGAGAAGCGGACGGTACATCAGAGGCTCTCCAGAAAGGCGATGAGCGCATCGCGGTCGGGTTTCGTCAGACGGATCACGCGGTCGCGCGCCGCAGCCGCCTCGCCGCCGTGCCAAAGCAGGGCTTCCAGAAGGCTGCGCGCGCGCCCGTCATGCAGATAGCCCACGGCCGGATCGGTGCTCTGGGCCAGGCCGACAGACCAAAGCGGCGGCGTGCGCCACTCGGTCGCCGCCGCGCCGGGTTCCGGTGCGGTGTCGGCCAGTTCCGGCCCCATGTCGTGCAGCAGAAAATCGCTGTAGGGCCAGATGAGCTGGAAACTCTGCTCCGGCCGGTCGGCGAGCTTGGCGGTGACATAGGCCGGGCGGTGGCAGGTGGCACAGCCAAGATCATGGAACAATGCCTTGCCGGTCACGACCTGAGGATCGTCGATCCGGTCGCGCGCTGGCGGCGCAAGGTTGCGGGCATAGAAGGCCACCAGATCGAAGCTCTGGCCATCGACCTCCAGCCCGTCGCGCACACCCGTCTCCTGCCCGTGCGGCCCGGCGCGGCACGCCGCCTCGGCATCGGTGCAATCGCCCCAGGTATCGGGCAAGAGCGGCGTCGACAGGCCCATGTCTGCGGAAAAGGCCCGCGCCACCTGTTCGCGCACGGTGGCGACACCTGCCTTGAGGCCGAAGCGGCCGAGAACCTCCGCGCCGTATTCCGTGCTCGTCACCAGCCGCGCCCGGCCGGAAATGCCATCGCCGTCGCGGTCTTCGGGGTCGGCCTGGGCAAGGATATCGGCCGACGGGATCGCCTCGATCAGGCCGAGGCCGGTCATCGGCGGCGCCATGCGCGGTGATAGGCCGATCGCCGGGGCAAAGGCGCCGAAGCCCGGGTCGGTCAGAAGGTAGCCGGGCGCCCTGAGGATGACGGCGGTACCGTCAGCCAGAAGAACGGTCCGCGCCTCGTATGACAGCGACACCCGGCCTTCCGCCACCTGCCCCGGCGCCGCGCGATCCTGCAACTGGCCACCATAGACCGGGTCCGCTCCGGCCCCGGACCCGAGCCGGAAGAGCAGCGAGCCGGTTCCGCCGTCCGCGCCCTCCCCGGGAGCCCGACCGCGCCCGTCGCGGATATGGCAGGCCGCGCAGGCGCGGGCATTGTAGAGAGGGCCAAGCCCGTCGGAGGCCCTGGTCGAGGCCGGTGCCGCAACCCAGAGCTTGTCGAAGATCGCCCTGCCGAGCTCGAAATCGAGCGTCCGCTCGGCCGCCATATTCGCCGACGGAGAGCGCAGGGCGGCCTCGCCGGGGACGCGCGGCACAGTCGCCGCGCCGCCGGGAAAGCGTTCGAAGGAGATGTCAGCGCCCGCCCCGGCAACGGCCAGAGCCTCGTTGCGTCGCGCGGCCTCTGCGGCGCTCAGCCGCAGGACCGCCAGATGCGGATCGCCCATGGGCGCGGCAGGTGCCGCACCGGGCAGGGCCACCAGCGCAAGCGGCAGGGCAAGCGGCAGGGCAAGACGGATGCGGTTCATGATCTGACCCTCGCCCCTTCTTACCCTGACGTCCCGGTCACTGCCAGTTCGGTCCGCCGCCCGTTACTGGAACACTGCGCCGGGGTTATCGAGACTGTCGGAACCTTCGAAATCCACCGCCGACAGCCCGAGCGCGCCCACCGCCCGCTCGATCGTCGCGGTCTGGGCGACCAGCGCCTCGATCCCGCCGCCGATCAGCGCCTCGCCCTGCTTGTTGCCGGGCGCCAGCATCTGGTCATAGGCCATGCCACCTTCGGCGGCCGCCTTGATCGCGCCCAGCGCCGCAACCGTCCCGTTGATCTGGCCTTCAAGCTGGCCCGCAAGCGTCCCATCGGCTTCCTTGAGAAGATCCAGAAGCGAGGGGCCCGTGACCTCGGTCCCGTCGGCGCGGGCATAGTGGCCCGTCAGCACGTTCCGCATGCCGATCCCGTCATAGTAATGGCTGTTGTAGGTATTGTCGGAAAAACAGTCCTGCTCCTCCTCCGGGTCGTTGAGAAGAAGCCCGAGCTTCATCCGCTCGCCCGCGAGTTCCCCATAGGAAAGCGAGCCGAGGCCGGTCAGCATCGCCAGAAGTCCCGCCTCGGGCGTTGCTGTCACCACGCCCCGCGCCTCGCCGCCCGGCGCCCAGGCGCCTGCCATGTAGGACAGGTCGGAGACCAGAAGATCGGTCGCGGCCTGCAGATAGGCGGCGCGCCGGTCGCAATTGCCGCCCGTGCAACCCTCGCCCTGCAGATAGTCGGTATAGGGCCGCGCACCCGCGCCCGGTCCGGTGCCGTTCAGATCCTGACCCCAGAGCAGGAATTCGATCGCATGATAACCCGAGGCGACATTGGCATCGACGCCATCCGCCTCGTGCAGTGCTCCGGCGATCAGGTCCGGCGTGATCACGCTGGCGTCGATCTCCTGCCCGGCGACCTCGATCTTGGGATTGGCAATGACGTTTGCGGCCGCCAGCGGATTTTCTTCCGATTCTCCGTAAGACACATCGACATAGTCGATCAGCCCCTCGTCGAGCGGCCAGGCATTCACCTTTCCCTCCCACGCGTCGACCACCGGGTTGCCGAAGCGGAAGACCTCGCTTTGCTGATAATAGGCGCGCGCCTCCTTCCAGGCTGCGCGGGCGGCCTGAAGACTGTCCTCCGACGGCGCGGCGATCAGCGCCTCGACCGCCTTCTGCAGGGCGACAGCGGTGGCGAGACTGTCGCCATAGGTTGCCTCGGCGATGTCGGCATAGGTCTCGACCACCGCCGCCCGATCGGCGGCTGCCGCCACCCCGGCCCAGCTTGTCGTCAAGAGAAGTGCAGCAATAGCGCGTTTCATTTCCGTTCCATGTCCCTTCATTTCGTCAGGATCAGCTTGCCCGCGCGGGTGATGCGCAGCGAATAGACCTGACCGTTCAGCACGATCCGCGCGAGCGGACCGCCCGCTGTCAGCAGGGTGGCATCATGCACAGGCACTGTATCGAAATCAAAACCTTCGGCCGGAACCGCTATCGTCATGGCCAAACCTCCTGGAGCCCTGCAAACACGCAGGCATGGGTGATCGATGCGGCTCGCCCTCGCATCGGGCTGGCTTGAGAAAATAGATGATTGAAAGAGTCGGGTTTGTAAAGTCCGATTCTTTCAATCAGATCAGATTGCCCGTTCCGGATCGCGGTAGACATGCTCGCCGCCGCGCCAGTCCTTCAGATGATAGGTGCCGGGTTCGGCGGCGGCCCGGACCCAGGGATCAGCGACCGGCACCTTGCCGAATCCGCCAGGGATATCGACCACATACGTCGGCAGCGCCGTGCCGGAAACCCGCCCCCTGAGCGCTGCCATCAGCGCCTGCCCTTCGGCAATGGTCGTGCGGAAATGGCTGGTGCCGCGCGCAAGGTCGCAGTGGTGCAGGTAGTAAGGCTTCACCTTCAGCCGGAGGAAACTGCGGAAAAGCGTGGCGAGCACACCGGCATCGTCATTCACCCCCCGCAGGAGCACGGTCTGCGACAGAAGCGGGATACCCGCCGCCGAAAGTCGGCCGAGTGCCACCCGCGCCTTCTCCGTCAGTTCGGCCGGATGGTTCGAATGAAGGACGATCCAGACCGAGGGATGAGCGCCGAGTGCGGCGATCATCGCCTCGTCGATCCGTTCCGGCGCCACTACCGGCACGCGGCTGTGGAGCCGCACCAGCGCGACATGATCCATCGTCGCAAGCGCATCGAGGATCAGCCGCAGGCGACGGGGCGAAAGGGTCATCGGATCGCCGCCGGTCAGGATCACCTCGTTGATGGCCGGGGTCGCACGGATATAGTCGAGCGCCGCGGCGAGCTGCGGGTCACCCAGAAGCCCGCCCTGCCCCACCACCTCGCGGCGGAAGCAGAAGCGGCAATAGACATCGCAGGCCTGTGTGACGGCAAGGATCACCCGGTCCGGATAGCGGTGCGTCAGTCCCGAGACCGGCATGTGCGCCCGGTCGCCGATGGGATCGGCCAGTTCCTCGGGGCGGACAGTCAGTTCCGCCACCGCGGGCACGAATTGCCGCGCAACGCCCGGATCATCCGCCACCCCGCTCATCTCCGGCGAAAGCCGGATGCGGAACTCGTCGGCCACCCGCTGCAGCGCCGTCTCCTGATCCTCCGTCGCCAGCCCGGCCGAGATCAGGCCCCGCACGGTCGAGAGTGCGTCGATCCTGCAGCCGTCCGTCATGAAACCTCCGCCGATAGGGGCCGCACGAAGCCGCCGGCGGCGTGCTTATCCGATCCGCCCACCAGGTGCCATCGCCAGATTCGGGCCTCGGACGGGCCGGGAACCCCACTGGCCCGCGCTCTTTCATGCGCGGGCGGCTGTGATCGCGCGCGGGTTAAGGGTTACATACCGAGCATCTGCGGCAGGACGAGCGTCACGGCCGGGACGTAGGTGACAAGCGCCAGGAACAGAAGCATCGTCAGAAGCCAGGGCCAGGTCGACCGGGTGACCTCGGTCAGGCCCAGCCGCGACAGCGACGAGGCGACATAGAGATTGAGGCCCACGGGCGGGGTGCAAAGTCCGATCTCCATATTCACGACAAGCATGATCCCGAAATGCACGGGATCCACCCCCAGCGCCATCGCCACCGGATAAAGGATCGGCGCCATGATCAGGACAATGGCGGACGGCTCCATCACCATGCCGATCATCAGAAGAAGCGCGTTGACCACCAGAAGGAAGCCGACCTTGCCCAGACCCAGCGAGACGATCCATTCGGACAGCGCCTGCGGAATCTGCTCCGACGTCAGGATGAAGGCGAACATCACGGCATTGGTGATGATGTAGAGAAGCATCGCCGACATCGCGGCCGAGTTCAGCAAGACCTTCGGCACATCCCTGAGCTTGATGTCCTTGTAGACCCAGACCGCCACGACGAAGGCATAGACGGCCGAGACGGCGGCGGCCTCGGTCGGCGTGAAGATGCCGCCATAGATCCCGCCCATGATGATCACGATCAGCATCAGACCCCAGACGCTTTCGCGGAAAGCGGTCCAGCGGTCGCTGAGGGGCGCGCGGTTCTGTCGGGGGTAGTTCCCCTTCCAGGCGCGCCAGATCGTGGTCACGGCAAGCATCGATGCCAGCACCAGCCCCGGTACGACGCCCGCGATGAACAGATCGCCGATCGAGGCCGACAGCACGTCTGCGCCGTCCGGTCCCTTCACCACCATCCCGCTGGTCGCCACCGCATACATGACCATCACGATCGAGGGCGGGATCAGGATGCCCAGGCCGCCGGAACTGGTGATCGTGCCCACGCCGAACTGCGAAGGGTAGCCCTGCTTGACCATCGCGGGAAGCAGGATCGAACCAACCGCCATCACCGTGGCCGGGCTGGAGCCGGAGATCGCCGCGAACAGCGCGCAGGAGAAGACCGAGGCCAGCCCGAGGCCGCCGTACCAATGCCCGACCATTGACGAGGCGAAGCGGATCATCCGTCGCGCCACCCCGCCATGGGTCAGGAAATTGCCCGCCAGAATGAAGAACGGGATCGCCATGATCTCGAACTTTTCGATCCCGGTGAAGAGTTTCAGCGCGATGGAATCCATCGGCACATCCGAGAAGCCGAAGAGGAAGGTGAAGACCGTCAGGCCCAGCGCGATCGAGACCGGCATCCCGGTTATCAGAAGAAGCGCAAGGATCAGGAAGATGATGAGCGCGGTCATGCGTGGCCCCCCTTGGCCAGATCCTCGGCTTCCTCGTCCAGACCGTCGACCGCCCCGTGATCATGATGGGCAATCTGGCCGGTGGTCAGAAAGAGGTGCAGGGCCTGCAGGAAACGGAAACACATCAACGCCGAGCCAAGCGGCACGGCCAGATAGATGATCCACATCGGCATCTCGAGGTCGGGCGAGGTCTGCCCGCCCAGGCGGACATGCCAGACGAAGTCGGTGCCGATCCAGGTGATGATCGCGGTAAAGAGGACGCCACCCGACATGGCGATGGTGGTGATGGTGCGCCGCGCCGCGCCCTCCAGCCGTTCGGCCAGGATATCGACGCCGACATGGATGCCGGTGCGGACGCCATAGGCGGCGCCGAATTTCGCCATCCAGACAAAGAGGTAGATGCAGGCTTCCTGCGCCCAGGTCATCTTCAACGCATTGATCGCCTTGAAGATGGATCGGGCGGTATCGTTCAGGCTCGTCATGTCGTGGGCGCGCGCATAGCCAACCAGGTCGGCGGCAAAACCGATCGCGAAACGGTGGGTCACCGACAGAAAGATCAGCACCGTCGCCACCGCGATGAGCATGGCGATCAGCACCTCCTCCAGCCGGTCCAGTAGACGCAGCATGGCATACCTCGGGATGATCAGGGGAAGGGCAGGCAAGAAGGGGACGGTCCGCCGACCGCCCCCGGGGCCACCGCTTACATACCGGTCGCGGCCTTGACGGCAGCGATCGTCTCGGCGCCGATCCGGTCGGCCATCTGCTCGTGCACTGGCAGAAGCGCGGCCTTCCAGGCCTCAAGTTCCTCGGGCGTCAGGTCGTGGAACTCGGTGGTTCCCGCCGCCTTCATCGCCTCCAGCGCCGCGTCATTTTCGCCCTTGGCGATCGAGTTGGCATAGTCGGTCGCCTCGGCCATCGCCTTTTCCAGCGCTTCACGGATGTCGGCGGGCAGATCGTCCCAGAACTTCTTGTTCACGATCACCGCATAGCCGAGATAGCCGTGGTTCGAGACGGTGGCGTATTTCTGCACCTCGTTCATCTTCTGGGTATACATGTTCGAGGGCGGGTTCTCGGTGCCGTCGACGACACCGGTCTGCAGCGCCTGATAGACCTCCGAGAAGGCCATCACCTGCGGCACGGCGCCCAGCGCGTTCATCTCGGCTTCCAGAACCTTCGAGGACTGGATGCGCATCTTCAGCCCCAGGAAATCGTCGGGGACGTTAAGCGGCGAATTGGCCGACATGATCTTGAAACCATTGTCCCAGTAGGCCAGGCCAGTGATACCCTTGTCCTCGAGCTTGGAGAACAGCATCTTGCCGACGTCGCCTTGGGTGACCGCATGCAGCGCGTCATAGCTCGGGAAGATGAACGGCAGGTCGAACACTTCGAAATCCTGCACGCCGAGCGGACCGAATTTCGCCAGCGACGGCGCGAGCATCTGAACGGCGCCAAGCTGCAACGCCTCAAGCTCTTCCTTGTCCTTGTAGAGCTGGCTGTTGGGATAGACTTCGACGTCCACCGCGCCGTTGGTATATTTCTCGGCCAGTTCCTCGAACTTGAGCGCGCCCTTGCCCTTCGGTGTATCGGGCGAGACGACATGGCTGAACTTGATGACGATCGGTTCGGCATGGGCCGGCAAGGCCACGGTCAGCGCAAGCGTTGCAGCCGTACCGAGGGCCGCGAAAAGGCGACGGTTCAACATGATATCCTCCTCATCTCCGCCCCTCCGGCGGATTGGCTTCTTATTGCCAGTCGCGGCCGCCTCTCGCTATTGTGGGTTTCCGCAATAGAAGTGGTCCGGCGCGGGGTCTAGCCTGACAGGGCAGGCACGGACTCGGGAAGACGGACCGGGGAGGAGGACGGACCCTGCCGACGCGCGACAGCAAGAGGGATCAGGCCGAACCCTGGTCGTCGGACCCTGCCCTTGCGGGCGGGCGGGTCGATCTCTTGTCACTCATCCCCCTTGTCGCCATCGTCGCGCTTGTCGGGCTCATCGGTCTGCTTTTCTGGCTCGTCAGCCGCAACGATCTGGAACAGGCACGCACCAAGCTTGCCACCGACGCGCTCTGGGTCGAACAGACGCTGCGCTTCCAGCTGTCGATCGACGAGGACATGCTGGTGCGCCTCGCGCTCGACGAGGCAAGCGGCACGGCGCAGGATGTGCTCGAAGCCCGCGCGCGGCTGCATGTCGCCACCAACCCCGAAGTCCTGTCGGTCGTCTGGCATGATGCCGATGGCGGCGTGCGCGCCGCCATCCCCGGCCCCGACGGGCTCGACGACCCGGGCCTTGCCACGATCCTGCAAAGGTCCGCGACCCGGATCGCCCGGCCGCTTTACGGCGAGGTGCGCGACAAACGGATCACGCTTGGGGTGCGCGGGCAGGATGGCGGGCGGTTCGTGACCGCGACGATCTCGCTGCCGCTGCTGCTGGAGCGCCACATTCCCTGGTGGATCGCCGAACAATACAGCGTGCAGCTGACCGATGGTGGCGGCGCCCCCATCGCGCTGCGCGCGGGACGCACCCCCGCGACGGGCAACCCGACCCATGTGATCAGCTTCGATCCGCCGATCCGGGGCGCCGCCCTGAACATCACCCCCTATGACCCGCCGGTCGCCATCGCCAACATGCTGATCACCGCGGCAATCGCGGGCCTTGCGCTTTTCGCGCTTCTCGCCCTCCTCGCGCTGTTCCTCAGCGCCCGGCGGCGACGCCATGCCGAACAAAGGCTCCGCGCCGAAATGGCTTTCCGCCATTCGATGGAGGAAAGCCTGACGGTGGGCCTGCGCGCCAAGGACAAGGCCGGCCGCATCCTCTATGTCAATTCCGCCTTCTGTAACCTGGTCGGCTGGCCGCAGGCCGACCTCGTCGGGCGCGCCGCGCCGATGCCCTACTGGGCGCCCGACCGGCTGGAGGAAACGCTCGCACGCCAGCAGGCGCTGGAAAAGGGCGGGCGGGTGCCGCAATCGTTCGAGACCCGGTTCCTGCGCCGCGACGGGACCGAGATCGACGTCCAGGTCTACGAGGCGCCGCTGATCGACGCGCGGGGCGAGCATCGCGGCTGGATGGGGTCGGTCATCGATATCAGCGCGGCGAAGAGCGCCGCGCGTATCGCCCGCCTGCAGGAAGACAGCCTCGCGCGCACAGGACGCCTGGTGACGCTTGGAGAAATGGCCTCGACGCTTGCGCATGAGTTGAACCAGCCGCTCGCCGCCATCGCGAGCTATGCGGCGGGCGTGTCGAACCTGATCGCCCAGGGCAAGGCCGATCCGGCCGTGGTCGGCCCGGCGATGGAGAAACTGTCCCATCAGGCGGGACGCGCCGGCCAGATCATCCGCCGCATCCAGGATTTCGTGAAGAAGCGCGAACCGCGCTTCTCGACCCTCGCACTTGCCGAGATCGTGACCGAGACGCTCGGCTTCCTTGCCGCCGATGCCCGCGAGAACCGCGTCCGGCTCGTGACCGATCTCACCCCCGTCCCGCCGGTCGAGGCCGACCGGATCCTGATAGAACAGCTGCTGATCAACCTCATCCGCAACGGTATGGAAGCGATGGCGGATGCGCCCGCCGGCAGCCGCAACCTGACGCTCAGGCTCGCCACCACCGCCGACGGCCAGGCGCTGATCGAGATTGCGGACCAGGGCCCCGGCATACCCCCCGAGATCGCCGAGCGGCTCTTCGACGCCTTCACCTCCACCAAGGAACAGGGCATGGGCATGGGGCTGAACATCTGCCGGTCGATCGTCGAACTGCATCGCGGCAAGCTCGCGCACCGGCCGGGCCCGTCCGGGGGCACGGTCTTTTCGGTGATACTGCCCGCCGCTATCGCCCGGATCCGGGAACCCGAGGAGGCCGCCGAATGACCTCCCCCCGTCCCGACAGCATCCATGTCATCGACGATGAGGAAACGATCCGCGACGCGCTTGCCTTCCTCTTCGCCTCGCGCGGGCTCTCTGCGCGGGGCTGGACGTCGGGCGAGGCGTTCCTTGCCGCCCTCCCCCTGCCCGATTGCGCCTGCATCATCCTCGACGTGCGGATGGAGGGCCTGAGCGGCCCCGAGACCTTCAATGCGCTGCGCGCGGCGGGCTGCGAGGCACCCGTGATCTTCCTCACCGGCCATGCCGACGTGCCGGTCGCGGTCCAGACGCTGAAGGCAGGTGCCTATGATTTCCTGGAAAAACCCTTCAACGACAATCAGATCGTCGATCTGGCGCTGAAGGCCATGGCGCTCAATGCCGAACGCGAAACCGGCGAGGAGGCCCGCCGCGACCTCGCCGCCCGCCGCGCGGCACTGTCGGCGCGGGAAGAGGAGGTGATGGGCCTGATGCTGACCGGGAGCCTCAACAAGCAGATCGCCGATACGCTCGGCATCGCCATGCGCACCGTCGAGGTCCACCGCTCGCGCATCCTCGCCAAGATGGGCGCCCGCAACGCGACCGAACTTGCCACCCTTCTGGCGGCCCTCCCGCAATCAGACCGTTGACCCCGCGCCCCGCCCGGGCTAGAGAACCCTCGCCTCGATCCGGCGGGTTGGCGGAGAGGTTACGCAGCGGATTGCAAATCCGTGAAGACCGGTTCGATTCCGGTACCCGCCTCCATATCCCCCTTTTCGCTGGATTTTCCGCAACCTTCGCCAGAGGTGATCATTGATCTCTTCTGCAGAATAGACGCCAGGCCATCTTCTGCGGGAAGATAGGTTATGGCGGCGTAACTTGTGCGGGTATCGACTGCGGCTCTTCTCGGTACGACCGATATCACATACTTGCAGGACCGATTCCAATGGCGCTTATGAGGTCACCGCGCCCCGAGGGCAGCGATGTGCCAGGTGGATCTGCCGGGATCTGCAAAGGAGAGCGGTCATGTCAGGGGTGCAGTCCAAGTTGTCAGCGAAAGGGAATTCCCCGTCCGGGATCGCGTCAAGCCGGTCGAGATTGATCGGGCGCAGCCGGAACGTCCTGTCCTCCTTCTCGTGCACAGCACGGGCTTCAAGCAGGCGGGCGATGCGCGCGGGGGCAGGCAAGTCGACGTTCACCGTATCACCCCTTTGAAGCAGTTGGGGCGATCGCTTTGTCATTCCAGACAATACCTTAGCAAAATCAACGGGGTAGTCTGGTGGGTGATGAGAGACTCGAACTCCCGACATCCTCGGTGTAAACGAGGCGCTCTACCAACTGAGCTAATCACCCGTGCCCGCGCTGATACAGCGCTTTTCCGGCTGGGGCAAGCGCGCGGAACGTGTGGGTTGCGGCCGGACGGGCGCGCGGCGCGGCTGGCTTGCAGGCATTCCCGCTGGACGGCAAAGGCGCTTGTCGCGTAAGCCTCGGCCTATCGGCCGGAGGACGGGTAGCGTGGGAGAAACAGGCGGACCGGGGCGGCGGCAAGGGGTGGTGACGCTGCGCGAAGTGGCGCGGCGGGCGGGCGTGTCCACCTCGGCCGTCTCGCGCGCCTTCACCCCCGGCGGATCGGTATCCGCCGGGAAGCGCGCGGCGATCGAGGAAGCAGCCCGTGTGCTCGGCTACATGCCTTCTGCCCTTGCCTCGGCGCTGACGACCGGGCGCACGCAGATGATCGGGCTGGTGTCGAACAATTTCCGCAACCCGGTTTTCCTTGAGGTCTTCGACCAGTTCACGCGCGGCCTGCAGGACCGGGGGCTGAGGCCGCTGCTGGTCAACCTGTCCGGCGACCTGTCGCAGGAAGAGGCGGTGCAGATGCTTCGCCGCTATTCGGTCGACGGGGTGATCCTTGCCAGTTCGACCCTGCCGCCCGCCTTTGCGCGCCGCTTCCGCGCGGCGGGCCTGCCGGTCGTGCATTCCTTCGGGCGCTGGTCGGCGGAGCCGGAGGTCAATCTCGTCACCATCGACAATCGCGCAGCCGGCCGGCTTGCGGCAGAGCGGCTTCTGGCCTGCGGCTACAGCCATGTCGGCTTTCTGGGCGGACCGGAGGCCGCGACCTCGACGCAGGACCGGCTGGCGGGATTTCGGGAAATCACCGGTGCAGGCGCCGGGGTGCGGGTCACGGCCAGTTTCGCAGGGGCCTATTCCTTCGAGGCGGGGCGGGTCGCGATGCAGCGCCTTCTGGCGGCGGGACCGCCCGCCGAGGGCTATTTCTGCGGCGATGACGTTCTGTCGATCGGCGCGCTCAGCGCGCTCGCCGATGCCGGACTGAAGGTACCGGGCGATGTGGGCGTGCTTGGCCTCAACGACATGGAGATGGCCCGCTGGGCCGGGATCGACCTCACGACCGTGCGTCAGCCGATTGCCGAGATCATTGCGGCAAGTATCGACCTTGTGGTCGCGTCCGTGGGCGACCCGGACCTGCCGCCCGAGGCGCGGCTTTTCGATTGCTCCATCGTCGAGCGCGGAACGTTGCCGCCCCGCGCCTAGACCCTCGGCGCCTGATCCTCGATACCGGACCCTCAGCGGAACATCGGCGGGCGGGCGTCCTGCCAGGCGCCGCCCGCCTTGGCCGAGGCGACAGCGGCATGGATCGCCGCGACCGAGCGCAGGCCCGAGGCCGCGAGCGGCAGGCCGTCGCGCGCCGTGCCACGGATCGTGTCGGCGAGGTCGCAGTAGATATTCGCGACGGCCAGCGGGAAGCCTTCGGGATGGGCGATGGCGACGCGCGACAGGCGTCTGGCCTCGTCACAAAGCCCGCGCTCCCCCTTCTCGATGATCTGGGTCCGCCCGCCGACCGGGGTGTAGATCAGCTGGTTCGGCTGTTCCGAGGCCCAGCGGAAACCGCCGGTCTCGCCGAAGACCTGAATATCGAACCCGTGCTGGCGACCGATGGCGACCGACGAGGTCCAGAGCCGCCCGACAGTGCCGCGCCCCATGCGGAAATTCACCATCGCATCGTCTTCCAGGACCCGGCTCGGGATGGCGGAGGCGAAGTCGGCCGAGAGCCGCTCGACCTCGTCGTCGCAGATGAAGCTTGCCATATGCAGTGCATGGATGCCGCAATCGGCGAACTGGCCGGAGATGCCCGCCATTGCCGGATCATAGCGCCAGCGCACGCGCGGATTGTCGGCGTCGGCGGCATCGCCATGGTGGCCGTGGCTGAAGCTCGTCACCACAAGCCGCACCCGGCCGATATCGCCCGCGCGCACCATGGCGCGGGCCTGACGCACCATCGGATAGGCCGAATAGCAATAATTGACGGCGCAGATCGTGCCGGTTCGGGCGGCGGTCTTCACCAGATCCTCGCCCTCCGCGACCGTCACGGTCATCGGCTTTTCGCACAGGACGTTGATCCCGGCATCAAGGAAGGCCCCGGCAATCTCGTAATGGGTGGCGTTCGGGGTGGCGATCGTCACCAGATCGAGCGGGTCGGCGCGGTCGCGCTCGCCCGCGAGCATTTCCTTCCAGTCGCCATAGGCACGCTCGGGCGCGACGCCAAGCTGGCGGGCATAGGCGCGGCCCGCCTCGGGCCTGTGGTCGAGCGCGGCTGCCGCAAGCTCGAAATGGCCGTCGGCCAGCGCGCCCAGCCGGTGGGCCGGTCCGATCTGGCTGCCCTCGCCGCCGCCGATCATGCCCCATTTCAGTCGTGCCATTGGTGAGTCCCTCGGGAAAAAGCTGTTGACGTCAGTCTATCCGGCACGGGCGGGCAGCTATCACGCCTTGACCGGTACCCATGTGCCCCCGGCGGCAGCCGACCGGGCGACGGCATCGGCGACTTCCCAGACCGCGAGGCCATCGCGGAACGTGGGCCAGACAGGCCTGCCCCCATGGATGGCGGCGAGGAAATCGCGGGCCTCGATGATCATCTGGTCCTGAAAGCCGGTGCCATGGCCGGGGCCGACGCAGAAGGGCCGGTAGTCGGGATGGGCCGGGCCGGTCAGGATCTTGCGAAAGCCGCGTTCGGCTTCGGGTCCTTCGGCGCGGTACAGCCAGATCGCGTTCTGATCCTCCTGATCGAAGCGGATGGCGCCCTTGGTGCCGCTGATCTCATAGGCGTAGCCCATCTTGCGGCCGGTCGCGATGCGGCTGAAATAGAGATGCCCCATCGCGCCGCGCGCGAAGCGGCACATGAATTGCGTGTGGTCGTCGTTGCTGACTGCCTCGGGTCCCATCGCCCCCTGCCGCGTGGCATGAACCGTCTCGACCATCGCCGAAAGGCTGGCGATCGGCCCCAGAAGCGCCAGCGCGCAGTTGATCATGTGGGGGGCGAGATCGCCGAGCGTGCCGTTGGCCATGCCCCTGGTCCGCCAATTGGAAGGCAGGGACGGATCGGCGAGGAAATCCTCGGCATGTTCGCCGCGAAACCAGGTGATCTGGCCGATGGCGCCGTCGGCGATCAGCTGTCGGGCGAATTGCGTCGCCGGCGTGCGGACATAATTGAAGCCGGTCATGTTGGCCACGCCCGCCGCCTCTGCCGCCGCGACCATTGCACGGGCATCGGCGAGCGAGGCGCCGAGCGGCTTTTCGCAGAAGACCGGCTTGCCAAGCGCCAGCGCCGCCTCGGCGATTTCGCGATGCAGGGCCTGCGGTGTGGCAATGACAACCGCGCCCACCTGGCGGTCGGCAATCAGTTCGCGCCAGTCCCGCGCGGCGCGGGCAAAGCCGAAGGCGGCGCGATACCGTTCGGCGGACGCGGGCGATCCGGCGGCGATCATTTCGAGACGCGGGCGGAGTGTCGTGTCGAAGACCGCGCCGACCGAGGCATAGGCCGCCGCATGGGACTTGCCCATATAGCCGCCGCCGATCAGCCCGATCCCAATTTCCGGCATCGTTCCCCTCCCCGCCCGGATTTGCATTTGCAACCGGTTGCAAAATTTCTATACTCCCCCGCAGCAACCCGCAACCGCAATTTCGCCGGGGTGCGGGTGGAGGGGGACCAGCGGATCGTGGCGCAGCGGGCGGCATCCGGCAAGGCAGAGCTGGCGCATCGGGCGGCGGGAGGGTCGGTGATGCGGAGCCTGTCGCGCAACCGGTTCCTGATCCTTGGCCGTGCGGGGATGGACCTTTATGCCGACCCGCCCGGCACGCGGATCGAGAAGGCCCGCAGTTTCGCCGCCCATCTCGGCGGCTCGGCGGCGAATATCGCGGTGGCCCTCGCCCGTCAGGGCGCGGCGACCGACCTGCTGACGCGGCTTTCGGACGATGCGGTCGGCCGCTTCTGCCTGGCCGAACTTGACCGCTACGGCGTCGGGCGCGCCCATGTCCAGCTGACCGGCGGCGAGCGGCGCAGTTCGCTCGCCGTGGTCGAGACGCGGGCCGAGGGCTGCCAGTCGGTGATCTATCGCAACCATGCGGCCGATCTGGCCTTGAGCCTGGCGGATGTCGGTTCGGTCGAATTCAGCGACTATGGCGCCCTGGTCGTCACCGGCACCGCGCTGGCGGAAGAAGGCTCCCGGGTGGCTACGCTCGCGGCCCTGCGCCGGGCAAGGGCGGCGGGGATCGTCACGGTGATGGACGTGGACTACCGGCCCTATTCCTGGCACTCGTGGGAGGTGGCGGGCCGTGTGAATCTGGAAGGAGCGCGGCTGAGCGACATAATCGTCGGCAACGATCTGGAGTTCGGCCTTCTGGCCGGTCGCGTCGAGGACGGGCTGGCCAGGGCGCGCAGCCTTGTCGCCGAAGGCGCGGCCATCGTGGTCTACAAGAAGGGAGAGGATGGCGCGGTCACTTTCGCCAGGGGCGAGGAGATCGCGACGGGCATCTACCGGACCCGCGCGCTGAAACCCACGGGCGCGGGCGATGCTTTCATGGGCGGCTTTCTTGCCGCGCTCGCCGCCGGGCGGCCACTGCGAGCGGCGGTCCTGCGCGGCTCCGCCGCCGCCGCCATCGTCGTGTCGCGGGTCGGCTGCGCGCCAGCCATGCCCAGTGCCGGGGAACTCGATCACTTCATCGCAACGCAACCCGAACCCGAAGCCAACTGAGGCCCCGAGATGCATATCGCGCCGCACGACAACCAAAATCGCCCCATCGTCGATATGGACCATCCGCTGGTGCCGCTGAACTATTTCAACATCGTCAGGCTGAAACGCGGCGAGAGCTTCACCTATGCCGTGCCGGGTTATGAGACCTGCATCGTCCCGGCGACCGGAACGGTACGGGTCGAGGTCGGCGGCCAGCGCCACGAGGATCTGGGGCAACGGACGCGCGATGTCTGGGACGGCGAGCCCGAGGGCGTCTATGTGCCGACCGGCATGGAGGCGCGGATGACCTGCCGGTCCGACGCGGCCGAGGTTTTCGTGGCGGGTGCAAGATACGACCGCGTGCTGGAGCCGTTCGCGGTGCGGGCGGACGAGATCGACAGGATCCAGTACGGCTCGGACGAGACCAAGACCCATCGCAAGATCAAGCATATCCTCGGCACGACATATCATGACCGGGTCGGGCGGCTTCTGGTGTCCGAACTTTTCACGGTCGGCGCCGGCGGCTGGTCGGGTTTCCCGAGCCACAAGCACGATACCGACCGGCTGCCCGACGAAACCCGGCATGACGAGACCTACAATTTCCGCTTCCGGCCCAGCCACGGCTCGGGCCTGCAGATGCTGCAGCGGGCCGACAACGAACCCGGAGACGCCTATCATGTGATGGACGGCTCCACCGTGCTGATCGACAGGGGCTATCACCCCTGCTGCGTGTTGCCGGGATACGAGATGTATTATTTCACCATTCTCGGCGGCCTCAGCCAACGCGGCCTGAAGCAATATTTCCAGCCGACCCATGCCGATCAGCTGCAGACCATTCCGGGCATCATGGACATGGTCGCGAAGTTCAAATGACCCGCGCAACCCTCTCCGAGGTTCTTCGGCCTGCCTTGCGCAACGGTTGCGCGGTGCCGGGCTTCGTCTGTCTCGGCTGGGAGGATGCCCGCGCCTTTGCCATGGCGGCAGAGGCGGAGGGGTTGCCGGTGATCCTGCAGGCAGGGCCCGCCTGCCGGGCGCATACGCCCCTGCCGGTCATCGGCGCGATGTTCCGCCATCTGGCCGACAGCGTGTCGGTGCCAGTGGTGCTGCATCTCGACCATGGCCGCTCGGCCGAGGAGGCGCGGGCGGCGATCGGCGAAGGGTTCACATCGGTGATGTTCGACGGCTCGCACCTGCCGCTTGACGAAAACATCCGCCTGACCGCCGACGTGGCGCGACTTGCGCATGATCAGGGCGTCTCCTGCGAGGGGGAGATCGGTTTCGTGGGCTATGCGGGCGGCGCGGCTTCGGCTGGGACCGACCCGGGCCAAGCCGCCCGCTTTGCCCGAGAAACCGGCATCGATGCGATGGCGGTGGCGGTCGGGAATATCCATCTGCAGCAGTCGGCCGAGGGCAGCATCGACGAAGCGGCGGTACATGCCATAGCCGCAGAGACGGGCGGCACCGTCCCCCTTGTCATCCACGGCGGATCGGGGGTGCCACCGGCCCTGCGCAGGCAGCTTTCGCGCACCACGCCGATCTGCAAGTTCAACATCGGCACCGAACTGCGCCAGACGTTCGGCATGGCCCTGCGCAAGGCCCTGCAGGACGAACCGGATCAATTCGACCGCCTGAAGCTTGTCGGCGCGACCGAGGCACCGATGAAAGCGCACGCGGCCCGGATCCTGCGCGACCTGGCTAGATGAGGCCGTAGCCCGTTGCCGCCGAAACCGCCTGGCTGCCGGTCTTGGCGCCGAGCTTGGTCTTGGCGTTCTTCAGGCGCTGCTTCACCGCCCCTTCGGAAACGCCGAGCATGTTGGCGATTTCCTTGACCAGGTAACCCTGCTTGACGAGGCTCAGCGCCTCAAGCTCGGCCTGCGTCAGGTTGGTCGGCGGGGCCATCGCCACATGCAGCCATTCGAGCTTCTGGGCGAGTGCGGCAATCTCGGCATCGTCGAATTCGCGGTCGGCGCGCACGAAGCTGCCGAAGGACCGCTGCCCCTTGGGGCCGGGATCGTCAAGACTGATCGCCACGCCGTAGCGCAGGCCGTGCCGCGCCGCATCCGCCAGCACGCCGCGGGGATCGGCGAGCGATATCGCGCTCCATCTGACGGCGCCGGCGTTGCGATAGACCCATTGCATCACCGGGTCGAACACCATGTAGCTTTGCTGGGTATAACGGTCGATCCAGGCCGTCGGCAGCGCATTATGCTCGGCAAGCGGAAAGGCAAAGCCGATCCTGAGCGCGATGTAATATCCGCCCGGCGCGAGGTTCGCGAATTCTGTGCCCTGCGCGCCGCCATCGACCCGCTCGGCCCGGATGAACTCCTTCGTCAAGTCTTTTGCATTCCGCAACAGAGTTGTACGATGACCTTATGCCATGCAAATTGTGGCAAAGAAAGAAAACATTGTTCGTGGGTTGGTGGGGCAATGACGCAGGCGAACGAACTGTTGAAGCGGTTGCACGGGAAAAGTCCCGGCGGCTTCGCAATCGGGCTTCACATTCAATATACGACCCCGCGCTACTTCTTTCAGTCCTATGATCGCGAATGGTTCGAGATTTATTCGGGCCGCGGGCTTTTGCTGCATGATCCGATCGTGCGTTGGGGCTTTTCTGGCGAGGGCACTGTACGCTGGAGTGCGCTGGCGGAGATGGACGACATGGGGGTTCTGACCCAGGCGGCCGACTATGGCATGCGCTACGGCGTGGCGATTTCGGTGGTACGCGGCAATTCACGCTCGATTGCCGGATTCGCGCGGCCGGACCGCGAGATGACGGATATCGAGATCGCCGCACTTCACAGGGATTTCAGGGCCCTGCATGACGAAACGCTCGGCATGCTGGTCCTCAGCCCCGACATTCACGAAACGCTGCGCCAGATGTCGATCTATCTGACCCACGGCTAGGGTCAGACAGGATCGATGTCGCCTTCGGCGCGCTCGGCATGGAAGGCAGCGACGAACCGGCCAAGGTGCCCTTCGGCGATGGCGCCGCGCAGGCCCTCCATCAGGTCCTGGAAATAATGCAGGTTGTGCCAGGTCAGGAGCATGGAGGCGATGATCTCGCCCGACCGGAAGACATGATGCAGATAGGCCCGGCTGTAGCTGCGGCAGGCCGGGCAAGTGCACTGTTCGTCGAGCGGGCGCGGATCGTCGGCATGGCGGGCGTTCTTGATGTTGACCTGCCCGCGCCGCGTCCAGGCCTGCCCGGTGCGTCCCGAGCGCGACGGCAGGACGCAATCCATCATGTCGATGCCGCGTTCGACCGCGCCGACGATATCGTCGGGCTTGCCCACGCCCATAAGATAGCGGGGCCTGTCCTCGGGCAGGAAGCCCGGCGCATAATCAAGGACGGAGAACATCGCCGCCTGCCCCTCGCCCACCGCAAGGCCGCCGACCGCATAGCCGTCGAAACCGATCGCCGTCAGCGCCGCGGCACTTTCCTCGCGCAGGTCGCGCGTGACGCCACCCTGCATGATCCCGAACAGCGCATGTCCCGGCCGGTCACCGAACGCATCGCGCGACCTTTGCGCCCAACGCATCGACAGGCGCATGGACTTTGCCACCGTATCATCCGTCGCGGGCAGCGCCGGGCATTCGTCGAAACACATGACGATGTCGGAGCCGAGAAGCTTCTGGATCTCCATGCTGCGCTCGGGCGTCAGCATATGGTCGGACCCGTCGATATGGGATTTGAACCGCACGCCCTCTTCGGTCAGCTTGCGGAGGTCGGCAAGGCTCATCACCTGAAAACCGCCGCTATCAGTTAGGATCGGCCTGTCCCAGTTCATGAACCGATGAAGGCCGCCCAGCCGCGCGATCCGCTCGGCGGTCGGGCGCAGCATCAGATGGTAGGTATTGCCAAGAAGGATGTCGGCCCCCGTTGCCCGCACGCTTTCGGGCAGCATGGCCTTCACGGTCGCGGCGGTGCCCACCGGCATGAAGGCGGGCGTCCGGACCTCGCCCCGGGGGGTGGAGATCACGCCGGTCCGCGCCTTGCCGTCGGTGGCACTCAGGGTGAAGGAAAATCGCTGGGTCATGCGCGGGCCAATATCTCAAGGCTTGGGCGGTTTCCAGCGTCCGATTGGTCCGGCGGCGCCCCGAAGGCCGCCGCCGGTCCGCCGTCAGTTGTTCAGGTCAGCCGCGGGCTTGTCCTTGATCTTGCTCCACTGGCCGTTGGCCTCGGTGATGAAATAGGCCTGATCGGCCACCCATTTCTCGGCCACGGGCCGCGCGAGGTTCAGATAGAGCTTGCCATCGACGATCTTCCAGACCTCCGGGTCGCCGTCGAACTTCTTGCCCAGGGCGGTGCCGAAGGCACAATAGCCGCCGAACTGCGGCACGTACTTCGCCGGATCGGCCTTGAACATCTCAAGATGTTCCTGGCTCGCGAACCGGTAGGTCGCGCCTTCGTAGTCGGCCGTCAGATCATAGGCGCCGGGCTGCGGCGCGCCGTCGGCAAAATAACTGACCGGGTCATAGCCGCGCAGCGCGAGGCCGGTCGACGTGACGTTGATATCATACTCGCCGGCAAGCGCCGCGGTAGCGAGGGCCAGTGCCAGCGCCGGGGCGAGAGCGAGCTTGCGAATGAACGGGGACATGTGAACTCCTTTCAAGACTGTTTCGAATGGCACGGGACTTAGCAGTCGGTACGCTGCATGCGGAAATCAGGTCGTGGTGAGGCCAAGTGAGACGGTGTGAGCTTGGTGCGGTGACCGGCGAGCCGCTGTGCCCTTGCGCACAAGACGTTCGGCAAGATATTGAAATCGAATAATAACGAAAAGATCGAGGCCGCCTTACGATGGCCCCTTCGTGCACATTAAAGTGACCGCGCCTCTGCTGGGCCAATCTTCACTTCGAATGACCTCGGAGAAGGCACGCGGGGACCGGTGGCTTTTCGCCGGGACGCACGTGCTTTCAAGTCGAGATCACAGCTGCCCATCGCCGACTGCCCACACGAGGACTATTCAGCTTTGTGACTGAACTTCAGATTTTCCCAGAAATCGCGCGCCTGCTCACGGGCGATCTCAAGGCAATTTCCCTTTATGTCGAACGACGTACCGTTCACCCAACAGTAGAGAGTTTCAATCGCAGCCATTGCCTCTTCAAGCAGCGTCTTCTCAAAACCATATTTCGCCGAAGGTACGGGGGCGCTTAGCTCTCTGCGCGTCTTCTCCAGCGAATGTGCCATATGATCTCGGGCATTCGTTAGAGCTTCCGCAATAGATCCAGCGCGCA
This sequence comes from Paracoccaceae bacterium, assembly GCA_041397305.1. GTDB lineage: Bacteria > Pseudomonadota > Alphaproteobacteria > Rhodobacterales > Rhodobacteraceae > TMP-24. Next base: position 6,555 of record JAWKWX010000017.1, on the reverse strand, counting down.
GAGCGGCGACGTCTTTCACAAGATCGCGCAGCGATTGCTTAGCATTGGCTTCTTGATCCCGAGCAAATCCCAGTTGCCATGTGCGCGCGCTCTGCTCAGCGATACGGTCAAGTTCCATGTCACCTGAGGGATTGATGTTTCTTACGCATCTATTTGCGTGTGCCTCGTAGGTTTCTTTTGCCAGCGCCGCAATCAGGTCCCCATCGTCTATCAGAGCAATCGCTGTCGGTATCGAGAAGCGATTGTCGGCCGGCGCTTCCCAAAGTGAAACAAGCTTGATAACCAGGAGTTGAAAAATGGATTCCTGCAGACTGTTGAACGCTAATGCTGCTCTTGACGGCGGTATCTGCGAGCTAAGTGTATCGGCGTAAACAATAATCTCGCTCGCCGCGTGCAACTCCAGAACCGGCTGAATCCGCTGGGTCAACTCTTTGACGACCACTTTTGCACGCTCGGCACGGGCAGGTTTGTCCATACCCGCTACAGCCTTCAGGAAATTGGCCTCGCTGCGACTCACCCGCATTTCGAGTGGCCGCAGGACGGGCAGGTCATGCAGCCTTCGGACTTGATCATCCCGAATTGCCCGCAGGAGGGGCAGGCCGGGCCGCGCGGGCCTTCGCCCACGGCCATAACCTGCGCCTTGGGATCGGCCTTCAGACCCATCCCCTCGCCCTTCAGGAAGCCGATCGCGATCATGTGCCGTTCGATCACCCCGCCGATGGCCGCGAGGATCGAGGGGATATAGCGCCCCTCCATCCAGGCCCCGCCGCGCGGGTCGAAGACCGCCTTCAGCTCCTCGACCACGAAGGATACATCGCCGCCGCGCCGGAAGACGGCAGAGATCATCCGCGTCAGCGCCACCGTCCAGGCGTAATGTTCCATGTTCTTGGAATTGATGAACACTTCGAACGGGCGGCGGTGGCCGGACTGGATGATATCGTTGATGGTGATGTAGATCGCATGTTCGCTGTCGGGCCATTTCAGCTTGTAGGTCGCGCCTTCCAGTGCCTGTGGCCGGTCGAGCGGTTCGGAGAGATAGACGACCTCGGCCCCGCCCATCGCCGCGCCCATGTCGGCCTCGGGCGCCTTTTCGGATTTTTCCGACACCGTCAGGACAGACCCGGTCACCGCGTTCGGCCGGTAGGTGGTGCAGCCCTTGCAGCCCTGATCCCAGGCGGCCATGTAGACATCCTTGAAGGCGTCGAAGCCGATGTCCTCGGGGCAATTGATCGTCTTCGAGATCGACGAATCGATCCATTTCTGCGCGGCCGCCTGCATGCGGACATGGTCGAGCGGCGGCAGGGTCTGGGCATTCACGAAATGGTCTGGCAGGGGCGTATCGCCGAACTTTTCGCGCCAGAGATGGACGGCGTAATCGACCACCTCTTCCTCGGTACGCGATCCGTCCTTCTGCAGGACCTTGCGCTTGTAGGCATAGGCAAAGACCGGCTCGATCCCCGACGAGACATTGCCCGCGTAAAGGCTGATCGTGCCGGTGGGCGCGACCGAGGTCAGAAGCGCGTTGCGGATGCCGTGGGCGCGGATCGCGTCGCGCACGTCCGCATCCATCTGCATCATGTTGCCCGAGGCGAGGAACTTCTCGGCATCGAACAGCGGGAATGCGCCCTTTTCCCGCGCAAGCTCGACCGAGGCGAGATAGGAGGCGCGCGCGATCGCATGCATCCAGTCCTCGCAGGCCTTGGCGGCCTCTTCCGAGCCGTAGCGCAGCCCGACCATCAGAAGTGCATCGGCAAGACCGGTGACGCCGAGGCCGATCCGCCGCTTGGCCCGCGCCTCCGCCTCCTGCTGGGGCAGCGGGAAGCGCGACGCATCGACGGTATTGTCCATCATCCGCACGGCCACCCGCACCAGATCGTCGAGCGCGGCAAGGTCGAGCGCCGCCTTCTTCCCGAACGGATCCCTGACCAGCCGGGCGAGGTTGATGGAACCGAGAAGGCAGGCGCCGTAGGGCGGCAGCGGCTGTTCGCCGCAGGGATTTGTCGCCGCGATTTCCTCGGCATAGGACAGGTTGTTCATCCGGTTGATCCGGTCGATGAAGATCACGCCCGGCTCGGCGTATTCATAGGTCGCGCGCATGATCTTGTCCCAGAGCGCCTGCGCCTCGACCGTCTTGTAGACGCAGCCGCCGAAAGTCAGATCCCAGCTCCCGCCCGCCTTCACCGCCGCCATGAACGGGTCGGTGACGAGGACGGAGAGGTTGAACATGCGCAGACGCGCCGCATCCTGCTTGGCCTCGATGAAGGCCTCGATATCGGGATGGTCGCAGCGCATGGTCGCCATCATCGCGCCCCGGCGCGAGCCCGCCGACATGATCGTGCGGCACATCGCATCCCAGACATCCATGAAACTGAGCGGGCCAGAGGCATCTGCCGCGACGCCCTTCACCTCGGCCCCGCGCGGGCGGATGGTCGAGAAGTCGTAGCCGATCCCCCCACCCTGCTGCATGGTCAGCGCGGCTTCCTTCAGCCCGTCGAAGATGCCGCCCATGCTGTCGGGGATCGTGCCCATGACGAAGCAGTTGAACAGCGTGACATTCCGCCCTGTGCCCGCGCCCGCGGTGATCCGGCCGGCGGGCAGGTATTTGAATCCTTCCAACGCGCCGTAGAACCGGTCTTCCCATTGCGCGGGCTCTTTCTCGACCGCGGCCAATGCCCGGGCGATCCGCCGCCAGCTGTCCTCGACGGTTGCGTCGACGGGCGTGCCGTCCGCCTCCTTCAGCCGGTATTTCATGTCCCAGATGGCTTCGGCGATCGGGGCGGAAAAGGCGGTCATTGAGGGTCCTCGGCAGGCTTCATCTGATGTATCGGGAAGGACAATCACCCTACGCCTGACCGCCGGGGCAATCAACAGCCGAATGCGGCCGGAAGGGCCCCATACGCGAAATGTGGTAGGTCCCTGCCCGTTAGAACATCGCCCGCGACCCGCGAGCGCGATCGCCTGCCTCAACCGCTCCGGCAGTGCCCCGACGATGGCCGAACCGGAAATCGACGTCAAAGCCCGCGCCAGTATCGGCGTACGGCATCCTGAAGAACCGCGATCAGCGTTTCGATGGTCGCCCCCTCCTCCTGCCGCGCAAAAAGCGCCTCTGCGTCACGGCGTAGCGCGTGATCGCGCGGCCGGAGAGCTGCCGCTTGCTGCCATCGGCGGCGCGACCGGTTTCACTTTTTCTGCCCCCCGCAGCCTGATAGGAGAAGAGCGGGGTGAATGATGTCTGCTGGATTCGTCAATATTGTCAAACTCTGCGTCGGCGAGGAATCGGTCGAGAGCCATATCGCCTGGATTGCCGACCGCAAGGCGCGCACGCCCGGCTGGCAATCCTGCCATGTGACGAGGATGTGGCCCAGGCGCGAAGCCGAGGTCTTGAATGGCGGGTCGCTCTACTGGGTGATCAAGGGCCTGATCCTCTGCCGCCAGCGCCTGATCGGGCTTGAGGCGCGGCGGGGCACGGACGGGATCGAACGCTGCGCGCTTCTGCTGGATGACGAGGTGATCCGCACCGAACCGATGCCGCGCCGCGCCTTCCAGGGCTGGCGCTATCTGGAGCCGGGCGACAGCCCGCGCGACCTTGCCCTGGCGCGCAGGGGCGATGACAGCCTGCCCGAACCGCTGGCGCTGGAACTTGCCCGGATCGGTCTCAGATGAGCCGCAGGCCGCTCTGGCTCCTGGCCGCCCCCGTCATCTTCCTGCTTCTGTGGTCCGCCGGTTTTTCCGTGGCAAAGATCGGCCTGCGGCATAGCGGCCCCTTCACGCTTCTGGCGCTGCGCTATCTGTTCGCGGTGGCAATCCTCGTTCCGCTTGTGCCCCTCGTGCGCCCGGCCATGCCACGCGGCCGTGCCGCCTTCGATATCGCAGTGACCGGCTTCCTCATCCAGGTCGCCTATTTCGGCCTTTGCTACATCGCCTTCCGGTCGGGTGTCTCCGCCGGCGGCGTCGCGATCATCGTCTGCCTGCAGCCGATCCTCGCGGGCCTGATCGCGCCCCGGTTCGTCGGCGAACAGGTGAGCCGCCTGCGCTGGCTCGGCCTCGCGCTCGGACTTGGGGGTGCGCTGACGGTGATCATTGCCCGCGCGGGCATCAGCGCCGAACCGCCGCTTGGCCTGCTTGCCGCGGTCGGCGGACTTCTGGGCATCACCGGGGGCACGCTTTATGAGAAGAGGTTCGGTGCGCCACAGCATCCGATCCCGGCGAACCTGATCCAGTATGGGGTGGGCGCGCTATTTACCCTGCCCGTCGCGATCCTGACCGAGGGGCTTCATGCCGACTGGACCGGGGAATTCGCCGCCGTCCTTCTCTATCTGGTGGTCGGCAATTCGCTCGTGTCGATGACGCTTCTCCTCGCCATGATCCGGGCGGGGGAAGTGGCGCGGGTCTCCGCGCTCTTCTACCTCGTGCCGCCGCTGTCGGCGCTATTCGCCTGGCCGCTTCTGGGTGAGTTCCTGCCCGCGGCGGGATGGTTCGGCATGGCACTCGCCGCCGTCGGCGTGGCGCTGGCGCGACGCTAGAACGGCCGGGGCGCCGTTCCGAGCCGCGCAGCGAGCGCCGGATAGGCGGTCCCGGCCACACCCGACCAATCGGCCGCGCGCGCGGCAAATAGCGTGGCCTGGCTTTGATGGACGAGACCGTCGTCGAGGATCTTCAGATGGTTCGCCCTCAGCGTCTCGCCGGAGGAGGTGATGTCGGCAATCGCTTCGGCGGTCAGGTTCTTGACCGTGCCCTCGGTCGCGCCCTGACTGTCCACCAGCTGATAATCGGCGATCTCGTGCCGGGTCAGGAAGTCGCGCACCAGCCGGTGATATTTGGTCGCGATCCTCAGGCGCTGCCCGTGCGCCTGCCGGAAGGCGGCGGCGACCGCGTCGAGATCGTCGAGCGTCGAGACATCGACCCAGGCGGCGGGCACGGCGATCACCAGATCGGCATGACCGAAGCCCATCGGCGCCAGTTCCGCAACCTGGGTGGGCCAGTCGGCCAGCCTGTCGCGGATCAGGTCCGATCCGGTGACGCCGAGATGGATGCGCCCGGCGGAAAGCTCGCGCGGGATCTCGCCCGCCGACAGGAGGACGAGTTCCACGCCCTCCACCCCGTCGACCGCACCGGCATATTCCCGGTCCGACCCGCTGCGGGCAAGCCGGACATCACGCGCCGCGAACCAGTCGAAACATTGCTCCATCAAGCGGCCCTTTGACGGCACCCCGAGCTTCAGCATCACGCCCCCCCCGCCAGATCGGCCAGAAGACCGGGCCGGATCACGCCGCCCACGGCGGGGATCGAACGGCCCTGCCCCAGAACGGCGGTCAGCGCGTCATAGCGCCCACCCGAGGCGACGGGGGGCAGAGCGGGGTCGGTGCCATGGAAGGAAAAGACAAACCCGTCATAATATTCAAGCGTGGTGCGCCCGTGCGATGCCTCGAAGTCGAGCGTCTCGACCCCGATCCCCCGCTGGGCAAGCGCATCGAGCCGCGCCTCCATCCGGTCGACGGCCGGGCCGATGGCAGGCAGGCCGCGCTCCAGCACGCGCAGGCGGGCAAGGGCCTCTGGCGAGGTGCCGGACAGGTTGAGCAGTTCCTCGATCAGCCCCACTTCTTCGGCCGAAATCGGCGGCGCGGCGGCATCCTGGCGGATCGTCGCGATCCGCGCCGCGATCTCCGCCTCGCTGCGCAGACCGACGAGTGGCGCGGCAGGCCCGGTCGCGCCTTCGAGGAGGCGCTGGCGGCTCTCGGACGGCGGCACGAGGCCGCCGAACCGTTCCAGAAGCCGGGTGAAGCGCGCGGGCCGCCAGACATGACGCAGAAGTGCCGCCTTGCGGCTGTCCAGCGTTCTCAGCCCCCGGACCGCCGCCATCAGGATCGCCATGTCGCCGGTCGCTGCGCGAAGCCCGGCGGGCGCCAGAAGCCCCGCGAAAAGCGCGAACACCTCGGCATCCGCCGCCGAGGGATTGTCACGCTCGAAAATCTCGAAGCCGACCTGGAAATATTCCGACTTCCGTGCGCTGACATGTTCCTGCTTGCGGAAAACCTCGCCCCGGTAGGCATAGCGCGCGGGCTCTGCCCCATGCGCCATATGCTCGCGCACCACCGGCACGGTGAAATCGGGGCGCAGCATCATCTCGCCACGGAGCGGGTCTTGCGTCACATAGGCGCGGGCGCGGATATCCTCGCCATAGAGGTCCAGCAGAACTTCGGCAGGCTGAAGGATGTCGGCCTCGACCGGCACCGCACCCGCCTTCAGGAAGGCGGCGTAGAGCCGGTCGGCCATCGCCCGCGCTGCGGCCTTTTCCGCCATCAGCCGCGCCCGAGCATGCGCCGGACGGTGGCCACAAGGTCATCCCGCGCCACCTCGACCTGGGCGGGTTGGGATTTCCATTCCTCATGAGACGCTTCAGCGGCGATCTTCGCACCGAGGATGAGGTCCTTGACCTGCACCACGCCGCGCGCCGCCTCGTCGGTGCCCTGGATCACCGCGACCGGGCTCTGGCGCTTGTCGGCATATTTGAGCTGGTTGCCGAAGTTTTTCGGATTGCCCAGATAGACCTCGGCG
>JAWKWX010000016.1:0-67845 GCA_041397305.1 Paracoccaceae bacterium | reverse complement strand
CGTCTATACCGCCTCGGTCGAGGGGCGCCCCTATTTCTCGCGCCCGCATATCCTGCGGAAGGTGGAATTCGCCTCCTCGCGCAGCGATTTCAATCGCGAGGATGGGTTGCGGTCCTTCGGGATGTTGCTGCGCGAAGGCAAGATCATGAAGATCAGCCGCGGCCAGTTCGCGGTGGCGGAAGCCTCGAAATACATGATCGAAACGCGCCGCGCCGCGAACTAGATCGGTCGCGACGAGAAGGCAGAAGGGCGCCCGGGCATCTGACCGGGCGCCCTTTTCAGTCGTCCGGGCCTGCCTGGCCGATCCCGCGAAAGAGCGGTTTCAGCGGAAAGGCCCAGGCGAAGGCCAGTATGGCATAGAGCGGCACCTCCGCCCAGATCGGCAGCCGGCCGAAGCTCCGGTCGAGCCAGTTCACCAGGCTGACGGCCAGGATCACGTAAAGCGGCAACCCGACGAGCAGGATCAGCAGGGCGAGCCGTTTGCGGGCGCGGTGCGACATTTGGGTTCTCCTGAGGCTGGGGCCGCTCCTCCCTCCCTGCCATCGGTCCTCGCCCGAACAGCGAAGAGCGACGGCACGAAGCGATCAGCGGCCGCTCAATCCGCGAACGGATCGGTGACGAGGATCGTATCGTCGCGCTCGGGGCTGGTGGACAGCATCGCCACCGGGCAGCCGATCAGTTCTTCGACGCGGCGTACATATTTGATCGCGGCACCCGGCAGATCGGCCCAGCTGCGCGCGCCTTCGGTCGATTCCTTCCAGCCCTCGATCTCTTCATAGACCGGCTTGCAGCGGGCCTGCTGATCGGCCGCCGTGGGCAGATGGTCCAGCATCTGGCCGTCGAGCTCGTAGCCGGTGCAGATGCGGATCACGTCGAATCCGTCCAGCACGTCAAGCTTGGTCAGCGCGATGCCGTTGATGCCCGAAATCGCGCAGGTCTGGCGCACCAGCACGGCGTCGAACCAGCCGCAGCGGCGCTTGCGCCCCGTGACCGTGCCGAATTCGCGGCCCCGGGTGCCGAGCCGCTCGCCGTCGGCGTCGAACAGTTCGGTCGGGAACGGCCCCTCGCCCACTCGGGTCGTATAGGCCTTCACGATGCCGAGGACGAAGTCGATGGCGTTGGGGCCGACGCCCACGCCCGTCGCGGCCTGCCCGGCAATGACGTTCGACGAGGTCACGAAAGGGTAGGTGCCGAAATCGATGTCCAGAAGCGAGCCCTGCGCGCCTTCGAAGAGAATGCGCTTGCCGGATTTCCGCGCCTCGTTCATCACCTTCCAGACCGGCGCCGCATAGGGCAGGATCTGCGGCGCGATGGCCCGCAGGCCGACCAGAAGCGCCTCGCGGTCGATCGGCCCGAGGCCGAGACCCGCGCGCAGCGCATTGTGATGGACGAGCGCCCGGTCGACCCGGAGTTCCAGCGTCGCATCGTCGGCGAGGTCGGCGACCCGGATCGCCCGGCGGCCGACCTTGTCCTCATAGGCCGGGCCGATGCCACGCCCCGTCGTGCCGATCTTCGCCACCGAATTCTGGTCTTCGCGCGCCCGGTCCAACTCGCCATGGAACGGCAGGATCAGCGGGGTATTTTCGGCGATCATCAGGACTTCGGGGTTGATCTCGACCCCCAGTTCCCGGATCGCGGCGATTTCCTTCACAAGGTGCCAGGGGTCCAGCACCACGCCATTGCCGATGACCGAAAGCTTGCCGCCCCGCACCACGCCCGAGGGCAGCGCGTTCAGCTTGTAGACCTTGCCGTCGATCACCAGCGTATGGCCCGCATTGTGCCCGCCCTGAAAGCGCGCGATCACGTCGGCGCGCTCGGACAGCCAGTCGACGATCTTGCCCTTGCCCTCATCGCCCCACTGGGCGCCCACAACGACGACGTTTGCCATGAACCCGGTCCTTGCCTTTCCGTCAAACCCTGCGTCCTATACCGGCGGCGCTTCGGCGGCGAAACAGCAAAATGCACGGAAGGCCGACATGTTCCTCTATATCACGCTTGGCACCAACGACCTGGCCCGTGCCCGCCGCTTCTACGATGCGGTCATGCCTGCCCTCGGCCTGATCCGGCGTGCCGACGAGGCGAGCGAGATCGGCTATGGCGCCGAGGCCGACAACCGCACGCGGCTCTGGATCACGGAACCCTACAACGGCAAGGCGGCAACGGTCGGCAACGGCTCGATGCCCGCCTTCGAAGCGGCAAGCCGTGCCGCGGTCGATGCCTTCCACAAGGCGGCCCTCGCCAACGGCGGCGGCGACGAAGGGGCGCCGGGCCTGCGCCCCTACGGGGCGAGCTTCTATGCCTGCTATGTCCGCGACCCAGACGGCAACAAGCTTTCGGCCGTCTGCGAGCAACGCGGCTAGGCCCCGAAGGCTCGTCGTTTCCTTGCCCGACGCAATCCCCTCGCACCGCGAGATTGTTCTTGGGGCGCGCCTTTTTTCTGCCATATTCTGTTAACGCATCGCATAGGATGCGACACTGTCCCGATCCTTCTTGCCCCGGAGTAAAGAATGCCCGTTCCCACCTATGGTTCCGAGTTCGTCGTCAACAGCACACTCACAGTCGGCAACCAGAGTGAAGGGTCGGTGACTGCGCTGACGAACGGCCAGTTCGTCATCACCTTCACCGACGACAGCGGTGCCGATGGTGACGGCAAGGGCATCTTCGGGCAGCTGCTCGATGCGACCGGGGCCGCCGTCGGCGATGCGTTCCTCGTCAACACCACCACAACGAACGAGCAGCAGGATTCGCATGTCATCGCCCTGAGTGGCGGGCGCTTCGCGGTCGTCTGGGTGGACGGCAGCCAGATCGCCGGCGCGAACGCCTATGACATCCGCGCCAAGGTCTTCAATGGTGATGGCAGTGTCGCCGTGCCTGAAATGGTCGTCGACGCCAGCCCGACGGGGCTACAGCTCGCCCCCTCGATCGCCGAACTGTCGGACGGAAGCTTCATGGTCACCTGGACCGACAATGACCACACGCTCGGCGATGCGACCAGCCAGGCGATCCATGGCCAGCATTTCACCAGCGCCGGGGTCAAGAGCGGACCCGAGTTCCTGGTCAATTCGACCACTGCCCTGGACCAGGCCGGCAGTTCGGTCACGGGTCTCGCGAACGGCGGCTTCGTTGTGACCTGGACGGACAACAGCCAGAGCGGGGGCGACACCGATTCCGGCGCGATCCGCGGCAAGGTCTTTGGCACCAACGCAAGCTCAACCGGCACCGAATTCCTGATCAACACGACGACCACAGGCAACCAGCGCGAAAGCACCGTGACAGCCCTCGCGGGCGGCGGCTTTGTCGTGACCTGGACGGACGGCAGTGCAACGGGCGCCGACACCGACGGATCCGCGATCCGGGGCCGTGTCTTTGACGCAAGCGGAAATCCGGTCGGGAATGCGGGTCATCCCGCGGGTGACGATTTTGTCATCAACACGATTACGACCTCCGGTCAGGATCAAAGCGCCATTGCGGCCCTGCCGGGCGGCGGATTCGTCGTGGTCTGGTCCGACTATAGCCAGTCGAGCGACGACAGCGACCTGCGCGCGGTCCGCGCCCAGGTGTTCAATGCCGACGGCACACCTTCGGGCACCGAATTCCGCGTCAACACGACCACGACCGGCGACCAGTTCGACCCGGACATTTCCGTGCTCGCGGACGGCCGTTTCGTGATCAGCTGGACCGACTCCAGCGGCACCGGCCCGGATACCAGCGGCTATGCCGTTCACTCGCAAATCTTCGACCCACGCACCCTCGCCGTGAATTACGTCGCCCCGGCGACGGGAATTGACTATGTCGGCACTGTCCTGAACGACAAGCTGACCGGCGGCATCGGCAATGACAGCCTGCACGGAAACGACGGGCAGGATACGCTGCTGGGTGGTCTGGGCGACGACGTTCTGTCCGGCGACGGCGGCAACGATTCTATCGATGCGGGGAAGGGAAACGATACTCTTGACGGCGGAACGGGCGACGACACGATGTTCGGCGGGGCGGGCAACGATGTCTATATCGTCGACAGCATCAACGATCGGGTCTACGAGACGTCCAAGACCTCGAGCACGATCGACCTGGGCGGCACCGACAGGGTCGAAAGCTCCGTCACCTTCAGCCTCAACACGCACCTCGGTGTTCGCTTTGTCGAACAGCTGACACTTATCGGCAGCGCCGATATCGACGGCACCGGCAACGGCAAGAACAACATTCTTGTCGGCAATGACGGAAACAATCTGCTGTCCGGCCTCGGCGGCAACGACCAGATCTTCGGCGGCGTCGGACAGGACACGCTCTATGGCGGCGGCGGTAAAGACGTGCTCTATGGCGGCGACGGCAGTGACGATCTCGTCGGTGGCGGCGGTAACGACAAACTTGATGGCGGCGACGGAAACGACATCCTGACGGGCAGCGGCGGCTATGACCAGTTCATCTTCAGCACGGCGCTGGACGAGGTGAACAATGTCGACACGATCGTCGGTTTCTCGGTCTTGTACGACACGATCGCGCTGGACAATGATGTGATGACAGGACTTGGCCCGACAACGGGGCGGCTTTCCTCGGCCATGTTCGTTGCCAATACCACCGGCGATGCAACCACCGCGACCCAGCGGATCATCTATGACAAGGATGACGGGAAGCTTTATTACGATGCCGACGGCAACGGCGCGGGGGCAAAGATCCTCTTCGCCGAACTGGCAACCAACCTGAAACTGACCGCGGCCGATTTCATCATCATCTAGGCTGGCGCACCCTTTGGCCCGCCCGGTTGGTTCCGGGCGGGCCAACTTCCGGGTGCTGGTCGGCCGGTCCCCCTTGCACCCCTGCCGCCATGCGCCTAGATAGGCGCGTCAGCCACCAGACCGGGTCCCATGGAAAACGTCATCCTCACCGTTCACCTGATCCTCGCGCTCCTGCTCATCGGGGTCGTTCTCCTGCAGCGGAACGAGGGTGGCGCGCTTCTGTCGGGCGGTGGCGCCATGACGGCGCGCGGCGCGGCCAATGCGCTGACCAAACTGACCTGGATCTTTGCGGCGGGCTTCATTGCCACCTCGATCACGCTCACGGTCCTGGCCGCGCGCAATGCCGCCGGTTCTTCCGTCATCGAAACGCCCCCCGCAGCGGCGCCCGCCGGCGAGGCGCCAGCCGATGCCCCCGCGGCGCCCGCGCTGCCGGAAGGCGATCTTCTGCCGCCTCCGGTTGAAACGGCCCCTGCGGGCAGCGCCCCGTCGAACTAAGCCAGACCACTATTCTTGGGAGGGCGGCGAAAATCGCCCTCAAAATCTTGCGGTCCGGTTGCGGGATCGGACCGAATCGGATATATCTTGACTCCCGTGATGCTGCTTGCCCGAAGGGCGGCCGCTTGAGAAAAAACATTCGTCACGGGGGCAGTACCAGACATGGCGCGCTATATTTTCATCACCGGCGGTGTGGTCTCTTCGCTTGGCAAGGGGCTGGCATCGGCGGCACTTGGCGCGCTGTTGCAGGCCCGCGGCTATACGGTGCGGCTTCGCAAGCTCGATCCCTACCTGAACGTCGACCCGGGCACGATGTCGCCCTTCGAACATGGCGAGGTCTTCGTCACCGACGATGGCGCCGAGACCGACCTCGACCTCGGGCATTACGAACGCTTCACCGGCGTCCATGCCCGCAAGACCGATTCCATCTCCTCCGGCCGGATCTATTCGAACGTGCTGGAGAAGGAACGCCGCGGCACCTACCTCGGCAAGACCATCCAGGTCATTCCGCACGTCACCAACGAGATCAAGGAATTCCTGCGCATCGGCGAGGATGAGGTCGATTTCATGCTGTGCGAGATCGGCGGCACGGTCGGCGATATCGAGGGGCTGCCGTTCTTCGAAGCCATCCGCCAGTTCATCCACGAACGCCCGCGCGGCCAGTCGATCCTGATGCATCTGACGCTTCTGCCCTACCTCGCGGCCAGCGGAGAGCTGAAGACCAAGCCCACCCAGCATTCGGTCAAGGAACTGCAGTCCATCGGCCTTGCCCCCGACGTTCTGGTCTGCCGGTCCGAACATCCGATCCCCGACCGCGAGCGGGAAAAGATCGCGCTCTTCTGCAATGTGCGGAAAGATGCGGTGATCCCGGCCTATGACCTGTCCACCATCTATGAGGCGCCCCTCGCCTATCACCGCGCGGGGCTCGACCAGGCGGTGCTGGACGCGTTCGGCATCTCGCCCGCGCCGAAGCCGAACCTCGACCGCTGGACCGACGTGATGGACCGCCTGACCCATGCCGAGGGCGAGGTGCGCGTGGCCATCGTCGGCAAGTACACGCAGCTGGAAGATGCCTACAAGTCGATCGCCGAGGCGCTGACCCATGGCGGCATGGCCAACCGCGTGCGGGTGAAGGCCGAATGGATCGACGCCGAGATCTTCGAACGCGAAGACCCCGCCCCCTGGCTCGAGGCCTTCCACGCCATCCTCGTCCCCGGCGGGTTCGGCGAACGCGGCACGGAAGGCAAGATCAAGGCCGCGCAATTCGCCCGCGAAAAGGGCGTGCCCTATCTCGGCATCTGCCTCGGCATGCAGATGGCGGTGATCGAGGCGGCGCGCAACATGGCGGGCGTCGCCCGCGCGGGGTCAGAGGAATTCGACCATGAGAAGGGCGAAAAGCGGTTCGAGCCGGTCGTCTATCACCTGAAGGAATGGGTGCAGGGCAACCATACGGTCAGCCGCAAGGCGGACGACGACAAGGGCGGCACCATGCGCCTTGGCGCCTATACGGCGATGCTGGCGGAAGGGTCCAGGGTGGCCGAGGTCTATGGCGACACCACGATCGAGGAACGCCACCGCCACCGCTACGAGGTCGACATCAAATACCGCGACCGTCTGGAAAAGTGCGGCCTGATCTTTTCCGGCATGTCACCCGACGGGCGCCTGCCCGAGATCGTCGAATGGAAGGACCATCCCTGGTTCATCGGCGTCCAGTTTCACCCGGAACTGAAGTCCAAACCCTTCGCGCCCCATCCGCTGTTCGCGGATTTCGTGCGGGCGGCGAAGGAGGTGGAGCGGTTGGTGTGAGGGGGTGTTATCTGAATTGCACCTCAATCAATTCTACATTTGGCAGCAAGTCCTGCGTAAACTGGACATAGCCCTGCATAAAGTAATTTGCGTCCTTTATCGAATCCAGCAGCGAGGAATTTCCATGGTCGGAAGAATCCTTGCGCTTCAGGTCTTCAAAGATACTGTCAGATATACAATAAGTAGCAGATCTTAGAGGCTTTATCAGGTAAGGAAATTCATATCCTCGAAACGGTGAATCCTTGAGGATATTGATAGTTTTGTTTGCGCGCCAAATCTCCACCCTTGCGCGTATATACTTGATCTCCCATGGTGTCCAATTTTGAACAGTAACGGAGATAGGACGGGCGCTTTCGCATTTCGATACTTCGCTCGGCGCCCATAGTCTCGCTTTCACGCTTACACCATATATATTTGTTAGGCCTCCTACGACTAGGACGCCCAGCATACTCGCTGCAAACCATTTGCGCCGTTTTGACAATTAAGCCCCCGGCAAAGGTCGACCGGAAATCCATTCAAACTAAGACTAAGTTATGGGGCATTGATCGCGCAAGCAAGTTTCAGCCAATGTGGACCTCCAGCCCACCATCTGTCAGCTTGGTGGGTTGAAAACCTACCCTACGAAAACCTCCCCGAGGACCGGCAGGGAACGCGCCAGTGGCGCGTTACCCGGTCCGATTGGCGCTGACGCAAGGCAGCGCCAAGGGGCTCTCAGCAAGACCGGACGATTGGGGCACGGTCGGCGCTCGCCCCGGTGGGGGCGAATGCCCCCGCCGCCCGGGGGGGTGATGAGGGATCAGAAACGTGCCGGTGGCACGTTTCCCCGAAGAACGCCGCGCCCGTGGCGCGGCTGGGAGGCGCTGCCCGTGCGGCTTTGGGCCGCCCGGGCGGTCTGCTCGGGCCGGTCGCCGTGCGCGTGGCGATGGCCCCGCGCATTGGGGGGTGCTGACGCGTTGCGCCACCTGATCCGCCTTAACGCTTCGCTAACCACAAGCGCGCAACCTTGCGCCCATGCGCAACCTCAACTCACCACTCGCGCCGGACATCTGGCTCAGGGACCTCTTCACCTCGAAGGCGGTGCAAGACGGTGCCGTGATCCGCCGCAAGGCGCGGGATATCGAACGGTTCGCGGGCATGGATCGCTTTTTGGCGAGGTGCAGCGCCGGGGCTATCAGGTGGCAGAAAACAGCGGCCAGATCATTATATTCTGCAACCGCGCCGCCGTCCGCTGGCTGACCTCTTCCCCCGCGCCGCCGCCGATTTCTTGAACAGAAATCGGTCCGAAATCCTTGAAGGATTTCGGCGCCCTTCCGTCTCGCGAGCGCCCCTCCACCCCTTTCCAGACCCTTGCCCTTCCGTTCGCCCCCGTCGGGACGGATGCGGGACGGATGCGGGACGGGTGACCGACGCTTGCGGGACGGGATTTTCGGTGGAACTCGCGGCCCGGCGCTCTTGCCCTTCTGCGGCAAGGCGAACGGCCTCTCAACCGGCCACGGCAGCGGGGCAAACACCACGCCGACAGACCGCCGCAGGGGGAAGCTGGAAGAAAAGCCGGTTTGCATGCGCCGGGGCTGGCCGAAAAGCGGCTCCTTCCAACGCTGCCTCGCAAGGGCGGATCAGCGCAGGCGCCGCTCGGTGACCGGATCGAAGAAAAGCGCACTCGCCGGGTCGAAGCCGACCTGAACCGGCGTCCCCTCTGCAATCGTATCGTCATTGCGGGTCTCCACGATCAGACGGGAACCGCCGGGCGCAGAGAGGTAATCATAGGACACGCCGCCCAACCGCTCGCGGATATCGAGCGTGATCGCGGAGGGGCCGGGCGTCACCGTCAGATGCTGCGGCCTGAGGCCGACAAGCACGGTTCCGCCCTCGGCAGGCAAGGCGACCGGGGTCGGGACGGTCACGTCGCCAAGGGCCGCGATGCGCACCCTGCCCTTCTCGACCCGGCCCTCGAGAAAGTTCATGCTGGGCGAGCCGATGAAGCCCGCCACGAACCGGTTGTCGGGGTCGCTGTAAAGCTGCATCGGGCTGCCGACCTGTTCGATCTTGCCCGCGCGCAGCACCACGATCTTGTCGGCGAGCGTCATCGCCTCCACCTGATCATGGGTCACATAGATCATCGTCGCGCCGATTTCCTTGTGAAGCCGCGCGATCTCGACCCGCATGTCGACGCGCAGTTCCGCATCGAGGTTCGACAGGGGCTCGTCGAAGAGAAACACCTCCGGCCCCCGCACGATGGCGCGACCGATGGCGACGCGCTGGCGCTGGCCGCCCGACAGCGCCTTGGGTTTACGGTCGAGATAGGGATCGAGCTTCAGGATACGGCTCGCCTCGGCAACCTTGGCCCTGATCTCCTCTTTCGGATGGCCAGTCATCTTCAGGCCGAAGCCCATGTTCTCGGCCACCGTCATATGGGGATAGAGCGCGTAGGTCTGAAAGACCATCGCCACGCCACGCTCTGCCGGATCGAGGCCCGTCACCTCGCGCGCGCCGATGCGGATCGCGCCCGAGGTGGTCTGTTCCAGCCCCGCCACCATCCGCAGAAGCGTGGACTTGCCGCAGCCGGACGGGCCGACGAAGACGCAGAACTCGCCATCGCCGATATCAAGGTCAACGCCGTGAATGACCCCGACCGGACCGAATTTCTTCACGACATTGTTCAGGGTTACGCCGGCCATTCCATCCCTCCGCTAGAAAATCTCCGGAAACTGCCAGTTCTCCGCTTCCGCGCCGATGGCTGCGGCGCAGTGAAGAAGCCGGGGTTTCAGCGCACTCAACTCCTCAAGCGTGTGGCGCGAGGTCGAGGTCGCGATCGACACCGCCCCGATGACCCGGCCCGAACGCAACTGGATCGGCGCCGCGATCGAGATGATGCCGCGCTCGTGCTCCTCCCGGTCGAAGGCGACACCTTCGGCGCGGATGATCCCGAGCTCGGCCAACAGCGAAGCCGGATCGGTATGGGTCGCGGGCGTATAGGGGTGAAAGGACTGCTGCGGCATGACCTTGTCGCGCGCCGCCTGCGGCAGGAAGGCCAGGATCGCCTTGCCCACCCCGGTGCAATAGGCCGGCGCCACCCGCCCCGCCTGGGCGAGCGTCTCGAACATGTCGGTCGACTTGCGCTTGTCGACGAAGAGGATATGGCCATTGTCGATCTGCGCCAGATGGATCGCCTCGCCCACCTCTGCCGCGAGCGCATCGAGATGGGGCCGCGCCAGCGGCGCGAGCGAGCTTTGCGCCCAGGCATTGTGTGCAAGCCGGACGAGCCTGACGCCGAGCCTGTAGGCGCCGCTGCCCGCATCTTGCGACAGCATCCCCTGGTTCACCAGCGTCTGCAGCAGGCGGTAGAGCGTTGCCTTGGGATAGCGCGAAATCTCCAGAAGGTCGGAAAAGCGCACCGGGCCGCCCTGGTCGGCAACCATTTCAAGCACATCCAGTGCCTTCCCCACCGTTCCGTCGGCATGACCTTCGCCGCCCATGCGCCCGACCCTTGCGACTCAGTTGACAGGTTGGATGATAGCGGACATAGTTTTCAATATTCAAGACATAGTTTCACTTAATGGAACCAAATCGGGAGGATAAAATGGTCCATTACGCAAGGGGCGCGCTCGCCCTGACAGCGGCTTTGCTGATGACGACAGCCGCCGTCGCCCAGGACAAGCGCATCGTGAAATACAATGCCGACTACGATCCGGCGCCGCTCGCGGCGATGGAACAGGTGATCGCCGACTTCGAGGCCGCAAACCCCGACATCGACATCCAGCTGAACAACTTCGACCATGAAGGCTACAAGACCGCGATCCGGAACTTCCTGACCGCGGACGCGCCCGACCTCGCCAACTGGTACGCGGGCAACCGCATGGCGCCCTTCGTCACATCGGGCCAGTTCATGGATGTCTCGGACGTCTGGGAAGCGAACGGGCTGAAGGACTCGCTCGGTTCCGCGCTTGCCTCGATGACCATCGACGGCAAGCAATGGGGTGTCCCCTACACCTACTATCAGTGGGGCATCTACTATAACCGCGACGCCTACAAGGCAGCGGGTGTCGACCTGCCCGGCCCTGAAGGCGTGAGCTGGGATCAGTTCGTCTCCAACTGCGAGAAATTCGCGGCCGCGGGGATCGACTGCATCACCACCGGAACCAAGGCGCTGTGGCCCGGAGCCGGCATTTTCGACTATCTCGACCTCAGGACCAATGGCTACCAGTTCCACATGGACCTGACGGCGGGCAAGGTCGCCTGGACCGACGACAAGGTGAAGGCGGTCTTTGCGGAATGGGCCAAAATCCAGCCCTATATCACCAAGAACCATGCCGCGATCGACTGGCAGGATGCGGCCGCACTTCTGGTGCAGGGCAAGGCCGCGAATTATGTGATGGGCAACTTCGCCGTCGCCGTCTTCAAGGAAGGCGGAATGACGAACGACAATCTGGGCTTCATGGGTTTCCCGGAAATCACCCCCGGCCTCGCCCGCGCCGAAGAGGCCCCGACCGACACGGTCCATATCCCGTCGGGTGCCAAGAATGTCGATGATGCGAAGAAGTTCCTCGCCTATCTCGGCACGGCGGACGCCCAGAACAAGATCAATGCCGCGATGGGCCAACTGCCGATCAACAAGGCGTCGACCGTTGCCGACGATCCGTTCCTGCAGGCGGGATTTGAGATGCTGTCGACCGCGGACGGCGGAATCGCGCAGTTCTTCGACCGCGACGCGCCCGCCGAAATGGCCAAGGCCGGGATGGAAGGCTTCCAGGAATTCATGGTGAAGCCGGAAAATCTCGACGCGATCCTCGAACGGCTCGAGAAGATCCGCCAGAAGGTCTATCAGTAATCGCACATGGCCGGGCGGCGGTTGCGTCGCCCGGCCCTTCCGGACGCAAGGCAAGGCCATGACCGACTTCTGGAAATCGAACCAGCGCCGCATCGCGCCCTGGCTTTTCCTGGCGCCCGGCATGCTCATGTTCGCGGTCTATGTGATCATCCCGATCTTTCAGAGCATGTGGATCAGCCTCTACGACTGGGACGGGCTGGGCGAGAAGATATGGATCGGCACCGCGAACTATGTCGAGCTTTTGGATGATGACGCCTTCTACACCTCGCTGAGGAACAACGTCATCTGGCTTTTGCTTTATCTCCTCGCCGTTCCGGCGGGCCTGATGATCGCGATCTTCCTCAACCAGACGATCGCCGGCATGCGGCTTTACAAGTCGCTCTTCTTCTTTCCGTTCGTGATTTCCCAGGTCGTGGTCGGCCTGATCTTTTCCTGGTTCTACGCGCCCGGCTTCGGCCTTTTCTACAAGCTGATCGAGCTTCTGACCGGCCAGGGCATCGCGATCCTCGCCGATGACCGCTATGTCACCTACGGCATCATCGCGGCAGGCCTCTGGCCGCAGATCGCCTATGTGATGATCCTGTACCTGACCGGCCTAAACAATGTCGCGCCCGACCAGATCGAGGCGGCGCGGCTGGATGGCGCCAAGGGCTGGCGCATGCTCTGGTATGTCGTCCTGCCGCAACTTCGGCCCGCGACCTTCATCGCGGTCGTGGTCACGGTGATCGGGGCGCTCCGGTCCTTCGACCTCGTGTCGATCATGACCGACGGCGGGCCCTACGGTTCGTCGCGGGTCCTTTCCTTCTACATGTACGAACAGGCGCTCAGCGAATACGGCTATCGCATGGGCTATGGCGCGGCGATCGCGGTCGTTCTCTTCGCGATCATGATGGTCTTCATCTCGGGCTTCATCTGGAAGATGTGGCGCGACGAAGCCGAACGGTAAGGGGCCCGCGATGTTTCCCAGACCCATCGAACAGACATCCGCCCCCACCCAATGGCTTTACAAGATCGCCGTGCCGGTCGCGCTGGTCCTCTGGCTCCTGCCGCTGATCGGCGTCGCCGTCACCTCGGTGCGCCCGGCTTCGGACCTCGCGCAGGGCAATTACTTTGGCCTGCCCTCGGCGCTCGCCTTTTCGAATTACCGAGACGTCTTCGCCAATTCGCCGATGGGCGCCTATATGCTGAATTCCTTCAAGGTCACCGTCCCGACGGTGATCGGCGCCGTGGCCCTGTCGTGCATGACCGGTTTCGCGCTGGCGATCTACCGCTTCCGCTCCAACCTTCTGGTCTTCTTCCTCTTCGTCGCCGGCAATTTCGTGCCCTTCCAGATCCTGATGGTGCCGGTGCGCGATCTGACCCTGCAGCTGGGCATGTACAACACCTGGTACGGGCTCGCGCTCTTTCACATCGCCTTCCAGACCGGCTTCTGCACGCTCTTCATGCGCAATTTCATCAAGGCCTTGCCGTTCGAACTGATCGAGGCCGCGCGCGTCGAAGGCGTCAGCGAGGTCCGGATCTTCTGGTACGTCGTCCTGCCCTTGATGCGGCCCGCGATCGCGGCGCTCTCGGTCCTGATCTTCACCTTCATCTGGAACGATTTCTTCTGGGCCACGGTCCTGTCGAACTCGCCGGAGTCGCAGCCGATCACGGCTGGCCTCTCCTCGCTAAACGGCCAGTGGATCGCGCAATGGCATCTGGTCAGCGCGGGCTCGATCCTCGCCGCCCTGCCCCCCGTGGCCATGTTCTTCCTCATGCAGCGGCATTTCATCGCCGGTCTGACACTCGGAGCGGTCAAATGACCAGAATCGCCTTCATCGGTGCGGGATCGACCGTCTTCATGAAGAACATCATCGGCGATGCGCTGAATGTCCCCGCGCTTGCCGATGCGACCATCGCACTGATGGACATCGACAGTGAACGGCTGGCCGAAAGCGCGCTGGTCGCGCGGAAACTGGTCGCGACCCTCGGCACCGGCGCGAAAGTGGAAACCCACACCGACCGCCGGGCGGCGCTCGACGGCGCGGATTTCGTGATCGTCGCCTTCCAGATCGGCGGCTACCGGCCCTGCACCGTCACCGACTTCGACGTGCCGAAAGCGCATGGCCTGCGCCAGACCATTGCCGATACGCTGGGCGTCGGCGGCATCATGCGGGCCTTGAGGACCGTGCCGCACCTCTGGGCGATCTGCGAGGATATGCGCACCCTCTGCCCGGACGCGATCCTGCTGCAATACGTCAACCCGATGGCGATCAACACCTGGGCGATCGCCGCGCGCTACCCGGATATCCGCCAGGTGGGCCTTTGCCATTCGGTGCAGGGCACTGCCCATGAGCTGGCGCGCGATCTCGGGATCGACCCCGAAACGCTCGTCTACCGGGCGGGCGGCATCAACCACATGGCCTTCTATCTCGAGTTCGGCCAGCGCCAACCGGACGGCACGATCCGCGACCTTTACCCCGCGCTCCGCGACGGCTACCGCGCGGGCCGCATCCCGCTTGAAAGCAGCTGGAACCCGCGCTGCCCGAACCTCGTCCGCTATGAGGTGATGAAGCACTTCGGCCATTTCGTCACCGAAAGCTCGGAACATTTCGCCGAATATGTGCCCTGGTTCATCAAATCCCACCGCCCCGACCTGATCGAGCGCTTCCGCATCCCGCTCGACGAATATCCCAAGCGCTGCGAGGAACAGGCCGCTTCCTGGAAGGCACAGGCCGAGGCCTATCGCACGGCAGACCGGATAGAGGTGAAGCAAAGCCACGAATATGCCGCCACGATCATGAATGCGGTCAAGACCGGCACGCCTGCGGTCATCTACGGCAATGTGGCGAACCGTGGCCTCATCCCGCAACTGCCCGAGGGCTGTGCGGTCGAAGTGCCCTGCCTTGTTGATGCGAACGGAATCCAGCCGACGCCCGTCACAGACCTCGCCCCGCAGCTGACCGCGCTGATGCGCAGCAATGTGAATGTGCAGGAGCTGACGGTCGCCGCCCTCCTGACCGAGAACCGCGACCATATCTACCATGCCGCAATGCTCGATCCGCATACGGCGGCCGAGCTTGACCTTGGCCAGATCCGCGCCCTGATGGACGATCTGATCACTGCCCATGGCGACTGGCTGCCGCCTTGGGCGCGGAAGGCAAGGGCCGCATGAGAGTTGCCCTTTCATCTTGGCCCAAATACCTCCGCCGGAGGCTCCCCAACTGTCCGCAATTCCCGAAGGTAACATGACAAAGAACCGCCGCAACCGCGCCTGGTATGGCAAGCTCGACAAGGACGGGTTCATCCACCGGTCCTGGATGAAGAACCAGGGTTTCCCCGACCATGTCTTCGACGGCCGCCCGGTGATCGGCATCTGCAACACCTGGTCGGAGCTCACGCCCTGCAATTCCGGCCTTCGCGACCTTGCCGAAGGGGTGAAGCGCGGTGTGTGGGAGGCGGGCGGTTTTCCGGTCGAATTCCCGGTCATGTCGCTCGGCGAAACGCAGATGAAGCCGACCGCCATGCTCTTTCGCAATCTTCTGGCGATGGATGTCGAGGAATCGATCCGCGCCTACGGGATGGACGGCGTGGTGCTCTTGGGCGGCTGCGACAAGACCACGCCGGGGCAGCTGATGGGCGCGGCCTCGGTCGATCTGCCCGCCATCGTCGTCTCCTCCGGCCCGATGCTGAATGGCAAGTGGCAGGGCAAGGACATCGGCTCTGGCACGGACGTGTGGAAATTTTCCGAAGCTGTCCGCGCGGGCGAAATGACCTTGAAGGATTTCATGGCGGCGGAATCCGGCATGAGCCGCTCGAAAGGCGTCTGCATGACGATGGGAACCGCCTCCACCATGGCAAGCCTTGTCGAGGCGATGGGCATGAGCCTTCCGACCAATGCCGCCCTTCCCGCCGTCGATGCCCGCCGCATGGCGCTGGCGCATCTGACCGGCAGGCGGATCGTCGAGATGGTGGACGAGGACCTGCGCCCCTCGAAGGTCATGACGAGAGCGGCCTTCGAAAACGCGATCCTCGCCAATGCCGCCGTTGGCGGCTCGACGAACGCCGTCGTCCATCTGCTGGCCATCGCAGGCCGGGTCGGCGTCGACCTTGCGCTTGAGGATTTCGAGATCGGGTCGGACATTCCTCTCCTCGTCAACTGCATGCCGTCGGGCAAGTACCTGATGGAGGATTTCTGCTATGCGGGCGGCATGCCCGTGGTGCTGAAGGAACTCGGGGACCATCTGCGCAAGGCCACCACGGTCATGGGCAAGGATATCTCGGCCTATGCCGAAGGCGCGGAATGCTGGAACCGCGACGTGATCCGCCCCTTCGCCGATCCGGTGAAACCGGCAGCGGGCATCCGGGTGCTGAAGGGCAATCTCGCGCCAAACGGCGCCATCGTTAAACCTTCGGCGGCGACGCCCGCGCTGCTGGAACATGAAGGCGTCGCGCATGTGTTCAAGAGTATCGAGGACATGAAGGCCAACATCGACCGCGAGGATCTGCCCGTGACGCCCGAGACGATCCTAGTCCTGAAGGGCTGCGGTCCGAAGGGCTATCCGGGCATGCCGGAGGTTGGCAACATGCCGATCCCGCGCGCGCTGGTGAAACAGGGCGTGCGCGACATGATCCGCATTTCGGACGCTCGCATGTCCGGCACCGCCTTCGGCACGGTGATCCTGCATGTCTCGCCCGAGGCGCAGGCGGGCGGAACGCTGGCGCTGGTGAAGACCGGCGACCGGATCAGGGTCTCTGCCAAGGCGGGTGTGCTGGAGCTTCTGGTCGACCAGGCGGAGCTTGCAACCCGCCGCGCGGCATGGGCGCCCGAGGAAAGCCCCTACACGCGCGGTTATGCGAAACTCTATATCGACCATGTCCTGCAGGCCGACCGGGGTGCCGACCTCGATTTCCTCGTCGGCAAGGACACGCGGCCCGTGACGCGGGAGAGCCATTGATGGGTTTGAACGCCACGTTCCATGACCTTGCAGGCGCCTCCGTCTTCATCACCGGCGGCGGATCGGGCATCGGCGCCAGCCTGACCGAAGGTTTCCTCAGGCAGGGCGCGAAGGTCGCCTTCGTGCAGCGCTCCGACTCCACGGCCTTTTGTGATCAGATGGCGGACGAGACCGGCAACCGGCCACTCTTCATTCCCTGCGACATCACCGACATCGCCGCGCTGAAGGCCGCCGTCGCGCAGGCCGCCGGGGCGCACGGGCCGGTCCGCGTGCTGGTCAACAATGCCGCCAACGACAAGCGCCACAGGACGATGGAGACCGACGAGGCCTTCTGGGACTGGTCGATGGCGATCAATCTCAAGGCCTATTTCTTCGCGGCGCAGGCGGTCATTCCCGGCATGAAGGCGTCGGGCGGCGGCTCGATCGTCAATTTTTCGTCGATCAGCTACATGATGGGCAATGCGGGCTATCCGCTTTACGTGACGGCCAATTCCGGCATCAACGGACTGACCCGCACGCTCGCGCGCGAATTCGGGCCGGACCGGATCAGGGTGAACGCGCTCGCCCCCGGCTGGGTGCTGACGCAGAAGCAGAAGGACCTGTGGGTGACGCCCGAAGGGCTTGCCGCGCATATCGACCGGCAGTGCCTGAAGGACACGCTGGCGCCCGAGGATGTCGTGGGTGGCACCCTGTTTCTCGCCTCGGACATTTCGAAGATGATGACCGGGCAGGCCTTGGTGATCGACGGCGGCGTGGTGGTGACCGGATGAGCCGCTTGCCGGAACGCGCCGCCTGGATCGCCGTCGACTGGGGCACCAGCAATCTTCGGCTCTGGCGGCTTGATGCAGCGGGCGAGGTACTGGGCGAGGTCCGGTCGGACCGCGGCATGGGCAAACTCAGGCCGGAGGAGTTCGAACCGATCCTGCTCGACCTTCTCGCTGGCGATCTGCCAGACCACGGCAGGCTGACGGTCGTTGCCTGCGGCATGGTGGGCGCGCGGCAGGGCTGGCAGGAGGCGCGCTATGTCCCGGTTCCCGCACGGCCGCCGGGCATCGCGCAGGCGCTGAAGGTCGAAACCCGCGACCCGCGGCTTTCGGTCCATATCCTGCCGGGCATGAGCCAGGCCGCGCCCGCCGACGTGATGCGCGGCGAAGAAACCCAGATCGCCGGCTTCCTCGCGTCGGAGCCCGGTTTCGACGGCGTCCTCTGCCTGCCCGGCACCCATTGCAAATGGGCCCATATCAGCGCGGGCGAGGTGGTGAGCTTCCGCACATTCATGACCGGCGAGATCTTCGCGCTTCTGTCGGGCCAGTCGGTGCTGCGCCATTCAATCGCGCCCTCGGGCTTCGACGCCGAGACATTCGCCGCCGCCGTCACCCATGTCATGTCGCGCCCGCAGACGCTGGCGGGCGATCTGTTCTCGATCCGCGCCGAGGCGCTTCTGTCAGGGCTCGATGCCACCCGCGCGCGGTCTCGCCTGTCTGGTCTTCTGATCGGGGCAGAGCTTGCCGCGGCGCGACCCTACTGGCTGGGGCAGCAGATCGTCATTCTTGGCGAGGGCGGGCTGTCGGCCGCCTACCGGACAGCGCTTGAGGCGCAGGGCGCGCCCGCCCGCACGGTCAATGCCGAACGTATGACGCTGATGGGCCTCGCCGCCGCGTGGCGCACGCTGGCGGAGGACGACAGATGACCGCGCTGCGCCGGACGCTCGGCGTCTGCTACTATCCCGAACACTGGCCCGAGGCGCAATGGGCCGAGGATGCGCGGCGGATGGCCGAGGCCGGTCTGACCTGGGTGCGGATCGGCGAATTCGCCTGGGGTCGGATCGAGCCGGAGCCGGGGCGGCTCAATTGGGGCTGGCTCGACCGGGCGATCGGGACACTCGGGCGCGCGGGCCTGAAGGTCGTGCTTGGAACGCCCACCGCCACACCGCCGAAATGGGTGCTCGACCGTCACCCCGACATGCTGGCCTTCGATGCCGAGGGGCGCCCGCGCAGGTTCGGCTCGCGCCGCCATTATTGCTTCAGCCATGAGGGCTATCTGGCCGACTGCCGCCGGATCGTGACCGAGATAGCCCGCCGCTACGGCCGCAACCCACATGTCGCGGCCTGGCAGACCGACAATGAATATGGCTGCCACGATACGGTCCTGTCCTATTCCGACGCCGCGCGCCGCGCCTTCCGCGACTGGCTGCGCGTGCGCTTTCCGGCGGAGAGCGGCAATGGCGGCGATATCGGCGCGCTGAACCGGGCCTGGGGCAATGTCTTCTGGTCGATGGATTATGCCGATTTCGACGATATCGACCTGCCGAACCTGACGGTGACCGAACCGAACCCGGCCCACAGCCTTGCCTTCCGGGCCTTTTCCTCCGATCAGGTCGCCCGCTTCAACCGCGCGCAGGTCGAGATCATCCGCGCCCATTCCGACGCGCCGATCGCCCACAATTACATGGGCCGGGTGACCGAGTTCGACCATTTCAAACTCGGCGCCGATCTGGATATCGCATCCTGGGACAGCTACCCGCTGGGTTTCCTCGAAGACCGGGTGGGCGCGAGCGCGGAAGACCAGCGTCATTTCGCCCGGCAGGGCGACCCGGATTTTCAGGCCTTCCATCACGACCTTTACCGCGCGGTCGGGCGTGGCCGCTGGTGGGTGATGGAACAGCAGCCCGGCCCGGTGAACTGGGCGCCCTACAATCCCGCCCCCCTGCCCGGCATGGTCCGCCTCTGGACCTGGGAAGCTTTCGCCCATGGTGCAGAGGCGGTCTGCTATTTCCGCTGGCGGCAGGCGCCTTTCGCTCAGGAACAGATGCACGCGGGCCTTCTGCGCCCCGACAGCGCCGAGGCGCCGGGGCTGGCCGAGGCGCGGGCGGTGGCCATGGAACTGGCCGACGCGCCCGAGGTCACACCCTGTCGGGCGCCGGTTGCGCTGGTATTCGATTATGCGGCCGACTGGGCCTGGGCCGTCCAGCCGCACGGCCGGGGGCTAAGTTATTTCGACCTCCTCTTCGCCCATTACCGCGCGCTTCGTCGCGCGGGCCTGTCGGTGGATATCCTGCCGCCCGACAGTCGTGACCTCGCGGGCTATCGCGCGATCTTCGTGCCCGGCCTGATCCATATGCCCGAGGCGCTGAGAGAAGCGCTGGCGGCATGTGCCGCCGAGGTGGTGATCGGCCCGCGCAGTGCGGCACGCGACGGGCATTTCTCGATCCCCGTGCCGCTGCCGCCCGCCTTTCCCGGCCTCGATGTCACGGTGGCGCGGGTCGAAAGCCTCAGGCCCGACATGGCGATGGCCGTCCAGGGTGGCGGCGCGGTCACCGGATACCGCGAGGAGCTGGACACGCGCTGCGAGACATTCCTGCGGCTCGGGGATGGACGCGCCGTCGCGGTCCGCGCCGGGCGCATCAGCTATGTCGGCGGCTGGGGCGATGATGACCTGCTGGACCGGCTGATCGCCGAGATCGCCCGACGGGCGGGTCTGGAAACGCTTCGCCTGCCGCGCGGTCTGCGGGTCCGCGACAGCGGGCGGGAACGGTTCTGGTTCAACCACAACCCTTACCCCGTCGACAGCCCCGCAGGCAGGATCCCCGCGGCAGGGGTCATGCGCCTGCCGAAAGGTACTGGCTGATCACCTGCCGCGTGCCGACCTGCCAGAGGCGGTTCAGATGTCGCGTGAAGGCTTGCGCGAAGCGATCTTCATGGGCCAGATCGCCGTAAACCGACACCATCCCGAGCCAGGTCTCAGGTGCATGCCGGGCCGCAGCCGCACGCTGGGTCAGTTCTTGCCAGCCCGGATCGTTCGGTGCGATCGGGGCGCCGCCGTCGGTCTCGCCATGGCAATAGCGGCACCAGAGCGCCGAGACGAGCGCAAGTCCCTCTACCCTGCCACCCGCCGCCAGCCCGTCGCGCAGCGACGGCAGGATGAATTTCGGCTGGCGGTTCGACCCGTCAAGGCAGAGCCTGCGCACGGTGTCGGCCACTTCGCGGTTAGCAAACCGTCCGCGGACCGTCCGATAATAGGCCGCGAGATCCGTGTCGGGAACCGGGGCGACATGAGGGATGATCTCTTCCCGCTCCACCCGGTCGAGGAAGGCCGATACGAGCGGGTCGGCCATCGCCTCATGCACAAACTCGATATCCATCAGACCCGCCGGATAGGCGATGGTCGCATGGCCGCCGTTCAGGATGCGGATCTTCATCGCCTCGAACGCATGGACATGGGGCGTGAAGGTGACGCCCACCCTTTCCAGCGCCGGGCGTCCGGCGGGGAAATGATCCTCGACCACCCATTGGCGGAAGGGCTCGCAGGTCACCGGAACCGGATCGTCCAGGCCGAAGTCCTGTGCCATGGCGCGTTCGCGCGGGCCGGTGGCCGGGGTGATCCGGTCAACCATGCCGTTCGGGAAAGCGACATGCGCGTCGATCCAGTCGGCAAAGCCCGGGTCGGACAGGCGCGCCAGGCCCACGACCGCGTCGCGCGTGACCGTCCCGTTGCCCGGCAGGTTGTCGCACGACATCACGGTGAAGGCCGGAATGCCCGCGTCCCGGCGCGCCTTCAGCCCGGCGATGATGGCGCCGAAGGCGGTGGCGGGATGGCCGGGACGGGCCGCGTCGGCCCTGATCTCGGGTGCGTCGGGATCGAACCGGCCGGTGGCCGCATCGATGAAATAGCCGCCCTCGGTCACGGTCAGGCTGACGATGCGGATCCTGGGGTGCGACATCGCCGCGATCAGGCTGCGGTTGTCGGGTTCGACCGGCAGGAAATCCACCATCGCACCCACGCGGCGGGCACTGCGACCGGACGGGTCGAGCTCGATGACCGTCGAGAGGCAGTCCTGCGCCAGCATCGCCTCGCGCATCTTCGCATCGCCTGCGCGGACGCCCGCGCCGATGATCGCCCAGTCATGCCCCTCACCCCGACCGAACAGGTCGTCGAGATAGACCGCCATATGGGCGCGATGGAAATTGCCAAGCCCGATATGGACGATGCCCGGCGTCAGGCGGGAGCGGTCGTAAGTCGGCAGGGACAGTTTCGGGGCGATGTTCATCTCAGGCCATCCAGTTCCCGCCGTCGACGCCGTAGCACTGCGCGACGACATAATCGGCCTCGGGCGAGGCAAGGAAGATTGCCATGCCGGTCAGGTCGGCCGCCGTTCCCATGCGGCCGAAGGGGACTGCCTCGCCCACCAGCCTTTTCTTCTCGCCCGGCGCGCGGCCCTCGTAGCGGGCGAAGAGGCGGTCGACATGATCCCAATGTTCACCGTCCACGACGCCTGGCGCGATCGCATTCACGTTGATCCCGTGCTTGATGAGGTCGAGCCCCGCGGACTGGGTGAGCGAGATGACGGCGGCCTTCGTCGCGCAATAGACACCGACAAGGGCCTCGCCACGACGCCCGGCCTGGCTGGCCATGTTGATGATCTTGCCGCCCCGGCCCTGCGCGATCATCGCCTTGGCCGCCGCCTGCATCAGGAAGAGCGTGCCCGCGACGTTGACCGAGAACAGCCGGTCGTAACTGTCCTGCGTGATCTCGACGACGGGCGCCATGTCGAAAAGGGCGGCGTTGTTCACCAGGATATCGATGCCGCCCGCGTTCGCGACCGCTGCCATTGCAGCTTCGATGCTCTCCTGTCGGCTGACATCCAGATGAACGGCACGGGCCATGCTGCCGATTTCGCCGACGGCAGCCTCGGCCTCGGGCAGGTTGATGTCGGCGATCCAGACCCGTGCGCCTTCCGCCGCATAGGCAGCGGCAAAGGCGCGGCCGATGCCGCGCGCGGCACCTGTGATCAGCGCGGTCTTTCCTTGCAATCTCATAGAGCATTACCGCTTTCGTCAAAGCGATGGATCTTTCCGGCGGGCGCCAGGCGAATGCGGTCGCCGTGATGGGCGCCTACCTCGCCCGGCGCGCGGACCGTCAGGATGCCGACCCCGTCGACGGCGACCTTCAGGAAACTGTCAGACCCCAGATGTTCCGAGAGGCCGACCACCCCTTCCCACGGCCCGTCGCCGACCGCGATATGTTCCGGCCGTACCCCGATGGTGTGGGCCTTGTGCCGGGCGGCTTCGGCGCCCTCGATGAAGTTCATCTTCGGGCTGCCGATGAAGCCCGCGACAAAGAGGTTGCGGGGGGTGTTGTAGAGTTCGAGCGGCGCGCCCACCTGCTCGATCCGGCCCGCATTCAGGACGACGATCTTGTCGGCCATGGTCATTGCCTCGACCTGGTCGTGTGTCACGTAGATCATCGTGGTCTTCAGCGACTGGTGCAGTTCGCTGATTTCCTGCCGCATGCCGACGCGCAGGGCGGCGTCAAGGTTCGACAGCGGCTCGTCGAAGAGGAAGGCCGCCGGTTCGCGTACGATGGCGCGGCCGATGGCGACGCGCTGGCGCTGGCCGCCAGAGAGCTGGCCGGGGCGACGGTCGAGATAGCTCGTCAGGTTCAGCACCTGCGCCGCGCGCTCGACCCGTTTGTCCTGCTCGACCTGATCCATCCCGGCCATCTTCAGCGGAAAGGCGATGTTCTTGCGGACCGTCATGTGCGGATAAAGCGCATAGGACTGGAAGACCATCGCCAGACCGCGCTTGGCGGGCGGCAGCGCGGTTGCGTCCTTGCCGTCGATCTCGATTGTGCCGGATGTCGTATCCTCCAGCCCCGCGATCAGCCGCAGCAGCGTGGACTTGCCACAGCCCGAGGGGCCGACGAAGACCACGAATTCGCCGTCCTCGACGGTCAGGTCGATGCCGGGGATGACATGGACGTCGCCGAACGATTTGCGGACTTTGGTGAGTTCTATCTTGCCCATGTCTTCCTCACTTCACGGCGCCGAAGGTCAGGCCGCGGACGAGTTGTTTCTGGCTGAACCAGCCAAGGATCAGGATCGGCATGATGGCCATGGCCGATGCCGCCGAAAGTTTCGCGTAGAACAGACCCTGCGGCGCCGAGAAGCTGGCGATGAAAGCCGACAGGGGCGCCGCTTTGGTGGTCGTAAGCACGATGGTCCAGAACGCCTCGTTCCAGGCCAGGATGATGTTCAGAAGCATGGTCGAGGCGATGCCCGGCAACGCCATCGGCGTCAGGACATGGACGATCTCGCCCCAAAGGCTGGCGCCGTCCATCCGGGACGCCTCGAGGATCTCGCCGGGGATTTCCTTGAAGTAGGTGTAGAGCATCCAGATGATGATCGGCAGGTTCATCAGCATCAGCGCGATGACGAGGCCGATCTTGGTGTCGATGAGACCCGTCCAGAGGAAGATCAGGTAGATCGGGATCATCACGGCGACGGCGGGCATCATCTTGGTGGACAGCATCCACATCAAGAGGTCCTTGGTCCGCTTGCCCGGCACGAAGGCCATGGCCCAGGCCGAGGGGATCGCGATGGCGAGCCCCAAGAGCGTCGAGCCGACCGAGATCACGACCGAGTTCCAGAAGAAGCGCGGATAATCCGACCGGCCCCAGACCTCGACATAGTTTTCCAGCGTCCAGTCGGCGGTGAAAAGCTGCGGCGGCGAGGCGACGGCAGAGACCTCGGTCTTGAACGAGGTGAGGATCATCCACAGGACGGGGAAGAAAATGACCAGCGCCACGGCCCATGCGGCCAGTGTGGTGAGGACCTTGCGGCGAGGAGAAGTTGCGCGTGCCATGGGGTGCTCCTTCAAGCGTCCAGATTGCGGCCGATGCCGCGCATCAGGAAATAGGCCACGATATTGGCCAGGATCACCGCGATGATCCCGCCCGCTGCCGCCCGCCCGATGTCCTTGGCCGCGATCGCCTGCTTGAAGATCATGTAGGGCAGCGTCGTCGAGGCCGAACCGGGGCCGCCCTGGGTGGTGGTGAAGATCTCGCCGAAGATGCCCAGAAGGAAGATCGTCTGGATCAGGATCACCACGGTGATCGCCCGGGTCATGTGCGGCAGGATGATATGGCGGAACCGGCTGAGCGCGCTGGCGCCATCCATTTCGGCCGCCTCAAGCTGCTCGGAGGACAGCGATTGCAGCGCGGTCAGAAGGATCAGCGTCGCGAAGGGCAGCCATTCCCAGGACACGATGAAGATCACCGAGGCCATCGGATAACTTTCCATGAACAGGATCGGCTTCATGCCCAGCCCTTGGGCCAGCGACGCCAGCATGCCGTTCTGCGGATGCATGAACAGATTTTCCCAGATCGAGGCCGCGACGGGGGGCATCACGAAAAAGGGCGAGATGACAAGGATGCGCAGTGGGCCCTGTCCCCAGACCGGCTGGTCGATCAGAAGGGCGATCAGCGTTCCAAGAACGATGGTGATGACAAGAACGCCACCGACGAGCAGTAGCGTGTTCGAGATCGCCAGCCAGAATTCGGGCGAGTTGACGAACCAGGTGTAGTTGCGGAATCCGACCCACCCGGTCCGATCCGGTGAAATCAGCCGATAGAGCCGGAACGAATAATAGATGGCCATGGCCAGCGGGACGATCATCCAGATGAACAGGACGATCACGGACGGCGCGACCATAAGGCGTGCAGCAAGACGTGAGGATTGCGTTGCCACGGGGTGCCTCCGATTGAGAGTTGCGCTGATCCGGCTGCACGGTACTTACCGGGCAAGCTCCCCCGCAATTGGCGATCTGCGGGGGAGAGAGAGCACCGGCCCGCGGACGGGCCGGGTCCTGATCTTACTTGATGTAACCGGACGCAGTCATTTCATCCGTGGCCAGGGCCTGAGCCTCGGCCAGGGCGTCGTCAACCGACTTCTGTCCTGCCAGAGCCGCCGAGAAGATCTCGCCGATCGACGTCGCCAGACCGGCGAACTCGGGGATCGCGACGAACTGGACGCCCGTGTAAGGCACCGGCTTGACCGTCGGGTTGGTCGGATCAGCCGCGTTGATCGAGTCGATGGTCATCTTCGCGAACGGAAGCTTCGCATATTCCGGGTTCTCGTAAAGCGAGGTCCGGGTGCCGGGAGGAGCTGCGCCCCAGCCTTCCTTGGACGCGACAAGGGCGATGTAGTCCTTGTTGGTCGCCCAGTCGATGAAGGTCTTGGCCGCGTCCTTGGCATCCGAAGACGCCGGGATCGCCAGCGACCAGGCCCAGAGCCAGTTCGCCCGCTTGCCAAGGCCCATGTCAGGTGCCAGAGCGAAACCGACCTTGTCGGCAAACTCGGACTGTTTCGGGTCGGTCAGCGCACCCGCCGACACGGTTGCATCCATGCGCATCGCGCATTTGCCCTGCAGCGACAGCGTCAGGTTTTCGTTGTAGCCGTTGTTCGACGCGCCGGGCGGACCGTACTTGGTCAGCATGTCGACGTAGTCGGTCATCACGGCCTTCCATTCCGGCTGGTCGAACTGGGGAACCCAGTTTTCGTCGAACCAGCGCGCGCCATAGCTGTTGGCCATCGTGGTCAGGAACGCCATGTTCTCGCCCCAGCCGGCCTTGCCGCGCAGGCAGATGCCGTAGATGCCGTTGGCCTGATCGGTCATCGCGGCCGCCGCGGCCTTGATGTCGTCCCAGGTGGGCGCATCCGGGATGGTGATCCCGGCCTTTTCCGCCAGGTCCTTGCGATAGTTCACGAAGGACGATTCGCCATAGAAGGGCGACGCATAGAGGTTGCCGTCGACGGTCAGACCGCCCCGGATCGGCGGCAGAAGGTCGTCCACGTCATATTCGGCGGGCAGGTCGTTCAGGCTTTCCAGCCAGCCCTGCTTGCCCCAGATCGGAACCTCGTAGGTGCCGATGGTGATCACGTCATACTGGCCGCCGCCGGTGGCGATGTCGGTGGTGACGTTCTGGCGCAGGACGTTTTCTTCCAGCGTCACCCATTCCACCTTGATGTCGGGGTGCTTGGCATAGAAGTCGTCCATCAGGCCCTGCATGCGGACCATGTCGCCGTTGTTGACCGTGGCGACGGTGATCGTGGTTTCCGCCGTGGCTGCCGAGCAGATGGCGCCGACGGCGCAGGCGCCCAGAAGCGCCCGGATTGTGAAAGTCATGATGTCCTCCCTGAGAATGAGCATTTGCCCATCGTATGAGTAATTATTCACATTAGCGCGCATCAGGTCAATCGGGAAAATGCGAACAAACTCAGTGGCGGTCGCTGTCAGGGCTGGGAAAGCAGGGCGCTTGCAGTTGGTTCGTCGGTCACGAGGCAATTGACGATTCGGCCCGTCAGAGCCGCGCAGATCGCCGAAACCTTTGTCGGTCCGGCGGCCACGCCGATCACCGGCCCGATGCGGCCCGGTTCCACCCGCACCCCGCCCACAAGGGCGGAAATCGGCGTTTCGATATAGCGGCCGGCGCGATCATAGACGCCGCCCACGATCTCGCCCGCCGCGCCCTTAGCCCGCATGTCCGCGAGCTGGGCGCGGGTCACGAACCCGTCCTTGTAAAGCGGCGCATCCTCGCCCATCTGACCGATGCCCACGAAGACCACATCGGCCTCCTGCGCCAGGGTCGCAACGGTCTGGACCGGGCGCAGCGCGTGGAACATGGCGCGCTCCTCGGGTGTCTCGGAAATCAGCGGCACCGGCATCGGATAATGCGGCGCGTGCAGCTTGTCGGCAAGCCGCATGATCACGTCATAGAAAGAGGCCGAGCCATCGGGCGCGATATTGCCGATGAGCGAGACGATCCTGTGGCGTTCGTTCGGCTGGGTGGCGATTTCGGCGACCATGGCGCTCAGCGCCCGGCCGGTGCCGAAGGCGATCGTCTGGCTTTCCGGCCGCGCCAGATAGCTTTCCAGAAGTGCCGCCGCCGCCCCGGCCGTCGCGCGCGCCGGATCCGCGCCCGGGCCAAGGTCGGGTGCGACGCGCGCCTGCTGCAGACCGAAGCGGCGGATGAGCCCCGCTTCGAGTTCGAGGCACCGGCCGATCTTGTGATCGAGGCGCACCTTCACCAGCCCCTCGGCCATCGCCTTGCTGACAAGGCGTTGCGCGCGCTGGCGCGAAACGCCCAGTTCGGCGGCGATCTGGTCCTGCGTCATGCCCGCAACATAGGACAGCCAGCCCGCACGCGCTGCCTCGTCCAGCAATGTCGGTTCGCCTGTCATGCCGACCGTTCGTCCTTCTTCAGATCCGGTGCAATCTGAAAGAAGTTCTCGAATGAAACAAGCCTGCGGTGCGGCCGTGCCCCTTCCGGCTCTTCCGGCGTGTCGGGGCCGAGGTGGCTTGCGCCCACGAACCGCCAGACCGTCATGCCCGCCGCAAGCCCCGCGCGGATGCCGGTCAGGCTATCTTCGATCACCAGTGTGCGGACCGGATCGACGCCCATCGCGGCGGCGGCGTGCAGGAAAAGATCGGGTTCGGGCTTGCCCCGCGCCACCTGCGAGGAGGTGAACAGCCGATCGCCCACCAGACCCCGGAGCCCGACAAGGTCAAGCGACATGTCCGCGCGTCGCGGGCTTGACGAGGTGGCGACGCAGAAGGGAACTCCGATCCGCTCCAGGACCGCGCGCACATGCGGCACGATCCTCAGCCCGCTGCGGAAGGCTTCCAGCAGGCTCTCGCGATAGCGCGCCTCGAAGCTTTCCGGCAGGTCGATGCCGAATTCCGCCCGGACCTGACGGATCACCGTCGGATAGCTGCGGCCCAGGAAATGGCGCGTTACATAGTCCATGTCGATCGACAGGCCGAGCTTGGCCAGTTCCGCGATCAGCATGCGCGCACTGATGATCTCGCTGTCGATAAGAACGCCGTCGCAGTCGAAGATCACCAGCGAAAAGCCCCGCGCGGAAGGTCGGGGCACATAGCCCGCAGGCTCTGAACGGTCCTTGGCCCCGCGGTTGGTCATTTCCGATACTGTCCCATGCGGTCGACACCTGCGCCGGACCGGTCAACTCAGTCTGTACATGAAGCTTGCGGAATGCGACATAAGGCTGATGGGGCCGCGCAACTAGACGTGTCGCGGGGGTGAAATGGACGTTCCGATCGGATTTTCAAACACGTTCCTGCCGATCCTTATTCTTGGCGCGGCCGCGATCTCTCTGCCGCGCCTGATCGTGCCGAAGGAAACCCGTTCCCACCGGATGGTCCTGTCCGGTGTACTTCTGTCTGCCTTCCTCGTTCAGGCGATCTCGACGGCCCTGACCGGCTATCTTTACGCCCAGACCGGCGCCAATGTCGGCGGGGCCTTGTCGGACGCGCCGGGCGAGACCATGTTCTACCTGATCAGGAATTCCTTCCTGCCAATGCTCGCATGGGGTCCGCTGATGCTCGTTTCCTGGCTTTCGCTTTCCCGCCGGACAGAAAGGTTGCGCGGCCGGGATCTGGCGCGGGACAGGCTGCCGGAATGACGAGGCCCGGGCATCCGGAGACGCAGCGCTGATGAGACGGCTGATCGAAAAGGGGCTGATGTTCGGCAATCTGGTGGCTGTCGATTCCCCCGCGCTCGTCGAACGCTACAACCGTGCGCTGGCGCATCTGACGGGCAAACGGACCGCGCTCGAAGATTTCCATATCGATCTTTCTGGCTACAGCCCCGAGGTGGGCGACGAGCTGGGAGATCATCTTTATCTCAACCCCAACGGCATGAACCGCCAGTTCATCCTCCTGACCACCGAGCAGAAGGAAGCGCCGCTGCTGAACGCGAAGTTCTCGACCTCGCGCGGCATTCTCGTGCGCTACATCGAGGAGAACGAGGAACAGCTCTTTTCCCTCACTGCCCGTGACGCGGTGGCGGGAGAGCTGGAAAATACGATCTTCAGGCTTTCCACGCCCGCCCAGCTTCTGGACCTGCGGCAGGTGACGGTCCGGGCCGACACAGCCGGGCAGGCAGTGAAGGGGGCGGAGAAGATGCAGGGCCTGATCCATCGCTTCCGCACCGAATATGACGCCTGGTACGACGATGTGCTGATCGCCGAGATGATCGATCTGGCCAAGGCCACCGGAGACATCACGCGCAATCCGATCCGGCTGGGCGAAAAGACCTACGACCAGGGCAATTTCTGGACCGCGCATTTCGGCGGGATCTACCTGTTTCCCAAGGTCGAATTTCCCGCCGCGATCTCCGTCGGGCCGAAAGAGGTGCTCGGGCGGATGCCGATTGCCTATACGTTCGACCTCGGCGACCGCAATCAGGTCGCCAAGTTCCTGGATCTGAACGACCTCGCCGAACCGATCGTCCATGCCCGTGGCGCGGATGCGGCCGCGATCCTGCGCCAGAAGATGGATTTCATCCTTGTCGATTTCGCCGCGCGCGAAGGGATCGACCCTGGCGCGGGCACGCGGGCGGAATTGAGGCTGATCGCCAATACATTGGCCGCGCAGTTGCCCGAGGAGTTTCACGGGCTTGCGGCCATGCTCCGCTGGGCCGAGGCGGGCGGCGCCTGGCCGCGCATCACCTCCGACCATCCTTCCTATTTCTACACGCTGCGCGCCAAGGCCGGGCCTGACCGCGATCTGGTGAACATGCTTCTGGCCGAACTGTCGCCGCTCGACATCCGCCAGACGTTCATCTGCCACAAGGAGCTGTTCTACCGGCTTTATTCCGGCTGGTCGGAGGCCAAGCAGGACTATGTCGCGAACTTCCTTGCCGCCGAATATCAGATGGACCGGGTGGGCACGCGCGAGGCGCTGTTCGGACCCGAGCCTGACATGGGCGACCATCAGCCCGACCTTGTCGCCCGCGTCGGCCCCTGGGGCGCGGTTCGGGCCAAACCCGCCCGAAGGGACAGACGATGATTGCCATTCTCCGCCTTCTGGTCTTCGCCTTCATCGGGCTGTCGGTCTTCTACCTTCTGCTTGGCGCTTATTGGCGATCCTTGCGGCGCGAGTCCCTGGAAAAGCAATGGGATGCGGCCCCGCCGGAAGGTCAGGGCCAGACCGAACGCGCCGCCTTCATCGCGAAGGGCATGGCGGCCTATGAACGCGGGCTGAAGAAGAAACTCCTCTGGCTCGTCTATATCATCCCGATGATCCTGATCGTGATCATCGCCTATGTGCAGAATTATCAATAGGGGGCGCCGATGTCTAGTTATCTGGTCTGGGGGCTGATCCTCCTCTTTCTCATCGGCGGTGCGCTGTTCCTGCGCTATCGCTATCCGGCGGGCAGCACGGGACGGCGGCGGATGAAATGGGCCTTCTGGGCCGTGGTGATCCTGATCGTCGGCCTCTTTCTCAACTACACGCTGCCAAGCCATGACGTGGTGCGGATCACCAACACCTACAACCGGCTGACGACCGTTTCCTGGGAAAATGCCTGGGCCTATGCCTCGCCCGACACCGGCACCGGCGAGGGCACCCAGACGCGCGATATCCGCTTCATCGAGGCGGTGCATGACGATGACAGCGTGGTGGTGTTCCGCAACGAGGATACAGGCTGGGTCTGGCCGCCCTATTTCAAATACGACAGTTCGAACCTGCATGCCGAGGCCTCGAACCTCAAGTCCGACAAGGCCGCGCCGCAATGGGTGATGGTCACCTATTACGGCTGGCGCCTGCCGATCCTGTCGATCTATCCCAACGCGGTGAAAGTGCGCGCGGTCGACAGCGCCGATGCGACGGTCCTGCCCTGGGTGAATATCCTGATCCTGACCGCGCTTGCGCTTCTGGTCCTGATGCTGCGGCGGATGTGGTTGCAGTTCCGCGAAAGGACCATCGACCCGGTGGTGGAAGATGCCGACGAATTCCTGGAGGGGATCGACGCGCAGGCCGACGCGGTCCGCGCCCAGGCGCGCGGCATGGCAGGGCGCTTCAAGGCCTGGCTCGACACCTGGCGGGCGAAGCCCAAGGGCTGAGCGGGCGCCGTCATCACCGCAGGGCGGGCGGCTCAGAGATCGCGGAAATAGGGATCAACGGCCCAATAGGTCTCCAGATCGGCCGCTCGCCCGCGCGGCAGGCCAAGCGCCTCCATCGCATAGAGGTCGGCCCCGAGCAGTGCCGCCAGGCGCCAGGCCTGCGCGGCATCGTCGCGAGCGGGGCTGCCCGGACCGAAGGTGGCCTCGATATCTGCCGCCGCCGTCGCCAGCGTGAAGATCAGTTCGGACGGCCGCGCATCCGGCCAGGCGTGCACCATGTCACGCACGACCGAGCGCCAGCCATCTGGCGCCTCGAGCAATTTCTCGATGGCAAAATGAACCTTTTCCACGCCGGCAGCCCCACCCGCTGCCTGACTA
Source organism: Paracoccaceae bacterium (assembly GCA_041397305.1). Lineage (GTDB taxonomy): Bacteria > Pseudomonadota > Alphaproteobacteria > Rhodobacterales > Rhodobacteraceae > TMP-24. The sequence goes on along the minus strand of JAWKWX010000016.1, from coordinate 35,967 downwards.
TAAGCAGAAATCCCGGGGTGCCGCCACGTTGCGGCAAATTTGGCGCGATTTCGGCGTCAGAGGCGGCTTCAGCTTGCGATTGTTTGCAAAAGCTCCGCAAAAGCGGATCGAAACCTGACCAATTGGTCAAATATCTTGGTTGATTGGCATTGGCCCTTTGGCTAATGTCAGGCACAGTCTTCCCAACCGGCCAAGCGCGCCGTCCCCCGAGGTTCAAACCATGTCCCTGAGCGCGAGTGCCGCCACGGCCAATTTCCCCCGAAATCCGGGCGTACCGCTCCAGACCGACTGGTTCGACGCCATTGCCGTGAACACCTCCGCTGCCGAACGGCGCGCCGCGACCCTGACCACCCGCCGCACGGTGAAAAAGGAATACCAGGCCGCCTGGCTGGTGAACGCGATCCGCTGCATCGACCTCACGACGCTTTCGGGCGACGACACGCCCGACCGCGTCGCCCGCCTCTGCGCGAAGGCGCGGCGCCCCTTGTCGGACGAGATCATGACGGGTCTCGGCCTCGACCGCCTGACAACCGGCGCCGTCTGCGTCTACCCCTCGATGGTCCCCGCCGCAGTGAAGGCTCTGAGGGGCACCGGCATCCCCGTCGCCTCGGTCGCCACCGGCTTTCCGGCGGGCCTCACGCCGCTCCCCCTCCGCCTCGCCGAAATCAAATATGCGGTCGAGGAAGGTGCGGAAGAAATCGACATCGTCATTCACCGCGCGCAGGTTCTGAACGGCGACTGGCAGGCGCTTTATGACGAGGTCGCGGCGATGCGCGAGGCCTGCGGCGCGGCGCATATGAAGGCGATCCTCGCGACGGGCGAACTCCGGACGCTGCGCAATGTCTACAAGGCCTCGATGGTCGCGATGCAGGCGGGATCCGATTTCATCAAGACATCGACCGGGAAAGAGGGCGTGAATGCGACCCTTCCCGTTTCGCTCGTGATGGTCCGGGCGCTGCGAGACTATGGCGCGCTGACCGGCCACAAGATCGGCTTCAAGCCGGCGGGCGGCATGAAACATGCCAAGGATGCGATCGCCTGGCAGATTCTGATGAAGGAAGAACTGGGCAATGACTGGCTGCAACCCGATCTCTTCCGCCTCGGCGCCTCCTCGATGCTTGCCGATATCGAGCGCCAGCTCGAACATCACCTGACCGGCCGCTATGCCGCCGCCCACCGCAACGCGATAGCCTGAGGATCCCATGTCAAAAGTCACAGAAATCCTCGCGACCATGGATTACGGCCCCGCCCCGGAAACGAACGGCGAAGTGGTCAAATGGCTGACGGCGCGGGGTTCGTTCGGCCATCTGATCGGCGGTGCCTTCACGACCCCGGGCAAGACTTTCGCGGTGCAGAACCCGGCGACCGGCGAGGTGCTGGCCCATGTCAGCCAGGGCACCGCCGCCGATGTCGGGGCCGCCGTGAAAACCGCCCGCGCCGCGCTGCCCGGCTGGCGGCGCCTTTCGGGCCACGAGCGCGCCAAATGGCTCTATGCGCTCGCCCGCGCCGTGCAGAAACGCGAACGGTTCCTCGCCGTCCTTGAAACCATGGATAACGGCAAGCCGATCCGCGAGACGCGTGATATCGACGTGCCTTTGGTCGCCCGCCATTTCTACCACCACGCGGGCTGGGCCGAGATACTGGCGGATGAGTTTCCGGGCATGGAGCCCGTCGGCGTCTGCGGCCAGATCATCCCCTGGAATTTCCCCCTTCTCATGCTCGCCTGGAAGGTCGCGCCCGCGCTCGCCGCTGGCAACACCGTTGTGCTGAAGCCCGCCGAATATACCCCCCTCACCGCGCTTGCCTTCGCCGAGATCTGCGTGGAGATCGGCTTGCCGAAAGGTGTCGTGAACATCGTCACCGGCGACGGCGAAACCGGCGCGGCATTGGTCAGCGCAGAGGTCGACAAGATCGCCTTCACCGGCTCCACCGAGGTTGGCCGCGCGATCCGCAAGGCGACCGCCGGCACGGGCAAGAAACTGACGCTGGAGCTTGGCGGAAAATCCCCCTTCGTGGTCCTCTCCGACGCCGACATCGACGGCGCGGTCGAGGGTGTGGTGGACGCGATCTGGTTCAACCAGGGCCAGGTCTGCTGCGCGGGCTCGCGCATCCTCGTGCAGGAAGTCATCGCGGAGGATTTCACCCGCCGCCTGAAGGCACGCCTTTCGAAACTCCGCGTCGGCGATCCCCTGGACAAATCCACCGACATGGGCGCGCTCGTCGATCCGGTGCAATTGCACCGGGTCTCCTCGCTGGTGAGGGAAGGCCAGGCCCAGGGCGCCACGCTCCATCAGGCGCAATGCGTGCTGCCCACCAGGGGCTCCTTCTTCGCGCCCGGCTTCTTCACCGGCGTGGCGCCTGCGAATGTCATCAGCGAGGTCGAAATCTTCGGCCCCGTCGCGACGCTGACCACGTTCCGCACGCCGGATGAGGCCGTCGAACTCGCCAACAACACCCGCTACGGGCTTGCGGCCTCCGTCTGGTCGGAAAACATCAACCTCGCCCTCGACGTGGCCTCCCAGGTCAAGGCCGGGATCGTCTGGATCAACGGCACCAACATCTTCGACGCCGCCGCCGGTTTCGGCGGCTACCGCGAGAGCGGTTTCGGCCGCGAAGGCGGGCGGGAGGGCATGCTCTCCTACCTTGCCGAGCCTGCGGTGAAGGCAAAGGCCGAAGCCGCCCCCGTCACGCCCGACACCGCGCCCCACCCCGACGCGCCGGGCCGTGCCGAGGGCATCGACCGTACCGCGAAACTCTATATCGGCGGCGCGCAGAAGCGCCCCGATTCCGGCTATTCCTATGCCGTCATCACCCGGGGGCGCACCATCGGCCTCGCGGGGCTTGGCAACCGCAAGGACATCCGCAATGCCGTCGAGGCGGCGCACGCCTGCAAGGGCTGGGGCAAGGCGACCGGCCACAACCGCGCGCAGGTTCTCTATTTCCTAGCCGAGAATCTCAGCCAGCGGGTCGCCGAATTCACCGGACGGCTGAAATCCGCAGGCGTCCCGAAAGCTGCCGAAGAGGTCGAAGCCTCGATCCGTCGCGCCTTCTGGTATGCCGCACAGGCTGACAAGTTCGACGGCGCCGTCCATTCGACCAAGTCCGCCCATGTGACGCTCGCGATGAACGAACCCTTCGGCGTGATGGGCGTGGCCTGCCCGACCGACGCGCCGCTACTGGGCTTTTTCAGCCTTGTCCTGCCCGCCATCGCGATGGGCAACCGCGTCGTGGCCGTGCCCTCGCAGAACATGCCGCTTGCCGCCACCGACCTTTATCAGGTGCTGGAAACCTCGGACGTTCCCGCAGGCGCCGTGAACATCGTCACCGGCCCCCGCGACGAGCTGGCAAGAACCCTTGCCGGTCACGACGATGTCGCAGCTCTGTGGTACTGTGGCTCGGCGGAAGGCGCGAAGATGGTCGAGGCGGAAAGTGCCGGAAACCTGAAAGTGACCTGGTGTCCTGAAAACCGCGACTGGCTTTCGCCCGCAGGCCAGGGCCGGACCTTCCTGACCCGCGCGACGCAGGTCAAGAACATCTGGGTGCCTTACGGCGAATAGCCCTCATCGTCGCACTTCGTGCGCTGTTCGGACCCCGCCCGACGCGCGGCGCAGCCGACGAAAGGCCCGGCTCAGAAATCGAACAGTTCGCTGAGGAAGCTCTCGCGCTTCTTCGGCTTGCGACGGCGATCGGCGTCATCATCATCGTCATCGTCACGGTGACGTGGCCGCTCGCGGCGCGCCTCGTCGCGCACCTGAGACGGCGGCTCGCGCAGCGGCAAAGCCTGACGCGATGCAGACGGGGCCAACGGATCGGCCCCCGTCGCCCTGTCAATGATCTTGTCCAGTTCCCCCCGATCCAGCCAGACACCGCGGCAGGTCGGGCAATAGTCGATCTCGACCCCGTTGCGGTCGGCCATCACCAGCGTTTCATTGTCGACAGGGCAGCGCATCCAATGTCCTTTCACTTTCGAAAGGAGATAGTCGGGCAGGCATGCCCTGCAAGCCCGTCGCCCCGACCTTCGCAAGAATCCGCTTGCCAGACGCCCCCGTTCTGCGTCATCTACCGCGCGAGCCGTGACGATGGCGTCGTCACAGGGGACAATCCCCGCCGCTTGCGGACTTCAAGCTCCGCGACTGTCCTGCACGCCGGGACCTTTCGGGGTCTCGGTCGCGATCAGACCCCAGATACAGAGGTCTGATATGACAGAACGCCCGCAGCAATACCGGTTCCACCAGGGTGACCGTGTCCTGCCCTTCGCCGCATCCGAATATGACGCCCGCCTCGCGGGCCTGCGCAAGATCATGGCCGACCTGGGGGTCGAGGCCGCGATCTTCACCTCGATGCACAATATCGCCTATTATTCAGGCTTCCTTTATTGCTCCTTCGGTCGCCCCTATGGCCTTGTCGTCACGCCCACCCAGTCCGTGACGATCAGCGCCGGCATCGATGCAGGCCAGCCCTGGCGGCGCTGCCACGGCGACAATATCACCTACACCGACTGGCAGCGCGACAATTACTGGCGCGCGATCCTCTCCGTCACCGGGCCGGGCCGGGTGATCGGCTATGAGGGCGACCACCTGACGCTTCTGCAAAGCCAGAAGATGGATGCCTTCCTCGCCCCCAAGTCCCGCATCGACATCGCGCCCGCGACGATGAAGCAGCGGATGATGAAATCGAAGGCCGAGATCGACCTGATCATCCACGGCGCGAACGTCGCCGATGTCGGCGGCTTCGCCATCCGCGAGGCAGTGAAGGAGGGCGCACGCGAGATCGATATCGCGATGGCCGGCCGCGACGCGATGGAACTGGAAATCGCCAGACGTTTCCCCGACGCCGAATATCGCGACAGCTGGGTCTGGTTCCAGTCGGGCATCAACACCGACGGGGCCCACAACCCGGTCACGGCGCGCAAGCTTCAACGCGGGGACATCCTCAGCCTCAACACCTTTCCGATGATTTCGGGCTATTACACCGCGCTCGAACGCACGATGTTCGTGGGTGAGTGCGACGCCGCCTCGCGCCGCATCTGGGACATCAACGTCGCCGCCCACGAATATGGCATCAGCCTGCTGAAGCCCGGCGCCTCCTGCGCCGAAGTCACCCAGAAGCTCAACACCTTCTTCGAGGAACATCAGGTTCTGCAATACCGGACCTTCGGCTACGGCCATTCCTTCGGCGTCCTGTCGCATTACTACGGCCGCGAGGCGGGGCTGGAACTGCGCGAGGACATCGACACCGTGCTGGAACCCGGCATGGTCATCTCGATGGAGCCGATGCTGACCATCCCCGACGGCCAGCCGGGTGCGGGCGGCTACCGCGAGCATGACATTCTGATCATCACCGAGGACGGCAATATCGACATCACCAAATATCCCTACGGGCCGGAATACAACATCGTCGGCTAAGGTTGGGGCGCGTCGCGATGGGTGGCTTTCGTTTGCGGCCGAAAGTCTGCTAGGCAGGGTTCACACAGATTCCTGCGCGGACGGAACATGCCAGTCACGACCTTATCGCCTTCGCGGCGCGCCTTCATCGCCCTGGCCGGATCGGCCGCCCTTTCGGCCTGCGCCGGACCGCGCGAGCCCGTCGCCGACGATCCGGTGACACGCTACGGTTTCACGCCGGTCGAGGGTTACGGGCCGCTCGACGACAATGGCTATCATCTGCCGCCGATCCCGCCGCAGTACCTCGAATGGCCGAACCGCAGGCAACTGGTGTTCTACGAGGGCGAACGCCCTGCCGGGACGATCGAGATCGACCCCTGGGCGAAGTTCCTCTACTGGATCATCGGCGATGGCACCGCCTGGCGCTATCCGATCGCGGTCGGGCGCGCGGGCCTGACGCTGAAGGGCCAGACCACGATCCGCCGCAAGGAAATCTGGCCGGGCTGGCAGCCGACCGCCAACATGCTGCGCACCCAGCCCGAGGTCTACGGACCCTTCGCGCGCGGCGTGCCCGGCGGCCTTGCCAGCCCGCTCGGGGCGCGGGCGCTGTACCTCTATCGGGGCGGCAAGGACAGCTACTACCGGATCCACGGCACAAACGATCTGGAATCGATCGGCAATTCCGGGTCCGCGGGCTGCATCCGGCTGTTCAACCATGACATCATCGACCTCTTCGACCGGATCGAGATCCCGACGGAGGTGAACATCCGCACGTTCGAGGACAGCCAGCGTCTCCTCGGCCCCTCGGCCACGCCGCGCGGGGTCGAGTTGCCGCCGAAGATCATTTCTCCCGAGACGATCTACGGCGCGACGAATGTCGCGACCGACCCCGGAACCTGACGCCCTCAGGCAAGGATCACGTAATCCTTCCGCGTCGTCTCGATCACCTCCCATGTGCCGCGGAACCCCGGGCGGATCAGGAAACTGTCGCCCGGGCCGACCTCGAAGGCTCCGCCGCCTTCCTCCGTGATCACCGAGCGGCCCGAGAGGATGCGGCAATATTCCCATTCGTCGTAGGAAATCCGCCATTTGCCGGGCGTCGATTCCCAGATGCCGGCGTATAGGCCGTTTCGGTCTTCCAGATTCCATGTCCGGTGCACCGGGGCACCGGCAATCAGCCTGTCCGGCGCAGGGCTGCCAATCTCGGCCTCGGCACCATCGACACAAACCCTCTCGAACAAACCCTTCGCTTCCATCTGCCGATCCTCCCCTACCGATTGGCCACCTGGCCGGTCCGCCTGAGCCAGATCGAGCCGTTAAGACGATGCATGGGGCGGCTGTCATGACTTTCGAACCGGTCGAACATGTCGCCCGGCCGCCGCACCTCGCCTGCGCATTTCTGCAAGAACGCATCATTGAACATCACTATCTCGTACATGTCGCCAAAGGTCAGGATCATGTCGACGAGATAGACCTCGTTCCAGGATCGCCCCTCCTGGACGGCCCATCCCCTGGGGTAGTCGAACGGATAGAAGATGTCGTGGATATGGACGATCACGCCGGGCTTCAGGACCGGCAGTATATGCAGATACTCGAAATGGACATCGCTTCCGGTCTTCAGGACATGCGAGCTGTCGATGAAGAGGATGTCGCCTGCCTCCAGTGCGGCAAACTGCGCGATGTCTGCATCCTGGACGCGCATTGCCGCGGCCTCCGCGAACGTCGGCGGACGAAGGGCGTGGTAGCGGGTCAGATCGGGATCGATCGTCAGGAAGGATCTCAGCCGGGCGTCCGGCGTGCGGTCGATCGTGTCGAAGACCGCGGCCGAGGAAAAGCCGGCCCCGATTTCGATCAGCCGGCGCGGGTTCAGCCAGCGGATCATCCCTGACAGGATCGAGGCATCGTAATATTCGAACTGGTTGTTGCGACCGTAGTAGCGGAACGCCTCGGTCCGCTCGAACGGGAAGGCCACCATCCGATCGGCCAGATCGGCCCAAAGGGCGCGCATCGCGTCCAGATCGATGTGCCGGTCCGTCCGCGCCATCTGCGCGCGATAGTGATCGGAGCCGAAATAGGCCTTCGTTTCGGCGCGGTCGGTCAACGGGCTGTAGAAATGTCCGGCTGGCGCAAAGGTTCGCCCTTGCCTTCTGTTGCGGTCGGTCACCCGGGCCATCCCTGCTGCTGGATCTCATCCCGCTTACAGGCTGAACCGTCGGCTCCGCAAGCCGGATCAAGACGCTGGCATTCATGCTGCGCCGCAGCTAGATTGTTGCCGGAGCCTAGGCGGAGGGACAGGCAGATGAGCGCAACCGGCGTCGAGAAACGCATCACGCCCCCTGACATCCGCGCCCGCAAGGGGGCCGAGCCGATCGTGATGCTGACGGCCTATACCTGGCCGATCGCCCGCATCGTCGACCAGCATTGCGATATCGCGCTGGTAGGCGATTCCGTCGGCATGGTGGTACATGGCCTGCCCTCGACCCTGCCGGTGACGCTCGAGATGATGATCCTGCACGGCCAGGCAGTGGCGCGCGGGCTCAGCCGCGCGATGATGGTCGTCGACCTGCCCTTCGGCACCTATGAAGAAAGCCCGGAACAGGCCTTCCGCGCGGCCACGCGCGTGATCCGCGAGACCGGCGCCTCGGCCGTGAAGCTCGAAGGCGGGGCCCATATGGCCGACACGATCCGCTTCCTGACCGTGCGCGGCGTGCCGGTCATGGGCCATGTCGGGCTTCTGCCGCAGGCCGTGAACACCGTCGGCGGCTACAAGGTGCAGGGCCGCGGCGCCGATGGCGACCGGGTGCTGGCCGATGCCCGAGCAGTGGCGGATGCGGGCGCCTTCGCCATCGTCCTGGAAAAGATCCCCGCCTCGCTTGCGGCAGAGATCACCGCCGCGATCCCGGTGCCAACGATCGGCATCGGCGCCTCGGCCGCCTGCGACGGGCAGGTTCTCGTCACCGACGACATGCTCGGCCTCTTCACCAGCTTCCGCCCGAAGTTCGTCAAGCGTTTCGCCGATCTCGGGCCTACGGCGGACGAGGCGATCAAGGCCTATGCCGCGGAGGTGCGGGCACGGACCTATCCGGCGGCCGAGCATCTCTTCGCCGACGAAACGCCACAGAAAAAGGGCTGAAGGGATGCGCACGATCCGCGACCTTTCGGTCCTCAGGACCCGTGTGCGCGACTGGCGCGAGGCGGGCGAAAGCGTGGCGGTCGTGCCGACGATGGGGGCATTGCACGAGGGGCACCTGAGCCTTGTCGCGGCGGCGAAGGCGGCCTGCGACCGGGTGATCGTGACCCTGTTCGTCAACCCCAAGCAGTTCAACAACCCCCAGGACCTCGCGAAATATCCGCGCACCGAGGCGACGGACGCAGCGCTCTTGCAACCGCTCGGGGTCGATGTGCTGTTCGCGCCCGAGGCGGCGGCGGTCTATCCCGAGGGGTTCCTGACCCGGGTCACGGTAGCCGATCTGCAGGATGTGCTGTGCGGTGCGCACCGGCCCGGGCATTTCGACGGCGTGGCGACGGTGGTGACCAAGCTCCTCCTGATGACCGGCGCGGATACGGCCTTCTTCGGCGAAAAGGACTGGCAGCAATTGCAGATCATCCGCCGTCTGGTCGAGGATCTGAACATTCCGGTCGATGTGGTCGGCTGCCCGACGTTGCGCGAAAGGGATGGGCTTGCCATGTCCTCGCGCAATAAGCGGCTGTCGAAGGCCGATCGTGCGCGGGCGCCCGCGCTGCACGCCGCCATGGCGGAGGCCGCCGGAACGATCCGCACGGGCGGCGCTGTCTCGGTGGCCCTGTCTGCGGCCTGCGATGCGATCCTGAAAGCGGGCTTCTCGGAAGTCGAGTATCTGGATCTGCGCCACAGTGCGACACTGGCGCCGCTGGACCGGGCGGCACCCGAGGCGCGCCTCTTCGCCGCCGCCTGGATCGGCGGCGTGCGGCTCATCGACAATATCCCGCTTTTGTGAGCTTTCCTGCCGCCGGCCGCCCGCCCGGCCCTTGCGCGCTCTCCTCGCTCTGAGGCCGACTTGGCGGTTGCGCGCGGCACCTGCCCTGCCTAGGCTCACGCCCGGAGGCAGGATCATGCAGCCCGGACCACGCAACCTTATCACCGATATCGCCGGGCTGCGGGTCGGCAATGCCGCCGACGCGCGGCTGAAGTCGGGCGTCACTGTCCTGACGGCGGATCGCACGTTCACCGCCGCCGTTCATGTGATGGGCGGCGCGCCCGGCACCCGCGAGACGGACCTCCTGGCCCCCGACCGGCTGGTGCAGGAGGTGGACGCGCTTGTCCTGTCGGGTGGTTCGGCCTTCGGTCTTGCCGCCGCGAGCGGGGTGATGGAGGGGCTCCGGGCGACGGGCCGCGGCTATGCGGTCGGACCCATCCGGGTGCCGATCGTTCCGGCAGCGATCCTGTTCGACCTCCTGAACGGCGGCGACAAGGAATGGCGCGACAATCCCTATCCGGCGCTGGGTCGCGCGGCCCTCGCCGCTGCGGCGGCGGACTTCGCACTCGGGACCGAGGGTGCGGGGTATGGCGCCATGCTGTCAGGCCTCAAGGGCGGGCTCGGCTCCGCCTCGGCCCGCCTGCCGAACGGGATGACGGTCGGCGCACTGGTCGCGGTGAATGCGCTCGGCTCGGCAATCGCGGATGCAGAGGGCAGGTTCTGGGCCGCGCCCTTCGAGTTCGGCGCGGAGTTCGGTGGCCTCGGCCCGGCCCGGACCACAAGACCGGATCACGATCCCCCGCCCACGAAGGCGCCGGGAGAGGCCACCACCATCGCCATCGTTGCGACCGATGCCGCACTGACCAAGGCCCAGGCGCATCGTCTGGCCGTGGCCGCCCATGACGGGATCGCCCGTGCCCTCGTCCCTGCGCATACGCTCCTCGATGGCGATCTGGTCTTTGCCGCCGCGACCGGTGCGCGGCCGCTCGCCGATCCCATGGCCGACCAGTTCGCCATTGGCCATGCGGCAAGCGCCTGCCTCGCCCGCGCCATCGCGCGGGCCGTACATCTGGCGCGCCCCAAACCGGGTGACCTTCTTCCCGCCTGGCAGGCACGCTACCGCCGCTGAACCGCGCGGACCTGCCTGACCAGCCTGCCTGAACAGATTGCCTGAACAGATTGCACCTGCGCGCGCGATGCGCACGCGCGATCCGCCATGTCCGGCCGCTGATCCCGATCTTCCGTTCGAAAATATCCTCCGGGAGCGCGCGAGAGGGTGGAAAATCCTCTCGCATCCGCCTCAGCCCAGCAGAGCCGTCATCAGGGGACTATCCACGACCTCCAGCCCCTCGATCACGTTGAAATGGTGCCTGTCCGGCTCCACCGTCACCGGGCAGGACCAGGCGTTCCCCAGACGTCGCGCCTGGTCGAGGAAGCGCGGCCGTTCGATCCCGCCGACCCAGACATGAACCGGAACCCCCGGGCGAGGCTGCAGCAGCGCGGGGCTTTCCGCCCTGGCCATCGCCGCATCGATTCGCAGATCGCGGTTCATCGCGGTTTCCATCAGCGGGCGGAGATCGCTCAGGGGCGAGATCGGCACCACCCTGGCGATCCTTTCGGCAACCTCTCCGGGCAAGCCGACGTCCGCGGTTGCCATCCGTGCCGAAAGATGGCCCCCCGCCGAATGGCCGGTGACGACGATCGGCCCGGCGATCCTTTCAGCGGCCGCACCCAGAGCGCCGCGAATTTCCGCCGTCATCTCCGGCAGGCTGGCCGCCGGGGCGAGCGTGTAGGCAGGCATGGCGACGGCCCAGCCCGCCGCGACCGGTCCTGCAGCCAGATGCGAGAAATCGCGCGGCCCGAACGCGAGCCAATAGCCGCCATGGATGAAAAGAACGAGGCCACGGGGATCGCCTTCGGGCAGGAAAAGGTCGAACCAGTGCCTCTCGCCCACCCCGTAGGCGAGACCGATTTCGGCCCTTGCGCCCATGGCCTGGCGAAAGCTCCCGGCCTTCCGCACCCATATTGATGGAAAATCTTTTCCATCCGTTAAATATTTTGAATTGGCAAACGCGTCATCAAAGCGCATATATTCCTCCGAAAACAGTCCCCGTCGTCCGGCTCTCCCGGCCCATAGTCATGCCTGCCCCGCCGCGGGGCAATCCACAAGAGGTCTGCCATGCTCGATACCGTCACCGATCTGAGGTCGCTTCTCAAGGACCCCTCGCTTCTGGCCACCAAGGCCTTTGTCGCGGGCGAATGGGTCGATGCCCCGGACGGCAGGACCTTTGCCGTCACCAACCCGGCGCGCGGCGACGTGATCTGCCATGTGCCCGACCTCGGCCGCGCCGATGCGGCCCGCGCGATCGAAGCGGCCGACAAGGCGCGCCACGGCTGGGCGGCGATGACCGGCAAGGAACGCGCCGCCATCATGCGCAAATGGTACGATCTGATGGTCGCCAATGCCGATGACCTTGCCGCGATCCTGACCGCCGAGATGGGCAAACCGCTCGCCGAGGCGAAGGGCGAGATCCTCTATGGCGCGTCCTTCGTCGAATGGTTCGGCGAGGAGGCCAAGCGCGTCTATGGCGAAACGATCCCCGGCCATCAGCGCGACAAGCGCATCACGGTGATCAAGCAGCCGATCGGGGTGGCAGCGTCCATCACGCCCTGGAACTTCCCCAATGCCATGATCGCCCGCAAGGTCGCGCCCGCGCTCGCCGTCGGCTGCGGCTTTGTCGCGCGGCCTGCCGCCGAAACGCCGCTCTCGGCGCTCGCCATGGCGGTCCTGGCCGAACGGGCGGGTGTGCCGAAGGGCGTTTTCTCGGTCATCACCTCGTCCCGCTCCTCCGAGATCGGCAAGGAATTCTGCGAGAACCCGCGGATCCGCAAGATCACCTTCACCGGTTCGACCGAGGTAGGCCGCATCCTGCTGCGTCAGGCCGCCGACCAGGTCCTGAAATGCTCGATGGAGCTGGGCGGCAATGCGCCCTTCATCGTCTTTGACGATGCCGACCTCGACAAGGCGGTCGAAGGGGCGATGATCTCCAAGTTCCGCAACAACGGCCAGACCTGCGTCTGCGCGAACCGAATCTATGTGCAGGCGGGCGTCTATGACGCTTTCGCCGCCAAGCTTGCCGAAGCGGTGCGGAAGCTGAACGTCGGCGACGGGTTGAAGGAGGGCGTGACCACCGGCCCGCTGATCAATGCCGATGCGGTCGCCAAGGTCGAGGACCATATTTCCGACGTGCTGGCCGGCGGCGGCAAGATCGTCACGGGCGGCAAGCGCCACGCGCTTGGCGGCAGCTTCTTCGAACCGACGGTCGTCACCGGCGTGACCCCCGACATGAAGGTCGCGACCGAAGAGACCTTCGGCCCCCTCGCCCCCCTCTTCCGGTTCGAGACCGAAGAAGAGGTGATCCGCCGCGCGAACGACACGATCTTCGGCCTTGCCTCCTATTTCTACGCCCGCGACGTCGGCCGCATCACCCGCGTCCAGGAAGCGCTGGAATATGGCATGGTCGGCGTGAACACCGGCCTGATCTCGACCGAGGTCGCGCCCTTCGGCGGGGTCAAGCAATCGGGCCTCGGCCGCGAGGGCAGCCATCACGGGATCGAGGATTACCTCGAGATGAAATACATCTGCCTCAGCATCTGAGGCAGACAGCGAATGGCGGCCGGGGCGGGAAATCCTTCGCGACGGCGCCATCATACGTGACCTACCCACCTTGCCCTGCTGCATTGTAGGGCAAGGGGGAAAGGCCTGTCCGCCCTGCCGCGCAACGAGGTTCACGACGTAGAACCCGCCTGCGGCCATGTCGATCGCTGCAACCGGACGGTCCGGCAGGAATGGCCGGACCTCTACATCCTTGAAACGATCGAGGACGTGCAGCGTTGGAAACGGGGGATTGCCCGGTCACCGGCGGCACCTCGGTCTCCTCGACCAGGGAGGGCGCCGCGGCCCTGCCGACTGCGCCGCTCATGTGCCGTTGTTCTCTTCAGACTTTTCTTTGGCGACGGCCAAGGTTAGGGCTCTCTCAAACGTCAAATGAATGTCATGCTGATGGACACGAGCGACGAGACCCTGGCCCAGGCCGCCGCGACGGGGGACCGCGATGCCTTCGCGGCGCTCCTCGGGCGGCATTATGACCGGATCTTCGGCCTCGCCTTCCGCCTGACCGGGCTACGGGCCGAGGCAGAGGACCTGACGCAGGATATCTGCCTCGCTCTGCCTGCGAAGCTTGAAAGCTACCGGCGCACGGCACGCTTCACCACCTGGCTCTACCGGGTCACCGTGAACGCGGCCCATGATCGCCGCCGCCGCGCAGCGACACGCGCGAAGGCTGGCGACGGCTGGGGCGACTGGGAACTCGCGCGGCAGGCCACGATGGCCGAAGCCGCCGAGGCGCAGGACTGGCTGGCGGCCACGATGGCCCGGCTGTCGCCGGAACTGCGCGACACGGTCGCGCTGACGCTCGGCGAGGAACTGAGCCAGGCCGATGCGGCAGAGGTACTCGGCGTATCCGAAGGCACCGTCGCCTGGCGGATGAGCGAGGTGAAGAAGCGCCTGCGCGCGATGGCGCGCGCGGAGGGGATGCTATGACCGACGATCTCGACGATCTCAGGAAAGCGCTGCAAGCTGCGCCCGCGGCCCCCGATCCGGGGGCGAAAGCGGCCGCGCTCGCCCGCGCGATGCAGGCGTTCGACACCAACGCAGAACGGATCAAGGAAGCGGCCCGCCAAGAATCGACCGATCAACCGCGTCCCATGTCGGACCGCCCGCAAAGGGCGGGGTTCCTGACAGGAGTACGTGAGATGCTTTCGAAACTGACCTCCCGCCCCCTCTTGGCCGCCACCGCCTCGGTCGCCGCGATTTGCGTGGGCATCGTGATCACCCAGCCGGGGATATGGCAGAGGCCCGACCTGGCCGATGCGGGGCAAAAACCCGCGACGGAAGAGGCGACCGCCGAGCAGGCGGTCACAAACCAGTCGGCCGCAGGTGCCGCAGAGACCAAGGTCGAACCTCCGCCCAGGGACGAACGGGCACGTCAAGGCGCGGTCGCCACTTCGCAGACACCGACCACCGAGACGCAGCCGCCCATGGCCACCCCGCCCGCGCCAGTCGATCTCGCGGCAGACGCGCCGATGGCCGATGCCGGAGAAGCGACGACAGGTGCTGCGCAAGCGGTCGGCCCTTCGCCTCTGGCCAAGTCGACCGAAGCGGCGCCAAGCGGCGTGACCGCCTATCTCGAGGCGGCGCCCGCCATTACCGGTCAGGTCGCTCCGGTCGGAGAGGCGCTTTCCGATATGACCGCTCCCCTTCCCGAACCCGACACCGAGGCCTTCTCGAACGACACGCCGAACCCGGTGAAGATCACCGCGGAAGAGCCGGTCTCCACCTTCTCGACCGATGTCGACACCGCCTCGTGGTCCGTCGTCCGCTCGTCAATCACGAACGGCTACCTGCCGCCGCCCGAGGCCGTGCGGATCGAGGAGATGGTGAATTACTTCCCCTATTCCTATCCGGTCCCCGATGCCGACGGCGCCCCCTTCCGCACCCAGGTCAGCCTCTTTCAGACCCCCTGGAACAAGGACACCCGGCTTCTGCGCATCGGGCTTCAGGGCCGTCTGCCTGCCGTCGAGGACCGCCCGGCACTGGACCTCGTCTTCCTGATCGACACGTCGGGCTCGATGGAGGATGCAAACAAGCTGCCGCTCCTGATCCAGTCCTTCAAGCTGATGCTGGGCGAGCTTCGCCCCGAGGATCGCGTGGCGATCGTCACCTATGCCGGGTCTGCCGGGCTGGTGCTGGAACCGACAGAGGCCAAAGATCGGGCGAAGATCGAGGCGGCGCTAGGCCGGCTCAGCGCGGGCGGTTCGACCGCCGGGGCTGAGGGGCTGGAACTGGCCTACCAGACTGCCGAACGCATGGAGGGCGAGGGCCGCGTGAGGCGCATCCTTCTGGCCACCGACGGCGATTTCAACGTGGGTGTTTCCGACCCAGAGGGGCTGGAGGCCTATGTCGCCAAGAAACGGGAAAGCGGCACCTATCTGTCGGTCCTGGGTTTCGGACGCGGGAATCTGGATGATGCGGTCATGCAGTCGCTCGCCCAGAACGGCAACGGCACAGCGGCCTATATCGACACGCTGACCGAGGCGCAGAAGGTGCTGGTGGATCAGCTGACCGGTGCGCTTTTCCCGATTGCCGACGATGTGAAGGTGCAGATCGAGTTCAACCCCGCCGCCATCGCCGAGTACCGGCTGATAGGCTACGAGACGCGGGCGCTGGCACGCGAGGATTTCAACAACGACAAGGTCGACGCGGGCGAGATCGGTGCGGGCCTGCAGGTGACGGCGCTCTACGAGGTGACGCCGGTCGGGTCGCCCGCGCTCCGCTCCGACCCGCTGCGCTATGGCGCCGCGCCGACGTTGAGTGACGATGTGGCAGAGCTGGGCTTCCTGAAGCTGCGCTACAAGGAACCGGGCAAGGCTGTATCGAAGCTCATCGAACAGCCGATCCCGACCACACCGGGCGAAGCCGACGAGGACGCCCGCTTTGCCGCCGCCATCGCCGGGATGGGCCAGCTTCTCAGCGAACCGAAATATCTCGGCGACTGGGGCTGGGATGATGCCATCACGCTGGCCAATGGCGCGAAGGGCGCCGATCCCTATGGCTACCGGGCCGAGGCGGTGCGGGTGATGCGGCTGGCCGAAAGCCTGAGCAGGCCCTAGCGCGAAGCCTCGTCCTCGGCGATGAGTGACGAAGGCATCGAAGAGCCGCCGCGCCCCGCGCCGGATCAGTCCTGCGTGGGGCGCCGCCCCGCCCGCCAGTCGCGGACCTGGTCGCTCAGCCCGTCATGGTCGCCCATCGGTCGCGCGGGGATATCGTCCCACCAGTCGTCACGTTTCGCGCGCCGTTCGGGGTTTCGGGCATAGTAGATGCGGTTTTCGGGCTTTGTCGCTTCACCCACGACCAGAAGCCGGACATCGGAATCGGTATTGTTGATGAAACTATGGCACATTCCCGTCCCGGCCGGAAAACCGACCGCATCGCCGGGCACGAGACGATGGAGGTGACCGTCGATCCAGGCGTCGGGCGTGCCCTCGATCACATAGACGAATTCCTCCTCTGCGCTTTCCGCATGGGGGTAGGAACTGCGGTGCCCGGGCGGCAGGCGTTCGTGATGAATGCCGATCCGGGCAAGCCCGAAATGACGGCCGAAAGCCGCACCACGGCTCATCTTCTCGTCATCGCCGGAATAGCACCAGGCCTCCGCCTCTTCGATGTCAAGCCAATGGGCGATGCAGGGCGGGCGGGCGGTGGTCATGATGGCCTCTCCTCGGTGGACCTGCCCGAAGAGTAGAGCGCGGGGACGAGAATGAAAATGGCGCCCCGCAGGGCGCCATTCAGTCAGGGGTCTCTCATGCGGCGCGAACCGCGCCGTCTTCGCAAAGAGTGCGGCCACGCCCGATGAGCGACGCGGTTCCTGCGGATCAGGCCTCGATCGTTTCCAGCGCCTTCGCCTCGACCATATCGCCCTTGGCGATCTCGATCCGACGGGGTTTCAGCGCTTCGGGCACTTCGCGTACGAGGTCGATATGCAGCATGCCGTCGGCATGGGTCGCGCCCGAGACGCGCACATGATCGGCGAGTGCGAAACGGCGCTCGAAAGCGCGCGTCGCGATACCCCGATGCAGATAGGTGCGGGGGCTCTCTTCGGCGGCCTTGCGGGCAGCGACGGTCAGCGCGCCATCTTTCACCTCGACCGACAGTTCATCGGCGGCAAAGCCCGCGACGGCGATCGAGATGCGATAGGCATTCTCATCGGTCTTCTCGATATTGTAGGGCGGATAGGCGGGCTGGGCGACATCGGCGGTCAGTACCCGGTCCATCAGGTCGGCGATCCGGTCGAAACCGACGGTCGCGCGGTAGAGCGGAGCAAAATCATAAGTACGCATGGTCATCCTCTTCAAGCGATGGTCAGGGTCCGCCCCATGCGGGCGCGGACAGGTTGACGCCGGAACCCTTGGGCGGCATCCCGGCTTCTTTCATCTGGGAAGCATTCGCGCGGCTTTCAAGCCCCCTGCAGGACCGCTTCGATGCCTCAGGGCTTGAGGAATTTCGCCCCGTTCGCGCCGCTCGGCGCCCCGATCTGCGGCAGCCGGCTTGCCGTCACGCCCCCCGGCATTTCCACCGCCGCACTTTCGAAGGCGCTGCGCAGCTCGATGAAGGGCTGGCCGATCTGGGCGCCGAGCGAGACGAGCTTGCCGTCCAGTTCCGCCTTGGCCGAGACGACCGAGACGATGCGCGGCACGCCGCCCTCGACCCGGAAGATCGGTGCCCCGGACGAGCCGAAATCGACCGAGCAGGAAAAGACGTTCATGCCGGGTTGCGGCCCGATCACCCGGCAGCTTTGCTGCAGCGACGGCACCTCAGACCGGTCGAAGGCGTAGGAGACGACCTCGACACGTTCATCCGTCATCGGATCGGCGCCGATGGCGAACGGCTGGACCTGTGCCAGGCGGATCGGCTGATCCAGCTGCAGGATCGCCAGATCATAGGGCACGCTGTTCACATTTTCCGGCCCGAGGAAGGCGTAGGACGGATGGGCCACCGCACGCCGGACGCCGCGATAGGCGACCGCGCGGCCATTGCGCCAGCCGGCGAGGAACTTGAAATCCGAAGCGGCAAAGGGCTTGCCCGTATCCTGATCGTACAGGCAATGGGCCGCCGTCAGCACCAGATCGGGCGCGATCAGTGCCCCGGTGCAGAATGCCCGGTCGGCGATGTCGATGCGCCCGACCGCTTCCCAGCCCCGGCTCTTGTCGGCGGTCGCGAGCGCCTCCAGCGTCGAATCCGGCAGGTCGTCGGCACCGGTCGGACCGACGGGCAGCACCAGCAGCAGCAAGAAGAACGCGATTGCACGCATCAGGGACTCCGCCAAACACCGTCGCGATACAGGACCGCTGCGGCGAGATTATGGCCTCGGGGTTAACCAATCACAATCGAACACCGCGCGCCTTGAAGGCCCCCGCCGCGAAGCTGCCTTAAAGCGCCCGCGGCCGTGGCCCGCCGGTCGCCCAGTCGATCAATTCGACCGTGTGCACGACCGGAATCTCGGTGCCCGAGCCGATCTGCATCATGCAGCCGATATTGCCCGCCGCGATCACCTGCGGCGCCCGCGCCTCCAGCGTCGCGACCTTGCGCCGCTTCAGTTCGGCCGACAGTTCGGGTTGCAGAAGATTGTAGGTCCCGGCAGACCCACAGCAGAGGTGGCTGTCGGCCGGTTCCACCACCTCGAATCCCATGGCACGCAGAAGATCCTTCGGCGCGGACTTGACCTTCTGGCCGTGCTGCAGCGAACAGGCGGCGTGATAGGCGACGCGCAAAGGTTCGGGCGCCCTGCCCTCCGGCGCAAGCCTGACCAGCAGCTCGCTGATATCGCAGGCGAGCCCCGCCACCTCTGCCGCATCTGCAGCAAGGCCGGAGATGCGGAACATATGACCATAGTCCTTTACCGTCGTGCCGCAGCCCGAGGTATTGATCACGATCGCATCAAGGCCCCTGGCGCGCTTCTCCGCCATCCAGGCCCGGATATTGGCGGCGGCGGACCCATGCGCCTCCGGCTCGCGCCCCATGTGATGGGTCAGCGCCCCGCAGCAACCCGCACCGTCCGCCACCACGACCTCGCAGCCGAGCCGGGTCAGAAGCCGGATCGTCGCATCGTTGATGTCGGTATTGAGCGCCTTCTGCGCGCAGCCGGTCAGCAGCGCTACCCGCATCCTGGGCGCGCCCTCGGGCACAAAGCTCTGGGGATCGTCATTGCGACTGACCGGCGGAACCTGCTTCGGCGCCATCGCGACCATCGCCCTGAGCCGCGCGTCGGGCAGAAGCCGGGCGAATGGCCGAACGATCTTCGCCCCCAGAAGCGCCAGCCGGAAGCGACCGGGATGCGGGATGACCTTCGCCAGCACCCAGCGCAAGGCCCGGTCACGCCAGGGCCGCCGGTAGGTCTTCTCGATATGGGCGCGGGCATGGTCGACGAGATGCATGTAATGCACGCCCGACGGGCAGGTCGTCATGCAGGCCAAGCACGACAGGCAGCGGTCGACATGGCGGACGACCTTCTCGTCGGCTGGCCTGCCGCTCTCCAGCATGTCCTTGATCAGATAGATCCGGCCACGCGGGCTGTCCAATTCGTCGCCGAGGATCTGATAGGTCGGACAGGTCGCGGTGCACATGCCGCAATGGACGCAGGACCTCAGGATCTCGTTCGCCCGTGCGAGCCCCGGATCCTTCAGCTGATCGTCTGAGAAAAAGGTCTGCATCGGTCAGTCCATCAGGCCGGGATTCAGGAGGTGCCGCGGATCGAACCTGTCGCGCAGGGCCCGGCTGAGTGCCGCGACACCGGGGGCTTCGGGATGGAAGCGCGCGATCCGCGCCCGGGTCTCCTCATCCGCCCGGATCAAGGTGGCATGCCCGGCGAAGGGTCCGAGCCGCGCGCGCAGGTCGGTGCCAGCGGCGACGCGCAGCCATATCCGCCCGCCGCCCCAGTCGAAAAGCGCATCCTCCGCCTGCGCCCGCGCGGCAATGTCCGGCGCGTCGGACGGTTTCACCGCTAGGAGCCAGACATCACCGGGCGCCTCGTGAAAGGCCGCCACCTCACCGACAGCGCGCCAGTCCGCGCCCCCCTCGCCGATCGGCGACCAGTCGCCAAAGCGCGCCAGGCGCGCGCGCAACCGCTCCGCCCGATAGGCGACCGAGGGTGCGAAACCCTCGATGCGGATCAGCGTGCGCCCCGCCCCACGGTGATGGGCCGCGCCCGTGACCTCGTAAGGCGAGCCGAGCGCATCGGCCATCGCCGCCACTGCCGCCCCGGGCGCAAGACCTTCGCAAAGAAGCGTCGCGACGGTCTCGGGCCTGGGCAAGAGCTTGAAGGAGACTTCGGTGATCACCCCGAGCGTGCCCCAGCTTCCCGCCATCAGCTTCACCAGATCATAGCCGGTGACATTCTTCATCACCCGTCCGCCGTTCTTCACCACGGTTCCGGTGCCATCGACGAACCTCACCCCGATCAGCGCATCCCGGCAGGCGCCCGCCTGCACCCGCCGCGGACCCGAGATATTCGCCGCCACCACTCCGCCAATCGTGGGCTCACCGGTCGTTCCCAGAAGCGGGCGCCAGTCCGCCGGTTCAAAGGCCAGCCGCTGGCCCTCGCTGGCCAGCAGCGCCTCGACCTCGGCAAGCGGCGTCCCGGCCCGCGCAACAAGAGTCAGCGCCTCCGGCTCATAGAGCGTCACACCACGCACGTCGGAAAGATCCAGAACCTCGCCCCCGGCCGGGCGCCCGACGCCGCGCGTTCCCCCACCCCGGATCTGCAGGGGGGCCGATGCAGCGGCGATCCGCTCTGCCAGCTCCTGTTCGGAAGAAACCGTCACCCTGTCGCCTTCATCCTGGTTCAAATACCTTCGGCGGTCGTCCATTGGTGCGCCATCGGTTCAAGCACCGATGGACGACGGGCAGACAGCCCCCGGGCGTTCCTCTCGGGCGCCGCGCCGGGCGGCACTCGCCGCCAGCGGAAAGACCTTTGCCGGGTTCAAAAGCCAATCGGGATCGAACACATCCTTCACCCGCATCTGCGCCTCCATGTCCTCGGCCGTGAATTGCGCCGCCATCAGGTCGCGCTTCTCGATCCCCACGCCATGCTCGCCCGACAGGCAGCCGCCCACCTCGACGCACAGCCGCAGGATATCGGCGCCGAGCGCCTCGCACTTCTCCAGGTCGCCGGGCCTGTTGGCGTCGAACAGGATCAGCGGATGCATGTTGCCGTCGCCTGCATGAAAGACATTGGCGACATCGAGACCATAAGTCCCGCTCATCTCGCCGATGCGCTTCAGCACATGCGGCAGGGCCGAGACCGGGATCGTCCCGTCCAGACACATGTAATCGTTGATCCGGCCCATCGCCCCGAAGGCCGACTTGCGGCCCAGCCAGATGCGCGCGCTTTCCGCCTCCGACCGGCTTTCGCGCAGTTCGACCGGATCGTGGCGCCGCGCGATTTCGCCGATGCGGGCAAGCTGGTCGTCGATCTCGGTCGGGCTGCCCTCGACCTCGATGATCAGAAGCGCCTCGCAGTCGGGATAACCCGCTTGCGCGAACTGCTCGCAGGCGCGGATGCAGGGCCGGTCCATGAATTCGATGGCGACCGGCAGGACACCCGCGCGGATGATATCGGCCACGCAGGCCCCCGCGACCTCATTGGAGTTGAAACCGATCAGCACCGGCCGCGCGCCTTCGGGCTTCGGCAGGATGCGCAGCACCGCTTCGGTCACCACTCCAAGCTGGCCTTCCGACCCGCAGATCACGCCCAGAAGATCGAGCCCGCCCGCGTCCGACCAGGGCCCGCCGATCTCCACCACCTCGCCCGCCATCGTCACCAGCGTGAGCCCAAGCAGATTGTTGGTCGTCACTCCGTATTTCAGGCAATGGGCCCCGCCCGAATTCATCGCGATATTGCCGCCGATGGCGCAGGCCAACTGGCTGGATGGATCGGGGGCGTAGAAGAACCCCTCGCCCTCGACCGCGCCGGTGACCGACAGGTTGGTGCGTCCCGCCTCGACCCGGATGAAGCGGTTGGCAAGATCGGTCTCCAGCACCCGGTTCATCCGCCCAAGCCCGAGGATCACGGAATCGGAAGTGGGCAGCGCGCCCCCCGACAGCGAGGTGCCAGAGCCGCGCGGCACGACCGGCACGCCCTCCTCGCGGCAGATCTTCAGGGCGGCGGCCACCTCTGCCGTCGAGCCCGGCAGGATCGCGGCAAGCGGCTGGCAGCGATAGGCAGACAGCCCGTCGCATTCATAGGCGCGCGTCTCGGCCGGATCGTCGATCACCGCCGTGGGCGGCAGCACGGCGCGCAGCCGGGCGACGATCTCGGCCTTGCGGGCGATCACTTCGGCGTTCGGGCGCGGCAGCTGCATGTTCCCCTCATTTGGTAAAACGATATTACCAATTTATCCGATTGGCAAGCGGAACCGCCGACGGCAGGATGCGCGCATGACCTTCATGCCGACGCTCGCCGCCCTGTCCTCTCTCGACCTTCTTGCAGGGGCGATGTTGCTGCTGTCCTGGCTCGCCGTCGGCTGGTTCATCGAACATCCCCCCGAACGCTTTCCCTCGGTCAGCCACCTGATGCAGACCTACCGGCGCGAATGGATGCGGGAATTCGTGACCCGCCAGCCGCGCATTTTCGATGCGACCATCGTCGACAGCCTGCGGCAGGGCACGAGCTTCCTGGCGTCGGCATGCATGATCGCCATCGGCGGCGGTGTGGCCCTGATCGGCAATGGCGAGCAATTGCGCGGCATCGCCGACGATCTGGCGCTCGGGTCAGAGCCGCTTCTGGTCTGGCGGGGCAAGATGCTGATCGTGGTGCTTTTCGTCACCAATGCGATGCTGAAATTCGTCTGGTCGCACCGGCTGTTCGGCTATTGTGCAATCCTCATGGGCTCGGCGCCCAACGATGTCGACAGCCCCCTGGCCTATGCCCGTGCGGCCCAGGCGGCAGAGATCAACATCCTCGCCGCGCGCAGCTTCAACCGGGGCCTAAGATCGGTCTATTTCGCGCTCGGATCGCTCGGCTGGCTGCTCGGCCCGCTCGCTCTTCTCGTGACCACGGCGGCCACGCTCTATCTGACCTGGCGACGCGAATTCGCCTCTCAATCCCGCCGCATTCTGCTGAAAGACGGCGCGGGAGGCACCGAATAGGACTTGCGAACCTGCGCGGACGCGGCACTATTGCGCTGCGCAACCAGGTGGACGTCATGGCGTTCCTTTCCAGGTCCCTCTTCGTTCTGGGTCTCTGCTTTCTCGCCTTCGTCTGGGGCGTTGTCGCCGTGACCAAACAGGTCTTTCCCTACCGGTATGTCCAGCATGTCCTGATCGGCATCGATGCCTGGAAGAAGATGGAAGAGGCCCGCCTTCCCCAGCACGTGATCGCGCCGGTACCCGATGCGACCGGCCCGTCGCCGGCCCGGACGCTTGCGCCGGGCGGTTCGGACGATCTGATCCTGATGACGGGAGGATTCTTCGAACGGCAGGATATCTGCGCGTCCTTCGGCTGCATGGCGATGATCATGGACCGGGACGGGCAGGTGCTGCACAGCTGGGAAGCGGACCCGGCGGCCTTGTTCACGCCCGAGAAATTCGTGAACTTCACCGGCCAGCCCGACCCGCTGAACATGAACGTTCAAGGGGTCGACATCGACGGCGAGGGCAATCTGATCGTTGTTTTCCAGGGCCGCAACATCTTTCCCTATCAGGTGGGGATAGCCAAGTTCGACTGGGGCGGCAAGCTTCTGTGGCAAAGGATGGACAACAGCCATCACTGGCCGACTGTTGGCGCGGACGGGCGCATCTACGTGCCCATTTCGCGCATCATCCGCAACGAGACCCATGTCGCGGAAACGGCCGAGCCCATCGACTGCAAGGGCGGCGCGATCTTCGGGGAAGGCGTTCAGATTCTCGCGCCGGACGGGACGGAACTGCACCGGTTCTGGATGACGGACACGATCGTCGAGTCGGACATGCAGGGCCTTGCCTATTCAGTCCGGACCGACTGCGATCCCTATCATGTGAACGGCATTGCCCTTCTGACGCCACAGGCAGCCGAGAGATTGCCGGAAGGGCGCGCGGGCGACCTTCTCGTCTCGCTCCGCTCGTCATCGTCGCTTGTGGTCATGGATGCGGTAACCGGCGAAATCAAACATGTGACAGCCGGGCCGATGGTCGCCCAGCACAGCCCGCATGTGCTGCCCGACGGCAGCTTCGCTGTCTTTGACAATCTCGGTTCGCATGACACGCCAGGCGGCAGTCGCGTGCTGCGGATCGATCCCGAAACCGAGAACAGCGACACGATCTTTCCGACAATCGAAGCTGCGGCAGGCTGGGACCTGAGTTCGACCGCGCAGGGCCAGATCAACTTTTCGGACGATGGGCGTCGAATGCTCGTCGCCTCCACCCTTGAAGGCGTGGTGTACGAAGTCGATGTGGCGACGGGCAAGGTCCTCTGGGACTATACCTCGATCTCCGACATGCGCCCCTATCTGAAAATGACGGGGCAAGCGGCGGATGCGGGCCACTTCTTCCGGATGCAGACGCAGGGTGCGCGCTATGTGAAGGCGGCCGACTTCGAAAGGTTCTCCCACAAAGGGTGACGCCGAAGCGCGGTCAACCCGCACGCCGCCTCTGGCCTTCGCTCAGCCAGGCCATGAGCATGAGACCGGCGCCGAGCAGAAGCCAGGCCCAGTCTGGCATGAAGGGCTGCAGTTTCAGGTCGACGGTCCGGTAGGCCTCGCGCGGGGTGATGCCGATCCAGCCGCGCCCGATGGCCGGGCGCCCGGCGCGGACGGCGCGCACATCCGGCAGCCCGTCTTCTATCCGTGTGACACCGCCGCCGGTCGCCTCGGCGAGGGGTGCCAGAAGATCGCCGCTCGCCACCGCCGCCTCGAACTCGCGCGGGCTGGCCGAGCCAAGCGCGAAGACCCGTTCCAGATCGCCCTCGACGATGCGGTAGAGGCCCGGCGCGGGCGGCGCCCAGAGCTTGGCATAAAGCCCCGGCTTCACCTCGGCCAGCGGCACATAGGCCGTCTTTCCGTCCGGACCGGTCACCTTGGCCACATGCTGGCCCCCGGGTTCCATCGTGCGCCGCTCGATCGTGACATCAGCACCCCTCACCGTCGCGGTCAGGGCCTCTTCCTCAAGGTCCGGTTCCTTCATCGCCCAATGGGCAAGACGGCGCAGCAATTCCTGTTGCGGACCGCCGCCCTCGAACCCGCGCGTCCAGAGCCAGGCCTGATCCGACGCCAGAAGTGCCACACGGCCCTCGCCCGCCCGGTCCACGACCAGAAGCGGCTTGCCGTCCGGCCCCTCCATCAGCACCTGACCGCGTGCATGGCGCACCTCGACATACCGCAGCCAGCGGCCCCATGGCCCCTCGCCGCCCGGCGGACGGTCCTTGGCCCAGACCTCCTCCAGCCCGTCGGTCACCGGATGGCGCCTGCCAAGGTCAGAGAGCTTCGGCAGGTAAGGCCCCTCCAGCACCCGCGTCGTGGGCGCGGCAGGCATGATGTCGCCCAGAGCCGAGTAGTAGATGCTCTCGACCGAGGCATAATCCGCCCCCGCCGCCACCAGCACCGCGCCGCCATTCAGGACATAGGAGCGGATATTGTCGAGATATTGCGCGGGCAGGATGCCGCGCAAAGGATAGCGGTCGAAGATGATCAGGTCGAATTCGTCGATCTTGTCGACGAAGAGTTCGCGCGTGGGAAAGGCGATCAGCGCCAGTTCCTCGACCGGCACGCCATCTTCCTTTTCCGGCGGGCGCAGGATGGTGAAATGCACCAGATCGACCGCGCTGTCGGATTTCAGGAGGTTCCGCCAGGTGCGCTCGCCCGCATAGGGTTCGCCGGAAATCAGCAGCACCCTCAGCCGGTCGCGTACGCCGTTCACCTGCACCACGGCGGCATTGTTGCGCTCGGTCAGCTCGCCGGGGCTGGCGGCGACGGTCAGTTGCACGATGTTCTGGCCCGCATGATCGAGCGTCAAGGGCAGTTCGAGGTCGGTGTTGACCGGAATGTCGTAGGAAGCCGCAGGCCCGCCATCGACAGAAATGGCGATCGAAACCGGTCGCCCGGCCTCGGCGGCGGGCATCGCGCCCTGCTCCTCTACCCTGAGGCCGATCACGCTTTCCTCGCCGATGATGCCGAAGGCGGGCGCTTCGGTGATCTTCAGCCGCCGGTCCCAATCTCGTTTGCTCCCGGTCAGCAGCACATTGAGCGGTGCCGGCAGGCTGACCGCCAGATCGGGATCGTGGATCTGCCCGTCGGTGATCAGGATCGCCCCGGCGATGCGCGATTGCGGCTCCTCCGCCAGCGCCCGCGCCAGCGCGGTCCTCATCAGCGTTCCGCCTTCCGCTTCGGCGTCAGGCACCTCGATCCGGCGGATATCGACATCGGGCATGGCGCCAAGTTCCGCCGTCACCTTGGCAAGCGCCACCTCGGCCTCTGCCGCCCGGTCTTTCAACCCCTGGCTCGCCGTGCGGTCGGTGACCACCAGCACGATATCGTCGAGCTTCTCGCGCGTCTCGAACTTGAGCGCGGGCCCTGCGAGCGCCGCAAGGAACGCCGCCGCCGCGAGGCATCGCAGGATCGTCCCCCGAAGGCCCCGCCAGCCGGAGAGCGCGACAGCCAGGATCGCCAGGGCAGCCAGCACAAGAAGGATCGGCAGCGGCAGCAGCGGCGCAAAGGTCAGCTGGCCCAGGTCGAGACCGTTCATTGCCCCAGCCTTTCCAGAAGTGCCGGGACATGGACCTGATCGGATTTGTAGTTGCCGGTCAGCACATACATCACGAGGTTGATCCCGAACCGGTAGGCGATCTCGCGCTGGCGGTCGCCCGCAAGCCCGCGCCCGACCGGATAGAGCGGATTGCCGTGGTCATCGATCGCCCAGGCCGATGCCCAGTCATTGCCGCCGATCACCACCGGGCTGACGCCATCATTGAGATTGCGGAAGGGAACGCCCTCGGCCTGTTCGGCATCGGGAGGCGCCGCCTCGACCCAGACAGCACGCGAGGCGTAGCGGCCGGGGAAGTCCTGCAGAAGGTAGAAACTGCGGGTCAGCACATGGTCCTTCGGCAGGACCTCCAGCGGTGGCACATCCAGAAGCGCCGCCAGCTCCTGCAGCCGTCGCCCCTCGGGCGTCGGCGCGCCGCCGCCCGCGACATCGGCGTCGCGCGTGTCGAACAGGATCATGCCGCCGGTCTGCAGGAAGCGGTTCAGCCTGTGATAGGCCTCAACCGATGGTGCGGGCTGGTTCAGCGAGATCGGCCAGTAGAGGAAGGTGAAGACCGACAGGTCGTCCTTCTCCAGATCGACCGCCATCGGCGCGCCGGGTTCGACCGACGTGCGCTGGGTGAGGATGGCCGACAGGCCGACGAGCCCGGCATGTGCCATTTCGTCCAGGCGCGCATCACCTGTCAGCACATGGCCAAGCACCATGCCACCTGCTGCTTCCAGAAGTCGCGCCTCGTCGGTTTCGGCGGCCCGTGCCGCACCGTCAAAAAGGCCCACAAGCGCCGCGCCGCTGACCACGGCCGCCAGCAGGGCCACCGGCACCCGCCGCGGCGCGCCGAGGCGCCCCGTCAGGATCAGGGTTGCCAATACATCTGCGAGCATCAGCAGCAACGCCAGAGACAGGACCCAGCCCTTCAACGGCCTTTCCTCGGCCCGGTCCAACCCCGCGATCACCGTTCCGGCGGGCCAGCGGGCTGCGGCGAGCGTCCGGCCGGGCACGAGGACGTTCAGCGCGAAGCTCCGCTCGTCGCTCTGGTAAAGACCCGGGGGCATGTCTGGCGCCGCGACATTCTCGGCCAGCCGCGCCCCCGGCACGCCGCCGATATCCTCGGCGGGGGCAAGTGCGCCGTAGGCATCCATCACCCGCGCCGCCTGCCAGACGGTGCCCGCCATATCCTTCTCCGCCGGGCGGTTCGGCTGGCTCGATATCGCCAGCCGGTCGAGCATCGACACGAAAAGACCCGAAAGCGGCAGGCCCGACCATTCGGCATTGGCGGTGACATGGAACAGCACCACCTGCCCGTCGCCAAGAGCGGCGCGCGTCACCAACGGCGTGCCGTCGTCGAGCGAGGCCAGCACTTTGCCCGCGAGGTCGGGCGAGGGCTCCGCCAGAACCTGCGCGGTCACCTTCACCTCGTCGGGCACCTGAAGCCCCGCAAAGGGCGAGCCCTCGGCGAAGGGCGCGACCGTGCGCGGCGCGCCCCAGCTCATCGTGCCGCCGACCGACCGGCCACCGGGGCGCAGGGTCACCGGCAGAAGCGGGTCACGCATCCCGTCCAGGCCCACGGCAGCGGCAAGGCGCGGACCCGCGAAGCGCACCAGCAGGCCGCCCCCTTCCACCCATTCCGCCAGCCGGTCGGCATCCTCGCCTGGCAGACGCGCGACATCGGCCATCACGATCACTTCGGGCGCGGCGGGCAGAACGTCGGCAAGCGTGCCCTCCACCAGATCGACATTCGGCGCGAGCGCCTTGCGCAGATAATGGAGCGGCGACAGGAGTTCCAATCCCTCCTGCGGCGTCCCCGAGACGACCAGTGCCACCTTGCGGCGCTTCAGCGCGTCATCTGCCAGAAGCACCGCGCCCGCCGACGCCTCGCCCTCGATCTCAAGCCGCGTGACCCGATTGCGCAGCTCCGAGGGCAACTCGAAGGCCGCATCCTCGATCGCCTCGCCGGGCGTCAGCGCGACCGTGGTGCGTGC
The DNA here is from genome assembly GCA_041397305.1 of Paracoccaceae bacterium. GTDB lineage: Bacteria > Pseudomonadota > Alphaproteobacteria > Rhodobacterales > Rhodobacteraceae > TMP-24. The sequence continues at coordinate 7,298 of JAWKWX010000016.1, read as the reverse complement.
CAGTTCCCGTTCGATCCCGGCCGGGTCGAGACCCTTGGCGATCACCACCGCCTGCGGCGTTCCGCCGGGAAGCGGGTGGAAAAGCTTGGCTGTCACCTTGCCGTCCAGAAGCCGCATCTCGCCCAGGGCCCGGGCGCCGCGCGAGCTTTCGATCACCTGAAGCGTGCCGCGCGCGGCGAGCGCCCCGGCGAGCTCTGCCTTGCCGTCCCGGTTCAGCCCGTCCGACAGCCACAGTGTGTCGAACGCGTCCGCCGGAAGGCCGAGGGCGATTTCTTTCATGCGCAAGGCCGATGGCTCCCAGGCCGCGGGATCGAGTGCGGCAAGCCGCGCCACAAGGGCCGCGCCATCGGAAAAGGTCATGTCGGGCGGTGCCGGGTCGGAGAGGTTCAGGAAGGCCACGGCGCGGCCGGTCCGCCGCGCCTCGGCCAGCGCGGTGCCAAGCCGGGCGCGCCGTGCGGGCCAGTCGGCGGCGTCGGCCCAGCTTGCATCGGCAATGATCAAAAGCGGCCCGCGACCTTCGGTCCTGGCCGCAGGGTTCAGGACCGGACCGGCAAAGGCGAGGATCGCGGCGGCGATCAGCGCGAGCCGGATGAGAAGCAAGAGGGGCGGCGTGCGCGCCGCGGCGCTGTCCTCGTCCTTCAGGCCGAAGAGAAGGACGATGCCCGGAAAGCGCCTGAGGATCGGCGCGGGCGGCACGATGCGCAAAAGGATCCAGATCACCGGCAGCGCCGCGAGCGCCCAGAGAAGCCAGGGCGTGGTAAAGCCGATCATGCCGCCGAAAAGCGTCACCGCGCGCCTCCGAGGATCGTGTGTATCCAGACCAGCGCGGCCATCGGCGGCTGGTCGGTCCGGTGGATGGTGAACTGCCAGCCCGCTTTCGCGGCCAATGTCTGCAGACGGTCGCGCCGCTCGGCCAGCCGTTCGACATAGCGGCGGCGCAGACCGCCCGCTTCCTGAGTTTCATGCCGTGTCGCGCCGCTCATCATTTCAAAGATCGTGCGACCCGCGAAAGGGAAATCCTCCTCGGCCGGATCGACGATCTGCATCAGCGCGCCGGTGACCCCCCGACCCGCCGCTGCCAGGACAAGATCGGAATGCCGATCGAGATCGCCGAAGAAATCCGACAGGAAAAGCGCCCGCGCGCCGGTCATGAGGGTGGCGGAACTTGCCGCCGCTTCGGCCTCTGCCAGCGGCGCCTCGCCTGCGAGGATGCCCGCCACCCGGCCAAGCTGGGCCCGGCCCGCGCGCGGCGGTGCGCGGTCATCGGCCAGGCCGAACCGCTCGCCCGCCCGTTCCAGAAGGATCGCGGTCGCCAGCGCCAGCACCCGCGCCCGCGCGCCCTTTTCCGGCCAGCGCTCGGCCGAGCGGAAAGTCATCGAGGCCGACCTGTCCACCCAGAGATGCACCGATTGCGCCGCCTGCCATTCCTTTTCCCGCACATAGAACTGGTCCGACCGGGCCGACCGGCGCCAGTCGATGCGGCGCGCCTCATCCTCGGGCCGCGCGGCGCGATATTGCCAGAATTCGTCGCCGACGCCCGCCCGGCGCCGCCCATGTTCGCCGGTCTGGATCGCCGCGGCCAGTTGCCTTGCCTCCGCCAGAAGCGGCGGCAAGGCATCGGCCAGGCCGCCGGCCGCATGCCGGAGCCCCGCCGCCTCGGCTGGGCCTGCTGGAATCATGCGGCGTCCAGCTTCAGCGCGCCGCGCGCGACATCGGCGATGAGGCTTCCAAGGCTTTCGCCCCGCGCCCGCGCCGCGAAGGTCAGCGCCATCCGGTGGCTGAGGACCGGCCTTGCGAGCGATGCCACATCCTCGACCGAGGGCGCTAGCCGCCCGTCAAGCAGCGCCGCCGCCCGGACCGCAAGCATCAGCGCCTGTGCCGCACGCGGCCCCGGACCCCAGCTGACCGAGGCCTTCACCGCCTGACCCGCATCCGCAGCATCGGGGCGGCAGGCGCGCACGAGATCGAGGATTGCCTCGACCACGCCCTCGCCCACCGGCATCCGCCTGAGCACCGTCTGCGCGGCAATCAGCGCGGGCGCATCAAAGACCTGCGAGGCGGTCGCCTCCCCCGCCCCGGTGGTGGCCAGAAGGATATTCCGTTCCGTCTCACGGTCAGGATAATCGACGTCGATCTGCACGAGGAACCGGTCGAGCTGTGCCTCGGGCAAGGGATAGGTGCCTTCCTGTTCGATCGGGTTCTGGGTGGCGAGCACGTGGAAGGGCGGGCCGAGCGGCCGGTGGCTACCCGCCACCGTCACCTGTCGTTCCTGCATCGCCTGCAGAAGGGCAGACTGGGTGCGGGGCGAGGCGCGGTTGATCTCGTCGGCCATCAGAAGCTGGCAGAAGACCGGCCCTTCGATGAAGCGGAAGGCGCGGCTGCCGTCCTTCGCCGTTTCCAGCACTTCGGAGCCGAGAATGTCGGCGGGCATCAGGTCGGGCGTGAACTGCACGCGCTGGGTCGAAAGCCCCATGACGGTGCCGAGCGTATCGACGAGCATCGTCTTGCCAAGGCCCGGCACGCCGACCAGAAGCCCGTGCCCGCCGCACAGAAGCGCGGTCAGCGCGAGGTCGACCACGCGTTCCTGCCCGATGAAGCGCCGCGCGATCATGGCGCGCGCCTGACCGAGCCGTTCGCCAAGCGCCTCGATATCTGTGACCAGTGCGCTATCCTCAGCCATGACAGATGGGTCCTTCCCTGCTAGGTAGCACATTAAAGGCAGATTATGCGCCTGACACCAATGGGGAAAAACCGTAAGGACACTTGATCGTGAAGCCCTCGGCGGAAAATATCGCAGCCGCGGCAAAAGCCGCAGGAAAGAAGGGACCGCCCCCGGTACATCTGTGGAATCCGCCCTTCTGCGGCGATCTCGACATGGAAATCCGCCGCGACGGGACCTGGTGGTATCTCGGCACGCCGATGGGGCGCATGGGGCTCGTGAAGCTCTTCTCCTCGATTATCCGCAAGGACGGAGACAGTTATTTTCTGGTCACGCCGGTCGAGAAGGTCGGCATCCGGGTGGTGGATGCGCCTTTCGTCGCCAATGATTTCCGGATCGAGGGCACGGGGCGCGACCAGGTCCTGACCTTCTTCACCCATGTCGACGACGAGGCTATCGCAGGCCCTGACCATCCGATCCGCGTGGTGCGCGACCCTGAAACCGGCGAACCCTCGCCCTATATCCATATCCGCGCCAATCTCGAGGCGCTGATTGACCGCAAGACCTTCTACCGGATCGTGGATCTCTGCGTGCATGAAGACCATGAGGGCACGCAATGGTTCGGCCTCTGGTCCTCGGGCGTCTTCTTCCCCGTCATTCCCTCTGCCGAGCTGCCCTGATGCCCGCCTTCGCGGCCAATCTCACGCTGCTGTTCACCGAACTTCCGCTGATGGAGCGGTTCGCGGCGGCGAAGGCGGCCGGGTTCGAGGCGGTCGAGGTTCTCTTCCCCTATGATGAAGGCGCGCAGGACATGCGCGACCAACTGGTGATGAACGGCCTGACCTTCGTCCTGATGAACACCCCGCCGCCGAACTGGACCGGCGGCGATCGCGGCTTTGCTGCCGTGCCGGGCGCCGAGGCGCGGTTTCGCAAGGATTTCGAACGCTGCCTGCGCTTCGCCGATGTACTGAAGCCGCAGCATATCCATGTGATGGCGGGTGTGACCGACGATCCGGCGGCGCGCGCGACCTTCGTCGGGAACCTGAAATGGGCGGCCGCCCGCACGCCCAGGCGACGCCTGACCATCGAGCCCATCAACCGGATCGACATGCCGGGCTACTGGCTGGCGGATTTCGACCTTGCCGCCGAGATTCTGGACGAGGTCGGCGCGCCGAACCTCGCCCTGCAGTTTGACGCCTATCACGCCCACCGCATCACCGGAGATGTGATGGCGGCATGGGCGCGGCATGGCCATCGCGCCGCCCATGTGCAGATCGCAGGCTATCCCGGTCGGCATGAACCAGAGGGCGGAGAGATCGACTATCCCGCCTTCTTCGCGCGGCTCGATACGGACGGATACCGGGGCTGGGTCTCTGCGGAATACAATCCAGAGGGCGATACGCCATCGGGCCTCGGCTGGCTCTCTCAGCAGGCCTGACCGGCGCAGTCGGTGCCTGCTGCCTCGACCTCGAAGGTCGTGTGCGACAGGCCGAACCGGTCGGCCAGCCCTGCCTTGACCCGCGCCAGCACATCGGCGGCCTCGGCCTCTTCGGTCAGCACCAGATGCGCCTCCAGCGAGGTGCGCCGTTCGTCGATCTGCCACAGATGCAGGTGATGCACGTCCGCGACGCCCGCATCTGCCAGGATCGCGGCGCGCACCTCCCCGCCCGCCATGTCCTCGGGCGCGGCCAGCATCAGAATGCGGATCACCGGGCCGATTTCGCGCCCGCAATGCCACAGGATCCAGAGCGAGATCAGAAGCGTGATCAGCGGGTCGGCAAGCCGCCAGTCGAACCACAGGACCAGCAGACCGCTGACGATGACCGCAAGCGAGGTGCCCGCGTCCGACAGATTGTGCAGGAAGGCCGCGCGGATGTTCATGCTTTCCCGCGCCAGGCGGAAGGTCAGAAGCGCTGTGATGGAATTCACCACCAGCGCGATCCCGGCAAGAATGACCACCACGCTGCCCTCCACCGGGGGCGGATCGACCATCCGTTCCAGCGCCGCATAGCCGAGCCAGAGGCAGATGACGATCAGCGTGGTGTAGTTGACGAGCGCTGCGACCACCTCGGCACGGCCGTAGCCGAACGACATGCCGGGGTGCGCGGGCCTGCGGGCGATCCGACGCGCGGCGAAGGCGATGACAAGGGCAAGCGCATCGGAGAGATTGTGCATCGCATCCGCGATCAGCGCGACCGACCCCGCGATGATCCCGCCGACGATCTGCGCTGCGGTCAGGATCAGATTGGTCGCGACCGCCGCTGCCACCTGCCAGTCGCCCCTGCCCTCGATCCCGTGGCTGTGACCATGATGGTGGCGCCCACCCGCATGGTCATGACCCGGATGGTCATGATCGTGGGCGCCGCCCGCCTCGTGTCCGTGTCCCTGTTCGGCCATCTCTTCCGCTCACCTGCGATTCGCTCTGCCCGACCCTAGATCCGCCAGCGGCCAGTGGTTCAAGAATGAACCTGTGGGCCATGAACCAGGTGCCTGCGGTTCCGGCCCTTCGTCATGGCCAGCCCGTCAATGCGCCTCGGCCCAGTTGGCACCCTGGCCCGCATCGACCGTCAGCGGCACGTCGAGATGCACGGCCGGGTGTGCGGCACCCTCCATGACCTCACGCGCTGCGCCGATGAGCTGGTCGACCGCCCCTTCCTCGACCTCGAAGAGCAGTTCGTCATGGACCTGCAAGAGCATCCTGGCGGGCAGATGGGCAATGGCCTTGGGCATCCGGATCATCGCGCGGCGGATCACGTCGGCCGCGGCCCCCTGAATCGGCGCATTGATCGCTGCGCGGCGGGCAAAACCCGCCGTCGGGCCCTTGGAATTGATCTCTGGCGTGTGGATCTTGCGGCCGAAAAGGGTCTGGACGTAGCCCTTCTGCTTCGCGAAGGCGGTGGTGGCGTCCATATATTCCTTGATGCCTGGAAAGCGCTCGAAATAGGTGTCGATGAAGGCCTGCGCCTCGGCACGCGGAATGCGCAGGTTGCGGGCAAGACCAAAGCCGGAAATCCCGTAGATGACCCCGAAGTTGATGGCTTTCGCCCGGCGGCGGACCATCGGGTCCATCCCTTCGACCGGCACGCCGAACATCTGGCTGGCCGTCATGGCGTGAATGTCGATCCCCTGCCGGAAGGCCTCCTTCAGCGTCGGGATACCCGCGACATGGGCGAGGATCCTCAGTTCGATCTGGCTGTAGTCGAGCGAGACGAGCCGCATCCCCGGCCCCGCCACGAACGCCTCGCGGATGCGGCGGCCCTCGTCGGTGCGGACCGGGATGTTCTGCAGGTTCGGATCGGTCGAGGCGAGCCGCCCGGTGTTTGCGCCAGCGATGGAATAGGAGGTATGGACGCGGCCGGTTTCCGGATTGATCGCCTGCTGCAGCGCGTCGGTATAGGTCGATTTCAGCTTTGAGAGCTGGCGCCAGTCCAGCACCGTCGCCGCCAGCTTGGCCGCGGCGGGGTTCACGTCCTCCAGCGTGGTGATGTCTTCCAGAACATCCGCGCCGGTCGCATAGGCGCCGGTCTTGCCCTTCTGGCCGCCTTCAACGCCCATGGTATCGAACAGGATCTCGCCGAGCTGCTTCGGCGAACCCACGTTGAAGGGCTGGCCCGCGATTTCCTGTATCTCGGCTTCCAGGCCGGCCATCTTCTGGGCGAAGCTGTTCGACATGCGGCTCAGAACCTGGCCATCGACGCTGATGCCGGCCATTTCCATGTCGGCAAGAACCGGCACCAGCGGGCGTTCCAGCGTTTCATAGACCGTCGTCACCTGCGCCCTGTGAAGGTTCGGCCTGAAGGTCCGCCAGAGGCGCAGCGTCACGTCGGCATCCTCGGCGGCATATTTCACGGCGTCTTCGATGGGGACCTGATCGAAAGTGCGGGAGGACTTTCCGGTGCCCAGAAGCGACTTGATTTCGATGGGCTGGTGCGACAGGTAGCGCTCTGACAGCCCGTCCATCCCGTGATTGTGCAGGCCCGCATGCATGGCGTAGGACATCAGCATCGTATCGTCGATGGGGGCCATGCGGATGCCGTGGCGGGCGAGGATCTTCCAGTCGTACTTGATGTTCTGGCCGATCTTCAGGACCGCGTCGTCCTCCAGCACCGGCTTCAGCGCCGCGAGCACTTCGGCAAGCGCCATCTGCCCGTCGGCCAGCGCGGCGGAGCCGAAAAGGTCACCCGTCCCCTGACGATGACCCACCGGGACATAACAGGCCTGGCCCGGGATGACCGACAGCGAAAGACCCACCAGTTCCGCCCGCATCTCGTCAAGGCTGGTGGTTTCGGTGTCGATCGCCAGATGGCCCCGTTCGCGGGCGAGCGCGATCCAGCGGTCGAGGGTCGCGCGGTCGCGGACGCATTCATAAGCGCCGTGATCGAAGGGAAGCGCCGCCTCTTCCTGCGCCTGCGGCGTCTCATCGGCGGCATCCGCTGGCGCGGCCGGGACCTCCGGCAGGGCGGGCACCTCGATCTTCAGCGCTTCGGCCACGCGCTTCGTCAGCGTGCGGAATTCCATCCTGGTGAGGAAATCCATCACCGCCCCTGCCTCGGGTGCCTTGACCTCCAGCGTCTCAAGCGCCTCGGCCACCGGGGCATTCGCATCAAGCGTCACAAGCCGCTTCGATATGCGGATCAGA
>JAWKWX010000015.1:0-72872 GCA_041397305.1 Paracoccaceae bacterium | reverse complement strand
GATTGAAAATCCGCGTGTCGCTGGTTCGATTCCGGCTCTGGGCACCACTTAAATCCCTGAAATATAATAGAAAAAAACTGGCCAGCAATTGCGCGGCCTTTCGATCTCTGCTCTTGGGCTACATATGGGCTACAATTACATACTTTGCATGTGAAGCCGTGTGCTCGAATAGCTTTGCAATTCGGTGATCGGGGGCTGAGCTTCCAGCCCAGGCAGACATGGGCGGAGTTCAAGAAGTGGCTATCTATTAACCATTTGAAATTATTGTATAAAAATTTTCCTTAAAATTCTACAAGAAAACCCAGTTAATTTTTGCTATATAGTGTGCACAGCCCGGGCAACACCCGGGCTTTGCCGTCTTCACTATTGGGAGCCACAATGGAGCAGATTCTCCAAACAATACCGCATTTCCTGACGGTCGAGCAGGTCGCGACCCGCTTTGGCGTTTCAACTGACACAATTTGGCGATGGAAGCGCATGGGCGGCTTTCCCAAAGCCGTGAAGGTCGGGCCAGGCACCACCCGCTGGCGTCTCACCGACATCGAAGCGCACGAGCGCAGCCTTCAGTGCTGCTTCACAACTTCGCTCTGAAAACCCCTTAGGAGAAAGTGATGAAGAACTGCCAGATTGTATCGGCCCCAGGGGCCGAACCGATTAGTGTTGCCGATCGCCTCAAGTTGGGTGGCCTTCCGCCAAATTTCACTTGTTTGCCAGGCGGCATCTATCAAGACGATGCTGACGAAGAGACCGGACCTTCGTGGTTGTGCTCGCGGTTCACCGTGGTCGCCCGCTTCCGGGATTCCTCGGGCAGGGGCTGGGGGCGCATTCTTGAAGTTGAGGATCCTGACGGAATGCCACAGCGTATTTCATTGTTGGACAAGGACCTGGAGACCAGGCCGGGTGCTGTGCGCGGAGATCTCGCCAGTCTGGGATTGCAGATGCAGAGTGGACCCAAGTCGCGTGAAGCACTTATTCGTCTAATTCGGGAGTGGAAACCTACAAGGATCATGACCTCTACCGACAAGATCGGTTGGGCCGATGAGTCATGTGCCGCCTTTGTGCAGTCAGATGGGCACGTCTTGGGAATGGGCGATTTCCACTTCAACGGACCCAAACTCGACAATGCGAAGGAAGAAAATCCATTGCGTGGCAGTGTCGAGGATTGGCGCGGCAGCGTAGCCTCGCTGTGTGTCGGGAATCCGTTGCTTGCCGTGTCAGTTTCGTTGGCCTTTGCCGGTCCGCTGCTGGAGTTCCTGAATGAGGAGGGCGGTGGAATACACCTTCGTGGGGCATCGTCGTGCGGCAAAACCACGATTCAAAGGGTGGCAACGTCAGTTTGGCGAAATCCCTCACGTGTTGGAAGTTGGCGGACTACATCTAACGCGTTGGAAGTGACCGCAAAGGCCGCCAATTCCACTCTCCTTTCGCTCGACGAGATTGCTGAAATTAGTGGTCGGCATCTCGATGAGGTTACCTATATGCTCGCAAATGGCGTAGGCAAGGTGCGAGCAAATGCTCAAGGCAGCGCCGCCCAGCCTGCGGCTTGGCGTGTAGCGATTTTATCTACTGGCGAGATCAGCGTCAGCGACAAGCTTGCGGAAGCCGGTGCCAAAATCATGGCCGGCCAAAACATCAGGTTGATTGATCTTGAAGCGGACTCAAGCCGTTTTGGCGCCTTTGATTTGCTCCACGGTTTTGCCTCCGGTGCCGAGTTCTCTGATCGGTTGAAGCGCGCGACTGCGGTCAACTACGGAACCGCGGGACCGGCTTTCGTCGAGTGGCTGATCAGGAATCGGACTGAAGTTCGCCGGGTAGGGGGAGGCATCCTAGACGGGCTGGTCGGCCAATGGCGTCAAGCACTCTCAATCGATGATGACGCGCAGGTGCTTCGTGTTGCACGTCGGCTCGCAGTGATTGCGCTAGCCGGGGAACTCGCAGGCCGGGCAGGGCTGACAGGATGGAAAACAGGTGAGGCAAGAGACGCTGCGAAAGTTGCTTTGGACCTCTGGTTGGATGGGCGTGGAGTGACCCTGACCAATTCGGGACAAGCGGCCAAGGAAAGAACGTGCACCTATATCCTTGCCAACGAGGCTGGCTTTGCGGAACCCTGTTCGGCCGGAGAAACGAAAGAGCCTGGAATCCACGGATGGAAGATTGGCGATCTGTTTCTGATCAGTAGCCACGCCTGGCATGCCATCCATGGCTCGGAAGCAACTCAGGCGGCGCGGGATCTAAAGATGGCGGGCCTCCTTGTGCCCGGGGAGAAGGACAATCTTGCGCGAAAGGCCCCGCGTTGGGTCGATGGTCGACCTCGATACTATACCGTCCGCGCTCAGATTATTGGAAACCGTGTGCCAGTAGATCCGGTGACCAGCGTTTGACAGCGCTTCGGATTCTGCGCGCGGCGATTTTCTAGACGTCGGACCAGTCGGGCCGGGACGAGCGTGCCGGTCTGGCTGGTCCGGGTGGTCCGGGTGGTCCGGGTGGTCCGATTGCCCAAGAGATCTGTGCATCACGAGGTAGAGGTCTCACTGGAGCGAATCAAGACCATACGCAAATGCACACACCTAACGGGCCAATACACAAAACAATATCAGATAGTTAAAGGAGAAGAGACGTGATGATAAATCGACGTGGACGCCCGAAGTGGGCCGTGGGCTATCTGAGGGTCTCCACACATAGGCAAGTGGAGAACGGCATCGGCCTTGAACTTCAGCGCGAACACATCCGTGCCTACGCGATCGAGAATGGTTACCGGCTCGAGCAATTCTACAAGGACATAGCCTCTGGAAACGACAAGCGTTCAATGATGGATCGTCCGGAGTTCAGCGATGCTGTCCTTGAGGCAAAGCGTCTACATGGAACCATCATTGTGGCGCGGCTTGACCGAGTTTCACGCAATGAGAAGAAGTTCTTGGAGTTCTGCGGTCAGGAGAAGATCCGCATTGTCTCGGCCGTCCCTGGTGAGACCGAAGACTTTCAGAGGATGGTGAAGACGGTCGCAAGAGGTGAACAAGTTCGACGGAGCATTTCTGTAGGCACAAAGAGGGCACTTTCCGGCAAGAAGGCTCGGGGCATGGCGCTAGGCAATCCTGCTACGACCCTTAAGGCGAACAGGGCCTCAGCGAAGTCACGGGCAACAGCGTCGCAAATGAAGGCACTTGAGATCCGAGATTACCTTCTCCGGCATGCGGAGCTCCGCGGACAGTCATATGCGTTGACCGCAGACGCACTGAATGTGGCCGGCATTCGAACGACCCGAGGATTAGCTTGGAACAAGGCCTCAGTTCGTAGAATGCTGCGCACGACACGCCAGGAAATTGAACTTTACGAGGAGCCTGACTACGATTTCTGAGCTGCCAGTGGGACTGCTTCCTCCCTCCCAAGGGGAGGGGCAGATCTTTCGGCGCTGCGAGCGCGCAGGAGAGTCACTGTCGGCTGGGCCTTCAACGACATTTGGGGGAATACTAGCTTACTTGGCGAGCTTAACAGCCGGCTTCCATGGCCATTGTGGCTCGCGCCAAGCGACCTTTCAAATGTGTTCCTTGAACGCCCAACTTCCGTCTCATTGAAATGCCACCAATTTTTTTGAAATATCACACGGAGAGAGGCGTGCGCGTTCGAGTGGCGGTCTTGGTCGATGGCGACAATATGCGCCATGATTTTGCCGAGCAGATTCTTAGTTTGGGAGGTCTTCATGGCCAGACTGACGTCGTCCGAGTATACTGCAACGCGACGCACTCTGTCGGCTGGCTCAACACTCCAGGCTACCGGGTAATCCACTCCGGTATCGGAAAAAATGGATCCGATCTGCTGCTTGCGATTGAAGCGATGGAACTTCATCTCGCCGAGGGAATTCAGGTTTTCGTTGTCGCGAGCTCCGACCGAGATTTTACACATCTTGCTCTCAGATTTCGCGAGCGCGGAGCAAAGGTAATTGGCGTCGGTGAAACCAAGGCACCAATTGCGTTCCGAAAGGCATGTGCCGAATTCGTAGTCATTGGTTCGGAAGTCCCTCAAGCAATCTCAGCAGGAGGGGATCATATCTCCTCCGGCCCGTCTGACCTCGACCGAAAGATTCGAGCGCTTATCGCGGCCCACAGCCACAACGGGATGGGAATGAAGATCTCTGAGCTGGGACCCAAGATGCACTCGCAACACCGGACTCGCATCAGCACCCATCCTGAGAAGACCTGGAGGGCCTATCTGAAAGCGCGAGGACACCTCTTCGATGTAGATCCAAAAGGACCAGATGCCAGGGTCCGGTTCCGGCCGGCGGGCTTCAACTGACTAAGCAAGGCTAAGAACAGCAAGATGCAGCGGGTATTGTCGGATCTCGAAAAGCCGATGCCGCATCGACGATCCCCCAGCAGACCAAGGACGCCCTCGGCGCCCGACCAACTCCCACACAGGTCCCATCAACCCGTCGCTATAGATCATTCATGCAGTGAATGCTGCTGCAATACATGAAAGGCGACAAAATGGTTGGACGACCCTACGAAAATTCCCGGTTGGCGAAATACGTTCAGAAGCGTGTTCTTGAACTCCGGCCGGGCAAGACTCAGGCACAAATTGCGCAAGAGGCAGGCTTCCTGACCGCGAACATGGTCGCGATGTTGAAGCGAGGCGCCTCAAAGCTGCCGCTCGATCGCGTGCCTGGCCTTGCGAAAGCCCTCGAGTGCGATGAGAGAATGCTGTTCAACATGGCGCTTGAGCAGATCACCGACGAAGGAACTGCGACAGCGATCAAGAAAATCTTTGGCACCGTTGTCACCGAGAATGAGGTTGCTTGGCTAGGTCTGTTGCGAGAGGCATCCGACAACACAGATCCCGCGCCAACGAAACATTCGCGAAAGGTTGTCCGGGCGATCTTTGGAAAGGTCGCCGCCTGAAGGGGACAAATCACCTCGCGCAAAACCTTTCGCGACCTCTTGTGGCGCGAGCATCCTCCGGCATCACTTCCTGCAGCTCAAACGCGGGTCAAGGCGGACAAGCGGGCCGATGCAGGAGGAGAAGCTTCCCGGAGGAATGGTCAGAGGCCGCCCTTGTCGGCGGATCCCGGGGCCAGAATGCCTGCCAAGACCTTTACATCGTTAGCAATATGACTAACGAAACCTTTACATCTTGATTGACATCATTGTTATTTAAGGAGAATTTGTCAGGCATCGATCGATTGTTCTGCCAAAATCAGCCTCGAACCTTTACGCTAAGTTTACCTCAACTTGACAAAAACGCCCCGAAGAACACTTTTTCTGGCGATTCAACACCGGCCAAGGTGAAAGCGCGGACAGGCCTGCTGGAAAAAGGACGCTACGACAAGCGAGTGTTAGACTTGCTTTCCGCGCCACGTGGATAGCACTGCCATTGACGCCTGATGTCTATTCGTAGGAGCTCGCAGTTTGCGCGCTGGCGGGCCAGATCTCGGGTGCCATGTCATTCATTTTCGCTACAGACGGGCGCTGGTAGGTCAAGCCAGGAAAGCCGGAGACCCCTCCGGACCAAGTGGTCATACGACAATCCAAACATGTGAGATACATGCGTCGAAGCTATTCTGGGACGGTCCAACTGGGCATCGACTGGCAGCCTGTCAGACGAGCGGCATCGTCGGTGGACGTCGCCAAATCGCGATCTCGATGGGCTATGGAAGGGCTTTGTGTCCTTCAAGCACGCCTTCTTGTCACATTCGAAGACTGCCAACAACCTGGATAGCGGAGGAGTGGTGTCGCTAGCCTCTATCGTGCGATCGATGTGGCAAGACAGGAGCGCGCTATGAGCCCCAGTTTGTCTTGATCAGACTCTCCGGATGGGGCTGAGCAAAACATGATGCTCAGGAGGCCCGTCGTTGTCCGAGCACTCGGCCAGAAGATGCTGCGTGACGCCGCCCGCCAAGAACCTCAAGGCCTAGCAAGATGCGCATGTTCGTTGACGTCGCCTGCACCGACATAGCGGGCGACGCAGTGCATGGAGATACCGTGGTCCAGTATCTGCAATACAGCCCTTCGGCTTTCCCCCGGTGCTACCGGACACTGAGCGACAAAATTCGAGCGGTCAATCGGCGGGCTTATTTTCCGAAACTAGAGTGGGGACTCAGTCTCGTTTGCCCCTACTCGGGCAGAACAAACTCGGGCCAGAGTGTTGCCTCACCGACAATCGAAAGTGGTATGCCCTCGATTAGCGACCGCTCTTCTGTTGCGGCAAGCAAGATCGCGCCAACATCGTAAGGACCAGGCCGAACCTTTTGCAGCTCAACAGGTTCGTTAGAAATAAGAACGCTAGCACCTCCGGTTCGTGGGGCGACACGAATGGTGTTCTCAGCCAATTCCTCGGCGATCAGATCAGGACGTTCCGCGAGATCAAGTTTCGCTTTCTGGTTCGGTTCGAAATGGTCTTCAGCGGCCGTGATGATTGCGTCGTAGAGCTGTCTTGCTTCATTCTCGCTGGCCTCGGGTGGCCACAGGACGCTATCGGCAAGCGTGCGCTTGCGTCGCATGAGAGATTCAAGAAGGCAGTCGAATGACCCTCGTTGCAGTCGTGGGTGGATAGCTAGCGGAAGGTGAATCGTAACGGGTTTTTTCTGGCCAATACGGTGAGTTCGGTCGTTGCACTGTTCCTCAACGGCCGGGTTCCACCATCTTGTCAGGTGAATGACGTGGTTGGCCGCGGTTAGGGTTAACCCGGTGCCGGCCGCTCGGGGCCCCAAAATCAAGACATCGAATCCCTCGTCCAGTTCAAGATGGCGCTGGAAGCGATCGTTGATTTCCTTTCTGGCCGAAACCGGCGTTTCACCGTTTATAATGTCTACGCGTTTGAGCTTGAATTCGAGCTTGACCAACTCAGCAAACCAGTCCTGCACGTCGCGGTTTTCAACAAATATTAACGCGCGCTCACCTCTGGTCGCAATCAACCTCAGGATATCAAGAGCCGCAACCACGCGAGCCGACGAGTGTATGAAGCTTTCAGGGGTCTCGCCCTGAATAAGGCCGGGGTGGAGCGACGTTCGTCGAATATGATGGAGAAGGCCAAACAAGGCCTGACCGGGGCGCCTTGCCTCATCGTAGCGAAGCGCCTGAACCTCGGACATCAGGCGCGGATGAAGAACCCTCGTCTTGGTCGGCAGCCCAAGACCAGCGGTGTCTTTGGTCCGACGCAGCCCGAGCCTTGGATGACCTCTCTGCGGTTGGAATATTGCCTGATGGAGTTCGCGCATGTTTCCCGCGCGCGGTGTATCGAAAGTTCGCCGGAAGTCGGCCAACGAACCAAGCGCACCGGGAAACAACTGGTCCATGATTGCCCAGATATCACGTGTCGCATTCTCAACCGGGGTTCCTGTCAACCCTATCCGGAAGTCGGCATTGACCGCCTTGGCTGCATTTGATCGGAGCGTGGCTGGGTTTTTCAGATTCTGAATTTCGTCGAAGACCGCCACCGAAAACTTGTGCTCGGCGAAGCTGACAGCGTAGTTCGCCAGCGTCTGGTAGGTCGTGATGACTACCTTTGGCTTCGTGCCCCGATACATCTCATTGAGGTTTAGCCGGGCGACACCATCTTGCAGATCTCGTCCTCGCGAGTCCCGCTTGCGCCAGGCAGACAGCGTTGAGCCATAAAGCGGTATGGGCGTGTCGAACGCATCCGGTCGAAGGTGGTTCTCCATCTCCTGTTCCCAGTTTTTCAGGAGGGAAGTGGGAGCTACAATGAGGATCGGATTGTTGGGCATGCTGCCAGTTTCGATCGATCGCGCGATCCAGCAGAGAAAACTCAGTGTCTCGAGTGTCTTGCCCAACCCCTGTTCATCTGCGTTCAAGATGCCAGGTAACCCTGAACGCCATGCGTCGACTTGCCAAGAAAAGGCCTCGGATTGATGTGCTTTCAGTGGTTTGGAGACCGTTTCTGGCAACTCAGCGGATGCCGATCCCGCGCGTTCGCGCAATCGCTCCTGGTATTCGAGTTCCCAGAAATTGCTGTGAGTGATCGGGAGCACGGCTGTAACCGCGCCATCGGTGACCTGGATCTCCGCCCGGTTCAGGTAGTGCTCGAGCCGGCGCCGAATAGCCTCGTGGACCAACTCGTTGGCGGGCACGATTCCCTGCGGCAATTCGACAACAGGCTCGCCGGCGCGAATTGCTGAATCAATCTTTTCGAGCGTCTCCGCTAGGTCTTCATCCGGAATCATTCCGAGAAGTTCACCAAGTGCGGCGTCGATATCAGGAGGAAGCCAGTTCGTTCCCGAGCCCTCGATCGTCTCGATCTGCGGCTTTGTCCATTTGCGAATTGCAATGACTCGATCAGTCCATTCGCGCGTTTCGGTCCAGGCCGCTTGCAGAGCCAACTCAATTGTCTCTGCCTCTTGCTCGGGACTCATCAATTCGTTCAACTGTCCCGACTTGCGAAGCGCATCTTCTATTGCCGAACTGATAATTGCTTCAGCGTTTTCGATGAAGTGTTGGCGCTCGTCGGACGAACCCCTCGCGTGTCTTGCTATAACATCAACGACAGGCACCGTGGCCTGATCCAGGATGATGTAGCGGTTGCCCCCCAATGCGTAGGCTGGCTGCGCTCCGCGCTTTGCAACAGCGGTCTGAAACGACTTCAGTTCGTTGACGGGAAGGGCTGCGTCGGCCTCTCCTGGGAGCTCGTGTGCAAGCCGGTCGCTCACGAAAGGGACAGGTCCGAAGACTGACGGATCATCCGGGTCGAAACCAATTCCCACCCGGTCGCAGCTTACGATGTTGATGTGACTCAGGAATGGTTCGGGCCGTGCTCCGTCTTGTTCGGCTCCAAGCAAGGCCGATTTGTAGCGGGCGAGCGCTCCCCAATGCATTGTGAGCGGCGCACTGCTGTCAAAAGTGCGAGAGATCTCAATCGCGTCATAGATCGGAGCCGGGAGCCGCATACGGTCGTTTCCAACTGCGAGAACCGCCCCAACACGACTCAAGCGCACCTGGCGACCATCGCGCACCCACCACCATTCCAGAGAAAACCGCGAACTACCGACCGCGCCGACAGTTTCGGCATGGAACTCCACGCCAGAAAGACGCTTGGGCAGACTGAGGACCGCGGCTGAATAGTCGTCAATACGAGACAGCAACCAATGATCGAGGAACAGCCCGTCGGCGTCGATGTGATGATGCTGTCCGTCCCGATCGTGACCTCGCATGGCGGCAACGGCCAGAGCAAGCGCGCGGTCTTCCGCGGTGAGAGCCTTGAAATCGATCTTTTGCCTGCGGCGGAAGCGATCGAAAAATCCTTGACCACGGTCGTCGACTCCAACCCTGAGGCCGTTTTCGTCGACCGTGAATGAAAAATCCGTCATTAGCGAATTCTCCCGCGCACCTGCCTCTGCCAATCGCCGAGGTGCGGATACGCATCCGGATGCGGGCGGGGCAGAAGGATATCATCCAGATCATAGGTGGTTGCATACAATTCCGGAGTCCGTCGGCTCGATGTCGGAAAGATGTGGACCCGGAAGTTGTGGGAGCCCTCAACGATCACTTTCTCGCCGATCCGCATGATGAGGAGGCAGGTGTCCTCTCGAGTTCGCCCAGCTTGCAGTGCAAAATTCAAGAAACCGGCGTCCCCGCGCTCTTTTGCGAGCCGTTTTGCGATAGGCGCGGCGCTTGCGCCAAGCACAACCCAAGCTTCGTCGATTAGCCCCTGATCGTAGAGATGCGTCCAGAACCTTCGCCTTTCGTCCCACTGGTGGCTGACGCTAGATCCCCGTTCACTCTCGCCCACGACCTCAAAGATCGTCTCCATGCTCTGGCGGGCAAGCCAGCGAAAGAGAACCTTGCGCCGGTCTTCGCGGACATTCGCCCAGAACGCCTTGCGATCCCGGCGCGGGTCGCCGAATAGCACCACGAGCTGGCGCACGCATTCATTGCGATAGTCGGCAGGGCATGTCTCGGTAACCCATGGGCCGAGGATATGATCGACGGCTTCTGCCGCCCGGTTATCATCAAGCCGTTGTGCGCCGCCAGGCGCCAGCCAGGTCAATATCTTCTCGAGTTGCGCCCGCGTCTTTGGTGCCGGACTCTGTGCAAGAAACTGACTGTGCGCTGCCGCCATCAGGCCTGGACCGTGGGGGTCGGGCAGACCAATCTCCTTCAGCCACTTGAAAGGTCGCGCATTTTCAACCATTCGGGCTCCGACGGCGATCGCGGTTCCTCTGGGCATGAGAAGCTCAGGGCACGCCTGAAAGAGGAACTTCCATCGCCACGGCAGGATAGTTGCGCGCGCCAGGATAAGTTCCCGCATTCTAAGTGTGGCGGTTGCCCCTTCCAACCAGGTTTCCAGGTAAACTGGAACAATGCCGCCCACCAATTCCGGTCGCGTAGTCACCTCGAGTTCGGCCTCAAGAAAACGCCTAAGGTTCGACGTTACTCGCGGATTGCTGCGAAACATCTCTTGGATGGCTATCGAAATATCTCCGACTGTAACACCTACCCATTGTGATCGCGCGCAGGCGGCCTCGACCTTGCATACAATGGTATCGATACCCTCCTCCCGAGACCTGACGCGCCCGTAGGCGCGTTCGATCTTGGCAAGAACAATATCCAGTTCTTTCCTTTCAGATGGCCGCACCTTGAACTCGGGGCGCAGAGACAGGCGGTCGACGAGGCTCATTCCTGGCTTGTCCCGCTTAGGAGGTCTCGGAGACGAGCAATGTCAGCAAGGTTGCGTGGAATTGTCTGCTCATTGGTCGGGGAAAATATCAGAAATCGAATATCGATCCGCCTGTTCGCGTCCTTCCCGCCCTCAATTGCCTCGTCAGCGATCGGTCGACCCTCGCCGAATCCGGCGACCATAAGCACAGGTTGCCCCTGAAGGTTGTCGAAATTCAGCAAGTCTTCTCGCGTTCGGACCATGATTCCGAATACTGAAGAGCCCCTGAGAGCGCCGAGCGTCATATTGTAGTTGTCTGTCCCATCGCTGTCTGTGTGACCTTCGATCTGAATTGCATCTAAGAGCACCGAATGGGGGTTGCATTCAGTCTGAGGTCCAACAGCCTCAGAAAACACGAAGCAGCCGATTTCTTGGGCTATCACGCCTGCGATGATTTCCATTCGTTTGCGGCCCTCAGGAGAGGGCTCCTCTGCCCGTTTAGCAAAAAGACCTTCACCGCGAAATTGAAGTGCGTCGCCGCGCTCAGAAAGATTCACCGCGATAGAACTATCTGCCGCTACAATTCTAGACCTAATGCGTTCGACAAGTTCGCGCCGCGAATTTTCTGCGGTTGCGTTGTATACCGCGATTGGGTTTCCTTCCTGCCGCTGCTTGAGCAGCCTCACCTCCGCAAGCAGATCGTCGTCTGGAGCTACGCGCAATTCCACGCGCAAGGCGGTGAGTAAGGATCGAAGCCGCGCCAGTTCGGCATCCGTTTCGTGCCTTTGCGCCTCTAGCTCTTTAAGCCTCTCAAGCACTCTTGTCAGGCTGTCATTCTTCGAGCCTTCGAAGATGGCTAGCTCTTCTTCAAGGACCGCGATCCGATCATCACGCTCGTCGAGCTGTCTCTTCGGAACCATTTCACCAGGAGCAATCTGTGTCGCGAAGAATGCAAGGAGCAGGATAACGATGAACAGAAAGCCGACTGTCATGTCAGTCATCGAAATGAAGACGGACTCTTCCTCCTCTTCATGCCGACGCTGGCGCAGGCCTGCCCTCATATCGCTGCGGCCTCAGGTCCGGATTCTGGTTGGCTTTCGGGCTCAAAAGCCTTCGCGTTCTCGATGACTGCTTGCAGAGTTGAGAGTCCCTCGGCGAAGCGCGAGCTCGTCTCCCTCCCATGATTTTCGAGAAGGTCAATGGCCTTGGTGAGTTCGTCCTGGTAGGTCCGAAAGGCTTTTTCTAACTGTCCGTCGTATGCTGCAGCTCGGGCCTCGAACGATCTGATAAGCGAGCGTATGGCTTCCGTGGTTTCGGTGACTGTCCGCCTTTCCTCGACAACCGAGTCTCTAATGCTGCTAATCAAGGTCGCCGCCCCTTCGGACACCTTCATCGCGTGTGCGTTGCTGGCCTCAATCGTGCCCCTCAAGACCGGCAAGTTCTCAGAAAGCTGGCCGCTCGCATCGGTTAGGTTCGCGGCGACCTCAGTCAGGTGCGAGACAGATTTCTCAAGCTTCTCGGTAGCTGATTTAATCGCCCCATCAAACTGCTGTGCGGCTGCGTCAAGTCCAGCGCTGGCTCCAGCCAGAACCTCCCCGACGGCCTCGATCCTTTCTGACACTTTGTCCAAGGCTGAACCGATGCCGGAAGTCATCGAAGTGCCCAGTTGGTCTACCATCGCTGAAATCTGGTCCATCGAAGTTTGCGTGACAGCGGCAAGCGGCTTGCTCAATTCAGCCGTCATAGTGGTAATCAGTTCCTTCATGCTTGCGGTCTGATTTTCGATGGCACCAAGCTGCCGGTCTGCGAGGCCTTCAAGGCTGACAAAATGCAGCCTGCGTTCAAGCTCGTTTGTAAGTTCAGCTGCATGGTGCTCGACCCGGCTGGCGCAGACCCTTTGCACGAGATTGAGCGCTATCGAACATGCTAGAGCAGACAGGGATATTGTGAACTTGGCGGATGCCTTACCAAGCAGGTTTCTTAGGGCCTCCATCACGGCTTTTTGGTCGGTTTCTTGACCGTCAGGTAAGATGTCTGACGTCGTCGACAGCACCGCGACAAGGCCCAGGAACGTCAGCAGTAGGCCAAGCGAGACTATTGTGCCGGGTAAGAAGCGCCAGCCTTTCAGCGAGAACCCGAGATCATCAACGTTGATGAATGCCGCAGGCCGGATGGAGTTGCGCACGATCACGTCGTCGCGGCGACCGGTTTCAAGCAGCGTCTCGCGGAACTCCTTGAAAGCTGTCGCTAGTCTCCTGGCCGCGCCCCCCCGCATGTTTGCAAGACTGCTCGAGAGGCTCTCTGGATCAAAGGATTTGTCGTCAGCCGCGCGCAGTGCCGCAATCTTGGCGTGCTTCAAGACAGACACGTAAGAGCGAGACTGCGCCCATATCACTACCGCAATTAGAACAGTTACAATCAGGAACACCAAACTGAGCAGGCCAGGCCAATGCTCGTCAACAATCTGATTGGCAAACCATTGAATCCACTCGCCAACACGGACCCCTAGGGCTCTAAGCCACTCCCAATCGATCAATCTCGCACCCGTCCCACATCTTCCTGCTGTCGAGCTTTTGTATGGTAACAACCCACTGCAATCCAGAGTTTACTGGAACTCGCCGGGCTTCGCGCGCCACAGAAGGATGCGACAGTCAGTAGCGAGCAAAGCTCGATAGTGCAGCCACCAATTGCAACAGCGTGCCGGGAACCCCCGACCAAGAAGGCGAATGGGCTTCCGGTGCCGATACAGTTAGGGAATGTTGTTCTGAATGGCGTTGCCGCAAAGCTCTGACAGTCGAGAATTCTCCGTGGGAACCCGTTCGCTTGTCCGAACCAATGGCCTTGCCGATGCACGGCCCCTAAATCAGTGTTGCTCCTACCGGTTTCTCGAGCGCGGATCGCCTATCGGAGGTCGCCTTCCTCCTCTTGCCGAGCTCGAACTTGAAGTTCTCGAGTTCCTTGAGGTCTGCCTCCAACTCGTCCGGGGACGGCTGCGGTAAGTCTCTGCCCACAGACATATCGTGGCCTGACCGTTCCGACGCTCGCTTCATCGCGAAGAAGATGGTCCGATAGTCTGCATCGGTCACGGTAACCTCCCTGAGGCGCTGTGTCTTAACGTCCGGCACGAACCTCTGCACGGTCTTCGCTAGGACAATCTCCTCCACAGCCCGCTCCCACGATTCGCGAAGGTCCGAGTAGAAGTCCTTTACCTGCCGCCGGTAATCGTCGGTATCGAAGTCGATCACGGACGTGAGCACCTTGGCGCGTTTTCGCAACGTCTCAATCCGTGCGTTCAGGTCGGCGACCCACGGCTCGCAGTTCTCGCGGATAACACCGAAGCCTTCGGACTGGGTTTTGGCGACGACTGACTTGATCAGCGGCGCGGCGTCTCCGGCTCGGGCCGCCTCAGAGACCACCTCGTTAAAGAACACCAGGTTGTGCGTAAAGATGACGACCTGCCGACCCTTTACGGCCTCGGCGACAAGACGTTTGGCAACCTTGCGAATGCGCAGATGATCCAGCGAAGAGACCGGGTCGTCGACGATGATGCCATAGCGCGTGTCGTCTCCTCCGATCTCGGCGAGGAAGCACGCGAGCGCCAGCGCCCGCTGTTCGCCCTCTGAGAGGACCTGGTTGTTCTTAACCGCACCGGCGCCCTGCAGACCCACGGAAAACAGGCTCTTGCCGCCCGAACTCGAATTGGCCTGCTGCCGATTTCGTGGACAGCAGGTTAAGCTAGCATGGCGCGGGCCTCGAACTCCATCGGGCTGAGGTAGCCCAGTTTCGAATGCCGTCTTCGCGGGTTATAGAAGCGCTCGATGTAGTCGAAGACGTCGGCACGGGCTTCGTCGCGGGTGCGGTAGACCTTTCGGGCCGTCCGTTCGGTCTTCAGCGAGGAGAAGAAGCTCTCCATCGCAGAATTGTCCCAGACGTTTCCGGCCCGGCTCATCGAGCAGGTGATGCCGTTGTCGGCCAGAAGCCTCTGAAACTGCTCACTGGTGTATTGCGAGCCCTGATCGGAATGATGGAGAAGCGCGTCGGCCTTTCCACGTCGCCAGACCGCCATCATCAGCGCATCCATGACCAATGACGCATCCCGGTCGGCCTTCATGGACCAGCCAACCGCGCGCCGCGAAAACAGGTCCAGCACGACCGCGACATACAGCCAACCCTCGGCGGTCCAGATGTAGGTGAAATCGGCCAGCCACTTCTGGTTCGGCCGGTCGGCTTGGAAGTCTCTATCCAGGATGTTGTCGGCGATGACCGACCGTTCGCCGTCGTCCTTCGGCTTTCCACGGCGTTTGGGCCGCGCCCGCAAGGCATTGACCCGCATCAGACGTTCGATCCGGTGAAGCCCGCAGGCCAGCCCCTCTTCCAGAACATCGCGCCAGACGCGGCGCGCGCCGTAGGTCCGGTCGCTGGCCTTGAAGCTCGTCTCGATCGCCGTGACGAGCTTGGCGTCATGGATCTCGCGGGTGCTCGTCGGGCGGTTGAGCCAGGCATGGAAGCCGGAACGCGAGACCTCCAGCACCTCGCACAGCCAGCTGATGGGCCAGATGTGGCGGTGCTTGGCGATGAAGGCGAACCTCATGTCGCCTCGCGCGCGAAAAAAGCGGCCGCTTTCTTCAGAATGTCACGCTCCGCACGAAGACGCGCGACCTCTTTCTTCAGGGCTGCAATCTCGGCCAGATCGGCCCGCATCTGCCCGTTCCCGGGAAAGGCCGCCGCAGGCGCAGCAGTCAGCTCCCGCATCCAGCGGCGCAGAACGCTCTCGGCCACGTCCAGGTCACGGGCGGCTTGCGCCACCGCCACGCCACGGTCCGTCACCAGCCTCACGGCCTCGATCTTGAACTCACGGCTGAACTTCCGTCTCGTCATATCCACTCTCCAGTTCCTTGGTCACGATCTTATCTTCGTGTCCACGAAACCGGCAGCAGGCCACATTGCGCGGTTTGCGCCGGTATCCGCGATCTTCAGTTCCTCGATCAGTTTCTGACTGCGCTTTTCCGCAGCCTTCTGGTTCCGTGCATTAGTCTTGGCCAGTTCGCGCTTCTGTTCCTCGCTCATTTTCAGGTCACGGGCGAGTTCGACGACGATCTCGTGGGGGCGCCCGTAGACCTCGATCACCCTATTCACCAGCCGCCGCACCTGCCCAAGCCCAATATGGACCGTAGGGTTGGTGATCCTGCCGAAACGTGTGACATCATCATGGGAGTCCTCGCCGGTCCCGGGCAAGACATGACGGTCTAGAATCTGACCATAGTAGGGAAGGCGGTCCAACACCTCGCCGGTGCCAAAACGCGAATGATCCCAACCGCAGAAAGACACTGCCTCGTTGTAGGTCGGCACCTCCTGGTCCGAAGTTCCGCCAATGAGCACATTGAGAATACGGCGGGTTGCCGTTTCTCCGAGGCGGCCGAAACCCTCGGGCAGCGGGGAATCGGCGATGGCGCGGGCGCGTTCACGGTCAACGCCGTAACGGTCCATGATCCAGAGGACCAGCGCCTCGCCGTCCTGCTCGTCGCGCAGACGCCTGATGAGTTCCCATTGCTGATCTACCGTTAGTGTGGACCATTGTGGGCCGAAGCGGTCGGCGTAGGCCAGGCTCATCCGGACCGGGTCGCAGGCGATGGCCTCGCGGTTGGTAGTCTCGAGCGAGAACGTCTCACCAGCACGCAACTTGATTTCTTTGCCGATGGCCGAAAGGGTCATCACGTTCTTGCCCGGTGAGGCGAGTATCTTGCGGTTGTTAAGCGCGAGTATGATCTTGTCCCGTTCCTCGCGACTCAGGCGGCGCTTCGACTGGCCAGATACGGCGACTCGCAGCATGTTAACCGTCTCATAGAGCGTGCGGGCTTGCGTCAGCGGATGCGCCTTGGGGAGCCGCGGCTCTGGTAGGAACAGGCAGCGTCCGACTGCGGGAGCCCTCAATGGGCGCTGATGAAAAATTGTTTCGAACAACAGATCGCCCAACTCTCCGGTCAGTTCGGGATTGTCGCGAGCCTGCGCTGCCCACAGCTTCCGAAACTCACTTTCGAGGTGATGACGATCCGGGTAGAAGTCATAACCCGGCTCGGCCTTGCCATTTTCTTTGGTCAGATGCGGATTGATCCGGGTGCGGACGGCCGGCACGGCACGTGGATCTTCCGCCGACTTGCGGCGCAAGTAAAGGAATTCTCCATAGGTTCGCGCACCTGCCGCCATCATCGCCTGATCGAGTCGGGCGGACGCATCAGCGATCAGCCCCCCCTCGTTGTTGGACTTGTCCGTTCGCCGGTTTGATTTGAAACCGCGCCGCTGGTTAAGGTGGAACAGCGCACGGCCCAAGTGTGCCGGAGGCAGAGGATGGTCCAATCCCTCGGCGCGCAGCGCGTAGGGATCAAGCGCAGCCAGCTTTGCAGCCTCGTCTGGGTCACGGGGCATTAGTCCCGTCGCAGCTAGGCGCTTCATGAGAGCCGCACGGCGGCGGAGGTAGCGGTCACGGCGACGCCGCATTCCGCGCGCAATTCGACGGCCCACTGCGAGCGATTGGCCTGTCTTGGCGTCGCGCCCATCGCCAAAAATGCGAGTGCCGCCATCAAGGATACGAGCAGGCTGACCGCCGACGAGTTCGTAGAGTATCCAGCCGATGGAAGAGGTTCCGATATCAAGTGCAAGGCGTGTTGGCATTGTGTTTGGTCAAAAGTGGTTATGGGATCATGGGCCGAGATTGGCGATTAGTTACGCCAGTTTCAACCGTTTCGTGTCGTTGCCGACTATTGCATTGCCCATGATTGATCTGGCCAAGCTGGGAGCCGCTTGACTTCCTGTGGTATTCACCCTCTCATGGCGTTGTTCAGAAATCGCGGTCGAGCGGCTAACAAGCTCGACAGAGCACCACATCAAGACACGGGCTGCGGCCCGTGTCTTCATTTCTGAGGCACAACTGGATCTGGAGCGCTGAGAGCCTTACTTGGACGGGGTAGACGTTGGTGATCGACGCAGCCGGCAAAAGAAACTGCTCGTCATTCGAGCGACTCCAACGCCGCAGCTAGCTCGCTGAGCGCCTCTTCCTGAGGGTCTCGAATCTTCTTCATCACTTTCCCCAAGCGCAGATAGTGGGACGCGGCGCCGCTGACATGTTCGCGTTTCAGGGGGTCGTTATGACCTAGGATTTGATCGATTGTCGACACCGGCACCTTGAGGGCGTGCATGATTGTTGCTGCTGTTCGCCTGAGATCGTGGCGGTGCCACCCGCATGTTTCTGCACGCGACCTCGGGCACGATGCAGAGCTTCCAGCACCGGATCACGCGCTGGCTGACCTTAGGGCCGATGATCCTGCTGGCGACCGCGACCGCCGCGATCACGGCGCTGCTCGTGCTGAGTTGGTTCTGGAGCGCGATGCTGTCGAAATCGGAACTGTCGCGCCTTGGCCTGCAAAGGATCGACCAGGGCGGGACAACCTACCTTCTGACCGACCCGGAACGGGCGAGTATTCAGACATGCGCGATCAGCGATCAGAGATCGGTGTTGTGCATTCAGATATCGGAGAAATGAATGCAGACGCCCCTGACAGCGCTGGAGCGCGAATTGCTTGGCTACGTCGAACGGTTGGCGACAGCCTCCGAAACCTCGGCACAGGCCTTACGCGACTTGGAAACGCGCTCGACCAACCGGATGGGGCTGAGGATGGATGGCTTGGCCGATTGCGTGGCGCTGCTCATTCGGTCGCAGATCGAGTACATGACGGCCTTGCGTGGCTTGCTGAGCGAAGCGGCGAACTTAGGCGCGATCGACAGGCAGCTGAGCGAGAGCTTGAAGCAAGCGAAGGCCGCCGAAGAACGGCTGAAGCGGCGCTGAGGGAACAAGACTGGGGGCATGAGTTGTAGCGGGTGCAGGAAACGGAACTTGAAACGGAACTTTTGGCGGAACTGAGCGAACTTCCTTAGAGATATGGCTACAGATTTTTTCCCTATTTAATTGATGTTGAGTGCGCTAAGCTCCTTGCCAAGCCCGGAAAACAAACCGGAACTCCTACAGGCCCCACAAGCCTTACATCAAGAGGCGCCATGTCGACCGACACCATAGCAGACAAGGGCGAAGCGATCACCATCGTCGAGCCACTGATCCCTGAAGAAGTTTCAAAGTATCGGCCGCAGTTGAACGACCTGGCCGTCGAACTCGCCAGCCAGTCCTCAGGGCTACGGTCGTCCTTGCCGGAAGGCATCCGCGCGCCGTTAGCCGATCTCGTCCGGTCGATGAACTGCTACTACTCGAACCTGATCGAGGGCCACAACACCCACCCGATCGACATCGAGCGCGCCCTGAACAAGGATTTCAGCGCCGATGCCGAGAAACGGAACCTGCAGCTTGAAGCCGTCGCCCACATCGAGGTGCAGCGCTGGATCGACACGGGCGGCCTGACCGACCACCCGCTTGCTCCGAACAGCTTGCGCGAAATCCACCGCCGCTTCTGCCAGAACCTGCCGCCAGAATTGCTCGTCGTACACAGACCAGACGGCGCAGAGCTCCCGATTGTCCCTGGCCAATTCCGCACGGACTTTGTCCAGGTCGGCAAGCACGTACCCCCCAGCCCCGGCGCCGTGCCGCGCCTGCTGGCGCACATGCGCAAGATGTACGGGCTCCAAGGCCGGAGCGGCGCGATCATCGCCACCGCCTGCGCCCACCATCGCCTTGTATGGGTCCACCCGTTCATCGACCTGAACGGCCGCGTCTCGCGGATGGTCGCCCATGCCATGCTGCGCGAAAGCGTTGGCTCCGAAGGCCTCTGGTCCGCCGCACGTGGCCTCGCCCGGCGCGACGCTGAATACAAGCAGCGCCTCATGGCCGCCGACGAACCCCGCCACGGCGGCGCTGACGGCCGAGGAAACCTGTCCGAACAGCGCCTGGCCGAATTCGCGACCTTCTTCCTTGAAGCCTGCATCGACCAAGTCCGCTTCATGGAAGCCCTGATGCAACCGCAACGCCTGCGCGAGCGGATCATGGCATGGTGCAAAGGCGAGATGGGCAAAGGAGCGCTGGCCAAGGGCGCAGATATCGTGATGCGCGAGGCGCTGATGTCCGGCGAAGTCGAACGCGGAGCACTGCCCGGCCTTCTCGGCGTCAGCGACCGTCAGGCGAGAAAGGTCACGGCGGAACTGCTGGCGGTGGGGGCGCTGAAATCAGACACCCAACGCGCGCCTCTGCGGCTGAGCTTTCCGGCGAGGCTGGCGAGCGATTGGATGCCGGGGTTGTTCCCGGAACGGTAGGCCGCGACTGGCGGTGAGCTTGCTATTCGTCCGAGAAGTGACTGTGTGCTGGGCCGCCCCCAGCCAACGTTCAACTTGATCATAGGCAACGTCTGCTTCACGAGTTTCCGTTATGGACTTAGATGTATCGCCACCACGTTGCCTTGGCCGTGTCGCTTAACCTATCGGCTTCGATTGTATCGCGCGCGTGCGTCGCAATGGCAGTCAAATCGCTCCTGAAGCTCTGCAGCTGGGATGCCATCAAGGCGGCGTTCTCGTGCCGCAGGGCTTCCAAATCCGCGTTCAGCCTCTCGCTGAGCCGCAGGGTCGGCTTTCCAGTCGTCATGGAAGATGTCTCCTTTCAGTCGCCAGCGCTCACCCGTGTCGGGGTCCTGGACGGTGAGGTATTCCTTGCCCGCACGCGGGACGGTGAATCCGACATCGGTCATCAGCGCGACCATGCTGGCGCGGTCGGTGATGGTGCCGACGGAAATCTCGTCGAGGATCCAGGATTGGACCTCCTCGCGGGTCTTGGCGCGCTGGGGAGTTTCGAGGACGGGCTGCACCTCCTGCGCGCGGTGGGCGTCCATCGGGTCGGCCCAGCCGTGCGTTTGGTTCATCAGGTCGCGTAAGGAGTCGAAGGCAGTCTTATAGCCGGGCGGGGCGATGTTCAGGCTGCGGCCGGAGGACAGGTCGAGGCGCGGGGTGCAGAAGTGCAGCTCGACGCGGCCTTCGTGGCTGTGGCGGACCCAGAGGATGTCGAACTGCTCGGGGTCAAGGCCCGCGAAGGCGAGCTTTTCGAAGCCGTCCATGACCTCAACCTGCTGCGCCTCGGTCGGGGCGTCGTCGGCGGCAAAGCTGATGACCCCGGCGCGGTAGGTCCAGGCATGGGGGCTGGCGTCGATCAGCGCCTCGGTCCGGTCGGGGTTGCCGCGCAGGACCTCGGGGCGCGGGTCTCGGATCGTGTGCGTGGGCTGGCCAGCCGCATCGCGGATCAGGTCGCGGTTGGCATCGTAGGCCAGAACCTGATCCGCGATCAGGTAGCCGACGGGGCCGGACCCGCGCCCCTGTCCGTTGGGGAAGAACTTGATCAGCATTCGCGGCCCTGGGCGAGGAGCTGGGCAAGCTGGCGCTCCACCGACAGAAGGCGGCGCGCGACGTCGACCGCATCGATCGTGGGGGAGAGGCCAGCGGCATGGGCGCGGTTCAGCCAGCGGGCAATCTGGTTGAGGTTGCCGCCGATCCGCCCGACGGCAAGCACCAGCGCCGGATCGACGCGCGGTGCGGGCTTGCGGCGGCGGGCATCTGTGCGGCCAAGGGCCTCGCGCAGCAGGGTCGCCACCGGAACGCCCGCCGCTTCGGCCTTTCGCCGAAGCTTGGCCTTCTCGGCCGCCGTGCAGCGGAACACGAAGGTGTCCGTCAGCGCGGGCCTCTCGCGGGCAGCGCCCGCGCGGGCCTCTCGCGGGCAGCGCCCGCGCCGTTGGGGTTCGAAGGGGAGGCTTGCCACCCCTCGCAGGGCCCCGTGTCAGAAGCGCCAGCGTATGACACGGGTCGCCTTGCTTCCTGCTCATCCCGCATGACGCTGCTCCATCTGCCCGGCGTCCTTCCCGGCAAGACAGCGCAGCTGTCGCACCTGCTCACGCCATTTCGGGCTTCCCCTTGGCGCGGGGCTTCGGGCTGGAACCCAGAAGCCGCGATGGTTGCCGTTCACCGCCAAGGGCAGGCTTCGGTCGAGTGTCGCCAGCCCTTCCTGCGCCAGCCGGTCGTTCCAGTCGCGGGCAAAGCAGATGCCCTGCGGGACGAAGACCAACGGCGATGGCGGCGCGCTGCGGGCCGGGGCTGTGCCGGATTGCCCCTTCCCGGGCAAATCCGGCGCGGCAGCGGCCGTTCTTGGTTTAAGTTCCTTTTCTTTGTTCGGGGGGCGTTCCTGTCCCCCTTTTCCGGACAGATATGTCCCCTCGGGCGGACAGGATTGTCCCCCTTTCACCCGGGAAAGGGGGACGATCTTGTCCCCCTCCCGCCGCCGCTGCGTGGCGCGCCGCAGGGCATCTTCGGTCGGGCGGTAGCGCGAGGCGTTGCCGCGATTGGTGCCGCGCACGACGGTCAGGTGGCGTGTCATCTCGGGCTTGTTCAGCGCGCGCTTCACCGATTTCGCGTGCCGCCCAAGCGCCGTGCCGATCGTCTCGAAGGACGGATGGCATTCGCCGGTGTCATGGTCGGCATGGGTCAGCGCCAGATAGGCGGCAACGCGGAAGGCGTTGTCGTCGAGCGACTGGTCAAGGACGAGGTCGAGAAGATACTGCAGCTTGACCTGGCAGAAGGGCAGAATGTCAGACATGCAGGCCCCCGGTGATTGCGCCGGAGTCCGCGCTTTGGTAGTCTGTCAGGACAGTGACTTCGAATGCGCCGTCGAGGTGGGTGGCCGCCCCCTCGACGGTTTTTCTTTGCCCCGGATCGCCGGAAAACCGGTTTGACAGTCGCCCCGTAAGTGCTTGATTTCCCGTAGGGAGTTTGACAGGAAAATTCCGCGCAACCGGTTGATTTCCCGCGCCGGTGGACGGCTTGAAAATCCGCGTGTCGCTGGTTCGATTCCGGCTCTGGGCACCACTTAAATCCCTGATATGTCACGATGCGTCACCTCAAGAACCCAGCGTCAATTTCCTGCGATCTGTCGGCCGGGCGGCATCCGGCTTGCTGGCCCGTGAGCCTCGGCGCCCAGATCCCAGGACGCGCGCCCGGTGACGGCATGCATGATGCTGTGTCCGGGATCGGCGCCGTGGGCCGACCGGGGGGCGGTCACATCATCAGAGCCGATCTCAACGAAAGCATGCGCGTAGCTACTTCCGATCGCGTTGACACCGATAGTCAGGTTGCCCAAGAAATCCCCTTCTCACTACGGCAAATCAAATTGACAGTATTTGGCGTCTGCGCCATATCATACTTTTATGAGACCACATTCATCTGCGCCAACGACTGAATAGACAGCGCGCCCACATAAAGTTGAAATGGATCTAATTGACAAATTTACAAGCTCTCCTGATTTCAACCTTGCACAAAAGCGGGCAATTTCATCAGGTTCATCAGCGAGGCCAGATCAACACATTCGCTCGTTAAAAGAGTGAAATTCTGATTTCTGGCCCAATTTTTCGTCATTGTTTAACAGGCATAACGGAAGGCTGCCGGTATTTTGTGCTCAAAACCAAATAGGAATGCCATGCGACGTAGTGGGTCTGCTGGCAAGGAATTTAACTATTCTCACTACAATTCTCTCCGGGCGGCTGGCACGAAAACCGCGCCTAGTTCTGGAAGGCGTTAGGAAGAAGAGCGGCACGGCAGCCACGGCGATCTTTCGACCAAAGTAGTGTTTATGCTGCCGGAAGCGGGCGACGAACGACGCGCAGACTGGCAAGGCGCAAATCCACCGCGCCTCCTGCAACGACATCCCATTCCTCCCATCCTTGCTTGCGCTTCAAATGGACCGCGCCGAAGCCCTGCATGGCAGGTCCCCCTTTGGCGCCCCGCTGCCTGATGGTGGGCGGACCACGGTGCCGTCGACCATCTGAAGGGCGTCCGGGACCAACCCGCTCTCGTTCAGGGCCTCCGTGATATCCTCCCAAGAGCCCCGCCGAAACTCAGCGCCGGAACTGACGATAGACGCTGGTTCGAACTCTTCCGGCAGGTCACGCCACAGCGATCCGGTGCCGTCCAGAAAATCCCATCCAGAAGAACGCGATGGTTCAGGGCTTGCGCCCTTTTGGGGCGCGGACATAAGATGAAGCGCACGTGAAACACGCATTCTCGTCCGACATCAAGTCTCGTGCCAAGCTGGTCTCCATGGCAGATGCCAGCTTGAATCATGTTCAGCGCGCCTTGTCAGATCCCTTTTGTCAACACGACCTAATAGAAACCCCACCAATTTCGCCGATCACTGAGGTCGCACTGAGGTCGATCTTCCACCAAGCTCATGATTATTCCTCTAAGTTAACTTCGCCAAAGAAGTATTTCCCGCCAACAATGTCCAGTGATGTTTTTCAATCAGATTAAAGCCCAACGTCGCCGATTGAAGCTCTATGCTAGCCAATAGCAAGCGTCACCTTCAGTGTTTCGATCTCCTCAACATCATCTTGGGTGGGGCCGGCCGATCTGGTGTCTTCAATCTCGAACAAATTTGCCCCGATTTGAGCGACACAACGAATTGACCTTCATGTATCGTCGGAACGCTCGCTGTGCTTTGTTTAAAGGAGTCAGCCATATGAATCATTCCCAGATCGATAGATGCCTTTGAAGGTCCTTTCGTGGTGGTTTCACCTCCCAATACTGCAACCTTCAATTCAAGCCAGTAATAATATAATTGCACTTAATACCGCCTCCCTGTATGCGCCAGTACGGATAAAGTTTTTGGACAGTGCCGTCTGCCTCAGAAATCTCTGGCAAATTTTGAAAAACAGTTGAGCAATATTTCCTGCGCCGCCAACCACCGCATGCTTCAGTAGCCAGATCTCTTGTGCGAGCGGACAGAAAGATAGATTGTCGCTGCTGATCTGCCGCACGATCAATCCCCAGTTTGGGTGATTTAGCCGCCATAGGGTGGGTGCCAACCCGCCATTCCCATGCCGTATCCCGACAATACGCCTTGCGCCTCAGCGTCATCCAATCCCTCCCGTCCTTACGCCCGTCAAACCGCCCCACGTCCCACGTCGCCATCCCGCCTTGGCGATCGCCACCCCGCCCGTTGCAATCTCCGGTTTGCCGCTTCCATCCATCGTGATCACCTCGGTCACCCGGTGCCCGTCCGCCTTGCCGACAAGGCTCGTGCGCGCCACCGTCCCCGTGGAACCGTCCGATTTCCGATAGGTCGTCTGGCCCTCGATCACCGACCCGTCCTGAGCCACGATCGCGTCATCGTCCGTCAGGTCGATCTCGAGGATGCCGAGCTGCGCGAGCGTCTTGACCGTCTTCGCCCCGTTCGCGTTCGTCATCATCTATGGGTCCCACAAAAACACTCGTAGCGTACACGGGAATGTGGCAGAGCAGGCGACGACGCCGTATGCCGCTGATTGATCGAGGCAGGTGATGGGGGCCGTCTCGATCTGTCCTGCGACTTGACGGGACAGCGACCTGTCCGCCATGGACTGCGCACATGACCGCCATCCACACCACACACATCTCGCCCCGCCAGGATTCACCGATAGGGCGAGTTGACGATACCGCCTGTCGCGGTCAATCCATCTCGGATGCCCCCATGCCTGAATATTCGCCCGAGGCAGCTTCTCCGGGCGGGGGCCGTAACAACCGCCCATCCGGCCCAGGGCGTGCGCCCCGAGCCTCCTCCATCCGTCCCGCGTGCGTCACGGTGCTGACGTTCGCGAGTGGCAACCGCCGCCGGTGCGCTTGCCGTCGCCATCCGCGTCGAGGAACAGAACCCCCGTCGCCGATCGGCGGGCCGTCGAGGCGGTCCGGCATCAGGGCCGAGAATGGCAGCGGAACCGCCAGACGCCTTGAGCGCCCGGGCCACCGGGAGGGAAGCCGCCAGCCTTTCCCCGACGAAGCGTCTTCCATGCCGCCCCCCGATAGGCCTAGCGTCTCGGCAAAGCGACCGGCGGAGGAGCCGGCAGACCTTTTTCATGATCCTGGCGGCGCTCGTCGTCCTTGTCGTCGGTTATGTCATCGTCACCTCAACGGCCTCGTGCGGCTGCGAGGCGAATCGGTGCAGGAGGCCTGGAGCGGCATCGACGTCCAGCTCAAGCGCCGAGGCGACCTGATCCCAACCTGATCGAGACCGTGAAGGGCTATGCCGCCCATGAAAAGGATGCGCTGCGCGAAGTGACCGAGGTTGCACCCGCGCGCAGGCCATTCCGTCCGGCTCGTATCGCGGGCCGGGCAGCCGCCGAAGGCATGCTCGGTCAGGCGCTCCAGGCGGCGGCTGATGGCGGTGGCCGAGGCCTATCCGGACGCAAGGCCGCTGAAGTTTCCGTGACCTGCAGACGCAGCTCTCGGCGATCAGAGCCAGATCCAGATGGCGCGGCGCTGACCGCAACGGCTCGACCCGCGATCTGAACGTGAGTGGAAAGCTTCCCCTCGAACCTGATCGCCAACCAGTTCGGCTTTTCCAAGGCCGGTATTTCGAAGCTGGAGGGCCCCGCCGACCGGGCGCTACCCAAAGTGTCCTTCAAATGCCCGTTCAGCGGCTCGTGCGGCGTTTCGTCGGGCGGCCATTCGCTGCGGTCTTCGCCGCGCGCTGATCGCCCTGGCCGGTTCTGGCGGAAGAAGAGATCCTGAATTTCACCAGCGATGTGGAGGTGATGGCGAACGGCGATTTCCGGTGACGGAGGCGATCCGTCGGGCCGAGGCGTCACGATCCGGCGCGGCATCTACCGCGACTTTCGTACACGGTTTCGTCGACCGGACAGGCCAGTCGCCACCACCGGCTTCGCTGGTGTCGGCCTGCGACAGTCAGCCCGAGGCAACGCGGATCAGAGACCGGCAGCGGCATGGTGCGCGTCTATCTCGGTCGCGCCGAGGTTTTCCTCGACCCCGGCGTGCATGACTATGTTCTGACCTACGGACAAAACGGCGGGTGCAGTTCTGAGCAGAATCATGACGAGTCTGCCAGACGCCACCAGCGCGAATGGCTGTTTCCGATCCGGTCGGCCGAGGCGGTGATCCATCTGCCGCAGGAGTGGCCGGGCAACCGGACAGCCGGCCTATACCGGTCCCTATGGATCGCAGGCGCAGGGGGGCAACCCCAAGAAATCTCGCCCGGCAGGCGCGAGAATTACATTCGTCACCACCGGGCCGCTTGGCCCGCGCGAGGGTCTGTCGGTTTGTGGTGAGCCTGCCAAAGGGCGTGGTCCTGCCGCCCTCGCGCGGGCGGGAATGGGCTGTCTCCGCGACCATCCTGGCGACCGCACGATCGCCGGGCGGGGCCTGGTCGTCCTTCTCTATTACCTGACGAGCTGGCGCAGGGTCGGGCGCGACCCAAAGGCGTGATCGTGCCCGCCATGGGACGCGCCGGAGGGTCTTCCGCGGCGCTCACCGCCGACCCATCTGGAACGCCGGGCTCAAGAAGCAGGGTTCACAGGCCATGTTTGGCCCTGAACCTCGCCGTCGGCGGATATGTCGACGAGGATGTTGACGATACCGTCGCGTGGAAGCGGACGGAAACGCGGGCGACGGAGCGCTTTCGGTCGGCGAAGGCGCTTTCCTGAACCGGCTTGGGGGCCGGGGTGGCCCTGACCCTGTCGCGGGCGAACGGCAGCGCCGTCGCGCGATCATGGTGGTGTTCCAGCGATCGGTTGGGCGCGAGCATCTCGGTGTTATCTCATTATCACCACAACGCCGGCTGGATCATTCTGGGGTGGCCTGTCGGCGGCGGTGATCGCGGCGGCGCTGATCATCAGCCAGCCGACGCGCAATCGCTGCGCTCTGCCCTTCTTCCTGATTGGCGGCAGGATACTCACTGCCATCGGGGTCAATGTCGCAAGCAATGGGGATCAGGCCTGTCAGGCAGATCAGCCAGCGTCTTCGGCTCCGCCATCCGCGGTAGGCGTGGTCAACACCGACCGTTCCGGCCGCGCCCATTCTGTGTGGAAGACCCGTTTCTCGCCGACCTTGCTTGCCTCGCTTCTGCAGTGCAGATCTCCTGTTCTTCTACCGCGATGGGCGCCCGCGCCACAGGGGCCCAGGCGCACGGCCAGATCGAAGGGCTGCGGCACTATCTGTCGGTCGCCGAGGAAGACCGCATGAACATAACGAGCGCGCCCAGAATGTCGCCCCGACATTTCAGACGCTCTGCCTATGCCATGTGATGGAAAAACCCTGGAGCCGGGCCTTCCAGACCTGGCCCTTGCCGCCGGTCGCGGCCGGGACCATGCAGGCGGCGGCTTCCTCTGCGCCCTGGCTGAGCCTGCCAGGCGCGACCAGGGCAAGCGGAAACTGCCGGCCAGGTTTCGGACATCGACTGATCTGCTTTCGGACAGTTTCACCAGCGCCCTGCCGCCGCGCAGCTCCTCCTCCGGCTTTTCCGCGGCGGGTGGCGGTGTTTCCGTGGCGGGGGTGGTGGCGGCGGCGGCGGATGGTGAGCCGCCGGTCGCCAGCCCGGGGCGTTTGATCAAGTACCGCTGACGGCGGCCCCTGCAGCTGGGGGCTTTTCACCTGACCCGGATCAGCCATCCTCGGCACTTGACGGCAACTGGGCGTTCTTGGCCGGGGATTTCAACGCGCCGAAGATGCAGCGCCAGGTCGACCACCGCGTTCACCGCAAAGGTCAAGGCTATACGTTGAGAATGCGTTCGGCGGGGCGACGGCACCTGCGCCGGACCTATACGAAAGACCTGACGGGTCGATCAGCGTCCTGGCGTCGCTTCCGTTCGACCAGGCAGTGAGCCATCAGGCAGGAACGCGCTGGGCGCGGGCGATCCGCGAGGCCTCCTGCCTCAACACATGACCCGCCACCATGGCTGGGGGAACCGATGAGGATCTCAGCATCATCGACTATGGCGATCCACAGCCTTCCGACCATGAACATGCCCGGTTTCCAGAAACCTGACCGCCCGCGTCACCCGATCCTCACGGCCGGTACGGATCGGTCGTGTGGCGAAATCATTGCCGTCACCTTCCCGATCCTCCAGGGCCTGGCCGCACGGGTTCAGGGCGCTGAGCCTCATTCATTTCGACCTTATTCGGACCTGTGGCCGGACGTGACTCGTCCCGGCACGAATCGAGCCATGGCACGATGTTCTGCAAGGCGGTGAAGGCGGGCTATGTCGACCCGGCGTTCTCCAGATCGGCATCAGGACGACGACGAAGATTATCAGGTGAATGTCATCACGACGCGAAGCTCTTGAGATGGGCGTGGCGGCTGTCGTAACGCAGGCCAAGGCGGTGGTGGGGAAGAACCCGGCCTATCTTACGTTCGACATCGACGCGCTCGATCAGCCTTCGCGCCCGGGGACCCGGCGCGCCGGTCTGGGCGGGCTTCAGCGAGCTGGCAGGCGGCGGCGATGCTGCGGGACCTGGCGGGCATCAACATGGTCAGCGGCGGCAGTCGCGGTCAGGGTTTCGCCGCTATATGACACGGCGGGCGGCAGCGATCGCCGGGGCGCATCCTCGCTATGACTGATCTGCCTTTACCGTGGGCAAGATGCGGCGGTGAGGCGCGTGCTTCATTCGTCTGATACTTGCCGGGGGCATGGCCATCGCCAGCAACGGTCAGTCGCCGGGTTCCCGGCGTGAACGCCACCTTCAGCGGAATTGGCTCACCCGGCCGAGCGCCGATTGATCCGGATGCGGCCGCCAGAGGCGTGGCCAAGACATTTCTCGCGCCCCAGGATGAGGTCCGGGGGCGCAAAGTGCCTCCGGCGACGTATTACACCTCGGGCGGAAAGAGTGACTGGCCTGCTTTCTGTGTCTCCCGGGGTTACCGCCCTTGCCCCCTCTTGACCAATGGCCGGGCAAGGCGTGAAGCGGCATGAGTTCGATGGACAAGCCACGACCAGATCGTTCGGCCTTCCGGTTTCTCGAGGGCGAAGCTCTCGAGCCGGCGCGGCGCCTTCGGAGATCGCGGCCTTGTCGCGCGAATATGCCGACCTGAAGCCGGTGGCCGAGATCGGTGCCTACCGCCTGGCGCTGGGTGACCTGGCCGAGACCGAGGCGATGCTGGCCAGTCCGGATGAAGGCTCTGGCCGAGGACGAGCTGCGGAGATCCTGAAGGCGCGCATCCCCGAGATGGAGGGCGTTGCAGATCGCTTCTGCCCAGGATGCGGCGGATGCGCCCCGCGATCTGGAGATCCGCCCCGGCACCGGCGGCGAGGAGGCGGCGCTTTTCGCAGGCGACCTTCTCAGGATGTACCAGAAACATATGCCGAGGGCGCAGGGCTGGCGCTTCGATCTGATGGAGCCGCTGACCGAGCTTGGCGGGTGAAGGGTAACGGATCGAGGGCAGGGGGTCTTCGCGCGGCTGAAGTTCGAAAGCGGCGTGCACCGCGGTGCAGCGCTGCCGGAAACCGAGGCGGGCGGGCGCATCCACACCTCCGCCGCCACGGTCGCCGTTCTGCCCGAGAACGGAGATTCTGAAGATCGGCTTGTCCAGCCGCCGACATCAGGATCGACGTGCGGTCGTCGGCGCGGGCGGGCAGCATGTGAACACGACAGTTGACCGTGCGGGATCACCACCGACCGGGATCGTGGTGACCCTCGATCCAGAAGTCCCAACACCAGAACCGCGCCAATGCGATGGCGGTGCTGCGCGCGCGCCTCTACGTCTGGAACGCACCAGCCGCGCCAGACACGAGCGCGCCGCCAGCCACCGGCGCGAGGTGCGTCGAGCGACCGCAGCGACGGATCAGACCTGTTCCCGCGAGGCCGGACGGTGATCACCGGATCAACCTCACGCTACGCGCGCTGCCGCAGATCATGGCGGGCGACATCATCGATGCGCTCGTCGCCTTGATCAGGCCGAGAAGCTCATCAGATGGAAGCGTGATGACGGGCAACTGAGGCGCTCAGAACGGCAATCCCGCTGAAGGCGGCGGGCATCAGCGCCTGCCCGGGCGATGCGCGGCGGCTTCTGGCATGTGCTGGGCCTCCCGCCCGACCGGCTGATCTGCATCGCGGTGAGATGACCGGCGCGCAGCAAAGGTCCTTCGAAGGCGCTCATGGCTGCCGCCGGCGCCAGCCCGTGAGCCAGATCGTCGGCGAGCGCCAGTTCCTGGGCCGCAGCTTCCGCGTCACAGGCGATGTCGACCCGCGCCCGGACCAGCTTCTGGTGCTGAAGCGCTGGAACGGCCTTTCGTGCGCATGCTCGACCTCGGCACGGGTCGGGCTGCATCCTTTTGTCTGCCTTGCGGCCATGCCAGTCGCGGCGGTCTTGGCACCGACCTTATCGGCGGCGGCGCTCGCCGTCGCTGCGGAGAATGCCGCGCGGCTGGGGCTCGGGCGCCAGGCCGCCTTCGCGTCGGCGGGTATCCACGGCCGTGCCAGCACAGCTATTCGATCGTCTCCGTCCGCCTATATCGCCATGGCGGACGAGATGGCGAGCTCGCCGAGGTCAGGTGGGCATGGCGGATGGCGCCCGGCGGCGACGGGCTTGATGCCTACCGGGCGATAGCGGCAGGTGCGGGCGCGCGCCTGATCGCGGGCGGGCGGCTCCTTCTGGAGATCGGGCCGACACAGGCGTCAATCATCGCCTCTTGCGGCGCAGCGGTTCTGAAACTGGCGATCTTCCCGATCTGGACCCGGGCGCGACCGGATCGTGATGGCCGAAAATCCCGGCGATCAGGGTTACCGGCGCGGAAGTGATCCGCTGCCAGGCGCCCAGAATCGACCGTTAGCGAAAACAATTGGAAATCCGCCCGCCGGCCGTTTGCCGAGATCCGCTTGTCAGGCCCGCCGCGCGCGTACTGCAAGAGCGGGGCGCAGCGGATCGGGAGCGGCTTCGGCACTGAAGCCGGCTCAGGCGCTGTTCTTACCTGGCCCTGCGCAGTCCGCCATCGGACCGTGGCGCGGTCGGTCTGGGGGCGCACCGCCCTTCAGCCTCGACGGCATAGGACGAAGCGCATGAGATCATCCGTCCGTTCGCGGAACAGTCGAACAGCGGCGTTCTCGGCAATATCGTCAACCGCGTCTTCAGGCGCTCCGGTCCGGAGGGCAAGGTGCGCGGCACGCCCAGATCATCGACAGTATCGGTGCTGGCGCGCGATGCTCAGGTCGTCGAGGCGACAGAGACCGGCCGAACAGGCCTTCCTGCAGCATGCCGAACATTACACCCGCATGCTGGGCGAGGCGCAGCGCGAGCTTGCCCGCGAGCAGGAGCAGCGGCAGGCCCAGGGGCAGGCCCAGGGTGGCCAGCAGGGCGGCGGCAATCAGGGCGGCCAGCCCTATGGCCAGAACGGCAATGGCAACGGCTATGGCGGCCAGGCCGGGGGCGAGCGCTACGAGCCGCGCGACCCGGGCGAGGAAGAACAGCCGGGCCTGCCGCCTTCGGCGGACATGGCCGACGAAGAGGATGGCCCGGGTCTGGTCGAGACCCCGGAAATGTATCATGCGCCCGAGCCCGTCGGTTTCGAAGGCGCGGTACCGGGTTTCCTCGGCGGACGCGCGCCGCAGGAGCGGCGCGACGAGCCCCGGGGCGAGGGCAAGGCCACCGGCGGCGGACGCCGCGAGGGTGGCCGGGGCCCGCGCCGCGAGCGGAGCGAAAAGCCTGCCCCGGCGGGCGAGGCCAAGGAAGGGCCGGGTCGCGGCCCGAGAGGCCCGCGGCGGCCGCGCGGCGAGGACAAGGACACGGGCGGCGCGGCTGACGCCCCGGCAGCCCCGGCGACCTCCGACGACGAATGACCGCTTTCTGACGCAGTTGATGTTGCGGCCCCGGATTTCCGGGGCCGTTTTCATTCAGGCCCGGCGCGTGTCGAGCAGGCGGGCGAGCGCGCAGAACCGTTCGAGGTCGATCTCCTCGGCGCGGGCGGTGGGTGGGATGCCGGCCTCGGTCAACAATGCCTCGAT
Source organism: Paracoccaceae bacterium (assembly GCA_041397305.1). Classification (GTDB taxonomy): domain Bacteria; phylum Pseudomonadota; class Alphaproteobacteria; order Rhodobacterales; family Rhodobacteraceae; genus TMP-24. The sequence continues at coordinate 40,547 of JAWKWX010000015.1, read as the reverse complement.
GCCCGGCGCCAGACCCTTGAGCGCGGCGCGCAGCATCTTGCGGCGCTGGTTGAAGGCGGTGGCGGTGACGTTGGAAAGGATCTTCGGATCGGCCGGGTAGCGCGGTTCGGCAAGCGCGGTCAGATGGACGACGGCCGAATGGACCTTGGGCGCCGGGGTAAAGGCCTCGGGCGGCAGGGTGAGGACGATCCGCGCCTCCGTCCGCCATTGCGCGAGAAGCGCCAGCCGCCCGTAGGCTTTCGACCCCGGCTTGGCGACGATCCGCTCGGCCACTTCCTTCTGGAACATCAGGGTGAGGCTTTGCCAGAAGGGCGGCCAGCACGCAGGCGTCAGCCAGCGCACCAGAAGTTCGGTCCCGACATTGTAGGGCAGGTTCGCCACCACCTTGATCGGGGCGGCGAGGTGCAGCGCCGGGTCCACCGTCAGCGCGTCGGCGTTCAGGACGGCGAGACGCCCGGGATAGGCCGCGGCGATCTCGGCCAGGGCGGGCAGGCAGCGCTCGTCCTTCTCGATGGCAAGCACCCGGCGGGCGCCCTCGGCCAGCAGGCCGCGGGTCAGGCCGCCGGGGCCGGGGCCGACTTCAAGGACATCGGCGCCGGTCAGATCACCCGCCGCCCGCGCGATCCGGGCGGTGAGGTTGAGGTCCAGAAGGAAATTCTGGCCGAGCTGTTTCTTCGCGGAAATTCCGTGTGTGGCGATGACCTCGCGCAGGGGGGGCAGGCTGTCGATCCCGGCCATCAGCGCGGGCTCCGGCGGGGAAGGGGGGCGCTGCCCCCGTCCCGGACAGGGTCCGGACCTCGCCCGGGACATTTGCGAACGCAAGAGGGCATCACGCGACCCGCTTCCGGTTTTCTGCCATGCGGGCGGCGAGCCTCAGCGCGGCGATCAGGCTTGAGGGATCGGCGCGGCCCTTGCCTGCGATGTCGAAGGCCGTGCCGTGATCGGGCGAGGTGCGCACGAAGGGCAGGCCGAGGGTGACATTCACCCCGTCGGCGAAGGCCAGCGTCTTCAGCGGGATGAGCGCCTGATCGTGGTACATGCAGATGGCCGCGTCATAGCGGGCGCGGGCTTCGGCATGGAACATCGTGTCGGCGGGCAGGGGCCCCGCAATCTGGACCCCTTCGGCGCGGAGCCGGTCGAGGACCGGGAGGATGAGTTGAAGCTCCTCGCGCCCCATCGTGCCGCCCTCGCCCGCATGCGGGTTGAGGCCCGCGACGGCGAGGCGTGGCCGGTCGATGCCGAAATCGCGGGCGAGGCCTTCGTGGGTGATGCGCAGCGTGTCTTCGAGAAGTTCGGCCGTGAGGCGCGCGGGCACCTCGGCAAGCGGGATATGGATGGTGACCGGCACGGTGCGCAGCATGTCGGAGGCAAGCATCATCACCGGGCGCTGCCCGCCGCCCGCGAGATGGGCGAGAAATTCGGTATGGCCGGGAAAGGCGAAGCCCGCGCCCCGTTTCAGCGCTTCCTTGCTGATCGGCAACGTGCAGAGGGCCAGCGCCTCGCCCGCCATGACGAGCCGCACGGCGCGGCCGATCACCGCGATCACCTCGGCGGCATTTTCGGGCGCCGGGCTGCCCGGCGGGGCAGGCGTGGGGAAAGGGTGGGGCAGGACCGGCAACTGGCCTGCGGGAACGCGGCACGCCTCGTCGGGCGCCGCGATTTCCCGATACCCGGTTCCCGGGGGCAGGTGGCGCGGATCGCCGATCCAGAAGAAGGGCAGCGCAGGCCCAAGCGCCGCGCGCGCCTTCACCGCGATCTCTGGTCCGATGCCGGACGGCTCGCCACAGCTCAGCGCAACCGGCAGGCCGGGATCTCCGCTCATGGCCGGGTGATGATCGCACCCGCCTTCAGCTCGGCCAGCCATGAATCGGCGAGCTGGGCGAGCTTGCGGTTCTGGATCTCGTCGCGGATCTGGTCGCGGCTCGGGCCATTGCCGAAGCCGAGCCCTTCGATCGCCGAGGGGACGATGTCGCCCCCGGCGGTCTTCGCGGCCGGATCGGCGATCACCGGCACGACCGCGTCGAGATGGTTGGCGGCAATGGTGGCATTGCGTGAGCACAGCATCACCACGCGGGGGCCGGAGGCGCCCTGCACCACCGCGGCCTCGTTGGCGTCGAGCCGGTCGAGCGTCGCGGCGATGTCGCCGGGGATCTGACCGCGAAGCGCGTTCTGCCGGTTCACGGCGCCGCTCTGGCCCTTGGTCAGCAGGTACAGATCGTCGCAGGACCGCGCCTCTGCCGCGATGCGCTGCGCTTCCGCCGCCTGACCCGCACCGAGCGCGAGCACGGCATAATCGCTTGCTATCGCGCTGGCGGAGAGCTTGTCCTCGCCACCGGTCATGCCGCGCAGCAGGAAGAGCGCGACATAGCCGTTCAGCGGCACCGGCTCGCTGATCTGGCCCTGGCCGAGCTTGCCGATCGCCGCCTGCGCCTGCGGTGGCAGGTTCGACAGCGGAATCCAGTCGATCCGGCCGCCATCCTCACGGGACGGGGCGAGCGACATTTCGCGCGCGAGCGCGGCAAAGGCGGCCTCGCCATGGGTTTCGGCCACCAGTTTCTCGGCCCTGCGGCGGACGACGCCGGTCTCGCCCGGGCGGGCGCGCAGGATGATCTCGGACAGAAGCACGCGCGGACCGGCGCCGCGGCCATTGTCGGCCGACAGGGCGCGGTCGATCTCGGCCTCCGAAACGGTCACGCGGCCCGCATAGCGGGCGCGCACCACCTCGCGCCAGGCGATGCCGGCCTCGACGAAATCGCGGAAGGTCTCTGGGTCGACGCCCCCCTGGGCGATCGCCTGCAGGAACTGTTCGGTTTCAAGATTGGCACGGCCCGCGAATTCGGCCATCCCGGCCTCGATCTGCTGGTCGGTCAGCTTCATGCCGATCGAGCGGGCCAGGGCGAGGCGCAGCCGGTCCTCGATCAGGCCCTTCTCCGCCTCGGCCCGGATGTCGCCCGGGAACCGCAGGAGGGTCAGGAACTTGATGCGCTGGTCAAGCTCGTAGCCGGTGATGGCGCTGTCGTTCACGCGGATCACCGGGCTGAACTGGCCCTGCGCCAGGGCGGCCGGGGCCACCAGGCAAAGCGCGAGGTTCAGGGCAAGAAGGATGAGGCGCATCTATTTGGTTCCGTCTCTTGTCGTTCGTCTTTGGCGGTCTTCGTCTTTAGCGGTCGGGGCGGGCGCTGTCAGCCCCCGCAGCTCTTGCGATATTGGCGGCCGTCGCTGCCGGTGCCGAAGCCGTTGAGGTTGACCGTCAGGCTGACCTCGGTCGATGGCCTCACACTAGTCGAGGACGTGAAGCGGCGCGAGAGGGAAAGATCGAGACGCGCGCAATCGCTGAGATAGGTGAGGCCGAGGCCGGCCTTCACCGTCTCGTCGGCGGTGAAATCATAGCGGCCGCTGGCCGAGACATGCCAATGGTCGCTGGCCTGCCAGCCCGCCGCCAGCGCCAGTTCGGACGTCGCGAGCGGACGGCCTTCGGCTGGGTCGGCGACGAGCCACACGTAACTGCCGCCCAGCGAATAGCGGCCACGGTTGAAATCGAGCCTGAGTTCGTCCTTCGAGAAATTCAGAGCATCGTCGAACAGCGCGCGGTTGATCACCGACAGCCCGTCATCGGTCTGAAGATGCATGGCCAGAAGCCAGTCCGACCGCGTGCCCGAAAGGCGCGAGCCGGTCGAGAACTGGCCGAGATCCTCGGACCGCAGGATGCGGCCCGCCGTCAGGCCCACGCTCCAGCCCGCCGGATCGTAGCGCGTCCAGCGCAGGCCGACATTGGTGCGCAGCCCGCTTTCATAGAGATCGGCACCGGGGAAGCGGCTGAAGGCGAACAGATTGCCCTCGTCAAGTTCGACAAGCGCGCTGTCCTCGTTCGGCACCGGTTCGAGCGTGTCGGGGCTCCAGACGATCTGGACCACGGGCTCGATCACCTGCGCCGAATGGCCGCCCTTGGCCGGCTTCACCCAGGGCCAGCTCAGCTCGACCGCCGCGGTCGGGATGGTGCGGGTGATGGTGCCCGGCCAGGCCTGGTCCTGGCCGATCTGGTAGAGGTCGCTCCTGACGGCCGCGCCGAAACTCAGGACCATGCCGTTGCCGAGAATTTCCTGCCGCCGCCAGCCGAGCCCGAGCGAGAGGCGCGCGACGTCACGACCGTCGGTCACCCCGTCGCCATTCGCGTCCGTATCGACGGTCGAGAGGCGATTGAGCCCATGCAGGTCGAAGCGAAGCTCCGCCTGTCCGCCGATCAGCGCGGGCGCGAAGCGGCGCACATATTCCGCGCTCGATTCGAATGACGGAAGCACGTCATTGTCGTCTGCGGCGCGCAGCGAATAATAGTTCGCGAGCCGGGCATCGAAGAAAAGGTCGCGTCTGGTCCGGGTGAGGAAGACATCGCTCGTCAGCCGGTCCTTGTCGGTGATGCCGTAATCGAGAAGATAGGCGTCATCGCTCGCCGTCTCGATGTCGAAGCCCCAGCGGTAGCCCCGGGGCAGGATGAAGCGGCCGGTCCCGAAGAGATAGCCGCGATCCTCGCCCGGGAAGATGTCGTCCCGACCGAGAGCTCCGGTCAGCTCCAGCTCGCCGTTGCGGAAGGCCTGTCGGTAGCGCAAGCCGACCGAGCGCCCGCCCTTCGCAGTCAGATAGGGCGTGACGGTCAGATCCTTGTCCGGGCCGATCGCGATGAAATAGGGCAGCTTGAAACCGAGGCCGAGTTCCGAAGAGGTGCGGACCGATGGCAGGAGGAAACCGGTCGCCCGGTCGAGCGTCGGGTCGGGCATCCTGAGGCGCGGAATGTAGAAAACCGGCAGACCGGCGACCCGGAACTGGGCATTGTCATAATAAAGCTGCCGCGTCTGCTGATCATGGGTCACGCGGGTGGCGCGGATTTCCCACAGCGGTGTCGGGTTCGACGGGCAGACTTGGCAGGTCGAGGCGGCGACCCGCGTCGCCGTCGTATAGCGGCCTTCGAGCCTCCGGATCTCTGCGGCGGCGATCTGAAGCTGGCTTTCGAGCACGAGGCGCGCGCCCTTGAGGATGCCGTCGCGGAAATCGGCACTCAGTTCGCCCTCGTCGGCAAGCATCAGCGTGCCCGCACCGTCGTCGATGGTGATCGGGCCCTCGAGTGTCAGCCGGTCGGTCGCCTGGTCGTAGGTCAGCTTCTTCGCCGTCAGATGCTGGCCCTTGTAGATCACCTCGACCGCGCCTTCGGCGACCAGCGTCTGGTCGGCGTTGATATAGACCGTGTCGGCCACGAGCGCGGGCAGCTCCTCGGCCAGGGCGGGCTGGCGCGCGGGCGTCAGGACGAGCGCGGCGGACAGGAAGAGCGCAAGTTTCAGCGATCTCTCAAGACGCATCAGCCATCCTCCAGATGCAGAAGCAGGCTGAGTGAAAGGAGGAGCGCGGCCAGCGGCGGCGTCCAGGCGGCGAGAAGGACGGGGAGCTGGCCGCTTTCGCCGAGGACTTGCGCGAAATTGCGCACGAAGAAGATCGCGATGCCCGAAACGAGCGCCATGAGGACCATCAGGCCGGACTGGCCGAACCGCGCATGGCGCATGGTGAAGCCCGCGCCCACCAGCACCATGGCGGCGAGCAGAAGCGGCAGCGTCAGCTCGCCCTGCAAGGCCACGGTATGGCGGCGCGAAGAAAAGCCTGCGGCATCGAGGCGGGCGATGAAGCCGGGCAGGTCCCAGACCGAGACCGTCTCGGGCGCGCCGACGGAATCGCGGATCTGATCAAGGGTCAGGTCCGACTTGATCGCCAGTTCCGCCTGATGGCGCACGGCGGCCTCGGGATTGTCACTGCCCGCGAGGTCCCAGACCTTGACATCCCGGGCGATCCAGCGGCCCTCCTCGAGCTGCGCCTCGGCGGCGAGAAGGCGGGTCTTCGGCCGCCCGTCGGCGCCGAACAGAAGGAAACTGACGTTCGAAAGCACCCGGTCGTCCTCGCTCGCGCCGCCCGCACGGATCACCCACTGGCCGTCGGCCGCCGCCTGACGAAGCCACAGGCCGCCGCTGCCGCCGTCGATCGCGGCTTCGGCCGACACGATCGGGCCACCGGTCAGAAGCTCGTAGCGCTTGGTGGTGGCCGCCACGATCGGGTTGAGGAGCGCCACGGCAAAGACGCCGATGGCGAAGGCCGCGCCGACCGGCGCGAGAAGCGTGCGCAGGGCCGAGCGGCCAGAGGCACGGATCGCCACCAGTTCGGAGGTACGCGCCAGCCGCAGGAACAGCGCAATCGCCGTCATCACCATCAGAAGCGGCAGGATGCGGTAGACGGTGCCGGGCGTGTGCAGAAGCGCCAGCCCCACGAGGTCCGACAGGCCCTTGTCCGGGAAGCGCCGGATCTGATCCACCAGATCGAGAAGCCACAGGATCACGAAGAAACCGCCGCCGACCAGCGCGAAGGTCGCAAGGAACCGCCGGGCGATATAGAATGACAACCTCATGCCGGCGCCTCCGCCCCGGCGGGTGCGGGCCGTCGGCTGCGCCCCGCCCAGGCCAGCATCGCCGTGCCGAGCGCAATGCCGAGCACGGGCACGAGGTAGCTCAGGCCAAGCAGATCCATGCGGCGCGCCGCCGCCTTGTCCGCGAGGTTCGACAGCAGGAAAAGGACAAGGAACAGCCCGCAGGCCTGGCCGATCTGGCGCCAGAGGCCGAACCGCGAATAGCTGCCCCCCTGTAGCGCCGCAAAGGCGATGAGCGCGAGCGCCAGCGGCAGGAAGGGCTTGGCGATCCTGTCATTGGCCTCGAACCGCGCATGCAGGACCGTATCGCCGATCGCGCGCATCGCCGCCTCGTCGGCGGTCAGCAGCTGGGCCGTCGGCAGTTCCTCGATCAGGGGCGACCGGCTGCCGCGGGGCGCGAGAAAGCTGGTGATGTCATAGGTGAAATTCTCGAAACGTGTCAGCGACAGTTTCCCGGTCGCCGTATCCAGCCGCTGCGCCTGTCCGTCCAGCAGCACCAGCTTCGGCCCGCTGTCGCTGCGGGCGAGATAGGCGCGCTTGGAGGAATAGATCACCTCGGCCGCCGGATCGCGGCGGTCCGACAGGAAGAAATCCCCCAACTCGCCGCTCTGCTCGATATGGCCGATGAAAAGCGTGATCCCCCTGGCCGGATGGACGAACGTCCCTTCGGACAGGAATTTCGAACTGACGTTCTGCGACACTTCCAGATTGCGCTCGTTCAGGCGCGCCCGCGACATCGGCACAAGAAAATGGCTGAGGACCGAAAGCATGAGTGCCACGATGAGGCCGAAATAGATCACCGGCCGCGCCAGGCGGCGGGGCGAAAAACCCGTGGCCTGCATCACCACCAGCTCGCTTTCGCTCGACAGCCGGTTCGTGGCATAGATCGTGGCGACAAAGGCCGCGACCGGCAGCATCAGCCGGATCACGTTCGGCAGGGAAAGCGCTGAAAGCTCAAGGAAAACCCAGACCGACTGATTGTCCGAGATCAGCTGGTCAAAAAGCCTCACCGCGCGGTTGACCCAGTAGACCGACACAAGCACAAGCGCGAAGAAGCCGAAGAACATCATCAACTGCGACAGCAAATATCTGTCGAATCGAGAGATCAAGGTGTCGGCTCCCCGTGTTTGGTTTTGCCCTGCCTAGCGCAAAGGCGGGGCCGGGAAAACTCCTATCTGGCCAAAGCGGCGGGGCTTCGCTAGGGTCCGGCCACCCCCCCGAAAGCGGAGAGATCGGATGTCCCTGCCCGTCGCCATTTCCTTCCATGCCACCGATGCCTCCGAGGCGATTGCCGCCAGAGGCAGGGTCGCGGTCCTCCTGCCTGCCGAGGGCAAGCTTTCGGGTGCCGCGGCGCGGATCGACAAGGCCGCGAAGGGCGCCATCGGCCGCGCGATGGAGGGCAAGGCCTGGGCCAAGGCCAAGGCCGGCGATGCGATCGACCTCGCCTGGCCCGCCGGGCTGAAGGCAGAGGCGCTGCAACTGGTGAAACTGCCCGCCAAGGCAGGCGTTGCCGAGGCCCGCAAGGCCGGCGCCGCGATCGGCAAGGCGCTGGGCGCCGAGGGCGTGACGGTCGTCGCGGGCGGGCACGCGCGCACCGCCGATCTCTCGCTCGGTCTGGCGCTGCGGGCTTACGAGTTCAACCTCTACAAGACCGGCGAGACAGAGGCGAAGGGCGCCGTCCGCATCCTCGCCGACAAGCCCGAGAAGGTGGCGGCCGAGGCCGGGCCGATGGCGGCGGTGGCCGAGGGCGTGCTCTTTACCCGCGATCTGGTGAATGAACCTGCGAACGTGCTGACAACCACCGATTTCGCCGCCCGCCTTGCCGCGATGCAGGAACTGGGCCTCGATGTCGAGATCCTCGAAGAGCCCGATCTGGAAAAGCTCGGCATGCGCGCGCTTCTGGGCGTGGGGCAGGGGTCGGAAAGCCCCTCCAAGGTCGTCGTGATGCAGTGGAAGGGCGGCAAGAAGAAAGAGGCGCCCTTCGCGCTTGTCGGCAAGGGCGTGGTCTTCGACACGGGCGGCATTTCGCTGAAGCCCGCGGAGGGCATGCAGGAAATGACCATGGACATGGGCGGCGCGGGCGTGGTCGCCGGGGTCATGCGGGCGCTCGCCCTGCGCAAGGCCAGGTGCAACGTGGTGGGTCTGGTCGGCCTGGTCGAGAACATGCCCGACGGTCGCGCGCAGCGGCCGGGCGATGTGGTGAAATCCATGAAGGGCGACACGATCGAGGTGATCAACACCGACGCCGAAGGGCGGCTCGTGCTGGCCGATGTGCTCTGGTATGCGCAGGAACGTTTCAAGCCCACCGGCATGATCAACCTCGCAACGCTGACCGGCGCGGTCATCGTGGCGCTCGGCCACGAGAATGCCGGGGTCTTTTCCAACGACGACAAGCTGTGCGCCGCGCTTCTGAAGGCGGCATCCGCCGAGGGCGAGGGCGCCTGGCGTCTGCCCCTGTCGCCCGCCTATGACGCGCTTCTGAAAAGCCATATCGCCGACATGCGCAATTCCGTCGGCCGCCCGGCGGGCTCGATCACGGCGGCGCAATTCCTCAAGCGCTTCGTCAAGGACGAAACCCCCTGGTGCCATATCGACATCGCGGGCGTCGCGCTGCCCGCGACCGAACAGCCGCTCGTGGGGCCGAAATGCGCCTCGGGCTGGGGGGTGATGACGCTGAACCGGCTGATCGCCGACCTTTGCGAAGGCTGACGGGCCGGATCGGATGGGTGCCGTCTTCTTCTATCACCTCACCCGTTCGGCGCCCGAGGCGGCGGTCGCCATGCTGGCAGAGCGGGCAGCGCGACAGGGATGGCGGGCGGCGGTGCGCCTGAGGGAGGCGGCACGCGCCGACTGGCTCGACCAGAAGCTCTGGCTCGGGCCTGAGGAGGGCTTCCTGCCGCACGGGATCGCGGGCGGGCCGCATGACGGGCTGCAGCCGCTCCTCCTCGCCGTCGGCCCGGACCTGCCAGAGGGCGTGCGGTTCCTGATGGCGATGGACGGGGCCGACATTACGCCCGGCGAAGTCGCCGCCCTCGACCGCGCCGCGATCCTCTTCGACGGCAACGATCCCGCCGCGGTAGAGGCCGCGCGCGGCCAGTGGCGCACGCTGACCGCAGCAGGGCTCGAGGCGCAATACTGGAGCGAGGAGAGCGGCCGCTGGCAGAAGAAGGCCGAAAGCGGCGCTGCGGCCAGCGCCTGACCCCCGCCTGACCCCCGCCGGACCCCGCCGGACAAGGCCACCTTTCCCTTGCCATACCGTCACGGGCGAGGCTCGCAGGCCTGGCGGAGGTCTCGGGCGAGGTCAATCCGCGCCTCCGGGCATTGGCTGTTCGGGGAAAGATTCTGACAGTGCGCTGCTATGGCTGCCATCACCAGGCCAGCTATTGGGCAACCGACCCAATCAAGGTTCTCGGCCCCGATGCCAGCGCGGTTTGCGCCCCTTTTGCCTGCTCTCAATGCCGCACAGCCGAATATCTGGACTTGAGCTGGCGCTTGCCCGCTCCGCCAGAGCTTGCAGGATTGACCGTGCGCCGCCTTGTGAAGCAGGTTGTGAAGTGGATATGGCGCGATGAGCGGGCTTGATCGTGTGCAACCTCTATAACCAAACGACCGCGAAGGAAGCCATGCGCCGGGTCTTCCCGGATAGGCGATGGGGCGACAGGACCGGCAATCTCGGCCCCGCAGATATTTACCCTGACCGAGACGCAGCGATTGTTCGACAGGAAGGCGATGGCATGGTGCTGGCCCGGGCACGTTGGGGCCTTCCTAGCCCGCCACAGTTCCACAGCAAGAACGGCATAGACCGGGGCGTCACGAACGTCCGCAACACTGCTTCGCCTCACTGGCGCCGGTGGCTCGGTCCTGAAAATAGATGCCTCGTGCCCTTCGACCGCTTCGCGGAACCTGTGCCGGGCGGGAATGCCTGGTTTGAACTCAAAGACGGGCGACCGTCCTTCTTCGCCGGAATCCATGTCCCGGGCTGGCGCAGCATCCGCAAGATGAAGGACGGTGCGACCGTTGACGACCTGTTTGCGTTCCTGACTTGCGAACCGAATGCGGTTGTGGCGGCAGTTCATCCTAAGGCCATGCCTGTAGTTCTTGCGAACGAGGCAGAATGGGAAGCATGGCTGACCGCTCCATGGGCTCGGGCACGTGCCCTGCAAAGGCCGATAGCCGCTGAGCTTATCCGTCAAGTTGGAGTTAGCTAGCGCGCTGCAGCGTATTGGTATCGGTGCTGCGACGTCACAACTCATGACCGGCGGACTTGTGGCCAACCCGGCAGGGCATATTTTGTCGGTCAGAAATGGCCACAACCAAGGCATGTCCGCGAATAGACTGCGGAATATCCATTGGAAATCAATGATATGTTGTTGACTTTGGCAGCCCGTAGGGGAGTCGAACCCCTCTTCCCAGGTTGAAAACCTGGTGTCCTAACCGATAGACGAACGGGCCGCGCTTGGTGCAAGCGAGTTGCTCTCGCGTGGCGTGGGCGGTGTTTATGGCAGGCGGCGAAGCTGCGCAAGGGGCAATTTGCGGCGCTCGGGCAGATTTTTCGGGCGTCATCCGGGCCGGCGCGAGGTGCCGTTCCTCAGGGTCTTGCCGCGTCTTCCAGCCGCAGTTGCACGCGCGCCCGGCCGCCCCAGACGTTCAGTTCCAGCCGCCCCGCGAGGTGCAGGGGCAGGCGGTTGTGGCTCTCGATCGCCGGGCCGAGCGGGCCGTCGAACGCGCCGAAAGCGATCGCCTCGATCGCCGGGCCCGTGCCATCGGAAAACCCGAACCTTAGGTGGCTTTCGCCCACGCGCTTGAGATAGGCCACCGTGACCGACCCGAAGGCGAAGCGGGGGGCGGGGGCGCCCTGGCCGAAGGGGCCCGCCTTCTCGATCTCCTCGATCAGCGCGGGCGTGGCGGCGCCCGGCATCAGAAGACCGTCGAGCCTGAGGTCGCGCGGGCCGCCCGCGCCCGCGCCCTGCCGGGCGAGCAGCTCGCCCAGCCGCTCCATCGCCGCCTCGATCCGGCCTGCCTCGACCGTCAGGCCCGCCGCCATCCGGTGCCCGCCGCCCTTCACCAGCAGACCCTCTGCCGCCACCCTTTGCACCGCCGCGCCCAGATCGACACCCGCGACCGACCGGGCCGATCCCTTGCCGATCCCGCCCTCAAGGCCGATGACCACCGCGGGCCGGTTCGTCGCCTCCTTCAGCCGCGCGGCAACGATGCCGACGACGCCCGGGTGCCAGCCTTCTGCCGCCGCCCAGACGAGCGGCCCGTCGGTCCCGCGCGCCTCGGCCTGGGCCAGCGCCTCCTCGCGCACGCGGCTCTCGATCTCGCGCCGCTCGGTGTTCAGCCGGTCCAGCCGTTCGGCCAGCAGGCCTGCCTCGCGCGGATCGTCGGTTGCCAGAAGACGGGCGCCGAGATCGGCGGCGCCGATCCGGCCGCCGGCATTCACCCGCGGGCCGAGGATGAAGCCCAGATGATAGGCCGTCGGCATCTCGTTCACCCGCGCCACATCGGCCAGCGCCCTGAGCCCCGCCCGCTCGCGCCGCGCGAGCACCTTCAGCCCCTGCCGGACAAGCGCGCGGTTCACCCCGGTCAGGGGCGCCACGTCGGCTACCGTCGCCAGTGCCACGAGGTCGAGCATCGCCATCAGGTCGGGGCCTTGCAGCCCGTCCTCGCGCAGAAGCCGGTTGGCCTCGACCAGCATCAGGAACACGACCGAAGCCGCGCAGAGATGGGCGAGCGTCCCGTCCTCGTCCTGCCGGTTCGGGTTCACCACGGCCAGGGCCTCGGGCAGTGTCTCGGCCCCGAGGTGATGGTCGAGGATCACCACATCGGCCGCTTTCGCCGCCGCGACCGGCTCGTGCGACAGCGTCCCGCAATCGACGCAGAGGATCAGGTCATGGGCCGCGGCCAGCGCCGCCATCGCCGGGACGTTCGGGCCATAGCCCTCGTCGATCCGGTCGGGGACATAGAGCGTGGCCTTCTGGCCGAAATGCCTGAGCCAGGTGAGCAGGAGCGCGGCCGACGATCCGCCGTCCACATCGTAATCGGCAAAGACCGCGATCCGTTCGCGCCCCTTCACCGCCGTCAGGAACCGCGCCGCCGCCGCCGCCATATCCTTCAGCCCGCGCGGATCGGGCAGCAGGTCGCGCAATTGCGGCTCAAGAAAGCGCGCCGCCTCGTCCGGCGCGACACCCCGCGCGACGAGGATGCGGGCAAGGGGCAGGGGCAGGCGGGTTTCCTGCACCATCGCCTCGGCCAGCCGGTCGGCGGCCGCATCCGGCCCGACCCAGCGGCGGCCGGTGAGGGAGGTCTCGACATTCAGGAAAGCGGGCGATTGCGTCATGGTGCAGGGGTGCCGCAAAGGGAGGGCTCATGCAAGGCCGAACCTCTTGCCGGGCAAGCGCCGGGCCATCACCCGCCGCGCAGCCAGCCGTCAAGCGCGGGCAGGCTGGCAACCGTCGCGATGAAGATCATGCCAAGGCAGATGCAGCGGAAAGTCCGCTCGCTTGCCAGTCCGAACATCCGGCTGCCCGCCCAGGCGCCAAGGCCATAGACCGGCGCGATGATCGCGGCGAGCGCAAGGATCCGCCAGGTGATCAGCCCGTTCCAGATGTAGCCCGCCGCCGAAAAGACGGTCGTGACCGCGAAGAAGAGGATTATGTTGGCGCGGACCGCCGCCGCAGGCGAAGGGCCGCCCAGCCAGTAGGCAACGACCGGTGGCCCGCCGATCTGCGCCGCACCCGAGAAGAGGCCCGACAGCGCGCCCACCAGCACCGTCAGTGCCCGCCGCGGTTGGCCGTGATAGCGCCAGCCGGACAGCAATAGCCCGAGCATCAGGCCGGCAAGGCCCACGATTGCCCAGCGAAGGGTCAGCGAGGGCAGGTTGCCCAACAGCCAGACCCCGGCCGGAACCCCGGCAAGCGCCCCCATCGCCATGGTCAGGACGGCGCTTCTGTCGGCGGTCCTGACCGCGCCGGGGACCATGCCCGCCGTCATCACGCCATCGGCCACCAAGAGAAGCGGCACCGCGATCCGGGGCCCGAGGATCGCGCTGGCAAGCGGTACGAAGATCAGCGCCGCGCCAAACCCCGAAAAGCCGCGCGCCAGCGCGGCGGCGAAGGTGATGGCGATCAGCAGCCCGAGCGACAGCCAACCCGCCATGATCCCCGGATCAGGGATCATGCGCAGCCTCAGCCTCGGGCCGGTCGGCGGCGGGAAAGGTCATTTCGCCGGATTGCGGTAGATCATCCGCCGGACCGAACCGGTCTTCGATCGCATCAGGATGGTCTCGGTGGTGATATAGCCGGGTTCGCGCTTCACGCCCTGCACGATCGAGCCGTTGGTGACGCCGGTCGCGGCAAAGATCACGTCGGCGCGCACCATCTCGTCGCGCGAATAGATGCGGTTCAGGTCGGTGATCCCGGCCTTGGCCGCCCGTCCGCGCTCGTCGTCATTGCGGAACAGAAGCTTGCCCCAGATCTGCCCGCCCATGCATTTCAGCGCCGAGGCCGCCAGCACCCCTTCCGGCGCGCCGCCCGATCCCATGTACATGTCGATCCCGGTGATCTCGGCCTCGGCGCAATGGATCACGCCCGCCACGTCGCCGTCGGTGATCAGCCGGATTGCCGCGCCGGTCGACCGGACCTCGGCGATCAGGTCCTGATGACGGGGACGTTCGAGGATGCAGCAGGTGATATGGCTCGTGTCGCAGCCCTTGGCTTTCGCGAGCGCCCGCACCCGTTCGGCGGGCGGCATGTCGAGGCTGACGATGTCCTTCGCGTATCCCGGCCCGATGGCGAGCTTTTCCATATAGACGTCGGGCGCATGCAAGAGCGTGCCGCGCGGCGCCATGGCGATCACGGTCAGGGCGTTCGGCATGTCCTTGGCGGTCAAGGTGGTGCCCTCAAGCGGATCGAGCGCGATATCGACCTCGGGCCCGTTGCCGCTGCCCACTTCCTCGCCGATATAGAGCATCGGCGCCTCGTCGCGCTCGCCCTCGCCGATCACCACGACGCCCGTGATGTCGAGCATGTTCAGCTGGTCGCGCATGGCATTGACCGCGGCCTGGTCGGCCGCCTTCTCGTCGCCGCGCCCGATGAGGCGGGCAGAGGCATGCGCGGCGGCCTCGCTGACGCGGGCGAGGCCCAGCGAAAGCATGCGATCCTGAAAGTCCTGGGCGTTGGTCATGGCGGTCCTTCCGGAGTCAATGATGTTAAGGACGCATCTAGCGCGGGCAGACAGCGCCGGGCAAGGGGGCGGTCCGGGTATTACCGCTAACAAGCCGCGCCCTCTTTCCGATTTCGGGCCGAAAATTCAGCCCCGTTCGCGCTGTCGCCGACCGAACGCCCTCACCGCACATCCGGAAACATCGCGACCACCGCGCCGCCGCTTTCGGTCTCCCACCACAACACTCCATAGATGAAACCCGCCCTGCCGAGGTAGAGCTGCGCCACCTCGACAAACCGCTCCTCACCGCGAACGGCAAGAAGCTCAAATTGCAGTGCGTAGTCGGCCCACTCGCTGCCCTCAGGCGCCGAGAGTGTACAGCGTTCAGGATCCTTGCAGGCGATGGTGCCGCCGGAAAAGGTCAGCAGCGCCTTTGCCCATTCTTCATCCCCGGCGGACAGTCTTTCGGCATGATCCATGATCCCCCGTATCATATCCGGCGTGATCCGGTCGCCCGGTTCGCTGGCGGTTACCGCAGTTGCCGGA
Organism: Paracoccaceae bacterium; assembly: GCA_041397305.1. Classification (GTDB taxonomy): domain Bacteria; phylum Pseudomonadota; class Alphaproteobacteria; order Rhodobacterales; family Rhodobacteraceae; genus TMP-24. The sequence goes on along the minus strand of JAWKWX010000015.1, from coordinate 25,381 downwards.
TCGATCTGCAGCGCCGTCCAACATGCCACGCGCAGGGATTGAATGATCGTATCGGTATTGTGCGTCGTATCGTAGCCGCGCCACCTGCCCGGCGGGATGGCTATCAGGTTCTGACAATTTTCGACATTCCGGACAAAAAGCTGGGCGCCAAGGTTCAGGCGCTGCATAACCTCGGCAAGCGCACCAAAGCGGGCCATCGGGTAGCCCGCCACGTCCCGAAAATGCGATCCAAGGCGCACCTCTGCTGTTTCGGCCTGGGCGGCAGCGATCATCAGGCAACCTGCCACGACGGCTGCATTCAACCGGTCAACGGCCCTCGGCAGCATCCATGAACAGATTGAAGACAAAATCGTTTCTACCTTCGCCTATGTCGAGCCTGTGCGACTGTCGCGCCGCCTCCTCCCAATCGCCATCTTCGATGGCTTGACGCATCCTGGGAAACCCCCGTCGCAGTCCTTCCGGCCCCAGGTTGTAGATCATATCCCACAGTGCAACTTGAGCGGACAAGGGAAAGTTTCCGAAAGCCGGAAACATCGTCAGGAGTTCGTCGAAGTCGTTACGAACGTGCTCGCGCACAAGCCGGCTTATTTCGACCGACGGCAAGTAAAGCTCGGTGAACTGCTCATAGTAACTGGCCCTGCGACTGGTTGACCCGTCCATTGCGTCGATGATGTCGAACTCGGCGCGAATATCCTCGGCAGAAGCAAGATCGCCACTCGCCCGATCGCGAAATGCAAGGGCTGCTGCACTTTCCGCATCGGGCAGTAATGTGCCTATTCCAACGGTCACGTTGTCGTTGGTGTCGAGGTACATGTGATCGACACTGTCCTCCCAGTCTTCAATCCCACCGATAAACGTCTCCACACCCTCACTGACCCGCTCCCAATACCCTTCAATACCGAGCGCCCGTGCATAGCACCGGCACCCGTAATCCTGCGAAGGGTGGCCACCTTCGGGCGGTTCGTCCCAGCGAAAGACCGTGACGTCCCGCTCGGCGTGGCTGCCGCGGACATGGGCGTCATGCTGCGTCGTCCAGACATAGAAGTCGATCCCCATGGCCTCTTGCTGGTGCTGGTTGAGGAAGCCGAACAGGACCGCCAGCGCCCGTTGTTCGCCTTCCGCGTCGGTTGGATCGAAGCCTTCCCGCTCCATGGCTGCCAGGATCGCACTTACCGCGTCGGCGCGCAGTGCCTCCTGATCCAGATCGGAAAGATCCGCGGGCGAAAATTCGAAGGGTTTGGTCTTGAGAATGGCCTGCGCCGTTGCCCCGAAATTCCGGCTCCAGACCTCATTCACCCAATCACGGACGGCAACGTCAGCGGGGCGGTCGTCCTGCTTATGTGCGGGGCAGGGCCGCTTATTAGCGGTTCTCAGGACGAGCGCCTTGCTCCCGCCCGCCCGAATGAAACTCTCAAGGCTCGTTTGGCGCATCCTCATCTCCCCTGATGTGCCCGAGAGAGCACCATCAATTCCTTGACGGATGGGAAAGGGCGCGCGCGCACGGGACGAGCGGCGCGTGCTGTGTCGCTTGTCAGAAATCGGTGGCGCACCCGTCTTGGTTAACGCCGCGAATGTTGCGCGAAGGTGTGCTGATCAGGCATACGTTCTGCCATACGTTCCGGCATACGTCCGACGGTCGGCAGGCGGCCAGTGTTAATCCAGCGTCCTCAATGCGTTAGGCCGTCAGACGTTCTCGATCCGGATCGCCACCGGCTCGCCCACGATCACCCCGGTCGCCGGAAGCCGCGAGAGGGCATGGGCGATCGCGTCGCGGGTGCATTTGTGGGTGACGATCAGGACGGGCGCCGAAGTGTCGGCGTGGCCGTACTGCCGCATCCGGTCGATCGAGATCCCCTCCTCGCCAAGCACCGTCGCCACCTTGGCGAGCGCCCCCGGCTTGTCGGCCAGTTCCATCCGCAGGTAATGCGGCGCGGGCGAGGTGGCCCTGGCCGCGACCGGCTCGGCAAGCGTGGCGGCGGGCTGGCCGAAGGTCGACAGTCGCGTGCCGCGCGCGATGTCGATCACGTCGCCAAGGATCGCCGAGGCGGTCGGCCCTTCGCCCGCACCTGCGCCGCGCAACACGATCTGGCCGACGCTGTCGCCTTCCAGCACCACCATATTGGTGCCGCCCTGCAGCTGGCCGAGCGGGCTGTCGGCCGGCACGAGGCAGGGCGACATGCTCTGTTCCAGTCCCCGTCCGGTCATCTGCGCGACGCCCAGAAGCTTGATCTTATAGCCCATATCCGCCGCGCGGCGGATATCGTCGATCGAGATCCGGCCGATCCCTTCCAGCTCGACCGCATCGAACGACACTTTGGTGCCGAAGGCGATCGCGGCAAGCAGCGACAGCTTGTGGCCCGCGTCGATGCCCCCCACGTCGAGGTTGGGATCGGCCTCCAGATAGCCGAGCTGGCGGGCCTCCTCGAACACTGTCTCATAGGGCAGGCCCGCGCTTTCCATCCGGGTCAGGATATAGTTGCAGGTGCCGTTCATCACGCCCATGACGCGGCGGATCTCGTTGCCCGCAAGGCCCTCGGTCAGGGCCTTGATCACCGGAATGCCGCCCGCCACGGCAGCCTCGAAGCGGATCACATGGCCCTTGGCCTCGGCCGCTTCCGCCAGCGCCTGGCCGTGATGGGCCAGAAGCGCCTTGTTGGCGGTGACCACATCCTTGCCGGCCGCTATCGCGGCCTCGGTCGCGGCCTTCGCCGCCCCTTCGGAGCCGCCTATCACCTCGACAAAGACATCCACATCGGTACGGCGCGCGAGTGCCACGGGATCCTCTTCCCAGGCATAGTCCGACAGGTCGACGGCACGGTTCCTGGTGCGCGACCGCGCGGCAACCGCAGTGATCACGATGGGCCGTCCGGCACGCTTTTCCAGAAGCGCCGCATGGGTCTGCACGATGCGGACGATGCCGGTGCCGACAGTGCCCAGCCCTGCGATGCCAAGTCTCAACGGGTCGGGCATGCTGCGTCCTCTTTGTCTCGTCGGGCGGGTGTTAGCCGATGGCGCGCGGCCATGCAACGCATGTGCGGGACACGCGCGGGCCTAGGGTTGCGACCGCTGCTCAGCGGCGGCGGCCACAAGCGCCGCGCGCTGCGCGACGAGCCCTTCGACGAGGCCGGGCGGTAGCGCAGGCGGCGCGGTCAGCTGTTCGAACGGCAGAAGCGCCGGGTAGGGCGCCTGGGCAACGGCGGGGCCGTCCGTCCCCTTGATCGCGGGGCGCGGCGGGGCGCATCCGGTCAGGCAGACGCAGGCCGCGGCCAGAAGGGCGATCGGGATCGTTTGCGGTCCGTGGCGCACGATGGCTCCTTTGCGGCGGGCATCGCCCTGCACAATAGTGCCGCGGCGGGTCGCTGCAAGAGGGCAGGAGGCCCTTGTATTGAACGGCCGTTCATATAACCATGCGCCATGGCACGTCGCACCGGTTCCTCCGCCGAAGTCACCGGCCCGCGCATCCGCTCGGCGGCGCTCAGGCTGTTCGCCCGCCATGGCTACGCCGCCGTCTCCATGCGCCAGATCGCGACCGAGGTCGGGCTGCAGGCAGGCGCGCTTTATCTCTACACGCCCGACAAGCAGACGCTGCTCTACGACCTGCTGCGGGGCCATATGGAAGATCTGCTGGCCGCCTATGGCGCGCCGGACGGGCCGCCCGAGGCGCGGTTGCGGCAGTTCGTGCGGTTCCACATTGCCTACAACCTCGACCATGCCGACGAGGTGTTCCTGTCCTACATGGAGCTGCGCAACCTGGAACCCGCGAATTTCGCCGCCATCGAGGGTCTGCGGCGCAGCTACGAAGACCGCCTGTCGCAGATCCTGCGCGACGGGGCGGAACGGGGCGAGTTTCATGTCGCCGACGTCCGGCTCGCGACCATGGCGATCATCGCCATGCTGAATGGTGTGAACACCTGGTACCGGCAGAGCGGACGCTTGAGCCGGGAGGAAGTTCTCGCGATCCATGAGGCAATGGCCAAAGGCATGATCGGCGCCCGGTGAGGGGCGCCGACAGGATGCACTGAGACCGGTATCGCGGATCAGGTCGCGTCGGGGTCGGGGTCGGGCAGGTCCGGAATGTCCGGATTGGTCCAGTTGCCCGCTGCATCAATACCGCAGCCGTAGGTTTCCCACGGCAGGCAGGAGGCGAAGCGCGGGGCGGTGGTGATGAAGGTCGAGAAGGTCTGTTCATTGATGCCGATCGCGAACATCGGCTCATATTCCATGAAGGTCTCGACCAGGATCACGCTGCCGCCGCGCGGCAGGATGGGGATGCTGTTCTTGTAGTTCTGGATGATCGTCGTCGTCATGATCGGATGGCCACTGCCGGAGGTCGCCGACCAGTCCACGTGATATTTGTCGTCATTCTCGTCGAAATAGACCGAGGAGACCCGGATCCAGGTCGGTTGGCGCGCGTTCGACAGATAGTTGAACATCTGGTTCAGGCCGTTCACATAGGTCTGGTTGACCTCGGCCGCGTCCGGATCGTCGCTGGTGGGGCCCGTCTCGCGCGACAGCATGTCGGCGATCGTGTAGGCCGCTTTCAGATTGGTGTTCTTCTGCCGGTAGGCGTCGAAATACTGGAACGAGGCCACATACCACCAGACCAGGAAACTGGTGACGAGGATTCCCTCGATCACCACCGATCCGTCCTCGTCGCGGTGAAAATCAGCCAGGCGGTTCTTGAGGGTACGGAAGATACGCATGATCAGGTCCCCGGACGTGGTTCGTTGACGAAGGCGGTGGTCGAGACGAGCGCATAGGCCCAGTCGTCATGGTCGTTCGGATCGGCGACGCGCAGGCTTGCGCCGAGGCCTGCCGTCGGGAAGACCGGCGTGAAGATCGCGCAGGCGCGGATCAGCATGATGTCGTTCGACGTACCCACCTTGAATTCGGTCACGGGCAGGGCGTCGGCCGACCGGTCCACACAGGTCGCGCCGCCCGCAAGCGGCGCCCAGGTTGTTTTCGAGACCGGCCGAAGCTCTACCGACAGCACGTTGTCGCAATCGGGGATCATCGCCGCGTTCTTGCAGATCTGTTCGCGCAGCTTTTGATGCAGGAGCGCGCGTTGTGTGTCGCTCATCCCATCGTCGCTTGCCGGGATCCACAGGCCGAGCCGCAGGTCCCGCACCGCCATGTCGAGACCGCGTTCGAGCATCACGTGACGCATCATCAGCATCCCGAGCTCGATCGAGGAGAGCGTGAGGACGATGAAGAACGGCGCCATGATGATGAAGGGGATGGTCGACGCCCCGTCCTCGTCCGTCTGATACCGGCGCGCGCGCGCGGTCAGGAACTTTACGATCTGTCCCATGTCAGTGCGTCAGCCTCAGTTTGTTGATCGAGTTGGCGATGGCCGAGAACACATGCGAGATGTTCGAGCCGGACGTGTAGTAATAGTGCGCGGGCGAGGAGGCGCATTGTTTGAGAAGGTTCTGCCCGTCGGTCGGCGCCTCGAAGGCGATGGCATAGACCTTGACACCCTTGTCCTTGGCCGCGGTGCACATGGACAGCGTGCTGCTGTCTTTCGTGCTGCTGATATAGCTCGTCGTGATCGAGTTGCTATAGCCGGAGCGCCACTTGTTGCGTGTCGTGGTGGAGCCGTAGACCTTATAGACGATGTTGTCGGCCAGCCAGTCGATCGACATCATCTTCCAGACCTGGGGCCAGGTGAGCTGCACGGTCGTATCCGTCCCGGAAATATCCCCGGTCTGCGTGCCCCAGGGTTCCGAGCGCCAGCTGTTCGTATAAAGGCTGTAGTACTTGTTGCCCGACCGGGTCGGGTCGTACCAGGAGAAGCGCTTGTACCAGCTGGATCCGTTGTAGGAGGAGTTGCTGGTATTGTTGTAGAAGACCTGGCTCGGCCCGAAATCATAGTCCGATCCGTTGATGTCGCGCAGGCGGTATTCGGTCGTGTTCTCGCCGTCGGTCATCACGACGATCACCTTCAGAACATCGTTGTTCTTCGACCCGTCGGGCTTGGTATAGCTGTAGGGCCGCCCGGCGACGGACGCGTCCACCTTGTTCTCGGCGATCATCGCCGTCACGACGGCCTGCATGGACGGGTCGAGCAGCGCCGCACCCCATTTCATGCCGATGTCGATCGACGTGTTGCCGCCCGCCGAAAGCGCACCGATCGTGTTCTTCAGCTTGGTCCGGTTTGCCGAGAGCGGCAGGATCGCACGGTTCGACTGAACGGCATCGTCGGGACAATTCAGCAGCGTACCCGATGAGCTGAGGTCGACGAGAGAGGTGTAGAACGGGTCGAAATAGCCGTTCAGCTGATATTGGTGATCGCCGGGGCCGGGCGGCGAGCCGACCGGTGTGGACTTGGGCATCACGCCCGTCGTCAGATAGTCGCTCGACGCGAATTCGAGGCAGGAGGAGTCGGTGTGTTCGGCCGTATGCCAGAAATATTTCAGCAGGTCCTGTCCCAGCGACACCTGCGTCGAATAGGTCACGACCGACATCGACAGTTTGCCCGTCTCGACCGAGTCGAACATCTGGTCAACGAAACTCTTGGCGGCCGGAATGAGGTTGCCGATGCGGCTGCCCTTCATCGAGCCCGACACGTCGAGGACCAGCGAAATCTCAACACTGCCGATCTTTTCCTCGGCGGTGCTGGCGGTCGGGGTGGCCAGCGTGGGCACGCCGACCATCTTCATGAACCAGGTCGGCATCGAGGTGCTGGCGACGACTTTCACTTCGCTGCCGAAATCGTTCTTGGTGCAGGTGATCTGATTGTCGGCCGGCGTCGCGGCGCCGGCCTTCTGGAACCAGTCCTTCACCACCGACTTGCAATCGAGCGTCTGGTCCATGTCGGCGGCGGCCAGAACCGCGCGGTCGATGGTCGCCTGAAGCTTCGTGCGCCGTTCCTCGAACCGCATCAGGTCAAGCGCCATGCCCGCGATCAGCAGCATCGAGACGAACAGGAAGAGGCCGAAGATCAGCATCGAACCGTCGTCTGCGCGGTGGTAACGAATGAGCGACTGTCTGGCGCGGCGCACCAGACCCGTCGCGGACGTCGCGGGCATCCCCTGAACCGGCATGATCGTTCCTTCTCCGTAGCAGCACCCTGCCTGCAAAGAATGACGCAGGCAGCCCGAGAAATATTTGGGCCGAAGATGGCGCGCCGAGTGTGGCGAAAATTGGGCAGGCTGCGGGCGGCGGCGCGGAAAGTCCAAGGCCCGTGGACAATCACCGCCGGGAGCCGGGATTTTGCTTCGCCGAAGCCATTTCGCGGCCGACGTCGGCCTCGCATGACAGCGGCCCGTTAGCGCAAAAGCTTGCAGAGCGCCGGTTCCTGTCCGGTCAAACTGTAGGATTCGGTCGGGCAAACCGGCGCGAATGGCGGGGTGTGGGGTTGTGAAAGCGACATTTCTCGTTAACCAAGCGACTATAGGGTGCGCCCCGAAAGCGTCGCGCGCTCTGCCCCTGTGCCCCGGGGAGGCGGGCGCCGGTTCCGAGAATCTGGAGGATCTCATGTCGATCAATGGCCACGGCGAACCCAGTTTTCGCCAGTCCGTGGACCTTATGTTCAACCGCGCGGTGCGGCTGATGGATCTCAGCCCCGGGCTGGAAGAGAAGATCCGGGTCTGCAACTCGACCTATACGGTGCGTTTCGGCGTGCGGCTGCGCGGCAAGATCGAAACCTTCACCGGCTATCGCTCGGTCCATTCCGAACATATGGAGCCGGTGAAGGGTGGCATCCGCTATGCGCTTTCTGTCAACCAGGACGAGGTCGAGGCGCTCGCGGCGCTGATGACCTACAAATGCGCGCTGGTCGAAACGCCGTTCGGCGGATCGAAGGGCGGGCTCTGCATTGATCCGCGCCAGTGGGACGAGCATGAGCTGGAACAGATCACCCGCCGCTTTGCCTATGAACTGATCAAGCGCGACCTGATCCACCCGGCGCAGAACGTGCCCGCCCCCGACATGGGCACCGGCGAACGCGAGATGGCCTGGATCGCCGACCAGTTTGCGCGCATGAACACGACCGACATCAACGCCAAGGCCTGTGTCACCGGCAAGCCGCCGCACGCAGGCGGTATCCAGGGGCGGGTCGAGGCGACGGGGCGCGGCGTGCAATATGCGCTGCGCGAGTTTTTCCGCCACAAGGACGACGTGGCGATGGCCCGCCTCTCGGGCGATCTCGGCGGCAAGCGCGTGGTGGTTCAGGGCCTCGGGAACGTCGGCTATCACGCCGCGAAATTCGTCAGCGAGGAAGATGGCGCGATAGTCACCGCGATCATCGAGCGCGACGGCGCGCTGGTCGATGACAAGGGCCTCGATGTCGAGGCGGTGCGCCAGTGGATCGCCAAGCACGGCACGATCAAGGGCTACCCCGAGGCGACCTATGTCGAGGACGGCGCCAGCGTCCTGGAGAAGGACTGCGACATTCTCATCCCGGCGGCGCTGGAAGGGGTGATCCACAAGGGCAATGCCGAACGGATCAAGGCGCCGCTGATCATCGAGGCGGCGAACGGGCCGATCACCTTTGGCGCCGACGAGATCCTGCGCAAGAAGGGCGTGCTGATCATCCCCGATATGTATGCCAATGCCGGCGGTGTGACGGTCTCCTACTTCGAATGGGTGAAGAACCTCAGCCATATCCGCTTCGGCCGCATGCAGCGCCGGGCCGAGGAAGCCCGTTCCCGCCTGATCGTCGAGGAGCTGGAGCGGCTGTCGTCCGACAAGGGCTTGGGCTGGACGCTCGCCGCCGACTTCAAGGAGAAGTTCCTGCAAGGGTCTGACGAGCTGATGCTGGTCCGCTCCGGCCTCGATGACACGATGCGCAGCGCCTATCAGTCGATGCGCGAGGTCTGGCACGGCCGCAATGATGTCGAGGATCTGCGGGTCGCGGCCTATATCGTGGCCATCAGCCGCGTTGCGGCGGCATACCGTTCCAAGGGCCTCTGATCCCGGGGACCGCCTGGCGCGATTGTCCACGGGCCGAATCGCCGGGGCCATAAGATTGCCTCAAGGCATGACCTCTGCCGTGACAGACCGGCGGAGGTCATTTTCTGGTGCGCGATATGGTACACCTTGCGGGCGTGCGACTTCATTTGCTCTCAAATGTGTGCGTTGAGGCGGCGCTGGGGGTGCCGCCCCAATCTTGCCACAATCGGGTTGCCCAATCGGTCTTTGGGGGAGTCTGCCTGCCGACGTTCTGGGGTGGGTCTGGGGAAGGGCAACGAAATGGGCCTGCGTTTTTTGCGCGCCCGTCGCGGATTCACCAGCGACGCAAAGGGCGCCGTCACGATTGAAGCCTTGCTTTGGATGCCGATGTTTTTCTACGTCCTCGCGCTCAGCGTTGACGCTTCGATGATTTTTCATGCCTACAGCCGGGTCGTTCGTGTCGTCGAGGACGTGAACCGCGGATTGTCGATCGGGCGGATCACCACGATCAGCGAGGGGGAATCCAGGATCGCCGCGAGCCTTGGCGATTATGCGGGCGTCAAGAGCAAGATCACGATCATCGACAATGTGATCGTCAGCGACGTGTCGGTGCCGGTGAGCAGCCTCGTGGTTCTTGGCGCGATCAAGCCGATGCTCGGCAAGAGCATCGAGGTCAAGACCCAGCAGTATGTGGAGTTCTGAGATGTTCGGTCTTCGCAAGTCTCATGCCCGCTTCCAGTCCGAGACCGAAGGGTCGATGACGGTTTACGGTATCTTCATCCTGATGACGATGGGCGCACTCGTCGGCCTGACGGTCGATGTCGCCAATGCCTACAAGGCGCGGTCGGAAATCCAGGTCGCGGCCGACGCTGCAGCCCATACCGCGCTTCTGCTGCGTCTCAAGGAAGGGGAGAGCGCCGCGATCAGCAAGGCGGTAGCGGTGGCGAACTACAATCTGTCGCTGACCAAGGCCGCCTCCACCACGATCACGGCAAGCGATATCACCTACGGTCAATGGGATCCCGACACCCGGCATTTCAGCCCCAACGCCACGCCGGTGAACGCCGTGCGGGTGATGGCCGGACGCGATCACAGCCGCAACAACAGCCTGGGCACGATCTTTCTCGGGATGAGCGGTCTCAAGGCGTGGGATATCAACGTCGCGTCGGTGATGGAAACCTATCGCCCGCCTTGCCTGCGCGAGGGATTCGTGGCCGACCTCAAGGTCGATATCCAGTCGAACAACGGGTTCGAAGCCGGCTTCTGCATTCATTCGAACAAGGAAATCAAGATCAACCAGAACAACGTGTTCGAAGCCGGAACCATCGTCTCGATGCCGAACCTCGACGATCTGCAGGTCAGCGCGTCGGGTTTCGTCAAGAATACCGGTCTGGTGGATGCGCTGCGGGAATCCTTCTACAAGATTCGCTTGCTGAACCGGATCGCCGATATCAACACCGCACTTCAGGCCGGAGATTTGCCGAAGCTGCGCGAACTGACGGCCAAGACCGAGACCGCGACGACCGGGGGGATCAGCTATCTGGTGTCGCCGACGACCGTCACCGTGGATACCGCGCTCAGCCCTACCAAGAATGAGCTCAGCCCATTGCAGCTCGTGCCTGGCGCGATCAACATCGTGACCTGCCAGCCGGGAAAGACCCTGACACTCCAGAAAGATGCGACATTCAGCAAAGTGGCGATCTTCACGACCTGCCCGGTGCAACTCAATACCGGTGTCCATCTTGAGGACGTGATCCTTTCCACCACGAACACGGCGCTCGACTCCATCAAGGGTCCGTCGGGCGGCGGCGGCAACAACATCAATTTCGGAAAGAATGACGGCTGCGCCGAAGGTGGCGGATCGCATCTTATCACGCTCGGCGGGATCAAGATGGCGGCCAGCATGAATGTCTACGGCTCGCAGTTCATCGCGGCCAAGGACATTCAATTTGCCGCGAATGCCAACGGGATCGAGGGGATATCCCTGATCTCGGGTGCCCAGATCGACGGAACCTCGAACATGAAGATGGGTTTCTGCGGCACGGGCATGGGCGACAATTTCGAAGTGGACTATTTCCGGCTCGCTCTCTGAGCGACCAGGAGCGGGACTGGGGCCCGGGCGCTGTCCGGGCCTCGTCCCTTTGTCGCGCGATGTGTGCGGAACGACAGGTTTCCGTCGCAAAAACGCTTGGCCTTTCGCGCCGCGCATCGCAAGATCGGCCAAAGGCGGGGCGCGGCGATCCCGCGTTGGGCAGGGACGGGTGTCGATGCGCTATTCGGGCTTGAAGATCCTGACCGAGGGTCTCTTTGGCAATCGCGGCTGGCGGCCGGTCTGGCGCGAGCCCGATCCGAAAGCCGACTATGACGTGGTGATCATCGGCGGCGGCGGGCACGGTCTTTCGACCGCCTATTACCTCGCCAAGAACCACGGGATCACCAATGTCGCGGTCCTAGAGAAGGGCTATCTCGGCGGCGGCAATGTCGGGCGCAATACCACGATCGTGCGGGCGAACTATTTCCTGCCCGGCAATCAGGAATTCTACAGCCACTCGCTCAAGCTGTGGGAAAGGCTCGAAGGCGAGCTGAACTACAATGTCATGCATTCCCAGAGAGGGCTGATCAACCTCTTCCATTCCGACGGCCAGCGCGACGCCTTCGCCCGGCGCGGCAATGCGATGATCAATCAGGGCGACGATGCGATCCTGCTGGACCGGGAAGGGGTGCGCCGCCTGCTGCCCTATCTCGATTTCGACCAGGCGCGGTTCCCGATCTATGGCGGCCTGCATCATCCGCGCGGCGGTTCTGCCCGCCATGACGCTGTGGCCTGGGGATATGCACGCGGCGCCGACCAGCGGGGCGTCGATCTGATCCAGAATTGCGAAGTGACCGGGATCGACATCGACAATGGCAAGGTCCGCGGCGTGCGGACGACACGCGGCGCGATAAGGGCGAAGAAGGTGGCGATCGTGGTCGCGGGCCGGTCAAGCCAGGTCGCGGCGATGGCGGGGATGCGGTTGCCCATCGAAAGCCATGTGCTGCAGGCCTTCGTGACCGAGGGGCTGAAGCCGGTGATCGACCATGTGATCTCGTTCGGGATGGGGCATTTCTACATCTCGCAGTCCGACAAGGGGGGCCTGGTCTTCGGCGGCGACCTCGATTTCTACGCCTCCTATGCGGCGCGGGGGAACCTGCCGATGGTCGAACATGTGATGGAGGCGGGCATGACGCTGATGCCGATGATCGGCAAGGCGAAGGTGCTGCGCTCCTGGGGTGGCATCATGGACATGTCGCCCGACGGTTCGCCCATCATCGACCGGACGCCGACCGAGGGGCTCTATCTCAATTGCGGCTGGAACTACGGGGGGTTCAAGGCGGTGCCCGCCTCGGGCTGGTGCCTTGCCCATCTGATCGCCACCGGCGAAAGCCACGAGGTCGCCCGCCGCTTCCGCCTTGACCGTTTCGCCACCGGCCACCTCCTCGACGAGGAAGGGACCGGCAGCCAGCACAACCTGCATTAGGGAGGCAGAAGATGCGCATCACCTGCCCCCTCTGCGGATCGCGCGACCGGCGCGAATTCACCTATTACGGCGCACGCGCCTATCTCGACCGGCCTACCGCCGACGCGGCGCCGGAGGCCTGGGACGACTATTTGCACCTGCGCGACAATCCGGCAGGCCGGACCGAGGACCTGTGGTATCACGAACAGGGCTGTGCCGCCTGGCTGGCGATCGAGCGCGATACGGTCACGCACGAGATTTTCGCGGTGCGGCTTGTGGGGGACCCTGCGGGAGCACCCGGTAAGTCCGGGGCGAAAAAGCCGCGCCGGAAACCGGCCGCGAAAACCGCGGAGGGCCGGGCATGAGGATCGCGGGGAAGGGGATCATCGACCGCGGCCAGACCGTCGGCTTCCGCTTCGACGGGCGGGACTATACCGGGTTCGAGGGCGACACGCTCGCCTCCGCCCTGCTGGCGGCCGGCGTGCGGCTGTTCGGGCGGTCGTTCAAGTACCATCGTCCGCGCGGCGTCCTGTCGGCGGGGTCGGAAGAGCCGAACGCGCTCGTGACCCTCGGACATGGTGCGGCGCAGGTGCCGAACGTGCGCGCCACCCAGGTCGAGATTCATGGCGGGCTAGAGGCGCGCAGCCAGAACCGCTGGCCCTCGCTTTCGCTCGACGTGATGGCGGTCAACGACCTCATGGCACCCTTCTTCGGCGCGGGTTTCTATTACAAGACCTTCATGTGGCCACGCAGCTTCTGGGAAAAGCTCTATGAACCGGCGATCCGCCGGGCGGCGGGCCTTGGCGCGCTGTCGCGCAAGCATAATGAGGATCATTACGAAAAGGCCTGGGCGCATTGCGATCTTCTGGTGATCGGCGCGGGGCCCGCGGGGCTGATGGCGGCGCTAGCCGCGGGGCGTGCGGGCGTGCGGGTGATTTTGGCGGATGAGGATTTCCTGCCCGGCGGGCGGCTCAATTCAGAGGTCGAGGAGGTGGGCGGACAGCCCGGCGCCCTCTGGGCGAAGGGCGTTGTCGACGAACTGCGGAGCTTGCCGAACGTCCGGCTGATGACCCGCACCACCGTCACCGGCGCCTACGACGACGGCACCTATGGCGCGCTGGAACGGGTGGGCCTGCATGTCGGCAAGCCGCCAAAGGACCTGCCGCGCGAATGTTTCTGGCGGATCGTCGCCAGGCGCGCGATCCTTGCCTCTGGCGCGCAGGAACGGATGATCGCCTTCCCGATGAACGACCGGCCCGGGGTGATGCAGGCGGGCGCGGTGCGCGCCTATCTCAACCGGTTCGGCGTCGCGGCAGGCCAGAAGGTCGCGGTCTTTGCGACGAACGACCAGGCCCACCGCACCGCGCGCGACCTTGCCGCCGCCGGGATCGAGATCGCCGCCGTCATCGACCCGCGCGCCGATGCGCCCGCATCCGCCGACTGGCGGGTGATCGCGGGCGGCGCGGTCGTGGGCACCAGGGGACGGCTGGGCCTGAGCGAGATCAGCGTGCGGGCCGAGGGTGGCGCCGTCGAGAAGGTCGCGGCCGACTGCCTCGCCGTCTCGGGCGGCTGGAACCCGGCGCTGCATCTGGCCTGTCACAGGAACGGCCGACCCGACTGGCGGGAGGAGATCGCGGCCTTCGTGCCCCGCCCCGGCATGGTGCCGGGGATGGCGGTGGCCGGGGCGGCGAACGGCGCCTTCTCGACCGCCGCAGCATTGGCCGAAGGGCTCGCCGCAGCCGAGGAGGCCCTCGCGGCGCTGGGCCGCAAGCCCGCAAAGCTCGACCCGCCGCGCGCGGAGAACGGCAGCGCGGGCTTCAAGCCCTATTGGCAGGTGCCCGAGACGCAGGGTCGCGCCTGGCTCGATTTCGCCAATGACGTGACGGTGAAGGATGTGAAGCTCTCCGCGCAGGAAGGCTTCCGCTCGGTTGAGCATATGAAGCGCTATACGACGCAGGGCATGGCGCCGGATCAGGGCAAGAATTCCAATGTCGCGGCGCTGGCGATCCTCGCCGATGCGACCGGCCGCACGATCCCCCAGACCGGCACCACCACCTTCCGCCCGCCCTACACGCCGGTTTCGATCGCCGCGATGGGGGCGGGCGGGCAGGGCAAGGGCTTTGCGCCGCAGCGGTTCACCACCTCGCACCGGGCCGCGGTCGAGCGTGGCGCGCCGATGATCGAGGCCGGGCTCTGGTACCGGCCCTCCTACTTCCCGAGGCCGGGCGAGACCAGCTGGCGCCAGTCCTGCGACCGCGAGGTGATCGCGGTGCGCAATCGCGTCGGCATCTGCGATGTCTCGACGCTCGGCAAGATCGACATTCAGGGGCCGGACGCGGGCCGGTTCCTCGATTTCCTCTACACCAACAGTTTCTCGACCCTGAAGCCCGGCCGGGTCCGCTATGGCCTGATGCTGCGCGAGGACGGGATGGTGATGGACGACGGCACCACCGCCTGCCTGGCGCGCGACCACTATCTGATGACCACCACGACCGCCGCTGCGGGCCAGGTGATGCGGCACATCGATTTCGTGCAGCAGGCCTTCTGCGCCGACTGGCAGGTGCGCGCCATCTCGGTCACCGAACAATGGGCGCAGTTCGCGGTCGCCGGGCCCCTGGCGCGCGAGCTGCTGAATTCGCTCCTCGACGCGCCGATCGATGCGGCGAGCTTCCCGTTCCTCTCTTGCGGAACGGTGAAGCTTGGCGGGGTCGCCGCGCGGCTTTACCGCATCTCTTTCTCGGGCGAGCTCGGCTACGAGATCGCGGTGCCCGCGCGCTATGGCGAGGCGCTCTATCGCGATCTGGTGGCGCGGGCCGAAAGTTTCGGCGGCGCGGCCTACGGGATGGAGGCGCTGAACGTCCTCAGGATCGAGAAGGGCTTCATCACGCATGCGGAAATCCATGGCCGGGTCACCGCTTTCGATATCGGCCTCCAGGGGATGATGAGCGACAAGAAGGAGTTCATCGGCAAGGCAGCGAGCCGGCGGCCCGGCCTGACGGGGCCGGAGCGCGAGCAGCTCGTCGGGCTGAAACCGCTCGGTGCGGAAAAGCCGGTCACGGCGGGCGCCCATCTCTTCGATCCGGGCGCGGCGCCTGTCCGCGAGAATGATCAGGGCTATGTGACCTCGGTCTGCTGGTCGCCGACGCTGCAATCCCACATCGGCATCGGCTTTTTGAAGAACGGCCGGGCGCGGCATGGCCAGTCGGTCAGGCTGGTCGACCATCTGCGCGGCATCGACCAATTGTGCGAAGTCACCCATCCGGTCTTTTTCGACCCCGACGGAGGGCGCGCCCGTGGCTAAACTCATCGCCAAATCCGCCGCGGGCGAGCTTCTGCCCGTCACCATCGGTCCGCTGACCCTGTCGGAACTGCCGCAGGAGCGGATCACCGCGATCGCCCCCTATCCGGGCAAGGTCGAGGCGGTGTCGACCGCGCTCGAAAAGCTCGGGCTCGGCTTTCCGGCGCCCGGCACATCGCAGCGCGCGGCGAAGGCGCGCATTCTCTGGGCCGGGCGCGACCTTGCCTTCCTGATCGGCGCCGCGCCGCCCGCCGGGCTGGGTGCCCATGCCGCGCTGACGGACCAGGGCGACGGCTGGGCGGGCCTTGCGCTTTCGGGGCCGGGTGTGGAGGCGGCGCTCGCCCGCCTCGTTCCGCTCGACCTGTCCGCCGCGGCCTTCCCCGAAGGCGCCACGGCGCGCGCGGCCCTGGGGCATATCACCATCCTCCTGCACAGGATCGGGGCGGAGAGCTTCGCCCTCTACCTCTTCCAGTCGATGGTCGCGACCGCGATCCACGAGCTGGAAGAGGTCATGCGCGCCCTTCTGGCGCGCGCCAGTCTCTGAGGGCGGGAGCGGGGGGTTCACACCCCCGCGCCCCCGTGAGGTATTTGCGCCAAGATGAAAGGCGCGCTTTAGCCCCGCGACAGCAGCCGCTATAGAGGGAGGATGAGTCTGCCGCCCGGATTTCTCGACGAATTGCGCACGCGCGTGACACTCTCTCGCGTCGTGGGGCGCAAGGTCACGTGGGACCAGCGGAAATCCAATCAGGCCAAGGGCGATCTCTGGGCGCCATGCCCGTTTCATCAGGAAAAGACCGCCTCTTTCCATGTCGATGACCGGAAGGGCTATTACTATTGCTTCGGCTGCCATCAGAAGGGCGATGCGGTTTCCTTCCTGCGCGAGACCGAGAACATGTCCTTCATGGAGGCGATCGAAGTGCTCGCCCGCGAGGCGGGCCTGCAGATGCCCGCCCAGGACCCGAAGGCGGCGGCGCGTGCCGACCGTCGGTCCGAGCTTGCGGGGGTGATGGAAGAGGCGCTGAAATTCTATCGCCTGCAGCTGAAGATGGCGGCCGGAGCCGCGGCGCGCGACTATCTCGACGGCAGGAAACTTTCCGAGGCAGGCCGCGACCGGTTCGAGATCGGCTTTGCGCCAGACGGCTGGCAGGGGCTCTGGGATCACCTGAAGGCCAAGGGGATCGGCGACGACCTGATCCTCGATGCCGGTCTTGCCAAGCCCTCGACCAAGGGCAAGGCGCCCTATGACACGTTCCGCAACCGGATCATCTTTCCCATCCGCGATCCGCGCGGTCGCTGCATTGCCTTCGGCGGGCGGGCGATGGACCCCGCCGACAGCGCCAAGTACCTGAACTCGCCCGAGACCGAGCTGTTCGACAAGGGCCGCAGCCTGTACAATCATGGCCCCGCGCGCGAGGCCTGCGCCAAGGGCCAGCCGCTGATCGTCGCCGAAGGCTATATGGATGTGATCGCGCTGGCAGAGGCCGGTTTCGGCGGCGCGGTGGCGCCCCTGGGGACCGCGATCACCGAAGACCAGCTCCGGCTCCTCTGGCGGCTCTCGTCCGAGCCGCTCGTGATGCTCGACGGCGATGCGGCAGGCATCCGCGCCGCGCTGCGGCTCATCGACCTCGCGCTACCGGTGATGGAGGCGGGGCAGGGCCTGCGGTTCGTGACCCTGCCCGAGGGGATGGACCCCGACGATCTGATCCGCACGCGCGGGGCGGGGGCGATGACGGATGCGCTGGGCGGCGCCGAACCGATGGTCAACCTTCTGTGGCGGCGGGAGACGGAGGGCAAGGTACTCGACAGTCCCGAGCGGCGCGCGGCGCTCGACAAGAACCTGCGTGAGGTGCTGAAGCGCATCGGCGATCCCTCGATCCGCGCCCATTACGGCGAGGAGATCAAGCGCCTGCGCCAGACGCTTTTCGGCCATGGCGTGCCCGCACCGCGCGGCTTCACGCCGCGCCAGGGCGCTGGTCGCGGCGGGCGGGGCGGCTTTGCGCCACCCGCGGTGCCGCTGCCGGGCACGCGCGCCTCGCTGCTTGGTCGGATGGCGGCGGACGAGCGCGCCGAGGAGGAATTGCGCGAGGCGATCATCCTGGCGATCTGCGCCACCCATCCCAATCTGGTCGTCGAATTCGAAAGCCAGCTGGAACGCTCCGCCCTGTTCGGGCCGGGCCATGCGGCCCTGCGCGATGCGATGATCCATGCCGCGCATGAGGGGCTTCTGGCCCATTGTCCGCCCGACATATTCCGCCGCAAACTCACGCCCGAAACCATCGGGCACCTTGAAAAGCTCCTCGCCCTTCCCCACGTCCAGATCGCGCCGCCGGTACGCAATTCCAAGGACCATGTGCTGGCCCGCATGTGCCTTGCCGAGGAATTCGCCAAGCTGGAGGCGCGGCGCGGCATCCGGGCCGAGATCAAGGAGGCGATGGAGGATCTGACGGGCCTGGCCGATGAGGGCGTCACCTGGCGGCTGAGCCAGGCCGCCGAGGCGCGTCATCGCGCCGAACGGTCGCGCCTGGATGACGACAGCGACATGGGCGAGGACCGCGCTGCGCTTTCGGCCGGACTGCAGCGCCTGATCGACGATCAGGTCTGGCACAAGAAACGACAGTGAACCGGGGCGTACGCGCGGCCCTTCGAATCAGCCGCGCGATTCGGTACAAACCGGACAAGCGATTCGGGCAAAGGCGCGAATCACCACCCATCTGCAGACGGGAGCCCCCATGGCCGCCAAGGACAGCGACGATCAGAAGCCGGACGGTGAAGAGAACGAACATTCGCTCGACATGAGCCAGGCGGCGGTCAAGAAGATGATCGCCGATGCGCGCGAGCGTGGCTATATCACCTACGACCAGCTCAATCAGGCGCTGCCGCCCGAACAGGTTTCCTCCGAGCAGATCGAGGATGTGATGTCCATGCTCTCCGAGATGGGCATCAACGTCATCGAGGAAGAAGAGGCCGAGGACCCCGAGGGCGGCGCCGTCGTCGAAGTGTCGACCTCGCGCGAAGTGGCGGTCGCCACCTCGTCGGGCGAGACGCTCGACCGCACCGACGACCCGGTCCGCATGTACCTGCGCGAGATGGGCTCGGTCGAACTGCTGAGCCGCGAGGGCGAGATCGCCATCGCCAAGCGCATCGAGGCCGGGCGCAATACGATGATCCTGGGGCTTTGCGAAAGCCCGCTGACCTTTCAGGCGATCACCATCTGGCGCGACGAACTTCTGAACGAAGACATCCTCTTGCGCGACGTGATCGATCTCGAGGCGACCTTCGGCCGCTCGCTCGACGGCGAGTCCGAGGGGGAACTGGACGGGCCGGTCCTGGGCGAGGTCGATGCGCAGGGCACGGCCGCGCCGCGCCGCGCCGCCGCCGACGAGCCCGAGCTTGACGCCGACGGAAATCCGATCCTGCGCGCCGATGACGATGACGAGGATGACGAAGCCTCGAACATGTCGCTTGCGGCGATGGAAGCGGCGCTGAAGCCCAAGGTGCTTGAAACGCTTGAAGTGATCGCGCGCGATTACGCGACGCTGGCCGAGATGCAGGACCTGCGCATGTCGGCGACCCTGAACGAGGACGGCAGTTTCTCGGTCGCCGAGGAAGCGGCCTATCAGAAGCTCAGGTCCGAAATCGTGCTTCTGGTGAACGCGCTTCACCTGCACAACAACCGGATCGAGGCGCTGATCGACCAGCTCTACGGCATCAACCGCAAGATCATGCAGCTTGACAGCGGCATGGTGAAGCTCGCCGATGCCGCCCGCATCAATCGCCGCGAGTTCATCGACGAATACCGCGGCTATGAACTTGACCCGACCTGGCTCGACCGGATGGCAGAGAAGGCCGGGCGCGGCTGGCAGGCGCTGCTGGAACGGTCGCGCGACAAGGTGGAGGATCTGCGGGCCGAGATGGCCAAGGTCGGCCAGTATGTCGGCGTCGACATTTCCGAATTCCGCCGGATCGTGAACCAGGTCCAGAAGGGCGAGAAGGAAGCGCGTCAGGCCAAGAAGGAAATGGTCGAGGCGAACCTGCGTCTGGTGATCTCGATCGCCAAGAAATACACGAACCGCGGCCTGCAATTCCTTGATCTCATTCAGGAAGGTAATATCGGCCTGATGAAGGCGGTGGACAAGTTCGAATATCGCCGCGGCTACAAGTTCTCGACCTATGCGACCTGGTGGATCCGCCAGGCGATCACGCGGTCCATCGCCGACCAGGCCCGCACGATCCGCATCCCGGTCCATATGATCGAGACGATCAACAAGCTCGTCCGGACCGGGCGCCAGATGCTGCACGAGATCGGCCGGGAGCCCACGCCGGAAGAGCTGGCCGAAAAGCTGCAGATGCCGCTGGAGAAGGTTCGCAAGGTGATGAAGATCGCCAAGGAACCGATATCGCTCGAAACGCCGATCGGCGACGAGGAAGACAGCCAGCTTGGCGATTTCATCGAGGACAAGAACGCGATCCTGCCGCTGGACAGCGCCATACAGGAAAACCTGCGCGAAACCACGACGCGGGTGCTGGCCTCGCTCACCCCGCGCGAGGAGCGGGTGCTGCGCATGCGCTTCGGTATCGGCATGAACACCGACCATACTCTGGAAGAGGTCGGCCAGCAGTTCAGCGTCACCCGCGAACGCATCCGCCAGATCGAGGCCAAGGCGCTCAGGAAGCTGAAACATCCCTCGCGCAGCCGGAAACTGAGGAGCTTCCTCGACCAGTAGGGCTGCGGCCCTGCTTGGTCGGCTGGCGATCTGCCATCGGATGATCTCCGGTGCAGGGAAAGTCGCGCGCGCATGCGATCCGTGCTACGTTGCCATCGAGTCCTTGGCACAAGGGGGGAAGCCATGACTGCGATGAATGTCGTTCATATGCGCGTGAAACCCGGCAAGGAGGAGGAATTCCTTCGTATCCACAAGGAGTTCGCGGGCAGCACCATGCCCGGCCTCAGGAATTTCCAGGTGGTGAAGTCGGGCGAGCGCAGTTTCATCATCGTCGGCGACTGGGAAAGCATGGAGGCGCTCGTCGCGTCGCGTCAGGCGATGGTCGGCAATCTCGACCGCTTGCGGCCGCTTCTCGAGGATCTGGGCGGCGGCCGGGGCGTGACCGAACCCTGGTCGGGCGAAGTGGTGCTGAATGTGCGGTCCTGATTCACGACCCGCCCGGATCGGTTGATCGCGGGGCGGCACCTGCCAGCACCGACCTGAAGCCGCGAGGCGCAGGAAAAACGACCTGCGCGCGAAAGAAAAGCGCGCCAGTAGGGGCGCGCTTTTGCAGAAGAATGGTGGGCGATAACGGATTTGAACCGCTGACATCTTCGATGTGAACGAAGCGCTCTACCGCTGAGCTAATCGCCCGTTGCGGGGCTCTTAGCCCGCTTCGCCGCCCTCTGCAAGAGGGGCCTCGCCCTTTCGGGCGCTGCCGGCGCGCTTGAGCTTCAGGGTCAGCATTGCGCCGCCCGGCCCGTCGTTCACCCTGGCGACCCGGACCCGGCCAAGCGGCGGCAGGTTCAGGCTCTGGCCCGCGTCGAGCGCCTCGGCGATCACGGCAAGCGCTGCCTCGATCACCGGCTTGGCCGCCGGTTTCTTCGCGCCCGAACGGCTGGCGCAGCGTTCCACCAGATCGCGGAGCTTCAGGACCGGCGCTGCCTCCGGCGCCTCTGCTGCGGCCACTTCTGCTGGCTTTGCCACGGCCTTTGTCGCGCGCTTGCGGGCGGGCTTCGGCACATCGGCCGCTGTCTTGGTCCTGCTGGCTGGCATGGGATATCTCTCCTTCGCACCGTCATTAGCGCCCGGTGAACGGTGCGGCGCAAGAAAAAAGGCGGCCCCGGAGGGCCGCCTGTCGTGGGTCAGTGGGCGGTCGCGCCCGATCCTTCGGGGCGCTCGGCCGTGGCTTTTGCCGCCAGTTCCTCTGCCTCCTCGTCCCAGACGACCGGCTCGGGCTGGCGGACCAGCGCGCGCGCCAGAACCTCGCGGACATGGGCGACCGGCACGATTTCCAGCCCCGCTTTCACATTCTCCGGAATCTCCGGCAGGTCGCGGGCGTTTTCCTCGGGGATGAAGACGGTCTTGATCCCGCCGCGCAGCGCCGCAAGCAGTTTCTCCTTCAGCCCGCCGATCGCCAGGGCATTGCCGCGCAGCGTGACCTCGCCAGTCATGGCGATGTCCTTCCTGACCGGAATGCCGGTGATGACCGACACGATCGAAACGACCATCGCCAGACCCGCCGACGGCCCGTCCTTCGGTGTCGCGCCTTCCGGGACGTGGACGTGGATGTCCATCTTCTCGAACTTCGGCGGCTTCACCCCGAGATCCGGGCTGATCGAGCGTACATAGCTTGCCGCCGCCTCGATCGATTCCTTCATCACGTCGCCGAGTTTGCCGGTGGTCTTCATCCGGCCCTTGCCTGGCAGCTTCAGCGCCTCGATCTGCAACAGGTCGCCGCCGACCGAGGTCCAGGCGAGGCCGGTGACGACACCAACCTGATCCTCCTTCTCGGCAAGGCCGTAGCGGAACCGCTTCACGCCCAGATAGTCCTCAAGAACCTCCGGCGTGATCTCGACCTTCGCCACCTCTTTCTTGAGGATCTTGGTCAGGCCCTTGCGCGCCAGCTTGGAAATCTCGCGCTCAAGGTTCCGGACGCCAGCCTCGCGGGTGTAGGTGCGCACCATCTCGGTCAGCGCCTCGTCCGTGATCTTGAACTCGCCCTTTTTCAGACCGTGGTTCTTGATCTGCTTGGGCAAGAGGTGCTGCTTGGCGATCTCGCGCTTTTCATCCTCGGTGTAGCCCGCCAGCGGGATGATCTCCATCCGGTCGAGCAGCGGCCCCGGCATGTTGTAGCTGTTGGCCGTGGTGATGAACATCACGTTCGAAAGGTCATATTCGACCTCAAGATAGTGGTCCACGAAGGTCGCGTTCTGTTCGGGGTCCAGCACCTCCAGCATCGCGGATGCCGGGTCGCCACGGAAATCCTGGCCCATCTTGTCGATTTCATCGAGCAGGATGAGCGGATTGGTGGTCTTGGCCTTCTTCAGCGCCTGGATGATCTTTCCGGGCATCGAACCGATGTAGGTCCGCCGGTGGCCGCGGATTTCGCTTTCGTCGCGTACCCCGCCGAGAGAGATGCGGATGAACTCGCGCCCCGTCGCCTTGGCGACCGACTTGCCCAGGCTGGTCTTGCCCACGCCGGGCGGACCGACGAGGCAGAGGATCGGGCCCTTGAGCGAGGATTGCCGGGCCTGCACGGCCAGATATTCGACGATCCGCTCCTTGACCTTTTCAAGCCCGTAATGGTCGGCGTCCAGCACCGATTGCGCGGCGTGCAGGTCCTTCTTCACCCGGCTCTTCACGCCCCAGGGCAGGGCCAGAAGCCAGTCGAGGTAATTGCGCACCACCGTCGCCTCGGCCGACATCGGCGACATCGACTTCAGCTTCTTCAGCTCGGCCTCGGCCTTTTCCCGCGCTTCCTTGGAGAATTTGGTCTTGGCGATCTTCTCCTGAAGCTCGTTGATCTCGTTCTGGCCGTCCTCGCCGTCGCCCAGTTCCTTCTGAATGGCCTTCATCTGCTCATTCAGATAATATTCGCGCTGGGTCTTCTCCATCTGGGTCTTGACGCGGGACTTGATCTTCTTCTCGACCTGCAGGACCGACATTTCGCCCTGCATCAGGCCGTAGACCTTCTCAAGCCGCTCACCCACGTCAAGCGTTTCCAGAAGCTCCTGCTTCTGGCCGACATTCACGCCCAGATGCCCCGACACGAGATCGGCGAGCTTTGCAGGTTCGCGTGCCTCGGCCACGGCCGACAGCGCCTCTTCCGGCACGTTCTTCTTGATCTTGGCATATTTCTCGAACTCGTCGCCCACCGAACGCAGCAGCGCCTCGACGACCGACCGTTCGCCCGGCGTCTCGTCGAGCGTCTCGGCCTCGGCCTCGAAGAAATCGGGATTTTCGACGAACTCTGCGATCCGGACGCGCGTGCGCCCCTCGACCAGCACCTTCACGGTTCCGTCGGGCAGCTTCAGAAGCTGCAGCACATTCGCGAGCACGCCGGTGCGGTAGATGCCCTCGGTGGTCGGGTCATCGACCGTCGGGTCGATCTGCGACGACAGGAGGATCTGCCGGTCGTCCTTCATGACCTCTTCGAGCGCCCGCACCGACCTTTCGCGCCCCACGAAGAGCGGCACGATCATATGCGGGAACACCACGATATCGCGCAGCGGCAATACCGGGTAGCTCGGGTTCGCATGTTCCGTCATTTGCGTTTCCTTGGTCTTGCAGGAAAGCGCCGGCCCCGGTCATCGGCAGCCCCGGCTTTCCCCTGTTCAGGCATCGTATCTAAGCGCAGCACCGGTTCACTTCAACCTGTGCCGGGTCGGCACGAAGAATAGCCGCCACTCCGCGCAGCACAAGCGCGAACCAGGCAGTGTTGACGGGATCCGCCGACGGCCTGCGCCGTCGGCGGAATGGAGGGCGCCGGTCTATTCGGCCGCGATCCGCATATCCTCGACCGGCATCTGCAGGACGGCATAGCATCGGCCGTCCTCCTTGCCGTAATAGGGTTCGGATATGCGATTGACCGGCCAGCCCAGCTGACGCATCGCCCGGACCAGAAGGACCGGGGCGATGGCGATCAGCTCGCTGGCGCCATGACGGCGGGCGATATCGGACACGCCCTGCATGACCAGCGACAATACGCGCCCGCGATCGGCGTGATTGTCGACGGAATCCGCCGTAATCAGCCGTGTGCATTCCCAGACCTGCGGCGTCACCATGCCGCTTTGCAGAAGGCCGGTCGGAATGCCCGGCAACTTGCCGGCCACCGCATCGCGGATCATGTAGCTATGGTCCCCCCAGCGCGAGGTCGTGGGCATGGCGCGCGCACCGCCAACGACCTTTCCATCCTTCATGACCAAGGAATAGTGGGCGGTAGGGTTGTCATACTGGTCCATCTCGACCGCCTCGTTATGGGGAATGTCCCAATGGAGCGTGTCGACGAAATACTGCTTTCTCAACTTGAGATAATCGTAAAAGGCGGAACCATACTGATACATGTCGGACAGATCGAACGTGATGTTGTACATGGTTGCCCCTCCTTTTCAGGCACTGCGATTAGACAACCAATCAGAAACGTTTGATAACTTAAAAAGAGACTAAAATTTTATCATACCACCTGTGGCTGCAGGCCTGTCGGCGCCCCCGGCGGCGCAGCCGAACCGTGTGGGGCAGGGTAAACGCGACGCCGCCGTGGCAAGGCCGACGCCGGTAAAAGCCGGAGGCGCCGCGACGTCCGGCCGCGCGGGTCATGGCCGTCGCCGCGTCGGTCCGCTGCGTTAGGGCCTTGCCTTGCGGGCCTTTCCGTCATAGTCCAGCCGCGTCTTCTCCCGCCCGTCGTCATGGCGGACAGCGCCACCTCTGGCGGCGCATGTGGCGGGAGGCATGGTCCCGAACCTCTGGAAGCCCGCCGATGACCGATGAGCCCCGAGACCCCAGCGCCTGCCGCTCGATGGAGGAAGTGCGTGCGGGGATAGATCATGTCGATGCCCAGCTCGTGGCGCTCTTCAAGCGCCGCGTGGGCTATATCGACCGCGCGGCCGAGATCAAACGGCCCCTGAACCTGCCCGCCCGCATCGATTGGCGCGTCGAGGAGGTGGTGGCGAAGGTCCGTGCGCGGGCCGAGGCCGAAGGGCTCGATC
>JAWKWX010000014.1:0-76637 GCA_041397305.1 Paracoccaceae bacterium | reverse complement strand
GAAGCAGACCAAATCCAACGCGGAGTTCTTCGATTCGATGAACGCCTGATTGTTCTTTCGGAACAAGGGTTTGCCTATGGATACGATCTTCGCCCTCGCCTCGGCGCGCGGCAAGGCCGGCATTGCCGTGGTGCGGCTGTCCGGGCCGGGCGCGCATGGCGCAGTGGCGAGGCTGTGCGGGCGGCTGCCCGAGGCACGGCGCGCCGCGCTGCGGCGGCTGAGCTGGCAGGGCGAGGCGCTGGATGAGGCGCTGGTGCTGATCTTCGACGCCGGGGCAAGCTTTACCGGCGAGGCGTCGGCAGAGCTGCATCTTCATGGGGCGACAGCGGTGATCGGCGCGGTTCTTCGGGCGTTGGGCGCGCAGGCGGGGCTGCGGCCGGCAGAGCCCGGCGAGTTCACGCGCCGTGCGCTGGAAAACGGCCGCCTCGATCTGGCGCAGGTCGAGGGGCTTGCTGATCTGATCGAGGCGGAGACCGAGGCGCAGCGGCGCCAGGCCCTGCGCGTCCTGTCGGGGGCGGTGGGTCGCCGGGCGGAGGGCTGGCGACGCGATCTGATCCGGTCTGCGGCGCTTCTGGAAGCAACCATCGATTTTGCCGACGAGGACGTGCCGGTGGACGTGGCGCCGGAGGTCCTGGACCTGTCGGGGCGGGTGTTGGAAGAGTTGCGGCGCGAGGCAGAGGGCGTGGGTGCCGCCGAGCGGATTCGCGATGGCTATGAGGTTGCCATCGTGGGGCGGCCGAACGCCGGAAAATCCACGCTTCTCAATGCCTTGGCCGGGCGCGATGCGGCGATAACCTCCGAGATTGCCGGGACAACGCGCGATGTGATCGAGGTGCGGATGGACCTGGGCGGCCTGCCCGTGACCCTGCTCGATACCGCGGGATTGCGCGACAGTGACGACCGGATCGAGGTGATCGGGATCGAACGGGCGCTGGCGCGGGCGCGGGTGGCGGACCTTCGGATATTCCTGCTCGACGGGGAAGATGTGCCGCTCTTGCCGCCGGAACCGGGCGACTTGCTGGTTCAGGGAAAGTCCGATCTCGCGGTGGCCAAGGGCCTCGCCGTGTCGGGGAAGACCGGCGAGGGGATAGACCGGCTGATCGCGCTGGTGACCGAGCGGCTTGGCGTGAAGGCGCAGGGCGCAGGGCTTATGATCCGCGAACGGCACCGCCTGGCCGCCTTGCGTGCGATCGAGGCTTTGGAATCGGCGCGAAATGAGGTAAGGGCAGGGTCCGGGCGGACGGAGCTTGCAGCAGAAGATTTGCGGCGGGCGATCCGGGCGCTGGATTCGTTGGTCGGCAGGGTCGATGTCGAGGATCTTCTGGATGAGATCTTCGCCAGCTTCTGCATCGGGAAGTAGGCGATGTTTCACGTGAAACATTTTGATGTGGTGGTGGTCGGGGGGGGCCATGCGGGCGCGGAGGCGGCGCATGCCGCGGCGCGCATGGGCGCCCGGACGGTCCTGTTGACGATGCGCGCCGGGACGATCGGCGTGATGTCCTGCAATCCTGCCATCGGGGGGCTCGGAAAGGGCCACCTCGTGCGCGAGATCGACGCGCTGGACGGGATCATGGGGCGCGTGGCCGACAGGGCCGGTATTCAGTTCCGTCTGCTCAATCGCCGCAAGGGGCCCGCGGTTCAGGGGCCGCGCGCGCAGGCAGACCGGAGGTTTTATCGGGAAGCCATGCAGGCGGAGGTGGCCGCCACACCCCTACTGGATGTTGTGGAGGGCGAGGCTTCGGACCTCATCATGGAGGGCGGGGTCCTTGCCGGCATTCGTCTTTCGGACGGGTCTGAAATTCGTTCCTCAGCAGTTGTCCTGTGTACCGGAACCTTCCTGCGCGGCGTCATCCATGTGGGCGACCAGCGGCGCGAAGGCGGTCGGGTCGGCGACCGGCCGTCGGTTCCACTGGCCGATCGCCTGCGCGCGCTTGATCTGCCGATGGGCAGGCTGAAAACCGGCACGCCGCCACGCCTGGACGGACGCACGATCGACTGGGATCGGCTGGAAAGCCAGCCGGGCGACGATGCGCCGACGATGTTTTCCTTCCTGCACGACCGCCCGTTCGCGCGGCAGATCGCCTGCGGGATCACCCATACCAACGAACAGACGCACGAGATCATTCGCACCAACCTGGCGCGGTCGGCGATGTATGGTGGCCATATCGAGGGCGTCGGGCCCCGCTATTGCCCGTCTATCGAGGACAAGATCGTCCGATTCGCCGACAAGTCATCGCATCAGGTCTTTCTGGAGCCGGAGGGGCTGGATGATCCGACGGTCTATCCGAACGGCATCTCGACCTCGCTGCCGGTCGATGTTCAGGAGGCCTATGTTCGTTCGATCGCCGGGCTCGAATCGGTGGCCATCACCCAACCCGGCTATGCGATCGAATATGATTATGTCGATCCGCGGGCGCTGACCCTGTCGCTGGAACTGAAGCAGCTGCCGGGCCTGTTCCTTGCCGGCCAGATCAACGGCACCACCGGATATGAGGAAGCGGCGGCGCAGGGGCTGGTTGCCGGGCTCAATGCCGCGCGCCGCGCAAGGCACGCCGAGGCGATCACCTTCAGCCGGACCGACAGCTATATCGGCGTGATGATCGACGATCTCACGCTGCGGGGGGTTTCCGAACCCTACCGCATGTTCACATCGCGCGCCGAATACCGGCTGTCGCTGCGGGCGGACAACGCCGACCAGCGCCTGACCGGGAAGGGCATTGCCCTCGGCTGCGTCGGCGAGATGCGTCGGCAGCGGTTCGAGGCGCGGATGGAGGCGCTGGAGTCTGGCCGAAACCTTCTGGAATCCGTGAGCTTTTCACAGAAAGATGCTGCAACGGCCGGTATCCATCTGAACCAGGATGGCAAACGGCGGACCGCCTTTCAGCTGCTGTCTTATCCCGACGTGACCTTTGCGCAGCTCAGCCAGGCATGCAGCGGACTGGCCACCATTCCGGCCGAGATCCGGGACCAGCTCTGTCGCGATGCCCTCTACGCGCCCGTCATCGATCGGCAGGCCGAGGATGCGGAGCGGTTGCGGCGCGATGAGGGGCAGGCGATCCCGGACGGGTTCGCCTATGAGCGGCTGGAGGGGCTGTCGGCAGAGCTGAAGACAAAGCTTGCCCGCATCCGCCCGACGACCCTTGCGCAGGCAGGGCGGGTTGAGGGCATGACGCCCGCGGCGCTGACGCTGATCCTCGCCGTGCTGCGCCGCGACGCGCGCGCCCGGGCTGCCGGATGACGATTTCTGTCGGGGGGATCGGCGATGTTTCACGTGAAACATCCGAGCGCCTGGAGGTGTTTCAGGCCTTGGTCCGCAAGTGGAATCCGGCGATCAATCTGGTTTCCCGCAACAGTCTGGAGCAGATGTGGGAGCGGCATGTTCTTGATTCCGCACAAATCTTCTCTTTGAGCCAGAGTGACGCCGGGCTATGGGCCGATCTCGGTTCGGGCGGCGGATTCCCCGGTCTGATCGTCGCGATCCTGGCCGCGGACCTGAAGCCCGACCTTCGTGTGGCGCTCGTGGAAAGCGACCAGCGCAAGGCGGCCTTTCTCACAACCGCGAGCCAAACGCTTGGCCTGACGACAACTGTCCACGCGACCCGGATAGAATCCCTCACGCCGCTCGCCGCGGAGGTCCTGTCGGCCCGCGCCCTCGCGCCCCTGACCGAACTTCTCGCCCATGCCGAGCGTCATCTGGCGCCCGACGGGGCGGCGCTGTTCCCAAAGGGGGCGAATCACGCCGCGGAGCTGGGTCAAGCCCTTGAAACCTGGCGGTTTTCATACGAAACACATGCCAGCGCGACCGATCCGGACGCGGTGATCTATTCCATCCGAGGGCTTTCCCGTGCCTGATCCGACGCGCCCTTCCGGCCCCCGCATCATCGCCATCGCCAATCAGAAGGGCGGGGTGGGCAAGACGACGACCGCGATCAACCTGGCGGCGGCGCTGGTGGAAATCGGCAAGCGCGTGTTGCTGGTCGATCTTGATCCGCAGGGCAACGCCTCGACCGGCCTCGGGTTCGAGCCGCAGTCGCGCGGCCTGACCACCTACGATCTCTTGATCGAGGACGCCGACATTCTTGATGTCATCCGCCCCTCGTCGATTGAAAACCTCTATATTTGCCCGGCAACGACCGACCTTTCTTCGGCGGATATCGAGTTGGTGGCGAACGAGAAACGGTCGTTCCTGCTGCATGATGCGTTGATCCAGCCCGCGATCGACGCTTATGAGTTCGATTACGTCCTGATCGATTGCCCGCCCTCGCTGTCGCTTCTGACCGTGAACGCGATGATCGCCGCGCAATCGGTGCTTGTGCCGCTGCAGGCGGAGTTCTTCGCGCTGGAAGGGCTGTCGCAGCTGATGCTGACCATCCGCACCGTGCGCCAGTCGGCAAACAAGGACCTGCGCATCGAAGGTGTTGTGTTGACCATGTACGATGGCCGCAACAACTTGTCCCAGATGGTCGAAACCGACGCACGCAGCAATCTGGGCGAACTGGTGTTCCGCACCGTCATTCCCCGCAATGTCCGCGTGTCCGAGGCGCCGAGCTATTCCGTTCCGGTGCTTGCCTATGACAGTGCGTCGAAGGGCTCGGCGGCCTATCGGGCGCTGGCGCGAGAGCTTCTGGCGCGGCACGAAAAGAAAGAAGGAAGGGGCTAGCCATGGCTGACAAGAAATCCGAACGTCGCGGCCTCGGCCGGGGTCTGTCCGCCTTGATGGCCGATGTCGCACCTGCCGAGGAGACGCGGCCGCGTCGGCCCGACCTGTCCGTCCCGATCGAGATGGTGGAGCCCAACCCGGATCAGCCGCGCCGTGACTTCCCCCGCGAAGCTCTGGAGGAGCTCGCGTCCTCGATTCGTGAAAAGGGCATTATCCAGCCGCTGATTGTCAGGGAAAATCCAAGAAAACCAGGCGGTTATGAGATTGTCGCCGGCGAAAGACGCTGGCGTGCGGCGCAGCTCGCCCAGCTGCACGAAGTGCCGGTGCTTGTCCGCGAGGTGAGCGATACCGAGCTTCTGGAGCTCGCGATCATCGAGAATATCCAGCGCGCCGATCTCAATCCGGTGGAAGAGGCGATGGGCTACCGCCAGCTGATGGACCGGTTCGGCCATACCCAGGAACGGCTCGCGGGGGCGCTTTCGAAAAGCCGCAGCCATATCGCCAACCTGCTGCGCCTTCTCTCGCTTCCCGATCAGGTTCAGGCCTGGCTGCGCGAGGGCAAGCTGACCGCCGGTCATGCCCGTGCGCTGATCACCACGGACAATCCCGTGGTGCTTGCCCGCCGGGTGATCGACGAAGGCCTGTCGGTGCGCGAGATCGAGCGGCTGGCACAGGCGCCGAAGGCGAAAGCCGGGCAGGGCGCTGCATCGCCTGCTCCGCGCCGCGCGCCGCAAAAGGATGCCGATACACGGGTTCTGGAACAGGATCTGTCCGCCAATCTCGGCATGAAGGTGGTGATCGACCACAAGGGCCATGATGGCGGCCATCTGACGATCAGCTACAAGTCCCTCGACCAGCTTGACGAACTTTGCCAGCTTCTGTCGCAGATCCGCTGATCAGCAGTCCGGCCGGGTCCAGATGAAAAGGCTCACGCAGGCGAGCGTGATCGCCTGAATGACCAGAACGCGCGTGCCGAAGCCCATGAGCCACGAAAGAGAGAAAGCCGCCAGAATCGACAGGCTTGCCAGGCGCTTGGCCCTGCGGGAAATCGCGCCGCGCGCGTTCCAGTCGTGAATCGGCGGCCCGAGTCTGGGGTGGGTCAGAAGCCAGTTGTGCAGCCGGGCCGAGGATTTGCCAAAGGCAAAACCGGCCGCCAGCAGGAAGGGAACCGTTGGCAGAAGCGGCAGGAAGATGCCGACGATACCAAGCGCGAGCGCCAAAAGACCGATGCCGGCCCAGATCGCCCGGATCATGCCAGAAGATCCCTCAGAAGCGCATTGAGAACCGGTCGCCCCGCGGCGGTCGCGCCGATCCGCCCGTCGCACCGCCATAGGAGGCCCAGATCGAACAGGCCGTCGATCCGCGCCACCGGAACGTCCGCCCCGCGAAGCGCCCGCCAGCGGTCGAGCGCGATGCCTTCGGAAAGCCGCAACCCCATCAGCAGGAATTCCGTCGCCTGATCGGCCATGGAAAGCCGTTCCCTCGGTGCCTCGCCGTTGCCTGCAGTCTCCACCCGCTGCAGCCAGTCCTCCGGCCCGCGCGGCGCCTCGGTTGCATAGCGCCCGGTCGGACCTGTCAGGCGGCCATGCGCCCCGGGCCCGATCCCGGCATAATCGCCGTAGCGCCAGTAGATCAGGTTGTGGCGGCTTTCCGCCCCCGGCCGGGCGTGGTTGGAAATCTCATAGGCGGGCAGGCCAGCGGTTTCGCAAATTTCCTGTGTCATCAGGTACATATCAGACGCCCGCTCCTCGTCCGGCAGGCCCTTGAGGTGCCCTGCCGCTGCGCGCGCGCCAAAGACCGTGCCTTCCTCGACCGTCAGCTGGTAAAGCGAGAAATGATCGACCGTCATCGACAAAGCCTCGGTCAACTCGCGCCGCCAGTCCTCCAAAGTCTGGTCCTGACGCGCATAGATCAGATCGAAACTCACCCGCCCGAACGTATCGCGCGCGATATCGAAAGCGCGCCGCGCCTCGGCGACCGAATGCATCCGGCCCAGCCGCCGCAGGTCCCGGTCGTTCAGCGCCTGCACGCCCATCGACAACCGGTTCACCCCCGCCGCACCATAGGCACGGAAGCGCCCGGCCTCGACCGAGCCGGGATTGGCCTCCAGCGTCACCTCGAAATCGTTCGCGCACCGCCAGTGCCTGGTGATCCGCTCCAGAATCGCCGCGACCAGATCCGGGTCCATCAGCGATGGCGTGCCGCCGCCGAAAAAGACAGTATTCAGGACCCGGTCGCCGGTCTCGTCGGCAATCCGGTCGATCTCCGCCAGATAGGCGCGCTGCCAGCGCGGCTGGTCGATGCGCGCCGCTACATGGCTGTTGAAGTCGCAATAGGGGCATTTGGACGTGCAGAACGGCCAATGCAGATACAGGCCGAAGCCGCCGTGCCGCCAATCGTCCATTTGCCCACTTTCCGCAGGAACAGGGTCTATTCCCTAAGCGCCGTGACTTCGATCTCGACTTTCATCTCCGGGCGGATCAGACCGGCCACGACCATGGTGGCGGCGGGCCGTATCTCGCCCAGATACTCGCCCAGAACCGGGGTGATCGCGTCGACAAACACCGTGTCGGTGATCGTATATTGCACCCGCACGATGTCGGTCAGGGCAAAGCCCCCCTCGTTCAGCGCCCATTTGATTGTCTCGAAACAGTTGCGCGTCTGCTCGGCGACATCGGCAGGCATCGTCATCGTGCCATAATCATAGCCGGTGACGCCCGAGACGAAGCACCAGGGGCCTTTCACCACCGCACGGCTGTAGCCCATCTTCTTTTCAAAGGGTGATCCGGTTGAAATCAGCTTCATTCCCTGCCTCCGAAAGCGGCTGAAAGTTTACGGAACGCGTCAGCGCGGTGCGAGATCCGGTTCTTTTCGCCCGGGTCCATCTCCGCGAATGTAATCTCATACCCGTCCGGCTGGAACATCGGATCATAACCATGCCCCTGCTGGCCCCGCATCGGCCAGACGACCTGCCCTTCGACCTTGCCCTCGAACACTTCGTCATGCCCGTCCGGCCAGGCCAGAACCATCGTCGCGCGAAAGCGCGCGCGGCGGGGATAGGGGGCAGAAACAGTCTCTAATTCAGCCCAGGTTCGGCTCATCGCCTGCACGAAATCCCGTCCGGAGACCGTCATGGCCCAGTCTGCCGTGTAGACGCCCGGCGCGCCATTCAGCCCGTCAACCTCGATGCCGCTGTCGTCTGCCAGCGCAGGCAGGCCGGTCGCCTGCGCGGCCGCATGCGCCTTGATCCGGGCGTTGCCGACGAAGGTCGTCTCGGTCTCCTCGGGTTCCGGCAGCCCCAACTCGGCCGCGCTCACGCAGGCTATGCCGAAAGGTTGAAGAAGTGCCGCGATCTCTTCCAGCTTGCCCCGGTTGTGGGTCGCCACCAGCAACCGGTCGCCGGTGAGGCGCCTCATGCCACCGCAGCATTCTGGGCGGCCACCAGCGCCGCGATACCGCCTTCGGCCAGATCGAGCAGCCTGCCCATCTCGTCGCGCGAGAAAGTCGCACCCTCGGCAGACATCTGAACTTCGATCAGCCGTCCGCGCCCGGTCAGGATGAAGTTGCCATCGGTCCCCGCCTCGCTGTCCTCGGCATAATCGAGATCGACGACCGGCTGGCCCGCATAGATGCCGCAGCTGACCGCCGCAACATGATCGACGATCGGATCGCCGGTCACCAGACCCGCCTTGATCAGCTTGTTGATCGCAAGCCTCAGC
Source organism: Paracoccaceae bacterium (assembly GCA_041397305.1). GTDB lineage: Bacteria > Pseudomonadota > Alphaproteobacteria > Rhodobacterales > Rhodobacteraceae > TMP-24. The sequence goes on along the minus strand of JAWKWX010000014.1, from coordinate 68,258 downwards.
GCCACCCAGCCGCCGGTGATCGAGGCGCAGCGCGTGCCGCCGTCGGCCTGGATCACATCGCAGTCGACGACGATCTGGCGTTCACCCAAGGCCACGCGATCCACGCCCGCCCGCAGAGCGCGCCCTATAAGCCGTTGAATTTCCTGCGTCCGGCCAGACTGTCGCCCTGTCGCCGCCTCGCGCTTGTTGCGGGTATTCGTCGCGCGCGGCAGCATGCCATATTCGGCCGTCACCCAGCCAAGCCCCGTGCCTTTCAGGAACGATGGCGCCTTGTCCTCGATCGTCGCGGTGCAGATCACCTGGGTCTCGCCGCAGCGGATCAGGCACGAGCCCTCGGCATGTTTCGTCACGCCGACCTCGATCGAGATCGGGCGCATTTCGTCGAGTTTCCGGCCTGAGGGGCGCATCGGCGGTCCTTCCTGGATTGGTCGCGCCCAATTAGAGGGGGCGGGCGCACCGATGCAACCCCGATTGACGCGATGCTCCCCCGCTCTTTATTCAAAGGTATGAGCTGACGGGCAGAAAATCCTTTCCAGATGAAATGACCGCTCGCGCGAGGTCTTCTCCGCCGTGGTCGAGGCTATCTGGAAAGCGGCGATCCGGTCGGTCTGCGCTCGCTCACCCGCACGATGAGCGAGAAGCTGTCGGCCGCGACGATCCGCAATGTGATGCAGGATCTGAATACCTCGGGCTTCTCGACAGTCCGCATGTATCGGCGGGCCAGCATCCCCACGCAGCTTGGGCTGAGAATGTTCGTCACCATGGAAGTGTCGACCGTCACGCTCGCCGACCGGCAGGCGATCGACGTGACCCTCGGCGCGCCCGAACAGGACGGGCGGCATCGATGCTGACCGGGTTGGCGCGGCGCTGTCGGGCATTACCCATGGCGCAAGCCTTGTCCTGACACCGAAGCGCGCGAGGCGCCGATCCGCCATATCGAGTTTGTCGCTTGCCCTGACCGGGCGCTCGTGGTGCTGGTCTTTGCCGACGGGCAGGTGGAAAACCGCCTCTTTACCCCCGCCCGCTGGTGACACCGCCTCGCTGCGCGAGGCCGCAAATTTCCTCAATGCACTTGCCGAAGGCGGCGCACCTGTCAGAGCTTCGCGGCCATATCGCTCTCGCGAAATCGTTGTGGCGGCGCAGGACCGACCAGCTTGCTCGCGATCTGTGGAAAGCGGTTTCGCCCCTCTGGGATGCGCCGGGCGATCTGCAGGAACGGCCGGATCGTGCGGCGGCCAGTCGAATCTTCTGGATGCGGCAACGGAACTGGACCTCGCGCGCGTCCGCAGTCTCTTTGACGATCTCGAGCGCAAGCGCGATATCGCCCAGTTCCTTGAACTGGCGGAAACCGGCGAGGGCGCGCATTTTTATCGGGGCGGAGAACAAACTTTTCTCACTTTCGGTTCCTCTCTGGTGGTTTCTCCTATATGAACGCGGATCGGAAGATCATCGGCGCCGTGGGGGTGATCGGACCGACGCCGAACTATATGCATCGTGCCGATCGTCGTGATTACACGGCGCAGCTTGTGGGCAGCTCCCGTCCGGCGAGCGTCACCAAGGGTAGAACTGATGAACGAGATGAAGAAAGACGAACTGGCCGAAGATCAGGCCCTGATGGGCGACGAACTGGAGGACGACCCGCTGCTGGCCGAGGTCGAGGCGCGCTGAAGGCCGACGCGCGACGAGATGAGGGACCGCTTCATGCGGGCGCTCGCGGATGCCGAGAATATCCGCAAGCGCGGCGAGCGCATCGGCGCGAGGCGGAACAATATGGCGGCTCGAAGCTCGCGCGCGCGACCTGCTGCCGGTCTATGACAATCCTCAAGCGCGCACTGATGCGGCGGCGACGAACAGCGCGCCGCCGCCCAGGCCCTGATCGAAGGGGTGGATTGATGCTGCGCGAGCTTACCAACGTGATGACCCGCCACGGCGTCATGCCGATCCGCTCCGGGCCGTGGGCGATGCAGAGCTGACCCGCAGATGCGGTCAGGCGATGTTCGAGGCGCGCTGCCGGGCACCAAGGCCGGCTGACATCATTCAGGTGATGACCGAAGGCTTCATGCTGCACGATCGCTCTCTGCGCCTGGCGCAGGTGGGCGTGAGTTCGACGCCGAAGTCCTGGAGGATGAAAATGGCGCGGAGCCGGTTGCGCTCCGCGCGGCGGCAGCCCAGACTTCGCTCCTGACCGCGCGGCGCAATGGCGGTCGACCACGCGCTGCACCATCGGCGCGAAATGCCAATAGTCCGGCGTTTCCATGTCCGCCCGCTTCGCCGCCTCGTCGAGATAGCGCACCTGGACGATCTCCTTCAGGTTCGGTTCTTCTCGAACGCCTCCACCTCTTCTCTGCGCTCATCGGCCCGCCTTGCAGCGACAGCGAATGGATCGAGGCCTCCTGACAGACGTTTGAAATAGTCCGGCTTCACGCGCACAGGTAGCGTCGCCGCAACGTGATAGCGCATCAGCAGTCGGTCACGTAATCGAGGGAAGAACTGCTCCAGAAGCTCTGCCCCGCCTCTTCGTGATAGCGGCCTCGGTATCGTCCATGCTGAAGGTGCCGAATCTGACGTGAATGGCCGATATCATGCAGCAGGCCGCTACGACAATCTCTTCCGCATCGCAGACTGGGCGGCGATGGTCGCGCCCTGCAGCATGTGCTGGGCCATGGTCACCGGCTCGCCCAGATATTCCTCGTCGCCCCGCCGGTCGAACACATCGCCGATGAAGGCCACGATATTCGTGCGGTCAGTCTGGTGAAATCGAGTCATTGGCTCCGCAGCCTTCCTTCCGCGCGCCGCTCAGGGCCGCGAGTTTCGACAAGAGGCCATCCTTGTCGGCGTAGCAAGCTCTGCAGCCAGCGGTGCCGCTGCCGGAATAGCCCTTCCGCGCATGCAGGACGCGGGTGTTGTCGACCAGGAAGCTTTCGCCGGGGTTCAGGCGGAAGGTCACCTCCATTGCCGGATCGCCGATGATTCGCCCAATCGCCGGTAGGCGGCGTAATAGGTCTCCATCTCCTCGAACGGCACGTCGGTGATCGCGGCGGCGGAGCGGTTGTTGAAGCGGATCGCGATCAGTTCGCCATCATGCCAGTTCGATCATCGGGCGGCGCGAGGTCAGCCGTACACCCGCCTGCCCGCCATTCGAAGCGCGCGCAATGGCGGGTGTGAGGGCGTCGAACAGGGCCGGGCTTTCGGCCCTCAGCCGTGCCGCCGCGAACCCGTCCACCACCACTTGCCGCCCGCCGCCGAGCTTTCGAGGCAATAAAGCACCTGCACCGTCGGCACCGGGTCGCGTAGGGATTGTCGGCATGGGCCTGCAGACCAAGACCGGTATAGGCCAGGTTCGTGGGGTTGACTGTCGTGCGCACTGAAATGACGGCCATAGTTGGTCTCTGCGGACATAGCCGAAGAGGTCCACGACCTTCATCAAGGCCCCATCTGACCGGGCCGTTCACCAGCTTACAACCCGTAGCGCGCGACAAGCCTGAGCCAGCGTCGCGCAGCCGGTCCGGATCGCGCGACACTTCGGCGAATCCCTGACCGGGACAGTTTTCATCAGGCGCGCATCCCAGGGCTCGATTCCCGGCGCGGTCCAGCCCGGCGCCCGTTCGTGGCTGGGGTGGTCGTAGCGATTGGCCACATCAACCAGCTGGATCATAATCGACCGTCTTGCCGTCTGGCGTGAAGGTCACGCTCAATCGTCCGCCGTCCAGCCGCGCCGCGCCAATCCGTATGCCTTTGGGAATATCGGCCAGCGTGATCAACTCGCCCGTTGCCGGGCGCGCGCGGGTTTCGGCATCCTGCGCATTGTCGCGCAGCCAAATCGCATGGAACCGCGCGCGCATATCGCCCGATCTGAGCAGAGAGCACGGCGGCGAGGGTGGACTTAACGCTATATGTGGCCTTTTCCTGAAATTTATATCTGGTGACGGTCTGGCGGCTTTATGTATATCTGATAGCATTCTCATGGCTGAGGGTTACGGAGCGGTTGGTGGAAGATCGCCGCCATCGGCTTGCCCGAAATGGATTTGCTGCCGCCGGTGCGTCGCCTTTAAGCCAGATGTTGCACGCGGCTCGGTGCGATGCCAGCCGTGACGAGCCGCGCATCAGCCTCGAGACCCGCTCAGGCGGCGCTGGTTTCGCAGAGCGCATGGCGCCAGCATCGTGCTGACGGTCGAGGGCGAGACCTGGCTGCCTGCCCTTCGTGTCGGACGCCCTGAAGGGTCTTCAGCAAAGCGCGGAGGATCTGTTTTCCGCCGGTCGCCGCCATCGCCATATCGGCCAGCGCCTCGATCCTCGGAACTCTGGCTCGTGCCGCGACTGGCAAACATTCCTGTGTCGGATCGACCTGACCTGTCGATCAGACCATGGTCCTGTCCGCCGATCCCGGACCGCCCGAGCCGCAGGCCGTGCGCATCCATGGCTATGGCGCGGCGGCTGGGCCGACGATTATCAGGCGCCGCTCTATGCCGAGGCGCTTTCACCGGTCGCGGCGCCATCGCTGATCGCCAACCGCGACTGGCGCGAGCCGCCGCGCATCGGACTGACCGGACCGCGCGCGGGATGGAAGGAATGGTGCGCGGCGTCAGGCGCCCCCTCCGCACTCGCTGCCGACGGTGTTTCGATAGCCGCCGCCGCCCCTTATGCGAGCGCGCGCCGGTCGGCGTTCTGATCGGATCTTCGCCGTCGGTCGCGCGACCTGACAAGTAGGCGCTTGTCCGACTGACGGCTCGAGGCGCGCCGCGCGAAACCTACTGGCTTTTGGCCGGAACAGACACTGTTTCGCGCCGCCAATGGGATAGGTTGGCCGCGCTGTTCTGCGATCCTAGTCGCCCATCAGGCCCTTGAGGTCGTAAAGCGCCCAGCGCCTCCAGCGGCGTCATTTCATCAGGATGAAGCGCACCCAACCGCTCCTCGAGCTTTGACGGGCCCTTCGGCGGACGGGCCGGGGTTACCGCGCGGCGCCAGGGCAGTCGTCAATCAGCGTATGCTTCCGCGTGCCCCCGCGCTCGCCCTTCTCCAGGTTTCGGCACCACCTTCGCCCGTTCGACCACGGCTGCGGGCAGGCCCGCCAGCCGCGCGACCTGCACGCCATAGGACCGGTCGGCGGCACCCTTGCGAACCTCATGCAGGAAGATCACTTCGCCCCCGCCATTCCTTGACCGTGACCGTTGCGTTTTCGACGCCTGCAAGTTTCGCGGCCAGCGCCGTCATCTCATGGTAGTGGTGGCAAAAGCGCCCGGCAGCGGTTCACGTCATGCAGATGTTCAAGTGTCGCCCAGGCGATCGATAGGCCGTCATAGGTCGCGGTGCCGCGCCCGATCTCGTCGAGGATCACCAGGGCGCGGTCATCAGCCTGATTGAGGATCGCGGCGGTCTCGACCATCTCGACCATGAAAGCTTCCAGAACGTCCGCGCGCCAGATCGTCGGCGGCGCCGACCCGGTTGAAGATCTGGCTGACGAGGCCGATAAGGGCGGCGCGTCGCGGGCACGAACGATCCCGCTCTGCGCCAGAAGCGCGATCAGCGCGTTTTGCCTGAGGAAGGTCGATTTCCTGCCATGTTCGGGCCGGTCAGAAGCCAGATCGCGCCGGCTGTGTCGCCGCCCGTCAGCGCAATCGTTGGCAACGAAAGGTCGGCCCGTGCGCCTCAGGGCCCGTTCCACCACCGGATGGCGCCCGCCTTCGACCACGAAGGCGCGACTGTCGTCTACGTCGGGTTCCACCAGTCGCTGCCCCGCGCCAGATCGGCGAAGGCGGCAGCCAGGTCGATTTCGGCGAGCGCCCGCGCGGCCCCGGCGATCAGGCCAGCGGCACGATGATCGTGGCTTTCAGCCGTCATAGAGCCGCTTTCGATCTCTCCAGCGCTTCCGGTTCCCGGCATTGAGAATCTTCGTTCCATCTCCGACAGAGGCACGGTGGTGAAGCGGAACTGGCTTGGTGGTGGTCTGGCGGTGGATGAAGGTCTCGCTCAGCGGTGGGCGCTGCATGCGGGCCGCATGCGTGTTTCGGTCGCTCGACGAAATAGCCCAGGACGTTGTTGTGCTTGATCTTCAGGCCCGGCACCTGCGCCAGTTCGGCATAATCCGCCTGCATGCCCGCGATCACCGACCGCCCATCGTCGCGCAGCGCCCGCGCCTCGTCGAGGCCGCGTTCATAGCCGCGCGCGATGAAACCCCCGTCGCGGGCGAGAAGCGGCGGCTCCTCCACCAGCGCTCGGTCGAGAAGCGCGACGAGGTCGTCGAAACCGGTCAGCCGCCCGGCCGCATCCCGCAATCGTTCCGGCGCATCGCCGGGCAGGCGTCCGGCGATCTTCGCCGCACCCTTCAGCCCGGCCCGGATCGCCGAAAGATCGCGCGGGCCGCCACGGTCGAGCGCAAGGCGCGACAGCGCCCGGTCCATGTCGGGCACCGATTTCAGCGCGGCGCGCAGATCTTCGGTCAGGCGGTAATTGTCGACCAGATAGCGCACCGATGCGAGCCGTGCGTGAATCTCCGCCAGATGGCGCGAGGGCGCCGACAGCCTGCGGTCCAGAAGCCGCGCACCCGCCGCCGTCACCGTCCGGTCGATCGCCGCGATCAATGATCCTTCGCGCCCGCCCGACAGGCTTTGAGTGATTTCCAGATTGCGCCGCGTTGCCGCGTCGATCTGCACGCTGCCGCCCGCGGCTTCGCGCACCGGCGGGCGCAGAAGCGGCAGCTTGCCGCGCTGCGTCAGGTCAAGATATTCGACGATGCCGCCCATCGCGGCCGTCTCGGCCCGGCCGAAAGCGCCGAAGGCATCGAGCGAGCCGACTGAAAACAGATCGCAGAGCCGCTTTTCCGCCCCCTGACTGTCGAAGGATGCGCGCGACAGCGGCGTCAGCGCGATGCCCAGATCAGACACTAAACCGGCGCAATCGCCCTCTTTCGCCTCGCTCACCACCAGTTCGCGCGGCGCAAGCCGCGCCAGTTCCGGCGCAAGCCGCGCGAGCGGGCAAGGCATCACCCGGAACTCGCCCGTGGAAATGTCGGCCCAGGCCAGCGCCGCCTCGTCCCGCACCTCGGCCCAGGCGGCCAGGAAATTGTGCCGCCGCGCCTCCAGAAGCGAATCCTCGGTCAGCGTGCCGGGCGTGACCAGCCGCACCACATCACGGGCGACCACCGATTTCGAGCCGCGCTTCTTCGCCTCTGCCGGGTCTTCCATCTGCTCGGCGATGGCAACACGAAACCCCTTGCGGATCAGCGTCAGAAGATAGCCTTCGGCCGCATGCACCGGCACGCCGCACATCGGGATATCCTCGCCCAGATGCTGGCCGCGCTTGGTCAGCGCGATGTCGAGCGCCGAGGCCGCCGCCTCTGCATCGGCAAAGAACATCTCGTAGAAATCGCCCATCCGGTAGAAGAGGAGCGCCTCCGGATAGCGCCCCTTGATTTCCAGATATTGCGCCATCATCGGCGTGACCTGCGGGTCGTTCCTGTTCAAACCAGCCTCCGAATTCCGGCGCGACCCTAGCGAAGCCGATCCTTCAGGAAAAGCCGCAAGTGTTTATTGCGTTGTGTAAGTCAGGGCGTCTGCAGGGAAGGGGCGCGACCCGTTTTCAACCAGCTTCCTGATTGTCTTTGTTCCAACGCAAGCCTACGTGACAGGCAAAGGCAGCACGCTCTGCCGGATCTGCTTTCCAAAAATCCTGTAGCCGAGACTCTACCTTTTCGAGATCATTCCGGACAATCGAGATCGAGAGCTTGTCGAGCGGATCGTAGTCAGCGCTCTCCCGTTTGTTCTTGAGCTCAATGAACAATTTTGCGAAGCGCGAGATGCCGCTTGCGAAGTCGCCGCTTTGTGCGACAGACTTGCAGCGCTTTTCCGCATAGCCATGGCTGGGCTGCCGGTAGAGTTTTGTGTAAGTTTCTACAAACGCGGTATTGGCAGGGTCATTCCGGAATATCGGCTCAACGAGTGCTTCGCATATGGTGTGAAAGACCACGTAATAGAGATCACTCGTCGCACGGCGCAGATTGGCTTCGTTACGGACGCTCGCGTCTGAAATCCTTGCCCTGGCGACAAGGAGCAACTGCTCACTCAGCCGCGAGGAACTCACAGTCGGTATCTGCCTCGAAATCTATGACCGGAAACGGCGCCGCGCCGTCGCCGTTGGACCATATTGCATCAGCCGTTCGATCCATGTCCTCGACGCTCATTCCGGCCGATGCATCATACACAACGCGGACCCGAACGATAGCCGCCCCGTCTTCGTTGGTGCGCCACTCGCTGGACACAGACCGAACGCGCCTTTTCCCGAGCGCCGTATGTACCGCTCGCTCAATCGTTCTGGCGTCCATCAACCTTGCGTTGTCCATAGCCTAACTGAATCACAATTCGGAACACATTGGAATCCCTTGAAACAAAGAGTCATCGCCGTTGTGGGGCCGGGGACGGGGCGCTATGACGACCGAAAGCAAAAGGAAAGCGACATGGCCCCGAAGAACCGCGTCACGCCGGAAGAGGCACTGGCCTATCACCTGAACCCGGTGCCGGGGAAATACGAGATCAACGCGACGAAGCCGATGGCGACGCAGCGCGATCTGTCGCTCGCCTATTCGCCCGGCGTGGCGGTTCCTGTCGAGGCGATCGCGGAGCGGCCGGAGACCGCCTATGATTACACGACCAAGGGCAACATGGTTGCAGTCGTGTCGAACGGCACGGCGATTCTCGGGCTCGGCAATCTCGGCGCGCTGGCGTCAAAGCCGGTGATGGAGGGCAAGGCGGTGCTCTTCAAGCGCTTCGCCGACGTGAATGCCATCGACATAGAACTGGATACCGAGGACCCGGACGAAATCATCCAGGCCGTCAGGCTGATGGCGCCGACCTTCGGCGGCATCAACCTGGAAGACATCAAGGCGCCCGAATGTTTCATCATCGAAAGCCGCCTGAAGGAAATCTGCGATATCCCGGTCTTCCATGACGATCAGCATGGAACGGCGGTGATCTGCGCGGCCGGCCTGATCAATGCGCTGGAATTGTCCGGAAAGCGCATCCAGGACGTCAGGATCGTGCTGAACGGCGCGGGCGCGGCGGGGATCGCCTGTCTGGAACTCCTGAAGACCATGGGCGCACGCAACGAAAACTGCATCATGTGCGACACCAAGGGCGTCATCTACCAGGGCCGGACCGAGGGGATGAACCAGTGGAAGTCGGCCCATGCGGTCCGGACCGACCTTCGGACGCTGGACGAGGCGATGAAGGGCGCCGACGTGTTCCTCGGCGTGTCGGCCAAGGGCGCGGTGACGCAGGACATGGTCCTGTCGATGGCCGAAAACCCGGTCATCTTCGCCATGGCCAACCCCGACCCGGAAATCACGCCGGAAGAGGCGCATGCCGTCCGCCCCGACGCGATCGTCGCCACCGGCCGCAGCGACTATCCGAACCAGGTCAACAACGTCCTGGGTTTTCCCTACCTTTTCCGCGGTGCGCTCGACATCCATGCGCGCGCCATCAATGACGAGATGAAGATCGCCTGCGCCGAAGCGCTGGCAAAGCTCGCGCGCGAGGACGTGCCGGACGAGGTCGCCATGGCCTATGGCCGCAAGCTGACCTTCGGGCGCGATTACATCATCCCGACACCCTTCGACCCGCGCCTCATCCATGTGATCCCGCCGGCGGTGGCAAAGGCGGGGATGAAGACCGGCGCCGCCCGCCGCCCGATCGTCGACATGGGCGCCTATGAGCTGAGCCTGAAGGCGCGGATGGATCCGACTGCGACGATCCTGCAGGGCATCCATGCCCGCGCCCGCGCCGCCCAGGCGCGGATGATCTTCGCCGAGGGCGACGATTCGCGCGTTCTGAAGGCGGCGGTTGCCTATCAGCGCGCCGGCCTCGGCAAGGCGCTCGTCGTCGGCCGCGAGGCGGATGTGAAGGAAAAGCTTTCCGCCGAGGGCCTCGCCGACGCAGTCCACGAGATCGAGGTGGTCAATGCGGCGAACACCCGGCATCTGAGCGCCTACAAGGATTTCCTCTACCAGCGCCTGCAACGTCAGGGCTTCGACCGGACCGACATTCACCGGTTGGCCGCGCGCGACCGGCACGTGTTTTCGGCCCTGATGCTCGCCCATGGCCATGCCGACGGGATGGTGACCGGCGCCACGCGGAAATCGGCGCATGTGCTGCAGCTTGTCAACCATGTCTTCGACGTGCAGGCCGCCGACGGCGCGGTCGGCATCACCGCAATCGTCCATCGCGGGCGGATCGTCTTCATCGGCGACACGCTGGTGCATGAATGGCCCGACGAGAATGATCTCGCCGACATCGCCATGCGCGGCGCCCATGTGGCGCGCGGCCTCGGAATCGAACCGCGTGTCGCCTTCCTCTCCTTCTCGACCTTCGGCTATCCGGTTTCCGAACGCGCCACCAAGATGCACCAGGCGCCGCGTGTCCTGGACCAGCGCGGGGTGGATTTCGAATATGAAGGCGAGATGACCGTGGACGTGGCGCTGAACATGGAACAGATGGCGCATTATCCCTTCTGCCGCCTGACCGGCCCGGCGAACGTTCTGGTGGTGCCCGCCCGCCATTCCGCCTCGATCTCGGTCAAGCTCATCCAGGAAATGGCGGGCGCCACGGTGATCGGCCCGATCCTGACCGGCGTCGACCGGCCGATCCAGGTCTGCTCCACCGGCTCGACGGTGAACGATATCCTGAACATGGCGGTCATCGCCGCCTGCAAGCTCGGCCAGACCGCATGATCTACAATCTCGGCTCGATCAATATCGACCATTTCTATGCGGTCCCGCACCTGCCCGGCCCGGGCGAGACGCTGGCGGCGACGCGCTACCGCATGGGTCTTGGCGGCAAGGGCGCCAACCAGTCGGCCGCCGCCGCAAAGGCGGGCGCCCGTGTGGCCCATATCGGCGCGGTGGGCCCCGAGGGCGGCTGGACCGTCGAGCGGCTGGCGGGCTGGGGCGTCGATACGACACATGTCGCGAGTCTCGACACCGCCACCGGCCATGCGATCATCAATGTGGACGCCTCGGGCGAGAACAACATCGTCCTCTTCCCGGGCGCGAACTGGTCCATGCCCGCCGCGCTGGTCGACACCGCTCTCTCCCGGGCCAGGGCGGGCGACATGCTGATCCTGCAGAACGAGACGGCGCATCAGGTCCGTGCCGCCGAACTGGCCCGCGCGAGGGGGATGGCGATCCTCTATTCCGCCGCGCCCTTCGATGTGGGCGCCGTGCGCGCCATCCTGCCCCATGTCACCATCCTCGCGCTGAATGCGGTCGAGGCCGCGCAACTCTCATCGGCGCTGGGCACGGATCTCGCCACCCTCGACGTGCCCGAGATTCTGGTGACGCGCGGCGCCGAGGGCGCCGAATGGCGCTCGACATCAGGCGAAACCGCCTTTGCGCCCGCTCTCAAGGTCACGCCGGTCGACACGACGGGTGCCGGCGACACGTTCACCGGCTATTTCGCCGCCAGCCGCGACAAGGGCCTCTCGCCCACCGAGGCGCTTGCCTGGGCCGCCCGCGCCGCCGCGCTCAAGGTCACGCGGCAAGGCACGGCAGATGCGATCCCCACCGCGGCAGAGGTCGAGAGCTTCCGCCCCTGATCCCCACGTTCTGTCTCCAAATACTCCGGGGGAGCGCGAGGGGGCAGCGCCCCCTCGCACGGATCGACGCGCAGAGCGCGGCGAAACTCAGTGGGTGAATTCCGCCTTCGCGCCCCACAGCGCCTTCACCCGCTGATCGCGGCCGCAGGCATTGCGGTAGAAGGCATAGGCCGAGGCCTTCGACTTCGGCCCGCGGCGGGTCAGCACGATGGAACTGCCCTTGTAATAATCCTGATGGTAGTCCTCGGCGGGCCAGAATCTCGCCGCGTCGCGGACAGGCGTCACGATCTTGCGGCCCAGCTCCTTCTCGGCCGCCGCGATCTCTGCCTCCGCCGCCGCGCGCTGGGCCGCGTTCCTCACGAAGATCGCCGACGTATAGCTCTCCCCCCGGTCGCAGAACTGCCCGCCCGCGTCCAGAACGTCGGTCGAATGCAGGAACAGCCGGACGATCTCGGCATAGCTCACCCTGCCCGGATCGAACGTGATCTTCACCGATTCGAGGTGACCGGAAGTTTCGGAGGTCACATCGTCATAGGTCGGGTTTGTCACATGCCCGCCGGTATAGCCGGACACGACCGCACTCACCCCCGGCACGCTTTCGAAGTTCGATTCGACACACCAGAAGCAGCCCCCGGCGAGGATCGCGGTGTCCGCCCGCGCGGTCAGCGGGGCAAGGAAGACGAGGACAAAGGCAAGGAACGCGCGCATGAAACCCTCCGTTTGCCCAGCGATGCGCCCTTTCGCCGTTCACGGGCAAGTCAGTTTCCCGTGAGCGCGACGGGGGCAGCGGTGTTGCCAGAAAGAAGCCGGCCCGCAGCTCAGGCGCCGCGGGCCGCTTTTTCCGCGCAGATGCGCGATCGTGCCGCGCGTCAGGATACGGCCGTTCGACGGCTCAAGCAGCGCGTCCTCCCCCGGCGAGACACGGCGTCGCCGGCTGGCAGGCCCGCCTCCGGCGAAGCGTCAGTCGGGAAGCGCCGCGTCATCAGGGCTCACGGCCTCACCCGCGTTTCACCCGCGCGTTCCGCGTGGCGATCAGCTTCAGCCTGAGCGCGTTCAGCCTGATGAAGCCTTCGGCATCCTTCTGGTCATAGGCGCCCGCGTCTTCCTCGAAGGTCACGTGCTTTTCGCTGTAAAGCGAATGGTCCGACCAGCGGGCGACGGTGCGGGCCGAGCCCTTGTACAGCTTCACGCGCACCGTGCCGGTGACATGTTCCTGGCTCTTGTCGATCAGCGCCTGCAACATCTCGCGCTCGGGGCTGAACCAGAAACCGTTGTAGATCAGTTCCGCATAGCGCGGCATGATCGAATCTTTCAGGTGACCCGCGCCTGCGTCGAGCGTGATCTGTTCGATGCCGCGGTGCGCTTCCAGAAGGATCGTGCCGCCGGGGGTTTCGTAAAGGCCGCGGCTCTTCATGCCGACGAAGCGGTTCTCGACCAGGTCGAGCACGCCCACGCCATGCTTGCCGCCAAGCTCGTTCAGCCGCGTGAGGATCGTGGCAGGCGACAGCCGCTCGCCGTTGATCGCGACCGCATCGCCCTTCTCGAAGGTGATCTCGACCATCTCGGGCCTGTCGGGCGCCTTTTCGACCGGAACGACCCGCTGATAGACGAACTCCGGCGCTTCTTCGGCCGGGTTTTCCAGCACCTTGCCTTCGGAAGACGTGTGCAGAAGGTTCGCATCGACCGAGAAGGGCGCCTCGCCGCGCTTGTCCCTGGCGATCGGGATCTGGTTCGCCTCGGCGAATTCCAGAAGCCTGGTACGCGAGGTCAGGTCCCACAGCCGCCAGGGCGCGATCACCTTGATCGACGGGTCGAGCGCCAGCGCCGAGAGTTCGAACCGCACCTGATCGTTGCCCTTGCCGGTCGCGCCATGGGCTATCGCATCGGCGCCGGTTTCATGCGCGATCCGCACCAGATGCTGCGAGATCAGCGGGCGGGCGATCGAGGTGCCGAGCAGATAGAGCCCTTCGTACAGCGCGTTCGCCCGGAACATCGGGAAGACGAAATCGCGCACGAATTCCTCGCGCACGTCGACGATATGGATATTCTCGGGCCTGATGCCCAGAAGCTCCGCCTTCTTGCGCGCCGGTTCCAGCTCTTCTCCCTGGCCCAGATCGGCGGTGAAGGTCACCACCTCGCAGCCATATTCGGTCTGCAGCCATTTCAGGATGATCGAGGTGTCGAGACCGCCGGAATAGGCGAGGACGACTTTCTTCGGGGCGGCGGGGGCAGGCATCGGGTTCCTCCGGGTCAGCTGTCGGGCCGGGGGATAGTGCGAAACGGCCTTCCCCACAAGCCTCTGACCGGATTAGGGTGTGCGCCGCAACAAGGAGGACGCATGAAAGGCTGGCAGATCTTCACCCATTCGGTCCGGCAGGTGTTCGGCAACCTGGACGCGGCGCTGAAAATATCCGGTCCGCTCTATCTGGTTCAGATGGCGGTCGCGCTGTTTTTCGGCTTCAATGTCTTTGCGGGCGTCGATCTGTCCGACAAGGGCGCGAACATTCCCTGGGGCCCGCTGCTTCTGGTGATTGCCGTGGTCTGGACGACGAGCCTTTGGATTGCCGTCGCCTGGCACCGCTTCGTTCTGCGCGTCGAACGGCCAAGATCGCTTTTGCCGGACTTCAACGGCGAACGGATCATGGCCTATTTCGGCCGTTCCGTGATCATCGCGCTTCTTCTGATTCCGGCGGCGCTGCTGATCGGGGTCGCCGCATCCATCCTGGCCTATGCCTTCATGCCTTTCGGCCCTGGCGTGATGGGTTTCGTCGCGACGATCCTCCTGCTGGTCCCGACGATCTACATGGCGCTCAGGCTCTCGGTCTCCCTGCCGGCAGCGGCGCTGGGCGAGCCGCCGGGCATCGGCGACGGCTGGCGGGCCACGATGGGTCAGGCGGCTGACCTGCTTTTTCTGGCGGTCATCCTGCTGGTCGCGGGCAGTCTGCTCGCGCTGCCCGAAAAGCTTCTGCTGCCGCCGGGCAGCGTGATCACGATGGTCTGGACCGCGCTGACCGGCTGGGTTCAGATGATGGTCGGGGCAAGCGTGCTCACAACGCTCTACGGCCATTACATCGAGGGTCGGACACTCAGCTGATCTCAGGCGTCGAACGTCCCTGTCGCATCCGCGCCGACACGCCCGCGGCGGGAACGGTGAACCTGCAGCCGCTCCGCCCGGTGCAGGGCAAAACGGACGAGCGTAGCGCCCCGTGGCAGGGGCTGCACCGTGCAATCGAGCTGCCGCCCGCCCGCAAGCGTGACCGCGCCTTCCCATTCGGCCCGGTCTTCGTGGTTGCGCACGAAGTCGCGGATGTCCGTCCAGAGGCCGGTGGGCAGGCATCGGTCCTGCCAGTGGCGGGTCGCGTCGGCAATCGTCATGATGCCGAGCGTCGGGCGCGGATCGACCCCCCACAGGTCGGCATAGGCGCGGTTCGACATGATCAGATCGCCGCTTTGGGCGAAGACCACTACCGCATCGTCAAGCGCATCGACCACCGATTGCGCCAGCTCGATCTCGGCCCGGAACCGCCGCGTCAGCGAGATTTCCGCGCTGATATCCTCGAAGAGGAAGGCCACCGCGCCTTCGGGATGCGGCCGCCCGGTAATGCGGTAGGTCTGGCCGGACGGCAGGGTCCAGGTCTCCTGATACTGGCCGCTCGAGGCCGCCTGTTCGAGATCGACCATCTCCTGCCGCCAGAGCGCGTAATTCTTCGGCTCGGGCAGAAGCCGCACATCGCGCAGCCGGTCAAGGAAGGCAAAAAGCGTAGGCCGACCGATCAGGAACTCGCCATCAAGCGTCGTGAGGTCGATGAGGGCGGGGTTGAACAGCGCGAGCTGGCGGTTGCGGTCGAAGATCGCCAGCCCGATCGGCAGGTCGGCAAAGGTCTTGGTCAGGGTCTGGATGAAGTCGCGCAGCGACCGTTCCGCCCGCACAACCGCATCGGCCGGTATGGCGAAGCCGAGGCTGCCGTCGCCGGACGGAATATGCTGGCAATCATACCAATGTTCCTGACCGGACCTGTCGCGGATGTTCTGCCGCCGCGACTGGCGCCCTGGCCCGGCGCCGGGCTCGTGCGGAAAGAGATCGGGCAGCGGCCAGACGAGATCGGGCTCGCTCGCCGCGTTGGCGGCCAGTGCCAGATAGGTCGAGTTCGACCAGGCAACCGTGCCGTCGCTGCCACGCCGCCAGGCCGGGATCGGCAGGCTGGCGAGCATATCCCTCAGTGCCGACAGTTCCTCTTCCTGCGCGTGCTGGCTGAGGCTGTCCATCATCACGAACTGGCCTTCCGCCTTCAGATCGACGAGTGTCAGCCTGAGCCGGTCGCCCAGATGTTCGGCGACAAGCGACAGGCTGCCGTCCTCGCCGCCGGACAATGCGACGCTGCCTGCGCGTTCGGCCTCTGCCTCGATCCGGTCGAAGCCGGGGATGCGGGGGCCGAGATAGGTGGCGAGGCGGTGCCACTCCTCCCCCGGACCGGGAAGAAGCGACAGAAGCGCACGGGCGGGCGCCGTGGCATCGACGAGGTCGCGATGGTCGAACAGGAAGATCGTCGGCTCCGCCTCGACAAGCGCTGCGGCGCGCGCCTGATGGCGCGCGGCGGCCCGGCGATGGACGAGCGTCAGCACAAGCAGCACCAGAAGGGCCGACCCGACAGAAGCCAGCGCATAGACCGCCGCAAGAACCAGTGTCGCCAGCATGGCACGACCTTTCCCGAAGGCAACGCCCCGTGACCGATCCTTGGCTCAACTGGTTAATCCGAAGTTAAGCAGATCCATAAATTTCAAACGGTTGATCGAAAGGGCCGTCGACGGTCCTAGCCACCAATCTGCTGGTTCTGCCCGGAAATATCATGATCCGTCACTTCGATCCGGTCACGCGGCCAGCTTACCTGCACCATCGCGCCGCAGCGCACCGGACGCTCGTCCGCCGTGAGGAACGGGTCGGAGGCATTTCCGAATTCCAGCCGTGCGCCGGTGCGTTCAAGCAGCGTCTTGGCGATGAAGAGGCCGAGCCCCATCCCTTCATATTGCGGGCGTCTGTCGTCGGCGCTGCCCCGGTCGCGCACGAACGGATCGCCGATCCGGCCGAGGAGCGCGGGCGGAAAGCCCGGCCCGTCGTCGGTGATCGCAAGCGAGACGCGGTCCGAGGTCCAGTCGAGGTCGATCCAGACGGCGCCGTTCGAGAAGTCGACGGCATTCTGGATGAGGTTTCTCAGCCCGTGAATGATCTCGGGCCGCCGCGCGAGTGTCGGTTGCGGCTGCCCTTTGCCCTTGGTCGCGACCGCAATGCGGGCCTTGCGGTCGCGATGGGGTTCGGCCGCTTCCTCGACGATGGCCTGAAAGGGCGCGGCCCGCATCTGCAGATCGTCCTTTCCCGCCCGGCCCATGGACCGCAGGATGTCGCGGCAGCGGTCTGCCTGCGCGCCGATCAGTACCGCGTCCGCCCGCTGATCGGGCCGGTCGGCAAGATCGTCGGCCAGTTCGCCCGCCGCGAGCTTGATGGTGGCCAAGGGCGTGCCAAGTTCATGCGCGGCGGCGGCGACAACACCGGACAGATCGGTCAGCGTCTGTTCGCGGGCGAGCGCCATCTGCGTGGCAAGCAGCGCATCGCTCATCGCGTGCAGTTCGCCGCTGACCCGCCTTGTGTAAAGCACCATGAAGGCGACACCGATCACGATGGCCAGCCAGAAGCCGTTGGCGAGGATCGCGGGCACCACGATCTCGGCCCCGTCCAGATAGCGCAGCGGCAGGTGCAGCACCGCAAGGAGAGAGACGAGCAGCACCGTCAGCCCGCCGAGGATGGCGATGGAAAGCCCGTTCAGCGCGGTCGCCGCGATGGTGGCGGGCACGAGGAGGAGGAGAGCGAACGGATTGCCGAGGCCGCCGGTCAGATAAAGGAGTGCCGCGAGCTGGCAGCTGTCGAAGGCCAGCAGGGTGAGCGCCTCGAATTCCGTCAGGCGGTGGTTTTCGGCGTAAAGAAGGTTCGAGGCCAGGTTCACCGCGACCGAAAGACCGACGATGGCCAGGCTGGGGGCTGCGGGAATGTCGATCCGGTAGAAGTGCCAGGCGGCGAACATCGCGGCAAGCTGGCCTGCAACGGCCATCCAGCGCAGGATCACCAGCGTCCTGAGCCGCACCCAGTCGCCGCGCGAGGCGAAGGCCTCTTCCGCCGCCGACCGGGCGAATCTGTCGCTCATATCTTCCATCCTTCCTGCCGCCAGATAGCCCGCATCACGTTGCGGCGATCCGATTGAACCCGGCGCCAAGATAGGCGATCTATAGCGCCGACGGAAAGCACAAGGGGCGGGGCGATCATGGCAGCGGCATCGGGAAGACTGGCTATTGCGGCGGCCGCGACCATGGCGATCGCGCTTGTCGCGACCTACAGCCTGACCCAGAAGCAAGAGCTGGAAGGCTTCGCAAGCTGTCGCGCAACGAATGTCGTCGGCGGATCGGGTGCGATCGGCGGCGCCTTCACCCTGACCGACGAAAACGGCAATCGCGTGACCGACAAGGATGTGCTGGCGAAACCGGCGCTCGTCTATTTCGGTTATACCTACTGCCCGGATGTCTGCCCGACCGACAGCGCCCGCAATGCCGAAGCGGTCGATATTCTCGAAGAGAATGGCCATGAAGTGACACCGGTCTTCATTTCGGTCGATCCGCGGCGCGATACGCCCGAAGTGTTGAAGGAATGGACCGATTATCTGCATCCGCGCATGATCGGCCTGACGGGCAGCGAGGCAGAGATCAAGGCGGTCGCAAAGGAATACAAGACCTATTACAAGGTGCCCGATGCGCCGACGGACGACAGCTATCTGGTCGATCACATGACCCAGACCTACCTGATGCTGCCGGATCACGGGTTCGTCGAATTCTTCAGCCGCGACGAGACGGCCGATCAGGTGGCAGAACGCACTGCCTGTTTTCTGGATGCGGCGCGGACGGAAAATTGACCCTGCCGCCGTCCTTCACTAGGGTCGATCCCTCAGGAAACGCGCGAGGTTTTTCGATGGCGGATATTGATGTGGCCGAGCTTGGGGCCGACCGGACGCTCTTGCTTGTCGACGATGACGCCCCCTTTGTCGCGCGGCTGGCGCGCGCGATGGAGAAGCGCGGTTTTGTTCCCGAAACCGCCGAAAGCGTCGCGGCAGGAAAGACCATCGCGACAAGCCGCCCGCCCGCCTATGCGGTCGTCGATCTCAGGCTTGAGGATGGCAACGGTCTCGATGTGGTCGAGGCGCTGCGGGCGAACCGTCCCGACTGCCGTATCGTCGTCCTGACCGGCTATGGCGCGATCGCGACGGCGGTGGCGGCGGTAAAGTTCGGCGCGACGGATTATTTGTCAAAACCCGCCGACGCCAACGATATTACCAACGCGCTTCTGTCGCGCGGCGAAGCGCCGCCGCCGCCAG
Organism: Paracoccaceae bacterium; assembly: GCA_041397305.1. Lineage (GTDB taxonomy): Bacteria > Pseudomonadota > Alphaproteobacteria > Rhodobacterales > Rhodobacteraceae > TMP-24. The sequence continues at coordinate 49,266 of JAWKWX010000014.1, read as the reverse complement.
AAAATCCGATGTCGGCCGACCGGGTCCGTTGGGAACATATTCAGCGCGTTTATGAATTGTGCGACCGGAACGTATCCGAAACCGCAAGGCGATTGAGCATGCACCGGCGCACGCTGCAAAGAATATTGGCCAAGCGCAGCCCTAAATAAGAATTCCGCCCCTGCACAAAAAGGCAGGGCGCGGCAGGCTTGTAATATTCGCGATTCTGTGATGTTCATTTGACAGAGCCGAAAAAGGACAGCCACATGAAAATCAATCTCGACGCAATGTCGCTGAAAGAGCTGAGAGATCTTCGCTCTCAGGTCGAAAAGGCCATTTCTTCGTTCGAGGCGCGTAAAAAGCAGGAAGCTTTGTCGGCGCTGGAAGAAAAAGCCGCCGCTCTCGGTTTTTCGCTGGGAGAGCTGATGGCGTCAGCGCAAATCCGCAAGCGCAAGCCCGCGAAGGCGAAATATGCCAACCCGGCAGACAAATCGGAAACCTGGACCGGTCGGGGCCGCAAGCCGCGCTGGGTCGAGGCCGCATTGAAGGCGGGCAAGAAGCTGGACGATCTTCTGATCTGATCCTTCCGCTCCGGCGTCCGCCGGGTCGGCACGAGACCGCAACGGGTCGCGTCAGCTTGCGCTGCGCGGCCCGTTCTCTTCGATGAACTCCGCCTCATAGACGGCGCCGGTTGATGGCTGCAGCGCCTCGTCCGGCGCGTCGGTCGGCGTGGCGGGTCCTGCGGAGGCGGGTCCGCCGACGACCAGCGGCAGAAGATCGGTCGCGGACGGCCCGGTCGGGGTCTGCGACTGTTCGCGCCAGGACAGGGTGTCGAAGCTGCCGCACTGATCGCAGGTGGGCGACCAGACCGCGTTCACATGCTGGCATTTGTCGCAGATCCATTGCGGTCCCCTGCTGGCCGACAATGCGCGCGTCAGCCAGCCCCTCACGACCGCATCTTCCTCGCCCTCGCCGCGCTCGATTGCCGCCATGATGGTCAGGGCGCGTGTGGTCGGATGGCGCTCGGGCAAGTCGCCCAACGCCCGGCGCGCGGCCGGGAATTCCTCGGCGGCGATATTCAGCTCTGCCTTCAGAAGCCGGGTTTCCTCGTGATCGGGATTGGCCGTGAAAAGCTGCTCGAACCGCTTCAGCCGTTCGCGCGGCGTCTCGGCCGGTTCGAGCGCGGCGAAGGCGGCGGCGAGGTCGGGGTGCGGCTGCACCTCCCAGGCCTTCTTCAGGATGCGCACGGCATTCCTGGCCTTGCCCTGCGCCCGGTAGCCATGCGCAGCCAGCACCGCCGCCGGAATGAGGTCGGGCGATTGTTTGTTCGCGGCGATGGCCGCTTCGCGCGCCTCGACCGGCAGGTCGTCGTCAAAGACCGCCCGCGCCTCCTGCAGGGCAAGGATCGCGTCGCGGCGGCGGTGGACATCCTTCGGCAGATGGCCGTGCCTGAGCTTCGCGCCCAGCACCTTCCGCGCCCCCGCCCAGTCGCCGCTTTCGGCCTGCAGATCGAAAAGCGCATCCTGCACCTCGCGGTTCGACGGCCGCATCAGGAAGGCCTTTTCGGCAAGTTTCAGCGCGGTCTCGCGGTCGCCCTCGGTCAGTTTCTGCTTCAGAAGGCCGCGCACGCCGGCGAACCGCGTCCGTTCGTCCGCCAGAAGCCGCTTGTAGGCCTCCGTCGCCTTGCGCCCGTCGCCCGCCGCTTCGGCCGCCTGGGCAGAGAGAAGGTTGGTCAGCGCGGGCCGGTCCAGATATTTGTCCGCCCGCGCGGCATGGGACAGCGCCGCCGTCCCGTCGCCCGCCGCGAGCGCCATCATGCCCTCGGTCAGCGCCTCATATCCCTTGCGCTCCCGGTTGCGGTCGAAATAGCGGCTGATCGCGGTTTCGTCGCCGTTGACGAAACGCAGGATGGCAAGCAGGAAGCCCAGGATCTTCAGCGCGAGCCAGAGCGCCAGAAGCGCCAGAAGGATGCCGACGACCGATTGCACCGGGCCGAGGGTGAATTCCTGATGGGCGACGGCGATGCGGATACCGCCGCCCTGATCGGCGAAATAGCCCGCGGCAAGCGTCAACCCGGCGACGAGCGCGACGAAAAAGGCGATCTTGGCGAAGGACCAGATCATTGGCTTGCCTCCGCCCTGAGCGCCGCCGCGGCCCTGAGCGCCTCGGACCGTTTGGTTGCCAGCCCGACCCATTCGCTCATCCGCGCCTGCCCGGGTTCCGGCAAGGCGGAGATTTCGGTGACCGCCGCCATCAGATCGCCGGTGCCGAGCGCGGCCTCGGCGCGGCTCAGCACCGCGTCCGGATCGTCGCCCGCGCGCGGCGAAAGCGACCGCGCGCCGGTCTGGCTGCGCAGGAAGGCCGTGACGCGATCCCAGGCGCTGCCTTTCGGCAGGGCGGCGAGCGAGAGGGATAGCGCATCGCGGGCAGCTGCGGGAAAGCCGTCGCGCAGCGCCGCGAGCGTCGGGGCGCCCTGGTCAACGGCCGCAAGCGCCTCGGGGACAGCTATGCCGAGATCGGCAAGGGCCTTCAGGGAGGGCGCAAGCGCAGCGCCGCTTTCGAGGCCCGCGTCGATCTGGCCGAGCGCGGCAGAGATGGCGGCCTTGCGGGCGATGGCCTCGGCTTCCTGCCGCAGGCGGGCTGCCTCTGCCTCGGCGGCTTTCGCCGCCGCGACCGCCTCGTTTGTGGCTGCGCCGGTGTCGCCGGACGGGGCGGCCGGTCGGCTCTCAAGCGCGGCCAGACGGCCCTGCAGGTCCGAAAGCACCGCGTCGACCTGATCAAGGCGCGCGTTCAGAGGGTCGATGAGCGGCTGGATGTCGAGGGTTGCATCCGGCGCCGCGGCAGGCGCCGCAGCGAGTTGGGCGGACAGGTCCGAAAGCCGCTTGTCCTGATCCGATAGCCTTTGTTCAAGCCCGGCGGTATTGGGCGGCGGCATGAGGCCCGGATTGGCCCGCAACACCGCGATGGTCCCGCCAGCGCCAATTGCGGCGGCAATCGCACCACCGGTCGCCAGGGGCCAGAAGCCCGTGCGGCGGGGTGCCTGGGGCGCCGCCTTCGCCTCGGGCTCAGGCGGGCGGGGCTCCGGCGGCGGCTCCGCCGCCGCGTCGATGCCCGGCATGGCCAGCGCGACGGGTTCGTCTGCAAGCGTATCGGCCCCCGCATCTTCGGGCAGCGCCCTGTCTTCGTCCTGGGATGCACCGGCCTTGCTTCTTCGCGCCATTTCGCCCCCTCCGGACCAAACAAAGAATCTGCTTGCGGTTCAATCTAGTGACCCGGGGCCGCCGCCTCAACCTTCCGGCGGCAACCCGAGCGTCGCCGCCAGACAGTCGAGCATGCTTTCGCCGTCGGGATGCGCCGCGACACGGACCGTCGCGCCGGTGCATGCGCCCAGTTCGGCGGCCACGGCGGGGCTGAGCGCGGCGACCCGCAAGGGTGCCTTGCGGGCCTTTGCCGCCGCGAGGAACAGCCGCGCCGAGCGCGGCGAAAAGAGCGGCACGAGGATCGGCTGATCGGCAGCAAGCAGTGCCGTCGCCTCCGCCGTCAAGGGCAGCGGTTCCTGTACATAGGTCTCGATTGAAATCGTCTCTATTCCAGCCGATTTCAACATGTCTGGCAGATCGACCGCACGGTCCCGCCCATGCGGCCACAGGAGCCGCCGACCGCCCTGCCGGTCGCCGAGGAGGGTGGCGAGGGCCGCCGCATCGCCACCACCAGGCTGGGCGGCGAACCCCTGGCTGACGGCCGCATCGGCGGTGCGCTTGCCCACGCACCAGGCGGGCAGATCGCGTTCGCCGCTTGCCCGGCAGAAAGCCTCGACCGCCGCCTCGGAGGTGAAGATGATGCCGTCGACACCGGCCAGATCTATTTCGGGCGAAAGGTGGCGCAGCCGCATCAGCGGCGCGATCACGACCGGCCAGCCGGCCCCGAACCGCGCGTGGAACGCCGCCGCGAAGCGGCGCGAGGCGGCTTCGGGCCGGGTGAGAAGCAAAGTCGGGCGCGGCTTCTGCATCATCGTCGCGGGTCATCCCTCAGGGCCACCCCTTAAGGATTGTCGGATGGCCGCCCCGGTGTTACCTGCCGGGAGACCTGCTTGCAACGATGGAGCCATGGCGGAGGCGCTGACATTTCTGGGCATCGAGAGCAGCTGCGACGATACCGCGGCGGCTGTCGTGCGCCTTGTCGAGGGTCGCGGCGCGATCCTGTCGTCGGTCGTGCAGGGCCAGACCGCGCTTCATGCCGATTTCGGCGGCGTGGTGCCCGAGATCGCGGCGCGCGCCCATGCCGAGCGGCTGGACCTGGTGACCGCCGACGCGCTGCAAAAAGCCGGGCTGACGCTCGGCGCGCTGGACGGGATCGCGGTGACGGCGGGGCCGGGGCTGATCGGCGGCGTGATGTCGGGCGTGATGTTCGCCCGCGGGCTTGCGGCCGGATCGGGCCTGCCGCTTCTGCCGGTCAACCACCTCGCGGGCCATGCGCTGACAGCGCGCCTGACGGACGGGCTGGCCTTCCCCTATCTGATGCTTCTCGTCTCGGGTGGCCATTGCCAGTTCCTGATCGCGCGGGCGCCCGACCGCTTTACTCGCCTTGGCGGTACGATCGACGATGCGCCCGGCGAGGCGTTCGACAAGGTGGCGAAGCTTCTGGGGCTGGGGCAGCCGGGCGGGCCGCTGGTCGAGGCCGAGGCCGCGCGTGGCGACCCGGCGCGGTTCACCTTTCCGCGCCCGCTTCTGGACCGGCCGGGATGCGATATGTCCTTTTCGGGGCTGAAGACCGCGATCTTGCGGGCTCGCGATGCCGTCGTGGCGGAAAAGGGCGGGCTGACGCATCGGGACCGCGCCGACCTCTGCGCCGGATTTCAGGCGGCGATCGCGGCGGTTCTGAGTGAAAAGTCGCGCCGGGCGCTGGACGTCTATCTGGCCGAACAGCCCGCGTTGCCCGCTTTTGCTGTCGCGGGCGGCGTCGCCGCCAATGGCGCAATCCGCGTCGGCCTGACCGATCTGTGCGCGGGTCTTGGCGTGCGCTTCACCGCGCCGCCCCTGTCGCTTTGCACCGACAATGCCGCGATGATCGCCTGGGCGGGGATCGAACAGTACCGGACGGGTCAGCGCCCGATGGGCGAGATCACTGCCCGGCCGCGCTGGCCGCTTGATGACAGCGCACCCGCGATGCTCGGGTCCGGGAAGAAGGGGGCGAAGGCATGAGGATCGCGGTTCTGGGCGCGGGTGCCTTCGGCACGGCATTGGCGGTGGCTCTGGCGCGCGGCGGTGAAACGGTCGGCCTCTGGGCGCGCGATGCGGGTCAGGCGGCGGCAATGCAAGCCGGGCGCCAGAATGCAGCCCGCCTGCCGGGCGTGACCTTACCGGAATCAGTCTCTGTTTCGGCCGAAATCGCCGATTTTCACCTGGCAGACACTTTGCTTCTGGCGGTGCCGATGCAGTCGCTTGCCGGGTTCGTCGACAGCCATCGTGGCGCTTTGGCGGGCCGCGCGCTTGTCGCCTGCGCCAAGGGGATCGACCTGACAAGCCTTAGGGGGCCGACCGCTATTCTGGCAGAGCGATCTGACAGCGCCCACCCGGCTGTCCTTACCGGGCCGAGCTTTGCCGCCGATATCGCACGCGGCCTGCCGACGGCGCTGACGCTGGCCTGCGCCGACGAGGGGCGGGGCGCGGACTTGCAGGACCGGCTGTCAACGCCGGTTCTGAGACTTTACCGCACTGATGACGTGACCGGGGCGGAACTGGGCGGTGCCCTGAAGAATGTGATCGCCATTGCGGCGGGGGTGATTGCCGGTGCGGGCCTGGGCGACAGCGCGCGGGCCGCACTGATGACGCGCGGCTTCGCCGAGATTGTGCGGCTGGCCGAACGGCTGGGCGCGCGGGGCGAGACGCTGATGGGCCTGTCCGGGCTTGGCGACCTGATCCTGACCTGCACCTCGGATCAGTCGCGGAACTTCCGCTATGGCCGCGCGCTGGGCGCGCGGGTGGCGTTCGATACGGGCATCACCGTCGAGGGGGCCGCGACCGCGAAAGCCGCGCTCGCGCTCGCCCGGAAACTTGGCGTGGACGTGCCGGTGACCGCTATGGTCGCGGCGCTGGTTGACGGTCGCGTGACGGTCGGGGAAGCTATGGCGGCGCTGATGGCCCGCCCGTTGAAGAAGGAATGAGGATGCGTTTTGCCGTGATCTGCCGCGACAAGCCGGGCGCGCTTGAGGTGCGCCTTGCCAACCGCGCCGCACACCTTGCCTATATCGGGGAAACCGGCATCGTCGAGATGGCGGGTCCATTGCTCGAAGGTGGTCAGATGGTCGGGTCGCTGGTGATCCTTGCGACCGACAGTCTTGAGGCCGCGAACGCCTGGGCGGCGGGCGATCCCTATGGCAAGGCCGGGCTTTTCGAAAGCGTCACGGTCATCGAATGGAAGAAGGTGATCGGCTGATGGCTTACTGGCTTTTCAAATCCGAACCCGATGCCTGGAGCTGGGACCAGCAGGTCGCGAAAGGTGCTGCGGGCGAGGAATGGCACGGGGTGCGCAATTATCAGGCCCGCAACAACATGCGGGCGATGAAGGTGGGCGAGCGCGGCTTCTTCTACCATTCCAATATCGGGAAAGAGATCGTGGGCGTGGTCGAGGTCAGCGCCGAAAGCGCCCCGGACAGCACGACCGAGGATCCGCGCTGGGATTGCGTGCACATCCGCGCGGTGAAGGCTTTCGCGCGGCCGGTCACGCTTGAGGATTGCAAGGCGCATCCGGCCCTGTCGAAAATGGTTCTGGTGAACAACATGCGCCTGTCCGTCCAGCCGGTGACGGAGGAGGAATGGCGCATCATCTGCGCCCTTGGCGGGATCGAGGCCTGAGTTTTCGCTTGGCCGACCGACGATCGCACGCCATCCTGCCGCCAGCGTGAACCAAGGGAGGACGCGATGGAACTTCTCAATGTTCTGGCCGCCGCTGCGGGTGCCTATGTCTTCGGCGCGGTCTGGTACATGAGCCTGAGCAAGGCCTGGATGGCGGTGTCCGGCGTCGCGGCCGGACCCGACGGCAGGCCGGCGAACGGGTCGAGCCCGATGCCCTACGTCACCGGCTTTCTGGCGATGGTCGTCGTTGCGGGCATGATGCGGCACATTTTCGCGATGTCGGGGATCGATACGGTCGGCAAGGGCATTGTCGCGGGCCTTGGCATAGGGGCGTTCTTCGTCATGCCGTTTCTGGCGATGAATTATGCTTTCGCGATGCGCAGCCCGAAACTGACGCTGATCGACGGCGCCAATGCCACGATCGCCTGCGCCATCATGGGCGCGATCCTGATGCTGTTCTGATTGAAAAAGGGTCCCGGCACTGCTGGCCGGGACCCTTTCCACCCGTGTGCACCCCTGCACCACGTGAAATCCGGGTCTCGGCCATCCTGGCCTGACAGGGCAAACATACCCCGCACACCCTGCCCGGACAAGGGCAGAGTGTCTAAAATTTCAAGAGAAACAGCAGGTTAAATAAACCCTTCCTTAGGAACTGCGCAGCGTTCCGGGAGGGTTACTTGTACACTTTCTCTTTGCCGAAATGCTTGGTCAGCATGTAATAGACCACCGGGCGATACTTGTTACGCTCGGACTTGCCGTAGGTCTCGATCACGGCATTGATCGCCGCCATCAGTTCCGGCCCGTCCTTGAGGCCAAGTTTCTTGATGAGGAAATTGTTCTTCACCAGCTCAAGCTCGGAGGCCTGGCTCGCAGCGACCGTTTCGGAATCGGCGCTGTAGATCGCCGGACCGCAGCCGATCGTGACCTTGGTCAGAAGGTCCATGTCGGGGGTCATCTTGCACTTGTTCTTCAGATCGTCCGCATATTTGGCGATCAATTCGTCTCTCTTTCCCATCGTCAGCTCCAACCGTTCCGGATTATGTTGATCTTGAAGACGGACGCCGCCGCCTGCGCGGAAGCTTACGGTCGGTTGCGCCTTTTTGGCAAAGTGAAAGATCGGGCTTTTTTCACCCCAAAAAGAAAAGGGGCGAAAACCGCCCCTTTTCATCGGGCCTTACGCGACGTCAATAACGATAGTGATCCGACTTGAACGGGCCTTCGACCGTCACGCCGATGTAATCGGCCTGATCCTTGCGCAGCTCCGTCAGCTTCACGCCGATGCGCTTGAGATGCAGGCGCGCGACCTTCTCGTCCAGATGCTTGGGCAGGATATAGACGCCGGGCGCGTAGTCCTTGCCCTTGGTCCAAAGCTCGATCTGCGCCAGAACCTGGTTGGTGAACGAGGCCGACATGACGAAGGACGGATGGCCCGTGGCATTGCCGAGGTTCAGAAGGCGCCCTTCGGACAGAAGGATGATCTTGTTGCCCGAGGGCATCTCGACCATGTCGACCTGGTCCTTGATGTTCGTCCATTTGTGGTTCTTGAGCGCGGCGACCTGAATTTCATTGTCGAAATGGCCGATGTTGCCGACGATGGCCATGTTCTTCATCGCGCGCATATGCTCGATGCGGATCACGTCCTTGTTGCCGGTCGTGGTGATGAAGATGTCGGCCGAGGCGACTTCGTCCTCCAGAAGCGTGACCTCATAGCCGTCCATCGCCGCCTGCAGCGCGCAGATCGGGTCGACCTCGGTCACTTTCACCCGTGCGCCCGCGCCGCGCAGGGACGCCGCGGAGCCCTTGCCCACGTCGCCGTAACCGCAGACGACCGCAACCTTGCCAGCCATCATCGTGTCGGTGGCGCGGCGGATGCCGTCGACGAGCGATTCCTTGCAGCCATACTTGTTGTCGAACTTCGACTTGGTGACACTGTCGTTCACGTTGATCGCCGGGAAGGGCAGCAAGCCCTTCTTGTGCAGGTCGTACAGGCGGTGGACACCGGTGGTGGTTTCCTCGCTGACGCCCTTGATTGCGGCACGCTGCTTGGTGAACCAGCCGGGGCTCGCGGCGAGGCGCTTCTTGATCTGGTTGAAGAGGCAGACCTCTTCTTCCGAAGTCGGAACCTCGATCAGGCCCTTCTCGCCCGCTTCGACGCGCGCGCCCATGAGGATGTAAAGCGTCGCATCCCCGCCATCGTCGAGGATCATGTTGCAGGTGCCGCCTTCCCCGCCGAACTGGAAGATCCTGTCGGTATATTCCCAGTATTCCGCCAGCGTCTCGCCCTTGATGGCGAAGACCGGCGTGCCCGAGGCCGCGATCGCGGCGGCGGCATGGTCCTGGGTCGAGAAGATGTTGCATGAGGCCCAGCGCACATCGGCGCCGAGCGCCTTCAGCGTCTCGATCAACACCGCGGTCTGGATCGTCATATGCAGCGATCCGGCGATCCTCGCGCCCTTCAACGGTTGGGCCGCGCCATATTCCTCGCGCAGCGCCATCAGGCCCGGCATTTCGGTTTCCGCGATGTCGAGTTCCTTGCGGCCGAAGGCGGCAAGCGAAATGTCTTTGACGATATAGTCCTGAGCCATCAGGCCGTGCTCCTCAATTCAGATTTGCGGTCAGATAGCATTCCCTTCCCCTCAGGGCAATCAACCCTGCCAAGCCCGGCTTGAGCCACGGAATATCCGACCGCGAAGCGCGATCTGCAGAAGCAGTGGCAACCGGTCGACCAGCCGCCCGGCCCGGATGGCCAGCGCCATGCAGAGGGGCGGCATGGCAAGAAAGAACAGCAGGTAGGATGGATCATGCTCCGACCCCACGATCCGGGACCAGGGCAGCCACAGGACACCGATGACGCAGGCATGCGACAGATAGGCGAGATAGCTGTGCCGCCCCCAGTCGGCGACATGTCGGGCGGTCGGGTTCTCGACCAGCGCATAGGCGATGGCGACGATCAGGCAGCCGATGCCCGCGCGCCGCAGCAGATCGTGCGTCAGTTCAAATGGATAGGCGTTGCCCGGATAGAAGTGATAGAGCGCGGTCGCGGCAATGCTGAAGCCGAACCCCCAGACGAGCGAGAAGCGCGGCTCGGCCAGGCGGGCGATCGTCCAGCCGCGGGCGGCGCAGGCCGCGCCGAGGACCATGAAGGTGAATATCTGCGGCCGGAACAGCACCGGCACGGTGTTCGGCAGGAAGGTCGCGCAGATCGCGATCAGGATGCTCAATATCGGCGACAGCCGGACGAGCGGCGCCATGAGCCGCAGGATCAGCGTCGCGACAATCAGGTCGCGCACGAAGAAAAGCGATTGGTTGGCCGTGCGCCCGGCAAGTCCGCTCCAGGCATTCACCCAACCGATCCAGCCCTCGCCGATCAGCGCCAGCGCGTTCGAGGGCGCACCCATCCGGCCGCGCAACCAGGCCATCAGCAGGAAGATCGCGCTCCAGACCAGCATGGGCAGGAGGATCGAGAAGGCCAGCCGCCGCGCGATGTCGGCGAAGGGCCGGGCGACGCCCGTCGTCCAGAAGAGATAGCCGGAGACGAAACTCAGCGTCGTGACGCTGACCCGCCCGAGCGTTTCGCCGAAGAAAACGCCCGCCGCCGTCCCCGACCCGCCGCTGACGAAGGACGGCGCGGCAAGGCCGGGCGTCACATGAACCCACATCATGCAGGTGATGCAGATCACGCGCACCAGTTCGATCTGGATGCTCTCGTCCCGGGTCACACTCTGGAAAGCTCCGAAAGCCCTTCGATTGACGAACCTGCCCCCGCACTCGTAATGAACGGTTCAGAGCAACATCCACAGTCCCGGGCCGGTCAAGCGACGGTCGCGCGGGCGGTGCGGTTTCAGGTGAACTGTGGCCAATAAGCGTGCATGGCAGAGAATGTTGTCGGGGCGGCGGCTGGACCTTCTGGACCCGACGCCCGTGGATATCGAGATCGGCGATATCGCGCACGGACTGGCCTTTGTCGCGCGCTGGAACGGGCAGACGTTCGGCGACTGGCCCTATTCGGTTGCGGAACATTCGCTGCTGGTCGAAGAGATATTTTCCCATCTCAATCCGGGGATCGGCGCGCGCTGGCAGCTGGCGGCGCTTTTGCACGACGCGCCGGAATATGTGATCGGCGACATGATCAGCCCGGTGAAGGCGGCGGTCGGGCCGGGCTATGGGGTGCTGGACGACCGGCTGACGGCGGCCATTCATCTGCGCTTCGGCCTGCCGGGAAGCCTGCCCCAGGCGATCAAGAAAGAGATCAAGCGCGCCGACCGGATTTCCGCCTGGGCGGAGGCAGTGCAGATTGCGGGGTTCACGCGCGCGGAGGCCGACCGGTTCTTCGGCCGCCCTCCGCATCAGGACCTTCCGGCCATCGAGATCCGGCTGCGCCCGCCGGCCGAGGTGCGCGCGGACTTCATCGCCCGCCACACCCGTCTTCTCGACGCGGCCTAACCAAGGATTCCCGCAAACGACAGCCAGTGGCGACGGCGGCGCGGTTCCCTGGCTTCCAGCACCTGCCGCGCGGGCCGCTCTTCGGGCCAGTCGGCCTTGCGATGAGGCAGGTCCTGGAAGGTTGCGACGTAGAGTGCATCTGCAAGTATGTTCAACATTTCCTTCTCCATTCGTCGAAGTTCATGATTGAAAACTAGGTGCAACTTCTGGAAACTCCCAATCAATTGGATTTCTGATGTATTAGGAAAACTAACAAATGGCACAGATCGACTGGCTGAGTTTTCCGCCGCTGTCCGCCCTGCGCGCGCTTGAAGCCGCCGTGCGCCTTGGCGGGTACAGCGCGGCGGCACGGGCGCTGAACGTGACCCATGCCGCCATCGCCCAGCAGGTGCGCGGTCTTGAGGATTTCCTCGGTCGGCCGCTTGTCCATCGCGAAGGCCGCGCGCTGGTCTTCTCGGACGAGGCGGAGGAGCTGGCCAGCGCCGCGAATCGCGGGTTTGCCGAAATCCAGTCCGCGCTCCTGTCGTTGCGCGCGCGCCAGAAGCCCAACGCGCTGTCGGTGACCACCACGCCGATCTTCGCCGAACGCTGGCTGATGCCGCGCCTGCGCGATTTCTGGGCGCGCCATCCGGACATCACCCTGACCCTGCGCCCCGAACAGGATGTCGTCGACCTCAGGCGCGAGGGGATCGACCTTGGCATCCGTTACGGTCAGGGCAACTGGCCGGGTGTGGAGGCGGAATTCCTCACTTCGGCGCGGATGATGGCGGTCGGGGCGGAAAAGCTGCTGCAGGGCCGCAAGGACCTGACGCATGACCATATGAAGGATATGCCCTGGGTGCTGGAACAGGGCTGGCCGGAACCGGAACAATGGCTTGCCTGCAGCGGCGTCGATATTTCGGCCAGCGCGAAGAGCTATTTCCTGACCGAGGAACTGATGCTGGCGGCCGGCCGCGCCGGGCTCGGCCTCTTTGTCGCCAGTTCGGCAATCGTCGAACAGGACATCGCCGACGGGCGCCTGCGGCTGCTGCTGGACGATTGCAACGATACCCACAGCGGCTATTTCATTGTCGCCTCGCCGGGGATGCGATCGGCGGCCAGCCGGACGTTCGTCAAATGGCTGCGCGCGCAGGCCCGGGGCGGGTCGGCGTGACGCGTTGCAAGCCCGCTACCCCATCTCGGGCGTACCACCCCTTTGGCGGATGCGGCGGGCATCGACACGGGTGATCCAGAGCGCGAGCCCCGTCCAGGCGGCGACATAGAGAAGACCGGCGAAAAGAACGACCTCTCCCGGGATCGGGCCGATGTCGGCGCGGTTGATGAAACCCGCGAAGCTTTGCACCGGCACCGGGTGGACGGTGATCTTGCCGCAATAGGCCAGCGTCTGGATGAGCAGGATCCAGAGGTAGTTCGACCGGACCCGCCGCGCGACCGCCACGAGATAGGACACATGGTAGCGCGGGTGGGCATAATCGTCGGCCAGGATGCGCTGCCAGTTCATTTCCGTATGCAGGTCGCCGTCCTGCAGCATCGGCACGTAGAAATTCCGCTCCAGCCAGCGCGATCGCGCCCGCCAGACGCTGAAGTAGCGGTAGCGCCGCGCCTCGAGCGCGAGGAAGAGCATGATCAGTATGCCGACGAGGACCAGCGGTAAGGGCGAGGCGCCGGGCGAGGAATAGGTGATCGAAAGTGCCACGCCGAGGGTGACAACAGACCAGTTGGTCGTGGTGTCCAGTCGTGTCCGCCAGATGGTGGAGCGATAGACTTCGCCGCGGTAAAGATGGGCAAGCGCGCCGATCTCGGCAGCGGAAAATTCGTTCGCATCGCCCGCGCGGCGTTTTTCCGGCATGACCCCCCCTCGCGCACCTTGCGGCCCCTCCGGTCAGGCTGGCGCGTCTTGCCTTCATCAGGCGCGCTGACGGGCCGCGTGGCAAGTCTCAATTGCAGGCAATATCGGCGATTCTTGCATAATCGGCCGGGTAGCGGCCCGCACCCATCACCCAGCCGAGGCGATCTGCGTCCCATTCGTTCACGAACTGCCAGACCGGCTTGCCCTGAGGTGTCACCTCGAACGCCCGTCCGCCATCGGTCTCTGCGATCAGGAGGTTGCCGTTCGGCTCCAGCTCCTGCTTGCCACGGAAGGGCGTGTAGAAATTGTTCTGGGAGTCGGATTGATAGGCCACGCGGCTGCCACCGGTCTTGGGATCGATGAGCAATATGCGCGAGCCGCCAAGCTCGCCCAGGTAATCGTTGGACGCCCGCGCGACACCCGCCGGCCGATTGTCGAGCGCGGAGATCGTGCCGTCGGCGCGGAAGTCGGCGTCATGCTGCGAACGGAGCAGTCCGGCGAACCACCATTTCACCACATGGCTCTTGCGGTCGATCACCCAGAGTTGCGACAGGTTGCGGCTGGAGACCAGCACGTCACCCGCCTTGAACATGGGGAAGGCGGGGGCAAGTGCTTCGGAAAGAACCTCGACATCATTGATATGCAGCACATCGTCGAGATGGGCCGGATCGGCCTGCACCAGCCCCGGCCCCGGCCCTTTCACAAGAGCGTCGAGAAGGTCTATCTCCTCCAGCTTCTGGCCGGTTTCCGGATCGAAGCGCGCGACATGATCGAAGACGAAAGGCGACGGCGCGATCCGAACATCACGGACCGGATCGGTGCCGATCGGCGTCCAGATATCGCCCTTGTCGTCCACGAAGATCGCGTGATGGCTCCGGTCATGATTGCGCCATCTGATCCTGCCGCAGGCGTCGAGGCGGACAAGGCCGCGCCCGTCGAGATTGGCCACCACATCGCCGTCCGGATACAGGAAATCGCCGTGGATCAGCGCGTGGTAGCGGTGTTTCATCTCGTCGGGGGCGATCTCGAAGAAGTTGATCGGCCATTCCTTCAGAAGCGCGCCGTCGGCGGCATAGAGCCGAAAGCCCAGCACCTGGCCGAAGAGGCCCGAGATGAAGGTGACGCCGGGCTGCATCGCGGAAGGCACCGACAGCGTGACGCCCGCGCCGTCGTGATAGCCGTCGCGCGGGCGGGCGACGAGGTGCTGGGACGGGCGGGCAAGGATCGCGTCGCGGGAATAGCTGTAGATCTCCGAAGCGCCCGAGATGGCGTTCTTCAGGAGATCGGCAGGCGGCTTTCCGGTCACGCCCAGCACGAGCCCGCCCGCGAAGGCAAGAAACAAGGCGCCGAGCGCGGGAATGATCCACGCCTTTCCGCCGGGTTCCGACATTTTTCGCCCCCGAAGCCGCTTCCCTCGGGCCTACTAGACAGCAAAGCGCCCCTAAGGCCAAGTCGCAGGCCCGGTCTGCGGCGATTTGACGGCTCACGCCCGATAGACTGTTGACCTACATCAATGCCCGGCGGCACCCTTGTCCGCATAAGAGCCAGGACGCGAACAGTGAACAGGCGGCCCATATGAGCGCCAACTCAGCCCCACCGTCGCTTTATGCGGTGCATGAACCGGTGTTTCCGCGCCGGGTCAAAGGCACGTTCCGCAATCTGAAATGGATCATCATGGCGGTGACGCTGGGGATCTATTACGTCACCCCCTGGCTCCGCTGGGACCGCGGTCCCGCGCTACCCGACCAGGCGGTGCTGGTCGATCTGGCCAACCGTCGCTTCTTCTTCTTCATGATCGAAATCTGGCCGGACGAATTCTATTTCGTCGCGGGCCTGCTGATCATGGCGGGGCTTGGCCTTTTTCTCTTCACCTCGGCGCTCGGCCGGGTCTGGTGCGGCTATGCCTGCCCGCAGACGGTCTGGACCGATCTCTATATCCTTGTCGAACGCTGGATCGAGGGTGACCGCAATGCGCGCGTCCGGCTTTATCACCAGAAGTGGAACGCGCAGAAAATCCGGCTTCGCGCGATCAAATGGCTGGTCTGGTTCCTGATCGGGCTGGCAACGGGCGGGGCCTGGATCTTCTATTTCACCGACGCGCCGACGCTTTTCTGGAACCTGCTGAACGGCACTGCGCACCCGGTCGCCTATATCACGATGGGTATCCTGACTTTCACCACCTTCTTCTTCGGCGGCTTCGCGCGCGAACAGATCTGCATCTATGCCTGCCCCTGGCCGCGCATCCAGGCAGCGATGATCGACGAGGATACGCTGGTCGTCGCCTATCGCGAATGGCGGGGCGAACCGCGCGGCAAGCTCAGGAAGCCGGATGACCCCGAGGTGGAAAAGCAGGGTGATTGCATCGACTGCCTGGCTTGCGTGAACGTCTGCCCGATGGGAATCGACATCCGCAAGGGTCAGCAGCTGGAATGCATCACCTGCGCTTTGTGCATCGACGCCTGCGACGAGGTGATGGACCGGATCGGCAAGCCGCGTGGTCTCATCGACTATATGGCGCTGAAGGACGAAACCGTCGAACGCGCGGGCGGCAAGGCGCGCAATATCTGGAAGCATATCTTCCGGCCGCGCACGCTGCTTTACACCGCGCTCTGGGCGTCGGTCGGGGTGGCGATGATCGTCGCGCTTTTCCTGAGATCGCCCATCGGTCTCAATGTCACGCCGGTCAGGAACCCGCTGTACGTCACGCTGAAGGACGGCACGATCCGCAATACTTACGAAGTGCGGCTTCACAACAAGCATGGCGAGGAGCGTCCCTTCCATATCTCGGCGACGGCGGCGGAGGCACTGGAGCTTTCGCTCGAAGGGCGCGACAATACGGTGGTCAACGTGCCCGCCGACGGCACCCTGACCCAGCGCATCTATGTGAGTGCCGCGCCCGGGTCGAAGGCGGCCGAAGGCGGACTTCTGGAGATGCGCTTCTGGGTCGTCGATCTGACAGAGGCCACCGACCGCGTCAGCGCCGACACGGTCTTCCACGGCAAGGGAGAGTGAGATGGCGCGCGAACTGACCGGAGCGAAGGTCTTTGCCATCACCGCCTCGGCCTTCGCCGTCATCATCGGGGTCAATGTCTTCATGGCGGTGAAGGCGGTGGGCACCTTCCCCGGGCTTGAGGTCGAAAATTCCTATGTCGCATCGCAGACGTTCGATGCCGAACGCGCGGCGCAGGAAAGGCTCGGCTGGACGCTCGGCTACCGTTACGAGGGCGGCGAGCTGATCCTGTCGTTCCGCGACCGGGCAGGCCAGCCGGTGCGGGCGCGGGACATCAGTGCCCTGATCGGCCGCACCACCGAGGCGGCGGAAGACAAGACACCCGCCTTCGCCTATCTGAACGGCGATTTCCGGGCGCCGGTCGATCTGGGTCGCGGCCGCTGGATGGTGCTTCTGGAAGCGCGGGCCGAGGATGGCACGCGGTTCCACCAGCGGCTTGATCTTTATGTGAAAGGCTAGGCCATGAGCCTTGCCGAACCCATCCCGCTTTCCGCCTGTCCGGCCTGCGTCGCCCTGCCCGCGACCGAAATGCTGGCGCAGTCGCGGATGCGGGCGGCTACCGAAGGGATTGTCCTGTCGATCCCCGAGGCACGGGACGGCGCGGCGATGGCGGCGATCGAGCGGCGCCTCGCGACAGAACCGGGCGTTCAGTCGGCGCGCGTCAACCTGACCCGCCGCCGCGTCTCGGTGACCGCCGCGCCCGAGGTCCTGCCCGAGCGGCTGATCGCCGCCCTGGAAGAGGTGGGCCAACCGGCGTTCGAGCTTGACCCCGGCCTTCTGACCACGACCGAAAGCGAAAGGCGCGGGCGCGACCTGCTGATGCGGCTTGGTGTGGCCGGCTTCGCGATGATGAACATCATGCTTCTGTCGGTCGCCGTCTGGTCGGGGGCCGAGGATGCGACGCGCGACCTTTTCCACTGGATCAGCGCGATGATCGCCCTGCCGACGCTTGTGTTCGCGGGTCAGCCCTTCTTCGCCTCCGCTTTCGCCTCGCTCCGGTCGCGCAGGCTGGGGATGGATGTGCCGATCTCGCTCGCGCTGATCCTCTCCTCCGCCGTCTCGCTGTTCGAGACGATCATGGGCGGCGAACATGCCTATTTCGACGCGGGCGTGTCGCTGTGCTTCTTCCTCCTGATCGGGCGCTATCTCGACTATCGCTCGCGTGCCGTCGCCCGGTCTGCCGCCGAGGAGCTTGCCGCGCTGGAAGTGCCGCGCGCGATCCGGCTGGATGCCGATGGCGAGGCGCGGCTGGTGCCGGTGGCCGAGGTTCGGGCGGGCGATCTGGTGCTGGTCCGCCCCGGCGCGCGGATGCCGGTGGATGGCGTGATCGAGGCGGGCGCATCAGAGATCGACCGCTCGCTCCTGACCGGCGAGACGCGACCCGTCGCGGTGGAACCCGGCACATCGGTCAGCGCGGGCGAGGTCAATCTGACCGGCCCCCTGCAAGTGCGGGTCACGGCAGCGGGCGCGTCGTCGTCACTTCATCGTCTCGCCGATCTGGTGGCGGTCGCGGAAAGTGCCAAGAACCGCTATATCTCGCTCGCCGACAGGATGGCGCGGCGCTATTCGCCGATGGTCCATCTTCTGGCGTTGGGCGCCTTCCTCTTCTGGATCACCCGCACGCACGATCCGCGTCTGGCGCTGAACATCGCCTCGGCGGTCCTGATCATCACCTGCCCCTGCGCGCTGGCGCTTGCCGTGCCATCGGTCGTGACCTCGGCCTCGGGGCGGCTGTTCCGCAAGGGATTGCTTGTGAAAGATGGCACGGCGCTGGAGCGGCTGGCAGAAGTCACGCATGTGGTTTTCGACAAGACCGGCACGCTGACGATGGGCGCGCCGGAACCGTCGAACCTTGAAAGTCTCGCGGGCGAGGAGGCAGCTGTGGCGCTGGCCCTCGCCGAAGGATCAGCCCATCCCCTGTCGCGGGCTCTGGCAGAGGCTCTGAAAGCGTCCAAGGTCACACCTGCGGCCGTGACCGACCTGCGCGAGGTCGCGGGTTATGGCGTCGAAGGCCTGTGGCAGGGACAGCGCGTGCGGCTGGGGCGTGCGGCCTGGGTCGGCGCGGAACCGGTCGGCGACGGCGCAAGCTACCTCGCCGTCGGCGCAGCGCGCAAAGCCCTGATCTTTACCGATCGCCTGCGGCCGGGCGCTGCCGAGGCCGTCGCGGCGCTGCAGGCCGCGGGCCTTGGCGTGACGCTTCTGTCGGGCGACGCGGAAGGCCCGGTTGCGGGGCTGGCCCGCACGCTTGGGATAGAGGCCTGGCAAAGCGGCATGCTGCCCGCCGAGAAGGCCGCCCATATCGACGCGCTGAAGGCAAGGGGCGCGCGCGTGCTGATGGTTGGCGACGGGCTGAACGATACGGTCGCGCTTGCCTCTGCCCATGTCTCGGTCTCGCCTGCCTCGGCGCTTGACGCCGCGCGCACCGCGTCCGACATCGTGCTTTTGGGTCAGACGCTGGCACCGATCGCCGAGGCGCGCGTGATCGCGGTCGGGGCGCGGGCGCGCATCAAGGAGAATTTCGCCCTGTCGCTCGGCTACAACGCGCTGGCGGTGCCCGTGGCGCTGGCGGGCCTTGCCACACCGCTGATTGCCGCCCTCGCCATGTCGACCTCGTCGCTTCTGGTGACGCTCAATGCGCTCCGGCTGAAATAGGGTCGGGCAATGGAAATGCTCGCCATCCTCATTCCGGTCTCGCTGTTCCTCGGCGGGCTCGGGCTTGCGGCGTTCCTGTGGTCGCTGAAGACCCGTCAGTACGACGACCCGGAGGGCGACGCGCAGCGCATCCTGAACAAGGACTGGGACGACCGGCCGAAGCCCTGACCCCTAGCCCGCCGGGTTGAGAACCGTGCAGTCCGTCCCGCGCGCGCTGAGGCGACGGCAGGCGAGTTCCGCATCTTCCTGGGTCATGCCGACGAAATTGGCATCGAACGCGCCCTTGCGGCTGGTGACCTTGCGCAGCGCCTCGTCGAGCGTTGCCATTTCGACAAGCGCGGTGCGCAGAAGTTCGCGTTCCGCATTGTAGCGCGAGGAGAAGCTGCCGACATTGATCCCCCATTCGCGGCCATCGGATGTGGAAACGCGGGTGACGATCTCCAGATCGGGGTTCTTCGGCTCGACCGGCAGATCGGCGCTTGCGTCGGCGCTGGCGAGGATCACCTCGGTTGCCGCGTCCGGCGCTACGTCAGATGCCGCGGACGGTGCGGGCGGGGTCAGAAGAACCGCGTCGCTCAGCTGATTGTCGTCGGGTGTGACGGGGGTCGCTACAGGCTCGACGGCGGCAGCGACCTCCAGGTCCTTCGGCACATCGGCGCTTTCCGGGGCGGCGATCACATTCTCTGCAAGCGCGGTCTCGGCCGCGGTCTCTGCATCCGTTTCAGCGGCGGTCGCCGCTTCCGCAACCGCTGCTGGCGTCTCGACTGCGGCGGAGCCCGGGCGGGCCGGTGGCACGGGGGCTGCTATCGGTGCGATCGCCGATGCGGTCGCGATGGTCGCGGTGACGTCCTCTTCGGCGGGCGCCGCTGCGATCCCATCTGCCGCGGGCTCTGCCGCGACGGCATCCGGCACGGGTGACGCAGTTTCGTCGGGCGCTGCCATGGCAAGCGTCTCGGGCTGCGGCGTCGCGGTCTGTTCGAAGGCGGGTTCGGCATTCGCCTCCGCCAGGGCCGCGTCGATGGTTCCGGCCAGCGAGGCCATCAGCTCGTCCGTCGCTTCGGCCATCTCGGCCGCCTGGGTGGTGATCTCGCTGTCGGGCGCGACCTCGGCGCTTGCCAGCGCCAGCGCCACGGCGTCCGGCTTGGCGCGCGGGCGCGGGCTTTCGGCGACCGCGACATTCAGGCGAAGCGTCTTTCCGGCCGCCGGAACCGAGGGATCGACATTGGCGGCGATGGTTTCGGCCATCAGATCCTCGTCCGGCTCGCTGACGTCGCCATTATAGGCGATGGCGGGCGGGGGAGAGACCTTGGCCTTGTTCGGCGCCTTGCCGAAACCGAGGTCAAGAAGCTCCGCCATGCGGGCATTGCGGTTGGCGGTGGACTTGCCGCCGAAGATCGCCGCGATGATGCGCTTGTTGCCGCGCTGGGCCGAGGCGACGAGGTTGAAGCCCGCGGGCGCGGTATAGCCGGTCTTGATCCCGTCGGCGCCTTCGTAGCTGTCAAGGAAGCGGCGGTTGGTCGAGGCGACCTGCGCCATCCCGGCATCCGCGGTGCGGCGCGAGAAAAGCCCGTAATATTGCGGGAAATCGTAGAAAAGCCGCCGTCCGAGGATCGTCATGTCATGCGCGGTCGACAGGTGCCCCTGCGCGGTCAGGCCATTGGCATTCTTGAAGGTGGTCTTTGACATGCCCATCGCAGCGGCGGTGCGCGTCATCCGCTTGGCGAAGGCGGGCTCGGTGCCTTCGATCGCCTCGCCGATCGCGGTGGCCGCATCGTTGGCCGATTTGATCGCGGCGGCACGGATGAGATAGCGCAGCGCGATCCGCTGGCCGGGCTTCAGCCCGAGCTTCGAGGGCGGCATGGAAGCGGCATGTTTCGACACGGTCACCAACGTGTCGAGCGAGATCTCGCCATGCTCGATCGCCTCGAACGCGATGTAGAGTGTCATCATCTTGGTCAGAGAGGCCGGGTGCAGCCGTGTGTCGGCATTTTCCTGGTGCAGGACCTCGCCGGTGCGCGCGTCGATCACATAGTCCGCGTAGGGCGCGGCCCAAACGCCGGATGCCATGAGTACAAGCGCGAACGCCTGAAGAAATAGGGCTGACGCGTGCGAAACGCACCGCCGTACCGTGGCGAATCTGTCTGTCACTGCCTACTGCCTCGCCCCGGTCTGTGCCGGGTTCTTTGTGATTTGCCGGAACGATAGCACAGGGTCCAAAAGGCGAAAACACCTTTTTATTCAAAGACTTTTCCGTTGTTCTGCGTGCAACGAATCTTGCCGGATTTTGGCGATCGTCCCATATTTGGTATGACGGACGCCAAGTAGCACAACATATCAGCTATTTTCAGGCCTCGATTGTGGCCACCAGATCAGGCAGGCCGCCAATGTCGGCAAGGCTGCGGAAGCGCGGTTCGCCCTCGGGCGGATGGTCGTTCTCCAAAGCCCAGGTCAGCTCGTGCGGCACATGCACGCCCCAGCCGCCGGCCGCGATCATCGGCAGCACATCGGATTTCAGCGAGTTGCCGGCCATCAGCGCCTGCTCCGCCCCGGCGCCATGACGGGCGAAAACCTGCTCGTAGGTCCGCGGGGTCTTGTCCGACACGATCTCGACGGCCCGGAACAGATCGCCCAGTCCGGATTGCGCGAGCTTCCTTTCCTGGTCCAGAAGATCGCCCTTGGTGATCAGGATCAGCGGATGGCTTTCGGCCAGCACTTCGACCGCCGCGCGCGCGCCCGGCAAGAGCTCGATCGGATGGGCGAGCATCTCCTGCCCCGCCGCGATCAGCTCGGCGATCACCCGGGCGGGCACGCGTTCCTCCGTCACCTCGATCGCGGTCTCGATCATGGAAAGGACGAAACCCTTGATGCCAAAGCCGTATTGGCCAAGGTTGCGCCGCTCGGCGGCCAGAAGCCGGGCGTGCAGATGGTCGGGATCGGTGAAGTCGGCCAGAAGTCCGGCGAACCTGTCCTGCGTCATGCGGAAGAAGCGCTCATTGTGCCAGAGCGTGTCGTCGGCGTCGAAACCGATGGCGGCGAACCGCGGCATTTTCCCTCTCCGTGGTGACAAACGGACAAGTTGCGGAAAGGCAACCCTTTCGTCATCTTCGCATTCGACTATATTATTCGCCCTGACGCCTGCCGATTCCAAGGAGCATTTCGCCCGTGTCCCGCCTGCCCGACATGATGACCGACCCGCGGGACGGAACCGAAGGCGACGCCTCTGTCGCGACCAAGACCAAGCCCAAGACCCAGCGCCCGCCGCTCTACAAGGTTCTGCTGCTGAACGACGATTACACGCCGATGGAATTTGTCGTCCATATCCTGGAACGGTTCTTCGGCCTCAATCACGCCCAGGCGTTCGAGATCATGCTGACCGTCCACAAGAAGGGCCTCGCGGTGGTCGGCGTCTTTTCCTTCGAGATAGCCGAGACGAAGGTGGCGCAGGTGATGGATTTTTCCCGCCGCCATCAGCATCCGCTGCAATGCACGATGGAAAAGGAATAGGCGCGGGCCATGGGATCGTCGCGCCTCGAGGATGCGCTCGCCGAGGCGGGCGGCTGGCCCGCTTCGGGCCGCATTCTGGTGCTGCGGCCGACGGCCGCCAGCGATCTGGCCGAAGTGCCGCGCGACCGCGCCGTCCTGGTCACCGGCTTCCGCCCCGATTACGACGGGTTCCGCGACCGCGGCTGGACGGTGGCCGAGGCAGCGGAGGGCGATTTCGCGGCGACGCTGATCTTCCTGCCGCGCGCGCGGGCGCTGGCGCGCGCGCTGATCCATCAGGCAGCCACGCTCTTGCCGGAAGGGGCGCCGATCTGGATCGACGGGCAGAAGCATGACGGGATCGAATCTGCCCTGAAAGACGTCCGCGCGCGCACGCCCTTGCTGGCGCAGGCCTCCAAGGCACATGGCCGGGCATTCGGTTTCGCAAACCCCGGTGCTGGCACCTTCGATGGCTGGCGGACGTTGACGCACGAGGCCGTCCCCGGCTTCGTCACCCGTCCAGGGGTCTTTTCCGCCGACGGGATCGACCCCGGCTCCGCGCTACTGGCACGCCATCTGCCCGCAGACCTGCGCGGCAGGGGGGCGGACCTTGGCGCGGGCTGGGGCTGGCTCGCATCGCAGGTGCTTTCAAGGTCCGGCGTCAAGGCGCTGCATCTGGTCGAGGCAGAGGCCGGGGCGCTCGCTTCCGCCCGCGACAATATAGCCGACCCGCGCGCGGTCTTCCATTGGGCCGACGCTACCCGCTTCCGCCCGCCCGCGCTTCTGGATTTCGTGGTGACGAACCCGCCCTTCCATGTCTCGCGCGCCGCCGATCCCGCGCTTGGCGCCGCCTTCATCGAGGCCGCGCGCGGCATGCTCGCGCCCCCGGGCCAGCTCTGGCTCGTCGCCAACCGGACGCTACCCTACGAGGAAGCGATGGCGCACGCGTTCCTCGAGGTGCGGCAGGTCGCGGGCGACGGCGGCTTCAAGGTGCTGGCGGGTGTGAAGCCGCGTTTCAGGAAGCGCTGAGCGCGCTCAGTCCTCGACAGTCAGGAAGGGGGCGCCTTCCTCGACATGGCCGATGACCGCGGCCACCTCGCCCACCGCGCGCAACGCCTCGACGAGCCTCCCGGCCTCGTCCGCCGGGATCGTCGCCAGCAGTCCGCCCGCAGTCTGCGGATCGAACAGCAGCTCGGCCTTCGGCCCGTCGCTGAAAAACATCCGCGCCCGCGCCGACAGGTTCGCGGGCAACAGGCTCGACCCATGCCCGGCGCTGGCCAGTTCGACCGCGCCGGGCAGGGTGGGAACCTCCGACAGCCGAAGCGTCGCCGCCACGCCCGAGGCATCGAGGATCGACAACAGGTGACCGGCAAGACCGAAGCCGGTGACATCGGTCATCGCTGTGGCATGGGGCGCAATGAGACGCGCCGCAATGCCCTGCGGTCGCTGCATGTGGGCGAGTGCGCCCGCCACCACCCGCCCCGGTGCGGCGCCAAGCATTTCGGCCGCCATGATCACTCCGGTGCCGATGGGCTTGGTGAGTACGATCGCCTGTCCGGGTTGCGCACCTGCGTGGGTGACGGGGCGAGGCGCAAGGCCGGTAACGGTGAAACCGATCGTCAGCTCGGCGCCGAGCGTCGTATGGCCGCCGACGATATCGGCACCCTCGGGGGCGAAGACCGACAGCGCCCCCTCCATGATCTCGCGCAGCCATTCGGCCTGCAGATCCTCGCCCATCGGCGGCAGGATGATCTGGGCCAGCGCCGCCTGCGGCGCCGCCCCCATCGACCAGACATCGCCAAGCGCGTGGATCGCGGCGATGCGCGCCATCACGTAAGGGTCGAAGGTGAAGGCGCGCAGATGGTCGGTGGTGATGACCTGCCGCTGCCCGCCGATCTTCAGCACCGCCGCATCGTCGCCCGCACCCGTCGCCACATCGGCCCTTTGCGGCGCGGGCAGCCGCGCCAAAGCCCGGTCGAGCGCCCCGCGCCCCGCCTTCGCCCCGCAGCCGCCGCAGAGCGGCCGGTCGGACGGTCGGTCGGACGGTCGGTCGGACGGCCTGTCCGCCGCGCCTTTCGCCGCCATCGCCGGCAGATCCTGGAACTTCGCCATGAACTTGCGGTCGATCCGGTCCTTCCAGCGCCAGAGCAGCCCGCCATCGAGCCTCAGCCCCCATTTGTCGGCGACCGCGCCCCTGTGGCCGGTCGAGACGAGCTTCAGATAGTCGCTTTGCGGATGGTAGCCCGCGCGGGCCCGGCCACCCGTCGCGAGCGCCCGGAGATTGGCCAGAAGCACCGGCGCCTCGCGCACGGCAAAGACCCCCGCCTTGGGGCGCGGCGCGTGGCCGAGATGGGCAATGTCGCCCACCGCGAAGATGCGCGGGTCGCTTTCGCTTTGCAGCGTCGGCCCGACCCGCACGTAGCCGTTTTCGAGCGACAGTCCGGTTTCGTGAAGCCAGCCGCCCGCCCGCGCCGCCGCCGCACCGATGATGAAGCGGGCCGGAACCATCGTGCCATCCTTCAGGGCCACGCCATCCGCCGTGCAGGCAACGGCGGCTTGTCCCGCATGAAGCGCGATACCCGACCGGCGCAGATGTGCAATCAGCGCCGCCCGCGCGCCACGGCCCACGGCGGCAAGCGGCTCGGCCGCCTCGATCAGCGCCACGCGCGCCTTGGGTCCCAGCCGATGACGCGCGGCGAGCGCCAGCTCGACACCCGCAAGCCCCGCGCCGATCACCGCAACCTCGGGCACCGCCGCGCCAGTGGTCACGCCGGAAACGAAGGCCTCCCAGCGATCGGCAAAGATCGCCAGCGGCTTCGCCGCAACCGCATGGTCCTGAAAGCCCGGCAAGGCCGGCATGTCCGACGTCACACCCGCATCGATCGACAGAATGTCATAGGCGATGTCGGCGCGACCCTCGACCCGCACCCGCCGCTTTTCGCGGTCGATCCCGACGGCCCGGCCCAGGACCAGCCGGGCGCCCGCGAAGCGCGCCAGCCTGACCAGATCGATCTCCAGCGCCGCGCGCGGATAATGCCCGGCGATATGGCCGGGCAGCATGCCGGAATAGGCCGCGGCAGGCGCCGGGTCGATCAGTGTCAGCCGCACGCCGGGCAGGGGCGCCATCCCCCACATGCGCAGGACCAGCGCATGGGTATGGCCGCCGCCCACCAGGACAAGGTCGCGCGTGATCGGGTCGGGAAGCCTCATGAACGCTCTCCTCCGCCCCCTCCTAGATCGAAACGCGTCACCGCGGAAGAGCTGGCGGTCTGCCCCTTCATCTTGGCCCAAATACCTCGGGGGTCCGGGGGCAGCGCCCCCGGCCGCACCGCAGGGAATCGAGGCTTGGACTTGCCGTGCACGGGGCGTTATTGAGACCAAAAGGCGCGAGGGCGGCATGAAGCGGATCTATGTGACGGGGGCGGCGGGCTTCATCGGCTACCACCTGGCCGGGCATCTTCTGGACGAGGGCTTCATCGTCCATGGATTCGACGGGATGACGCCCTATTACGATCCGGCGCTGAAGGAGGCGCGGCTGGCCCTGCTGACCGGGCGCAACGGCTTCACCTTCACCCGCGGCATGCTGGAAGAGGCCGAGGCGCTTGCCGCCGACATCAGGGCCTTCCGCCCCGACGCGATCGTCCACCTCGCCGCGCAAGCGGGCGTGCGCTACAGCCTCGAGGCGCCGCGCTCCTATCTCTCGGCCAATATCGAGGGCACGTTCAACGTGATGGAGGCGGCGCGCGATCAGGGGGTGAAGCACCTGATGCTCGCCTCCACCTCCTCGGTCTTCGGCGCGAATACCGAGATGCCCTATCGCGAGACCGACAAGGCCGATACGCAGGTCTCTCTCTATGCCGCGACCAAGAAGGCGACCGAGAGCCTCAGCCATTCCTGGGCGCATCTCTACGATCTGCCCACCACCTGCTTCAGGTTCTTCACCGTCTACGGCCCCTGGGGCCGACCCGACATGGCGCCCTTCAAGTTCACCCGCGCGATCCTGTCGGGCGAACCGATCGAGGTCTACGGGCAGGGCAACATGTACCGCGATTTCACCTATGTAACCGACCTGGTGCGCGCACTGCGGCTCCTGATCGACCAGCCGCCGGTCCGGCCCCAGTCACCCGGCCAGATCGCAGCCGGTGACAGCCTGTCGCCGGTGGCGCCCTGGCGGGTGGTGAATGTCGGCAATGGCGAGAAGGTCAGCCTTGGCGATTTCATCGCCGCGATCGAGGCGGCGGCGGGCCGGCCGGCGGTGAAGAAGCTGATGGGCATGCAGAAGGGCGATGTGGCCGCCACCTGGGCAGACAACAGCCTGCTGGCCCGCCTGACCGGTTATCGCCCGCAAACCGGCATCCGCGAAGGGATGGCGCGGTTCGTGGCCTGGTACCGGGATTACTTCGGCCTCTGAGGCCCAGGCGCGGCCGGAACGATTCCGCCCTTGACGCGGCTTGGGGCCTGACATACCTACGCCGCCCAAGTGGCTAGGTAGCTCAGCTGGTTAGAGCGTGCGACTCATAATCGCAAGGTCGAGGGTTCGAGTCCCTCCCTCGCCACCAAATTTCCTAAAATGCCGTGCTCCATCTGGATCAGCATCTTGCTGGTCTTTCGGCGAAGGTGCTCCACGCCAGTCTGACCAGCCATCCTGACCGGTTTGGCTGTCGGGGCACGGCCACACCTTGGCTTCACGCGTTGGGGCACAAGGCCATGCGTTGCATCGCGTGAGTCGGCGGGGGAAGTGTTGTTTGGTCGCGGCGCAGGCAGCGCCTGCGCGAAAAGCAGTGCGAGGGGCATCGGGGGGCTGGCGGGGCGGAGTCTCGCTGGGCGTGCTCCGCGGGGAAGAAGACAAAAAAATATAACAAAATCAATATAGTTAAACGATCTTCTGCCGATTCGCACATGTATGAAGCGACCATTGGGGCGGACCATATCGGGGGAGGCGTTGTCACACCATCTCGCGGCATTTCGGCGGAACAGGACCCAGAGCACTGGACTTCGGCGCCGGACGGATTCATCGTCGCCCCGGCGCGCAACCTGCCCCGGAAAGCCTGCTCATGTCTGACGCAACCCGCGAGATCGAGGCCCTGATCGAGCTGATGGCGCGCCTGCCCGGCCTCGGGCCGCGTTCGGCCCGCCGTGCGGTCCTGCATCTGATCAAGAAGCGCGGTCAGGTGATGGCACCTCTGGCCGAGGTCATGGCAGGCGTCGCGCGCAATGCCCGCGAATGCGTGATCTGCGGCAATATCGCCACCGCCGACATATGCGACATCTGCGCCGACGAGCGCCGCGCGACCGGCGAGATCTGCGTGGTCGAGGATGTGGCCGACCTCTGGGCGATGGAGCGCGGCCAGTCCTTTCGCGGCCGCTATCACGTTCTGGGGGGCACGCTGTCGGCGCTTGATGCGATTGGCCCCGATGAACTCGGCATTCCCCGGCTCGCGGCCCGGGTTGCCCGCGAAGGCGCACGCGAGGTGATCCTGGCGCTGAACGCCACGGTCGACGGGCAAACGACGGCCCATTACATCGCCGAGGCGCTGGAGGGCACGGGCGTCGCCGTCACCTCGCTGGCGCAGGGCGTGCCGATCGGGGGCGAGCTCGACTATCTCGACGACGGCACGATCAGCGCGGCGCTCCGGGCGCGGAAACGGTTCTGACGGAGCCTTGCGCGACGGTTCGTGCCTATTGGCAGGCGATGCGGTCCAACGATTTCGCCGCCTCCTCGCCCCCGCGCGCCAGTGGTGCTGGTGCAGTCAGGCTGGCAGCCTCCGGGCCGGGCGCGGTGTGGCCCAGAGGATGATTTCCTCATTCCTGGCGTTCTGCGCGACGAGCGTGCGCCCGGGGCGCCATCGGAACGTCCCGGTTCAGGCAAGCCCGCTTCGCCCAAGCCGAAATCCAGCCCGTCAGCGCCCGTAGGTCGCGGTGAGCGTGGCGCTTTCGATGGCATTGGCCCGCGCCAGGAAGCCGACCATCGCGCCAGAGGCACCCTCATCAAGCGGCAGGCTCGTTTCCTTCAGGGCGAAAAGCGTGAAGACATAGCGATGCGGCGCATCGCCCGGCGGCGGGCAGGCCCCGCCATAGCCCGGCGCGCCGAAATCGGTCCGTCCCTCGACCGCGCCTTCGGGCAGGCCGACACCCATGGCAGCGCCGCCCGGCAGGCCGGTCGCATCGGCGGGAATGTTGAAGACCGTCCAGTGCCACCAGCCAGAGCCGGTCGGCGCGTCCGGGTCATAGGCGGTCAGGACGAAGCTTTTCGTGCCTTGCGGTGCACCGGTCCAGTCGAGCGCGGGCGAGAGATTGCCGCCCTCGCAGCCGAAGCCGTTCAAGACCTGCGCGGGCGCCAGCGTGCCGCCCTCGGTCATGTCGGGCGAGGTCAGTCGCATCTCGGCGCTGGCGTTGACGGTGGAGAGGGCCAGCAGCAGCAGGCTGGCGGGGATCATCTGTTTCATGGAAACCTCCGTTCTATGAGGCTCTCCTAGCCGAGCCGACGCGCCGGTGCGCGCCCCGCCCGGTCAGCCTTTGTGCCGATCCGCTCAGATTGACCTGCTCAGGCCCGGATATCGCGCGGTGAGAGCCCGAATCGTGCCCGGAACCGCACGGCGAACCGGGACGGCGATCCGTAACCGACCGCCGCCGCCACCTCGCCCACCGGCAAATCGGTTCCCTGCAGAAGCGCCAGCGCCTGGCACATGCGCAGATCGGCCAACAGCGCGGTGAAACTTGTCGCCTCCTCGGCCAGCCGTCGGCGCAGCGTCGCCTCGCTCATGGCCAGCGCCGCCGCCGCGCGGCCTGCCGTCCAGGCGGACCCGAGATCGGAGGATATTAGCAGGCGCAGACGCTGCGAAACCGCGGGTGGCGGCGCGGGCGGCAGCAGGGCGCCGTCCCCGGCCAGCCACAACAGCACCTCTTCGGTCCTGAGCGCCCGGATCGCGGGCGGCAGGTCCGGCCCCATTGTGAAAAGCGCTTCGAAGGCCGTCTGGCTGCCGGGCCCCGGCACCAAGACCTGAACCGTGCCGGATGTTGGTCGCCTGGCGGTCCGAAGCCGCCCATAGGCCGCCTCCACCCGGGTGCGTTCGACCGGGATCACGCGCGCCCGGTAAGGCCCGCGGTCCGGCGGCAGGTTGGTGACTGCAAGCGGTTCGGCTTCGGGCAGCAGGAGGATTTGGCCCGGAAGGGCGGATACGGACCGGCCCGACCAGCCGATTCGCTTTTCCCCCGCATCAACAAGGATGAGGGCGGGCGTGGGCAGGCAGAGCTGCCGGAAGGTCGCCGTGCGCGCCTGCCGGATGGTCTGGCCGAAGGGGCCTGCCGCCCGATTGCCGTCCATGTGCGCCCCTGAAAGCAAAACCCCGGCGCCGGGCCGGGGTCTTTGAAACTCAGTTGTCGTCCTCGTCGTCGTCCTCGCCCTCGTCGGGCAGGTTGAAGAAGGCGTCGGCATTCGAGAAATCCTGCGGGGCCTTTTCCTCGGCCTCGCGGCTCTCGGCCATGAAGCTTTCGATCGCGGCCATCGCCGGATCGTGCCGTGCATCGGGCGCCATGCCCAGCGACTGTTCGGTCGAGACGAGCTTGCGGCGCTCGTCGTCGGACATGATCGCCCCTTCGGCGGCCTTCTTCTTCGCGGCCTTCTGGACAGCGGCATCAAGCTCCGACTGGCGGCAAAGGCCGAGTGCGACCGGGTCGATCGGGGTTATGTTGCCGATGTTCCAATGGGTCCGCTCGCGGATCGCGGCGATCGTGGGTTTGGTGGTGCCGACCAGCTTGCCGATCTGGGCATCGGCCAGTTCGGGGTGGAACTTCACCAGCCACAGGATGGCGGCGGGGCGGTCCTGACGCTTGGACAAGGGCGTGTAGCGCGGGCCACGGCGCTTTTCCTCGCCGAGCGCGGCGGCGTTGAACTTCAGCTTCAGCTTGTGCAGCGGGTTCTTCTCGCCCTTCTCGATCTCGGAGGCTTCGAGCTGGCTGTTCGCGATCGGGTCGAAACCCTTCACGCCCACCGCCACGTCGCCATCGGCGATGCCCTGCACTTCCAGCTCGTGCAGCCCGCAGAATTCGGCGATCTGCTTGAAGCTCAGCGTCGTATTGTCCACGAGCCAGACGGCGGTCGCCTTGGCCATCAGGGGTTTCGTCATCGGATCTCTCCTTCGCTTCGGCCCCGGAGGGCGGACAAATCTTTCCCGTGCCGGGAAAACGGCTGCGGGCCCTTGGGCGCCGCCATTCCACGTTTTCAGGGAAAGGTTGGGCGCTATATAGTCGCGGACGACTGCCAAGGAAAGAGAAAATGCGCGCCACCTTCGTTGTCCTGTGTCTGTCGCTTGGCCTCTCGGTTCCCACCCTGGCGCGCGCCGAGGGCGACCGGGCGGGCGATTTCGATTACTACATCCTGTCGCTCGGCTGGTCGCCAGGATGGTGCGCGCTGGAAGGCGATGCGCGCGGCGACCGTCAATGCGACGCGGGCCGGGGTTTCGGCTTCACGCTGCACGGTCTGTGGCCGCAGTACGAGGAGGGCTGGCCGAGCTATTGCCGGAGCGTGATGCGCGAGGCGACGCGGGCCGAGACAGCAGCGATGGCCGACATCATGGGGTCGGCGGGCCTTGCCTGGCATGAATGGAAGAAACATGGCCGCTGTTCCGGCCTGTCGGCGCGCGACTATTTCGCCCGCTCGCGCGCGGCCTATCAGGCGGTGACGATCCCCGCCGCCCTGCGCGATCTCGCCCGCGACATCCGCCTGCCGACAACCGTGGTGGAAGACGCGTTCATCGAGGCAAATCCGGGGCTTGAGCCGGGGATGATCACCGTCACCTGCGCGGGCGACCGCATCGACGAGGTGCGCATCTGCCTGGACCCCGATCTTGGCTTCCGTGCCTGCGCGCCGGACGCCGCGCGCGACTGTCGGCGACAGGATGCCTTGATGGACAAGGTTCGCTGAGGACGGTCCGCGTCAGCGGCCGAAGGCGCCCATGATCCGCGCGACGTCGATCATGCGGTTGGAAAAGCCCCATTCATTGTCGTACCAGCCGAAGACCCGGACGAGGCCCCCCGCCGTCACCCGTGTTTCCGGAAGCGCCATGACAATGCTTTCCGGCCGCGCCCGGAGGTCGGAAGACACGAGCGGCCGGTCGGTCACGCCGATCACCCCGCCCGCCGCCCTGCCCGCCGCCCTGCCCGCTGCGCTGAGCGCCGCATTCACCGCCGCAACGTCGGGCGTCTTCGCCAGCGTGACCGTCAGGTCGACGGCGGATACCGAAGCGACCGGCACCCGCACCGCCGCCCCCTCGATCCGCCCCGCAAGCCCTGGCAGCACCACGTCCAGAAGCTTCTGCGCCGAGGTCGTGGTCGGCACCATCGACAGCGCCGCCGCGCGCGAGCGGGCGAAATCGGCGGCGGGCGCATCGACGGTGGGCTGGCTGCCGGTATAGCAGTGGATGGTGGTCATCCAGCCGGTTTCGACCCCGAAAGCATCGTCCAGAAGCCGCGCGAGCGGCGCGAGCGCATTGGTGGTGCAGGAGGCGTTCGAAACCACGCGGTGCGCGGCCGACAACCCGCCTTCGTTCGCGCCGAGCACGACGGTATAGTCCGCCGACAGCGCCGGACCCGACACCAGCACCCACCCCGCCCCGGCCTTCAACCCGGCTTCGGCCACGGCCCTGTCCCCGGCGCGGCCGGTGCATTCCATCACCAGGTCGACATCCGAAAGATCAAGCGCGGACAGGTCGCGTTCGTTCGTCAGCCGGATCGGGTGGCCGTTGACGACAAGCGCGCCTGGTTCTTGCCGCACCTCGCCCCGGAACGGGCCGAAGGTCGAATCATATTCGAAAAGATAGGCGGCCATGTCGGGACGGGCGATGTCGTTTATCGCCACCATCTCTATCCCCGTCCGCGCCGGGTCCGCCGCCCAGGCGCGCAGGACGGAACGGCCGATGCGGCCGAACCCGTTGATCGCTACCCGAACCGGCATCACTCTCCTCCGCCCTGACCTGCCTTCACAGATCACGAAGCATAACCGCAGCAGGTGGCCGGAAAACCCTTATATTGTAACCGATACGCCCAGGCCCCGCGCCTCGGCCCGCCGGACCGCCGCGCCCGCGACGGCCAGATCCTGCAGACCGACACCGGTGCCGTCGAAGAGGGTGATCTGGTCGTTGGACTGTCGGCCCTCCGCCATGCCCGCGATCACGGCGCCGATGGGGGTGATATCCTCCGCCCGGATCAGGCCCTCGGCAATCGCATGCTGCGCCTCGCCGATGGTGACGGACTGCGCGACCTCGTCGGTGAAGACCCGGGCGCGCGCCAGCAGCGCGGGCGCGACCTCCTGCTTGCCCTTGGTGTCGGTGCCCATGCAGGCCAGATGGGTGCCTGCGCCGACATGGCAGTCAAGAAGCGAGGCGGCGGGAGAAGAGGTGATGGTGACGATCACATCCGCCTCGATCATCCGGTCGAGGGACACCGCCTCGAACGGCAGGCCCAGTTCGGCCGCGACCGCGCCGAGCTTCGGCAGCATGTCGGCGTGATAGTTCCAGCCGATGACCTTTTCGAACTTCCGCACGCGCGCCGCGGCGCGCAGCTGGAAGGCCGCCTGGTGCCCGGCGCCGACCATGCCCAGAACTCGGGCGTCCCTGCGCGCCAGCCGGTCGATCGAGACGGCCGAGGCGGCGGCGGTCCTGAGCGCCGTCAGAAGGTTGCCGCCCACCATCGCCGTCGGCCGCCCGGTCTCGGGATCGAACAGATACACCGTCGACTGGTGATTGGTCATGCCGCGCGCAAGGTTGCCGGGAAAATAGCCCCCCGCCTTCACCCCGAGCATGCCGCCCGCCCGGTCGAGACCCGACTTGAACCCGTACTGGCGATCCCCGCCCAAAGCCTCGCGCACGACCGGGAAGTTATACGCCTCGCCGCGCGCCATCGCGGCAAAGGTCGCCTCGACAGCGGCAAAGGCATCTTCGGCAGTAACCAGATCGGCGATCAGCGCTTCGGGAACGATCAGCATTTCTACCCCATCGAAAAGAAAAGAGGGTCGGCACCGCCGACCCCAAGGATCAGGAAAACAGTCAATAGGCCTTGCCGCGCGCCGAAACCGGCCAGACGCATTCGACCTTGCCGCCCCGGACGCCGACATACCAGTCATGGACATTCGCTGTCGGGTCGCAGTGGCCGGGCACGAGGCGCAGCTTCTCGCCCACCTTCAGCACGCCGTTCGGATCTTCGATGACCCCGTGTTCGTCGGAGCATTTGATGTATTTCACATCCGTCCGCCCGAAGATGACCGGCAGGCCGCTGTCCACCGACTGCGCCTTCAGGCCCGCATCGCAGATCGCCCTGTCGGCCTTCGCATGGCTCATCACCTGGGTCAGGATGAAGAAGGCATTCTCCCACTCGCCCTGGTCGATGCGGTGACCGTCCTTGTCGAGGATACGGCCGTAATCGGCATCCATGAAGGCATAGGAGCCGCACTGAAGCTCGTTGTAGACGCCCGAATTGCTTTCGAAATAGTAAGATCCGGTGCCGCCGCCCGACACCAGTTCCGGCGCCAGCCCCACCGACCTCAGCGCCTGGACCGCATCGCTGACCATGGCGATCGCCACGTCCAGCTTCGCCTTCCGGTCCTCGTACCTGTCCATATGCTGCATCGCGCCCTGATAGGCCTGGATGCCGGTGAACGTGAGGTTCGGCGCGGCATCGATGGCCTTGGCGATCCTCACCACCTCTTCGGTGGTCGTCACGCCGCAGCGCCCCGCGCCGCAGTCGATCTCGATGAGGACCTCAAGCCCTGTGCCGTGCTTGGCCGCCGCCGCCGACAGGTCGGTCACATTTGCGATATCATCCACGCAGACGATGATGCGGGCGCCGGTCTTCGGCAGCCGGGCCAGACGGTCGATCTTCAGCGGATCGCGCACCTGGTTCGATACCAACACATCCTTGATGCCGCCCCGCGCGAACACTTCCGCTTCGCTGACCTTCTGGCAGCAGACGCCGACCGCGCCGCCGAGCCGTTCCTGAAGCTTCGCGACATCGACCGACTTGTGCATCTTGCCATGCACCCTATGGCGCATGCCGTGCGCCTTGGCATAATCGCCCATCTTCCTGATGTTGCGCTCCAGCGCGTCGAGGTCGAGGACGAGGCAGGGGGTCTGGATGTCCTTTTCGTCCATCCCGGGCTTGGCGGGAATGTCAAAGCCGACCTCGAAGTTTGCGTAACGGTCATGTGCGGTCATTTCAGCCTCCTCAGCCCTTCATCCAGGGCAGTTTGTCCAGATCGACGTTGCCGCCGGTGATGATCACGCCGACGCGCTTGCCTTTGAAATAATCCTTGTTTTTCAGGATGGTGGCCAAGGGCACCGCGCTCGACGGTTCCATGACCACGCGCAGATGCTTCCAGGTCAGCTTCATCGCGTCGATGATCTCGGGGTCGGACGCGGTGAACATGTCATGGACGTGGCTCTTCACGAAATGCCAGGTCAGGTCCTTCAAGGGCACCAGAAGCCCGTCGGCGATGGTCTTCGGGGCGTCATCGGCGATGATGTGGCCGGCCTTGAAGCTGCGATAGGCGTCGTCGGCCTGTTCCGGCTCTGCCGCGATCACCCTGGTCTCGGGCGCGAGCGTCGAAAGGGTCAGGCAGGTGCCAGAGATCATGCCGCCGCCGCCGATGGGCGCGACGACGAAATCAAGCCCGTCCGTATCCTCGACCAGCTCCTTCGAGCAGGTCCCCTGGCCGGCGATCACGCGCGGATCGTTGTAGGGATGAACGAAATCGCCCCCGGTTTCCGCCTGCACCCTGGCAAATGTCGCCTCGCGCGAGGTGGTCGAGGGTTCGCATTCGGTGATCCTGCCGCCATAGCGGCGCACCGTGTCCTTCTTGGCCTGCGGCGCGGTATGCGGCATCACGACGTTGCAGGGAATGCCGCGCAGCATCGCCGCATAGGACAGACAGGAGGCATGGTTGCCCGAGGAGTGGGTGGCCACCCCTTTCGCGGCCTGCGCATCGCTGAGGCCGAAGACGGCATTCGTCGCGCCGCGCACCTTGAAGGCGCCGGGTTCCTGCAGGTTCTCGCATTTGAAGAAGATCTGGCAGCCTGCCAGCTCGTTCAGGTAATCCGAGGTGCGGATCGGCGTGCGGCGGATATGGGGTCGGATACGCTCATGCGCATCCAGCATGTCCTGATAGGTTGGAATATACATTGCCTGCCCCTCACGCCGCAGCTTTCGCGGGTGCCGCCGCGCTTGTCCGGTAATAGTCCTGCGCCGCCGCCACGCCGGAGCCGAGCGCCACGTTCCAGCCGAGATCGGCCATGCACATTTCGGCCACCGCGAGGCCCGACAGCATCATCGCATCGGTCAGGCTGCCCAGATGGCCGATGCGGAAGACCTTGCCCGCCACTTCGCCCAGACCGACGCCGAAGGCCATGTCGTACCTCTCGGCGGCGAGCTTCACCAGGTCGGTGCCGTTGCAGCCATCGGGCACCACGACCGCCGTCACCGTATCGGAATAAAGCTCCGGCGCGGCCGCGCAGGGACGAAGGCCCCAGCCCGCGATGGCGCGGCGCACGCCTTCGGCGATGCGGTGGTGGCGCGCCCAGACTGCCTCCATCCCTTCGGCCAGCAAGTGGTCACAGGACACTTTCAGCCCGTTCAGCAGGCCCACGGCAGGCGTATAGGGATAGCCGCCCGCAGCATAGCTTTTGCGCATGTCGCGGAAGTCGAAGAAGGTACGCGGCAGCTTGGCGGCTTCCATCGCCGCCAGGGCCTTCGGGCTCGTGCCGAGGATCGCGAGGCCCGCGGGCAGCATGAAACCCTTCTGGCTGCCGGTCACGGCGATATCGACGCCCCAGTCATCCATGCGGAATTCCATCGAGGCGATGGAGGAGACGCCGTCCACGAACAGCATCGCCGGATGGCTGGTGCGGTCAAGCGCGCGGCGGATGCCCGCGATATCCGACCGGACGCCGGTCGCGGTTTCATTGTGCGTCGCCAGCACCGCCTTGATCATGTGATCGCGGTCGGCCTTCAGCGCCGCCTCGATCGCCGCAAGCGGCGCGCCCTGGCCCCAGGGCGTTTCGATCACCTGCACGTTCAGGCGGTGGCGCTGGCACATGTCGATCCAGCGGTGGCTGAACATGCCGAAGCGCGCGGCAAGCACCGTGTCGCCCGGCGACAGGGTGTTGGAGATCGCCGCTTCCCAGCCGCCGGTGCCGGTCGATGGGAAGATGAAGACCTCGCCCGTCTCGGTCGCGAGCACCTTCTTCACGCTGGCGACCGCCGGTGCGAAGATGCCGCCGAACGCCGCCGAGCGGTGGTCGAGCGTGGCCATGTCGCAGGCCTTGCGGATCACGTCCGGCATGTTGGTCGGGCCGGGAATGAAGACCGGGTTCTGGTGATACATCGGACGCTCCCTTCGCTGTCATCGGAAGGTTAGGGCGAGATGCGCTGCATTGCAATTTTTTCGAAAATGATTTTCGACATGTGAAAATAAGGTGTTTCCTTTTGAAATCGTTCATGTATTTGTTTTTCACTCGTCGGAACCGAATTTCGGAGTCGCAAGAATGACTGTCGCACGCCCCCGGGGCCGCCCCAGAAGCTTCAACGACAAGACCGACCAGAACATGGTCCAGTCGCTCGACCGGGCGCTTCTGATCCTGCGCACGCTGAGCGAATCGGCCGGTCTGACGCTGACCGAGCTGGCGCAGGAGAGCGGGAATTCCGCGCCAACCGTCTATCGCGCCCTGACGACGCTGCAATCGCACGGTTTCGCCGAGATGGAAGATCCCGGCCAGCTCTGGCATGTGGGCGGCGGCGCCTTCCGGGTCGGATCGGCATTCCTGAGGCGGACGAAGATCGTCGACCGCGCCCGCCAGCCGATGGACCGGCTGATGCGGATGACCGGCGAAACCGCGAACCTCGGGGTCGAGCATCGCGATCAGGTTCTGTTCCTCGCCCAGGTCGAAACCCACGAGGCGATCCGCGCCTTCTTTCCGCCCGGTACGCTCGGGGCGATGCATGTCTCGGGCATCGGCAAGGCGCTTCTCGCCTGGATGCCGCCTGCGCGCGTGGCCGAGATTGTCGGAAACGGTGGTCTCGCGCGGTTCACGGCGCAGTCGCACGCCGATCTTGCCTCGCTGTCGGCCGATCTGGAGCGCACCCGGTCGCGGGGCTATGCGGTGGACGATCAGGAACGCGCCGAGGGCATGCGCTGCGTTGCCGCGCCGATCTTCAATGCCCATGGCGAGCCGGTCGCGGGCCTGTCGATCTCCGGCCCGACCTTCCGGGTCGATCTGAGCGATACCGACCGGCTCGGCGCGCTGGTGCGTGCGGCGGCAGAGGAAGTGACGGTCGCCACCGGCGGCGTGCCCCCGCTCGGTCTCGTGGCTGGCGGCGCGCCTGCTCAGCTTCCCCGGTAGGTCGACATGCCGAAGGGCGACAGCAGCAGCGGCACGTGATAATGCGCCTCCGGGTCGGAAATGCCGAAACGGATCGGAATCTGATCGAGGAAGCGCGGGCTTTCCGGCGCCGCGCCGGTCCGGTCGAGGTAGTCGCCGGCGAAGAATACCAGTTCATAGGTCCCGACCGCGAACTTGTCCTTCGGGAGGATCGGCCCGTCGGTTCGACCGTCCGCGTTCGTTACCGCCTCGGCGATCTTCTGGTGGCTGTTGCCGCTGACCCGGTAGAGCGCGATCTTGATGCCCGCCGCCGGCAGGCCGCGTGCAGTGTCGAGCACATGGGTTGTCAGATATCCTTCGGCCATCTCATCCTCCGTCCTGCCGCCATCATGCGCTTTGCGTGCAGGGCGCGACAGCGGCAGAGCCCTATAAGACTTTCTGGATTTTGGCGATAATCCTTTCGCCATCTGCGTACTATCAAGAGACGACCGCTGCAGGAAGGCGACCGCCATGAACCGCTATCCCCGCGATTTCCGAGGCTACGGCCCGAACCCGCCCGATGCGCGCTGGCCGGGGGGCGCGAAGATCGCGATCTCGCTCGTCCTGAATTACGAGGAAGGCGGAGAGAACAACCTCCTTCATGGCGACAAACAGTCCGAGGCCTTCCTGTCCGATATCGCGGGCGCCGCCCCCTGGCCGGGCCTGCGGCACTGGAACATGGAATCGATCTACGATTACGGCGCGCGCGCGGGCTTCTGGCGGCTGCACCGCCTGTTCACCGACATGGATATTCCGGTGACGATCTACGGTGTCACCTCTGCCCTTGCCCGCAACCCCGAACAGGTCGCGGCGATGAAGGCAGCCGGCTGGGAGATTGCCAGCCACGGGCTGAAATGGGTCGAACACCGCGACATGGACGAGGCGGAGGAGCGCGCCCAGATCGCCGAGAGCTTCCGCCTGCACGAGGAAGTGGTGGGCGAGCCCCCGCGCGGCTGGTACACGGGTCGCTGCTCGATGAACACCGTCCGCCTGACGGCAGAGACGGGGCGGCTCGACTGGATTTCCGACACCTATGACGACGATCTGCCCTACTGGATGGAGACGGGCGCGCGCGACCAGCTGGTGATCCCCTATACGCTCGAAGCCAATGACATGCGCTTCGCGACCGCGCCCGGCTATATCGAGGGCGCGCAGTTCTTCACCTACCTCAAGGACACGTTCGACACGCTTTATGCCGAGGGCGAGGCGGGACATGCCAAGATGTTCTCGGTCGGCCTCCATTGCCGCCTGATCGGGCGCCCCGGCAAGATCGCCGGGTTGAAGCGCTTTCTCGACTATGCGCGGGGTCACAAGGGTGTCTGGTTCGCGCGGCGGATCGACATCGCGCAGCATTGGGCCGCGACCCATCCGCACCAGCGGTTCGAACGACCCTCGCAGATGGATCAGACGCGCTTCGTCGAACGGTTCGGGTCGATCTTCGAACATTCGCCCTGGATCGCCGAACGCGCCTGGGGGCTGGAACTCGGCCCCGCCCATGACAGTGCGGCGGGCCTGCACAATGCGCTGACGCGCATGTTCCGGTCTGCAAGCCACGACGAAAGGCTGGGGGTGCTGACAGCCCACCCCGACCTTGCCGGAAAGCTCGCCGCAGCAAAACGGCTCACGCCGGAATCGACCGCCGAACAGGCCTCTGCCGCGCTCGACGCGCTG
Organism: Paracoccaceae bacterium; assembly: GCA_041397305.1. Taxonomy (GTDB): domain Bacteria; phylum Pseudomonadota; class Alphaproteobacteria; order Rhodobacterales; family Rhodobacteraceae; genus TMP-24. The sequence continues at coordinate 9,924 of JAWKWX010000014.1, read as the reverse complement.
ACGGACGAGGAACGGGCGACCTTCCAGCGGCTGAACGCCGATTATGTCGCCAAGCACGGCTTCCCGTTCATCATCGCGGTCCGCGACAATGACAAGGCCTCGATCCTGCAAGCGTTCGCGACCCGGATCGGCAACGACACCGCCACCGAATTCGCGACCGCCTGCCGGCAGGTCGAACGGATCGCCGAACTGCGCCTGAAGGACATGCTGCCCAGATGACCAAACCCCCAAGCTCCTATTACGCCCCGAAAGGCGGCCTGCCGCCGCAGACCGCGCTGATGACCCAGCGCGCGGTCTTCACCGATGCCTATTGCTTCATCCCGAAGGGCTGCTTTTCCGATATCGTCACCAGCTTGCTGCCCGGCTGGACCAGGACCCGCATGTGGCTGATCGCCCGGCCGATGTCGGGCTTTTCCGAGACCTTCAGCCAATATGTGATGGAGGTCGGCCCCGGCGGCGGCTCCGATGCGCCGGAACCGGAAGAGGGCGCAGAAAGCGTGATCTTCGTCACCGAAGGCGATCTCTGGCTGTCGCTCGACGGCGAGGAGCACGACCTTGGCGCCGGCGGCTACGCCTATATCCCGGCGGGTTGCGCCTGGCGCGTCCATAACGGCAAGACCGCGCCCGCCCGATTCCACTGGGTCCGCAAGCTCTACGAACCGGCGCCGGGCATCCTCGCGCCCAAGGCCTTCGTCACGTCCGACAAGGACGTCGCCCCGATCGCGATGCCCGACACGCAGGGCCGCTGGGCGACCACCCGCTTTACCGAGCCGGACGATCTTTCCCACGACATGCATGTGAATATCGTCACGTTCCAGCCGGGCGGGGTGATCCCGTTCGAGGAAACCCATGCGATGGAACATGGCCTCTATGTGCTGGAAGGCAAGGCGGTCTACAAACTCAACCAGGACTGGGTCGAGGTCGAGGCGGGCGATTTCATGTGGCTGCGCGCCTACTGCCCGCAGGCCTGCTATGCCGCGGGCCCCGGCCCCTTCCGCTATCTGCTCTACAAGGACGTCAACCGCCACGCGCGGCTGAGAGGGGTGGGCGCATTTGGCCGCTGATCCTCTTCATCTTGGCGCAAATACCTCGGGGGTCCGGGGGCAGCGCCCCCGGCCTTCGCTTCGGGAGGCCCGATGACACGATCGCTGCAAGTCAGCTCGCTGACAGCCGACGCTTTCGCCCCCTTCGGCGAGGTGCTGGAAGTGTCGGGCCCGCCCACGAAACTCATCAACGCCGGAAAATGCGGCCGCTGGCACGACCGCGCCGCGCTCGATTTCGCCGATGCCCGTGCCGGTATCTCGATCTTCCGGTCCGAGTGCTTTTCTCTGCCCTACGACTTCGATCTGGTCGAACGCCATCCCGACGGCAGCCAGGCCTTCATCCCGATGAGCGCGGACCCGTTCCTGGTGATCGCCGCGCCCGACGAGGGCGGCCGTCCGGGCCGCCCCGTGGCCTTCATCACGAGCGGCGCACAGGGCATCAACATCCGCCGCAACCATTGGCACGGCGTCCTGACCCCGCTCAGCGGCCCGGGCCTGTTCGCCGTCGTCGACCGGATCGGAACGACACCGAACCTTGAAGAATTCCGCTACCCGGAACCGTTCCGGGTCACGGCATAGCCCCGGACGGGGCATCTAACCGGACCACGCCCAGGGGGCGGTGTGGAGACGGCGCGAACAATAAGCCCCGAAGGGAAGTGAGACATGACCGATACCATCCATCCGGTGGACGAAGTTCTGCCGCCACCGAAGCTCTTCACCCTCGGCCTGCAGCATGTGCTTGTCATGTATGCGGGCGCCATCGCCGTGCCGCTGATCATCGGGCGGGCGCTGAAGCTCGAACCGGCCGATGTGGCCTATCTGATCTCGGCCGACCTCTTCGCCTGCGGGATCGTCACGCTGATCCAGTCGCTGGGGGCGACGCAATGGTTCGGCATCCGCCTGCCGGTGATGATGGGCGTGACCTTCGCCGCCGTCGGCCCGATGATCGCCATCGCAAACCAGAGCCCCGGCACCGACGGCGCCCGCGCCATTTTCGGCGCCATCATCGCGGCAGGGATCATCGCGATGCTGATCGCGCCCGTCGTCTCGCGGCTGTTGCGCTTCTTCCCGCCGGTCGTAACCGGCACGATCATCCTGGTGATCGGCGTCACGCTCATGCGGATCGGCATCAACTGGATCTTCGGCAATCCCGTCGGCCCGACGGCGCCGCAGATCGTCGATCCCGCGCACGCCGACTGGCTGAAGGCAGTGACAGATCTCGCGGCCGCGGGCGGCACGCAGATACCGGAGGTTCCGCAGGGTCTGGCGCTTGCCGCGAAAGCCAACAACCCGGCCTATGCCGCGCCGGGCAACATGCTGGTCTCGGGCCTGGTCCTGATTTCGATCCTGGCCATCGCGCGCTATGGCAAGGGGTTCGTCGCCAATATCGCCGTCCTGCTCGGCATCGTCATCGGGGGCGTAATCGCCGCGCTGTTCGGGCTGATGTCCTTCGGCAAGGTGGGCGATGCCGCCTGGTTCGGGCTGGTCACGCCCTTCCATTTCGGCGCGCCGACCTTTGACCCGGTGATGATCGTGACCATGGTTCTCGTGATGATCGTCGTGATGATCGAATCGACCGGCATGTTCCTTGCCCTGGGCGAGATGACCGGCCGCAAGGTCACCCAGCCGATGCTGGCGGCGGGGCTGCGCACCGACGGGCTCGGCACGATGATCGGGGGCATCTTCAACACCTTCCCCTACACATCCTTCAGCCAGAACGTCGGCCTCGTCGGCGTCACCGGCATCCGCTCGCGCTTCGTCTGCGTGGCGGGCGGGCTGATCCTGATCGTCCTCGGTCTCGTTCCCAAGATGGGCGCGCTGGTCGAGGCGGTGCCGACCGCCGTCCTGGGCGGCGCGGGGCTGGTGATGTTCGGCATGGTCGCGGCGACCGGCATCCGCATCCTCTCGGCCGTCGATTTCAGCCGCAACCGCAACAATCTTTTCATCGTGGCGGTGTCGCTCGGTTTCGGGATGATCCCGCTCGTCGCGCCGAACTTCAAGCAATGGATGCCGCACGGCATTCATCCGCTGATCGACAGCGGCATCCTGCTGGCCACCATCGCCGCCGTCGCGCTGAACGCCTTCTTCAACGGCGCCACCGGGACAGAGGAAGACCTCAGGGCCGCGGCTTCCACCGCAGACCATTGAGGCCACCGGGGGGTTGCCGCCGCGGCCCCCCGGTCCGTCTCGGTTGACCTGCCGCCGCCCGCACCGCAAGAAGGGACGGGGGACGGCAGGCAGATGAAGACATTTCTCAGGGAACTCTACCAAGGCGAGACGAAGCGCGGCGTCCGATTCCGCTACGGGCTTCTGATCTTCGACCTCGTCACCATCGCTTTCATCGTCGCCACCTCGTTCGTCACGCGCGGCTTCGAGACCGAGGCGCTCGATGTCGTGATCGGCGTGATCTACCTCGCCGATGTCTGCGCGCGCGTTTTCATCAGCCGCCACCGGGTGCGGGAGCTTCTGCATCCTTACGGGATTGCCGATCTCGTCGTCGTCTTCTCGCTCCTTGCGCCGCTCGTGGGCGAGGGCTTCGCCTTTCTCCGGGTGGCGCGGATCTTCCGGGTGCTGCGGTCCTACGCGACGCTTCGCCGTCTGCGACAGGATTTTCGCTTCTTCCGCGAGAATGAACAGACGATCATCGCCGCGACCAACCTGGCGCTTTTCATCTATCTGATGACCGCGATCGTCTACGAGACGCAGAACCGCTGGAACCCCGACATCAACAATTATGTCGACGCGCTATATTTCACCGTCACCACTCTCACGACCACCGGCTACGGCGACGTGCTGATGCGCGGCACCGGCGGGCGGCTGATGGCTGTCGTGATCATGATCTGCGGCATCTCGCTTTTCATCCGGCTGGTGCAGGTGCTGCTGCGGCCCGTGAAGGTGAGCCACAAATGCCCGGCCTGCGGCCTGAAGCGCCATGACCCGGACGCGGTCCATTGCAAGGCCTGCGGTCTGCTTCTTCATATCGAGGACGAAGGGCGGGACTGACCTCAGGCAGGTTCGGCCACCGCGCTTACCTCGTACATCACCGGCTCGAAGCGCGAACAGAGCGCGGCGATCCGGCGGTTCCTTTCGCGCATCTCTTCGGTCCTGAGCATCGCCTGGAAATCCTCGCGCCGCCGCCACTGGCTGTAGTTCGCGATCCTGGTCTGGGCGTCGTTCATATGCAGGCCCGCGCCGAGGAAACCGGGCTGATGGCGGATGAAGGCCTCGTAGGCGTCCTTCAACTCGTCCATCAGGTCTTGCGCCGTTCCGGGCGTCATCTCGAAAGTGGTGATCACCGTCTGTCCGGTGAAATCGCGGCGGATCGCGGGCATGGTCGGTCCTTTCCGGGTCGGTTCGCGCTCTTTCAGCCTATCACAAGACCCTGAAATCGCTAGGATCGACTCGCAAGTTGGCGCGGATTTGCTACAGTCGCCTCTGCTGTCGCATTTTCGGGGGACAAAGGTCTGCGCCTGCAAGTTGCCATCGTCACGCTGATCCTGGCCGGAACGCTGCTTCTGTGGGCGGCCTTCGTGCCTGCCGCGCGGCCCGCGCTTGACCGGATCGGCGCCACAGCGCTCTTCGAAGCGGTCGGCCTGCCGCTGGCAGGGGCCGAGGCATCTGGGGACGGGCAGCGGCCGGGCGGCCGCTCGCCGGACGGGCAGGCGGGGCCCGAGGTCATTGCCGCGTCGGCAACCATGACCCAGCTCGTCGACCGGGCCGAGGCCATCGGCACCGCGCGCGGCATCCGCTCGGCTTCGGTCGCGAGCGAGATCCTCGGGCGGGTCGAGCGTGTGACAGTCGCGCCCGGATCCTTTGTCGAGCAGGGAACCGTCATCGCCGAGCTTGATGCGGGCGGCGCGCGGATCGGCGTCGAACAGGCGCGGCTGGCGCTGGCGGATGCGGAACGTGCCCGCGACCGGCTGGAGCGGCTTGCGGGGTCGGGCGCGGTGACCGGCCAGCAGAAGGAGGATGCGGCCTCGGCGGTGCGCGCGGCAGAGCTGGCGCTTCAATCGGCAACGCTCGACCTGGCGCGGCACAGCATAGTTGCGCCGGTCTCGGGCTGGGTTGGCCTCATTGCCGCCGAGCCGGGCGATTATGTGACGGCGGGCAGCATGCTGACCACGATCGAGGACCGTTCGACCCTGACGGTCGAGTTCCGCCTGCCCGAACGGCTCGCGGCGCGCCTCGCGCCGGGCATGGCGATTTCGGCCCATCCGCTGTCCGATCCCGGCCTGACATTCGCGGGCAAGGTCACCGCCATCGACAACCAGGTCGAGGCGGCAAGCCGCACGATCCGCGTCGAGGCGAGCCTCCCGAACGACGGCGACGCGATCCGCCCCGGCATGGCGATCCGCCTGACGCTCGATATTCCCGGGCCGGATTATCCCGCCGTCGATCCCCTGTCGATCCAGTGGGGGGCGGAGGGCGCCTATGTCTGGGTCCTGCGCGACGGGGCCGCGCAGAGGCTGCCGGTGCGGGTGGTCCAGCGCACGGCGGCCACCGTTCTGGTCGCGGCCGGGTTCGCGCCGGACGATCTGGTGGTGAGCGAGGGGATGATGAACCTGCGCGCGGGCCAGCCCGCCACGGTTGCCGCGCCCACGCCAGGCGCCGCCCCGCACGAGGCCGGAGGGTGAGGCCCGCGGGCCCGACAGACGCCGGACGGACCGGCGATCAGCGGGCCGGTCTTGTGCGGCTTCTGGTGGAACGCCCGGTTCTCGCCTTCGTCCTGAACGCGCTGATCGTGATCGCGGGCCTCGCCGCCCTTCTCGGGATCGAGGTGCGCGAACTTCCCTCGGTCGAGGCGCCGGTCATCACGGTATCGACCGATTTCCCCGGTGCCGCGCCCGAAACCGTCGACCGCGAGGTCACGGCGGTGATCGAGGGTGCGGTCAGCCGGGTAAGCGGGGTGAACGCCATCTCCTCCTCCTCGCGCTTCGGGGCAAGCCGCGTGAGCATCGAGTTCCGCGACAAGGTCGACATCGACATTGCCGCAAGCGATGTGCGCGACGCGCTGGCAAGGGTGACGGGCGCGCTGCCCGACGGCGCCGAGACGCCACGCGCCATCAAGGCCGATTCGAACGGCGAAACGGTCGTGCGCCTGTCGCTGACCTCGCCAAGGCGCGGGTCGGAGGCACTGACAGCCCTGGCCGAGGACCTGCTCGAAGACCGGCTTCTCGCCATTCCCGGCGTGGCGGACGTGCAGATGAACGGCGTGCGCAGCGCGATCTTCCGCGTCGATGTCGATCAGGCGGCACTGGCGAGCCGCGGGCTGACGCTGGCCGACCTGACGCGCACGCTTGGGGATGCGGCGCTCGATGCGCCTGCGGGCGCCCTGACCTCGGCACGGCAAAGCCTGTTCGTGCGCGCGACAGCCGAGGTCGAGACCGAAAAAGATATCGAAGATCTGACTGTGGCGCCCGATGTGCGGCTCGGCGATGTGGCGACCGTCTATTTCGGGCCGGAGCCGGGCACATCGGTCCTCAGGACCAATGGCGAGACGGGGATCGGCCTGTCGGTCATCCGCGCGGCTCAAAGCAACAGCCTGGCTATTTCCGCCGCCGTCACCGCGCTTGTCGCCGAGGTGCAGCGCGACCTGCCGCCGGATGTGACGCTTTTCATCTCTTCCGATGCCGCCGCCTTCGTGCGCGGCGCGCTGCACGAGATCGAGGTTGCCTTGTCGCTGTCGGTGATGGTCGTCGCGCTGATCATCTTCCTTTTCCTGCGGGATCTCCGAGCCACGCTCATTCCGGTCCTGGCTATTCCCGTCTCGCTCATCGGCACGCTCGCGGCGCTCTGGGCGGTCGGCTTTTCCGTCAATATCCTCACGCTTCTGGCCTTCGTGCTGGCCACGGGCCTTGTCGTCGACGATGCGATCGTGGTCCTGGAAAACATCGCGCGGCGCCGGGCGGACGGGATGGGTCCGCGCGCCGCCGCCGTTCTGGGGACAGGTCAGGTCTTTTTCGCCGTGGTCGCGACCACCACCACGCTGGCCGCCGTCTTCGTGCCCCTGTCGTTCCTGCCCGGCCAGGTCGGCGGCCTCTTCCGCGAATTCGGCCTGACGCTTGCCCTGTCGGTCGCGATATCGGCGCTCGTGGCGCTCAGCTTCTGCCCGGTCCTCGCCGCGCTGACCTTGAAGGAAAGCTCGGCGCCGGCACTTGGGCCGGGTCTTTTTGCCCGCGCCTATGCAGCCAGCCTGAACGCCGCTCTGCGCGTGCCGCTCGCCATCGTCCTTGTGGCCGTCCTTGCCGCCGTCACCGCCTGGTTCCTGCAATCGGGCATCCGGCGGGAACTGACGCCGCCAGAGGATCGCTCGGTGATCCTTCTGTCGGTCCGCGCGCCGCAGGGCGCCGCACTCGACTATACCTACGAGAAGATGCGCCAGATCGAGGATCTGGTAGAACCCTTGCGGGCCTCGGGCGAGGCACGCAGTGTCTTTTCCGTCTCGGGCACCGGCAGCGGCAACGGCGGCTTCATGGTGATCGCGCTCGCCGACTGGGCGGAGCGGACCCGCAGCCAGCAGGAGATCGCGGCCGAGGTACAGGCACGGATCGAGGGGGTCATCGGCGTGCGCGCCACGCTTTTGCAGCCCAATTCGCTCGGCATTCGCGGCGCGGGCCAGGGTCTCAGCTTCGCGGTCGTCGGCCCCGATTATGCGGCGCTCGCCGAGGCCGCTTCGCGGCTGGTGGAGCGGATGGGGGAGGAACCGGCCTTCGGCCGCACCCAGGTCGGCTATGACCTGACGCAGGCGCAGCTGTTCGTCACGGTGGACCGCGCCCGCGCCACCGATCTCGGCATCGACGTGGCAGACCTTGGCCCGGCGATCGAGGCGCTGATCGACGGGCGCAAGGTCGGCCAGGTGTTTCTGGGCGACAAGAGCTATGACATCCGCCTGACCTCGGGGTCTGAGCCGGTGAACGACCCCGGCGATCTGGAACGGCTGTTCGTGAAGGCGGGCGACGGGCAGATGGTGCCGCTTTCCTCGTTCGTCACACTCGAGGAACGGCCCGTGGCCCCGGACCTGCAGCGCGAGGGGCTGATGCGCGCGGTGCCGGTCAGCGCGGGCCTCACGCCCGACCTGTCGCTCGGCGCGGCGCTGGACCGCGTGCGGGCGATCGCGCCGGAGGTTCTGCCGGAAGGCATGCGCATCGTGCCCCTGGCCGAGGCGAAACTCCTGGAGACGAGCCAGTCCGGCACGCTCCTCACCTTCGGCTTCGCGCTTCTGGTGGTGCTTCTGGTGCTGGCCGCCCAGTTCGAAAGCTTTGTCTCGGCGCTGATCGTGATGGCGACGGTGCCGCTCGGTCTCGCCTGCGCCATCTTCGCGCTTCTCCTGACCGGCGGCAGCCTGAATGTCTACAGCCAGATCGGGCTGGTGCTGCTGGTGGGGATCATGGCCAAGAACGGCATTCTGGTCGTCGAATTCGCAAATCAGCGGCGGGAGGAGGGCGCAGGCGTCCGCGCCGCAATCGAGGAGGCGGCACGGATCCGGCTGAGACCGGTGGCGATGACGATGCTGTCGACCGTGGTCGGCGCGGTGCCGCTTCTTCTGGCGAGCGGACCGGGGGCCGAGGCGCGCGCCTCGCTCGGCTGGGTGATCGTCGGCGGGCTGGGCCTTTCGGCCCTTGCCACGCTTTACCTCACACCCGCCGCCTACCTCCTGCTTGCGGGCCTGTCAAAACCGCGCTCGGCAGGCCGCGACCGCCTTCGCGCCGAACTGGCCAAGGCGGGGTCCTGACCGGCGCATTTGCCGCGACAGGACCCGCCGCGCGGGCTAAGAAGCGGCAACAAAGGCGGAGGAAATGCGGGATGACCGAGCGTTGCAGCTGGTGCGGGAACGAGCCGATCTATGTCGACTATCACGACACCGAATGGGGCGTGCCGGAGTATGACGCCCGCGCGCTGTGGGAAAAGCTGATCCTCGATGGCTTCCAGGCGGGCCTGAGCTGGATCACCATCCTGAAGAAGCGCGAGGCTTTCCGCGCCGCCTTCGAAGGTTTCCACCCCGAAATCATCGCCCGCTGGGGCGAGGCGGACGTGGTGCGCCTTCTCGCCGATCCGGGGATCGTGCGGTCCCGCGCCAAGATCGAGGCGACGATCGGCAATGCCCGCGCCTATCTCGCCATCGCCGGGCGCGAGGGGTTCGACCGCTATCTATGGCGCTATGTCGACGGTAGCCCGCTTCAGAACAATTTCCGCACCATGGCCGATGTGCCAGCGCAGACGCCGCTGTCGGAGCGCATCTCGAAAGACCTGAAGAAAGCGGGCTTCCGCTTTGCCGGGCCGACGATCACCTACGCCTTCATGCAGGCGGTGGGCATGGTGAACGACCATATCGTCACCTGCCACCGGCACGGTCCGCTCTCGGCCTGAGTCCGGCGTTCCGGACAGGGTCCGGGACGGGGGCAGGGCCCCTCTCAGGCCCGGAGGACGCCGCCTGTGGCCTTGCCGACCTTTTCCACGATCTTCGCGCTGACCGCCTCGATCTCGGCCTCGGTCAGGGTCTTGTCGCGCGGCTGCAGGCGCACGGTGATGGCCAGCGATTTCTTGCCAGGCCCCATCTGCGCCTCGGCCTTTTCGCCCGCGAACTGGTCGAAGACGGCGACGCGCTCGATCAGCGCCTTGTCGGCGCCCTGCGCGGCATTGAGAAGCGTCAGCGCCTCGACGCCCTCGTCGACGACGAAGGCGAAATCGCGTTCGACCGCCTGCAGGTCGGAGATGTCGAGCGCGGCGCGGGTGGCGGTCTTCACCTTGGGGAAGGGGACGGCAGCCAGATGGATCGTCAGCGCCATCGCCGGGCCCTTCACATCCATCGTCTTCAGGACCTTCGGGTGCACCTCGCCGAAACTGGCCAGAACGTTCGGCCCAAGCGACATGGTGCCCGACC
>JAWKWX010000013.1:0-82339 GCA_041397305.1 Paracoccaceae bacterium | reverse complement strand
CCGCCCGCATCGATTGGCGCGTCGAGGAGGTGGTGGCGAAGGTCCGTGCGCGGGCCGAGGCCGAAGGGCTCGATCCCGACCTCGCCGAAACGATCTGGCGGCGGCTGATCGACTGGTCCATCGCGCGCGAGGAGCGCGCCCTCGGCTAGGTCGCCTTCAGGCGATCGAAAGAACCGTCCCCGCCGCGGCAAGCGCCTGGGCGATCTCGGTGGGCGGGGCGGTATCGGTGACCAGGTCCGTGATGGCCGTGAAGGGGCAGACGGCAATCAGACCGCGCCGCCCGAATTTCGTATGATCGGTTACCACCACGCGCCGCTCGCCGCGCTCCAGTATCGTGCGGGCGAAGACCGCCTCCTCCAGATCGAAATCCATCACCCCCGACGCATCCACCGCGCCTGCCGAGATGACCGCATGGGCGACCGAGAATTGCGACACGAAGTCAAGCGCCGATGTGCCAAAGGCCGCGCCGGAATCCGGGCGCAGCTCGCCCCCCGCCATATAGACGCGGTTGCCGTTCTGGGTGGCGAGCGTGCGGGCAATGTCGGAGGAATTGGTGATGACGGTCAGCTTGCGGTGATGGACAAGCTCACGCGCGAGGAAACTGGTGGTCGTGCCGGTATCGAGCATCACCGCCTCGCCATCGCGGATGGTCGCGGCGACGGCGCGTGCGATCTTGCGCTTGGCTTCCGCATTTTCGCGCATCCGCTTCTGGAACGGCGCTTCGCCCACTTGACCGGCCAGCCCCACCGCGCCATGGATACGCAGGACCTGGCCCGCCTCCTCGAGCGGGCGCACGTCCCGCCGGACGGTTTCATGAGAGACGTCGAGCGCGCGGGCAAGTGCGGAGAGCGGCATCATGCCGTTCGCTTCAAGAAGCTTGAGGATCGCCGCATGGCGTTTGGACAGCATCGGGCCCCCCGGATTGCGTGGGAACTTTAGGGTTTTGACGCGCATTTGGCAAGAAACGGGCGCGCAGCGGGCGTCAAAGCCAAACATTTCCACGAAAACCGATTGACAGGGCACGGACGGGCCGGAAAGCTCCGTTCCAAAAGGGAGGGAGCATGAGCCTCGACAGGATCCGCGCGCTGCCCTGCTGGCAGGGCAAGATTGAGGCCGAACCGCTGAAGGGCGGCCTTTCGAACGAAAGCTGGAAAGTGACGGACGGACGCGGCGCCCATGTGGTGCGTTTCGGCGTCGATTTCCCCTTCCATCATGTGTTTCGCGACCGGGAACTGGCCGCCGCCCGTGCCGCCCATGCCGCCGGTTTCGCGCCAGAGGTCGAATGGGCGGGCGCGGGGGCAATGGTGTCGGCCTTCCTTCAGGCGCGCACCTGGTCAGAGGCCGACCTGCGCGCCAATCCCGGCCGGATCGGGCAGCTGCTTGCCGCCTTTCACCGGCAGATGCTCACGCATCTGGAAGGGCCCGGGTCGGTGTTCTGGGTCTTTCATGTGATCCGCGATTATGGCCGCACGCTTGCCGCCCATGGCAGCCGCTTCGCGGCCGACCTGCCGCGGCTTCTCGCCGCGAATGCGGCGCTGGAGGCGGCGCAGATCCCGCTTCCCATCATCGTTGGCCATCACGACCTTCTGCCGGGGAATTTCCTTGAACAGGACGGGCGGCTCTGGCTGATCGATTTCGAATATGCGGGCTTCGGGACGGCGATGTTCGACCTCGCCGGGGCGGCCGGCAACGGCGGCATGTCGCCCGATGAGGAACGGGCGATGATCGAAGCCTATCTCGGCGCCGCGCCCGAGGCGGCCTTCGTGAAAAGTTTCGCGGCGATGAAATGCGCGGCGTTGATGCGCGAGGCGATGTGGGCGATGGTATCGGAGATTTTCCTCGCCGCGCCGGGGGCCGATTACGAGGCGCACGCGCGCGACTATCTGGCGAGGCTCGAGACAGCGCTCGGCGACTATCAGCAGCGCCACGGAGCCCTTGACTAAGAGCGCATGCTCAGGAGGTCATCATGAAGAGCGACATCGACTATCTGCGTCTGACTGCAAGGATCGCCGCAGACAGCCGAGCAAGCGGCAATCACCCCTTCGGCGCGCTTCTGGTTGGACCGGAGGGAGAGGTTCTTCTGACATCGGGCAACACTTACAACCAGGATCGCGGCGTGGGTCACGCTGAAACCAACGTTGCCCGCGCTGCCGCGCAGAAATATGACGCGGCATTTCTGGAACGTTGCACGCTGGTCACATCGGTCGAGCCGTGCTGCATGTGCGCTGGCGCCTGTTATTGGGCGGGCATAGGTGCGGTTGTCTACGGGCTGACCGAAAAAAGATTGGCAGAGCTGACCGGCGACAATCCCGAAAACCTGACCCTTGATCTGAGCTGCCACGAGGTGTTCGCTGCCGGACGACGCCCCATTTCCGTCCGTGGCCCATTTCCTGAACTGGAGGCCGAGATCGCAGGCGGACACAAGGACTTCTGGTAGCCGTTCGATCTGCGCCCGATAGACCTACCTGAGCCACAGCCCCATGTCGCGGATCTGCTTGCGGATCGCCTGTTCGCGCCGGGGCAGCGCAGCGCGGTCGAAGGCCTTGCGGATCTGCGCGCCATGCCCCTGATAGATCAGCCGCCTGGCGGGCTCGTACTCCTTCAGCACCTTCTTGATCCGGTTGGGCGCGACGGCGGCTTCCAGCGTCGCCACCGCCGCATCGCTTTCGCGGGCATAGAGCAGGGGCAGCGCCCGGTAATGGCAACTGACCCCGCCGTCGAGGCCGGACAGCGCCGGACCGGGGCGTCCGCCGCCCAGGGAATGCACCACGAGCGGCAGCGCGATCTGGTCGAGCCACGGGAAGAGCACCTGCGACGCGAGGGCCTCGATCTCCTCATCGCGGATCGCGCGGGCATAGTCGAGAAAGCGCCGCCCGAACGCCTGCGGATCGCGATGAAAGAACCAGCCCGCGTTGAAATAGAGATAGCGCTCCCAATGCTCGGCCGGTTGCCTGAGGTCGAGTGTCGGCTCGAACGACAGGCCGAACCGGTCGTATAGCGCCTTCCAGATCGCCGCGTAGCCCGGCCCGTAAAGTGGCGGGTCGGGCCAGGTGCCCTCGCGCCGCATCGAGGCGGCGGGCCGGTCGAAATCGAAGGGCACTGCCGAGAGCGCGCCCGTGAAGAGCGTGTCGGTGTCGAAGAAGACGAAGGGCTCGCCCGCGGGCAGCGCCGTCAACATCTCGATCTTGTTGCCTTCCGGGTAGGTGGCCCCGAAAACCCGGTTCTCGAACGGCAGGATTTCCGCGCCGAGATCGCCGAGCAGTGCCTTGACCGGTGCGGACATGCGCGGATCGCGCTGCCAGAGTGGCCCGGGTTGCGGTTCGGCGACGATCAGGCGGCCGCAAAAGCCCGGATCGGCGGCGCGCAGGGTGGCCGCGAACATGATCGCCTCATGGCCAAGCCGCCCGTCCTGCCCGATGCAGACAAGGTTGAAGCGCTCTGGGGTGAAGCGCCCTGTTTCTTCGGTCTTTTCCGCCATCGCACCTCGGCCCCGCAGGCCGACTATAGGACCGGTCAGAGGTCAGGCAAGTCCTATCCGGCCCTCGGCGGCGTGAAACGCAGCGACAGGCAGGACATGCCGCCATCGAGCTTGGCGCATTCGCTGTTTCCGACCGGAACCACCCGGTAGCCCGCCTGCGCCAGCCGCTCGACCGTGCGCGGGAACCCGTCGGGCACGATGACCGCCCCGTTGAAACGGATCGCATTGGCCGCCGCCTCCTCGCCCTCGGCGGTCAGGATCACCCGGTAACCGGCAAAACCGCCTGCGGCAGCGAGCCGTCCTGTCGAAAGGATCGTCTCGGCGTCGAGAAGCGAACAATCGGTCTTGAAATGCAAAACCCCGGGCGGCGTTTCCAGTTCCCGCACCCGGTAGCCCCAGCGCGCCACGAGCCGCGCCATCTCGGCGATCCCCGCCGCATCGGTCCGGGCAGACCGGCCGACAAGAACTTCCGTCTCTGTGGTCAGCACATCGCCCGCCTCGATCGTCCCGGGCCCCTCGACCGTCAGCACCTCGTCATAGAACCGCGCGAGCGTGGGCGCCATCTCCGCCGCCTCGCCCAGGCGCGAGGGCGCGCCGGGCCGCATCACCACCGCGCCTTCCTGCAGGCACAGCGCGGTATCCTCGACGAATTGCGCATCGGGAAAGGCCTGAAGCGGCGGCAGTTCCACCACCACAGCCCCCTCGGCCCGGAGCGCGGCGACATAATCCGCGTGATGGCGCCGCATGAGCGCGATATCCGGCGCGCCACTGTCGACGGCGCGCAGGCCCGCGGTCGCACTTTCGGCGGGCGCACGCACGATGGCATGGGTGAAACGATAGGACCTGTCGGACATGTTAGCCTCCACTTTCGCCCCGTCCTAGCCGATCGGCGCCGCCGCCGGAACCTGCCAAGGGTTCCGGTCCGAAATCTTCGAAGGATTGGGGCGCCTCTGCCGTTGCGCAGGCCCTATCTCGCCCGCCGGAGCGCCTGCGCCATGCAGTGGATCCCGCCGCCGGTCTTCGAGATTTCGGCCGTCTCGACCTCCGCCACCTCGAACCCGCGCGCCCGAAGCTGGCCGACCAGCGCCTTCGACGCGGCGGGGGCGATGACCTTGCCGTTCCCGAGGCTCATGAAATTGCAGCCCAAGGCCATCGTATCCTGGAACGGCACATCGAGGATCTCATGGCCCTTCGCCTTCAGCCAGTCGACGATCCAGGGGTCGGTGCAGGCAAGGCACACCGCCGTCAGCTTCTCGGCCACGGGGACCACCATCAGGTCGATATGGACGTAATATTCGTCGATGAAGGCCAGGCGCACTTCCCACCCTTCCTTCTCGAACCAGCCCGCGACCTGGCGCGCGCCTTCCTCCTGCGTGCGCGCCCCGCCACAGCCGATCAGCACGCAGCCCTCCTCGATCACGTTGAAATCGCCGCCCTCGAACGTGCCCGCCGTCACCATGTCGTAGATCGGGATGCCCATCGCCTCATAGGCGCGGATCGCCGCATAATTCTCGCCCCGCCGCCACCAGTTGGCCATCGCGGTGATCACCGCGCCATAGGGCGTCATCACGCTGGAATCCCGCGCATATACCTGCATCGTCAGTTCGGGTTCGGCCGGGAACATATGCACTCTCACGCCGAAATGTTCATAGGCCGAGACGAGTTCGGCATGCTGGCCCTGCGCCATCTGGATATCGCAGGGCGCCTCGCGCAGATGCTTGCGCGACAGGCTGGAGGTCGCCCGGTGCATCAGATAGGCGGGCGAGCCCAGAAGCACGTCGGTCAGGGGGTCGGTTTCGTTGCGGAACCCCCAGTAGGAAAGCGGCTTCGTGCCACCCCGCGGATTGCGGCGCTGCAGGGTGAAGCCTTCGGCATGGGGCAGGCGGTCAAGGGCCATTTCTCACTCCATCATTCATGCGCCGGGCAGGGCGGAGGGGATCCACCAGTCACGGCCGCGTTTGGTTTCGACATATTCGGGCCAGCGGAAATGGATCGGCGGCGGGTAGTCGCACAGAGGCGCCACCCAGGCCCGGCCGCCGATCCCCCCGCCGGTGCGGGTCCTGAATTCCTCCATCGCCGCGTCGCGCGCGGCCTTGTCTTCCATGAGCCGCAGCGCCGAGGTGGCCAGCACTTTCGCGGCAGTCGTGACCATCGGGTCGATGGTCGCCGGAATGCCGCCAAGCGCATTCATCACCCAGTTCGGATAGGCGAAGCCCTGGGGCGCCTTCAGCGCAGGCCGGGCGACATAGAAGCGCGCGGTCGGCGCATGCCAGCACATGTCGGTGTAATCGTCCGAGGTGGAGTTCTCCTGCGAGGGCGGCAGGTCGCGCCGCAGGATCGCTTCCGCCGCTTCCGGATCGACCAGGCGGGTCATCTCGTCGATGAAGGGCTCCCGCATCGGGTCCAGCCCGAGGCCTACCTGAATCTCGCGCGCCACCGCCTTGGCACGCTCGTCCCAGACCGGTGCGCCCACGGCCTGCATCGCATCCCAGACGATCCGCGCCATCGCATGATTGGCCAGGCCCGGGCGCGACTTGCAGACCCAGTGGCGTTCCCAGCGGCAGCCCGACATCATCGCGGCAGCCTCGGCATTGCGGTCAAGAACGGCAGTGATCTGCTCGGCCATCGCCACGGTCGGCGTCCGCATCATGTACTGGATCTCGGCCAGGCCCGCAGGCAGGTTGTCCGCCGTGGCCTGCCCGGCGGTCAGGATCGCCTCACTGACCGACCAGCCGCCCTGATGCGGCAGCATCGCCTCGCGCAAGGCTTTCGACGACTGGTACATGATCATCAGCGCGTCATTGGCGCCGGGGGCGCGGACAGCCGAATGCGATTGCGGGATCGGCGCGCCATCGGCGCGGCCCCAGGCCTCGGGCCGATCGCAGAGGAAGCGGTAGATCATCGCATAGGCCGCGCCGCAATGCGTGTCGAGCCGGACGGTATTGCACATCGGCAGCATGTAGAACGGATGGAACGAAAGGATCGCCGCCAGCCCGTCGTAATAGCCCTTCGCCGCATGGATGGGTTTCGATCCCCGTACCTTTTCCGCCGGCTCGCCGGTGAAGCGCAGCCCGCCCCGGATCCCGTGCTTTTCCATGGCCGCCTTGGTGGCGAGCAGCCCGCCGAGCGCACCGATTCCCAGCCCCGAATGCGGATCGGTATGGCCGCCCGCCTGATAGCCGAGGCCTGCGCGCGGTTCCCGGCGGGTCGAGGCCGCCTGACAATTGCCCGGCACCGCATCGTACTCGCCATACATGCCGATGACCGGCCCATCTCCGTTCGACCAGTCCGCGCAAAAGGCCGTGGGCATGCCCCCGGACCCTTCCTCGACCGTGAAGCCCTCGGCCCGCAGCCGCGCCACGTACCATTCGGCCGACCTGTATTCGCGCCAGGCGGTCTCGCCGAAATCGAAGATCGTCGCGCACCAGTTCGAAAGGTCCGCCGCCCGCGCCTCGACCGAGGCGAGCGCATCCGTCTGGGCGGCGGTCAGGGTGGCGTTCAGGGCGGCGGCGGTCACGTCTTTCCCCTCGCGGGCGGCGGTCAAATGTCGGGACGCTGTCGGTACGGATGCGGGACGCAGGGCCGACGCATGCGTGACAGGCCTTTCCCCATCGCTACACGCCCCGCTACGGCGAGAGGTAGTGAAACCTTTTCCCGCGCTCGGCAAATGATTTTCGCCAAGGGGCTGGCGCGCCCGCCGGTCTGGACTATGGTGGCGATGGAAGGACATGTCCGTTGGCCCGTATCCCATCCATGCAGGCGCTGCGCGCGCTCGACAGTTTCGCCCGCCATGGCACGGTCTGGCAGGCGGCCGACGAATTGCACCTGACCCGCAGCGCCGTCAGCCACCAGCTCAGGCTCCTGGAACGCGATCTGGGCTTCAGGCTGATGGACCGGGTCGGAACGCGGGTCGAGCTGACGCCGCAGGGGCTGGCCTATGCCGAGGATGTGCGCCGGGCGCTGTCCGCGCTGGCCGGTTCGGCGCAGCGTCAGGCGGGCAGGGGTCTGACCGGGACGCTGACCGTCAGCTGCCCGCCGGGCTTCGCCTCGTCATGGCTCTGCAACAAATTGGGCCGCTTCACCGAACGCGCGCCGGACATCGCGCTGTCGATCGTCACGCCACGCAGGCTGGACGATGTGACCAATCCCGACGTCGACGTCTTTGTTTCCTTCGGCCTCGGCGCCCATCAGGGGATGGAGATAGAGCTGCTGAAAGAGGTCGAATTCACCCCCCTCTGCAGCCCGGCCTACCTGAACCGGCTCGGCGGCCTCGACGGGCCGCAGGAGCTGCGCGAAGCAACGCTCCTGCATCTTTTCTCGCACGAAGACTGGATGCGCTGGTGCGATCTTGCCGGTCTCGGCGAAGAGGCGGGGCGTGCGGGCGTCCTGTTTCAGGACATGAACCTGGTTTACGCCGCGGTTCTTGCCAGCCAGGGGATCTGCATGGGCGACGAATTCATCTGTCATGCCGCGATGGCCTCGGGCGCGCTGGTGCGGCCCTTCGATCTCGCGATCCGCTCGCCCCGCGCCTATTACATGGTGGTGCCCGAGACCAAGGCCGGAACTCCTCCGGTCGTCGCCTTCCGCAGCTGGCTGCGCGAGGAGTTGAGTGTGATCTGACCGGAGCGCGCTTGAATGAGAAATTTCATTGGCCGTTCAGGACAAAACATTTCGATTGCCTTGGCGTCAACCCCGGCTCTTAATCGCACGGAGGGGGAAATGAATGGCGCCGACAAGCAAAGCCTCGGAAATCGAAGCAAAATCAATAACTAAGACCTTCGGCGCCTTCACGGCGCTCGATCAGGTGAGCCTGACGGTCGGCCGTGGCGAGTTCCTGACGCTGCTCGGCCCCTCCGGTTCCGGCAAGACGACATTCCTGATGGTCCTGTCAGGCTTCGAAGCCGCAAGCTCGGGCTCCCTCTGGGTTGACGGGCAGGATGTGACCGGTCTTCCGGCCGAGGCGCGCGGCTTCGGGATGGTCTTTCAGGGCTATGCGCTGTTCCCCCATATGACGGTGGCCGAGAATATCGCCTTCCCCCTCCGCGTCCAGAAACGCAGCGCCACCGACGTCGCGCGCCGGGTCGAGGAGATGGTGGCGATGGTCGGGCTGGAGGGACATGCCCACAAACGCCCGTCGGCGCTGTCGGGCGGCCAGCAGCAGCGGGTCGCCTTGGCGCGCGCCCTGGTCTACGGCCCGCCGGTCCTTCTGCTCGACGAGCCCTTCTCGGCGCTTGACAAGAACCTGCGCGGCCAGATGCAGGAGGAAATGAAGCGCCTCCATCGCGAGACCGGCACGACCTTCGTCTTCGTTACCCATGATCAGTCCGAGGCGCTTGCGCTTTCCACCCGCGTGGCGATCTTCGACAAGGGGCGGCTGCAGCAGATCGCGGCGCCCGAGGAGGTGTACGAGCGGCCCGCCAACCGGTTCGTCGCGGAATTTCTTGGCGACATCAACATATTGCCGGTTGATCATGCTGGCGGGCGGTTGACGTTCGAAGGTCAGCCGCTCGCCTGTGACGCCATCGGCGGCGCGGCGGGCCATATTGCCGTCCGGCCAGAGTACATGGGTCTGCATCTGACGGAGCCGGGCGCAGGCAACGCCATTGCGGCGCGCCTCACCGATCTGACCTACCAGGGCGCCGAAACCCGCATGGGCCTCACGACGCCGGGCGGCACAGCGCTCATCCTGCGCCAGCCGACCGGGGCATTGCCTCAGGGCCTCATGCCGGGAACGCCGGTCTGGCTCAGCTGGCCCGCGGGCCGGGCCTTCGCACTTTGAACGACCCGCCGGGCCTGTCCGGCGGCCTAGGAAGCAAACGGGGAGAGAGACATGCATGGACCTTTTGTCAAAGACGGGATCGAGATCCTGTCCGAAAAACTGAAATCCGGCGCCATCGGGCGTCGCAGCTTCGTGCAGGGCGCGGCGCTGCTTCTGGGCACGAGCGCGCTTGGCCTCAAGGGCACGATGGCGCGGGCCGGGGAGGGCGAGCTGGTGTTCGTCAACTGGGGCGGCGATGCGGGCGCGGCCTATGACGCGGCTTACGGTCAGGCCTTCCAGGCCGAAACCGGGATCGTGGTGAAGCAGGACGGGTCCGGCCCGCTCGAAGGTTCGATCCAGGCGCAGGTCGAAAGCGGCAATCCTGCCTGGGATATCGTCGATGCCGATCCGTTCTCGGCCGAAGCCCTGGGCAAGAAGGGGATGATGGAGCCCATCGACTATGCGGTCGTTGACCGTGCCAAGATGCGCGAGGGCTTCGGCTGGGAATATGCCGCATCCGCCTATTTCTACAGCTATATCATCGCCTATGACAAAAACGCCTACGGCGACAACCCGCCGCAAAGCATGGCGGATTTCTTCGATGTCGAGAAATTCCCCGGCAAGCGGTCGATGTACAAATGGGGTGCAGGCATGTGGGAAGCGGCCCTTCTGGCCGATGGCGTGGCGCCCGATCAGCTCTATCCTTTGGACCTCGACCGGGCGCATGCCAAGATCGCGGCGATCAAGGACCATGTCGTCACCTTCTGGGGTGGCGGGTCGGAAAGCCAGTCGGTGCTTCTGAACGGCGAAGCCTCCATGGCGCTCGTCTGGTCGACACGCGCGCGGCTGATCGAGCAGGACAGCGGCGGCGACGTCACCTTCACCTGGAACCAGGGGCTTCTGGCACCGGGCGCGATGGCGGTGCTCAAGGGCAACCCCGGCGGGGCGGCCAACGCGATGAAGTTCATCGCTTCGGCCCAGGATCCCGAGCGCCAGCTAGTCATGTTCAAGATGCTGGGGCAGGGGCCAGCAAACCCTGCCGCCGACGCGCTGCTGCCGCCCGAGGAGGCGCGCTTCAACCCGGTCGATCCGGCCAATGCCGCGGTGCAGGTCGCGCTCGACATGGGCTGGTATGAAACCAACTACGGCCCCGCGCTTGACGCCTATCTGGCGCTCGTCTCGGCCTGAGGACAGTCCCGCCGCCGGTTTTCCCCGGCGGCGGGGCCTCTGGAAAGATACATGACCCGCACCGCCGCCCTTCTTGGCCCGCTGATGCTCCTTCTGGGGCTCGCCTACCTTTTGCCCTTCCTCGGCGTGGTGCGGTGGAGCGTGACCCTGCCGGAGCCCGGCCTTGGTCAGTATCATGCCGCGCTGACCGACCCGCTGGTCCTGTCGGTCTTCTGGCGGACCTTGCGCATCTGCGCGGTGGTGACGGTCGTCGCGGTCGCTGCTGCCTATGTCGTCACGCTTCTGTGGGTGCGCGGCAGTCCGCTGCAGCGGCTTCTGGTCGAGCTGTGCATCCTCATCCCCTTCTGGATATCGGTCCTGACGCGGGCGTTCGGCTGGCTCGCGCTTCTGTCGAACAAGGGGCTTCTGAACAGCTGGCTGATGAGCCTCGGCGTGCTGAGCCAGCCGCTGACGCTCGTTCGCAACGAGTTCGGCGTCATCGTCGGCATGGTGCATTTCCTCATCCCCTTCGCGGCCTTCCCGCTGGCCACCACGTTCCGCGGCCTTGACGAACGCGTGCTGATGGCGGCGCGCGGCATGGGGGCATCGCGGGCGCGCATCTTCTGGCAGGTCATGGTGCCGATGACGCGCGCGGGCGTCCTTGGCGCCGCACTTCTGGTCTTCGTCTTCGCGCTCGGCTTCTTCGTCACGCCCGCGATCCTTGGCGGCGGGCGCAGCGTGATGGCGGCGGAACTGGTCTATCTGCGCATCTTCCAGAGCCCGGACTGGGGCCTCGGCGCGGCGGTGAGCGTGATCCTGATGATCGGCGTCGGCGCGCTGCTGGCGCTGATGATGCGGCAGGGCCGGGCGGGAGGCGCGCGATGAAGCCACTTGCGCCCGGACCGGTCGTTACTGTCCTTGCCGCACTCGTCGCGGTCTTTCTGCTGATGCCGCTGATCGCGGTGATCCCGGTTTCCTTCACGCCGAACCGCTATCTTTCGGTGCCGACCGAGGACTGGTCGCTGCGCCATTATCGCGCGCTGATCGACAATCCTGCATGGTGGAAGGGCACCTGGCTTTCGATCCGGATCGGCGTGGTTTCGGCCCTGCTTTCGACCTTCCTTGCCACCTTGTTCGCGACCGGCCTGTGGATGATCGAGCCGCGTTTCAAGGCGCTTTACATGGGGCTCGCGCTTCTGCCGATGGTGGCGCCACCGGTCGTGTCGGCGCTGACGCTCTATTTCTTCCTCATCTCGCTGTCGAAGGTGAACGGCTTTCTGGCCTTCGACACGTTCGCGGGCGTGGTACTTGCCCATTCGGTGATGATCGCGCCCTTCGCCGTGGTGCTGATCTCGGTCGCGCTGTCGCAGATCGACCGGCGGATCGATCTTGCCGCGCGGTCGATGGGTGCCTCGACCGTGACGCGTCTGGTGAAGGTGATCCTGCCCAATATCCGTTTCGGCGTGCTGAGCGCGCTGTTCCTCACCTTCGTCCTGTCCTGGGAGGAGATCGGCGTGACGCTTTTCATCACCTCGGTCAACGCAGTGACGTTGCCACGGCTGATGTGGATGGGGCTGAGGGACAATATCGACCCGGCAATTGCGGCGATTTCCGTTGTTCTTCTGGCGATCGTGGTGGCGGTTGTGCTGACCAAGACGCTGGTCCAGCACGTGCGCAGCGCCCGGGGCTGAGGGTCAGAGCGGCCCGAGGCGTGGCGCGAGAGGCACGTGCGAAAGTGCGCGGGCGCAGTCCGCGCCCATGCGCGGCAGCTCGATGCGATGCGGGGGCCCCGGGGCCGACGCCCAAGCGGCACAGGGCCGTTCGCTGATCGTTCGATCCGGGTTCCAGCAGCTTGGCAAACGAACCTGCAAACCGCGCACGGTGCGCGTCCGACTTATATCTCTTGATTTCAGCAATATGGCGCTCTGAACCGGGCTTGGCGCGGTTTGCTGGCCCGGATAATTTCGGCCCTGAGACCGCTTTCGGTCCTCCTGGCACCGAGGCCGGTGCTCAGCCCCACCCGCATAACCTTCGAAAACAACGGAAAAATCCGGCCTCAGCCGGATAGGGAGAACACTTTCGCTGGGGCAAGTGGCGGAGAGGGTGGGATTCGAACCCACGGTGGGCTTGCACCCACAACGGTTTTCGAGACCGCCCCGATCGACCACTCCGGCACCTCTCCGCACTTCGGGGGTCGTCTGGGGGCGGGGTTTAGCTGGGGTTGCGAGGCACTGCAACAGCAAAATGCGGGGCTGGCGGGTGGGGTCGGGGCGGCAAACCGCGAACCGCCGCCGCGGCGCTTATTGGCAGGAAGGTGCACAAGGGATAGGGTCAGTCGGCACTGGTTTGGCAGGTGGGGCGGATGCGGTTTGTCGCACTGATTTTTATCGTCACGGTTTCGCTGTGCAGCGTGGCCGCGTCGGCCGGTCTGGCCGAGGGGGCGCTGGCGCCGGATGTCGCGGCCGCGGCGGGTGGGCTCGAAGATGCGATGCTTCTGCCGGAGCTTCTCGACGTCATGGCGCGCGAGGGCGCGGCCTATGGCGGCGATCTCGACCGGCAGTTCCTGCGGGGCAGCGGCGGGCCCTCCTGGCAGGCGGAGGTCGAGCGGATCTACGCGCCGGACCGGCTCGGGCCGCTGTTCCACACCGCCTTTGCCGAGGAGCTTGACCATATCGGCATGGATACCGCGCCCATCCTTGCCTTCCTCGGCTCCGACCTCGGCCAGAAGATCATGCGGCTGGAAGTGTCGGCGCGCGATGCGCTTCTCGATGACGGGGTCGAGGACAGCGCGCGCGCCATGGCCACGCGGCGAGAGGCCGAAGGAGATGCACGCTACCGGATGCTGCGCCGGTTCGTCGATGCCAACCACCTCGTCGACATGAATGTCTCGAGCGCGCTTAACGCCAATGTGGCTTTCCTCAAGGCGCTGTCGGCATCCGGCGGGGCCAGGACCGGTCTGCCGGATGACGAGATCCTTGCCCAGGTCTGGGCGCAGGAGGGTGAGATCCGCGGCGAGACCGACAGCTGGCTGATGGCCTACGGGACACTGGCCTACGGCCCGCTGTCGGACGCGGAACTGGAGCGCTATCTGGCCTTTTCCGAAACGGCGGAAGGCGTGGCGCTGAACCGGGCGCTCTTTGCGGCCTATGACCGGCTGTTTGTCACCGTCTCGGGCGATCTCGGCCGGTCGGTCGGACGCTGGATGGTCGGGACCAACCTGTGACCGCGTCCCGCTATGACACGGATGCCGGTCCGGTCCGGCGCCGGAAGGTGTTCTACATCCCCGGCTATGATCCCTTTCCGCCGCGCCGCTACCGGGAGCTTTATCGCAGCGAGGCGGCCCTGCAGAGCGAGCTGTCCGGCCATGACATCGCGCTGGCGCCCAAGTCGGGCGGCGGCTACGGCTGGCTGATCGAGGCGGAGATCGAGGGTCGCGATGTCTCGGCGGAGGTCGAGGTCCTGGTCTGGTCCGATCTCGTGAAGGCGTCGATGGGGCAGGGCATCGTCGAGACCTACCGCCAGCTGGTCCGCACCTCGTGGCTCTATCTCAGGTCCGGCGCGCTCGGGCGTCTGATGCGGCTGAGGAAAGGGCCGATGATCGCCGCGCTCTATCCGATTGCGGCGCTGATCCTGCAGCTTCTGGCGGCCATGGGCGCGGGTCTTGCCGCGGCGCGCTTCCTTCCGGTGGGCGGTCTCTTGGGCGATCTTCTCGGGCTGATCCTGCTCGCAGGCAGCGTCTGGGGCGGGCTCTGGCTTTTCCGCCGCTATGACCGGCGCATCTTTGCCTGGTATCTGATGCATGATTACGCCTTCACGACGATCGATGCGGGCGCCTATCCGGCGGCGCTCGAGGCGCGGATCGCCACGTTCCGCACAAGGATCGCGGCCGATCTGGCGGGGGAGTGGGACGAGGTTCTGGTGGTTGGCCATTCGTCCGGCGCCCATCTCGCCATCTCGATCCTTGCCGATCTGATCCGGCGCGAGCCGGTTTTTCCCGACGGGCCCGCCCTGTCGCTGCTGACGCTTGGCCAGGTGGTGCCGATGGTCAGTTTCCTGCCCGGCGCGGCGCGGCTGCGCGAGGATCTGGCCTACCTCTCCGAACGGACCGAACTGGCCTGGGTCGATGTCACGGCGCCCGGCGATGGCTGCGCCTTCGCGCTTTGCGATCCGGTTGCGGTTTCGGGCATGGCGGGCCCTGCGCAGCGCTGGCCGCTCGTGTTGTCGGCGGCCTTCAGCCGCACCCTGTCACCTGCACGCTGGCAAAGGCTCAAGCGGCGCTATTTCCGGCTGCATTTCCAGTATCTCTGCGCCTTCGACAGTTTGAGCGGCAGGCCTGACGACTATGATTATTTCGCGGCGACCGCCGGACCCAAGACCCTCTGGCAGCGCTTCGGCGGACGCGCGCCGTCGAAGAGCCGGATCGTGGAACCGCTGAACCCCTACGGTGCCTTCAGATGACCGCGCCCGAGCCTGCCCCGGGACCGGCCCCAGGACCGGCCCCGCAACCGGCGCCCAAACCGGAGCCGCGCGCCGACCGCGTGTCGCTCTGGCGCTATCTGCGGCTTTTCCGGCAGGATATCCTCTCCGCCCAGCCTGCACGACTGTACCGCGCCTGGATGGCGGAATTCCGGACGCCCTTCTTCCGGTCCTACCTCTGCAATCACCCTGACCTGATCGACCTTGTGCTGAAGGAGCGCCCCGCCGACTATCCGAAGTCAAACCGGATTCGCGAAGGTCTGGCGCCGCTTCTCGGCCAGTCGGTCTTTGTCACCAACGGCGCCGAATGGCAGGCGCAGCGCCGCATCATCGACCCGGCCTTCGAGGGCGGGCGGCTGCGCGCGACCTTCCCGGCAATGCTCGCCGCCACCGAAGCGGCCTCGGCGCGGCTTGCCCCCCACGCGGGCAAGGTGGTCGAGGTTGAGGAGGCGATGAGCCATGCGGCCGCCGACATCATCTTTCGCACGCTCTTCTCGATCCCGATCGAGGATGAAACGGCGGCAGAGGTCTTTGCTGCCTTCCGCCGCTATCAACGGACGCAGCCGCTGCTGAATCTCGGGGCCTTCCTGCCCTTGCCGCGCTGGTTGCCGCGCTTCCACCGGCGCGGCGCCCGCCGCGCGGCACTTGAGATCCGGAGCCTGATCACCCGGCTGACCGAACGGCGGATGGCCGCGATCCGGGCGGGCAATGCGCCCGACGACCTTGCCACCAAGATCATGACCACGCCCGATCCCGAAACCGGGCGCTGCTTCAGCACCGACGAGATGGTCGACCAGGTGGCAATCTTCTTCCTCGCCGGGCATGAAACCTCGGCCTCAGCGCTGGCCTGGGCGCTTTATCTGCTTGCGTCCCACCCCGAGGTTCAGGATCGCGCGGCCAAGGAAGCGGCGGGCCTGCCCGACGCCCCGGCTTTTTCCGATGTGGCCGGGCTTTCGGTTCTGCGTGACGTTTTCCGGGAAACGCTGCGGCTCTATCCGCCCGTGCCGATGATGGTGCGCGAGAACCGCTGTGCGGTCGACCTGCGGGGCAGGGCGGTCAGGCCAGGCGCGCAGATCGTGCTTTCGCCCTGGCATGTGCACCGGCATGAACGGCTTTGGCACGATCCCGACCTATTCGACCCGGACCGTTGGCGGCGCGAAGATGGCCGAAGTTCGGCGCGCCGCGCCTATTTCCCGTTCTCCGCAGGCCCTCGCGTCTGCCCGGGCGCGGGCTTTGCCATGATCGAAGGACCGCTCCTTCTGGCGGTTCTCCTCAAATCCTGGCGATTCGCGGTCAGAGTTGAGGATATTCCCGCTCCGGTTGCATTCTTGACGGTCCGATCCCGATCCGGCATCAGATTGTTTCTGCATCGCAGGCAATGACCGGCCGTCCGTTTCCCGGACCCAGCGTCATAGTCGCATGACTCCAGTTGACCCCGCTTTTGCCACATTTTGGCCACAGCGCTCGCCCGTGATCCAGACATTGGTCTGCTTGTCCTTGCTGGGGTGCAACAAATGAAGCTGTCCATAGCGTCTCGCCATCAGGGCGAGGGGAGTGCATTTGCGCTAGGCTGGTTGCGTATCGCCGTTCCGTCCTGGTCGCTGCGTGGCTCTGCCTTCCGTCAGCAGCATGCCGATGGCGTGCTGTCGCGAGAAGAGTTGCAATCCCTGTTCCGAAAAGACCTGCGCGCGCCGGTGCTGATGCCGCGCAAGGGCAAGGCCGACTGACCCGTCGACCAGCCCCATGTCGAGATAGCGTTTCTGCCCTGCGGGGCTAACGCAAACGAAGATCTGCCAACTGTTCGGACGGTCTTCGAGACGGTCGATCCCCTGCGCCCCTCAGCCGCGGCGACGCGTCCCGCGCTCGCGCCGTTCCGCGCCAGAAGGCTCGCCCGTACCGTCCGAAGCGGACGAGAAGGCGCCGAGCTTGGCCGCGATCAGGTCGAGGGTCGGGCGGGGGCCGCGCGGGTGGCTTTCCAGCGCCGCCCGCATCGAGCGCAGATGGTCGGGCATCGTGCCGCAGCAGCCGCCGATGATCGTGGCGCCCGCGTCACGGGCGAGGATGGCATATTCGCCCATCAGTTCCGGCGTGCCGTCGTAATGGATATGGCCGTCGTGATATTTCGGGATGCCGGCATTGCCCTTGGCGATCACCGGCAGGTCCGGCCCGGCCGCCATGAAACCCATGACCGTGCGCATGAGGTCAGAAGCGCCGACGCCGCAATTGGCGCCGAAGGCAAGCGGCGGGTTGGGCAGTTTTGCGATCATCGACACCATCTGCGCCGAGGTGAAGCCCATCATCGTCCGCCCCGCCGTGTCGAAGCTCATCGTGCCGCACCAGGGCATGCCTGCCAGCGCGCAGGCTTCGGCCGCGGCGCGGAACTCCTCGGGCGCCGAAATGGTCTCGACCCACAGGACATCGGCGCCGCCCTCCTTCAGGCCTTCCGCCTGTTCATGGAAAGCCTCGACGGCAATGGCATGGGTCAGGCTGCCCATCGGTTCCATGATCTCGCCCGTCGGCCCCATGGAGCCGGCAACGACGACCGGACGGCCCGCCGCATCGGCGATCTCGCGGCCAAGGCTGGCGCCCACACGGTTCAGTTCGCGCACGCGGCCCTGGGCATTGTGCAGCTTCAGCCGCGCGGCATTCCCGCCGAACGTGTTGGTGAGGAAGAGGTCGGACCCGGCCTCGACCGCATTGCGGTAAAGCGTGCGGATGTTGTCCGGCTTGTCGGTGTTCCACAGTTCCGGCGCCTCGCCCGCCTCGAGCCCCATGTTGAAGAGGTTGGTGCCGGTGGCGCCATCGGCCAGAAGCCAGTCGCGGGTGGCAAGAAGGCGGGAAAGGGCATCGGTCATATCGGGTCCTGACAGGCAAGGAGGCGCGGGTGGGGAATGCCCCACGGCCATCCTCTGCCATGTCGGTCAGGAAACATCAAACCCAAGTTTTTCACCAAGACCATGAGAACGGCGCAAGACACCCGCCTGCCGCGACCCTGTCAACGGCGGGGGGCGGCGCACGGCGCAAGCTATCTCGATCGCGGCGAGAGGCAGGGCCGCGGCGCGCGGGGTCGCGAGATACAGGCGCGCGCGCCGGGGGGCGAAGCCCGCCTTGAACTGCCTCAGGCCCCTGTCACCGGTGCGGCGAAGCGCCCATTCCGCGATCCAGCCTGCAAGTCCCGGCAGGCCGCCGCGGGGCAGCGCGCAGGCGGCAAGCGACAGGCGCGGCAGGCCCAGTGCCGCCGCTTCCTCCAGCGCGGCGACGATCAGGGTCTGCATGGTGCCGTCGGGCGTGCCCGCGCGCTGGCGCATGAGATCGAGCGTCCATTCGCCTTGTCCCGCATGGAAGCTCGCGAAACCGATCAGTGCGCCGCCCCGCCAGGCGAGGTAGAGCCGTTGGCCGGACAGATAGGCGGGCGCGAAGCGGCCCATGGAAAAGCCGCGCTCGCCCCCATGGCGCCGGCTCCAGTCCGCGTTCACCTCTTCCATCGCCGCGAAGGGCAGCCCCGCCGGGTCGTACGGCCGGTGGCGCGTGACGGTGACGCCCGCCTCGGCCGCATGGCGGAGCTTCCGGCGCAAGGTGGCGCGCGCGCTGACCGCCGGTGTGAAGGTGCGGGGGCAGAGCCAATGATCCTCTGCCACCGGGACGGTCGCCCATCCTTCGGCGCGCGCCGCCGCTGCGGTACGCGGTCCGACCTTGTAGAGGCAGGGCGTCAGTCCAGCGGCGCGGGCCTCGGCGGCAAGAACGGGCAGAAGCCGCCGACAGGCGCCGGTGCCGCCCGACGGGTCGAGCAAGGCGACGAGCCGCTGCCCGGCGCGCGCGATCAGCCAGAAATCGCGATGCCGCGCGCCCTGCAGGATCCGGTGCGTGCCCTGGCGGCCAAGGCCATATTCGGCGCGCGGGGCCAGCGCGAGCGCCTCGGGCAGGATGGCGGCGCCGGGGTTGGGGTAGAAGGACGGCACCGCCCCGCCTGAAGACGGAGACGCGGACGCGGCGATGCCTTCGGCTGCACCAGGACGCGAACGGTCCAGCGTGGCCAGCGCCACGATCGCGGCGGCGACGGCGGCGGGAAGGACGAAATAGATCATGCGGTAGCAGATCAGCGCGGTGGCCAGCAGGTCGGGCGGCAAGCCGGGCAGAAGGGTAACCAGCACGACTTCGAACGGCCCGACACCGCCTGGCGTTCCCAGCATCAGCCCCGTGCCAAGCGCCAGCAGGAAGGCGGGCAGGAAATGCGCGAGGTCAGGCGCGAGATCGGGGGGAAGGAAGACATAAAGGGCTGCCGCCGCGCCGAGGCAATCGATGAGCGTTAGGAGAAGCATGCGCATCATCTGCCGCAGCGGCGGTGCCTCCATCCTGTGCCGCCCGATCCGGACATGCGGCACGAAGGCCAGCCGCAGCGCGCCGAGCAGGGCAAGCACAACAACGACCAGCGCGACGATCCGGAGCACCGTGGCATGCGGCGCATCCGGGGGCCAGGCGAACGCGAAGGCAAGTGCGGTCAGCACCGACCAGGCGGCGAGGAAGCTCGCGGTGACGGCAATTGTCAGACGGACGGCGGCGGCAAGCGAGAGGTTCGGCACCAGATGGAAGCGCATGAGACTTCCGGTCAGAAGCCCGAAGCCCGCCGTCTGGCTGATGGCGATCGCCGCCATGCCGGACCTTGCGGCCTGACGCTCGGGCACGCCGGTCGCGCGCCAGCGGTGAAGCTGGGCATCATACTGGCCGATCGCGCGATAGCTCGCATAGCTTGCCGCGGCGGCGATGAGCCATTGCGGCACGGAAATTTCCCGGACGGCGGCGATCGCCGATGTCCAGTCGAGTGTTGTCAGCCGGTCGTGGAAAGCCAGCACGATGAGTGCCGCGAGCCCCAGAAGCGGCAGGTGCCGGACCAACGCCCGGCGCAACAGCAAAGGCGCCCCGACGGGCCTTTTCGCCAGCCTGCCAACGGCAATCGCGCCACGAAAATGCGCCATCCCGGTCCCCCGTCCCCGCACCGACCCGTACGGTCAGCTAGCCCCCGGCAGGGTTGTCGGGCGCTTAACGCCAGCGAGTGCCAGCACCGGAAAATACCGGGCTTTTTAGGGATCGAAACGAAAACGCGCGGGCCGGGACCCGCGCGACATCTCCCGTGAACCGATGGCTGGTCCGGTCAGCTTTCCGTCATGATCTGGCGCTTGGCCTCGGCGAAGCATTCCGCGAGCTTGGCACGGATCGTCGCCTCGTCGGCCTTGGCGCCAAGATCGGAGGCAAGCTTGCGCACCACATCCTCGTCGCCCGCCTCTTCCATATCGGCGATCACCACCGATCTGGCATAGGCATCTGCCTCGGCACCGCTCTTGCCCAGAAGACCCGCCGCCCAGAGGCCGGCAAGCTTGTCGCGCCGCGCGGCTGCCTTGAACTTCAGTTCCTCGTCATGGGCGAACTTGTTTTCGAAAGCATTTTCGCGTTCGTCGAAAGTGGTCATCGGCCAGGCCTCTCTATCAGAAATCCCTTCTGATATGCACGTCCGGACCGCTGCCCGCAAGAGGGAGGCGTTTGGCGGAAGAGGTGGCATTCGCGCGAAACCACCTTGCGAGAGGGGTATGCCGCCAGCCTGCGCAACGGTCGGTTCGGTCCTGCCCCGCGGGCCCCGACCGATCGGCAGCAAAGCGGTCGGGTCGCGCAGCAGCGGGAAATGCATAGCCAGGGATGTTTCAGGCAGGTCGCGCCCGTGTGCGGTCCCGCCACGGCATCTGCAGCGCCAGGATCCCACGGTAGGCCCGGAGGGACTCGAACCCCCAACCAAGGCGTTATGAGCGCCCTGCTCTGACCATTGAGCTACAGGCCCGACCGTGGCGCAATGCCTAGCATACTGGCGCGGAGGGTCAACCGGCGGGCGGGCGCAAGCGCGATTGCCATTGCCGGACGAACAGGGTAACCCGGCGCCACGCGAAATCTCTGGGCGGGAGAGGGAAGCTTGTCCAATCTGGCCGGCCGTTATGGTCTTGTGGTGTTCCTCAGCGGGATCGCCGTCGGGATTCTGGTCACTTTGGCGGAATATCTGTTGAATAGGCCGCTTTACAATGCGGGCATGGCTCTCATTCCGGTGATGGCAGGGGCGATGGATGCGGGCCAGCGCCAGTACCGGCTTGGCGGGGCGGTTCCGGCCGGTGCGGAAGGCTGGCGGGCGGCGCGGCTGATGACGGGCGCGCTTGCGGTCGTGTCGATGGTCCAGCTTGCGATCTTCTGGGCGCTCGGCGGCCTGCAGGAGATCATGCAGGTTGTACCGGTGAGCGGGCTTGTCGCAATGCTCCTGGCGATCCTGCTCCTTGCCTGTCCGCTCAACCGGGTTTTCTTCATGATGGGTGCGCGCAACGCGGCGAAGGCCGCGGAACGGCAGACGCACCAAAGGATACGGACAGACTGATGGCGAACGAAAAGAACGGGCTCACCTACGCCGACGCGGGCGTCGATATCGATGCGGGCAATGCGCTGGTCGAACGGATCAAGCCGGCGGCGAAGCGCACGGGCCGTTCAGGCACCGTTTCGGGCCTTGGCGGGTTCGGGGCGCTCTTCGATCTGAAGGGGGCGGGCTATGTCGATCCTGTCCTGGTCGCGGCGACCGACGGGGTAGGAACCAAGCTCAGGATCGCCATCGACACCGGCGCTGTCGATACGATCGGCATAGACCTTGTCGCCATGTGCGTGAACGATCTGGTCTGCCAGGGGGCAGAGCCCTTGTTCTTCCTCGATTATTTCGCGACCGGGAAGCTTGAGATTGATCAGGCCGCGCGGATCATCGAAGGGATTGCCGAGGGATGCGTGCAATCCGGCTGCGCGCTGATCGGTGGCGAGACGGCAGAAATGCCCGGCATGTATCACAAGGGCGATTTCGACCTCGCGGGTTTTGCGGTGGGGGCAATGGAACGGGGCGACGACCTGCCCAAAGGCGTGACCGAAGGCGATGTGCTTCTGGGGCTTGCCTCGAACGGGGTCCATTCCAACGGCTATTCCTTCGTGCGCAAGGTCGTCGAACTGTCCGGTCTTGGCTGGGACGCGGCCGCGCCCTTTGGCGGTGGCACGCTGGGCGCGGCGCTGCTGGCGCCGACGCGGCTTTACGTCAAACAGGCGCTGGCCGCGATCCGCGCCGGCGGCGTGCATGGCCTTGCCCATATCACCGGTGGCGGGCTGACCGAGAACCCGCCGCGCGTCCTGCCCGACGGATTGGCCTGCGAGATCGACCTTTCGGCCTGGACCTTGCCGCCGGTCTTCCGCTGGCTGGCGGAAACGGCAGGCATGAGCGAGCCGGAGCTGCTGAAAACCTTCAATTGCGGGATCGGCATGATGCTTGTCGTTGCTGCCGACCGCGCGTCCGCGCTGCAGGCACTTCTTGCCGAGATGGGCGAGACGGTCGTGCCCCTGGGCCGCGTGGTGACGGGGGCGGGCGTTCAGTACAAGGGCGCGCTCCTGTGAAACGGGTGGCCATCCTGATATCCGGGGGTGGTTCCAACATGGTGGCGCTGGCCTCCAGCATGAAAGGCGATCACCCGGCGCGGCCGGTGCTGGTGGCCTCGAACGATCCGTCCGCGACCGGGCTGGAGCGGGCGCGGATGCTGGGCATTCCGACGGCAGCGGTCGATCACCGGCCCTATGGCAAGGATCGCGCCGGTTTCGAGGATGCGCTGATGGCGCACCTCATCCTCGCGCGGCCCGATATCGTCTGTCTGGCCGGGTTCATGCGGGTACTGTCCCCGCGCTTCGTCGAATCCTTCCGGGGACGGATGCTGAACATCCACCCCTCGCTTCTGCCGAAATATCCCGGGCTCCACACCCATGCCCGCGCCCTAGCTGCTGGCGACCGCGAGGCGGGCTGCACGGTTCACGAAGTGACATCCGAACTTGATGCCGGGCCCATCCTCGGTCAGGCGAAAATTCCGGTCGCAGCGGGCGAGACGACCGAGAGCCTGGCGGCGAAGGTTCTGGTGATGGAACATCAGCTCTACCCGGCGGTGCTGCGGCGCTTTGCGGAAGGCGCGCGCGCGCCGCTTTATCTCTGACGGCGATTCCCGCATAAATCCCGGATACTTGCAGGAAAAACATCACAGAAAGGCAACAGTCTTGCCCGCGGACACCTGTGACGGCGCGTCAGACTAGGCAATCGGTGGAAGACCGCCTATCACCCGGGAAACAGGCGGGACGAACCCGCGCCAGTCAGGATTGCGATGCGCACGATTACCACGACCGACGATCTGGCCCGGTTTTGCGAGGCCGCCAAGGCCCAGCCCTATGTGACGATCGACACCGAGTTCCTGCGGGAGCGGACCTATTATTCCAAGCTCTGCCTGATCCAGATGGCGTTGCCGGGCAAGGAGGGCGACGCGGTGCTCGTCGATCCGCTGGCAGGTGACGGTCTGTCGCTTGACCCGCTCTACGACCTGTTCCGCCACGAGGCGACGGTGAAGGTCTTTCACGCGGCACGTCAGGACCTTGAGATATTCTTCGTCGAGGGCAAGACCTTCCCCAGGCCGCTTTTCGATACCCAGGTCGCGGCCATGGTCTGCGGCTTCGGCGAGCAGGTCGGATACGAGACGCTGGTCAAGAAGATCGCGCGCGAAAATCTCGACAAATCCTCTCGCTTCACCGACTGGTCGCGCCGCCCGCTGAGTGCGGCGCAGCAGACCTATGCGCTGGCCGACGTGACCCACCTGCGGGTGATCTACGAACATCTCGCGAAGGAACTGAAACGGACCGGGCGGCAGAAGTGGGTCGAAGAGGAGATCGCGATCCTGCTTGATCCCGAGACCTATATCACCCGGCCCGAGGAAGCCTGGCAGAAGGTCCGCACCCGCACCAATTCCGGTCGTTTCATGGCGCTTGTGCGCGAATTGGCGCGCTTCCGCGAGGAATATGCGCAAACCCGCGACGTGCCGCGCGCGCGCGTCTTCAAGGACGATGCGCTTCTCGAACTGGCCTCCACCCGGCCGACCACGCTGGAGGAACTTGGCCGCTCGCGGCTCCTGATGCGCGAGGGGCGCAAGGCCGATATTGCCGAAGGCATCCTTGCTGCGGTGAAGGCCGGGATGGAGATGAAGCCCGAGGATTTCCCGAAGGTCGATGGCTCGCGCGAGCAATTGCAGGTCAATACCGCGCTCGCCGATCTTCTGCGCGTGCTTCTGAAGGCGAAAAGCGAGGAGGCGGGCGTGGCGCCGAAGCTGATCGCGGCGACATCGGAGCTGGATGCCTTGTCGGCCGGTGAACGCGACCTGCCGATGCTGCATGGCTGGCGCCACGAGGTCTTCGGCGCCGATGCCCTTCGGCTCTGCCGGGGCGAGATCGCGCTTTCCGCGATCGGCGGGGCCGTGCGGGTCGTGGTGATCTGACCGGCGGCTTGGCCGCTTGTCCGGATGAGGCGCCCGTGGCGCCAGGACCAATCTCGGCTCCCGCGCCGGGCACGGGAGCCTCGGGCTCTCCCGAGGAAGTATTTCAGGGCAGAACGGCGTTCAGCGGCCGGTCGAAAGGGCGTTCGTCTCGCCCTGGACGACGATCCGGCGCACCGAGTCCAGCCGGATGTCGGAGAGGTGGACGGCGGCGGTCAGCTGGCGCGAGCGCGGGGTCGAGGCGGGCGTCGGCTTCAGCGGCGGGAAGACGAGGAAACGGTAGGTCAGCACCCCGTCTTCGTCTGGCCGGCCGCGGGTTTCGGAGACAAGCTCCGCCTCCCACCAGCCCTGGCTGGGCGGCAGGCCGGTGGCACGGATGATGGCGCCGCCCTGGGTCTTTTCGACTTTCAGCTCGGTCACCTCACGGATGAGGAGCCGACCGTCGGCGGCCTCGTTCGGTTTCAGCACCGTCGCCTGCTTTTCGCGCCGGGCGCGGCCGAACCAGTTGAACGGGTTCAGTTTGCTGTCGCGGATGCGTCCGCAGCCTGCTGCCGCCAGAGGAAAGGCGAGTGTGGCGAGAAGCGCGGTGCGGCGGTTCATGAGCAGGCTCCGTTCTGGTCCCTAACTGGGTAGGCAACTGGGTAGCCCATTCGGCCGCATCTGAAAAGGGGAGCTGTTCTGGACCTCGGGAAGCGGAAGCAGTAGGGATGGGCGGCATCCGGGAGAGTGAGATGGCCAGCCCCGCCTTCGAGGACATAGCAGAGACGTTCGACTTCCTGGAGGACTGGGAAGACCGCTACCGCCATGTGATCGAACTGGGCAAGGCGATGGCCGGCCTTGAGGAGGCGCTGCGCAGCCCGGCGATCAAGGTCGACGGCTGCGCGAGCCAGGTCTGGCTTTTGCCCCAGATCGAGGGCACGGGCGCGGGGGCGCACTTCGATTTCCGGGGCGAGAGTGACGCGATGATCGTGCGCGGGCTGATTGCCATCCTGCACGCGCTTTATTCCGGTCTGACTGTCACTGAGGTCCTGAAGGTCGACGCGGCGGCTGAGCTGAAGCGGCTGGGGCTGGACGAACATCTCTCCTCCCAGCGGTCGAACGGGCTGCGGGCGATGGTCGCGCGGATCCGCAAGCTTGCGGCGGAGGCTGCGGGGGGCTGAAATCGTGCGGGGGCGCGGCCCCCGCGCCCCCGAGGTACTTGAGCCAAGCTGAAAAGGGAAGCGGCACTTCCGAGCGCGATCGGGGCGGTCAGAGCCGGGCGAGCGCTGAAGTCAAATCGCCGTATCCGGTGAAGCGGCGCTCGTAAGCCAGGCCGAGGCGTGCGGCGCAGTCGCGGGCCTTGGCGTCGAGCGCGGGATCCTCGGTCTGGGCCTGATAGACGAGCTTTTCATAGTTGCCGAAATACATGTCGCGCAGTTCGGGGTGGCGGTCGAGGCCCATCGGTTTCCAGACGAAGGCGTCGAACTGCCGGACGAGGAAATCGGTCAGGTAGAAAGCCGTCATCTCGTCGCGCGCGGCGAAGGCCGCGTTGCCTTCGAAGAAGGAATAGCAATGCGGTCCCGCAACCATCTCGATCCCCAGGTCGCGGCATCTGGCCTCAAGAAGCCCGCCGGTGCCGCAATCGGCATAGACGACGAAGATCGACTGATAGTCGGCGCGGTGCTTTTCGACCGCTGCCGTCACCGCGTCGGTGATCCGCTCGGGGTAGAGATGAAGGTTTGCAGGCAGGCAGGTCAGGTCGAGGTGGTCCCAGCCATTCGCGGCCTTGAGATCGAGGATCTCACGCGCGAGCGCCCCGCAGGCGATGAGGAGGACGCGGCCCGCCTGCGCGGGCGCAAGCCCGTCGCTCGTCAGGCTTTCGTCGCTGGGGATCATCCCTTGCGGCCTTTCAGATGTGCCCAGATCGCAGCCGCGAGCAGCACCGGACCGGCGGCGGCGAAAAGCACCGACCGGCCGTCGCCCGCGATCTGGAAGGCGAACCAGATCGTCACTGCCGCGACGAAGATCACGGACATAACGAGGAAAGCGGTCTTCAGCGCGGTCATATCCTGTTCCTCAACTGCATCTGGGGCGCGGCGAGCCTAACCGCAAGGGGCGAGCCGCGCAAAGAAAAACCCCGGGGAGCGTCCGCTCTCCGGGGTCAAGGTCGGGAGCGAACCCGCGGGCCTCAGGCCAGCTGGTTATGCTTGCGGCTCGCCATCAGGTCCTTGGCGGTCTGCACCGCCACGGCCGCGTCGCGGCAATAGGCGTCGGCGCCGATGGCCTTGCCGAATTCCTCGTTCAGGGGCGCGCCGCCGACGAGCACGATGTAATCGTCGCGCATGCCCTTTTCCTTCAGCGTGTCGATCACGACCTTCATATAGGGCATGGTCGTGGTCAGCAGCGCCGACATGCCGAGAATGTCGGCATCCTCGCGTTCCAGCGCCTCGACATATTTCTCGACCGGGTTGTTGATGCCGAGGTCCACGACTTCGAAGCCCGCGCCCTCCATCATCATGCCGACAAGATTCTTGCCGATGTCGTGAATGTCGCCCTTCACCGTGCCAATGACCATCTTGCCGACCTTCGGCGCGCCGGTTTCGGCCAGAAGCGGCTTCAGGATGGCCATGCCGGCCTTCATCGCGTTCGCGGCGAGCAGCACTTCCGGCACGAAGAGGATCCCGTCGCGGAAGTCGGCGCCGACGATGGTCATGCCGGCCACAAGCGCCTTGGTGAGCACGTCATAGGGTGCCCAGCCCCGGTCCAGAAGGATGCGGACGCCCTCCTCGATCTCTTCCTTGAGACCGTCGTAGAGGTCGTCGTGCATCTGCAGCACAAGCTCCTCGTCGTCGAGCTCGGAAAGAATGATGTCGCCTTCATCGGCCATGGCATGTCTCCTGACGGTCCTTGCGACGTAATTACGAGGCTGGGGGGAAGTCAACTTGGCGATTTGCGACCTCGGCGCGTCGGAAGGCGACCGGCGGGTGACAGTCGCGCCGGGCCTGCATCGACGCAGTGGATTTTGTTCACTTTATGTTCTAGATTTGCCCCATGCCCAGACCCCCATCTTCCCCATCGCGCACGCCGCTCACCCCCGCCGATCCCGCCCTGCGGCTTCGGGCCCGCGGAGCGGCGACCAACGATACCGGCCGGTTCGAACCCTATGCGCGGGCGCCGGAGGACGATGGCTGGGACATTCCCGAGGAAGAGAGGCTCCTCAGGACCGAAGTGAGCGAGGAGCGGCCGCGATCGGTCCTGAACCATGTGGCCTCGCCCGACCTGCCGTTCGACCGGACGATCAATCCCTACCGGGGCTGCGAGCATGGCTGTACCTATTGTTTCGCCCGACCGACGCATGCCTATCTGGGGCTTTCGCCGGGCCTTGATTTCGAGACGAAGCTCGTCGCCCGGCCCGGTGCGGCCGAGGTGCTGGCGCGCGAGATCGGCCGCAAGGGATATCGGGTGGCACCGATCGCCATCGGCACCAATACCGATCCCTACCAGCCGGTCGAGGCGCGCTACCGGATCATGCGCGCGATCCTGAAGACCTTGTCGGACTGGAACCATCCGGTGGCGATCGTGACCAAGGGCGCGCTGATCGAGCGCGATACCGACCTGCTGGCCGATATGGCGCGGCGCGGTCTGGCGCAGGTCGGCATTTCGGTCACGACGCTCGATCCCGGCCTGTCGCGGCGGATGGAGCCGCGCGCGCCCGCGCCTGCCCGCCGATTGCAGGCGATCCGGGTGCTGAGCACGGCCGGCGTTCCGGTCAGAATCATGGCCGCGCCGATGATCCCGGCGCTGAACGATCACGAGATGGAGGCGATACTGAAGGCTGGCGCGGATGCGGGCGCGCGGGCGGCGAGCTGGATCCTTCTGCGCCTGCCGCTGGAGGTCGCGCCCCTGTTCCGCGACTGGCTGGCGCGGGCGGAGCCGGGGCGCGCCGCCCATGTGATGAACCTCCTGCGCGAGATGCGTGGCGGGGCGGATTACGACGCCGAATGGGGCAAGCGCATGCGGGGGGAGGGGGCCTATGCCGATCTGCTGGCGCGGCGGTTCGAGATTGCCGCCCGACGGACCGGGCTTGACCGGCGACTGCCACCGCTCGACCGCACGGCTTTCCGCCCGCCGCTGACGCGCGACGGGCAGCTTGCCCTTTTTGACGGGCTCTAATGTCAGGCGCGCAGGGACCGTCAGTCTTCGGGGGCTTCGCGCAGGATTGCCAGCGCCGCGGCATGGATGGCGCTGTTGGCGGCCGCGAGCACGCGGCCACCCTTGTGGGCTGAACCGCCCTGCCAGTCGGTCACGATCCCGCCCGCCGCCTCGATCACCGCAATCGGCGCCTGGATGTCGTAGGGCTGCAGGCCCGCCTCGACCACGAGGTCGATCTGACCGGCGGCGACAAGGCCATAGGCGTAACAATCCGTCCCGTAACGTGTGAGGCGCACCCGGGCAGCGAGCCGGTGGAAGGCGCTGCGTTCGGTGTCGCTGCCGACTTCAGGGAACGTGGAAAAGAGGATCGCCTCGGCGAGCGGGCGGGGGGGGCGCGTCCTCAACAGATTCGTCCCGCGCGGGCCGGCCAGTTCAGCCCGGCCAAGACCGCCCACGAACCGCTCGCCGATATGGGGCTGGTCGATGATCCCGAGGATCGGGCCGGTGCCGTCATCGACGGCGATCAGAACGCCCCAAGTGGGCGCGCCCGACAGAAAGGCGCGGGTGCCGTCGATCGGATCGAGAACCCAGGTCAGGCCGGAGGTGCCGGGCTTTGCATCGAATTCCTCGCCAAGGATCGCATCCTCGGGCCGCAGGTCGGCCAGCAAGGCCCGCATCCGCGCCTCCGAGGCGCGGTCGGCGAGCGTTACCGGATCGAAGCCCGTGGCATGCTTGTTTTCGGCGGCGAGGTCCGGCGCGCGAAACCAGGCAAGCGTCTCCTCGCGCGCAGCATCCGCCAGGGCGTGCGCCGCGACGACAAGCTCTTCTGCCAATCTGTCCGACATCGCCATGGCCCGCGCCTCCGTATCGTGCCCCGGAGGCATAGGCCGCGCGCTTCCTGCCGGTCAAGCGGGCGCGTATCGCACCGCGCCCGTGTCATTGTTCCGAACCGGCTTCCCCAGCCAGTCAGGCCGCGTCCGACAGGACCTTCGCCAGATCGAACAGCCGACGGCGCTGCGCCTCGGGGATCGCATAATAGGACCGCACCAGCATGAGCGCTTCCTTGTCGGCGAGGATGTCGCCCATCTGCTCGTCGATCACCGGCGCCTCTGCCCCGAGCCCCTCGAAGAAGAAGCTGATCGAAACGCCGAGCGCATCGGCGATGTCCCACAGACGCGAGGCGGAAATCCGGTTCATGCCGGTTTCGTATTTCTGGATCTGCTGAAACTTGATGCCCACCTTGTCGGCGAGTTGCTGCTGGGTCATGCCGATCATCCAGCGGCGATGGCGAACCCGCTTGCCGACATGCACATCTACCGGGTGTTTCATGGTGCTCTCCAACTCTCTAACAGCGAATGGCGCGGCGGCGCCAATATGATCAACTCGTCACATTGTAATACAAGAAATAGGTGTTTCAGGGAATTCAAAAGTCGGCCAGGTTGCCGAGATCGAGCCTATACAAAAGGACAGCTCGCCGTTTGCGGACTGCACAACAAAAATTTTCACCACAGGTAGAAATTGCATTTTGCATTTTAAAATGCAATAGAATCGCATCTCGCCCTCGCTGTTTGCAAGCAAACAGTCTTATTTGTTGCCCGGGGGCGGTTTGCCGCCTAGGAGAGAGGGCCAAGGCAAGCCAACCGGAGCCGACAATGCGTTCTCTCCTCGTCTCGCGCCTCGGCGAATCGCCCGTGCTGACCGATCTGCCGGTTCCCGAACCGGGACCGGGCGAGGTCAGGCTGCACATCGCGGCCTGCGGGTTGAACTTCGCCGACCTCCTGATGATCGAGGGGCGCTATCAGGAAAAGCCGTCCTTGCCCTACATCCCCGGGATGGAGATCGCGGGCTCGGTCGACAAGGTGGGGCCGGGCGTGACCGGGCTATCCCCCGGAGCGCGGGTCGCCGTGATCGCGGGGCAGGGCGGACTGGCGGAGGCGGGCTGTTTCGCGGCCGACCGCTGCATCCCGCTGCCGGAGGCCATGCCGTTCGAGACCGCAGCGGCCTTCCCCATCGCCTATGGCACCAGCCATATCGCGCTCGACCGGAGGGCGGGGCTGAGGCGGGGCGAGACATTGCTGGTGACCGGCGCTGCAGGTGGGGTCGGGTTGACGGCGGTCGAGATCGGCAAGCTGATGGGGGCTCGTGTCATCGCGGTGGCGCGCGGCGCCGAAAAGCTCGCGGTCGCGCGCGGCGCCGGGGCGGATCACCTTGTCGACAGCGACACCGCCGACCTGAAGGCGGAGCTGAAGGCGCTTGGCGGCATCGATGTCGCCTACGAGACGGTCGGCGGCGCGATCTTCGATTCCGCCATGGGCGCGATGCGACCCGAGGGGCGGATGCTGGCGATCGGCTTTGCGGGCGGAACGGTGCCTCAGGTCGCCGCAAACCGGCTTCTGGTCAAGAACCTCTCGGTGATCGGGCTCTACTGGGGTGGCTATCTCGCCTTCCGGCCCGATGTGCTGCGCGACAGCCTTGCGCAGCTCCTCGACTGGTATGGCGAAGGCCTGCTGAAACCGCATGTCAGCCATGTGCTGCCGCTTTCGCGCGCCGGTCAGGCGCTTGCCCTCTTGAGGGATCGCAAATCGACCGGCAAGGTCGTGGTGCGTTGCGATGCGTCCGAATAGGCGGCGCGCAGCAGGTTCTTCAGATCCTCGATGATCGGACCCTTCTGCAGGCCGCTGTCGTAGAGGCAGATCCAGAGGCTGCCCAGTGCGGGCAGGTCGGCATGGGCGGGAATCGCGCAAGTCGACCCCGGGCTCCAGCCCCGGAGCCGCGCTGTCAGCGCCAGATCGGCGGCAATCATCGCCTGAACCGCCTCGTTCGAGCGGCCGAAGAACCCCATTTCCCAAGGGATTTCCGCCGCGTCGAGCTTTTCGAGAGCGATGGCGCGGAACTTGCAATTCTCCTCGAACCCAAGCCTGACTGGCCGGTTCTGCCATGCGGTGCCTCCGGGCGCGCCGACCCAGATGAGCTCGTGGCAGGAAAGCTTCTCGCCACCCGGTCCCGGCGCCTCTTCCGTGGTCAGGATCAGGTCAAGCTCGCCCTTGGCAAGCTGGTCCTTCATGGTCAGCGTGAAGGCCGAGGTCAGGTTGATCCTGAGGCGGGGATAGCGCACCGCCATGGTCTTCAGGATTTCGGGGATCGCGGGATAGACGATGTCATGCGGCACGCCGAGCCGCAGCTCTCCCACAAGCGCGGTGCTTTGAAGGCGCGCGAGAACCTCGTCATTCAGATCGATCATGCGCCGCGCATAGGTCAGAAGCTGTTCGCCTTCGGGGGTGAGCGACAGCCTGCGCGCGGTCCTGAAGAACAGAGACAGGCCGAGGCTTTCCTCCAG
Source organism: Paracoccaceae bacterium (assembly GCA_041397305.1). GTDB lineage: Bacteria > Pseudomonadota > Alphaproteobacteria > Rhodobacterales > Rhodobacteraceae > TMP-24. The sequence continues at coordinate 50,636 of JAWKWX010000013.1, read as the reverse complement.
CCGCTTGATCTGCATCGAAACGGCCGATTGGGTGAGATTGAGAAGGGCCGAGGCCCGGGTCACGCCGCCGACATCGGCGGTGACCAGAAAAGCGCGCAGGGCGGTCAGGTCAAGATTGCGGGCCATATCATGATCCGTGATGTCATATAGAAAGCAAATTCATGATCGGAATGTATTTCAACTTTGGCCTAACATCAACAGATTTGATCCACGAAGCAATCTTGTTCAGCTCGTGACATGAAAGGAGGCTGAGATGACCGGCCGTTCTTCCTACCTTGCGCGTTTTCCTGGCTTTCCGGCGTTGTCCCCGCGCCGCATGGCGCGCGCCCTTTTCCGCGCGATCGAACTGTCCCGCCAGCGTCGGGCGCTGAAGGATCTGGAGGCGCACAGGCTCGCCGATCTGGGCCTCGATCCCGCGGCGGTGGCGCGCGAAGCGGAGCGCGGCGTGTGGGATGCGCCGGCCCACTGGCGGAATTAGGTCCGCGACCGCAGGCGGAAATCCTTGAAATCGGGCGGGATGCGCCCAATATGGAAGGGTAACCCCGCGCGCGCCCGTCGCCGCGGGCGAGAAACGGTTCCGAGGAGGGAAAGATGGCCGACTACCAGACCATCAACTACGGCCGCAGCGCCACCAGCGCCGCCGCCATCGACGAGGGCCTGCGGGCCCATATGAACAAGGTCTACGGGCTGATGTCCGTGGCCATGGTGCTGACCGGGCTTGTCGCCTGGGCGGTCGGCACGAATGAACAGCTTCTGCAGGCGATCTTCGGCTCGCCGCTGAAATGGGTTGTGATGTTTGCGCCCCTTGCCGTGGTCTTTGCCTTCGGTGCGACCCTGCACCGGATGTCCTCGGCGACCGCGCAGCTGGTCTTCTACGCCTTCGCGGCGCTCATGGGCCTGTCGATCAGCTTCATCTTCGCCGTCTATACCGGCGTGTCGATCGCCCAGACGTTCCTGGTGACCGCGATCGCATTCGCGGGCCTGTCGCTCTATGGCTATACGACCAAGCGCGACCTGTCGGGCTTCGGCACGTTCCTGATGATGGGGCTCATCGGCCTGATCGTCGCATCGATCGTCAACCTCTTCCTCGCCTCGGGCGCGCTCGCCTTCGCGATCTCGGTCGTGGGCGTCCTGATCTTCGCGGGCCTCACCGCCTTCGATACCCAGGCGATCAAGAATACCTATATCGCGCATGCGCAGACGGGCGATCAGGAATGGCTGGCGAAGTCAGCGATCATGGGGGCGCTGAACCTCTATCTCGACTTCCTGAACATGTTCATGTTCCTGCTGCAGTTCCTGGGCAACCGCGAGTGACGCTACACGCAGATTGATCGAAGGGCCGGGGTTTCCCCGGCCCTTTTCATTTTCCGAGAAGGGCGAGAGAGACACGCATGACTCAACGCCTGCGCAAGGCCAAAACTTCCTTGTCCGCGTCCGCCCTTGTCAGAAGCTGCATCCAGGCGCCGCCAGCGATGGCGGCGAACAGCGCAGCGGCCGGGGCGGATGATCCTTCGCGAGGGACTATCCGCACGGGGCACCTACCGCGAAGCGTTATCGCGAAAACACTTCTCTGCCGACCGTCTCAACGAAAAAGGCCGCACCCTGCGGCGCGGCCCGACCTTCATCCGGAAGGGGCGATCTTACTTGATCTTGCCTTCCTTGTATTCCACATGCTCCCGCTTCACGGGATCGTATTTCTTCACGACCATCTTTTCGGTCATGGTGCGGGCATTCTTCTTGGTCACATAGAAGTGCCCGGTGCCCGCCGTCGAGTTCAGACGGATCTTGATCGTCGTCGGCTTCGCCATTTCTTGTCTCCATAGTCCCGGGGGCCCAAACTGAACGGACGACCGCCGGTGAAATCCTTGAAGCCCGCCTTTTACGGATGCGCCGGGCAGAGTCAACAGCCAAACGTCGCAGGCATGCGCTGCGTGGGCCTTTGACGCAACGGCGGCATTCGGCTATCACCCTTGCGCGTCCGAGTCCTTCAGCTCCCTTCTGTCGGCCGCATCCCGATGACACCGAAGGGGGTGTTGGAAAGGGATAATATGCAGGGATTCCTGATCAGGAACGCGGATTGGGTCGTGACCATGGACGGGTCGCGGCGCGAACTTTCGGGCGCCGACATCATCGTGCGGTCGGGCAAGATCTTGTCGGTGGGGCAGGGGCTGCAGGCGCCCGGCGCCGAAGTCATTGACGCGGCGGGCTGCATTGTCACCCCGGGGTTCGTGAACACTCACCATCACCTCTACCAGTCGATGACACGGGCCGTGCCCGGCGGGCAGGATGCGCTGCTCTTCGGCTGGCTGAAGACGCTCTATCCGATCTGGGGCCGCATGGGGCCGGAGGAACTGCGAATCTCGGCGCTGACCGGGCTGGCCGAACTCGCGCTTTCGGGCTGCACGCTGACGTCGGATCATCTTTATCTCTTCCCGAACGGCGGCACGCTCGACGATACGATCGAGGCTGCGCGCGAGATCGGGCTCAGGTTCCACCCGACGCGCGGTGCCATGTCGATCGGCGAAAGCGCGGGCGGGCTGCCGCCGGATGCGCTGGTCGAAGGGGAAAATGCGATCCTGAAAGACATGGAGCGGGTCGTGGACCGCTTCCACGACCCGGCCGAGGGCGCGATGGTGCGGGTGGGTCTTGCGCCCTGTTCGCCCTTCTCGGTCAGTCGCGACCTGATGCGCGAGGCGGCGATCCTGGCGCGCGACAAGGGCGTGATGCTGCACACCCATCTGGCCGAGAATGACGAGGATATCGCCTATTCGCTGGCGAATTTCGGCTGCCGTCCCGGTCAATATGCCGAGGAACTGGGCTGGACCGGCGCGGATGTCTGGCACGCCCATTGCGTGAAGCTCGACACCACCGAGATCGGCCTGTTTGCCCGTACGCGGACCGGCGTTGCCCATTGTCCCTGCTCGAACTGTCGCCTTGGGTCGGGGATTGCGCCGGTTCGCGCCCTGCGCGACGCGGGCGTCAAGGTGGGGCTCGGCGTCGATGGCTCCGCCTCGAACGATGCGGGCAATCTCGTGGCCGAGGCGCGCATGGCGATGCTCTTGCAGCGCGTGGCGAACGGCGCCGACGCGATGGGAGCGCGCGAGACGCTGGAGATCGCCACGCTCGGCGGGGCGCAGGTGCTTGGCCGGTCGGACTGCGGCTCGATCGAGCCCGGCAAGCGGGCCGATCTTGCGATCTGGGACATGCGCGGCATCGAGGCGGCCGGCGCCTGGGACCCGGTCGCGGCACTGATGCTCTGCGGCCCGACGCGCGTGCGGCACCTGCTGGTCGAGGGGCGCCAGCTGGTGCGCGACGGGCAGGTGACAACCATCGACCTGCCGCGCGTCATCGAGGATCAGAACCGTCTGGCGCGGCGTCTCGCCGGTTGAGTGGCCGGTCCGACCCGCTCAGGCTTGCCTGACGGCGCTGCATCGCGCAGGCTGCCTGTCAAAGGCAGGTGAAGTCATGGACTTGGACGTCATCATCATCGGTGCGGGCGCGGCCGGAATCGGGGCGGGGCTGGAACTTGCGGCGCGCGGGGTTCCCTGTGTCATTCTCGAAGCGGCGGACCGGGTCGGGGGGCGTGCCTTCACCGACGCTCGATCCCTGCCGGGCGCATGGGATCACGGATGTCACTGGCTGCACAGCGCCGACATCAATCCGCTGGTTCCCTGGGCGGACCGGTTCGGTGCCGATGTCGGGCGGGAGCAGACGGCCTTTTCCACCGGCCAGTGGCGTGGCGGGCGTTGGCTGACGGCGGATGAGGAAGCTGCCGCAGATGGGCGGGTCGAGGAGGGGTTCGCTGCGGTCTACGCGGCCGGGGCGGTGCCCGTTGACAGTTCGCTTGGCGATGTGCTGGCGGCGCAGCGCATGGACGATCCGTTCCTGAGGTCGGTCCTGACCTACATGGCCTGCGACGACCCGGAACGGGTTTCTGCCAGAGGCTATGCGGCCTATGAGGATACCGGGGTGAACTGGCCTGTCCGCTCTGGTCTCGGCGCGCTGGTCGCGCGCATGGCCGAAGGACTGCCGGTACGCTTGAACGCGCCGGTCGCCGCCATCACCGAGCGCCCCGGTGGCGTCAGGGTCGAGGGGCCGGGCGGCGTGATCGAGGCGGGGGCGGCGATCGTCACGGTTTCGACCAACGTGCTGCTGTCAGGTGCCGTCTCACTGCCCAAGGGTCCGGCGCGCGACCTGCTAGGCGAGATCGCCAAGGTGCCCTGCGGCAGCTATGAAAAGGTCGCGGTCGCGCTTGATCGCCTGCCCGAAGAGCTTGCTGGGCGTACTGGCCTCGCCATCGACATGGGCGCGGGCCGGTTCATGCCGTGGTTCCAGGTCGTCGAGGGCGCGGCGCCGATGCTGATCATGCATCTCGCGGGAACTTACGCGCGCGATCTTCTGGCTGCGGGCAAGGCCGCGATGACGGACGAGGCGCTGAGCGCGCTCGAACGGGCCTTCGGGTCCGCGATCCGCAAGCGGATCACCGGTTCGGCGGTCACCGGATGGCAGACGAACCCGCTCACCCTCGGGGCCTACAGCTATGTTTCGCCGGGCGAGGCTGCGGCTCGCACGCGCATGATCGCAGCCGAGACGGGTCGCGTCGCCTTTGCGGGCGAAGCCTTCTCGCCCTGCGCGCAGGCGACCGCTCATGGCGCTTATCGGAGCGGCCGGGAGGTGGCCGCCCGGCTCGCGGCCCAGCTGTGAGCGGATAGGGCAGGCTGCCAGTAGCCGGGCCGGATCAGACCGGCCGACCGCCCACCCAGACGGCCTTCGTCGCCCGGTCGTCGCCCATCATGATCGTGGGGAACAGCGCTTCCCAGATATCCTTCGCGCGGGCCGCGCGCTGGGCGATGGCGGGGGTGGAGGCGAGGTCAATCACCACGATATCCGCCTCCATCCCCGGCGCCAGATTGCCGATCAGGTGATCGGCCCTCAGCGCGCGGGCCGAACCCTGGGTCGCGAGCCACCAGAGCTGCGACGGGTGCAGCGGCGTGCCGCGCAGCTGGCCGACTTCGTAGGCCGCAGCCATGGTGCGCAGCATCGAGAAGGACGACCCGCCGCCGGTGTCGGTGGCAAGGCCGACGCGGATGCCCTTTTGGGCCATGGCCATCGTCGGGAAGAGGCCCGATCCGATGAAGGTGTTCGAGGTCGGGCAGTGGACGAGCGCCGCGCCGGTTTCGCGGATGCGGGCAATCTCTCGGTCCGTCAGGTAGATCGCATGGCCGAACAATGCGCCTTCGCGCAAGAGCCCCTGCGCCTCGTAGGTGTCGAGATAGTCGCGTGACTGGGGGAAGAGCGATTTGACCCAGTCCACCTCGTCGGTCTGTTCGCTGAGGTGGGTTTGCATCAGGCAGCCCGGATATTCCCGCCATAGCGCGCCCATCGCCATCAGCTGTTCGGGCGTCGAGGTCGGCGAGAAGCGCGGGGTGATGACATAGGAGAGCCGGTCCTGACCATGCCACTTCTCCAGCAGCGACTTGCTTTGGTCATAGCCTGTCTGTGCGGTATCCCGCAGGCCCTCCGGCGCATTGCGGTCCATGCAGGTCTTGCCCGCATAGGCGCGCAGGCCGCGTGCCCGGGCCGCCTCGAAGAAGGCATCCACGCTTTCGGGATGAATCGTGGCATAGGAACAGACCGTCGTGGTGCCGTTCGAGAGCGTGAGGTCGAAATAGCGGCTGGCGATCTCGGACGCATAAGCCCTGTCGGCGAAGCGCATCTCTTCGGGGAAGGTGTAGGAGTTCAGCCAGTCGATCAGCCTCTTGCCCCACGAGGCGATCATCGCCGTCTGCGGATAATGCACATGGGCATCGACGAACCCGGCCGAGATCAGCGCATTGCCGTAATCGGTGACTGTCGCCTGCGGATGGGTGCGGCGCAGGTCGTCGGCCTCGCCCACCGCCACGATCTTTCCACTTTCAACCAGAACGCCGCCGCGCGCGGAATGGCGCGCGGTTTCCGGTCCCCCGGTCATCGGGTCGCCCGTGAAGGAAAGTGTCTGTCCCAGAAGGAGGTCGGCCATTGTCAGCCCTTTGCATTTCCGTTGCTTTCGCAGTCTAAGGCCAAGCGGGGCCTGAGGGAATCCGCCCTTTGCCCCTGTTTCTTTGAAAGTGCTTCCGATAAGGTCGCGGTAATGCGGCGGGGGATGGATGAGCCTGGACGAGCATCAAAAGACCTCTGCGGTGGACGACCGCGAGGAGGAGGATTATGCGCTCGACCCCGAGACGGTCGAGGCGATCCTTGATGCAGTCGAGGCGGGTGATGCCGGTGCCATCGAAGGGCTGATGGAGCCCTTGCACGCCGCCGACATCGCCGACCTTTTCGAACAGATCGGGTCGGCGGAGCGGGCGGAGCTCCTGTCGCTCTGGTCGCGTGGGATCGACGGCGAGATCCTGTCGGAACTTGACGAGGCGATCCGCGAGGAAGTGATCGCCGCCCTGCCGCACGAGGTGCTGACCGAAGCGGTCCGCGAGCTGGACAGCGACGATGTCGTCGACCTGATCGAGGATCTGGAAGAGCCCCAGCAGGAACGCATTCTCGACGCGCTGGAGGACAGTGACCGGGCGGCCGTCGAACAGTCGCTGACCTATCCGGAATATTCCGCCGGGCGCCTCATGCAGCGCGAGGTGGTGACGGCGCCCGAGGACTGGACGGTCGGTCAGGCCATCGACTTCCTGCGGGGCGAGGCCGAACTGCCCGACCAGTTCTACCATGTGATCCTGGTCGATCCGCGCTGGCATCCGACCGGCTATGTGACGCTGGGAAAGATATTGTCGGCCAAGCGCGCGACGCCGATGAAGGACATTATCGAGGACAGTTTCCGCACGATCTCGGTGATGGAGGACGAGGGCGACGTTGCCTATGCCTTCAACCAGTATCACCTGATCTCGGCGCCGGTGGTGGACGAACATGAACGGCTTGTGGGCGTCATCACCATCGACGATGCGATGGCCGTCCTCGACGAGGAGCACGAGGAAGACGTGCTCCTGCTGGCCGGGGTCGGCGAGGAAAGCTCGATTTCCGACGGTGTGGTCGAGACGCTGCGCCAGCGGGTGCCCTGGCTTCTGATCAACCTCTTCACCGCCAACCTCGCGGCACTGGTCATTGCGCAGTTCGCCGGCACGATCGAGGCTCTGGTGGCGCTCGCCGCCCTGATGCCGGTCGTGGCCTCGATGGGCGGCACGGCGGCGACCCAGTCGCTGACCGTCGCGGTGCGCGCGCTGGCGACCAAGGACCTTACCGGCGCCAACGCGGCGCGGGTCGTGCGGCGCGAGGCGATGGTCGGCATGCTGAACGGCCTCATTTTCGCGGGCGTGATGGGGGTGGTCGGCTATGCGATCTACGGATCGTGGATGCTGGGTGGCGTTGTCGGTGCGGCGATGATCATCAATCAGCTGGTGGCGGCGCTCGCGGGCATTCTTGTGCCGCTTACGCTTGAGAAATTCGATTTCGATCCTGCTCTGGCTTCGGGGACCTTCGTGACCACGACGACCGATGTCGTGGGTTTCTTCACCTTCCTCGGACTGGCGAGCCTGATCCTTCTATGACCCTGAGCGACATCAAGGCCGAAGCGCGGAACATGGCCTTCGCGCGCCGCAAGGCGGCCTTCGCCGCACGCGGCGCATCTGACGCGCGCCTGCTGGCCGAAGTGCTTGCGCCCTATCGCGGCAAGGTCCTTTCAGGCTACATGCCGATGCGCACCGAGATCGATTGCCTGCCCGTGATGGCGGCCCATCACGCGGCGGGCGGGCAGGTCTGCGTGCCGGTCATACCCGGGCAGGCCCAGCCCCTGCGCTTTCGCGAATGGACGCCCGGCGCCCGTATGGTCGAGGGGGCGTTCAAGGCCCTGATCCCGGAAGGCGGGGCGGAACGTGTCCCCGAAGTGCTGATCGTGCCGCTGCTGGCCTTCGACAGGCGCGGCTACCGGCTGGGGTATGGCGGGGGCTTCTACGACCGGACGCTGGAGGGCTTGCGCGCCCATGGTCGCGTCACGGCGATCGGCTTTGCCTTTGCCGCGCAGGAGATCGGGGAAGTCCCGATCGAACCGACCGATCAGCCGCTTGATCTGATCGTCACCGAGCGTGAGGTCATCGCCTTCGCCTGACGGAACCCGGCCCCGGCATGCTACGATGCGGGAACCCGACGCCGCCGCAGGGCAAAAAGGCCCAGCCCCGCACCGATCATCAGGAAACCTGACGCCGGCAACGGCACCGCTGCGGGTCCGTTCAGCGTCACATAGTCAAGGTCGAGATGCCCGCAGGGCGCGCCGCAATAGGCGCTGTTGGTCGGATAGATCAGTTCTATCCTCAGCGAGGTGAGGCCCGAGAAGGCCGATCCGAGCGTGAAGATCTGGGTGGCGCCGAGGACATCGCTCAGGATGAACCCCGCGATGCTCACGACGGTCGCGCCATTGAAGCCGGTGACGATGAGATTGTCCGACAGAGGCCCGGGCGGATCCCAGAAATCATAGCCAAGCGACGTCAGCGAGAAGTCGACCGCATCGAAGAGACCACCCATCGTGAAATCGATCCCGTAGGCAAGGCCGGTGCCGGAATCGTCGAGATGCGCGAAACCGGGTGCGCCCTCATAGGCAAGGACCCCGCCGAGTGCGGTCGCGGTGATGCCGTTTTCGCTGTAGCTGCCAAGCTGTGCGCCCTCGTCGGGCAATGTATCGAAATTCATCGTTGCGGCCGAAGCGCAAGCCGCGCTCATCGCAACCCATATCCCTGCCTGAACAAGGCGTGTTAAAGCGCTCATTACCCCTCCCACCGGACCTCTGGCCCGCAACAACCCGCGTGAAGGCTAGGCGCCGTGGAAACGCTGCGTCAACCGTTTTACAATCGGCAGGCGAAATCCCGCCTGCCGCTGTGGTTTCTGCGCCGGTTCCGGGGCTTGCACTGACCCGGTCGGACGCATAGGCAGGGCCCATGCGCATTCTTTTCCTCGGCGATGTGATGGGCCGCAGCGGCCGCAAGGCGATCACCGATCGGCTGCCCGGCCTGCGTGCCGACTGGCGGCTCGATTTCGTGGTCGTGAATGGTGAAAACGCGACCGGCGGGGCGGGGATCACGCCCGACCATGCCAAGGCCCTGCTTGCAGCGGGGGTGGATTGCCTGACGCTCGGTGATCACGCGTTCGATCAGAAGGACATGCTGTCCTATATCGAAAGCGAGGCGCGGATCCTGCGGCCCCTGAACTATGCCAAGACCGCGCCGGGGCGCGGTGCGCGGCTGTTCGACGCGCCGGGCGGGCGCAAGGTTCTGGTGGCGCAGGCGCTGGGTCAGGTCTTCATGAAACGACCCTTCGACGATCCTTTCTCGGCCATTGAAACGGTGCTGAAGGCCCATCCGCTCGGCGGGCTTGCACAGGCGGTGGTGGTCGACATCCATGCCGAGGCAACCAGCGAGAAGATGGGCATGGGCCATTGGTGCGACGGCCGCGCGAGCCTTGTCGTCGGCACCCATACCCATGTGCCGACGGCGGATGCGCAGATCCTGTCCGGCGGCACCGCCTATCTGACCGACGCCGGCATGTGCGGCGATTACGATTCGGTCATCGGCATGCAGAAACTGGAGCCGATGCGGCGCTTCGTGACCGGCATGGGCAAGGAACGCTTCATTCCAGCCGAGGGCGAAGCGACATTGTCGGGCGTTTTCGTTGAAACGGACGACCGTTCCGGCAAAGCCTTGTCGGTCAGGATGATCCGCTCGGGCGGGCGGCTCTCGCCCGCGACGCCGGACTGAAAACCACGGCGGCGGATGGATATCCGCCCTCCACGACCTGTTGCACGCCTGGCGCTAAAGCCTTGAACGCGGCTCAGAAAGCTTGATCGGATGGGGCGGGCATGCGATGCCTCTGCCCGACGGGGTCCATGAAGAGGTCCCGGCCTGGGGATAGAATGCTGCCTTTCGAGTTTCTGGACACGGTGCAGGCCTGGCTCGCGCTGGGGATCGTCGCGGTGATGTTCGCGCTTTTCCTCAGCGAGAAGTTCGCGCCGGAAGTGGTGGCGATGGCCGGCGCGGCGCTGATGCTCGTGCTGGGCATCCTGCCGATTGAGGAAGCCACGAAAACCCTTTCGAACTCAGCGCCCTGGACCATCGCCTTCATGTTCATGATCATGGGGGCACTGATGCGCACCGGTGCGCTTCAGGCGATCACCAACATCGCCGAGCGCCATGTGGAGGATCATCCGGCGCGCACAATCGTTCTGCTTTATCTGGTGGTCGTCGTCGGGTCGGCCTTCATGAACAACACGCCCGTGGTGGCGGTGATGATTCCGATCTTCATGCAGGTGGCGAAGAAGCTCGGCACCTCGCCGTCGCGCTTCCTGATGCCACTGTCCTATTTCACCGTCCTTGGCGGCATGATCACCCTGATCGGTACATCGACCAACATTCTTGTGGATGGCGTCGTGCAGAAACAGGGCATGCGGCCTTTCTCGATCTTCGAGATCGCGCCGGTCGGTCTTGCCGTGACGCTCGTCGGTGCGGCCTTCATGGCGGTCTTCGCCCGTCGTCTGGTGCCCGAACGGCAATCGATGGGGGTTCTGCTCGGCGACCGGCGCAAGGTGAAATTCTTCACCGAGGTCGCGGTGCCGGAAGAGTCCAGCCTGATCGGGCGCCGGGTGACCGAGGTGGAAATCTTCAAGCGCGACGGGGTGCGGCTTGTGGACGTGCTGCGCGGCGATGCCTCGTTGCGGCGCGACCTCGCGTCTGTCGAACTGCGGGAAGGCGATCGCGTCGTCTTGCGCACCGAGATGGCCGAGCTTCTGCATCTTCAGCAGCGCAAGGACGTGCGGCTGGTCGACAAGCTGTCGTCGGTCGAGACCGAGACGGTCGAGGTGCTGATCACCCCGGGTTGCCGGCTGATCGGGCGGACGCTCGGCGAGCTTCGCCTGCGCCGCCGCTACGGCGTCTATGTGCTGGCCGTGCATCGCCGGAACCAGAATATCGGCCGCCAGCTCGACGATCTGATGGTGCAGGTGGGCGATACGCTGCTCTTGGAAGGGGCGACGGAGGATATCACCCGGCTTGCGAGCGATGTCGATCTCGTGGATGTCTCCAAACCCTCGGCCTTGCCCTACCGGCGCAGCCATATGCCGCTTGCCATCGGCGGGCTCGCGGCGGTTGTGGCACTGGCCGCGCTCGATGTCGCGCCGATCCTCGTGCTGGCGATGCTTGCGGTGACTTTCCTGCTGGTGACGCGCGCCGTTGACCCCGACGAAGCGCTTCATGCGATTGACGGGCGGCTGATGGCGATGATCTTCGGCATGCTCGCGGTTGGCGAAGGGCTGGACAGTTCCGGCGCCGTCCAGCTGATCGTCGATGCGGTCTCGCCGCAGATCCAGCATCTGCCGCCGCTGGCCATCTTGGCCATTGTCTATTCGCTGGGGCTGGTGCTGACCGAGTTTCTGTCGAACAACGCGGTCGCGGTGATCTTTACGCCGATCGCCATGCATCTGGCCCATTCGCTGGGCCTCGACCCGCGACCCTTCGCGATCGCCGTGATGTTCTCCGCCTCGGTGGCCTTTGCCACGCCGATCGGCTATCAGACCCATATGATGGTCTACGGGCCCGGCGGCTACAAGTTCACCGACTTCCTGCGCATGGGCGTCCCGCTTGATATCGTGACCGGGATCACCGCGGTGCTGACCATTGCCTGGATCTGGCCCTTGCAGGGGTGACCCGTACGAAACGCCCCGCCTACAGCGGCCAGACGAACAGGATGACCGGCAGCCCCACCGCGATCACGATCAGTTCGAGCGGCAGGCCCGCGCGCCAGTAGTCACCGAAGCGATAGCCGCCCGGCCCCAGGATCAGAAGATTGTTCTTGTGTCCGATCGGGGTCAGGAAGGCGCATGACGCCGCCACCGCCACGGCCATCAGGAACGGATCGGGCGAGACTTGCAGGCTGCGCGCCATCTCGACGCCGACCGGGGCGGCAACAAGCGCGGTCGCAGTGTTGTTGAGCACGTCCGACAGGGTCATGGTCACTACCATGAGCACCATGAGGGCGACCCATGCCGGCGCGCCGGCGGTGATGCCGGTCAGTGCCGAGGCGATAAGGGCCGTCCCGCCGGACGTTTCCAGCGCGGCCCCGAGCGGTATCATCGAACCGAGCAGCACGACGACCGGCCATTCGACATGCTCGTAGACCTCGGCCGGCGGCAGGATGCGGCTGACGAGAAAGGCGAGCACGACCGCGCCAAGCGCGACCGGCAATGTCACGAGCCCGAGGCTCGCGGCGGCGACCGCAAGGGCGAACAGCCCGGTTGCCAGCCAGGCACGGTCGCTTCTGGTGACAGTCAGGCCGCGGTCGGCGAGCGGCAGGCAGCCCAGCCAGTCGACCACCTCGGCGGCACGGTCGGCCGGTGCCAGCAACAGCAGGATGTCACCCGGTTTGATCGTGACCTTGCGCACCGGCCCCGAAACGTTGCGCCCCTGCCGCGACACGCCGAGAAGCGCGCTGCGCTGACGCCAGCCGAGGCCCACGGCCTCGCTCGTGCGGCCGGCCATTCGCGCGGTTGCGGGCACCACAGCCTCGATCACCGCCATCCCGGCCTTCTCGACGCTCAGATAGTCCTTGTGCGCGGGATCGGCGAAATCGAGCTTCAGGGCGGTGCGAAGCCCGTCGAGCTGCTCGGCGTCGGCTTCGACCTCGATCGCGTCGCCCGTCTGCAGTGTCGTCTCGCGTCCGATCGCCATTCGGCGGCGGCCGCGGCGCAGCGCCACGATCGCGACGCCGGACTTGTCGGCTTCGTCGAACAGGGTCGCCGCCGTCGCCTCGGCCAGAGGGGAGGCGTCGGGGATGAGAAACTCGGCCAGGTAGGCCGCGCGCTCGCCCGCTGGCGCGGGGTCGGGACGATTCGGGATCAGCCGCCAGCCGACGGTCGCGACGAAGAGGAGCCCCGCGAGGGCCACGGCCCCGCCGACCGGGGCAAAGTCGAACATGCTGTAGCTTTCGCCCAGCATGTCCTTGCGCACCGAGGCGACGATGATGTTCGGCGGCGTACCGATCAGCGTGACCATGCCGCCAAGGATCGTGGCGAAGGAAAGCGGCATGAGCGTGAGGCCGGGTGGGCGGCCCTCCTGGCGCGCGCGCGCCATGTCGACCTGCATCAGCAGCGCAAGTGCCGCGACATTGTTCATGAAGGCGGAAAGGGCCGCGCCCACCGCGCCGAAGGCAGCGATATGACGCCCGAGGCCGTTGCCGCCGCCGCCGATATGGCGGGTGATGAGCGCAACCGCACCGGCGCGCGACAGCCCGGCCGAGACGACGAGCACCAGCGCCACGATCACTGTCGCGGGATGGCCGAACCCCTCGAAGGCCTTTTCGGCAGGCACCGCCCCGGAAAGGACGCCCGCGATCAGCGCGGCGAAGGCCACGGCATCATAGCGCCAGCGCCCCCAGATGAGCGCTGCGAAGACCGCGCCGAACAGCAGGAAAAGAAACGTTTGGTCCAGGGTCATTCGACAACCTTCCAGGCGCGCCCGATATCGGCCAGTCAAGCCGAAGAAAGTGACGGGCGCAACCACAGGCGCGCGCACCCTTGCCCAGCAGCCTGACCCTGCATATAGAGGCCCCATCCCCGAAATACCGACGGAGACATTCATGGCCGGCCATTCCAAATGGGCCAATATCCAGCATCGCAAGGGCAAGCAGGATGCTGCACGCTCGAAGATGTTCTCGAAGCTCGCCAAGGAAATCACGGTGTCCGCCAAGATGGGCGACCCCGATCCCGACAAGAACCCGCGCCTCAGGCTGGCGGTGAAGGCGGCGAAGGCCCAGTCGATGCCTAAGGATGTGATCGAGCGGGCGATCAAGAAGTCGCTCGGCGGCGATGCGGCGGACTACACGGAAATCCGCTATGAAGGCTATGGCGTGAACGGGATCGCGATCATCGTCGAGGCGATGACGGATAATCTCAACCGCACCGCCTCGAACGTGCGGTCCTATTTCACCAAGTGCGGCGGCAACCTCGGGCAGACGGGGTCGGTCTCGCACGCGTTCGACCGGGTCGGCGAAGTGTCGTTCAGGCCCAGGGCCGGGGATGCCGACACGGTGATGATGGCGGCGCTGGATGCGGGCGCCAACGATGTCGAGAGCGACGAGGACGGCCATTGGATCTATTGTGATGCCGATGCGCTGAGCGAGGTGACCGAGGCTCTGGAAAAGACCCTCGGCGAAAGCGAAGAGGCGAAGCTGATCTGGAAGCCGCAGTCGCGCACCGAGGTCGATCTGGAAACCGCGCAGAAGCTGATGAGGCTTATCGACCTTCTCGAAGAGGACGATGACGTGCAGACCGTGACCCACAATTTCGACGTGCCCGACGAGGTGGCCGCGGCGCTGTGAGATGTCGTCCGGGCTGCGCCCGGCCGACCCGCCGGGAGGGCTCTGCCCTCCCGGACCCTCCCGGAGTATTCAGGACAGAACGTGGAGCGGGCCCGCGCCTGCGACTTATGCCGGTGCGCGCGTGGCGCGAGCCGCCCGGCGGACGGCGGCGGTGAGCGGCGCGAGCAAGGTCGCATGCAGGCGACTGACCTGCCAGTGAAGCGGTGTGAAAAGCGGCTGGTCCGGAGCGAGGTCGACGAGGGTGCCGCGGTCCAGGTGGGTGGCGATCAGCGGCACGGGGTTCATGCCCCAGCCGATACCCAGAAGGGCGGCCGTGACGAAAGCGTGGCTTGAAGCGATGTGATGGGCGGGCAGCGTGACGGGCCGTCCGGCCCGCGCCCGCGCCCAGTCGGCCTGCAGCCGGTCCTTGGTGTTGAAGACGAGCGCGGGCGCGCGGGAAAGGGTTTCGGCGTCGAGGCCGCCCGCAAACCAGCGGTCGCGGAAGGCAGGCGCGCAGCTGGCGCGGTAGGCGAGCGCGCCGAGAGCGTGGGCGGTGGCGCCCTGCACGGGGTCTGTGTCGGCCGTGAGCGCCGCGGCGACCTCGCCGCGCCGGAGCAGCTCGGCGGAATGGTCCTGATCGTCGATCACCAGATCGAAGAGGAGGTCAGGTGCCGCCGCCAGCGCCGGAAGGAACCAGGTGGCGAGGCTGTCGGCATTGACGGCAATCCGCACGGTCGGGCGGGCGCGGTCGGCGCCGAGGCCGAGATCGCGCATCAGCGCGCTTTCGAGAAGCGCCAGATCGTCGGCATGGCGCGCGAGCCTTTGTCCGGCCCCGGTCGCGCGCGCGGGCTGGGTGCGCCGCACCAGCACGGTGCCAAGACGGTCCTCGAGCGCGCGCAGGCGTTGCGAAATGGCGGAAGGCGTCACATTCAGTGCCCGCGCCGCGCCTTCGAAGGAGCCGGTGCGCAGGATCGCGGAGAGGGTGGCGAGCTGGTCGGGGTCTATCATTAGCAATGCTTAACATGGATTACCGATATTCAGTAGCCCTGAGCGACACCAAGCGTTATCTGGTTGGCCAGGCAGGCGGGAGCATGGTCGAGACATGAGCGGCGAAACATCCCTGGAGCGGCTCCTGAGCGGGCTGCACCCCGTGCTTCACGCGGAGGAATACGGCTATGGGCAGATCGCACCCGGCGAGCCGATGCCATCGGGCCTGAGACCCTTCGCGACCGTTGCGGAAGACGAGGGGCTTACCATTGTCGCGCCCGCGTCCGATCTGGCGCGGCATCATGTCGGCCATGACGCCGGCTGGGCGCGCATCTCGCTCGGCATCCATTCGAGCCTCGAAGCCGTCGGGCTGACGGCGAAGATCGCGGCGGCACTGACCGGGGCGGGGATCAGCGCCAATGTGGTTGCAGGCTTCCTGCACGACCATGTCTTCGTGCAGTGGGAGCGGCGCCACCTGGCGATGAAAGTGCTGAATGGCCTGAGCGGGCATGATGTTTGAGGCGTCTTTCGCCGGGTTCCGGCTGGGGCTCGGGCTCATCCTCGCCATAGGGGCGCAGAATGCCATGGTCCTCAGGCAAGGTCTGCGGCGCGAACATGTCCTTGCGGTCTGCCTTTTCTGTGCTGCCTCGGACGCGGTTCTGATCGGGCTGGGCGTTTCAGGCTTTTCCTTCGCGTCGGCGCGGCTGCCCTGGCTTGCGCCCGCGCTGCGGTGGGGCGGCGTTGCGTTCCTTTTCTGGTATGGCGCCCGGTCTTTCCGGGCCGCGCTGCGCGGTGGCGAGACGTTGCGCGCGGCGGCGGGCGAGGCACCGCCACTTGGCAGGGTTCTGGCGATGATCGCGGCGGTGACCTGGCTGAACCCGCATGTCTATCTCGACACAGTGGTGCTGATCGGCTCGGTCGCGGCGCAGTATCCCGGCCGGGCGCTGGCCTTCGGCCTTGGCGCCGCGGCCTCGTCCTTCGCCTTCTTCTTCTCGCTCGGCTATGGGGCCCGGCTTCTTGCGCCCGTCTTTGCGCGCCCGCGCGCCTGGGTGGTGCTCGACCTCTTCGTGGGCGCCCTGATGTGGTCGCTCGCCTTCGGGATCGCCGTCGGCTGAGCTTGTCTTTCCGCGCCCGATCTGGTCTGGCTCGGCCAGGCTTTCGGGGCGGTCAGATGACAAGGACGGAAACTCAGGCACCTCTGGCAGGGATCGTCTGGATGGTGCTGAGCGGGCTGAGCTTCGTCGCGGTCAACGGCACGGTCCACCACCTGGGCACCGCGCTGCCGGCGGCGGAAGGCGCGTTCATCCGCTTTCTGTACGGACTTGTGTTCCTGGCGCCGCCGCTCTGGCGCATTCTGCGGGCGGGCTTGCCCACCGGGGCGCTGCGGCTGATCGCGCTGCGCGGCGGGCTCCATACGCTCGCGGTGATCCTGTGGTTCTATGCCATGGCGCGCATCCCGATCGCCGACGTGACGGCAATCGGCTATCTGAGCCCGATCGTGGTGACGGCGGGGGCGGCCCTGGTCCTGGGTGAGCGGATCGCCGCGCGCCGGATCACGGCGATTGCCGTGGCCCTCATCGGGGCGCTGATCGTGCTGAGGCCGGGCCTCAGGGACCTGGCACCCGGCCATCTGACGCAGGTGGGGGCAGCCACGTTCTTCGGCCTGTCCTACATCGTCGCCAAACGGCTCTCGACGGTCCTGCCTGCCGGGGCGCTGGTCGCGCTCCTGTCACTGTCGGTCGCGCTTGGCCTCGCGCCCTTCGCCCTCTGGTCCTGGGTGACACCGACGCTGTCGCAGCTTGGCGCGCTTGCTGTCGTCGCCCTTTTCGCGACGCTCGGCCATTATTTCATGGCGCGCGCCTTCGCCGTGGCGCCGGTGAGCGTCACCCAGCCGGTGATCTTCCTGCAATTGATCTGGGCGACGCTTCTGGGCTGGTTTGCCTTCGCCGAGAGGGTCGATCCCTATGTTCTTCTCGGCGGCGCGATCATCATCGGCGCGATCAGCTACATGAGCTGGCGCGAGGCGCAGATCGCGCGGGCGGGCGTGACCCCGCCCGCCGGTGCCGAGAGGGTCTGATCCGTCAGCCGCGCGGATCGAGAAGCCGCGCGATCACCGTCTTGCGCGAGACCTGGCCCACGACCTTGCCGCGATCGGTCACTTCCAGCGCGCGCGTCTCGTCCTTCAGCCGCGCCATCACATCCTTGATCGGCGTGTCGATATCGCATTGGCCGTCTGTCGGGGTGCTGTTCGGCGTGGGTTCGACCGCATCCCGCGCAGTCAGCACCGAGAGGGGATTCATGTGATTGACGAAATCCGCCACATAGTCCGAGACCGGATTGGCGATGATCTCGCGTGCCGTGCCGCACTGGACGATGCGTCCGCCCTCCATCAGCGCGATGCGGTTGCCGATCTTGAAGGCCTCATCAAGGTCGTGGCTGACGAAGATGATCGTGCGGTGAAGCTTCGCCTGCAGCTCCAGAAGCTCGTCCTGCAGCCGGGTGCGGATCAGCGGATCGAGGGCCGAGAAGGGTTCGTCCATCAGGAGGATCGGCGCATCGGTCACGAAGGCGCGGGCGAGGCCCACGCGCTGCTGCATGCCGCCCGACAATTCGCCGACCTTGGCGTCGGCGCGCTCGGACAGGCCGACGAGCGCAAGCTGCTCATCCACCTTCTCGCGCATCTGGGCGGGTGTCTGGCCCGCAAGTTCGAGCCCCAGGCCGACATTTTCGCGCACCGACCGCCAGGGCAGGAGACCGAACTGCTGGAAGACCATCGCCACGCATTCGCGCCGGACTTTCAGAAGATCCTCGCGGTTGGCGCCGCCCACCTCACAGCTCCAGTCGCCGTCATGGACGGTGACCGAGCCCCGGCAGACCGGATTGAGCCCGTTGACCGCCCTGAGGAGCGTCGATTTCCCCGAGCCGGAGAGACCCATCAGCACGAGGATTTCCCCCCGCGCCACGGTCAGCGAACAATCGTGGACGCCAAGGATCTGGCCGGTCGCCTTCTGGATCTCCGACCGGCTCATCCCCTTGTCCATCAGGGGCAGCGCTTTGCCGGGCTGGTCGCCGAAGACGATGTTGACCTTGTTGAACTCGACCGCGACATCCCCGTCGGTCGCGGAGGCGGCTTTGCCTGCGGCGCTCATTTCGTCTCTCCCTTGCGCAGCATGCGGTCAAGCACGATGGCGACGACCACGATCACGAAGCCCGATTCAAAGCCGAGCTTGGTGTTGACCGAATTGAGCGCGCGGACGACCGGAACCCCGAGGCCGTTGGCGCCGACGAGCGCGGCGATGACCACCATCGAGAGCGAGAGCATGATGGTCTGGTTCAGCCCGGCCATGATCTGGGGGAAAGCGTAGGGAAGTTCGGCCTTCCACAGGACCTGGCGCCTGGTTGCGCCAAAGGCCGTAAGGGCTTCGGTCAGGGCGGCAGGGGTGTTCGAGACGCCGAGATGGGTCAGGCGGATCGGCGCGGGCAGAACGAAGATCACGGTCGCGATCAGACCCGGCACCATGCCGAGGCCGAAGAAGACGATGGCCGGGATCAGATAGACGAACGTGGGCAGCGTCTGCATCAGGTCGAGGATCGGCTGCATCGCCTGATAAAGCCGCGGCCGGTGGGCGGCGGCGATGCCGATCGGCACGCCCGCGCCCATGCAGACCACGCAGGAGGCGAGGATCAGTGTCAGACTTTCCGTCGTCGGTTTCCAGTAGCCCTGGTTGAGGATGAAGAGAAAACCCACGAACACGAGAAGGCAGATCTTCCAGCTGCGCTGAAGATACCAGGTGATGGCGACGGCAATGGCCACGATCACCAGAGGATGCGGCGTCTGCAGGCACCAGAGAATGCCTTCGATCAGATGCTCCATCACCCAGGCCATTGCATCGAACAGCCATTTCAGATGAGTTTTCATCCAGTCGAAAACGGTCTTGGCGACATCGCCGACCGGAATCTTCCAGCCGTCAAGCCACAGATTGCTCAGCCAGTCCATTGCGTTCCCCTCCGCAGGTCTTCTGAAAATACGGCAGCGGGTTCGCCGCTGCCGTATTCGGTGCTGGATTGTCCGGCTTGGTCGCCGTTGTTATTCCAGCGCGGCCTTGACCGCGGCCATCGCATCGCCGCCGTCCTTGGTCGTCACGCCGTCGAGCCAGGGGCCGAGCGCATCCTCGTGAGCCGAGAGCCAGGCCTTGGCCGCATCGGCCGGGTCGGCGCCGTCATTCAGGATCGCGCCCATGATCTCGTTTTCCATCTCGAGCGGGAAGACGAGGTTTTCCAGGAACTTGCCCTGGTTCGGGCATTCCTTCACATAGCCCGCGCGGGTGTTGGTATAGACGGTCGCGCCACCGAAGTTCGGGCCGAAGTAGTCGTCGCCGCCGGTCAGATAGGTCATCTTGAAATTGGCGTTCATCGGATGGGGCTCCCAGCCGAGGAAGACGATCGGCTTGCTGTCGCCGTCGTGCTTGGCCACTTCGGCAAGCATGCCCTGTTCGGAGCTTTCGACAAGCTCGACGCCCTTCATCCCGAAAGCGTCCTTCTCGATCATGTCGAGGATCAGCTTGTTGCCGTCATTGCCCGGCTCGATCCCGTAGATCTGATTGTCCAGTTCGGCCGCATGGGTGGCGATGTCGGCGAAATCCTTGATGCCAAGGGCGGCACCGGCCTCGTTGGTCGCGAGCGTGTATTTCGCCCCTTCCAGATTGGCACGCACCGTATCCACGGTCCCGGCGTCGCGATAGGGCGCGATGTTCGATTCCATCGTCGGCATCCAGTTGCCGAGGAAGATGTCGATATCGCCGCCCGCAAGCCCCTCGTAGGTGACCGGCACCGACAGGATGCTGGTTTCGGTCTCGTAACCGAGTGCATTGAGGATCAGCGAGCTGACGGCGGTCGTTGCAGTGATGTCGGTCCAGCCGACATCCGAGAACGTGACCTTGTCGCAGCCTTCCGCCGACGCTTGCGCCGCGAAAGCCAGCGCCGCGGACGCAAGCAGAATCGAACGAAGTTTCATGGCAGCCTCCCTAGTATTCTTGATTGATGCGTCAATTAACATCATCATCCCTTACGTAAGCAAGAGAATTCTTGCCCGAGCGCTTATTTCCTGCGTCGTGCAAGCCGCCCCCTGCGACAGCCCCTGTGACAGCATTGTGTCTGCGTTCAGGCTAGCGGAAGATCGGAAGGGTGCAAAGCGGGTTGACCTCGCCTGCCAGTTTTTTCTTGATTGACGAGTCAATAACCGCTCTTGTACTCGCATCCCCTCAAGCCGAAAGGGCAGGTCATGCCGAAAGTTGGAATGGAGCCGATTCGCAAGGAAGCGCTGGTCAAGGCCACGATCCTCGAGATCGGCCGCACCGGGTCGCTTGACGTCACCGTCAGCCAGATCGCCAAGCGGGCAGGCATGTCTTCGGCCCTGGCGCATCACTATTTCGGCTCGAAGGAACAGATATTCCTCGCCGCGATGCGCCATATTCTCAGCCTCTATGGCGCCGAGGTCAGGGGGGCGCTCGCCATGGCCGAGGGGCCGCGCGCGCGGCTGACGGCGATTCTCCGGGCGAGCTTCACGGCGGTGAATTTCCGGCGGGAGGTGATCGGAGCCTGGCTGAATTTCTATGTGCTTGCCCAGACCGTGCCGGAGGCAAAGCGGCTTCTCAGGGTCTACCAGGCGCGGCTGCATACCAACCTTGTCTATGATCTCAGGAAGCTCGTGGGCGACCGCGCCGAGGAAGTGGCGCGCGGCACGGCCGCGTTGATCGACGGGGTCTATATCCGCGAGGCGCTGAAACAGCAGGCAATGCCCGATGGCGCGGCGGCGGCGGCGCTGGCGCTGCAATATCTCATCCTGGAACTGGACCGGACAGAATGATCGCACAACCTCGGGCAAGCCACTTCGTCGACGGCGCCTATCTTGAAGACGCGGCAGGCGCCGCGATCGATGTCGTTTTCCCGGCAACCGGCGAAGTGATCGCCCGCGTGCATGAGGCGACGCCCGCAGTGATCGAACGGGCGCTCGCCTCGGCGGAGCGGGCGCAGCGGGGCTGGGGCCGGATGAAGCCGGTCGAGCGGGCGCGCATCCTGCGCCGGGCGGCCGAGATCATCCGCGAGCGGAACCAGACCCTGTCGGAGCTGGAAACGCTCGACACCGGCAAGCCCATACAGGAAACCACGGTCGCCGATGCCACGTCAGGCGCCGACGCGCTGGAATATTTCGCGGGTCTCGCACCGACCGTCACAGGGCAGACCGTGCCCCTTGGCCGCGATTTCCTCTACACGATCCGCGAGCCCCTGGGCGTTTGCGTCGGCATTGGCGCCTGGAACTATCCGACCCAGATCGCCTGCTGGAAAGCCGCGCCCGCGCTCGCGCTCGGCAATGCGATGATCTTCAAACCGTCCGAGGTGACACCGCTCTGCGCCCTGAAGATCGCCGAGATTTTCGTCGAGGCCGGCTTGCCAGCGGGGCTTTTCAACGTGCTGCAGGGCAGGGGGCAGGTGGGCGCCGCGCTCGTCACCGATCCGCGCGTGGCCAAGGTGTCGCTCACCGGCTCGGTGCCGACGGGGCGCAAGGTCTATGCGATGGCCGCCGAAGGGATACGCCATGTGACGATGGAACTCGGCGGCAAGTCGCCCCTGATCGTCTTCGACGATGCCGATGTGGAAAATGCCGTGGGCGGGGCGATGCTGGGGAACTTCTATTCCTCGGGTCAGGTCTGTTCGAACGGCACCCGGGTCTTCGTGCAGAAGGGCATCAAGGAGCGGTTCCTGAAGCGGCTGAAGGAACGGACCGAGGCGATCCGCCTCGGCGATCCGCGCGACCCCGAGACCCAGATGGGGCCGCTCGTTTCTTCCGCGCAGCTTGAGAAAGTCCTGGCCTATGTCGAGACAGGCCGGGCCGAGGGCGCCCGCCTGATCACCGGCGGTCACCGTGCCGGGTTGAACGACGGCACCTTCGTCGCGCCCACCGTTTTCGCCGATGTGACCGACGAGATGACCATTGCCCGGGAGGAAATCTTCGGGCCGGTGATGGCGGTTCTGGATTTCGAGACCGAGGAAGAGGTGATCGCCCGCGCGAATGCCACCGAGTTCGGCCTTGCCGCCGGGGTCTTCACCGCCGATCTCGCGCGCGGCCATCGGGTGGTGGCCGAGCTTCAGGCCGGTTCCTGCTGGATCAATGCCTATAACCTCACGCCCGTCGAGGGGCCGTTCGGTGGCGCGAAGCTCTCTGGAGTCGGGCGCGAGAATTCCAAGGCGGCGGTGGAGCACTACACTCAGGTGAAGTCGGTCTATGTGAACCTCGGGCCGGTCGAGGCGCCCTGGTGATGATCCCGACCGCCACTGAGATCGCCCGCGCCTATGCGCTGACCCGGAAGGGGACGATCAGGACCCCCCTGATCGACGTTCCGGCCTTTGCCGAGGCAAGCGGCGCGGCGCGGGTATTCGTCAAGGCGGAAAGCCTGCAGAAGGCCGGGTCGTTCAAGATCCGCGGTGCGACATGGCGATTGGCACAGTTGACGGAAACAGAGCGAAAGCAGGGTGTTATCGCCTTTTCCTCGGGCAATTTCGCCCAAGGGCTTGCGGCGGCGGGCCGGGCGGCAGGCGTGCCGGTTACCATCGTGATGCCGGAGGACGCGCCCGAGGTGAAGCGCCGCGCGACGGAAGGCTTTGGCGCGCGCGTTGTCCTGTCGCACCACGGTGACCGCCCGCGCGAGGAAGCGGCCTCGGCGCTGGCCCGGCAACTGGCCGAGACGCAGGGGCTCACGCTCCTTCACCCGTTCGACGATCCGGCCGTGGTCGCCGGACAGGCAGGCGTGGCGGTCGAGGCGCTGCAGCAGATGGCGGCGGCGGGCGCGGCACCGGACCTTGTGGCGGCGCCCACGGGCGGTGGCGGGCTGATCGCAGGCGTCGCGCTTGCGGTCCGCGCCGCCCACCCGGATGCCGATATCTGGACGGTGGAACCAGAAGGATTTGACGGAATGGGCCGGTCGCTGACGGCGGCGGCGGTCGGCCGCGTTGCGTCGGGGGCGCGGAGCATCTGCGATGCCTTGCAGGCGACCGCCCCCGGCGCCACGCCCTTTGCCGCTGCACAGGCTGCGGGCGTCAGGGGCTGCGCAGTCGATGACGCTTCCGTGCGCAGGGCGATGATCGCGGCCTTCGAACAGATGAAGCTTGTGCTGGAACCCTCGGGCGCGGCGGCCATCGCCGCGCTTCTCTCGGGCCAGCTGCCGGTTCGGGGCAAGACCGCCCTTCTCGTCGCCTCGGGCGGCAATATCGCATTTGAAACCTTCGTCGCGCTCACCCGCGCGGCCCCCGATGATGGAAGAGCAAGATGACGGCCGACTATGTGATCGTTGGGGCGGGATCGGCGGGCTGCGCGCTGGCCTACCGGCTGTCGGAAGCGGGCAAGCGCGTGATCGTCATCGAACATGGCGGCACCGATGCCGGACCCTTCATCCAGATGCCGGCCGCTCTGTCCTATCCGATGAACATGCCGATGTATGACTGGGGCTTCCGGACAGAACCGGAACCGCATCTTGGCGGGCGCACGCTTGCGACCCCGCGCGGCAAGGTTGTGGGTGGCTCGTCCTCGATCAACGGCATGGTCTTCGTGCGCGGCCATGCGAAGGATTTCGACCATTGGGCCGATCAGGGCGCGCAGGGCTGGTCCTATGCCGATGTGCTGCCCTATTTCCGCCGGATGGAAACCTGGCACGGCGGCGCCCCGAACGAATTCCGCGGCACGAACGGGCCCCTGCATGTAACACGCGGGCCCCGGTCCAATCCGCTCTTCCATGCTTTCGTCGAGGCGGGGCGGCAGGCCGGTTACGAAGTGACCGGCGACTATAACGGCGAGAAGCAGGAAGGCTTCGGTCCGATGGAGGCGACGATCTGGAAGGGCCGTCGCTGGTCGGCGGCGAATGCCTATCTGAAACCCGCGCTGAAACGAGAGACCTGCAAGCTGATCCGTGCCTTCGCCCGCAAGGTGGTCATCGAGAACGGCCGCGCCGTGGGCGTCGAGGTCGAACGCGGCGGCCAGGTGGAGGTGATCCGGGCCGATGCCGAGGTCATCCTCGCCGCCTCGTCGATCAACACGCCGAAGCTTCTGATGCTGTCGGGCATCGGCGCCGCGGCGCATCTGAAGGAGCACGGGATCGAGGTGGTGGCCGACCGGCCGGGTGTGGGCGCCAACCTCCAGGATCACCTTGAAATCTATATGCAGTTCGCCTCGAAACAACCGATCACGCTTTACAAGTACTGGAACCTCTGGGGCAAGGCGGTGATCGGGGCGCAATGGCTGTTCACCGGCAAGGGTCTCGGTGCTTCGAACCAGTTCGAGAGCTGCGCCTTCATCCGGTCGGACAAGGGCGTCGATTATCCCGACATCCAGTATCATTTCCTGCCGATTGCCGTGCGGTATGACGGCAAGGCCGCGTCGGAAGGTCACGGGTTCCAGGCCCATGTCGGCCCGATGCGGTCGAAATCGCGCGGCGCGGTGACGCTGAAATCCGCCGATCCGCGCGAGGCGCCGCGCATATTCTTCAACTACATGTCGCATCCCGACGACTGGGCCGATTTCCGCAAATGCGTGCGGCTCACCCGCGAGATTTTCGGTCAGAAAGCGTTCGCGCCTTTCGTGAAGCACGAGATTCAGCCGGGCGCGAAATATCAGTCCGACGAAGAGATCGACGCCTTCATCCGCGACCATGCCGAAAGCGCCTATCACCCCTGCGGCACCGCGCGCATGGGACGGCGCGATGACAGGATGGCGGTCGTGGACCCGGAATGCCGGGTGATCGGGGTCGAGGGGCTGCGCGTCGCCGACAGCTCGATCTTCCCGCGGGTGACGAACGGCAACCTGAACGCGCCGTCGATCATGACAGGCGAGAAGGCTGCCGACCATATCCTCGGCAAAGGCATGCTGGCGCCCGCCAATTCCGCGCCCTGGCTGAACGCGCGCTGGGCGGCTGCCCAGAGGTAGGCGGGCGCCTTCTGCCACCGGTCCCGGATGGTCGGGGGCATGCGCCGTGGATATTTGTGCGACACTGAAGCGGCATATATCATCTTGGCTCAAGTACCTCGGGGGTCCGGGGGCAGAGCCCCCGGCCGGTGCCTATGGAGGACTGCATGGACGAGCGCGTGCGCGAACTGGCGGCAAAGCTTCTCAGCGCGGGCTATGACGATCTGCCGGAGCGCGAGCAGCGCGTCCTGAGGCGCATCGCGGCGCGCGCCGCGATCTCGCGCAACATCAACGAAACCTTTCGCAGCGATCAGACGCTCGGTCAGCGCGTCGCCGACCAGGTGGCGGCCTTCGGCGGCTCCTGGACGTTCATCTTCCTGTTCGCGGCGCTGATCCTGGGCTGGGTCGCCTCGAATGTCTGGCTGATGACGGCGCCCGCCGACCCCTATCCGTTCGTCTTTCTCAACCTGATCCTGTCGATGATCGCGGCCATCCAGGCGCCGGTCATCATGATGAGCCAGAACCGCCAGGCCGCGAAGGACCGCGAGGTGGCAGGGCATGATTACGAGGTCAATCTCAAGGCC
This sequence comes from Paracoccaceae bacterium, assembly GCA_041397305.1. Taxonomy (GTDB): domain Bacteria; phylum Pseudomonadota; class Alphaproteobacteria; order Rhodobacterales; family Rhodobacteraceae; genus TMP-24. Next base: position 24,785 of record JAWKWX010000013.1, on the reverse strand, counting down.
GAGCTGGAAATCCTGAGCCTGCATGAAAAGCTCGACGACATGCGCCAGCGCCAGTTGACCGAGCATTTCCGCGCGATCGAGGCGCGGCTTGACGCTCTCAAAGAGACGCGGGGATAAGGCCGCGCAGCGAATTGCCGACCCAGAGCCTCGCGTCGCCGAGGATATCGGCCGTCAGAACCGCCTCGCGCACCTGACCTGACGCGAGAAGGTCCGCGCGCAGCACGCCCGGCAGGCAGCCGGACGAGAGAGGCGGGGTCACGAGACCGTGGCCGAGATCGGCGAAGAGGTTGGTGATCGTGCCCTCGGCCAGTTCGCCCCCCCGGTTCAGGAAGAGATATTCATCCACGCCTTCGGGCAGGCTGGCCCGGGCGCGGTCATAGAGCGCTCGGTCCGTGGTCTTGTGACCCCGCGCCGGGTTCCCTTCGTCAATCGGTTCGGGATGGATCGCGATCCGCCATTCGGTTTTGGTGGGTGGCAGCGAGGCGGCAGTCACCCCCGCAGCCCCGTCACGGCCGATGGTCAGGCGGACGCGCTGCGGCGAGTGGCCGCCGACGGTACCGAGCGCACGTTCCACCTCTGAGGCCACCCAGGAAAAGCCAAGCGCGGTGGCTGACGCGCGGGCGCGCGCCAGATGCGCCTCCAGCCTGACAAAGGCCGACCCATCCCAGCGAAAGGTCTCGATCAGCCTCAGGTCAGGATCGCGAAGCGTGCCTTCCACAGCGCCTCCTCATATTCGCTGGCAGCGGTGGAATCCGCCACGATACCGCCACCGACGCCAAAGCGCGCGCGCTCGCCGTCGAGCGTCAGGGTGCGGATCGCCACGTTGAACCGCGACGACCCGTCCGGCGCGATCCAGCCTATCGACCCGCAATAGATCCCGCGCGGGCCGGCCTCAAGCGCGCGGATGATCTCCATCGCCCGGATCTTCGGTGCCCCGGTGATCGAACCACAGGGAAAGAGCGCCCGGAAAATCGCGCTAGGCGTCGTGCCGGGCACGAGCTCGCCGGTCACATGACTGACCATCTGATGAACGGTCGCATAGCTTTCGATGGCGAAAAGCTGCGGCACTTTCACGCTGCCCGCCCGGCAGACGCGCGAGATGTCGTTGCGCAAAAGATCAACGATCATAAGGTTTTCCGCGCGGTTCTTGATACTCGCCTGCAGTTCCATCCGCAGGGCCGTATCATGGGCCGGATTCGAGGCGCGCGGCGCGGTGCCCTTCATCGGGCGGGTCTCGATCCGGCCCTCGGCGCCGGTCGCGAAGAAAAGTTCCGGCGAACGCGACAGGATCGGCAGCGTTCCTTCCATGTCGACGAACGCGCCGTGCGCCACCGGCTGGCGCGCGCGCAGCGCACCGTAAAGGCCCGCAGGCGTCCCCGACCAGCGCGCCTCGACCGCCATGGTCAGGTTGGCCTGATAGATGTCGCCCGCCGCGATATAGTCGAGGATGCGGTGCAGCGCGCCCGCATGATCTTGCGCTGTCCAGGCGGGGTGCAAGGCATCAAGATGGGCGGCGGGCGCTTCCTCGGCGGAACCGGCGAGGAAGGGCGCCGGATCGGAGGGGCCGTCGTAGAGCCCGAACTGCAGGAGCGGCAGGCGGCGCGCCTCGGGCATCAGCGGCGCAAGGCGCGGTTCGAGCGCATAGCCGAGTTCATAGGAAGCATACCCCGCAGCCCAGAGCCCGTCGCGTTGTGCCCGGTCGAGGGCGGCAAGCGCCGCATCCACCTCCTCGGGCGCGTCGGCACGGATCTGGCCCTTCGCGCCGTCGAAGAGCGCGGCCTCTCCCCCCGGTCCGTTCTCGACAAAGATCATTGGCCGTTCGTTCCCGTAGTCCGCGCCGTGCAATCGCGCGCACCATGGTCGCAACGCGGGAGTTTCGCAAGAAGCCGACCGGCGGAACTTGGGCCGATTGCGTCACGGTCGTCGGCGGTTTGACCAGGCTCAAGGTGCGGACGTCCCGACGCGGCTAGAATCAGCCCAGACAGCACAAGGAATCCAGATGTCCCATACACCGCACGAGCTTGCCGAGGAGTTCCCGCAGGAGGTCGAGAAGATTCATCGCCTCAGGATAAGCGACGCCCATTTCGCGCGCCTGGCGGACGAATATCACGAGGTCAACCGCCAGGTTCACCGGGCAGAAACGAATGTCGCGCCGATGGAGGCGCTTGCCGAAACCGAGCTGCGCAAGCGGCGCGGCCATCTGAAGGACGAGATCGCGAAGCACCTCGCCTCGGCCTGATCCTCAGGACACGTCGTAGGGCAGAAGCCCGCGCCGGTCGGGGTCGATCTTCAGCTTGCGTTCGAGCGGCGGCACCGAGCGCTGGTGGCAGTTCGGCCGCTCGCAGATGCGGCAGGAAATGCCGATCGGCTCATAGGCGCGGGCGTTCGTCAGGTCGAGGTCGTCGGCATAGACGAGGCCCTTGGCATGGCTCACCTCGCAGCCAAGCGCGATCGCATAGCGGCGCACGGGGGCGTTGAACGAACCGCCGGGCTTCGACACGTCGCGGGCGAGGCAGAGATAGCGCACGCCGTCGGGGGTTTCGGCCAGCTGGCGGATGAAGCGCCCCGGCGTCTCGAAGGCGCGGTAGACGTTCCACAAGGGGCAGGCGCCGCCAAAACGGGCGAACTGCAGGCGGGTGGCCGAATGGCGCTTGGTGATCGTGCCCGCCTGATCGACGCGGACGAAGAAGAAGGGGATGCCCTTCAGCCCCGGCCTTTGCAGGGTGGAAAGCCGGTGCGCCACCTGCTCGATCGAGGCGCCGAACCGGTCGGCGAGCCGCTCAAGATCGTGACGCACCTCCTGGGCGGCGGCATGGAAGGCGCGGTAGGGCATCAGTGCGGCCCCGGCGAAATAGTTCGCCAGCCCGATCTTGGCGATGGCGCGGGCGGTGTCGGACTGGAAGCGCGCGAGGTCGAGCGTCGCTTCCAGAAGCTCGTTCTGGGTGACGAGCGCCAGCTGGTGGAGAATCTGGAAGCGCTGGGTCGGCGGCGCGGTGCGGCTGGAGATCGTCAGATCGCTGCCGTCGCGGGCGCGGATCTCGGCCGCGTCGGCGATGGTGATCCTGAGGCCCTTGTCGCGCAGAAGCGCACTGGCGCGCGAGACCACATCCTGGACCTTGCCATCGGGGGCGGCAAAGCGCTCGGCCGCGCGGTCGACCGCGTCGATGTAATTGTCGCAATAATGGAAGAAATCGCGCACCTCTTCCCAGGGAGAGGAGCGCGGGCCCGCGTCATCGCGCCCGAGCGCCTCGTCAAGCGAGGCGAGCCGTTCATGGCTTTGCCGGTAGGCGCGATGCAGTTCCAGAAAGGCGCGGGCGAAGGCGGGGGCGTTCGAGGCGGCGAGCCTCAGGTCGGCGAGCGGCGGCATCGTGTCGGCAAAGACCGGATCGGCCAGCGCCTCCTTCATGTCCGACACGATCCGTTCGGCATCGCCGGTGGCGAGTTCTGTGACATCCATGCCGAAGTCGGAGGCGAGCGCCAGCACGACGGCCGCCGACAGCGGACGATGGTTGTTCTCCATCTGGTTCAGATAGGGCAGGGACACGCCGAGCTTGTCGGCGAAGACCTTTTGCGTCAGCCCCATCCGCGCGCGGGTCTCGCGCAGCTTCACCCCGGCGTAAAGCTTCTGTGTGGCCATGGCACCCTCGCTTTGCTAACTGCGAGCCTAGGGTTTGCAAAGCTGTGCCGCAAGCGACGCCGACTTTCTTCGCGAAGTTTTCTCGACCTCAGCGCTGGACGCGGCGCGCCCGGCGGATCACCAGGAGAATGGCGAGGATCGACAGCGCCGAACTTGCCGCCATCACTTCCAGAAGGATCGCATGACCGGTCGCCTCGTTCAGAAGATGGCCGGTGATCGCCGCAAGCAGCGCGCCGCCGCCGATCATCAGCGCGCCGCCAAGGCCGGATGCGGAACCCGCTAGATGCGGCCGCACCGACAGCATGCCTGCATTGGCATTGGGCAGCGTCATGCCGTTGCCCATGGCCATGAGGCCCGTGAAGGGGAAGAAGAGCATCGGGTGCGGAGGAAAGGCCCGCGCGAGAACCGCGCCAAGGATCAGCGTTGCAGTGGCGAGCAATGTGCCTACCAGGATCATCCGGTCGATACCGAACCGGCGCGAGAAGCGCCCCGCGATGAAGTTGCCGAGTGCATAACCGATGGCAGGGGCAGCGAAATAATAGCCCACCGCTGCGGGCGACAGGCTGAAGACCTTCTCGCCGACGAAGGGGGCGCCGCCCAGATAGGCGAAGAAAGCGCCGGACGCGAGGCTTGCAACGGCCGCATAGCCCCAGAACCGTGGCGAGGCGAGGAGCGCGGGATAGTCGCGGAACTGGGCGGCAAACCCGCGGCCGGAGGGTTTGGCCGTCTCGCCGAGGTCGAACCAGACGAGCAGCGTGGTCAGGACGCCCGCGGCCGCCAGCAGCACGAAACTCCCCTGCCAGCCGAAGCTTTCGTCGAGCGCGCCGCCAAGGGCCGGACCGATCATCGGCACCACCGACATGGCCATGGTGACATAGCCGATCATCGAGGCGGCTTCCTCGGTCGGAACCATGTCGCCGATCACGGCGCGCGACAAGGCCATGCCGGTCGCCACCACCGCCTGAACGATCCGCGCCGCGAGAAACCAGTGGACGTTCGGCGCGAAAAGCCCTGTAAGCGTGGCCGCGATGAACAGAAGAAGCGCTGCGAGGATCACCGGCCGACGCCCGAACCGGTCGGACAGCGGGCCGACGACGACCTGCAGGGCCGCGCTTCCGGCAAGATAGAGCGGCACAGCAAGCTGGACGGTCGCGTAATCGACCCCGAACCAGCGCGCCATGCCGGGCAGCGAGGGCAGGAAGACGTTCATGGCAAGCGTCGAAAGACCGGCCAGTATCACCAGCGTGACGACATGCGGCGCGGTCCTGCGGTCGAGGAAACGGAGGGGCGGGCGGCTCATCGTGCAGTGCTAAAGGCGGTGACGGGAATTGTCCATCCGCCTAAGTCCGCCCCTGAAAGACGAACCAGGCGCCGAGCGCGATGAAGGCAAAGCCCAGGCCCTGTTGCCAGCCGATCCTTTCGCCGAGATAGGCCCAGGAGAAGACGGTGAAGACCGAAAGCGTGATGACCTCCTGAATGGTCTTCAGTTGCGCGGCAGAGAAGGTGCCATGGCCGTAGCGGTTCGCGGGAACCTGCAGCACATATTCGAAAAGCGCGATCCCCCAGCTTGCGAGGATCACCAGATAAAGCGGCGCGGCCTTGAACTTCAGATGCCCGTACCAGGCGAAGGTCATGAAGATGTTCGAGGCGACGAGAAGACAGATGGTCAGGACCGGAACGGGTAGGGCGGGCATGATGAACTCGCGCTGATGGCCGCGCATCGGAACCATGGCGGCCGCGGTTTGGCAAGAGGGACGAGTTTGCAATTTGCACCTTGATGACTGCCAAGAATTTGCAAATTTTCCAGAGTCTGCTTTGCGCCGCGGATCGTCCGCCCTATAGAGGATCAATCGCGCGAGGGAGGCGGAGATGAAAGATATCCTTGAACAGCTCGAGGCCCGCCGGGCGACGGCCCGCCTGGGCGGCGGCCAGCGCCGCATCGACGCCCAGCATGCGCGCGGCAAGCTCACGGCGCGCGAGCGGATCGAGTTGCTGCTCGACGAGGGGTCTTTCGAGGAATTCGACATGTTCGTCGCCCACCGCTGCGTGGATTTCGGCATGGAGGCCGACAGGCCCTCCGGCGACGGCGTGGTCACCGGCTGGGGCACGATCAACGGCCGGATGGTCTATGTCTTCTCCCAGGACTTCACCGTCTTCGGCGGTTCGCTGTCGGAGACCCACGCCCAGAAGATCTGCAAGATCATGGATATGGCGATGCAGAACGGCGCGCCGGTGATCGGGCTGAACGATTCCGGCGGCGCGCGCATCCAGGAAGGCGTCGCCTCGCTTGCCGGTTATGCCGATGTCTTCCAGCGCAACATCATGGCCTCGGGCGTGGTGCCGCAAATCTCGGTCATCATGGGGCCTTGCGCGGGCGGTGCGGTCTACTCGCCCGCCATGACCGACTTCATCTTCATGGTAAAGGATACGTCCTACATGTTCGTGACTGGCCCCGATGTGGTGAAGACCGTCACGAACGAAATCGTCACCGCCGAGGAACTGGGGGGCGCCTCGACCCACACCAGGAAATCTTCGGTCGCCGACGGCGCCTTCGAGAACGATGTCGAGGCGCTGGCAGAAATCCGGCGCCTGTTCGACTTCCTGCCGCTCAACAACCGCGAGAAGGCGCCGACCCGGCCGTTCTTCGACGACCCCGCCCGCATCGAGGCGAGCCTCGATACGCTGGTGCCGGACAACCCGAACCAGCCCTATGACATGAAGGAACTGATCCAGAAGATCGCCGACGAAGGCGATTTCTTCGAAATCCAGAAGGATTACGCGGCGAACATCATCTGCGGCTTCCTGAGGATCGAAGGTCAGACCGTGGGGGTCGTGGCCAACCAGCCGATGGTTCTGGCGGGCTGCCTCGACATCGATTCAAGCCGCAAGGCCGCGCGGTTTGTCCGCTTCTGCGATGCGTTCGAAATTCCGATCCTCACGCTTGTGGATGTGCCGGGCTTCCTGCCCGGAACCAGCCAGGAATATGGCGGGGTCATCAAGCATGGCGCGAAACTCCTCTTCGCCTATGGCGAGGCGACGGTGCCCAAGGTCACGGTCATCACCCGCAAGGCCTATGGCGGGGCCTATGACGTGATGGCCTCCAAGCATCTGCGCGGCGACTTCAACTATGCCTGGCCCACGGCCGAGATCGCGGTGATGGGCGCCAAGGGCGCGGTCGAGATCCTCTATCGCAGCGAACTGGGCGACAGGGACAAGATCGCGGCGCGGACCAGGGATTACGAGGGCCGCTTCGCCAACCCGTTCGTCGCTGCCGAGAAGGGCTTCATCGACGAGGTGATCATGCCCCATTCCACCCGCCGCCGCGTGGCGCGGGCTTTCGCGAGCCTCAGGGGCAAGAAACTGACGAACCCCTGGAAAAAACACGACAATATCCCGCTTTAGGTCCGCCGTGAAACCGCCCGCCGCCGCATATGTCCTGCTTGTGATGCCGCTGGCGGCGCTGGCCGAAGATGTACCGATCCCCGTTCCGTCAGGACAGACCGTGACCTATTTCGAGACGATCCAGAATGCTCAGGGACCGGAGGGGCTGACCTACCGCTTCCGCTTCATCGCGCCCGCGATCGCGCGGGATGGCGGGACGGTCGATGCAGAGACAGCGCTTGAGGACATGGCGGCCCTCTGCGAGAGTTTCGCCCTGCCCGCGCTGCCGGTAAGCGGGCCGGTGCCCGCGCAGATCATCATCAGCCTTGCCGACCGGCCGGTTCCTTTCGGCGAACCTGCGCCGGAGGCCACGCAATTCTTCGAGGCCTTCCGCCCCGAGGACGGCGCCTGCATCTGGGAGGGGTTCTGATGACCACCGCCCAGCAAAAGCCCCGATATCCGGCAGGAGAGCGGCGTGCCCTTGGTGCAATTCAGCCACAACCCGGCAACTTCGGATTGAGCCATTGTGCGGGGAGTCCTGCCTCTGCTATCCTGCGCTCGGGTCGGACCGTTCTGACACCGAACAAAAAACTGAAACTGGCGGGCGCCCGGCTGGGCGAAACCGCCGTTGAGAGCAGGAGAATACCATGTCCAAGAAAGTCCTCTTTGCGGCGATGCTCGTCGCCCTGGCCGCTGCTTGCGCCAAGAAGGAAGAGACCACCTACGTCGAGCAGCCGGTCTCGCAAGAGCCTGTCTACACCGGCAAGTACAACTGATTTTCTGAATGTCTCCTGCCGGGTCCGGGCCGATGGCCCGGTCCCGGCCCGTCGGCGCGAGACCCCTGCAAGGAGGGTCCGCCCATGCTGAAGCACCGCGGTTTTCCCGGCCGTCTGCCCGGCACCGATTTCCAGTTCATCATCCGCCGCGCCAACCCCAAAGGGGTGACGAAGCTTGTCGCGCGCGAACGGTTCCGTGACCGCGCGCCTGCCGACAAGCGTGCCGACGCCGCTTTCATGGCCGCGCTTTGGGAGGCATTCGGCGATCGGCCGTTCGAGCGCGGCAATCTCGACGCGGGCCGCCTGTCCTGGCTGTTCGGCCGTGAGGTCATCGCCGCCGAGGACCCGTTCGACCCCGAAAGTTACGAGGCGCTTCTGCAAATCGATGTGAACCGGGCGCGCGCAGCTTTCCCTGAGGCCTTCGAGGCGGAGGAATAGGCATGTTTCCGCGCAACCCTGACGGTTACCGGCAGGATGCTGCCGAAGTTGCGGCCGGGCCGCAGTTTGGGTTTGCGTCATCGCCAGATGTGCCGCATCGTCAATCTCAGATCCCGTTCCGTTGCACCCGCGGGATCTGTGTTTGTCAAAACCGTTACCCTTCCCCTTCTGGGCGACCTGATCCGTTGCGGGTCAGGTCGCTTCGTTTGCCAAGACGTCGGCAAAACTCAGCCGACGTGAATTCCGTGCGAGGTTTCCACTTCCACGGGCCTGCCGCAGTCTGTACGTTCTGCGCCACAACAACCTTGTCTGGAGGCAGAGCAAAATGTCGAAATTCACTCTCATCGCCGGTCTGGCCGCGGTCGTCGGCCTGTCGGCCTGCGTGCAGGGCCAGGGCGGTGGCATCAATGCCAACTGCGCGCTCATGGGCGCGGCCGGTGGCGCGGCGCTCGGTGCGGTCACCGATAACAACCTCGCCGAAAGCGCCATCGTGGGCGGTGCGCTCGGCGCAGGTGCCGGCGCGACCGGCCTGTGCCGATAATCACCTGATCGCGGCGCCTGTGCGCCGCGCCAGACTGACTTCGGGCCATCGGAGCATCTGCTCCGGTGGCCTTTTCCGTTTTGCGGGCTGAGGGGAAGGGCCGAGATGTTCAAGAAGATCCTGATCGCCAACCGGGGTGAGATTGCCTGTCGCGTCATCAAGTCGGCGCGGAAGATGGGGATCAAGACGGTAGCGGTCTATTCCGACGCCGACCGCAATGCGCTGCATGTGCAGATGGCGGATGAGGCGGTCCATATCGGTCCGCCGCCCGCCGCCCAGTCCTATATCGTCATCGACAAGATCATGGCGGCGATCCGCCAGACCGGCGCCGAAGCCGTGCATCCGGGCTATGGCTTCCTGTCCGAGCGGATGGACTTCGCCGCCGCGCTCGAGAAGGAAGGCGTGGTCTTCATCGGCCCGCCCAGCCCCGCGATCGAGGCGATGGGCGACAAGATCACCTCGAAGAAGCTGGCCAGGGAGGCGGGCGTCTCGACCGTTCCGGGTTACATGGGTCTCATTGCCGATGCCGACGAAGCGGTGAAGATCAGCCGGGAGGTCGGCTATCCGGTGATGATCAAGGCCTCTGCGGGTGGCGGCGGCAAGGGCATGCGGATCGCCTGGAACGATCAGGAGGCGGCCGAGGGCTTCCAGTCCTCGAAGAACGAGGCGGCGGCATCCTTCGGCGACGACCGGATCTTCATCGAGAAGTTCGTGACCCAGCCGCGCCATATCGAGATCCAGGTGCTGGCCGACAAGCACGGCAATTGCGTCTACCTGCACGAACGCGAATGTTCGATCCAGCGCCGGAACCAGAAGGTGATCGAGGAGGCGCCGTCGCCCTTCCTTGACGCGGCGACGCGCAAGGCGATGGGCGAACAGTCCTGTGCCCTGGCGAAGGCCGTGGGCTATACCAGCGCGGGCACCGTCGAATTCATCGTCGACGGCAACCGCAATTTCTACTTTCTGGAAATGAACACCCGCCTGCAGGTCGAGCATCCGGTGACCGAACTGATCACCGGCGTCGATCTTGTGGAACAGATGATCCGGGTCGCGGCCGGCGAGAAACTGCCCTTTGCGCAAGCCGACCTCAGGATCAACGGCTGGGCGATGGAAAGCCGCCTTTACGCCGAAGACCCCTATCGCAATTTCCTGCCCTCGATCGGACGCCTGACCCGCTACAGGCCGCCGGAGGAGGCAGCGACCGCCACCGGCGTCGTCAGGAACGATACCGGCGTCTACGAGGGCGGCGAGATCAGCATGTATTATGACCCGATGATCGCGAAGCTCTGCACCTGGGGTCCGGACCGTCCGGCGGCGATCGAGGGTATGCGCACGGCGCTTGACGCGTTCGAGGTGGAGGGGATCGGGCACAACCTGCCTTTCTGCCAGGCGGTCATGGATCATCCGCGCTTCGTGAAGGGCGACATCACCACCGCTTTCATCGCCGAGGAATATCCGGACGGCTTTTCCGGCGTGCAGCTTGGCGACGACGCGCTGAAACGGACCGCGGCGGCCACCGCCGCCATGAACCGGGTGGCCGAGATTCGCCGCACCCGGATCACCGGCACGCTTGGCAACCACGAACGCCATGTCGGCGACGATTGGGTCGTGACACTTCAGGGACAGGAGTTCCCGGTGAAGATCGCCGCCGACAGGCTGGGCTCGACCGTCACCTTCAAGGCTGACGGCTCCACTTTGCGGGTGACGTCGGACTGGCTGCCGGGCCAGCCGCTTGCCCGTCTTCAGGTCGATGGGTCCGAAATCGTCCTCAAGGTCGGCAAGATCCCCGGCGGCTTCCGCATTCGCACCCGGGGCGCCGACCTGAAGGTCCATGTCCGCACCCCGCGCCAGGCGGAACTGGCCAGGCTCATGCCGGAAAAACTGCCCCCCGACACGTCGAAATACCTCCTTTGCCCGATGCCCGGCCTGATCGTGAAGATCAGCGTCGAGGAAGGTCAGGAGGTGCAGGAAGGTCAGGCGCTGGCCACGGTCGAGGCCATGAAGATGGAAAACATCCTCAAGGCCGAGCGCAAGGGCGTGGTGAAGAAGGTCAACGCCGCCCCGGGCGCGAGCCTCAAGGTCGATGACGTGATCATGGAGTTCGAATGAGATGCGGCGGGCGGGGGCCGGGACGATGACTGCGGGTGATATGACATTCGCACTTTGTTCTGGTGCGACTCCCGGAATCGTTCGACCCTGCCTCCGCCATGATGCTGCATGTCAGCAGGCTTCTCTTCGATATGAACAGCTTCTTCGCCTCGGCCGCCCAGGCGGAGGAGCTGCAGTTGATCGGCCGACCGGTGGGGGTGCTGACGACCGATGCGCCCGGGGCGGCCTGCATCGCGGCCAGCATCGAGGCCAAGCGTTGCAGGGTCGGGATGGGTACCCGCCAGGCTACGGTGCGCTTCGGTCAGCCGCGCCTCTACCGCGGGCCCTATACCGGCGCGAAGTTCGCTTTCGGGCGCATCCCGGTGAAAGAGGACTTCCAGGAATAGCCCGAACCGGGAGATGTGTGGCCGACCCGGGTCCGCGCACCGGAGGTGGGCGATGATCAGCGGGCGCCCTTCCCAGGCTTTGCCTCTGGTGGCCTGCTTCTCGGCGGCAGTCGGCTTCTTGATGTGGCAGGCGCTCGCCTGGCTGCATGCCGGGCTTTTCGAATATCCACTCGACGACCCTTATATCCATCTCGCGATGGCCGAGGGGATCGCGCACGGCACCTACGGCATCAACCCGGGCGAGCCCGCCTCTGCCGCTTCCTCGATCCTCTATCCGGTTCTGCTCGTCCCGTTCGCGGGAAGCGAGGTTCAGCGCTTCCTGCCGCTGCTGTGGAACCTGCTCGGGCTCGGGCTCCTCGCCCTCGTTTGGGGGCGGATCGTTCGGGATGCCGGCCTTGCCTCCGGCCAGGCGCTTTTCCTCGCCCTGCTCGGCCCCTTCGCGCTGGCGATGCCGGCGGTGGCGGCGCTCGGGATGGAACATACGCTTCATGCGCTCGCGGTCGTGGTGCTCGTGGGGGCACTCTGGCGCTTTCTGACGACCGGCAACTTCGGGCCTGCGTTGGTCCTGTCGGCGATCATCGCACCGCTGCTGCGCTACGAGGGGCTGGCGCTGTCGCTTCTTGCCGCGGCAACGCTGGTATGGCGGGGCCGGATGGCGTCCGGTGTGGCGCTTGGTGTCGCTGTTCTGGCGGGTCCGGTCGTCTTCGGCCTTTATCTGATGGGGCAGGGGCTCGACCCGCTGCCGAGCTCGGTCCTGGCCAAGATGGGTGACGAGACGCGCGCACTCAACCCGTTGTCCAATATCTTTACGATGACCGGGGGGCCCGGCGCGGGGATCTTCTTTTCGGCTGTTGCCCTGCTCTTCCTGACGCTAGTGACCCCTGCCGTGTGGTCGAACCGGGATCTTCGCCTGCTACTTGGCATAGGGGCCGTGGCGGTGCTTGCGCAACTGCTGGCCGGGACGGTCTTCTGGTTCAACCGCTACGAACATTACGCGATGGTGATGATCGGCGCGGTGCTGGTGATTGCGCTGCCGCATCTTGCCGGTCGCCACAATCAGCTGATCCGGGTCGCGATGCTGCTCTGGGCGCTCGGTTACATCTGGTACAGCGTCGTCTTCTACACCTGGAACCCGCGTTCGGTTCATCTCGAGCAGGAGCAGATGGCGCGGTTGACCGACCTTTTGCCGGGGGAACCGGTGGCCGTGAACGATATCGGCAAGGTTTCCTGGAAACACGACGTCACGGTATTCGACCTCTGGGGGCTCGCCTCGCGCGAGGCCCGGCTGGCGCGCCTGCCGGGTAAGGGTGGGGCGCCCGCGCCTGCAGGATGGGCGGCCGCGCTCGTGAAGGCGCATCACGTGCGCTATGCGATGGTCTACGACGAATGGATCGCCAACGGGATCGGTGCGGACTGGCGCCCGGTCGCAAGACTGACGAAAAGCCCGGAACGCGGACTTCAGGGCGGATCCCATGTGACGATCTACGCGACCGACCCGACATTCGAGCCCACACTCAGGCAGGCGCTGCGCGAGCTTGCGGCAACCCTGCCGGAAGGCGCGGTCCTGACCGAATTGAACTGAGGTTTCGCGGATGGCCCCGAAGGGCCGACCCACGGATGACGAGAGAGGATGAGAATGGCGGACCGGATGGATGAATGGCGCGGCCTCGTGGCCAAGGAACTGAAGGGCCGGGGGCCCGAGGATCTGACCTGGGAAACGCTCGAAGGGATCGCGGTCAAGCCGCTTTATACCGGCGCGGACAGCGAGCGGCTGGCGCATATCGACTCGCTTCCGGGCCTTGCGCCCTTCACCCGCGGCGTGCGCGCGACGATGTATGCGGGCCGCCCCTGGACGATCCGGCAATATGCGGGCTTCTCGACCGCCGAGGAAAGCAACGCCTTCTACCGCAAGAACCTCGCCGCCGGTCAGCAAGGCGTGTCGGTCGCCTTCGACCTTGCCACCCACCGGGGCTACGACAGCGACCATCCGCGCGTGGTCGGTGATGTCGGCAAGGCGGGCGTGGCAATCGACAGCGTCGAGGACATGAAGATCCTCTTCGACGGCATCCCGCTCGACAAGGTCTCGGTCTCGATGACGATGAACGGCGCGGTCATCCCGGTGCTCGCCTCCTTCATCGTGGCCGGAGAAGAGCAGGGCGTGGACCGGTCGCTTCTGTCCGGCACGATCCAGAACGACATCCTGAAGGAATTCATGGTGCGGAACACCTATGTCTATCCGCCCGAACCTTCGATGAGGATCGTCGCCGACATCATTGAATATACGGCGAAAGAAATGCCGAAGTTCAATTCGATCTCGATCTCGGGCTATCACATGCAGGAGGCCGGCGCGACCCTCGTTCAGGAGCTGGGCTATACGCTCGCCGACGGCCGGGAATATGTAAGAACGGCCATCGCGCGCGGCATGGATGTGGACGATTTCGCCGGGCGGCTGTCGTTCTTCTTTGCCATCGGCATGAATTTTTTCATGGAGGCGGCAAAACTGCGGGCCGCGCGGCTGCTCTGGCACCGGATCATGACGGAATTCGGCGCGAAGAAGCCCTCAAGCCTGATGCTGCGGACCCATTGCCAGACCTCGGGCGTCAGCTTGCAGGAGAAGGACCCGTACAACAACGTCATCCGCACCGCCTATGAGGCGATGAGCGCGGTGCTGGGCGGTACGCAATCGCTGCATACCAATGCGCTCGACGAGGCGATGGCGCTGCCCACCGAATTCTCCGCGCGAATTGCGCGCAATACCCAGCTGATCCTGCAGGAAGAAACCGGCGTGACCCGCGTCGTCGATCCGCTGGCGGGCTCCTATTATGTCGAGAGCCTGACGGCGGAACTGGCCGACAAGGCCTGGGCGCTGATAGAGGAGGTCGAGGCGATGGGCGGCATGACCAAGGCGGTCGCCTCGGGCATGCCGAAGCTCCGCATCGAGGAATCGGCGGCGAAGCGTCAGGCGATGATCGACCGGGGTGAAGAGGTCGTGGTGGGCGTGAACAAGTACAAGCCCACGCGCGAGGATCAGGTCGAGATCCTCGATGTCGACAATATGGCGGTGCGCGAGGCGCAGGTGGCGCGGCTGACGAAGATCCGCGCGACGCGCGACGCGGTGGCCTGCGCGGCGGCGCTTGGGGAACTGGAACGGCGGGCGCGCGAGGGTGGCAATCTTCTGGAAGCGGCGGTCGCGGCGGCGCGGGCGCGGGCGAGCGTGGGAGAGATAAGCATGGCGATGGAAAAGGTGTTCGGCCGTCATCGGGCGGAAGTGAAGACGCTCGCAGGCGTCTATGGCTCGGCCTACGAGGGCGACGAGGGTTTCGCCGCGATCCAGAAGGATGTGGAGGCCTTCGCCGAGGAAGAGGGCCGCCGCCCGCGCATGCTGGTGGTGAAGATGGGCCAGGATGGTCACGATCGTGGCGCCAAGGTGATCGCCACCGCCTTCGCCGATATCGGCTTCGACGTCGATGTGGGGCCGCTCTTCCAGACCCCTGACGAGGCCGCGCAGGACGCGATCGACAATGACGTGCATGTCGTGGGCGTCTCGTCCCAGGCGGCGGGTCACAAGACGCTGGCGCCGCAACTGATCGAGACGCTGAAGGCCAGGGGTGCGGGCGATATCATCGTCATCTGCGGCGGGGTGATCCCGCAGCAGGATTATGATTACCTGAAGAAGGCGGGCGTGAAGGCGATCTTCGGGCCGGGCACCAATATCCCGGCCGCCGCAAAGGACATCCTGTCGCTGATCCGCGCCGCGCGCAGCGCCTGAGGTTCAGGCCTCGACCGGTCGGGGTGCCCCGGCCGGTGCCTCTGCGGGCGTAGCGGCCACGTCAGCCTCGACAGGACGGGCCATGACCAGAACCGCATAGCCGAGCACTGCCGAAATCGCCGATGCGGTCAGAACGCCGATCCTGACCGCGTTCATATGGCCGATGTCGGTGAAGCTGAGCCCGCCGATGAACAGCGACATGGTGAAGCCGATGCCCGCAAGGCAGGCGAGCCCGTACATATGCATCCAGCTTGCGCCGTGCGGCAGCCGGGCAAGACCCATCCGCACCATCAGCCAGACCGTGCCCCAGACGCCAAGCTGCTTGCCGATGATCAGGCCCGCTGCGATGCCAAGGGGCAGGGGCGCGAAAAGATCGCCGATCGTCAGCCCTTTCAGCAACACGCCCGCATTCGCGAAGGCGAAGACCGGCACGATCAGGAAATTCACGTATGGCGTCAGCGCATGTTCCAGCGCGTGAAGCGGCGATTTGGCGAAACGGTCCTTCAACGGGATGAAGAAGGCGGTGACAACACCTGCAAGGGTCGCATGGACCCCGGATTTCAGCACCAGCACCCACAGGATCGTGCCGAGCAGGATCATGGGGGCGATCCGGTGCGCGCCGATAAGGTTCAGCGCCAGCAACCCACCAAGCGGCAGAAGCGCGAGGACCAGGTAATTCAGATGCAGGTCGCTCGTATAGAAAAGCGCGATGATCAGGATCGCGCCGAGGTCGTCGAGGATCGCGAGCGTCAGGAGGAAGATCTTCAGGCTGGATGGCGCGCGCTTGCCGACCAGGGCCAGAATGCCCACCGCGAAGGCGATGTCGGTCGCCGCCGGGATCGCCCAGCCGCCGCGCGTGACCGGGTCGGACCAGTTGAAGACCAGGAAAACAAGGGCAGGAACGATCATCCCGCCAAGCGCCGCCGCCCCCGGCAGCATCACGTCGCGCGGGTTCTTGAGCTTTCCCTCCAGCATCTCGCGCTTCAGTTCCAGTCCGATCAGGAAGAAGAAGACCGCCATCAGCCCGTCATTGATCCACAGGATCAGCGGCTTCGACAGGCCCTCGCCGTCAAGAAGGATCGCGAATGTCTTTTCCAGCGCGGCGTAATAGCCCGCACTCATCGCCGAATTCGCGGTGAAAAGCGCGCAAGCCGCCGCCAGCATCAGAAGAACCCCGGGGGCGGCATCATGGCGGAAAAAGCGGGCAACGGCGCTGACGGACTTCATGGGGCTCCTTTCCTCGGACGGGTCGGGTCTGACATGGGGCTCGCAACCGGGATATCAACCATGCGCGCGGCGAAAAACCCCTTGTCCGCGCTTTTCCCGCTTCTAGGATCACGCACAGACAGCCGGGCAGGCCGGCAGACGACGGGACACGACATGTGGGAGCTTGATCATCTGGCCGTGACGGCGCCGACACTGGCCGAAGCAGCGGACCATGTCGCGGCGGCGCTGGGCGTGTCGCTGGGTCCGGTTGGCGAGCATGCGCATATGGGCACGCACAACCGGCTGGTCGGCCTGGGACCGTCGGACTATCTCGAAGCCATCGCGATCAATCCCGAGGCGCCGGTGCCCGCCTGGCCGCGCTGGTTCCGGCTGAGCGAGGCGCCCGCCGGTCCGCGCCTGACCAACTGGATCTGCCGGGTGGCCGACCTGGAGGCGGCTCTCGGCGCCGCACCCCTGGGGGCCGGCGTGCCGACCGCGCTTTCGCGCGGCGATTTCCGCTGGCGGATGGCTGTGCCCGCCGATGGCCGGCTGCCGTCCGACGACAGCTTTCCGGCGCTGCTGTCCTGGACAGGCGGCCTGAAGCCGTCTGACCGGCTTCCCGACAGCGGCTGCCGCCTTGCGCGTCTCGAAGTGGCCCATCCGGACGCCGACCATCTCCGCGCCCTCTTGCAGCTTTCCGATCCGCGGATAGAGATCGTGCCCGGCGCGCCCGCCCTCCGCGCCACGTTCGATACGCCCGGGGGCAGGAGACGGCTTCAATGATCATTCGCCCGGCTGAGGACCGCGACCTTCCCGCCATCGTGGCGCTCTGGAATCCGGTGATCCGCGACACGACCATCATTTTCCACACCGAGGAGCGCGACGAGGCGAAGGCTGCCGAGATCATCGCCACCCGCCGCGCGGGCGGCCATGAGTTTTTCGTGGCGCTCGAGGAAGGCAGGCTTCTCGGCTTCGCGACCTATGCCCAGTTTCGTGCCGGCAACGGCTACGCCCATGCGCTTGAACATTCGATCATCCTTGATCCCGCGGCCTGGGGCCGGGGCGCGGGGCGGGCGCTGATGCGCTCGCTTGAGGATCACGCGCGCGCGGCTGGCGGCCACACGCTGTTCGCCGGGGTTGCGGGCGAGAATGCCGCAGGCATCGCCTTTCACGAAAAGGTCGGCTTCAAGACGGTCGCCGTGATCCCCGAGGCCGGGCGCAAGTTCGGCCGCTGGCTCGACCTTGTTTTGATGATGAAATTTCTTTGACTCTCTGGCCTTTCCGGTCCGAGGCGCTATTCTCCCGCCCATGTCGATCTGGACCCGCATTGCCGATGCCCTGTCCGCGCTTCGCCAGGGCGAAGGGCTTGCGACGGTCTTCGAGCGGCTGCGCACGCCGCCCGAAAAGAGCGTGGGATTCACCATCGCCGTCATCGCGCTCGGCGCCAAGATGGCGAAGGCCGACGGGCATGTGACGCGCGACGAGGTTCGGGCCTTCCGCTCGGTCTTCCTGATCGCACCGGAGGACGAGGCCAATGCCGCCCGGGTCTTCAATCTCGCCCGGCAGGATGTCGCGGGTTTCGACCTTTATGCCCGGCGCATCGCCGGCATGTTTGGCCCGGGCGACCCGGTGCTGATCGATCTGATGGACGGGCTTTTTCACATTGCCGTGGCGAACGGCGAATTCCACGAGGCCGAGGAGCAGTTCCTCAGGTCCGTCGCCGAGATTTTCGGCGTGGGCGAACGCTGTTTCCGCACCATGCACGCCCGCCATGTGCCCGGCGCGCCACGCGATCCGTTCGACGTGCTGGGGCTAGAGCCCGGCGCCTCGGTCGAGGCGGCGCGCGCGGCCTGGCGGCAGGCGGTCAAGGAAAGCCACCCCGACGTGCTGGCGGCTCGCGGCCTGCCCGAAGAAGCAATCCGTCTGGCCGAGGACCGGATCCGCGACGTGAACCGCGCCTGGGAAGAGATCAACCGCAAAGTCCTAGCCTGAGGTCGGATCATGCGGATTGTCACCTGGAATGTCGAATGGTTCACCAACCTTTTCGACGCGCGCGGGCGGCTTCTGGAGGACGAGGAATGGTCCTCGCGCTACAAGGTCACGCGGCGCCAGCAGATCGAATCGATCGCCATCGTGCTGACCGCGATCGACCCGGACGCGGTGATGGTGATCGAAGCGCCCGACAACAATCGCCGCCGCCAGACCGTGCCGATGCTCGAACGGTTCGCCGCGCGCTTCGACCTGCGCTGCAGGCGCGCGCTTCTGGGGTTCGAGAACGATACCCAGCAGGAAATCGCCCTGCTCTATGACCCCGATGTGCTGACGGTGCATCATGACCCCAAGGGCGGCGGAGAGGGCGAGACGCCGCGTTTCGACCAGTCCTACCTCATCGACCTCGACGTGGATGGCACGGCGGATCGCGTGGTCTTTTCCAAGCCGCCCCTTGAGGTCCAGGCCGAGACCCGCGACGGCAAGCGCTTTCGCCTGATCGGCGCGCATCTGAAGACCAAGGCCCCGCATGGCGCCACCACGCCGGAGCAGGCGCAACGGATTGCCATCGCCAACCGGCGCAAGCAACTGGCCGAATGCATCTGGCTTCGGGCGCGGGTTCTTGAACATCTGAAGACGGGCGACAGCCTTCTGGTGATGGGCGATCTGAACGATGGCCCCGGCCTTGACGAATATGAGAAACTCTTCGGCCGCTCGGGGATCGAGATCGTACTGGGCTGGGACGAGCCGCGCGAGGTGCGGCTTTACGACCCGCATGCCCGCATCGCCTATTCGAAGAAGACCGGCGTGGCACCGATGAGTGCGCGCTTCTATCTCGATACCGAGAAACGCTATTTCTCGGCGCTTCTCGATTACATCATGGTCTCGCCCGACTTGCGTGCGCTCAAGCCCTCATGGCGCATCTGGCACCCGTTCGACGATCCGGACTGCTATCATGTCGAGGAATTGCGCGAGGCGCTTCTGATGGCGTCCGACCATTTCCCGGTCAGCATCGACCTGCCGATCTGACGCGGCCGCCCTTAACAGGCGGGGCCGGGCGCCCTATATTCGGCCCATGCGTATCGTGACGGTGCCCCTTCTTCTTGTGCTTTCCGCCTCGCCGCTCGCGGCAGAGACGGCGCCCCCGGCCGATCCCTCGACCGAAGAGGGGATGAGCCTCATCGAGGAAGGCGCCAGGATCATCCTGCGCTCGCTTCTCGATGATGTGCAGCCGAAGATGCAGGAGCTGCAGAAGGGCCTCGATCAGGCGCTGGCCGAGATGGGGCCGGCGCTGAAGGAGCTTCTCCTCAAGATCGACGATTTCCGCAATTACCATCCGCCGGAAGTCCTGCCCAACGGCGATATCATCATCCGCCGCAAGACCCCGGTCGAGATCGCCGACCCGGGCGGGCAGATCGAGCTGTAGAGAGGCGAGAGCCGGTTCAGAGCCGGGCGATCCGTTCGGTCAGAAGCGCGAAGAACCGGTCGCGGTCGATCCCGCCCATGAACATCGCGTTCGGTTGGTGCTTCGTCACCCGCCACCAGTCGGCCACGGTCATGCCGAGCGTGTGCGTGCCCTCCAGCTCGATCGCGACATGGACATGGCGGCCCGAGAAAAGGTCCGGCTCGATCAGATAGGCGATGACGCAGGGATCATGCAGCGGGGCGCCCTGCGAGCCGTATTTCGCCGTGTCGAAACGTTCGAAGAAATCGGTCCAGCTTGCCACCGCGCGCCCGATCTCGCTGCCAAGGCCGCGCATCCCCTCGACCCAGTCGCGCGAAGTGAGCGCCTTGTGCGTGACGTCGAGCGGCATGACGACCAGGGGCACGCCCGACCGGAACACGATATCGGCGGCTTCGGGGTCGACATAGATGTTGAACTCGGCTGCGGGCGTAATGTTGCCGCCTTCGAAATAGCCGCCGCCCATCAGCACGATCTCGGCCACGCGCGTCACGATATCGGGTGCCCTGGTGAAGGCGGTGGCGATATTGGTCAGCGGTCCGAGCGGGCAGAGCGTGACCGAACCCGCGGGCTCCCGGCGCAGGGTCTCGATGAGGAAATCGACCGCGTGCCCCTCTTCCAGCCGCATGGTCGGATCGGGGAGCGCGATCCCGTCCAGCCCGGTCTTTCCATGCACATGTTCGGCGGTGACGAGCTTGCGCTTCAGCGGCCGGTCGCAGCCGGCGAAGACGCGGACATCGGTCCGCTTGGCCAGCTCGCACACCACCCGCGCGTTCTTCTGGGTCAGGGCCAAGGGCACGTTCCCCGCCACGGCCGTGATCCCCAGAACGTCCAGCTCCGGCGAGGCGAGTGCCAGGAGAATCGCCACCGCATCGTCCTGTCCGGGGTCCGTGTCGATGATGATCTTGCGCGCCGGGGCCATGAATACCTGCCTTTTCGTGACGATTTCCAACCGGCACACTGACAAGAAGACCGAGACAAAGTCCAGTGCCGCAAGAGCGCCAAAAGGCCGCCACAATCGCAGGTAATGGTTTCTCAACTCTCGGGGACAGGGTTGGAAAATGGGTGAACACGACCAGCCGGTCTTCCTGCACATGGGCGGGACGACCACCGGTGCCGAAGATCTTGTGGTCTATCTGGCCGCCAACCGCGCCGGGCTTCGGCGGGCGGGCTACGGGCTTCACTGTTTCGACGTGATCGGCGGCGAGGTCGACGGGCTTTCCGACCTGATGCCCGGCCCGGCCGCCGACGAAGCCGCGATCGCCGGGGCGGCCCAGCGGCTTGGCCTGCGGCTCGCCCCCGACCGCAAGGCGGGGGAGGAAGGCTTCGTCCTGTCCATGCCCGACCTTGCCGGACCGATGCCCGAATTGCTGCTCGGCCGGTTCCACAGCGCCGCCCGCATCCGCGCGCGGACATTGGCGCGCGCGCTTGGCCAGCCGGTCGAACGGCTGGTGATGGTGGTGCAGCCCTATGAGGCCCTGTTCCACGCGGCCTGGATGCGCCTCGCGCTCGATCGCCGGATCGACGCTTTCGCCGATTATGCCGAGGTGCTGGCGGCCTTCCGCGGCGGCTGGGCCGAACTTGGCGCGGTCATCGTCGAAGAGCTTCAGGTAAAGGAACTTGTGGTCCAGACCGCGCCCGTGACGCCCGCGCGGCTCATCTGCGATCTCGTGCCCGGCCTGAAGCTGCGACAGCCGGTCGAACCGCAGGCCAAGCCGCGGATTACCCCCAGCGCGGTCGCGATGATCCAGCGCTGCCTCGCGCAGGGTACGCGCCTGCAGCCCGGCCAGCGCGACCGGCTGATCGCCTTCCATGCCCGCCAGCCGCAGATCGCGCCCGACTACGGCTTCTCTGCGCTCGCGCTGGCGGACCTGCGCGGCCGCTATGTCGCCGACCTCGCATCGCTGCGGCAGGATCAGGGCGCCATCGTACAGGGGGCCGCCCAGACTGCGCTTGCCGCAGAATAGGCGGACGGCCCGGCAGCAGAAACGAAAACGCCCGGCAAGTCCTGCCGGGCGTTCTTGCATGAAGACTGGCGCGATCAGCCGTCGAAGCCGACTTCTTCCATCAGCTTCAGGGCCGTGGGGCGCAGCCTGGCGATGTCCGACAGGTTCAGACTGTCGGGCGTGAACTCGCCCCAGCTTTTCACCAGTTCCGACCGCTCGACCCCCGGCTTGACGGGGAATTCATCGTTGATCTCGGCATAGATCTTCTGCGCTTCGTCGGACGACAGGAATTCCATCAGTTTCAGCGCTGCTTCCCTGTTCGGTGCGGCCTTGGTCATCGCCACGCCCGAAACGTTCACATGCGTGCCGCCGCCTTCGAAGGTCGGATAGATGATCCGCACCGAATTGGCCCATTCGGTCTGTTCCGGATCGGCAAGCATCGCGCCCATATAGTAGGTGTTGCCCAGCGAGATGTCGCATTCGCCCGCCCAGATCGACTTGACCTGATCGCGGTCGCTGCCCTCGGGCTTGTGGGCAAGGTTGTCACGCACCGCCGCCGCCCATTTCTTGGCATAGGCCTCGTCATGATGGGCGATCATCGCCGCCATCAGGCCCAGGTTGTAGTCGTGCGTGCCGGGACGCGTGCAGATCCGGCCCTTCCATTTCGGATCGGCCAGAGCCTCATAGGTCGTGACCTCGCCATCCTTCACCCGCTCCTTCGAGGCATAGACGATCCGTGCGCGGGTGGTCAGACCGAACCAATGACCAGCCGGATCGCGATATTCGGCGGGGATGTTCGCGGTCAGAACGTCGGAGGTCACAGCCTGCGTGACGCCCGCATCCACAACCTGCTGCAGCCGCGCGATATCCACGGTCATCACCAGATCGGCCGGGCTACGGTCGCCCTCGGCCACCAGGCGCTCGGCCATTCCCTTGTCGATCGCCGCGACATTCACCGCGATCCCGGTTTCCGCGGTGAAAGCGTCGAACAGCGGCTGCACCAGTTCCGGCAGGCGGTGGGAATAGACATTCACCTCCTCGGCCACCGCCTGACCGGCAGCGGCCGTGAAGATCAGGGGGAGAAGAATGGTCGTGCGCATTGTTGATTCCTTTAGTCGGGATTGCATCGCCTCGATACGTCTGGCGCCGCGACCTGTCAATCCTTACTGATTTTCTCTGAATTTAACCCCGGGGCCCAAGGCTTGGCAAACCCGCGAAGGCCGGTGATAGATGGGCAGCAGCAACCGGGAAGGGACGAGTGATGAGGCAGGAGTATCAGATCGCGGCGCTCTGGATCGGGGGCGATCTCAGCTACCTTGAACAGCTCTGCCTGAAATCCTTCCTCGATGTGGGCCATCACCTGAAGCTCTATTCCTACGAGCCGATCGGCAATGCGCCCGAGGGTGTCGAACATGCGGACGCGAACGAGATCCTGCCGCAGACCGATTTCCTGCGCCATGCCCGCACATCAAGCCCGGCGCTGCATTCCGACCTTTTCCGCTATCACCTGCTGAAGAAGGTCGACCGCACGATCTGGGCCGACACCGACGCCTATTGCGTGAAGCCCTTTGAAACCGCGACCGGCCATTTCTTCGCCTGGGAAAGCGACAAGGACGTGAACGGCGGCGTTCTCGGCCTGCCGCAGGACAGCGAGGCACTGGGCCGGTTGCTGGACTTTACCCAGGACGAATTCGCCATCCCGGTCTGGTACGGCGAGAGCTACCGGCAGGAATTGGAGGCGGCGCGCGATGCGGGCAAACCGGTCCATGTCGGCGATCAGCCCTGGGGGGTCTGGGGTCCGCATGCGCTGAGCCATTTCCTGAAGGCCACCGGAGAGATCCGCTATGCGCTGCCGCGCGTCGCACTCTACCCCATCACCTTCAAGGAGCGTGTGCTGCTGACCCGTCCGGGGGTGCCGATGGCCGATCATGTCACGCCCGACACCTATTCGATCCACTTTTTCGGCCGCAGGATGCGGCGGCGGCTGGTCGAGAAATTCGACGGGATTCCAAAGCCGCGCTCGATCATCGGCCAATTGCTGAAGAAACATGGCATCGACCCGGCGCTGGCGCCGATCCCCTATCATGCAAGGCCCGCCGATACCGAGGAAGAGACGGAAGACTGAGGGGTGACCGAGCCGCCGCGCGGCTTTCCGCTCGTCCGGGGGCATCTTTCGAGAGTCGTTATTGCCTAACCGGCACTCCGTCCCGACTTTGGGGCAAATGCAGTTCCATGGGGGAAATCCATGCTTCGTACGTTCAAATCCTCGACGGCTCTGGTTGCGAGCCTGTCACTTCTGGTGCCGCATGGTGCCGTCTTCGCGCAGGAAGGCGGCCCGGAAAACAGCCCGGCGATGATCTGCGCCGACGGCACGCAGCTGCCCTGCGCCGAAGGGGTCGAGGCGATCCCGGCGCCAACCACCGAACCCGCGCCCGAACCGGCCGCTGAACCGGCACCCGAGGCTGCCGCCGAACCGGCACCCGAGGCCGCACCGGAGCCTCAGCCCGAGGCGACGCAGGAGCCCGTCGCCGAGCCCGCACCCGAACCAGCACCCGAACCAGCACCGGAGCCCGAGGCCGCGCCCGAGGCGCAACCCGAGCCCCAGCCGGGCCAGCCAGCCGAGACGCCGGTGACCGAGCCCGCGGCCTCTGAACCGGCGCTCGAACCGGCGCCCGCCGAGGAAGCGCCTGCTGCAGAGGCACCGGCTGAGCAAGCCCCGGCAGCCGAAGCGCCCGCCCAGGAACCCGCTGCCGAGGAGCCCGCGGCCCAGGAACCGGAGACCGAACAACCGGCCGTCGAGCCCGTGCCTGAGGCACCGTCCGCCGAGCCGGAAGCAGCGCCAGAAACCACGGAAGGCGCCGAGGCGCCGTCCGCCGAGGATCTCGAAAAGGCGCTGAGTGAAGAGCCGGGCGAGCCTGCTGGCGAATCTTCTGCCGCGCCTGCCGCCGAACCGGCTGCTGAGCCCGAAGCCGAACCTGCACCGGGCGAGGCGCCCGCAGCGGAAGCCCCGGCTGACACGGAGCCCGCCGCTGAGGCGCCGGCCGAGGATACATCGTCCGGAACCGAGGCGACGCCCTCTGCCGAGGATCTCGAAAAGGCGCTGGCCGAGCAGTCCGGCGAGAGCGGTGAAGCGCCCTCCGACGCT
>JAWKWX010000012.1:0-84494 GCA_041397305.1 Paracoccaceae bacterium | reverse complement strand
GTCCCGCCCCTCGCGGCGCCCCCCTACCCTCTCCCTCCCCCACGAGGGGGGAGGGACGTGCCCCGACCGGCGGCGGGGCCGCATGGTGGGTGCGTGAGGCCACGCATCATGCGGAACGGTCAGTTCGGCGCCTTGTATTTGGCCGCAATCGCGCCCGCCGCCTTCTGGGCGGCCTGGAATTCCTTGGAGGTGAAGGCCTGCACCGTCTTCAGCCCCGAGACCGCGCCCGACGCGCCGGTGACCATCAGCGACGCCAGCAGTCCGGCCAGGTCGTCGCTCTGCGCGACCACCATGAAATCAGTGTCGCCGGTCGTCACATAGAAGCTTTCCAGCTTGCCCCCGCCCCCGGCGATGAGCGCCGCCACCGCCTTTTCACGGTCGCTCGGCTTGGCGATCATGCCCTTCATGGCGGCAGCGGTATAGCAGCCGGTGATGATGTAGCGTGCCATTGCAATATCCCCCTTGTGGGCCAAGAACCGCCCCCGGGCACAGCGCCCGGGTTGAATTCGGTCCGGTGGCGCGAGGGGAGGATAGCACAGGACGGGCGGGGTGTGTGACGTAAGGTAAGGGGTGATGAGAGGACCGACAGGGGACGTGCCAGTGGCATATGAGGGGGACCGTCGCGCCAGTGGCGCGGGCCGTAAGCCCCCGAATGACCCGGTCCGATTGGCCCTGACGCGAGGAAGTGCCAAGGGGTTATCCGCCCGCGCCGGACGATTGGGCACGGACGGCGCCTGCCCCGGTGGGCGCGCATGCGCCCGCCGCCCGGGGGGCGATGGCCCCGCGCTTTGGCGGACCCCACGCTTACTATGGTGAGGCGTTGGATGACACCGAAAACTCTAAGACCGGCTGCCATATTCCGCCGGGGTCGCGCATTTGAAATACGTAATCACCCGCTTCGTCAAACGCTATCGGTCCAAGCGGGATCGGCAGGTCAATCCGACCCAGAGCGCTGGTTGGCGCTTTTGCATCTCTCTTGAAATTGCCGCGGACCAGTCGCAGTTCCCTTGCCCCGGTGTTCTGAAAAAGGCGAAACTCGACGTCCACATCTTCAAGTGACGTGTTGGCAGAGAGAAAAACAAACAGATTACTCAAAGCTGCAGGAAATGGCCCGGAAAATACAATACCGCCCGTGTAGACGCCAATAAGAATTAACTTCCCATTATCCTCACGCCGGACGTCATCACAGAGCAGTGCAGTATTTACTTCAAGGCCGGACATGGGCCACCATTGCGCTTGGAATATTGGTGGTAAGTGGTGTTCTCTTCTCGTTGTTATCGCTCAGCGACAAAGTATAGTTTCCGCGTTTATAGTCAGAGGTCTCAATCTCGGACAAGCAATAATTACTTACGCCAGCCATTTCGTTAAGCGGCGTGGCTTTCAAGGACGGCCAATAACCCATCGCGATGAGCATGCGCGCGATTGTCTGGAAGTTGACATTTGATACGCGGCCATTAAGAACGCGCGCGACATACGCCGGATCGCGATCAATTTTATCCGAAAGGCGCGACTTCGTAAGCCCCTTGGATCGAGATTCGTGCCCGAAGACGTGAGCAACGCAGTCGATAGCCTCTAGCGTCGCCTGAATTGCCCTTACATCGAGATCAAACCGATCTTCGTTCGAACGCTCCATCATTTCGATTCCACCCAGTTGCTCAGAACTTCATCCATTTCTTCGTAAGTAAGACAGCTTGGTGCGTCTAGGCCCATTGCATTAATGGAGTTTTGAACCTTCCTGCATGCAGCCGGCCAGTCTATTTTTGATCGGTCATACATTTCAAAGCCAACAAAAACGTCCTTCTTGATGAACACCCCGACCAGCCTTCTCTGCGGATCGACATCATAAAACCTCATAGCAAAGACTTTTCTGTCTTTCTGGTTCAAAGCTTTTACTTCGCCTTTGCCGTCGCCGATTCTGGGCGTCGAGACTGTCAGGCGCTCGCCTTCGACAAAGCGGTTAAGTCTCGCCACAATCCCAGTCAGCGCCTTGCGCGCAATCTTTGACCGCCCAGGGTCCAAGGCTGCCGCCACCGACTTCGATACATACAACGCCCTCACCTCCGAGCGCGAAGGAAGGCCGCCTAGCCTATGATAGGCGGTGATTCCGTGCCTTCCCAGAACTGTGCTCAAAGATGGCGACATGGACTTTAAAGTCAAGTAAACTATCCGTTTCGAACCACTTCACCATATCTCGTAGGTGCCGGTTGCGAAAGCACAATCCAAGGACGAGTCCAGCTTCACCCATCCATCTTCAACGCATTGATGAACGCTTCCTGCGGAATCTCCACCTTGCCGAACTGCCGCATCTTCTTCTTGCCGGCCTTCTGCTTGTCGAGAAGCTTGCGCTTCCGCGTGGCATCCCCGCCGTAGCATTTCGCGGTCACGTCCTTCCTCATCGCCGAGAGCGTCTCCCGCGCGATCACCCGGCCGCCGATCGCCGCCTGGATCGGGATCTTGAACATGTGGCGGGGGATCAGCTCCTTCAGTTTCTCCACCATCACCCGGCCCCGCGCCTCGGCCCGGTCGCGGTGGACCATGATCGAAAGCGCGTCGACGGGTTCGTCATTCACCAGGATCGACATTTTCACGAGGAAATCCTCGCGGTAGCCCATCATCTGGTAATCGAAGCTCGCATAGCCCTTGGTCACCGATTTCAGCCGGTCGTAGAAGTCGAAGACGACCTCGGCCAAGGGCAGGTCATAGACGACCATCGCGCGGTTGCCGGCATAGGTCAGGTCCATCTGCAGGCCGCGGCGGTCCTGGCAGAGTTTCAGGACATCGCCGAGGTACTCGTCCGGCACCATGATCGTGGCCTTGATGCGCGGCTCCTCGATATGGTCGACATAGGTGAGGTCGGGCATGTCGGCGGGGTTGTGCAACTCGCGCACCTCGCCGTCCTTCATGTGCAGGTGGAAGACGACCGAAGGCGCGGTGGTGATCAGGTCGAGGTCATATTCGCGTTCCAGCCGGTCGCGGATGACCTCGAGGTGCAGAAGCCCGAGGAAGCCCATGCGGAAGCCGAAGCCCAGGGCCGCGGAGGTTTCCATCTCGGTCGAGAAGGAGGCATCGTTGAGCGCCAGTTTCTCGATCGCGTCGCGCAGCGCCTCGAAATCGGCGGCATCGACGGGGAAGAGGCCGCAGAAGACCACGGGCTGGGAGGGTTTGAAGCCGGGGAGCGCGCTGTCGCAGCCCTTGCGCTCATGGGTGATCGTGTCGCCGACGCGGGTGTCGCGGACCTGCTTGATCGAGGCGGTGAAGACGCCGATCTCTCCGGGGCCGAGTTCCGGCCAGTCGACCATCTGGGGGCGGAGGACGGCGAGCTTGTCGACGCCGTAAAGCGCGCCGGTCTGCATCATCCTGATGCGGTCGCCCTTGCGGATCACGCCATCCATGACGCGGATCATCACGACGACGCCGAGGTAGGCATCGTACCAGCTGTCGACCAGCATCGCCTTCAGCGGCGCGTTGCGGTCGCCCTTGGGTGCGGGCAGCCGGGTGACGATGGCTTCCAGAACGTCGGGGATGCCGAGGCCGGTCTTGGCGGAAATCGGGATCGCGTCGGAGGCGTCGAGACCGATCACATCCTCGATCTGGGCCTTGACCTGTTCGGGTTCGGCGGCGGGCAGGTCGATCTTGTTCAGGACCGGGACGATTTCATGGTTCGCGTCGATCGCCTGATAGACATTGGCGAGCGTCTGCGCCTCGACCCCTTGCGTGGCATCGACGACCAGGAGCGAGCCCTCGACGGCGCGCATGGAGCGCGAGACCTCATAGCCGAAGTCGACATGGCCGGGCGTGTCGATCAGATTGAGGACATAGGACTTGCCGTCCTTCGCCTTGTAGTCGATGCGCACGGTGTTGGCCTTGATGGTGATGCCGCGCTCGCGCTCGATATCCATCGAGTCGAGAAGCTGGGCCTTCATGTCACGGTCGGCCACCGTGCCGGTCGACTGGATCAGCCGGTCGGCAAGGGTGGATTTGCCGTGGTCGATATGGGCCACGATGGAGAAATTGCGGATCTGTGCGAGCTCGGTCATGGCGGGCCGTATAGCCGTTCCTGTGAGGGCCGGGAAGAGGGCTGACGCGCGCCGGTTTCAGACGGTCCGGGGCGCGTCTCAGGCCCGGCGCTTCGCCTCGATCGCTTCCCAGATCTTTGCCGCCGCATTGGTGCCGTCGAACCGTTCCAGTTCCTGGATGCCGGTGGGCGAGGTCACGTTGATCTCGGTCAGCCAGTCGCCGATCACGTCGATGCCGACGAAGATCTGGCCCTTCTCGCGCAAGGTCGGGCCGATGGCGGCACAAATCTCGCGGTCGCGGTCGGTGAGGCCCACTTTCTCGGGCCGCCCGCCCACATGCATGTTCGAGCGCGTCTCGCCTTCCGCCGGGACGCGGTTGATCGCACCCACAGGCTCGCCGTCCACAAGGATGATGCGCTTGTCGCCCTTCACCACGGCGGGGACGTATTTCTGCGCGATCAGGGGTTCGCGGTTGATGCCGGTGAACAGCTCGTGCAGCGAGGCGAGGTTGCGGTCGTTGGGATCGAGCCGGAAGACGCCCGCCCCACCGTTGCCATAGAGCGGCTTGAGGATGATGTCGCCGTGCGCGTGCTTGAAATCGCGGATGGTGACAAGGTCGCGGGCGATGAGCGTGGGCGGCGTCAGTTCCGGGAAGTTCAGGACCAGAAGCTTCTCGGGATAGTTTCGGACCCAGAACGGATCGTTCACGACAAGCGTTCGGGGGTGGATCATGTCGAGCAGATGGGTCGTGGTGATATAGCCCATGTCGAAGGGCGGGTCCTGACGCAGCCAGACCACGTCCCAGTCGGCCAGGTCGATCTCGGTTTCCGTTCCCAGGGTGAAATGGTTGCCCTTCTCGCGCCGGACGGTCAGCGGCCAGCCGCGCGCCAGAACACGGCCCTCGCGATAGGCAAGCCGGTCGGGCGTGTAGTAGAAAAGCTCATGCCCGCGCGCCTGCGCTTCCAAGGCGATCCGGAAGGTCGAATCGGCGTCGATATTGATCGGGCCGATCGGGTCCATCTGCAGGGCGACCTTGAGGTTCATGGCACGTGTCCTTTCGCTGTCGGGCCAAGTGATGGCCGAGCGGACGGGCGGATGCAATGGTCCGCGCCCTGTCGGCTTCAGGCGCCGAAGGCGTTTGCGATGATCTCGATCCGGCCCTGCCCGTCGACCAGCGCAAGGTCGAAGCGGACCTCGGTGTCCTGTCCGGCGGGTTCGCCCGCCAGAAACTCGCTTGCCGCGCCGAGGATGCGGCCGATCTGGGCGGGGCCGAGCCGTTCGGCGGCGTAGGCGATGGTCCCGGCCTGCTTCACCTCGACGAACACCACGCGCGCGCCCTCGCGCAGGATCAGGTCGATCTCGCCCCGGCTGCCGCGCCAATTGCGGGCTGCGGGCTGCGCGCCGCGGGTGATATAATGGCGCTCGACCTGTTCTTCGGCGGCATGACCGCCGTAATGCGACGCGGCGCCGGTCATTTGTCCTTCGCCCCGGCGAGGTCGAGCGCCATCTGGTAGACATCGCGCCTTGGCAGGCCGTGCAATTCGGCGATGAGACCGGCTGCCTCTTTCACCTTCATCCGCCCGAGTGCGTCCAGAAGCGCGGCGCGGATCGTGTCGTCATCGGAACGCCGTTCGCCCGGCCGGTCGATCAGCACCACGATCTCGCCCTTCACGGGGCGGTCGCCGAAGGTTTCGGCAAGATCGGACAGGGGGGCGCGGATCACCTCCTCGAACTTCTTGGTCAGTTCGCGGCAGACGACGGCACGGCGGTCGCCGCCCAGGACCTCGGCCGCCGTGGCGAGGAAATCGGCAAGGCGGTTCGGCGATTCGTAGAAGATGAGGGTGGCTTGCACCTGCGACAGGTCGGCCAGCCAGTCGCGGCGCGCCTTGGCGGCGGGCGGCGCGAAGCCCGCGAACAGGAACCGGTCGGAGGGCATGCCCGACACGGTGAGGGCGGCCAGAACCGCCGACGGCCCGGGCGCGGCCAGAACCGGGTGACCGGCGGCAATCGCGGCGCGGCCAAGCTGAAAGCCCGGGTCCGCGACAAGGGGCGTGCCCGCCTCGGACGCATAGGCGACCGACTTGCCCTCGGCCAGCCAGGCCAGAAGCCTTGGCCGTGCCGCCTCGCCGTTATGGTCGTGATAGGCGACGAGCGGGCGGGCCCCGAGGGCCACGCCATGGATTTCCATCAGATGGCGCAGCGTTCGGGTATCTTCGGCCGCCAGAACGTCGGCGCCCGCCAGAATATCGAGCGCGCGCAAGGTGATATCGCGCGCGGCGCCAATGGGTGTGGCAATGAAATGCAGCCCCGGTGGCACCTTCGCTGCGGTTTTCGGCGGGTGGCCGCTCATGGGATAGCTCCAGATTTCCGCATCCGCACGCGCGTTTACTTCACGCCTCGAAAGCCTTAGGTTCGGTCCAGTCTTCCAGCGCCCGCACCAGAAGAGGTTTCGTTCATGTTGTCTGTTTCGTTCAGCCGCCGCAAGTTCCTGAAACCACTGGCCGCCTCTGCGGTTGCGCTGGCGCTTGCCGCCTGCGAGCCGCTGCCCACGTCCGGCCGCGGCCCGAGCTGGGACCCGACAAAACCGGTGCCGGTCGCGCTTCTGCTGCCGTCGGGCAGCGGCAATGCGGGCGACGACATTCTGGCGCGCGACCTGAAACAGGCGGCCGACATGGCGATTGCCGATCTGGCGGGCACCGTCGATATCGACCTCAGGGTCTACAATGCCGGTGCCGATCCGTCGCTTTCAGCCCAGATGGCCAGCCAGGCGGTTGCCGACGGCGCGGTGATCATCCTGGGGCCGGTCTTCGGCGACAGCGCCAATGCGGCGGGTGCGGCGGTGAAGGGACAGGGGGTGAATGTCCTGTCCTTCTCGAACAACACCGATATCGCGGGCGGCAATGTCTTCGTCCTTGGCCCGACCTTCGAGAATGCGGCCCAGCGCCTGACCGGCTATGCGGCGCGTCAGGGCAAGGGCAATATCCTGGTGGTGCAGGACAAGACCCCGCAGGGCGACCTTGGCGGCCGGGCGATCAGCCGCGCGGCGGCGGCCGCGGGCGCGAGGGTCGTCGGGACCGTGCCTTACGAATTCTCCGGCCCGGGCGTGACCGCGGCGATCCCGACCATCGTGGCGACCGCGCGGTCAACCGGCGCGCAGAGCCTCTTCTTCACCGCCGACAGTGCCGGCGCGCTGCCGCTTCTGGCCGAGACCCTGCCGCAGGCGGGGCTTGGGCCGACCGCGATCCAGTTCGCGGGCCTCACCCGCTGGGACATTCCGCCCGCAACGCTCAGCCTGCCCGGCCTGCAGGGCGGCTGGTTCGCCCTGCCCGATCCGGGGTTGAACACCGCCTTCCAGAGCCGCTTCACCGCGAAATACGGCAACCTGCCCCATCCGATCGCCGGGCTGGCCTATGACGGCGTGGCCGCGATCGGCGCGCTGGTGAAATCCGGGCAGCCCAACCCGTTCTCGGGTACGGCGCTGACCCAGGGCGCGGGCTATGTGGGCGTGAACGGCATCTTCCGGCTGAAGGGCGACGGCACCAACCAGCGCGGCCTTGCCATCGCCCAGATCCAGAACGGCAGCTACACGATCGTCGATCCTGCCCCGAGAAGTTTCGGTGGCGCCGGATTCTGACCTCAGAACCCATGACGCGCCAAGCGTGAATGGCCGGGTGCTGGCGCATCCGGTCTATGACACGCTGGCCTTCACGGAACCGCTGCGCGCCGCGCTGAAGCAGGAGGCGGACCCGCGGGAACAGCGCCAGCTGGTCGTGCAGGCGCTGGCGGCCGCGCGGAAGGAAGCGGGCGCCGATATCGAGGCGGCCTTCGACGCGGCGCCGCGCCGCGCCCGCGATGCCGTCCGGGCGCGTGCGATGCTGGCAGACGCCACGATCCGCGCGACGTTCCTGCTGGCGACCGAGGTCCTGCATCCGGCGCCGAACCCGACCCGGGCCGAACAGCTCGCGGCCGTTGCCGTCGGCGGCTACGGACGGATGGAGCTGGCGCCCTTCTCCGACATCGACCTTCTGTTCCTCACCCCCTACAAGATGACCGGCTGGGCCGAGAGCGTCATCGAGACGATGCTCTACATCCTGTGGGACCTGAAGCTGAAGGTCGGCCATGCAAGCCGGACCGTGAAGGATTGCCTGCGGCTGGGGAAGGAAGATTACACGATCCGCACGGCACTTCTGGAACACCGGTTCCTCGCCGGGGAGGAGAAGCTGGCGGTGGAATTGCGCCACCGGCTCAGGCAGGATCTGTTCCGATCCACGGGGCGCGAGTTCATCGAGGCGAAGCTCGAGGAACGGGCCGAACGCCACAAAAGGCAGGGTGGCCAGCGCTATGTGCTGGAACCCAATGTGAAAGAGGGCAAGGGGGGATTGCGCGATCTGCAGACCCTCTACTGGATCGGCAAATATATCCATAGCGTCGGCAAGGCGGCGGAACTGGTGGCGGAGGGCGTGTTCCGGCGCGAGGAATACGTGAATTTCGCCGCCGCCGAGGATTTCCTCTGGGCGGTGCGTTCGCATCTGCACCGGATCGCCGGGCGCGCCGCCGACAAGCTGTCGTTCGACATGCAGGTCGAGGTCGCGGCGCGGATGGGCTATCAGGACACCGGCGGCAGGCGGGGTGTCGAGCATTTCATGCAGGATTATTTCCGCCATGCCACCCGGGTGGGCGAGCTGACACGCGTCTTCCTGACCGCGATGGAGGCGCGGCACCTGAAGCGCGAGGCATCGCTTGCCGGGCTGCTGAGGCGGCGGCGGAAGCTGCCCGCTGGCTATGTCATCGACCGCGGGCGGCTGAACATCGCCGAT
This sequence comes from Paracoccaceae bacterium, assembly GCA_041397305.1. Classification (GTDB taxonomy): domain Bacteria; phylum Pseudomonadota; class Alphaproteobacteria; order Rhodobacterales; family Rhodobacteraceae; genus TMP-24. The sequence continues at coordinate 75,661 of JAWKWX010000012.1, read as the reverse complement.
CCCAAGAGCTTCATCGCCCGCAAGCTGAACCTCCTCCTGATCTTCGAAGAGGCATTGCGGTCGGGTGTGCTGATCCACCCTGAGGCGATGCGGGTGATCGCGGCGAACCTCGACCTTATCGACGACGAGATGCGCGAGGATCGCGAAGCGGTGCGCATCTTCCTTGACCTGATGTTGAAGCACGGCAACCCGGAACGGGCGCTGCGGCGGATGAACGAACTGGGGGTGCTCGCGGCCTTCCTGCCGGAATTCGAACCCATCGTCGCGATGATGCAGTTCAACGTCTATCATCATTACACGGTGGACGAGCACACGATCCAGACGATCTCGATCCTGGCCCAGATCGAGCGGGGCGAACTGATCGAGGAATTGCCGCTGTCGTCGGCGATCCTCGAGGCGGGCGTGAACCGCAAGGTGCTGTATGTCGCGCTTTTGCTGCATGACATCGGCAAGGGGCGGCCGGAGGATCATGCGATCCTCGGCGCCCAGATCGCGCGGCGGGTCTGCCCGCGCCTTGGCCTGACGGCGGAGGAAAGCGAAACCGTCGAATGGCTGGTGCGCTATCACCTCTTCATGTCCGACATGGCCCAGAAGCGCGATATCGGCGATCCGCGCACGGTGCGCGACTTCGCCAAGGTGGTGAAGACCAAGAAGCGGCTCGATCTGCTGACGGTGCTGACGGTCTGCGATATCAGGGGCGTCGGCCCGAACACCTGGAACAACTGGAAGGCCATGCTGCTCAGGCGGCTGCACGCCGACACGACGGTGGCGCTTGAATCTGGCCTTGAAAGCGTGAACCGCGAAAAACGTTCCGACGAGGCCAAGCGCGGCCTGCGCGAGGCGCTGGCGGATTGGGACGCCAAGGACATCAAGGCCGAGACGGCGCGGCATTACGACCCCTATTGGCAGGGGCTGTCGACGGCCGCTCACAAGATTTTTGCGCGACTTCTGAAAGACATTCCCGACGACGAGATCCGCATCGATATCGAGCCGGATCATGACCATGACGCGACGCGCGCCTGTTTCGCGCTGGCCGACCATCCCGGCATCTTCTCGCGGCTCGCGGGCGCGCTGGCGCTTTCGGGCGCGAACGTGGTGGATGCGCGGACCTATACGTCGAAGGACGGCTATGCGACGGCGATCTTCTGGGTGCAGGACGGCGACGGCCACCCCTATGACCCGGCCCGCATTCCGCGCCTGAAACAGACGATCGAGAAGATCCTCAGGGGCGAGGTCGTGGCGCGCGATGCGCTGAAGGACCGCGACAAGATCAAGAAGAGCGAACGCCAGTTCCGCTTTCCGACCCATATCACCTTCGACAATGAAGGGTCCGACATCTACACGATCATCGAGGTCGATACCCGCGACCGCCCCGCGCTTCTCTATGATCTGACGCGGACGCTGGCGGCCAACAATATCTATATCGCCAGCGCGGTGATTGCGACTTACGGGGCGCAGGTGGTGGACAGTTTCTACGTGAAGGACATGTTCGGCTTGAAACTGCACAGCAAGCCGAAGCAGGAAAGCCTGGAAAAGAAACTGCGTGCCGCGATATCGGCGGGTGCGGAAAGAGCCGAGGCTGGCTGAGCTGATGAAACCGATCCGTCTGGTCAGGGGCTTTCTGACGGTGGGGGCCTGGACGCTCCTCAGCCGTATCGCGGGCTTCGTGCGCGATCAGCAGATGGCGAACTATCTGGGCACCGGGCCGGTGGCGGAGGCGTTTCTGGTGGCCTTCACGCTGCCCAACATGTTCCGCCGCTTCTTCGCGGAAGGCGCGTTCAACACGGCCTTCGTGCCGATGTTTTCCAAGAAGCTCGAGGGCGGCGAGGATGCCAAGCGCTTCGCCGATCAGGCCTTTACCGGGCTGGCGCTGGTGGTCGCGCTTTTCTCGGTCGTGGCGATCCTCGGCATGCGCTGGCTGGTGCTGGCCATGGCGGGGGGCTTTGCGGGCGACGCGCGGCTGGAACTGGCGATCAAATATGGAAACATCTGTTTTCCCTATATCTTCTTCATCTCCCTTACCGCGCTTCTCTCGGGCCTTCTGAATGCGGGTGGCCGGTTCGTCGCGGCTGCCGGGGCGCCGGTTCTGCTGAACATCATCTTCATCGTGATGACGATCTATGCCGCGCACGCGGGCTGGGATATCGGCCTTACGCTGGCCTGGTCCACGCCGCTGACGGGCCTGGCGCAGCTTGCGCTCGTCTGGGTCGCGGCCTGGCGGATGGGCTATCCCCTGCGCTTCGTGCGCCCGCGCTTCACCGCCGATCTGAAGCGCCTTGTCCGCATCGCCGCGCCTTCGGTTCTGGCCGGTGGCGTGGTGCAGGTAAACCTTCTGGTCGGCCGTCAGGTCGGCAGCTATTTCGACGGGGCGATCGCCTGGCTGTCCTATGCCGACCGGCTCTACCAGCTGCCGCTGGGCACCGTGGGCATTGCCATCGGCATCGTGCTGCTGCCCGATCTGTCGCGGCGTCTTAAGGCGGACGACGTGGCGGGCAGCCGCTGGCAGTTTTCGCGCGCGACCGAGTTTGCGCTTTTCCTCACCGTACCTGCTGCCGTGGCGCTTGTGGTCATCGCGCTCCCGCTCATTTCGGTGCTATATGAACGCGGCGCGTTCACCGCCGCCGATACCTGGCCCACCGCCCTTACCCTTGCCGTCTATGGCGCGGGCCTGCCGGCCTTCGTGCTGCAGAAGGTCCTTCAACCCCTTTATTTCGCGCGCGAGGATACACGGACACCGTTCCGCTTTGCCGTCCATTCGATGATCGTCAACGCGCTGCTGGCGGTGGGGCTGGCGCCGTTCCTTGGCTTCATCGCGGCCGCCATCGGCACCACGCTTTCGGGCTGGATCATGACGGCGCAGCTTTGGTACGGCGCGCGCCGGATGGGCGAGGCGGCGCGCCTCGACGAACGGCTCTGGTCGCGGCTGCCGCGGATAGTGCTTGCCTCGCTTCTCATGGGCGCGGCGCTCTGGGCGCTGATGCAGGCGCTCGGGCCGGAGCTGACGCCGTCCGGCCACCGCTATCTGGCGCTGACCTGCCTCTGCCTCGCTGGCCTTGCGGCCTATGCGGTGGCCGCGCTGCTTCTTGGCGCGGTGCGGCTTCAGGACCTGAAATCAAGCGTCAGCCGGTCGCGCTAGCGTCGGGGTAGAACCGATCGGGCGTTGCGTCGAAAAACCAGCCGGGCGGAACCCAGCGGTCGCCGATATGGGCGCCGCCCCAGATCGCCAGCGCCTGCAGGACCGGCAGAAGGTCGGCCCCCTTGCGGGTCAGGCGATATTCGTAGCGCCACGGATTTTCCTGATAGGGGTGACGTGTGACCAGCCCCTCGCGCTCCATAAGCGCCAGCCGGTCGGCGAGGATATTGGTCGATATCCCTTCGGGAATCGTCCGAAGCTCGCCGTAGCGCTGCAGGCCCGCCATCAGCGAGCGCAGCACGACCAGGGTCCAGCGGTCACCGACGATGTCGAGCGCGGACGCTATGGGGCAAGCGGAGCGATAGGTGTCGGGCATGCGATCTCCGTCAATCTCATTGACGCACGAGGATAGAAGAGTCACTTTCAAATTGAAAGTTACAATGAGTCGGGAGGAAACCATGGCGGATTCGAACCTGAAGGGCAGCTGCCTGTGCGGCGCCGTGAGCTATGAGGTGACGGGCGAGCCGATGATGGTCGGCCACTGCCATTGCCTCGACTGTCGCAAGTCGTCGGGCGCGGGCCATGTCACAATCGCGGCCTTTCCCATGTCTGCGTTCAAGGTCGCCGGCAAGACGAAGACCCACAAGACCAAGGCGGATTCCGGGATGCTGGCAGGGCGGTCCTTCTGCCCCGAATGCGGCACCTGGGTGCATGGCACGCCCGACCGCAGGCCGGATGTGGTGGCGATCAACATCGCCACGCTCGACGATCCGGAGGCCCTGAAGCCGCAGATGCGCTTCTATGACAAGCGCCGACTGAGCTGGGACACGGTCGATCCGTCGCTGCCCGCATTCGAGACGCTGCCGCCGATGTGACGCGGGAGGCGCACAGAGCGCACGCCGTGCGACGATGAGCCCTACCGGCGCCGGAGCCGGACGAGGACCTGCTGCGGCCCGCCGGGGACCAGCAGGAACGACAGCGCGAAACCCGCCGCGAAGCCCGCAAGATCGGCGATCCAGTCGGGCGCGCCGCCGAAGAGCATGCCGAACAGAAGCTGCAACCCCAGAAGCGTGCCGATCAGCACGAAGGCGCGCGCCGCATTGTCGCCGGTCGAGCGGAGCCGCGCCCAGATCAGGAAGGTGAAGGCCCCGATCAGACCGTAGGCCGCCGGATAGCCGCCGATCAGCCAGACTTCGAGCCCGGGAACCAGCGAATAGGCCAGGGCCCCGGTGATCCCGGCGCCGAAGAAGATCGTCAGGAAGGCAAGCGGCCGGAAGATCTCTGCCACCATCTTGCCGAGTGCGAGGGTGAAGATCGCGACGAAAAGCGCATGCACAAGGCTCGCGTGAACGAACATGTAGGTCACGAAGCGCTTGGCATAATCGCTGTTCCAGCTGCCCCGCGCCACCATCTCGTCCAGCATCTGCGGCGACAGCGCGAAGGACTGCAGCGCCGATTGCCGCCAGCCGATCGCGCCAGGGCCGCCGACATAGCCGGACGAACCGAGGCTCAACACCACCTCGACCGCGATGATCGGCAGCAGCACGGCCCAGACCACCGGCGGCACCGGGTTGAACGGCGGTTCCTGATAATCCTGCATGGCTCGCTCCCTCCACGGGGTCTTGTTGACGGCCCCCTCACCCATGCGATACGCCAGCCGGGACCCGAAATCCAGCCGGAGCCTGCCCGATGAATGCCGCGCCCAAGTTCAAACCCCGGATCTTCTCGGGGATCCAGCCGTCCGGCGGGCTGACGCTCGGCAACTATCTGGGCGCGCTGAAGCGGTTCGTCGAAAAGCAGGACGAGGGGATCGAGACGATCTACTGCCTGGTCGATCTGCATGCGATCACCGTCTGGCAGGACCCGGCAAGACTGCGCGACCAGACGCGCGAGGCGGCGGCAGGGTTCATTGCCGCCGGGATCGACCCCAGGCGCTCGATCCTCTTCAACCAGTCGCAGGTGCCTGGCCATGCCCAGCTGGCCTGGATTTTCAACTGCGTCGCGCGCATGGGCTGGATGGGCCGCATGACCCAGTGGAAGGACAAGACCGCAGGCAAGAATGCCGAGGCCGAAAGCCTCGGGCTTTTCGCCTATCCATCGCTGATGGCGGCTGACATCCTTCTCTATCACGCGACCCATGTGCCGGTGGGCGAGGACCAGAAGCAGCATCTGGAGCTGTGCCGCGACATCGCGACGAAGTTCAATCACGATTATGGCGTCGATTTCTTTCCCATCACCGAGCCGGTGATCGAGGGCGCGGCGACGCGGGTGATGAGCCTGCGCGACGGCACAAAGAAAATGTCGAAATCCGATCCGTCGGACCAGAGCCGCATCAACCTGACCGACGATGCCGACACGATCGCGCAGAAGCTGAAGAAGGCGAAAACCGACCCCGAGCCTCTGCCCGAAACGCTCGACGGGCTGAAGGACCGGCCCGAGGCGCGCAATCTGGTGAACATCTATGCAGCACTGGCCGACAAGACGCCCGAGGCGGTGGTGGGCGAGTTCGCGGGCAAGGGGTTCGGCACTTTCAAGCCCGCGCTCGCCGATCTTGCCGTTGCCCGGCTGGCGCCGATCGCGACCGAGATGAAACGGCTGATGGCCGACCCGGCCGAGATCGACCGCATCCTCGGCGACGGGGCTGACCGCGCCGATGCGATTGCCCAGCCGATCCTCGCCCGCACGCTGGAGATCACCGGCATGATCCGTTCGCGGCGGAGCTGACTGTGCAGTGACGCACCGATCCAGTGCGTCATTTGCCCCTTCCCTCAGTTCACGCACAGGCCTATCTCTGGCGCAGTGATCCAGGGAGGCTCCCATGCCCTTCGAAGCTCCGGCCGGCACGAGGATCGGCCATGTCCATCTGAAAGTCGCGGACCTCGACCGCGCCATCGGCTTTTACCGCGATGTGCTCGGCATGCAGGTCATGCAGCGCTATGGCACCCAGGCGGCCTTCCTGTCGGCGGGCGGCTATCACCATCATATCGGCCTGAATACCTGGGAATCGAAGGGCGGCGAGCCCCCTGCCCCGGGCACGACCGGGCTTTACCACACCGCGATCCTCTATCCGTCGCGTCAGGCTTTGGCGCAGGCGCTGAAATCGGTGGTGGAGGCGGGCTGGCCGCTCGACGGCGCCTCCGATCACGGGGTGAGCGAGGCGATCTATCTGCGCGATCCCGACGGCAATGGCGTGGAAATCTACCGCGACCGGCCCGAGGGCGAATGGCCGCGCGATGCGGATGGCAACCTGAAGATGGTGACCGAGCGGCTCGACCTGCGCGCGCTGCTGGCGGAAGCGGCCTGAACCGGTTGCCGGTTGCCGGTCAGCAAAGATTAACCTCTCCGCCCTAGCCTGCCGGTCGGTAGGCAAGGAGCGGAAAGCGCATGGTCGGCTACAGCTTCGCAGGGCTGCTTGGCGCCGGAACCCCGAGCTTCTCCACCAATGTCTTCGATCTGGATATCGTCTGGATCAACGGCCAGCCAAGGTTGGTCACGACCACGCTGCCGGGTCCCGGGGCAGGCTATGCGATCTATGATATCGCGGGGGCGGGTGCGGGCACGCTTGTCGCGCTGCAGGGCTATTCGGCGCCGATCCATCAGGGCACGCGGCCCGAGGTCCTGATCCTGCCCGATCTCGCCGGGTCCGGCGCGCAGCTGATCGCTGCGGGTCTCACGCCTTCGGGCTGGGCGAGCTATGACCTGGCGGCGGGCGGCTTCGGCGCGAGCCTCAACCATCCGTTCAGCTTCGACCCGACGGCGGTCGCGGGCTATGCGGCGGGCGGGCACAATCATGTGTATCTCGCGCCGGAAGGATCGGACCGGCCACTTGTCTACGACCTGTCAGACAGCGGCACGATGACGCCCGTCGCGCCGCCCGCGAACTTTCCGGCGGGCGCCAATATCGACAGTCTGGCGGTGGCCAGCACCGGCTACGGCGATTATCTGCTCGCCGCCTCGGCCGCCGGCAACGCGCTGACCGCCTATGCGATCGGCGCGAATGGCGCGATCACCCAGACCAGCCGGATATCCGTCGATTTCGGCATCGGCTTTTCAAAACCGACGGACGTGGCGACAGTCACGCTGCACGGCATGACATTCGTCATCGCGGCCGCGTCGGAAAGCTCCTCGCTCTCGACCTTCCACCTGCTGCCGGGGGGGCTTCTCTACGAGGCCGACCATGTGGTCGACAATCTCTACACCCGCTTCGCCGGGGCGACCGCGCTTGCGACGCTGGAAGTCGCCGGGCGCGCCTTCGTCTTTGCCGGTGGATCGGACGACGGGATCGAGGTGATGACGCTCCTGCCCGACGGGCGGCTCGTCTCGCTGATGACGATCACCGACACGGGCGCCATGTCGCTTGCCGACGTGACGGCGCTGAGCGCCGCGGTGGTCGGCGGGCAGGTGAAACTCTTCGCGGCCAGCGCGACCGAGGGGGGCATCAGCCAGATCGATCTGACGCTCGGGCCGCTCGGCGTCTCGCTTTATCGGGATGCAGGCGTGCAGACCGGGACGGGCGCGAACGACCTTCTGTTCGCCGGGTCAGCCACGACCGCGATCTATGGCGGCGGCGGCGACGATCTGATCGTCGCGGGCGGTTCGGGCGGCGCGGCGACGCTCTTTGGCGGCGCGGGCAGCGATACGTTCATCCTGTCGCCGAGCGCCTCGGAGATCGTCATCGGCGATTTCCAGGCGGGCACCGACAAGCTTGACCTGACGAGTTTTCCGAGGCTGCGCAACATCGACCAGCTGACGATGCTGCAGACCGCGACCGGCGCCTTGATCACCTTTGGCACCACCACCATCCGGGTCGAGAGTTTCGACGGCAATCCGATCCCGCTGTCGGCGTTCGGGCAGGTGCAGATGCTGAAGCTCACGCATTTCCTGCCGGGCACCTCGGCGGAGATCATCGTCGGAACGGCCAGAAACGACAGGATAGAAGCACCTGCGGAAAGCAGCAGCATCATCGGGCTCGACGGGAACGACACGCTTACGGGCGGGAGCGGACAGGATCACCTCGACGGCGGCAATGGTGCGGATGTCATCGCCGGCGGCGATGAGCGGGATCGGCTGTTCGGGCGATCCGGGAACGACCTGCTCCGTGGCGAGGCGGGTGACGATTCGCTGGAGGGTGGCGAGGGTAACGACCGGCTGGAGGGCGGCGAGGGCAATGATACGGCCTATGGCGGAACGGGCTCCGACCTGCTGACGGGCGGCGACGGCGACGACGTGCTTTTCGGCGATCAGGGCACGGACAAGCTTTGGGGAGGTGCCGGGGCGGACACGCTCGTCGGCGGAGACGGGAAAGACATGCTCCGGGGCGAGGACGGCGATGATGATCTCGCGGGAGATGAGGGAAATGACAGGCTGTATGGCGGCCTCGGGAACGATTGGCTGCGCGGCGGCACGGGCAATGACCTTCTGTCGTGCGGAGACGGCGACGACACCGCCGCAGGCGGAGACGGCAACGACCGGGTTTCCGGCGGTGCCGGCGACGATGCGATCTACGGCGGAACCGGTAACGACAAACTCTTTGGCGAGGATGGCGATGATACGCTCGACGGGGGAGACGGCAACGATACGTTGATCGCAGGCCCCGGCAACGACAGCGTGATCGGCGGGGCGGGCAACGATGTCATCAGGGCCATTTCGGGCGACAACATCCTGTTCTGCGGCTTCGGCAGCGATCGCGCCTTTGGCGGCAGCGGCAATGACACGATCAGCGGCGAGGAAGATGCCGACCGGCTGTATGGCGGCGACGGAAGCGATCTTCTGCGGGGCGGCAGCGGCAGCGACCAGGTGTTCGGCGGCAACGGCGACGACAGCCTCGAGGGTGGCGATGACGGCGACGTGCTGCGCGGCGATCTGGGAAATGATCGCCTGTATGGCGATCACGGCAACGACAGGCTGTTCGGGGGCCCGGGTGACGATACGCTTTACGGCGGTGATGGCGACGACAGTCTGCGTGGCGACGGCGGAAACAATGTCCTTGACGGTGGCGCCGGGCTCGACACGATCGTGATGACGGGCGGCAATGACACCGCTTACGGTGGCGACGATGCCGACCGGATATTCGTTCGCGGCGGTCCGGGGTTGGCGTTCGGCGGCAAGGGCAACGATTTCGTGAGCGGCGGCCGAGCTTCTGACACGATCTACGGCGGCTGGGGTGACGATACGATCGGCGGTTCGTTCGGAAATGACGTGATCGATTGCGGCGGGAACGATGATTTCGCGGACGGCGGGGCGGGCAACGACACGATCGTCGGCGGCACCGGCAAAGACACCCTCCTGGGCGGAAAGGGCAACGACCTGCTCGACGGCGGCGATGACAACGACAGTCTCGCGGGCGGCGCGGGCAACGACATATTGATCGGCGGCGAGGGCCGGGATCAGCTTACCGGCGGCGCCGGGGCCGATGTCTTCCGCTTTCTCGCGCCGACCGAAATGGGGTTCGGCGGCGGGTCTGATACGATCGAGGATTTCACCACGGGCCTCGACCGGCTGGACTTTTCCGGCCTTGGCCTGCATTTCGCGGGCATGGCCTTCACCGGAGCCGCGAACGAGCTGATCTATACGGTCGCGTCCGGCGACGCCACGGTCTGGCTTGATGTCAATGGCGACGGTACCGCCGATTTCTCGCTGCGCCTTCTTGGCGTGCGGTCGCTGTCGGCGGGCGACTTCATCCTCGCCTGACGCGCGATCCCGCGATTGCCTTCGGGCCGATGCCGCGACATGATGGCCCGGCCTTGAGGGGATACGAATGCGCAAGTTTCTCGTCGTCCTGGACGACACACGCGAATGTCTGAACGCGATGCGGTTCGCCGCGCTGCGCGCGGCCCATACCGGCGGCGGCGTGACGATCCTGTCGGTGATCCAACCCGACGATGTCCCGCATTTCATGGGTGTCGCGGATCTGATGCGCCAGGAAGCACGCGAGCGGATCGAGGCCCATTTCGAGGTCTTCGCCAAATGGATGCGCGACCGGCAGGGGATCGACCCGCAGCTGGTGATCCGCGAGGGCGAGCCGGTGGCCGAGATTCTCGGCCTGATCCGCGAGGATGCCGAGATCGGCGTGCTGGTCCTTGGCGCGGGGACCGACAAGAACGGGCCCGGCCCGCTTGTCACCCAGATGTCGCGCTCCTCTGGCAGCCTGCCGATTCCGATCACGATCGTGCCCGGCGACATGTCGAAGGAACGGCTGGAGAGCATCACATAACCGGCCTGTGCCCGGGTTTAGAATCGTTCCAATCCTTGACTTCGGCCGGGCCAAGGCGCATATCCGACTGGAATAGTAGGAAAGCTCCGCCATGTTCATCCAGACCGAATCCACGCCGAACCCCGCGACGCTGAAATTCCTGCCCGGCCAGACGGTGCTCGAGGTCGGGACCGCCGACTTTCCGTCCGCGGACGCCGCCGGAAAATCCCCGCTCGCCCGCCGCATCTTCGCAGTCGAGGGTGTGGGCGGCGTGTTCCTCGGATCGGATTTCGTGACGGTGACCAAGGCCGATGCCGTCGACTGGACCCATATCAAGCCCGCGATCCTCGGCGCGATCATGGAGCATTTCCAGTCCGGCGCCCCGGTGATGGAGGGCGAGGCGGCGACGGGCGACGGGCATGCGCGCCATGACGGACCCGACGAAGATATTGTGAAGCAGATCAAGGAGCTGCTGGATACGCGCGTGCGCCCGGCTGTCGCTCAGGACGGCGGCGACATCACCTTCCACGGTTTCGACCGGGGCGTCGTCTACCTGCATATGCAGGGCTCCTGCGCGGGCTGCCCCTCTTCGACGCTGACCCTGAAGATGGGGATCGAGAACCTCTTGCGCCATTATATCCCGGAAGTGACCGAGGTCCGGCCCGTTGCCGCCTGAGGCCCTGATCCTAGCCTTCGACACGTCGGCCGCGCATTGCGCGGCCGCGCTCGTCTTGGGCGACAGGCTGCTTGCCGAGCGGACCGAGCCGATGGCCACCGGACAGGCCGAGCGGCTGTTCCCGATGCTGGAGGCGATGCTTGATGGCGCAGGCTGCCGCTGGGCCGATCTGACCGCGATCGGGGTCGGAATCGGTCCGGGCAATTTCACCGGGGTCCGGCTTTCGGTCTCGGCGGCGAGAGGGCTGTCGCTGTCGCTCGACCTGCCGACGGTGGGTGTATCGAGCCTGGAGGCGCTTGCGCATGGCACCGAGGGACCCTGCGTCACCAGCCTGGATGCGCGGCAGGGCAGGCTTTATGTCCAAGTGATTGATCCGGCGCATGAAAGCCCCCCGATGCGGTGCGATCTGGAAACATTGCCCAGGATCCCCGCCGCGCCGCCCCCGGTCTGTATCGGTCATCGCGCCGAGGAGATCGCGGCGCGCGTCGGCGGGCGTCCGCAGGCGCCGCGGCTGAGCCTGCCTGTTGCCATCGCGCGGATCGCCGGAACCCGGCCTGCCGCCCCGGGCGGCCGACCCGCCCCGCTCTACCTCCGCCCGGCAGACGCCGCCCCGCCCCGCCAGGCGCCGCCGGTGATCCTGCCGTGAGGCCATCGGCGGAGGCGCTTGCCGCGCTCCATGCGGCGGCCTTCACCTTTCCCCGCCCCTGGTCGGCGGCGGAGGTCGCGGGGCTTCTCGACGATCCGCTCTGTTTCCTCGCCCATCGCCCCGAAGGCTTCGCGCTCGGGCGTGCCGCCGCAGGTGAGGCGGAACTGCTGACCATCGCCGTGCGGCCCGACGCGCAGGGCCGGGGTATCGGGCGGGCGCTGCTGGCGGACCTGATCGCGATGGCGCGCGACCGGGCGGCGAAGCGCCTGTTCCTGGAAGTCGCGGCGGGCAACGAGTCGGCCATCAGGCTCTACCGGGCGGCAGGCTTCACCCAGATCGCCATCCGCCGGGGTTACTTCACCGACGGCGCGTCCCGCATCGACGCTTTGGTAATGGCATGTGACCTTGCGGCAGCCACATCATAGGGGACTGATAGCGCAAACATATTTGACCTTTTAGTCAACGTTTGCTGTCAAGCCCCGAGAATCCTGTTGACCGCCCCGCAGCCTTCGGCGCTAATCAGTCCGATCCGACAGAGATCGCCCTGCCCCGGCGGGGCCGTCCGCAATTGGACCGATGTTCATTCAGGGAGCCAGACATGAGCCTCATGCACAAATTCCTCGGCGCCGCCGCGTCGCTTGCACTGACCGCGGGCCTCGCCGCTGCCGATCCGGCGATCATCTTCGATCTCGGCGGCAAGTTCGACAAGTCGTTCAACGAAGCGGCCTTCAACGGTGCGCAGCGCTGGGCGGCCGAGACCGGCGGCACGTTCAAGGAGCTGGAAATGCAGTCGGAAGCCCAGCGCGAACAGGCGCTGCGCCGTCTGGCCGAAGCGGGCGCCAACCCCGTCGTCATGACCGGCTTTGCCTTCGGTGACGTGCTGGCCAAGGTCGCGCCGGACTTCCCCGACACCAAGTTCGCCATCGTCGACATGGTGGTCGATCAGCCGAACGTCAAATCGGTGGTCTTCACCGAGGAGCAGGGCTCCTACCTCGTCGGCATGATGGCGGCGATGGCCTCGAAGACCGGCACGGTGGGCTTCATCGGCGGCATGGACATTCCGCTGATCCACAAATTCGCCTGCGGCTATGTGCAGGGGGTGAAGGCGGTGAACCCTGACGCCAAGGTCATCCAGAACATGACCGGCACGACGCCGGCCGCCTGGAACGATCCGGTGAAGGGCGCCGAGCTTGCCAAGGCACAGAAATCGCAAGGTGCGGACGTGATCTATGCCGCCGCCGGCGGCACCGGCATCGGCGTGCTGCAGGCCGCCGCAGACGAAGGCATCCTGTCGATCGGCGTGGACAGCAACCAGAACCACCTGCATCCGGGCCAGGTTCTGACCTCGATGCTGAAGCGCGTCGACAATGCCGTCTACGAGGCCTTCAAGGAAGGCGCCGACCTCAAGACCGGCGTCAATGTCATGGATCTCAAGGCCGATGGCGTGGGCTATGCGCTGGACGACAACAACGCGTCGCTCGTCAGCGCCGACATGAAGGCCGCCGTGGATGCGGCCGCCGAGAAGATCAAGGCGGGCGAAATCTCGGTCCACGACTATATGGCGGACAACACCTGCCCGGTCGAGTGAGCTGACCGATGACGGGGGGCGTTCAGGAGGGGCGGCAGGCAACTGCCGCTCCCGCGATCGAATTGCGCGGCATCTCGAAGGCCTTCGGCCCGGTGCAGGCCAACAAGGACATTTCGATCGTCGTGTCCAAGGGCACGATCCACGGGATCATCGGCGAGAATGGCGCGGGCAAATCAACGCTCATGTCGATCCTCTACGGCTTCTACAAGGCCGACGCGGGCGAGATCCTGATCGACGGCCGCCTGACCGCCATCCCCGACAGCCAGGCCGCAATCCGCGCGGGCATCGGCATGGTCTTCCAGCATTTCAAGCTGGTGCAGAATTTCACCGTCCTCGAAAATGTCGTCCTTGGCGTCGAGGACGGCCCGCTTCTCAACACCTCGCTCGCCAAGGCGCGCAAGGTCCTGACCGATCTGGCACATGAATATGAGCTGGACGTCGATCCCGACGCGCTGATCGAGGACCTGTCGGTCGGCCATCAGCAGCGTGTGGAGATTCTCAAGGCGCTGTACCGGCAGGCCGATATCCTGATCCTGGACGAGCCGACGGGCGTTTTGACGCCGTCCGAGGCCGATCACCTGTTCCGCATCCTCAAGGGGTTGAAGGAGCAGGGAAAAACCATCATCGTCATCACCCACAAGCTGCGCGAGATCATCGAGAATACCGACAATGTCAGCGTGATGCGGCGCGGCACGATGGTGGGCCATGTGACGACCGCCGAGACGAGCCCCGAGGAACTGGCCGAGCTGATGGTCGGCCGCAAGGTGCTTCTGGAGGTCGAGAAGGGCCCCGCCACGCCGGGCGAGGTGGTGCTGAAGGTCGAGAACCTGCGCGTCGTCGACGAGGCGAAGGTCGAGCGGCTGAAAGGCGTGTCGTTCGAGATCCGCAAGGGCGAGATCCTCGGCATTGCGGGCGTCGCGGGCAATGGCCAATCCGAACTTCTGGCGGCCCTTGGCGGCATCCAGAAGGCCACGGGCAAGGTGACGCTCAAAGGCGCCGACCTGCCCCTGTCCGGCCCCGGCGCCGACGGGCGGTCACGACGCGAGGCGGGGCTGGGCCATATCCCGGAGGACCGGCAGATGCTGGGCCTGATCATGGATTTCGCGGCCTGGGAGAATGTGGCCTTCGGCTATCACAACGCGCCGCAATACCAGAAGAATGCGCTTCTGATGGACAATGAGGCGATCCGCGCAGACACCGAAAGGAAGATGCAGACCTTCGATGTCCGCCCGCCGATCGCCAGCCTGCCCGCCAAGAGCTTCTCGGGCGGCAACCAGCAGAAGATCGTGGTCGCGCGCGAGATCGAAAGCGATCCGGATGTGCTTCTGGTCGGGCAACCGACACGCGGCGTCGATATCGGCGCCATCGAGTTCATCCACAAGCGCATCATCGAACTCAGGGACGCGGGCAAGGCGATCCTTCTGGTCTCGGTGGAACTCGACGAAATCATGAGCCTGTCGGACCGGATCGCGGTGATGTTCGACGGCCATATCATGGGCGAGAAGCTGCCCGACGAGACCGACGAACGGGAACTCGGGCTTCTGATGGCGGGCGTCAGCGGGGAGGCGGCCTGATGGTGAAACTTCCGACCTGGGCGGACGTGGTGCTCGTCCCGCTCATCAGCCTGCTTCTCGCGGCGATCTTTTCGGCCATCGTGCTTCTGGCGATCGGGCAGAGCCCGAAGGAGGCGCTTTCGGTCATGGTCGAGGGTGCCGTGGGCTCGCCCTATGCCTGGGGCTATACGCTTTATTACGCGACGAGCTTCATCTTCACAGGCCTTGCCGTGACGGTCGCCTTTCACGGCAGTCTCTTCAACATTGGCGGCGAAGGTCAGGCGCAGTTGGGCGGGCTTGGCGTGGCGCTGGTTTGCCTGTCGATGAACTGGCCGCACTGGACGCTCGCGCTTCCGGTGGCGATGATCGGCGCGGCCGTGTTCGGCGCGGCCTGGGCGGCGATCCCGGCCTATCTGCAGGCCAGGCGCGGCAGCCATATCGTGATCACCACGATCATGTTCAACTATATCGCCGCGGCCCTGATGATCCATATCCTGGTGAACGTGCTGCGCCCGCCGGGCCAGATGGACCCGGCCTCGGCCAACTTTCCCGAAGGCACCGCGCTGCCGACCTTGCATGAGATTCCGGGCCTGAGCCTCATTTTCACCAAGCAGGTGCCCGCGAACGTGACCTTCTTCATCGCTCTGATCTGCGCCTGGCTGGTCTGGGTCCTGCTGTGGCGCACGCGGCTTGGCTACGAGATCCGCGCGTTCGGCAAGTCGGAAAAGGCGGCGGCCTATGCGGGGATTTCCTCGTTCAAGATCATCATGGTGGCCATGCTGATCTCGGGCGGGCTGTCGGGCCTGATGGCGATCAACAACGTGATGGGCGAAAGCGGGCGGCTGTTGCAGAACGCGTCCGAAGGCGCGGGCTTCATCGGCATCGCCGTCGCGCTGATGGGCAGGAACCATCCGGTCGGCGTGATCCTGGCCGCGATCCTCTTCGGCTTCCTCTTCCAGGGCGGGGCCGAGCTTGGCCTCTGGACCTCGATCCCGATCGAACTCCGGACAGTCGTGCAGGGTCTGGTGATCCTCTTCACCGGGGCGCTCGACCAGATGGTGCGGATGATGCTGGGCTTCGTCTTCCGCCCGAGCCTGGCGAAGGGGGCGGCCTGATGGATTACGAAACGCTCCTGCAGATTCTCGGCGCCTCGATCCGTTTCGGCACGCCGCTTCTGCTGGCCTGCCTCGCCGGGCTCTATTCCGAACGCGCGGGCATTTTCGACATCGGGCTGGAAGGCAAGATGCTGATGGCCGCCATGTGCACGGGTGCCGTCGCCGCGATCACCGGGTCGGTCTGGATCGGGCTTCTGGCCGGGATCGCCGGGTCGCTGTGCTTCGCGCTCGTTCATGGCGTCGCCTCGATCACCTTCCGCGGCAACCAGCTCATTTCCGGTGTCGCGCTCAATTTCGTGGCCTCGGGGATCACGGTCCTGATCGCGCAGGCGCTGTTCCAGCAGGGCGGCCGCACACCACCCCTGAGCGGCGAGGGCCGATTCAATCCGATCACCCTGCCCTTCGCCGAGGCGCTGTCTTCGATCCCGCTTCTCGGCCCCTTCTATGCGAAGGTCCTGTCGGGCCATGTGATCCTCGTCTATGTCGCCTTCCTTCTGGTGCCGCTGACCTGGTGGGTCCTGTTCCGGACCCGTTTCGGGCTTCGCCTGCGCGCGGTGGGCGAAAACCCGGCCTCTGTCGACACCGCCGGTGTTTCGGTCGTCCGGCTGCGCTTTTCGGCGGTGATCATCACCGGCATCCTCTGCGGCCTCGCGGGCGCCTACATGTCGGCGGGCCTTCAGGCGGGCTTCGGGCGCGAGATGACGGCGGGGCGCGGCTATATCGCGCTTGCCGCGCTCATCTTCGCCAAATGGCGGCCCTGGGCGGCGCTTGGGGCGACGATGCTCTTCGGCTTCCTTCAGGCACTGGCGCTCAGGCCCGACGTGATCACCCGGACGGTCGGATTCGATGTGCCGGTCGCCGCACTGGACGCCCTGCCCTATATCCTGACGGTCATCGTGCTGGCCGGTTTCGTCGGCCGCGCCATCCCGCCCCGCGCGGGCGGCGAGCCCTACGTGAAGGAGCGCTGAGCCGGGCGCGGGACGCGGCGCGCACCGGGGGCCCATGTCGACATGCTGGCACGACCGACGGGTGCACGACATGCGTCGACAAGGCCGCAGCGGGGAGACAGGACGCGCCAATCGGTCGGCAATGTGAGTCTCTGTTGCAATCCTGACCCAAAACGTGACCGGATCACGGGATATTTTGTCCATCTGCCTTTGACAGTCCCGAAAACTCGCCGCATCACGGAGAGCAAGCTTTCACCCCTGCCGCGACAGGCCCCGATGCAGTTTTATCTGCCGATTGCCGAGGTTTCCGTGAATGCCTTCGTGCTCTTCGGGCTCGGCGGCATCGTGGGTGTTCTGTCGGGCCTCTTCGGGGTCGGCGGCGGCTTCATCATCACGCCGCTTCTCTTCTTCATCGGCATTCCGCCGACCGTCGCTGTCGCGACCGGGGCCAATCAGGTGGTGGCCTCCTCGGTCTCGGGCGTGCTTGCGCATCTCAAGCGCAAGACGGTCGACATCCGCATGGGCACGGTCCTGCTTGCGGGCGGCATGGCGGGATCGGCCTCCGGCATCTGGGTGTTCAACTATCTCTCGCGTCTGGGGCAGATCGACCTGACGGTGCAGCTTGCCTATGTCGTGTTCCTCGGCACGGTGGGCGCGATGATGCTGCAGGAAAGCCTGCGGGCGCTCAGGCGATCGAAGAGCGCCGCGCCGATCAAGCGGCATCAGCACATGTGGGTGCACAAGCTGCCCTTCAAGCTCAAGTTCCGCACCTCGGGCCTTTATATCAGCGTGATCCCGCCGCTTCTGGTCGGTTTCTTCGTGGGCGTTCTGGCGGCGGTCATGGGGGTGGGCGGCGGCTTCCTCATGGTGCCCGCGATGATCTACATCCTCGGCATGCCGACCAAGGTCGTCGTGGGGACCTCGCTTTTCCAGATCATCTTCGTCGCGGCCTTCACCACCTTCATGCATGCCTGGACCAACCAGTCGGTGGATCTGATGCTGGCGCTGATGCTGATCCTCGGCGGCGTGATCGGCGCCCAGATCGGCGCGCAACTGGCGCTCCGGCTCCGGGCGGAACATCTGCGCGTGCTTCTCGCGCTTCTCGTCCTCCTGGTCGCGGGCAAGCTCGCCCTTGACCTGCTGGTGCAGCCCGACGATCTTTATTCGATCGCCGTCGGGAGCCGGGCATGAAGCGCCTGCTCATCGCCGCGCTTCTGGCCCTCTCAGGCCCGCTTCACGCCGAAGAGGACGTGGTTGCGGGCCTCAGCCAGGACCGGATCGACATCACCGCGAATTTCGACGGGTCCGACATATTGATCTATGGCGCGGTGAAGCGCGATGCGCCGGTACCGCCGGGCACGCTTGACGTGATCATCACGCTCGAAGGGCCGGGCGAGGCCGAGGTGGTGCGGCGCAAAGCCCGTGTCTTCGGCCTGTGGATCAACACCGACAAGGTCGTGATCGACCGGGCGCCGAGCTTTTACGCCGTGGCGACGACCGGCGCCTTCTCCGACATCATCTCGGACACCGAGGATCTGCGCCACGCCATTTCCATTCCGCGCGCCATACGGTCGGTGGGCGCCCCGCAGACGATCCAGGATTCGCCCGCCTTCACAGAGGCGCTGATCCGCCTTCGCGAGGCGAAGCACCTTTATACGCTGGATCAATATGGGGTGCGGCTGACCGAACAGACCCTGTTCCGCGCCGATTTCGACCTGCCGGCCAATCTCGTCGAGGGCAATTACAAGACCCGCATCTTCCTGCTGCGCGACAGGCGGGTGGTGAACCTTTACGAAAAGACCATCTTCGTCCGCAAGGTCGGGCTGGAACGCTGGCTTTTCAACCTGTCGCGCCAGCAGCCCGCCGCCTACGGACTGCTCGCCCTTGTCATCGCCGCTGTCGCGGGCTGGGGCGCGTCGGCGGGCTTCCGCATGCTGCGCCGCTGAGTTGGCCGCGGCCTAGCCCCGGCCGACGAACGGCATCTTGGTCGCCATGATCGTCAGGTTCAGGACATTGGCCGACGGGGGCAGCGTGGCCATGCCATAGACCGCAACGGCGACATGGGCGACATCCATCAACGGCTCCGGCCGGGTGCTGCCGTCGGCCTGTTTCGCCCCCTGCCCCAGCGCGCTTGCAAGCTCGGTCTCGGCATTGCCGATGTCGATCTGGCCGCAAGCGATGTCGAACGGCCGCCCGTCGAGCGCCAGGACCTTGGTCAGGCCGGTGATCGCATGTTTCGTCACCGTATAGCCGAGCGAACCGGGCCGCGGCGCATGGGCCGAGATCGAGCCGTTGTTGATGATCCGCCCGCCCTGAGGCACCTGCGCCCGCATCTGGCGGAAGGCGGCGCGGGCGGCATGAACCATGCCGTTGAGGTTCACATCGACGACGGCCTGCCAGTCGGCCAGCGCGATCTCGTCGATCAGGCCGGCCTTGGGGAAGATGCCCGCATTGTTGAACAGGACGTCGATCCGCCCGAAGCGCCGGGCCGTCTCGGCAAAGGCCGCCTCGACCGCCGAGGGGTCGGTGACATCGCAAGCAAGGGCCAGAGCGTTGGACCGACCGGCCGCCACCGCGTCGAGCGCGGCGCGGCGGCGCGCGAGGAGCGCCACGTTCCAGCCTGCATCGAGAAAGCGCTCGGCCACCGCCCGGCCGATACCGGCCGAGGCCCCGGTGACGACGAGCGTGGCAGGTACAGCCATTCAGAAGGCCTTGAAGGTCATGGTGGTGAGCGTCCGGCTGATGCCCTCGATGCCGAAGAGCCTTTCGTTCAGCCAATGGCCGACGTCGGCCTCTTCCGGGATATAGACCTTTGCGATCAGGTCATATTCGCCGGAGGTCGAATAAAGTTCCGACACGACCTCGCGGTCGTAGATTGCGTCGGCGACCTCGTAGGTCTTGCCGGGATGGCAGCGGAACTGGACGAAAACGCAGCGCATGGGCGATCTCCCTCATTTGCGGAAAGACTAGAAGGTTTGGCGACGGACCGGAAGCCCGGGCAGGTCCGGGCCGGGCAGCGCCCCTGGCGGGACGCCTCGCCCGGGGGGTGCCTCCAGCGAAAGGCGCTGGCGCAGCCGATCAACGCGGCCGCCTCAGACCTCCGCCTCCGTTGCATCGAGGCTCAGGGGCGCCACGTTTCGTGGCAGGTCGTCGGTGGCAAGGGGCAGCGCGGGACGCGCCAGCCGGTTGCGCACCACCCAGTGCAGGCGCTTTTCGGCCCGGGTGATCGCCACATAGGCGAGGCGTTTCCACAAGGGAATGCCCGCCTCGCTGCGCCCGGTGCGGGCGGCGACAAAGAGGTCAGGCGCGAAGACCTGCACCTCTTCCCATTGCGAGCCTTGCGCCTTGTGGATCGTCACCGCAGCGCCATGCAGGAAGGCCGCGCCCATGCGGGCGGCATAGGGGATGAAGGGCTCTTCCTCGTCCGGCAGTTCGATCTTGATGATCGAGGCGGCCGAGACGCGCGGATCCTCGGCGCCCATCACATGAAGCCGAGAGAAGCCCGGCTTGTTGCCGGGGCCGAGGTAGATGACCTGCGCGCCCTTGATCAGGCCGCGCGCCTCAAGGTCGATCCGCTTCTTGCGGTGCTTCAGCGGCAGTTCGATCCCGTCGCAGATCAGCGGCTCGCCGGGCAGCAGCGCATCTGCAGGCGCGCCATAGGCCGCGCGGAAAGCCTGGATCAGCCGGACCCGCGTCTGGTTGCGCCAGACGAGCGCGGGCGATCGCGCCATCAGCCCGGCGTCCACCCGTTCCGACCAGACCACCCGGTCGTCACGCGCCGCTGCATCGGCCACCATCCGCTCGAAAGTTTCGAACTCCAGCGCCTCGTCGCCCAAAGCATGCGCCAGATCGAGGATCGGATTGTCTTCGGCCTGGCGGTGGACGCGGTGCAGATGAAGGCGCCGCCCGGCAGGCAGCCGGTCGAAGACCATCTCGCCCGACTGGCCCACGGGCGCGAGCTGCGCGGGATCGCCGAAGAGGACAAGCGTCGGGAAAATCTCGCGCAGGTCCTCGAACTGGCGTTCGTCGAGCATCGAGGCTTCATCGACGAACCCCACATCCAGGGGATCCTCGCGCCGCTTCCAGCCGAGAATGAAATCCGATCCCCTGAGGCCCGCGGCCGCCAGCGCGCCGGGGATGGATTTCACCTGGTCGTAAAAGGCCTTCGCCCGGTCAAGCGCCAGATCGCTCAGCCCCTCCACCGTCGGGCGGTCGCCGCTGCCGGCCAGCCATTCGGCGATCTTTTCATATTCGGGGTCATAGACCGGCGTGTAGAGAATGCGATGGATCGTGGTCGCGGGCACGCCGCGCGAGCGCAGGACCGAGGCCGCCTTGTTGGTCGGTGCAAGAACCGCGAGCGTCCGGCGATCCTTGCGGCGCTTGCCCTCGTAGTCGCCCGACACGATCTCGACACCCGCTTCGGTCAGCGCCCGCGTGAGCCCCGCCAGCAGCATGGTCTTGCCCGATCCCGCCTTGCCCGTCAGCGCAAGCACCGAGGCCGTGCCCGGCGCGTCGGGCACCAGCCCGCCCTCCTCGATATCGATCCCGGCGCCGAGAAGCATCTCGGCCACGCGGTCCCAGGCTTCGGCCTGATCTTCGGAATATTGATGGGCGGCTACGGCGCGGGACGACATGGCCGGACCCTATCCGCCCCGCCCGGCTTATGCCAGAGCCTCAGCCATCGCTGCCGGACCGCCTTGGCACCGCGGCCCCACAACCGGCCGAGGGAAAGACCAGACCCGCCGCGCCGCCTGCGCGCGCCACCTCGGCCGCCGCGACGTCGATCGTCCGGTCCACCTGCGCGGCCAGATCGGGCAGGCCGTTCAGGATGGAAAAGGTCTTCAGGTCTTCGAGCACGTCGAAAATCCATTGATAGGTCATGTCTGCCTCGCGACTGAACCGCCCCCTTTCAACCTATACGGGACGAATTCTTGCGCGATGGCAAATTTGCGAAAAGCCTGTTGCCCGATGAGGACCGGTCAAAAGCGGGTGGCCCGCGCCGGGGCGCGGGCCTGACCGGACTGGCCCGGCGGAGCCTGCCCGACCTTTGCCTAGCCGTTGCGGCCCGCTTCGAGCGCGTCCTCGAACGTGCGCAGACCGGTGCGCGGCGCCTGGACGAGAACAGCCATATTGCCGGGCTTGTGCTGGTTCTTGCGCATCAGCGTGTGGGCGCGCGGAATTTCGGCCCAGGGAAAGACTTCGGACATGCAGGGGTCAAGCCGACGTTCAACCATCAGCTTGTTCGCGGCGGCGGCCTGTTTCAGATGGGCGAAATGCGAACCCTGAAGGCGCTTCTGGTGCATCCACATGTAGCGCACGTCGAAGGTGCAGTTGAACCCGCTCGTGCCCGCGCAGATCACCACCATGCCGCCCTTCTTGCAGACGAGCGACGAGACCGGGAAGGTCGCTTCGCCGGGATGTTCGAACACCATGTCGACACTCACCCCCTTGCCGGTGATGTCCCAGATCGCCTTGCCGAACTTGCGCGCCTCTTTCAGCCAGGTGTTGTAGTCCTCGCTGTTGACCTTCGGCAGTTGCCCCCAGCATTTGAAGTCATTGCGATTGATCACGCCCTTGGCCCCAAGCCCCATGACGAAATCGCGCTTGGATTCATCGCTGATGACGCCGATCGCATTCGCGCCTGCCGTGTTGATCAGCTGGATCGCATAGGAACCGAGGCCGCCCGAGGCGCCCCAGACAAGGACGTTCTGGCCGGGCTTCAGGTCATGCGGATGATGGCCGAAGAGCATCCGGTAGGCGGTCGCGAGCGTCAGCGTGTAGCAGGCGCTTTCCTCCCAGGTCAGGTGCTTGGGACGTGGCATCAGCTGCTGGGACTGGACGCGGGTGAACTGGCTGAAGGATCCGTCCGGCGTCTCGTAGCCCCAGATGCGCTGGGTGGGAGAGAACATCGGGTCGCCGCCGTTGCATTCCTCGTCGTCGCCGTCGTCCTGGTTGCAATGGACGACGACCTCGTCACCCACCTTCCAGCGCTTGACCTTGTCGCCCACCGCCCAGACGATGCCCGAGGCATCGGAGCCTGCGACGTGATAGGGCTGCTTGTGGCCGTCGAACGGGCTTACCGGCACGCCGAGCGCCGCCCAGACGCCATTGTAGTTCACGCCCGCCGCCATCACCAGGACGAGCACTTCGTTGCTGTCCAGCTTCCAGGTATCCACGACCTCGACCTGCATGGCCGATTCCGGCTCGCCATGCCGCTCCTGCCGGATCGCCCAGGCATACATCTTCGCAGGCACATGGCCGAGGGGCGGCATCTCGCCGATTTCGTACAGATCCTTCACGGGGGCCTCATAGGGCGCGATCCCGGGTTTGGTATCGAGGGCCATGTCCATCTCCTGCCATGCCGCAGCGCAGAATCAATGCGGTTTCAGACAGGAGATACAAACGGCTACGCAACAATGCAATAGCGTGAACCGCCTACTTTGTAATTTTATGTCTCTTGCGTTTCAGATTTTCCGGCTTTTCGGCCGGAATTGCGCCGATGGTTTCTGCATCTGCATCGAAAAGTTGCAGGATCGAGGCGGCGTAGAAGTCGAGGATCGGGCGGCTCGCCGGTTTCAGCACCAGCCGCTCGCCCCGTCGCTCCATCATGTGGCGCATGAGGAAGATGCTGATCGTCCGGTCGACCGCCGCCGTCGCGCCGCCCTCGGGCAGGACCAGTTCGGCCCCTGCCGCGGCAAGCCGGTCGGCCAGGGCGGCGGACCGGGTGATGAGGCCGGCGCGGTCGGTCTCCTCCGCCTCGCCCCAGGCGGCCGAGACCAGCGGCACCGCCAGCACCGGGATGTTGCGGGTGATCTCTGCCATCAGCGCCTCTGCCAGCGCCTCGGTCGGATCGCCCTTCTGCCCCCGTTCAAACGCGGAAAGCGAGATGGGCGTGCCGTAGCGCACCACCGCGTCACCGAACCCCCGGAAACGCCCCAGAAGCGCCCGCCAGAGGTGGCGGGCGATGAAGGCCAGGATGCCGGGGATCCGCGCACGGAAGCGCCGCGTGCCCTCGGCATGGGCGGCGATCAGCACGCGGTCCTCGACGATCCGGTCGTAGTTGAGCGCCACGGGCACGAAGACCACATCGCGGCCCGGCGCGCGCGGCGCGCCGGTGATGTAGCTGAGAATCCCGAGCTTCGGTGCCATGGTCCGCCCGGTCAGCGACAGGCCACCTTCGGGGAAGATCGCCTGGGTCACGCCTTCGGCCGTCGCCATCTGCACGTAGCGCGACAGGACCCGGCGATAAAGCTGCCGGTCCGAGCGGCGCCGGATGAAATAGGCGCCCATCGTCTTGATGAGCCAGGACAGCGGCCAGATCCGCGCCCATTCCCCCACCGCGTAGGACAAGGCCGATCGTTCGGCGGCCAGATAGGTCACCAGAACGTAATCCATGTTCGACCGATGGTTCATCACGAACACGACGGTTGCGCCCGGGTCGATCTGCCCGAGTTTCCGGTCGTCCAGATGCACATTGTAGATCAGCCGCGCGAACCAGCGCGCCAGCCGGATGCCGTAGGTGAAATAGAAGCGGGCCGAGAAGGAGGGCACGATCTCGCGCGCATAGCGGCGGGCGCGCTCCATGACCACGGTCTCCGGCTCTGCGGTCGCGCGCGCCTCTTCGCTGATCGCCTCATAGACCTTCGGATCATGGGCGAGACGGATGATCATGTCCTGCCGTTCCATCAGCTTGAACGGCTCGATCGGCCGGTCGAGCCGGGCATTCAGGCGCGCGACCAGTCCTTCCATCCGGCGGCGGAAGAACCAGCGGACCGAGGGGAAGAGGAAATGCGAGGCAAAGGCCACCGCCGCGAAGGCGATGATCAGCAGGAAAAGCCAGAGCGGCAGTTCGACGGTGCGGAACATCGGCGCTCAGAGAAAGGTCAGGACGGCGGAAAGCACGATCAGCAGGAACAGCGCGATTCCGGCGAGGCCGAGAACCGGCGCGCGCGCCGCCGCCGCCGCATCCCCCGCCCGCGCCCGCGCGCCGTTCCTCACCGAAAAGACCACCAGGCCGGTGAAAAGGGCGACGAGCACCATCTTGACCCAGAACCAGTTCCTGAGCCCCTCGAGCCCGTAGTGCCCCCAGACGAGGAAGAGCCCGGTCGCGATCAGCACGCCCAGCGCCGTGCGCCCCATGAGCGACAGCTTGATGCCGACAAGCGCCAGATGCGGCCGCGCCTCGGGCGGCGCCGCGCTCGCCACGGCGCCGACGACCGGGATGCCGAAGGTCGCCGATCCGCCGAGGCCGATCGCCGCGAGGTGCAGCCAAAGCGCTATCGTCAAAAGATGATCCATATGTCCGCCCTTCTCTGCGCCGAGAGTTCCAGATTCCCCGCCGCTTGAAAAGCCGCTCGATGATGCCGCGATGCAGCGAATTGACAGGGTCATGATCTGTCGTCTATCTCTGCGACTGCGAAATAATCTTGCCTGAAGGATGAGACCTGATGAGCGCGGTTCACAAAGACAAGCCCTGGCTTTTCCGCACCTATGCGGGTCACTCGACGGCGGAAAAGTCGAACGCGCTTTACCGCGCGAACCTCGCCAGGGGCCAGACCGGCCTCTCGGTCGCCTTCGACCTGCCGACCCAGACCGGCTATGACAGCGATCATGAACTGGCGCGCGGCGAGGTCGGCAAGGTCGGCGTTCCGATCTGCCATCTTGGCGACATGCGCGCTCTCTTCCGGGACATTCCGCTGGAAGAGATGAACACATCCATGACGATCAATGCCACCGCGCCCTGGCTTCTGGCGCTCTATGTCGCGGTGGCGGAGGAACAGGGAGCCGATGTTCGAAATCTGCAAGGAACCGTTCAGAATGACATCATCAAGGAATATCTAAGTCGCGGAACCTATATTTGCCCGCCCAAGCCTAGCCTGCGGATGATTACCGATGTCGCGGCCTATACGGCGGACCATCTGCCGAAATGGAACCCGATGAACGTCTGTTCCTACCATCTGCAGGAGGCGGGCGCGACGCCGGAACAGGAACTGGCCTTCGCGCTCGCGACCGGGATCGCGGTTCTGGACGATCTGAAGGGCAAGGTGGCTGCGAAGGACTTTCCGGCCATGGTCGGGCGTATCTCCTTCTTCGTGAATGCGGGCATCCGCTTCGTCACCGAACTTTGCAAGATGCGCGCCTTCACCGAGCTTTGGGACGAAATCTGCCGCGACCGCTACGGGATCGAGGACGAGAAATTCCGCCGTTTCCGCTATGGCGTGCAGGTGAACAGCCTCGGCCTGACCGAGCAGCAGCCGGAAAACAACGTCTACCGAATCCTTCTGGAAATGCTTGCGGTGACGCTGTCGAAGAATGCCCGCGCGCGGGCAGTACAGCTGCCCGCCTGGAACGAGGCTCTGGGGCTTCCCCGTCCCTGGGACCAGCAATGGTCGCTGAGGATGCAGCAGATCCTCGCCTACGAGACCGATCTGCTGGAATATGGCGACCTTTTCGACGGCAGTCCGGTGATCGCCGCCAAGGTCGGGGCGCTCAAGGACGGCGCGCGCGAGGAACTGAAGGTGCTTGATGCGATGGGCGGGGCCATTGCCGCCATCGATTACATGAAGGGCCGCCTGGTGGAGGCCAACGCCGAACGGATCAGCCGGATCGAGACGAACGAGACGACCGTCGTCGGCGTCAACCGCTGGCGCGAGGCCGAAGCCTCGCCCCTGACGGCGGGCGATGGCGCGATCCTGACGGTCGATCCCGCGGTCGAGGACGATCAGATCCGCCGCCTGTCGGACTGGCGCGCGGCGCGCGATGAAAGCGCGGTCGCGGCAGCACTCGCCGCGCTGCGGCTGGCAGCCGGGTCGGGCACCAACATCATGCCCGCCTCGGTCCTTGCCGCGAAAGCGGGCGTCACGACCGGCGAATGGGCCGGGGTGATGCGGCAGGTCCATGGCGAATATCGCGGACCCACCGGCGTGTCGAAGAACCCCTCGAACCGGACCGAGGGTCTGGACGATCTGCGCGAGGCGGTCGACCGAGCCTCCCGCCGTCTCGGGCGGCGGCTGTCGTTTCTCATGGGCAAGCCCGGCCTTGACGGCCATTCGAACGGCGCAGAACAGATCGCGGCGCGGGCGCGTGACTGCGGCATGGCGATCCGCTACGAAGGCATCCGCCTGACGCCGGCCGAGATCGTCAGCGCCGCGGCGGAAGAACAGGCGCATGTCGTCGGCCTTTCGATCCTTTCGGGCAGCCATCTTCCGCTGATCGCCGAGGTGATGGAACGGATGCGCGCGGCAGGCCTTGCACATGTGCCGGTCATCGTCGGCGGCATCATCCCCGACGAGGATGCCGAACGGCTTGCCGCGATGGGTGTCGCCCGGGTCTATACGCCCAAGGATTTCGAGCTGAACCGCATCATGATGGACATTGTTACCCTCGCCGTACCCGAAAGCCTGGCCGCAGAATAGGTCCCTCATGCGCGTCAAGCCCCGCATCTTTCCCGATTATGCCGCCAGCCTGAAGGTCGCCTTCGAGGAGGAAATCAGCGGCGGAACCTTCTTTGCCGCGATGGCCGAAATCCTGGAAGGCAGTTTCGACGGGGTGCCGACCGAAGCGCTGAACCTCATGGCACGGATGGAGGCCGAAACCGTCCGGCTGCTTGAGCCAGTTGTCGAACGCGCCGGGATCGCCATAGCCGACCGCACCGCCCTGCGCGCCGAAGGCCGGGCCGAAGGGCTGGAGCGTGCCGCCCACGGCTGGCCCGAGATCGTGCGCGCCATGGACGAGGACTATGGCGCCTATGTCGAGGAATTCGAATGGACCTTCGGACAGGCCGCGGCAGAGGATCGCGCGCGTCTTCAGTTCCTTGTCGATCATGAGGTCGCGATCGTGGGCTTCGCCCGCGCCTGGCGGGCGGGCGATCCCGACAGCCTCGCGCCGCTTCACCGCTATCTCGCGCGCGCCGCGACCGCCTGACCCTCGCGTGGTCCGGAAATCCTGACCTTTCCCCGCCGCGCACTTGGGCTATGCCTCAAACCGGTGCGTCCCCGGGAAGACCCGGGATGCGCCCCGCGCGCCGGAGGCCCTTCGGTGTACCCCAACCCGAAGGACAAGCTCATGATCCGCATCCTGCATGCCCTCGCCCTGACACTCGCCGCAGGTACGGCCGCCGCCGACGACATTCCCGCCGCGACTGCGGCACTGATCGAATACGACCGCACGCAATGCGCCGCGAACGGCGGCCAGCTTTCGCTCTCTCCCGACGCGGTACTTCAGGCCGATCTGAACGGCGACGGCGTGGAGGATACGATCTTCGACGGCTCGCAGGTGAGCTGCACGAAGGATCCCCAGCCGACCTGCTCCAACCTCGGCTGCGACCTCAATGTGATCGTCGGCGCCGAGCAGCACAATTTCATCGTTCTCGGCTGGTCGATCGAGCACACTGGCGACCGCGTGGTCCTGCGCACGAAACAGTCCGGCCTGCTCTTGAACAAGGCCGACGACGCGACCTACGACCTTTATTTCGACAACCAGAGCCAGAGCTGGCAGGTCACCGACTAGAGGCCGGCCCTTGTATCCACTCGCGGCTTTGGGCAGTCTGGCCCGATCTTTTCGAACAGGTGAGACATGACGTTCCATATCGGCGCGAAACCCGGCGAGATCGCCGAAACCGTCCTCATGCCGGGCGATCCCTTCCGCGCGAAATGGGCGGCCGAAAACTTCCTCGAGGGCGCCGTCTGCATCAACCAGGTGCGCGGCATGCTGGGCTTTACCGGCACCTGGAAGGGCAACCGGGTAACGATCCAGGGGTCCGGCATGGGCATGCCGTCCCTCTCGATCTATGCCAACGAGCTCATTCGCGATTATGGCGCGAAGACGCTGATCCGGATCGGATCGGCGGGTGCGATGCAGCATCATGTCAAGGTCCGCGATGTGGTGATTGCAATGACTTGTTCTTCGATTTCAACGCCTTCTCGCGGTTTCTTCAAGGAAATGCAGTTTGCGCCTTGCGCCGACTACAGGCTACTGGAGCAGGCCGTGGCGGTCGCCCGCGCCAGAGGCACGCCGACCCATGTCGGCGGTATCTATTCCTCGGACGTCTTCTATGACGAACGTCCCGACCTGACCGAGATGCTTGGCCGTCACGGCACGCTCTGCGTCGAGATGGAGGCGGCGGAGCTGTACGCCGTCGCCGCGCGCCATGGCGCGCGGGCGCTGGCGATCCTGACGATCTCTGACCACCTCTTGACCCACGAGGCTCTGCCCGCCGCGGATCGAGAGCGGTCGTTCGGAGACATGGTGGAAATCGCCCTCGGCGCCGCTTTCGCCTGACGGCGGGGCCTGAGGGATTCCCCGGCAATCCTTTCAGGCGCCGCGCGGCACCTGCAAGGAATAATCTTTCCAGGATTTTTCCTCCGCCCTGCCCGTTTCGACAATCCAGCGGGCGACGCGCTCGGCCGCACTGCCCGGCAGCGGGCGGCGCAGGGACCAGAGTGTCAGCGGCCGGTCAAGCGGCGCGCGCGCCGCGAATGGTGCGACCAGTGCCCCCCGCTCCAGGTGGCGCGCGACAAGCGGGCCGTGCCCGATCAATACACCCGCGCCATTCACCGCCTCTTCCACCGCGAGGGCATAGAGCGAAAAGACCGGTCCGCGTGGCGTCAGCCCGGCCAGTCCGGCCATCTCCAGCCAGATCGGCCAGTCACCTGCCCAGGCGCTGTCGGTCAGGCAGGGCAGGCTCGCCAGATCCTCCGGCACCTGCAGCCGCGCAGCGAGCGTGGGCGCACAGACCGGAAAGATCTCGTCCTGAACGACCACCTGCCCCTCGCCCCTCGGCCGGAAGAACAGCGCCAGATCGAAGGGCGCGCGCTTCAGGTCGGGCGGCGCCTCGAGTGCGGTGATCGACACCGTGATCTCCGGCGCCGCGGCGCGCAGTGCGGGCAGGCGGGGCGAAAGCCAAAGCTGGGCGATGGCAGGCAGTGTGGCAATATGGACGGTCCGGGGTGCGGCTTCGGCCCGCAGCCGCTGCACGGCCAGCCCGAGACGATCGAAGGCATCGGCGAAGTCCGGCAGCAGACGCTGGCCGAGCGAGGTCAAGCGCACCCCCTTGGCATGGCGCTGAAAAAGTGCGGCCCCCAGCGCCTCCTCCAGCTGTTTGACATGGGCGGCGACCGCACCCGGGGTCACGCCAAGCTCAATGCCTGCCGCCGCAAATCCGCCAAGCCGCGCCGCGGCCTCGAAGGCGCGGAGCGCATTCAGCGGCAGGCCCTTCAGCGGCGGCGGGGAGACCGGCATTGATGACTCATTTTTTCTACGCCTAAAATTCTACAATTCTGCTTTGCAGGCACAACCCCCGACGCGGCATGATTTGTACAAGCCAAGGAGGATCGCATGACCGCTACTGCCCCCCATCTCGCCCGCCGCCCCTGGGTGCCCGAGGCCTGCGAAGCGCTGATCCAGCGCCAGGCCGCCGCGACGGCCGCCGCCGCGACAGAGGTCGCCGCGCGGCTCGACCGGCTTGCCACCATGAATGGCGAGATCCATGACCGCGACTGTTTCAACCTCAACCCGGCGACCAATGTGATGAACCCGGCCGCCGAGGCGCTCTTGGCGCGCGGGCTCGGGTCTCGGCCGTCGCTCGGCTATCCCGGCGACAAGTACGAGATGGGCCTGGAGGCGATCGAGGAAATCGAGGTGATCGCCGCCGAACTCGCCGCCGAAATCTTCGGCGCGGCCTATGCCGAGGTGCGGGTCTTTTCCGGCGCGATGGCGAACCTTTATGGCTTCATGGCGCTGACCAGGCCGGGCGACGCGATCATCGCGCCACCCGCAACCATCGGCGGCCATGTCACCCACCATGGTGCGGGCTGCGCGGGGCTATATGGTCTTGTGACCCATGCCGCCCCGGTGAATGCCGACGGCTACACGGTCGACATCGACGGGTTGCGCGACCTGGCGCGGACCGTCCGGCCAAAGCTGATCACGCTTGGCGGCTCGCTGAACCTCTTCCCCCATCCGGTGCGCGAGGTGCGCGCCATCGCCGACGAGGTGGGGGCGAAACTCCTTTTCGACGCCGCCCATCAATGCGGGATCATCGCCAGCGGCCAGTGGGCGAACCCCTTGGCCGAAGGCGCGCATCTGATGACCATGTCGACCTACAAGAGCCTTGGCGGCCCGGCAGGCGGACTGATCGTTACGAACGAGCCAGACATCGCCGAGCGGCTAGACCATATTGCCTTTCCCGGCATGACCGCGAATTTCGACGCGGGCCGGGTGGCGGCCCTGGCCATGTCGCTTCTGGACTGGCGCGAGCACGGACGCGCCTATGGGGCCGAAATGATTGCCCTTTCGCGCGCTCTGGCCCGTGCGTTGGCCGACGAGGGTCTGCCGGTCTTTGCCGCCGCGCAAGGCTGCACGGCCTCGCACCAGTTCGCCGTCGAGGCGGCGGGCTTCGGCGGCGGGCAAACGGCTTCGAAGGCGCTCCGCAAGGCGGGATTCCTTGCCTGCGGCATCGGCCTGCCCATTGCCGACGTGCCGGGCGATCTGAACGGGCTCCGGATCGGCACGCCGGAACTGGTGCGGCGGGGCGTGAAGGTCGGCGATGCGCAGCGCATGGCCGCACTGATCGCCGAGGCGCTTCGTGCGAACGATCCGGCGGCGCTTGCGCCAAAGGTCTCCGACTGGCGCCGGACATTTTCCGGCCTGCATTACATTCGGGCTTGAACGTTCCGATTCGCCGGGGTTTGATGGCATCCCCCCGGCGGAAGGACCATCCATGCGCACCCTGACACTCGGCCAGACCGGCCCCAGGATCTCATCCCTTGGTTTCGGCGCCATGTCCTTTGGCGGCATTTTCGGCCCGACGACCGAAGCCGAAAGCCTCGCCTGCCTCGACGCGATGTACGAGGCGGGCATCACGTTCATCGACACGGCCAACATCTACGGCATGGGCATCAGCGAAACCGTGATCGGCACATGGCTCGCCTCGCGCAAGCCCGAGGTCGTTCTGGCCACCAAGGCGAGCTTCGTGGCCGGTCCGCCGCGACGGGTGGATAATTCGGCGGCGCATCTGCGCAGCGAACTGGACGCGTCTCTGAGGCGGCTGGGCCGGGATCATGTGGACCTGTTCTACATCCACCGGCGTGAACAGGCGCGGCCACTCGCCGAAGTCATCGGCACGCTGAGGGACCTTGAGCGCGAGGGCAAGATCGGCGGCTATGGCATGTCGGAAATCGCGCCCGAGACCCTGCGCGAGGCGCATGCGATCCATCCCTGCCGGGCGGTGCAGAACGAATATTCGCTCTGGTCGCGCCAGCCGGAACTGGGGCTGATCCAGGAATGCGGACGGCTTGGCGTGACCTTCGTCGCCTTTTCGCCGCTCGCACGCGGGATGCTGGGCCAGCGGCCGCTGGCCTTCGAGAATGTGACCGATGGCTTCCGCACCCAGAACCCGCGGTTTTCGCAGCCAAACTTCGCGCGCAACCAGGCCCGGATCGAGCCGTTCCGCGCCTTCTGCGCGGCGCGCGGCTGGACGGTGCCCGCCACCGCGCTTGCCTGGGTCATGGGCGCGGCGCCCCATGTCGTGCCGATCCCCGGCACACGGTCGGCCGAGCGGCTCAGGGAATGGCTGCCTCTGCCGGATCTGACGGCCGGGGACCGTGCCGAGATCGAGCGCATCCTGCCCGCCGGTTTCGCGGCGGGGGATCGCTATGGCGACGGCCAGCTTCTGGCGATCGAGCGCTATTGCTAGGGCTCAAAGCCCGTGGCTGCGGTCATAGCCACTCCGCGCCGGCGCCTGCCAGTCGGCAAGTGCCGCCGGATCGGGCCGCAGTATCTCGACCAGCAGCGGATGACAGGCGGCAGTGTCCGAGGAATGTTCGGCCGAACAGTCGCCGCCCGGACAGGCCGACAGCGCGCCCAGAAGGTCGATCTCGGCGAAGAATTCCAGATAGTCGCCGGGCCTGGCCGGCGAGGCCTTCATGAAATATTGTCCGGTGTCGCGGGTGAAGCCGGTGCACATGAAGACGTTCAGCACGTCATGCACATGCATCTCCGCCTCCGGCGGCGAAAGCCCGGTTTCGGCAGCAAGCGCACGCGTGAGATTCGAATGGCAGCAATGGTGATACTGGCCACCGTGGCTCAGCAGGTTGTGGGTATAGGGATCGCAGCGCGTGCCGATCACGTCATGGACCGACCCGCCGAAAGCGTCGAACCCGTACCAGTCGAGCGTGTCATGGGTGATCGTTGCCATCGGGCGCAAGGCGGGGAAGGACGACCACAGCCTGTCGCCCGTCGACAGATGCGTGCCATGGAGCGCGCGCGTCTTGCCGGAATAGAACCGCTCGCCCAGATCGGCCGCATTCCACAGGTTCAGATCGCCGACTTGCGGCCCCTCGACCGAACGGATGCGGAAGAAATGCCCTCGGGGCACCTGAAAACAGCGCGCCTCGCGCGGCGGCACCAGAACGTCACCTACCGGCTGCAGCGACCGGCGCGCAGCCTGATAGAGGGACAGCGGCGCGGGCGGCAGGCCCTCGACCGGATAGCAGATGACCGGCGCCACCGCCTTGCGCGCCGCGCCATCGGCGGGGACGATCGTCTCGGGTGTCTGAAGCTTCATGTCGGTCCTCCACTCGCCCGGCCATCCTTGCCGGGGCGGAGCGATGCGGTCAATCGGATCGGTCCGGGTTCAGGCAGGCGCGCGGCGCGCCCTGACAGGTCGCGCCACAGGCGGCGCAGCGATAGCGTCCCGGCCCCTCGGCCAGGTCGAGCCGCCAGCGACAGGTTCGCGTCAGTGTCGTCCCCCGGCGCGACAGCCAGAGGTAAAGAAGGACCGAAACCAGCAGGAGCAGAAGGAGAAGCGGCATGCCCGATCCCTATCGCCATGCGCAGCGGCGTCAAGGCTGAGGCGGGTCGCTGCGCCGACCCTTGCGCATCCGGCGCCAGGCACGGAGGTCGAGCCAGACGACGCCAAGCCCGAGCGGAACCATCCAGAAGCCGAGGACGGGCAGGAAACCGAATATCCCGCCGATGATGAGACAGAGCCCCAGCGCCGCCCGCGCACCGGGCGGCACGCGGCGGTTGATCCGCACCAGCAACCGCCGGACGCGGCCGCGGATCGCCTGACGGGTGTCGGAGCTGACAAGCGGCATGATCGCTGACTGATGGAGGCCCGGACCGCGCGGCGCAAGCCCTATGGGCGTTCCAGCACTTCGACGGCAAGGACGGTCGGCAGATGGCGGGCCACCTCCTGCCAGCTGTCGCCTTCGTCGAGGCTTGCGAAGACCGAGCCGGAATTGGTGCCGAAATAGATGCCCGCCGGATCGCCCGTGTCGCCCGCCATGGCCTGCCTCAGGACGGTGAAGAAGCAATTCTGCTGCGGAAGCCCCTCGCGCATCGCCTGCCAGCTCTTGCCTGCGTCGCGCGACCGCCAGACGGCGGCCGAGGCCCCGGGCGGAAAGCGGCCCTGGCTGTCGCCGTTCAAGGGCAGCGTCCAGATCGTGTCTGCGTCGCGCGGATGGACGCGGATCGGGAAACCGAAGGTCGAGGGCAGGCCCTCGGTGATGTCTTCCCAGCTGCGCCCGCCGTCGGGGCTGCGCCAGACGCCGTGGTGGTTCTGCTGATAGATCACCTCGCCCGGTCCCGGCGCGCGCATCATGTTGTGGACGCAATGGCCAACCTCGCCGTCCTTCGGCGCAGCGGGGTGGTGGTGCTGGCCGCAGGCCTCGGCGTTCGACAGCCGGTTGCGGCGGTCCCATGTCTTGCCGCCATCCTCGCTGGCAAAGACGCCGGCGGCGGAAATGCCGACCCAGAGCTTCTTCGGGTCAGAGGGATGGGCGAGGATCGTATGCAGAACCAGCCCCGCCGCGCCGCCGTTCCAGTCCGCGCGCGAGGGGTGATCGGTCAGGCCGTCCACCCGTGCCCAAGTCCGGCCGCCGTCGCGGCTTTCCAGAAGGTTCGCGGGCTTCGTCCCGGCCAGCAGCGCCCCATGCGCGAGCCCGAGCGACCAGACCTGAGCGAAGTCCTTGCCGAATGGCGCGGGTTCATCCTTCCAGCCTATCATCGCCGCGAAATCGGGATCGTCCTTCGCCCACTCGTCCATCTGGCCCGAGGTGAGCTTGGCAAGATCCCAGGTCTTGCCGCCATCTTCGGACCACCAGACACCCGCGCCCGACCAGTCGCCACCGCCCCCCGCCCAGATCGTGCCGCTATCGGGATCGCCCACCGCATGGTTGATCGGCCAGCCGTCGCAATGGGGACCGGAGACCGACCATCCGTCCTTTCCAAGGTTCCTGATCAGAAACAGACCCTTGGTCGTCCCGACCAGAAGCGTCACGGCGCGATTCATCGGCCCCTCCCCGGCAAGATGATGTATGCGGAGCCTATCATGGCGATCCGGCCGCACCTAGCGCTCAGACCGGATAGCCCGTCAGTTCGGGACGGTAGTAGGCGTACATCTGCTCGATCGGTGTCAGCGCGGGCAGATCCGGGGCGCGCTGCGTCCGCGGCCGGTAGTAGACGAACTGCAGCGGGATCTCGACAGGCGGGTTTCGCTTGAGGGTTTGCTTGTTCAGGTCGTGCATGTCGCACCTCCGGGTCGGCTGTTTGCCCTCCCTTGCCTGCAGACATAATCCTTTCATCCGCACGCCACCAAGGTTTGATGGCGCAAGGCCGGATTGCAGCCAGCGCAAGCGTTCCGCCAGGATCGTCCGTGATTGGTCCCGCCACAAGATTGCATTGGCGCTTTGGCAGGCGGTTCGTCTACTTTTGCCGCACAAGGGGAGAAACCGGCCATGATCGTCGAACGGATTGCAGCCTTCACCGCAGGGGGCCAGGGTGGCAATCCTGCGGGCGTCGTGATCGCGGACCGGATGCCCGACCCGGTGGAAATGCAGGCGACAGCGCGCGAGGTCGGCTATGCAGAATCCGCCTTTGCCGCGCCCCTGACCGGGGGCGGATGGCGCGTGCGCTATTTCGCGCCGGAGGCCGAGGTCGCCTTCTGCGGCCATGCCACGATTGCCCTCGGCGCGGCGCTGGGTCGCCGGAATGGTCCCGGCAGCTACGCACTGACCCTGAACGAAGCGACGATCGCGGTCGAGACCGATGGCGAGGGCAGCGCGACGCTGATCTCGCCACCGTCCCGCTCCTCACCACTCGAAACGGGGTTGCGCGACGTCTTGCTGGGGCATTTCGGCCTGAGCGCCGCCGACCTCGACCTGCGGCTGCCGCCCCGGCTCGGCGATGCCGGAAACCGCCACCCGATCCTGTTCCTGAAGGATCGCGCGCGCCTTGCCGCCATGGCCTATCCGTTCCAGCCGGTGAAGGCGCTGATGGAGGTCGAGCGGTGGACCACGATCTGCCTTGCCGTGGCGGATGGTCCCGCGCTTTTTCACGTTCGAAACGCCTTCGCCATCGGCGGTCTTGTTGAAGACCCCGCGACCGGCGCGGCGGCAGCGGCGCTCGCGGGCGCGCTTGTCGATCTGGGCTGGCCGGGGATGCCCGGCGGGCGCTTCACCATCCGCCAGGGCGAGGACATGGGCGTTCCCTGCGAGATCCGCGTCGAGGCGCCTGCCAGCCCTGGTGGCCGCGTGCGCCTGTCCGGTGCCACGCGCACCCTGCCCGATCCGGCGGCTTGAACCATGTGGTTCCCTCGCTAGTCTGGCGGCGGGAGGCACCATGTCCGCACGAACCATCATCGACCTCAGCGTCGCGCGCACCGAGGCCCTGTTCGAAAGCCTCGATCCGTCGCCCTTTCACGAACGCGATCTGGACCCCAAGGCGATCAGCTATGTCGTCGGCTGGGCGCGGGAGGCGCCATCGGACGCGGCCTTCCTTCTGCGCATCCACATGCCCGCCGCAGAGGCCACCCGCGCCGACGTCGGCGAGATCGGCCCTGCCATCCGTCAGAATTTCACCGACTGGCTGGCCTCGGCCGAGCGTGACCGGCGCGAACAGTTCCGCCTCGGCCGCATCTACCTGCTGGTGGGCCTCACGATGTTCACGCTGTGCCTTCTCGCCCGCCGCGCCCTGCCGGGCCTTCTGGGCGACAGCCCCCTGACCCAGTTTCTCGGCGAAGGACTTGCCATTCTTGGCTGGGTGTCGAACTGGCGTCCGATCGAGACCTTCCTCTACGACTGGTGGCCGCTTTACCGCACGGCGCGGCTCTACCGGCGCCTGTCGAAGGCCGAGGTCGAAATCGTGGCCGGTTGACAGGTTCGGGCCGTCAGCCCCGCGCCACCATGCCCGGGCCGGAGATCTCGCCGCCCAGATTGACGATCTCGCCCCCGATCATGCCGCGCAGGGTCACCTCGGCACCCTCGCCCACGATCAGATTGCCCTGCACCATGCCGCCCAGCGTCACCTTCCGGCCGGGTGCGATGGTCAGGTCGCCCCCCACGACCCCGGCGAAGGTGCAATCCTCCTCCAGGATCGCGTCGCCGGGATACATCTCGCGCCGCGGCGCCTGCGGCTCCATCTCACACCACCCGCTCGACCATCATCTTCTTGATCTCGGCAATCGCCTTGGCCGGGTTCAGCCCCTTGGGGCAGGTCTTGGCGCAGTTCATGATCGTATGGCAGCGGTAAAGCTTGAACGGATCTTCCAGATCGTCCAGCCGCTCGCCGGTCGCCTCGTCGCGGCTATCGATGATCCAGCGGTAGGCATGCAACAGCGCCGCCGGGCCAAGATAGCGGTCGGAGTTCCACCAGTAGGACGGACAGGCGGTCGAGCAGGAGGCACACATCACGCATTCATAAAGCCCGTCGAGCTTCTTGCGGTCCTCGATCGACTGGCGCCATTCCTTGGCAGGGCGGTTTGTCTTCGTCTCAAGCCAGGGCATGATCGAGGCATGCTGGGCGTAGAAATGGGTCAGGTCGGGGATCAAGTCTTTCACCACCGGCATGTGGGGTAGCGGATAGATCTTCACGTCGCCCTTGATTTCATCAAGCCCGTAGATGCAGGCGAGCGTGTTGATCCCGTCGATGTTCATCGCGCAGGACCCGCAGATCCCTTCCCGGCAGGACCGGCGGAAGGTCAGTGTCGGATCGACCTCGTTCTTGATCTTGATCAGCGCATCCAGGACCATCGGCCCGCACTTGTCCATGTCGAGGAAATAGGTATCCACCCGCGGGTTCTCGCCCTTGTCCGGGTCCCAGCGATAGATCTGGAACTTGCGGACATTCCTGGCGTCCGGGCGCGGCCAGGTCTTGCCGACGCGGACCTTGGAGTTTTTTGGAAGCGTGAACTGGACCATGACTTATCCCTGCCAATCGGGTCGGGTGTAAAGCGGCCGGCTGGGCGGCAGGCCGGATTTTTGAACGACGCAAGCGTCATAGACCGCCGACGGATCGCGGCCCTGAAGATAATCGGATGAGACCGACAGGCTCAACCCCGCGCGCGTGTGCCCGCCAGAGCCGACGCCCACCGCGACCGTGCCGCGCGGCGCGGCAGCGAGACGGGCGCGCTGGAAACATTCCCGCTCGGCCCGCTCGACGCTCATCGGGCCGCAGGCAGCAAGGAATGCCGCGGCGACGAGCGCGGTGTGGGGTACGATCCGCATCAGTAGACCCGCGCCTTCGGCGCAATCCTCTTCAGGTCGATCCCGCCCTCGGCCTCCGTCGTCAGCGGATCGAGGTGAACGGGGCGCGTGGTCAGCGTGACCTTCGCGCCCTCGACATGGGCGAGCGAATGGACGCGCCAGGTCTTGTCGTCGCGGTTGGGGTAATCCTCGTGCGCATGCGCGCCACGGCTTTCCTTGCGGGCTTCGGCCGCAACGATGGTGGCCAGCGCGTTCGGCATGAGGTTCGTCAGCTCCAGCGTCTCCATCAGGTCGCTGTTCCAGACGAGGCTGCGGTCGGTGACCTTCAGGTCAGACAGCTTGCCCGCAACCTTCATCATCTTCTCCACGCCCTCGGCCAGCGTCTTGTCGGTGCGGAAGACGGCCGCATCGGCCTGCATGGTCTTCTGCATCTCCAGCCGCAGGTCCGCCGTCGGCACCGCGCCATCGGCATGGCGGAGCCCGTCGAAGCGGGCGAGCGTCCTGTCGACTTCGGCCTTGTTGACCGGCGCATTGGCTGCGCCCGGTTTCACAATCTGACCGGCACGGATGGCCGCAGCGCGGCCGAAGACCACGAGGTCGATAAGCGAGTTCGAACCCAGGCGGTTCGCACCGTGAACACTGGCGCAGCCTGCCTCGCCCACCGCCATCAGGCCGGGGAAGACGGCATCCGGATTCTCTCTCGTGGGGTTCAGCACCTCGCCCCAGTAGTTGGTCGGAATGCCGCCCATGTTGTAGTGAACTGTCGGCAGGATCGGGATCGGTTCCTTCGTGATGTCGACACCGGCGAAAATCTTCGCCGACTCCGAAATGCCGGGCAGGCGCTCGTGCAGGGTCGCGGGCGGGATGTGCGACAGGTTCAGGTGCATGTGATCCTTGTGCTTGCCGACGCCGCGGCCTTCGCGAATCTCGATGGTGATGCAGCGGCTGACGACGTCGCGGCTGGCCAGATCCTTGTAGGTCGGCGCATAGCGTTCCATGAACCGCTCGCCCTCGGAATTGGTCAGATAGCCGCCCTCGCCCCGCGCGCCTTCGGTGATCAGGCAGCCCGAGCCGTAGATGCCGGTCGGGTGAAACTGCACGAACTCCATGTCCTGCAGCGGCAGCCCGGCCCGCGCCACCATCCCGCCGCCGTCGCCGGTGCAGGTGTGCGCCGAGGTTGCGCTGAAATAGGCCCGGCCATAGCCGCCGGTCGCCAGCACCACCATCTTGGCATTGAAGACATGGATGGTGCCGTCGTCGAGCTTCCAGCAGACCACACCGGTGCAGGCGCCGTCGGTGATGACGAGGTCGAGCGCGAAATATTCGATGAAGAATTCGGCATTGTTCTTCAGCGACTGGCCGTAAAGCGTATGCAGGATCGCATGCCCCGTGCGGTCGGCGGCCGCACAGGTGCGCTGCACCGGTGGGCCTTCGCCGAATTCCGTCGTATGGCCGCCGAAGGGGCGCTGATAGATCTTGCCCTCTTCGGTGCGGCTGAAGGGCACGCCGTAATGTTCCAGCTCGTAGACCGCCTTCGGCGCCTCGCGCGCGAGGTATTCCATCGCGTCGGTGTCCCCCAGCCAGTCCGACCCTTTCACGGTGTCGTACATGTGCCATTGCCAGCTGTCCGGCCCCATGTTGCCAAGCGAGGCCGCGATGCCGCCCTGTGCCGCGACGGTGTGGGAACGGGTCGGGAAGACCTTGGTCACGCAGGCCGTGCGCAGGCCCTGTTCGGCCATGCCAAGCGTGGCGCGCAACCCCGCGCCGCCCGCGCCCACGACCACAACGTCATATTCATGCGTCTCGTACGGATAAGCGGTCATGGTCAGCCTTTCAGAGCGCGATCCGGGCCAGCGCGAAAAGCCCGGTCGCGGTAATCAGATAGGAAAGCGAGAGGACGGCGATGATCAACGCCTTGCGGGTCGAGCCGCGGGCGTAATCCTCGATCATCATCGTGGCGCCCTTGGCGAAATGGCGCATCGAGACGAAGAGGACGAGCCCGGTCAGGATCGCCACATGAGGACGGGCGAAAAACTCCACCACGCCCGCATGGTCGCGGCCGAAGGCGCGGCCGAGCGCGATGATGAAGACCGGGATGATGAAGGCCAGCGCCGCGCCCGAGGCCTGCATGTACCAGTGATGCTCGGTCCCGGTGTGGGAGGCGCCCTTGCCCTCGGCGCGCTTGCGGTCGGTCAGATAACGCATGGCCGCCCCTTTCAGATGATGAAGAAGGTGAGGACGGTCAGCAGGACCGATCCGATGACACAGGCCCAGCCGAGCCTTTCGGCAGTCTCGATCTCAAGCCCGCGTCCCGCATCGAACCAAAGGTGCCTGAGCCCCGCGAGGTAATGATACCAGACCGCCCAGAGCGAACCGGTGAGGATGATCCTGCCGATCCAGCCGTGCAGGAGCCCGTCGACAAAGGCGAAATAGTCCGGGCCTGTTGCGGCGGCCAGCAGCCACCAGACCATCAGGATCGCGCCGACGATCATGCCGTTGCCGGTGATCCGCGTCAGGATCGAGCTGATCGCGGTCATCTGCGGCCGGTAGATCTGCAGATGTGGCGACAGGGGTCGAACAGGTGGCCTGACCACACGTTTGGTTTCCGCCATTCTCTCCTCCACCGCTCGGACCGGACCGTCCGTCCGGAGATGCCTGACCCCTGATTACCCGATTTCGCGCGCAAGTCACGCTGCAATTGCAGCAAATGCGGATTGAAGGGTCTCCGTTAGGGCTAAAGGAGAGTTTTGTGATCACACATATTTTTCTTGTGATCACAAATTACTCTTCAGGTAGGCACCAGCGCCCAGTAATCGAGGTCGAGCAGGACCGAGGGATCGTACTTGCCGTCCTCGCCCTTCAGCGCAAAAGGAGCGGCACCATCCTTCACCGCCACCAGCCGGAGACGCAGCGCGCCGACGCCGGGCGCCGCGGTCCCGGCCTTGTCCAGCACCTCCGACCAGGCGCGCACCGTGTCGCCCGCGAAACAGGGATTGGCGTGGCTGCCGCCGTTCAGCGCGACGATCATCTGGGCGTTCGCGAGCCCGTTGAAAGACAGCGTCCGGGCCAGCGAGATCACATGGCCGCCGTAGATCAACC
Source organism: Paracoccaceae bacterium (assembly GCA_041397305.1). GTDB lineage: Bacteria > Pseudomonadota > Alphaproteobacteria > Rhodobacterales > Rhodobacteraceae > TMP-24. Next base: position 34,230 of record JAWKWX010000012.1, on the reverse strand, counting down.
GCTTGCCATCTTCGCGCTGGGTCCGGTCGAAATGGACTTTCGCGGTGTTCTGCCAGAGCCGGGTGGCGAGCATATGCTCTGCCTCCTCGACCGTCACCCCGTCCACATGGTCGATCTTCTCGCCCACGTGATAGTCGCCCCAGCGGTGCGCCTCGCCCGCCAGGGTGAAGTCGTAGCGGCGGAAATCCAGCCCCTCGGGCACGATCAGCGACGCAGGGTCCACGACCTTCGCCAGGTCGGGCACATGCGGAAAGGGCGCGGCGGCGGCGCGGTCGCGCTTTCGGACCATCACCCAGCGGACATATTCCAGAACGACCGCACCCGACTGGTTCAGACCGCGCGTCCTGACCCAGACGACGCCGGAGGCGCCGTTCGAATTTTCCTTCAGCCCGATGACCTCGCTTTCCGAGCGCAGCGTGTCGCCCGGCCAGACCGGTGCAAGCCAGCGTCCCTCGGCATAGCCGAGATTGGCGATGGCATTGAGCGAAATGTCGGGCACCGTCTTGCCGAAGACCGTATGAAAGGCGATCAGATCGTCCATCGGCGCGGCGGCCAGGCCGCAGGCCCGCGCGAATTCGTCGGAGGAATAAAGCGCGTGACGGGCCGGATAGAGCGCGTGATAAAGCGCCCGCTCGCCGCCCGACAGGGTCCGGGGCACCGCATGGGCGATCACCTCGCCCAGACGGTAATCCTCGAAGAAGCGCCCCGGATTGGTCTTCATGTCGCCTCCGATAGTCAGCCGAACGGCGGATAGCCGAGCCAGGTGTGGATATAGCCGATCAGGCCGAACAGGACCGCCGCGACGCCGACATAGATCAGGTCGTTGCGCACCGGCCCGGCTTTCGGCGGCGTCCAGTCGGGCACCTGCCGGTTGATCAGGATGAGGTCGATCACCGCCCAGGCCAGAAGCCCGCCAAAGAGGATCACCGAGGCGAGATCGCCGTTCACCAGAAGGTGCGCGATGGCCCAGATCTTCACCGCCGTCAGCATCGGATGACGGATCTTTGTGCGCAGCCTGCCGGGCACATAGCCGAGTTCCACAAGGAAGACCGCAAATACCATCATCAGGTTGTTCACATGGCGAAGGAAGGTTGGCGGCGACCAGAGATCGACAACGGGCGCGGCGCGGAACCCCTTCACCATCAGGACGACCGCAAGGATCGACAGGACGGTGATGACAAGCTTGCCGGGCATTTCGCCCATGGCTGCGCGCGCGCCGGGCGCCACGCGCTTCATCAGATGCGAGACATACCAGAGCGCGAGGCCGAGAATCAGCAGGGACATGGGTTCCTCCGAATGTGAATGGCCTTCACACTACCCATCGGCTACAGCGCCGCAAGGGCTTCTGCCTTGGCGAGTGTCCGCCCCGCCGCCACCACATGCAGCTTCTCGACGATCTTGCCATCGACAACCGCCACGCCCTTCCTTGCCTTCTCGGCCTCGGCATAGGCGGCGATCTGACGGCGGGCGAGGTCGATCTCGGCCTCGGACGGGGCAAATATCTCGTTGGCGATGGCGATCTGGGCGGGGTGGATCAGCGTCTTGCCATCGAAGCCCATGTCGCGGCCCTGATCGCATTCGCGCCTGAGACCCTCATCATCCTTGAAGGCATTGTAGACCCCGTCGATCACGATGCGGCCGTAGGCCTTGCCCGCCAGAAGGCACATGGAAATCGCGGTCAGCAGCGGCTCGCGGTCCGGCCGGTAGCGCGCGCCAATGTCCTTGGCGAGGTCGTTGGTGCCGACGACAAAGCCCTGGATGCGCGGATGGGCGGCGATATCGGCCGCGTGCCAGGCAACGACCGCGGTTTCCATCATCGCCCAGAGCGGCCTGTCGGGCACCAGCACCGCGACCGCCTCGACATGTTCGGGGCGCGAGACCTTCGGAACAAGGATCGCGTCGCAGGTCACGTCGGCGAAGGCCAGGCAATCGTCGCGGCCCCAGGCAGTGTCGAGGGCGTTGATCCTGACGATCCGCGCCCGCCGCCCGTAATCGACCGAGCGCAGCTTTTCGGCCACCATCGCCCGCGCAACGGGTTTTCCCTCAGGCGCCACCGCATCTTCCAGATCGAAGATGATTGCGTCGCAGGCCAGTGTCGCCGCCTTGTCAAGCGCGCGTTCGTTGGCGCCGGGGATATAGAGGACCGAGCGATAGGGGCGCGGCGCATCGGCCGGGGGATTTGCCGCAGGCTGGGGCGGAATCATGAAGGCTCCTCGCAATATTCTTTCGTCAGGGACCATATTCCTGGACGTTTTGGCAAGGCCGGACTTGCCGCAGTGCAGAACTTTCTGCGCCCGCATTGCGAGGTCCATGCCCGCGGCCGACCGGGCGCACCGCACGTTAACCGATTTTTCCCGCGTCGGGCGCAGGCTTTGCCCATCACCGGAGCCTTCGCGCCCCCCCGAAGCGGACAGATGCCATGCAAGCCAAGCTTTTCGCCCTTTCCCTCGGCTTCGGCGGGCTCATCCTCGCCGCCGACCACGCCCATGGCCAGCAGGCCCGACAGTGCGGACCCCGTGAAACTGTCGTCGCGCAGCTGGCGGACCGGTTCGGCGAAAGCCTGCAAACCCTGGGGCTCGCCGCCAATGCGGCGGTGATCGAAACCTACGCCTCGGTCGAGACCGGCACCTGGACCATCCTCGTCACGCTTGCCGACGGACGGACCTGCCTTCTGGCATCGGGGCAGAATTTCGAACGGATCGACGCGCCCGCGACCCCGGCGGGCAGCCCGGCCTAGCCGAGCGCCCCAGCGAGGCCATCGAAGATCAGCTTGACCGAAATGAGCGCGAGCGCGGCGGTCACCAGCCGGAAGAAAAGCAGGTCCGGAACGACCTTCACCAGCCGCACGCCCGCGAAAACCGCAAGCGCCGCCGGGATCGCCAGCACCGCCGCCACCTTCAGATTGCCGGGGTTGAACTGGCCCAGCGCCCAGTAGGGCACCAGCTTGATCAGGTTGAGATAGGTGAAGAACACCGTATTGGTGCCCGCGAAGAGGGCCTTCGGCAGGCGCAGCGGCAGCACATAGACCTGAAAGGGCGGCGCGCCCGCATGCGCGACAAAGCTCGTGAACCCGGTCACAACGCCCCAGAAAACCCCGCGTCCCGCATCCGCCCGGCGCGCTTCCGCCGCCCTGCGCGCCAGGACCAGCCGAAACGCGAACGAGAGCCCGATCACCCCGACCGCGCCGGTCACGGCCCAGTCCGGCACCCGCGCCGCCGTCAGCCAGCCAAGCGCCACGCCAAGGGTCGCGCCCACCGCCATGATCGCCACGACGCGGCGGTCGAACTGGTGGCGATAGGAATAAAGCCCGAACATGTCCGAAACCACGAAGACCGGCGCCAGAAGCGCCGTCGCCGTCACCGGCGGGATCGCCAGCGCCATGACCGGCACGGCAAGCATGCCGACGATCGGCAGGCCACCCTTGCCCATGCCGACAAGAATCGCCGCAAGCGTCGCGAGCATCCAGAACAGCGGATCGGCGGACATGATCCCTCCCCCTTGCCGCCGCTAGCGCTATCGCACCTGCCCCGCGCGCGAAAGGCCCCTGTTATGTCCTTGCCGCACTGCAGCGGGCTTGCGCGCCGAAAGCGAACCCTTTAGTCCTGCCCGCGACATTTCCCTCAAATCCCACAGGCGGAGGACATCATGGCCAGAGCGAAGATCGCGCTTATCGGCGCAGGTCAGATCGGCGGCACGCTCGCCCATCTCGCGGCGATCAAGGAGCTGGGGGACATCGTCCTCTTCGACATCGCGGAAGGCACGCCCCAGGGCAAGGCGCTCGATATCGCGCAATCGGGCCCGGTCGAGAAGTTCGACGCCGACCTGAAGGGCGCCAACGATTACGCGGGCATCGCGGGTGCGGACGTCTGCATCGTGACCGCCGGTGTGCCGCGCAAGCCCGGCATGAGCCGGGATGACCTGCTGGGCATCAACCTCAAGGTCATGAAATCCGTGGGCGAAGGCATCAAGGCCCACGCGCCGAACGCTTTCGTCATCTGCATCACCAACCCGCTCGATGCGATGGTCTGGGCGCTGCGTGAATTCTCCGGCCTGCCGCATCACAAGGTGGTCGGCATGGCGGGTGTTCTCGACTCGGGCCGCTTCCGGCATTTCCTGTCGGAGGAATTCGGCGTCTCCATGCGCGACGTCACCGCCTTCGTCCTTGGCGGCCATGGCGACACGATGGTGCCCCTGACCCGTTATTCCACCGTCGCTGGCATCCCGCTGCCGGATCTGGTGAAAATGGGCTGGACCACGCAAGAGAAGCTCGACGCCATCGTCCAGCGCACCCGCGACGGCGGGGCCGAGATCGTGGGCCTCCTGAAGACCGGCTCGGCCTTCTACGCCCCCGCCGCCTCGGCGATCGAGATGGCGGAAGCCTATCTCAAGGACCAGAAGCGCCTTCTGCCCTGTGCGGCTTACGTGAAAGGCGCCTATGGGCTTGACGGGCTGTATGTGGGCGTTCCCACGATCCTTGGCGCGAACGGGGTCGAGCGGATCGTCAACATCACCCTCAACGCCGAGGAACAGGCGATGTTCGACAAGTCGGTCGACGCGGTCAAAGGCCTTGTCGCCGCCTGCAAGGGCATCGACCCGACGCTCGCCTGAGCGAAGATCCGCGGGATGGGCCGCCCGGCCCGTCCCGCCAGCCATGACCCGCCCTCCTTCCCCCTACCATGCCCCCGGCTTTTATGACGACGCGCTCGCACGCGGCCGTCATCGCGATATCGTCGGCGGGCGCTGGGACGAAACCGGGCGGCTGCAGCTGGCGATCCTGAGGCGCGAGGGGCTGGAGCCCCGCCACCGGCTCCTCGACATCGGCTGCGGCAGCCTGCGTCTCGGCTCCCGCGCCGTGCCCTTCCTCGATCCCGGCCACTATTGGGGCACCGATCTGTCCGGCGCGCTCATGCAAAGGGGCCATGAGCTGGAACTCGAGGCAAAGGACCGCCTTCCCCCGCAGCAGTTGATCGAGGATGGCGGGTTTGCCTTTCCGGGCGTGCCCGGCACCATCGATTATGCGATCGCCTTCGCCGTCTTTACCCACCTTCCCGACGCCATGCTCGCCCTCGGCCTTTCCCGCATCCGCGCAGCCTTCCCGGCGCTGAACCGTCTGCTCTTCACCATCTTCCTTGCGCCGGAGACCGGCGCGGACGGACCACACCGCCAGCCCGATGGCGTCGTTACCCACCCCGACCGCGCCCCCTGGCATCTGCCATTGGCGACGGTCGAGGCCCATGCCCGGGCGGCGGGCTTCGCGCTGACCCGTCTTCCCGACCGCCTGCCGCGCGGGCAGGTCCTGTTCCGCGCCCTGCCGCGCTGACCGGCGCTGCGGTCTTGACACCGGCCGTCCCGCCGCGCCTCATCCGCGCGACCGAAGGAGCCCGCCATGACCACCCAATTCGACGCCGAACTCGAAGACCGCCTGACCCGCTATTGCGCCATCGACAGCCAGAGCGACGATGACAGCCCCACATCGCCCTCGACGGCGATCCAGCTCGACATGGCCCGCCTACTGGAGCGCGAACTGACAGAGATCGGCGCGAAGGACGTGCGCATCACCGACTATGGCGCGGTGCTCGCCACCATCCCCGGCACCGCCCCCGGGCCGACCATCGGCTTCCTCGCCCATGTCGACACCGCCCCGCAATACAACGCCACGGGCGTGAAACCCCGCGTGATCCGCCGCTACAATGGCGGCGCCATCACCTTTCCTGACAATCCCGATCTGGTGCTGAGCCCTGAAACCTCGCCGCATCTCGCGGACAAGGTCGGCGAGGATATCATCACCGCCTCGGGCACCACGCTTCTTGGCGCCGACGACAAGGCGGGGGTCGCGGTGATCATGACCGCCGCGCGCCATCTTCTGTCGAACCCCGGCGCGCCCCGGCCCACCTTGCGCATAGCGTTCACGCCGGACGAAGAAGTCGGCCGGGGCGTCGACAAGCGCCTGCCCGCCGACCTCGGCGCCGATTTCGCCTATACGTTCGACGGCGGAAAGGCGGGCGAGATCGAATATGAAAGCTTCTCGGCCGATGGCGCCACGGTCACGATCACCGGCGTCTCGATCCATCCCGGCCTTGCCAAGGGCAAGATGGTGAACGCGATCCACCTTGCGGCCAAGATCGTCCAGACCCTGCCGCAGGCGACGATGACGCCCGAGGTCACGGACGGGATCGAGGGCTTCATCCATGCCACCAACATGACCGGCGGCTCTTCCGAGATGGTTTTGAAGTTCATCCTGCGCGATTTCGAACTCGAGGGGCTCGCCGCCAAGGGCGATCTGCTAAGGCAAGTCTGCGCCGCCGTCCAGGCGGGCGAGCCGCGCGCGAAGATCGAGGTCGAGATCAGGCCCCAGTACCGCAACATGCGCTACTGGCTGGAGAGTGACATGACGCCGGTCGACCTTGCCCGCGACGCCTGCCGCGACCTCGGGATCGAGCCGGTGTCCGTGCCGATCCGCGGCGGTACCGATGGCTCTCGCCTGACCGAGATGGGGGTCCCCTGCCCCAATCTCTTCACCGGGATGCAGGAGATTCACGGACCGCTGGAATGGATTTCCGTTCAGGACATGGCGCTTGCCACCCGGCTCTGCCTGGGGCTGGCGGCCCGGGCTGCCGGCAAGGCCGGCTGAGAGACGGGGGCCCGGCGAGCCCTTCGCGCAGGCCCCGTGCCCCGGCGGGGCACGAGGTGCCCGAGGGGTTTCTCCGCAAGGTCCGGAATACCCGACCCCCGCTGCCATTGATCCGGGCCTGTGCCTTGGGCAACTATCGCCCCGAAAAGGAGATGGTCATGCGCCTTGCACAATCGACGATCCTGTCTGTCGCCCTTGCCGCGACACTTGCAGCTGCCAGCCCCGCCCGCGCCGATCTGTCGCTGTCGCAGGAAATCGGCGCGACCGGCCTCGCCGCGACCGAGGCGCGGCTGTCGGCCCTGGCCGCGCCCACGCCCGAAGAAACTTTCGCGCTCGCCGGGGTCCGGTTCCTTCATGTCGTGGAAACCGCGCTTCAGGCCCAGGCGCGCGACGGGCTTTATGATGCCTCGGGCGTCATTCCCTTTGCCCGCCTCGCGCTTCGGGCCCCGCGCCGTGACGGACCGCCGCGCCCCGAGGCGATGGCCGACCTCCTGATGGCCGCGAATGTCGGGCTGGATGCGGCGCGGGAGCCGCTCGACGGCCTGCCGCCCGACGCGGATTTCGGGATCGAGATCGCGCTCGGCGATCTCTGGTTCGATATCGACGGCAACGGCACCCGCGCGCCCGAGGAAAGTCTTTACGAAATCCTTGGCCCGGAACTTCTCGGCTGGCGCTGGTCCGAACGCGATCCGGCGGCCCCGATCCCCACCGTGCGCTTCGATGCGGCCGACGCGCACTGGCTCCGCGCCTATACCCACCTTCTCGGCGGCGTCACCGACGTGATCCTCGCCTATGACCCGACCGCAGGCTACCGGCGCGTGATGGAAAGCCAAGCCGCCTTCGCGAACCTCAGCCCGCTGCCGCCGCCAGACCCCGAAGACTACGATTTCCTGACCGATTTCGGCACGACGATCGACAGTGTCGCGCCGCTTTTCTGGGCGCTGCGGCAGGAACCGGACCGAGACAGGCTTCGGTCGGCACGCGACCATTTCCTGGCGATGATCGCCGACAACCGCCGTTTCTGGCAGGCGGTGGCGCTTGAGACCGACGACGACAGGGAATGGCTGCCCAACGACCGGCAGAAGGCCGCGCTCGGGCTCGAGCTGCCGCAAGGTACCGGCGATCGCTGGCTGGCGGTGCTCGCAGACGCCGAGGCGCTCCTCAAGGGGGAGAAGCTCGTGCCTTACTGGCGCCTCGGACCGGAGGCCGGAGTGAACATCGGCAAGCTCTTCACCGACCCGCGCCCCGTGGATTTCATCGGCTGGGTCCAGGGGGCCGATGCGCTGCCCTATCTGGAAAAGGGGCCGCTGGTCACCGGCGAAAGCTGGGCCGGATTCGAGCGGATGCTTCACGGCGACAGCCTCTTGATGGCGCTTTATCTGAACTGATTTCCGGCCTGCCGAGTCGTGCACGGCAAATGTGATCACACTTTTTTATCGTGTGATCACATAATGCGCTTTTTCGCGCCGATCCGGCACAAAAATGCATTTATCATTTGGTGGGGCCCGCCCGCTATGCCATGACGCGCGAAAGAATGACCAGCACGGGACCAATTTCATGAACATCCATGAGTATCAGGCCAAGGCGCTTCTGCGCAGCTACGGCGCCCCCGTTTCCGACGGCCGCGTGGTTCTGAAGGCGGAGGACGCCAAGACCGCCGCGGGCGAGCTTGACGGCCCGATCTGGGTGGTGAAATCGCAAATCCATGCAGGCGGCCGCGGCAAGGGCCGCTTCAAGGAGGCCGAGGCCGGCGACAAGGGCGGCGTGCGTATCGCCCGCTCGGTCGAGGAAGCCGCGAACGAGGCCCGCAAGATGCTCGGCCGCACGCTGGTGACGCACCAGACCGGCGCCTCTGGCAAGCAGGTCAACCGCATCTATATCGAGGATGGCAGCGACATCGCGCGGGAACTTTACCTCGCGCTGCTGGTGGATCGCCAGACCAGCCGCATCTCCTTCGTCTGCTCGACCGAGGGCGGCATGGACATCGAGGAGGTCGCCCATTCGACCCCCGAAAAGATCCTCTCCTTCTCGGTCGATCCGGCCACGGGCCTGTCGGACTTCCACGGCCGCCGCGTCGCCTATGCGCTGAAACTCGAAGGCGCGCAGGTCAAGCAATGCGTGGCGCTGATCCGCACGCTCTACAAGCTCTTCGTCGAGAAAGACATGGAGATGCTCGAGATCAACCCCCTCGTCGTCACCAAGGACGGCGCGGTCAAATGCCTTGACGCCAAGATGGGCTTTGATGGCAACGCGCTTTACCGCCACGCCGACATCCTGGCGCTGAAGGACGAGACCGAGGAAGACCCGAAGGAACTCGCCGCTTCGAAGTTCGACCTGAACTATATCGCGCTGGATGGCGAGATCGGCTGCATGGTGAACGGCGCAGGGTTGGCCATGGCCACGATGGACATCATCAAGCTTTACGGCGCCGAACCCGCCAACTTCCTCGACGTGGGCGGCGGCGCGACGAAGGAAAAGGTCACCGAAGCCTTCAAGATCATCACCTCGGACCCCAACGTCAAAGGCATCCTCGTCAACATCTTCGGCGGCATCATGCGCTGCGACGTCATCGCCGAAGGCATCATCGCCGCGGTGAAGGAAGTCGGCCTGAAAGTGCCGCTGGTCGTGCGGCTTGAAGGCACCAATGTCGAGAAGGGCAAGGAGATCATCGCCACATCCGGCCTGAACGTGATCGCCGGGGATAACCTGAGCGATGCGGCGCAGAAGATCGTGAAAGCGGTGCGGGGGTGAGAGCCTGGCCTGTGCCAATAGCACCGGAAAACGCTCCAGTGGAGCGTTTAAGGCGCGAAGGGACGGGACCCCGGGAGTGAAGATGCAGTACGTGGAAGCCTTCAATGCACTTGGCTACAACGTGCCCAATCCTCGTCAGGACTGGAGCGCGGAGAAAGCCGATGGGGTTTGCATCACGCTTTGGAAAGCTGAAGTTCAATGGGTTCCTGCGCCACCGAGACTTGACCTATGGGCAAAAGCCGAGCCGGGAATGACGGAGTGGGAAACTCTACCTGGTCACAAGAAACGGACCACACATCTGGCGCGCGCCGTTTCAGAGTTTGATGGCTGGGTGGACGTAATCATTGTGAGCGGAACGCCCGGAGAAGGCTACGGGAACGCTGACCCATGGCTGACTACCAAGCGTGCGAACCATGGCTGGCGTATTCAAAAATTTGATGAGACGACGGGTTTCTTCTCTTCGTCGGTGGGTCCCAGAAGACCGGACCTGTTGCCTACTACAACCTCAAACTTCTGTCAGATCATTAGGGGAATCGGAAATGTCCGTACTCGTCAACAAATCCACCCGCGTCATCTGTCAGGGGCTCACCGGCTCGCAGGGCACGTTCCACACCGAACAGGCCATCGCCTATGGCACGCAGATGGTCGGCGGCGTGACGCCCGGCAAGGGCGGCAGCGATCACCTCGGGCTTCCGGTCTTCGACTCGGTCCACGAGGCCCGCGCCGCAACCAGCGCCAATGCAAGCGTCATCTACGTCCCCCCGCCCTTCGCGGCGGATTCGATCCTCGAGGCGATCGACGCCGAGATGGAGCTGATCGTCTGCATCACCGAAGGCATCCCGGTCCTCGACATGATGAAAGTGAAGCGCGCGCTGATCAATTCGCGCTCGCGCCTGATCGGGCCGAACTGCCCCGGCGTCATCACGCCGGGCGAATGCAAGATCGGCATCATGCCCGGCCATATCCACCAGAAGGGCTCGGTCGGCGTCGTCTCGCGCTCCGGCACGCTGACCTACGAGGCGGTGAAACAGACGACCGACCTCGGCCTCGGCCAGTCCTCGGCCGTGGGCATCGGCGGCGACCCGATCAAGGGGACTGAGCATATCGACGTGCTGGAAATGTTCCTCGCCGACCCCGACACCCATTCGATCATCATGATCGGCGAGATCGGCGGGTCGGCCGAGGAAGAGGCCGCCCAGTTCCTCGCCGACGAAAAGAAACGCGGCCGCTGGAAGCCGACCGCCGGTTTCATCGCCGGCCGCACGGCCCCCAAAGGCCGCCGCATGGGCCACGCCGGCGCCATCGTCGCGGGCGGCAAGGGTGACGCCGAAAGCAAGATCGAGGCGATGAAGGCCGCCGGCATCGTGGTGGCCGACAGCCCCGCCCATCTGGGCGAGGCGGTTCAGAAGGCGATCAAGGGATAAATGATGGGTGCTTTCAGAAAGCGCAAGATTGTGGCCGTTTGTCTGCTATGGCAGCCTCGGTTTCTGTCGGAAGCACGCCATGCCCATTCGCAACGTGCGAAATTCTCTTGCAAACCATCGTTTCCGCCTGCGCTCGCGCGCGGGCAGACATCGGTGGTGCGGGAGCTCAAACGATCTGGCCTCCGGGTTGGATCGAACGACAATTGCCGAGATGAATTCCGGCGCTTGCGCAAAACTTCTTGTCGGACCACCAACAGTGAGTTTGAGAGTGTCTATCTACTCCGTAAACCCGGTGACGACCGCGACGACCTCGTGGGAAAGCCTCGATGGGAATGCGCGGTGCAGTATCAAGATGCGGCGGGCATCTGTGGAAAATCGACTCAAGAACACCAATGATCGCCGCGAGCTCGAGTGCGCGGTTCATGATCCGGGAAGCGGATGAAACGCGCCACCTTCCGCGTGTATCTAAAACTTCGCAGACGAAGGAAGCTCTCAGTGGAAAAGGTCCATTACCACATGCAACTTGTTGGACTCTCCGAAGCGCCTCATACTATGTCCAGGGCTTCTCAACCAAATTGCGGAAATGGCTGGCGGACCGCTGACTGGTCTCCCTCCGGTAAAGTTCATCCCTTTGCAACCGAAGTCAGACGCTGCGAATGAGCGCACATTGTTATTCTTGCTGCTGGACTCCGAGGAAATCTCTCAGCTCGTCGGCGAACCATTCCCCGCGACGGCAAGCGTAAAAACCCACTGGCAATCGCCGCCCGCCCCCTCAAGGTGACCCCATGACCGACCATCCCCAGAACGACCAGTTCCACGCCTCCTCCTTCCTGCAGGGCGCGAACGCCGAATATGTCGAACAGATGTATGCCCGTTTCGCCACCGACCCCCACTCGGTCGATCCGACCTGGGCATCCTTCTTCCGCTCGCTCGGCGACCGGGAGACGGATGTGAAGAAAGAGGCGCAGGGTGCCTCCTGGGACCGGCCCGACTGGCCGCCCGCGCCCTCCGATGACCTGACCGCCGCCATGACCGGCGAATGGCCGGTCGATACGAAGGCGGTGGGCGAGAAGATCCGCGCCAAGGCCGCGGAAGCGGGTACCAAGGTCACCGACGAGGATCTGAAGCGCGCCGTTCTCGATAGCCTGCGCGCGCTCATGCTGATCCGCGCCTACCGGATCCGCGGCCATCTCGCCGCCGATCTCGACCCGCTCGGCCTAGCCGAAAAGCCCTACATGCCGGAGCTTGACCCGGCCTCCTACGGTTTCACCGAAGCCGACATGGACCGGCCGATCTTCATCGACATGGTGCTTGGCCTCGAACATGCCTCGATGCGCGAGATCATCGACATCGTCCGCCGCACCTATTGCGGCACCTTCGCGCTGCAATACATGCACATTTCCGACCCCGAGCAGGCGGGCTGGCTGAAGGAACGGATCGAGGGCTACGGCAAGGAAATCAGCTTCACCCGCGAGGGCCGCCGCGCGATCCTGAACAAGCTTGTCGAGGCCGAAGGGTTCGAGAAGTTCCTGCATGTCAAATATACCGGCACCAAGCGTTTCGGCCTGGATGGCGCCGAAGCGCTCATCCCGGCGATGGAAGCGATCATCAAGGTCGGCGGCGCCCATGGCGTGAAGGAGATCGTCATCGGCATGCCGCACCGCGGGCGGCTCAATATCCTCGCCAACGTCATGCAGAAACCCTACCGGGCGATCTTCAACGAATTCCAGGGCGGCAGCTTCAAGCCGGATTCGGTCGATGGCTCGGGCGATGTGAAGTACCACCTCGGCGCCTCGTCGGACCGCACGTTCGACGACAATGTCGTCCACCTCAGCCTGACCGCGAACCCCAGCCATCTGGAGGCGGTGAACCCCGTCGTCCTCGGCAAGGTCCGCGCCAAGCAGGACCAGTATGGCGACCAGACCGACCGCGGCGCGGTACTGCCGATCCTTCTCCACGGCGATGCGGCCTTCGCGGGTCAGGGCGTGGTGGCCGAATGCCTGCAGCTGTCGGGCATCAAGGGCCACCGGACCGGCGGCTGCCTGCATATCATCGTCAACAACCAGATCGGCTTCACCACCGCGCCCGCCTTCTCGCGCTCCTCGCCCTATCCGACCGACATCGCGCTGATGGTCGAGGCGCCGATCTTCCATGTGAACGGCGACGATCCCGAAGCGGTCGTCCATGCCGCCAAGGTCGCCACCGAGTTCCGCCAGAAGTTCCACAAGGACGTGGTGATCGACATCTTCTGCTACCGCCGCTTCGGTCACAACGAAGGCGACGAGCCGATGTTCACCAACCCGGCGATGTATGCCCGCATCCGCAAGCAGAAGACGACGCTGCAGCTTTACACCGAACGTCTCGTCGCCGACGGGCTGATCCCGGAAGGCGAGATCGAGGACATGAAGGCCGGCTTCCAGGCGCGGCTGAACGAAGAGTTCGAGATCGGCCGCGACTACAAGCCCAACAAGGCCGACTGGCTGGATGGCCGCTGGGGCCGGATGAAGGCCAAGGACCTCGACAATTACCAGCGCGGCGAAACCTGGATCAAGGCCGAGACCCTCAAGGAAGTGGGCGCCGCGCTGACGCGCGTTCCCGAAGGCTTCGACCTGCACAAGACCGTCGCGCGCCTGTTGGACGCCAAGGCCAGGATGTTCGAAACCGGCAAGGGATTCGACTGGGCCACCGCCGAGGCGCTCGCCTTCGGTTCGCTTCTGTCCGAAGGCTTCCCGGTTCGCCTGTCCGGCCAGGACTGTACGCGCGGCACCTTCTCGCAGCGCCATTCCGGCTGGGTCGACCAGACGACCGAGGAACGCCACTATCCGCTGAACCACATCCGCCCCGGCCAGGCGCGTTACGAGGCCATCGATTCGATGCTCTCGGAATATGCCGTCCTCGGCTTCGAATATGGCTATTCGCTGTCAGAGCCCAATGCGCTGACGCTGTGGGAGGCGCAGTTCGGCGACTTCGCCAACGGCGCGCAGATCATGTTCGACCAGTTCATCAACTCGGGCGAAAGCAAATGGCTGCGCATGTCCGGCCTCGTCTGCCTCCTGCCGCACGGGTTCGAAGGCCAGGGGCCGGAACATTCCTCGGCGCGGCTTGAGCGCTTCCTGCAGCTGTCCGCACATGACAACTGGATCGTCGCCAACTGCACCACCCCGTCCAACTATTTCCACATCCTGCGGCGCCAGATGCACCGGGACTACCGCAAGCCGCTGATCCTGATGACGCCGAAGTCGCTTCTGCGCCACCCGATGGCGATCTCGGATGCGGAGGATTTCACCGACGGGTCCTACTTCCACCGCTGCCTCTGGGACGATGCCCAGAAGGGCCATTCGGAGCTGAAACTGAAGCCCGACGCCAAGATCAGGCGCGTCGTCCTCTGTTCGGGCAAGGTCTATTACGACCTTCTGGCCGAACGCGACGCGCGTGGACAGGACGACACTTACCTCCTGCGCGTCGAGCAGCTCTATCCGGTGCCCGGCAAGTCGCTCCGGACCGAACTGTCGCGCTTCCTCGGCGCAGAGTTCGTCTGGTGCCAGGAAGAGCCGAAGAACCAGGGCGCCTGGTTCCACATGGACCCCGCGCTCGAGGAAATCCTCGCCGACGTCGGCGCCAAGCACAAGCGCGCCCGCTATGCGGGCCGCGTGGCCTCTGCCTCGCCTGCCACCGGCCTCGCCTCGCGTCACAAGTATGAACAGGAAACCCTCGTCAAAGAGGCTCTGGGCTGAGGCCTCCGCCCTGCCCTCTGCCCGAACCTCTCAGGAGTTAAGTAGATGACTGATGTAATGGTCCCCTCCCTCGGCGAAAGCGTCACCGAAGCCACCGTCTCGACCTGGTTCAAGAAGGTCGGCGATGCGGTGAAGGTCGACGAGATGCTGTGCGAACTGGAAACCGACAAGGTCTCGGTCGAGGTCCCCTCGCCGGTCGCGGGCGTCCTTGCCGAAATCCTTGCGCCGGAAGGCACGACGGTCGACCCCAAGGCCCGCCTCGCGATCATCAGCGAAGGCGCCACCGCCAGCGCGCCGGCCAAGACCGAAGCGCCCAAGACCGAAGCGCCCAGGACCGAAGCGCCCAAGTCTGAGCCCGCCGCGCCTGCACCAGCCGCCGCGCCCGCCCCCGCCGCGAAGGCCAGGGATGTCGAAGATGCGCCCGCCGCCAGGAAAGCGATGGCCGAGGCAGGCCTTTCCCGCGACCAGGTCCAGCCCTCGGGCCGCGATGGCCGCGTGATGAAGGACGACGTGGCCCGCGCCGTCGCGGGCCAGGCCGCGGCCCAGCCCGCCGTCGCCTCCGCCGTCCCCGCGCCCGCCGCCGCGCCGCGCGCCCCGGTCCCGGCCGAGGATGCCGCGCGCGAGGAAAGGGTCAAGATGACGCGCCTGCGCGCCACCATCGCCCGCCGCCTGAAGGATGCCCAGAACACCGCCGCGATGCTCACGACCTACAACGAGGTCGACATGAGCGCGGTGATGGACACCCGCAACACCTACAAGGACGCGTTCGAGAAGAAGCACGGCGTGAAGATGGGCTTCATGTCCTTCTTCGTGAAGGCCTGCTGCCACGCGCTGAAGGAAGTGCCAGAGGTCAATGCCGAGATCGACGGCGGCGACGTGGTCTACAAGAACTATGTCCATATGGGCGTGGCCGTCGGCACGCCCTCGGGCCTCGTCGTCCCCGTCGTCCGCGACGCCGACCAGATGTCCTTCGCCCAGATCGAGAAGAAGATCGGCGAACTGGGCCTGCGCGCCCGCGACGGCAAGCTCTCGATGGCCGAGATGCAGGGCGGCAGCTTCACCATATCGAACGGCGGCGTCTACGGCTCGCTCATGTCCTCGCCCATCCTCAACCCGCCCCAGTCGGGCATCCTCGGCATGCACAAGATCCAGGACCGTCCCGTCGTGGTGAACGGCCAGATCGTGATCCGCCCGATGATGTATCTCGCCTTGAGCTACGACCACCGGATCGTCGACGGCAAGGGCGCGGTGACGTTCCTCGTGCGGGTGAAGGAGGCGCTGGAGGATCCGCGTCGACTACTGATGGATTTGTGATGGGCGAACTGAAGGGCGGGGGAAAGACCATCCAACATGGAGAGCAAGCTAGCCCCGGACGGCGGACGTGGCTCAAACCTATCTCGCTCGCCGCCGTCCTTGCCGCCGCGTTTTCACTCTGGTTCATATATCCTTGGCTGGTCAATGATCCCGAAGTTGAGAGTCTGCCGTTTGGACCGACAGCACCTCCTTGGGTATTTGTCATCGAGTCCGTCCTGTTTCTCCTGCTGGGATTTTTCGCCTGGATCAGGCACCGATATGCCCTTCACTCTGCAGTCCTGATTGTGGCCTTAAAGGCGATCATCTTCCTAGCGTCCCTCCTGCAAGTGCCGGGATTTGTCCTAGTATTGCCAGATGTTGTTGCGGCAATCTGGGTTGTGCTCTGGGTATTGCTCATCAAGCACCTCTATGAACTGGTTCGCACCGGGGACTTGAGTTGACCGCTACCTCCCCCCTCCACCCCCTCGAACTCTCCCTCTGGCGCGCCGAAACCCGCTTCGACCGGGCTCTGATGGAGGCCACCTTCGCCCCCGACTTCTTCGAATTCGGCCGCTCCGGCCGCCGCTATGGCCGCGACGAGCTCCTGCCCGATGGAACCGAGGCGGGCCGGATTGACGCCACCCTCCACGCCCTGACCACCCATACCCTGTCCCCCGACCTCGCCCTGGTCACCTACATCTCCGAACGCCGCACCCCCGATGGCACCGAATGGGCCAACCGCTCTTCGATCTGGGATCGCTCCTCGGGCCGCTGGCAGCTCCGCTTCCATCAGGGCACCCCCTGCGAGGCCCCTGACCCATGACCCCCGCCTTCTTTCGCGTGACCGACGGCCCGACCCGCCGTATCCTGCGCCACGCGGCCCCCCACTTGGCGGGCCGCTGACAGGAGGAAACGGTAATGTCGAACGAACTCTCGATCCTCGCGCTCTATGGCCTTCTGGTCCTCGTGCAGATCCTCGTCCATGTCCTCGCCGCCACCCCGCCGCTCGGCCTGCCCTATCTCGTCGGCCCGCGCGACGAGCCGCGCGAACTGACCGGCGTGCCCGGCCGCTGCAAGCGCGCCGCCGACAATGCCGTCGTGGCGCTTGCCCTCTTCGCCCCGGCGGTGCTGCTGGTACAGGCCAGGGGAGCTTTCACCCCCGACACGCTGCTCGCCGCACGCGCTTTCCTGCTCGCCCGCCTCGCCTATGCCGTGCTCTATCCGCTCGGCCTGCCGTGGCTGCGCACCCTCGCCTGGCTTGTCGGCTTCATTGCCACCGCCTGCCTCTATTTCGCCGCCCTCTGACAGACGGAAAGACCGGCCGACCGCATGACCCCAGAACTCACCGTCCTCGCCCTCGCGGCCCTCCTGCAGATGGCCCAGCTCGCGCTCTTCGCCGCCTTCGCCAACCGCGACCTCGGGGCTGGCTACACGACGTCCGCACGCGACCGCCCGCCCTCGCGTCCGCTCTCGATCCTTTCGGGCCGCCTCCAGCGCGCCGTGACCAACCATTTCGAGGGGCTGATCCTCTTCACCATCGCCACCCTCACCGTCACCCTCGGCCACCAGTCGACCGCCACCACCCAAACTGCCGCCTGGACCTACCTCGGTGCCCGCCTCCTCTACATCCCCGCCTACGCCTTTGGCCTGCGCCCCTGGCGCTCGGTCATCTGGGGCGTCGGCTTCTTCGCAACCCTCACGATGATCCTCGCATCCCTGATCTGATGCCTTCATTGTGGTAGAAATATCCTCGGGGGGTCCGGGGGGCAGACAGCCCCCGGCCTCCGCAAGACAAAGGACCCGACCCATGGCAACTTTTGACGTCATCATCATCGGCGCCGGCCCCGGCGGCTATGTCAGCGCCATCCGCTGCGCCCAGCTTGGCCTGAAGACCGCCGTGGTCGAGGGGCGCGAGACGCTTGGCGGCACCTGCCTGAATGTCGGTTGCATCCCCTCGAAGGCGCTGCTGCATGCCACCCATTCGCTCCACGAGGCCGAGGCGAATTTCGCCAAGATGGGCCTCATCGGCGCGCCGCCCACCGTCGACTGGGCCCAGATGCAGGCCTACAAGACCGATGTCGTCTCCACCAACACCAAGGGCATCGAATTCCTGTTCAAGAAGAACAAGATCACCTGGATCAAGGGCTGGGCCTCGATCCCCGCGCCGGGCCAGGTCAAGGTCGGCGACGAGTTGCACGAGGCCAAGCATATCGTCATCGCCACCGGGTCCGAGCCTGCCAGCCTCCCCGGCGTGGAGGTCGATGAAAAACGGATCGTCACCTCGACCGGCGCCCTCGCCCTCGGGTCGATCCCGAAGAAGCTCGTCGTCATCGGCGCGGGCGTCATCGGGCTGGAAATGGGCTCGGTCTATGCCCGCCTCGGTGCCGAAGTCACCGTCATCGAATATCTCGACGCGATCACCTCCGGCATGGACGCCGAAGTCGCCAAGACCTTTGAACGCATCCTGAAAAAACAGGGCCTCAAGTTCGTCCTTGGCGCCGCCGTCCAGGGCGCCGAAGTGAAGAAGGGCACCGTGACCGTCCGCTACAAGCTCCGCAAGAACGACAAGGAAGAGGCGGTCGAGGCCGATTGCGTCCTCGTCGCCACCGGCCGCAAGCCCTATCTCAAGGGCCTCGGGCTGGAAGCGCTCGGTGTCGCCCTGACCCCGCGCGGCCAGATCGTCACCGACAGCCATTTCGCCACCAATGTCGCGGGCCTCTACGCGATCGGCGACGCGATCCCGGGGCCGATGCTCGCCCACAAGGCCGAGGACGAGGGGATGGCGGTCGCCGAGGTGCTGGCCGGAAAGGCGGGCCATGTGAATTACGCCGTGATCCCCGGCGTCATCTACACCACCCCCGAAGTGGCCTCGGTCGGCAAGACCGAGGAGCAGCTGAAAGAGGAAGGCCGCGCCTACAAAGTGGGCAAGTTCCCCTATATGGGCAATGCCCGCGCCAAAGCCGTCTTCCAGGGCGAAGGCTTCGTGAAACTGATCGCCGACGCCGAGACCGACCGGGTGCTCGGCGCCCATATCATCGGCCCGGCAGCGGGTGAACTCATCCACGAAATCTGCATCGCCATGGAATTCGGTGCCTCGGCCCAGGACGTGGCGCTGACCTGCCACGCCCATCCGACCTTCTCCGAAGCCGTCCGCGAAGCGGCGCTGGCCTGCGGCGACGGCGCGATCCACGCCTGATCCGGCGAACGGGCCGCGCCTTGCGACGCGGCCCTCAATGTCATCAGTGGCCGGGGCGGATGAAGGTGCCGTTCCTGAGATCGGCCATCGCCTGGCGCAATTCGTCCTCGGTGTTCATCACGATCGGCCCGTGCCAGGCGACCGGCTCTTCCAGCGGGGCGCCTGAAATCAACAGGAACCGCACCCCCTGATCGCCCGCCTGCACCGTTACCTCGTCGCCGGTGCCAAAACGGATCAAAGTGCGGTTGCCCGAGAGGTCGCGGATATTCACTTCCTCCCCCATCACTTCCTTTTCCAGCAGCACGCCCTCGGGGCGCGAGGCATCGGCAAACCGGCCCGCGCCCTGGAAGACATAGGCGAAGGCCCGGCGGTAGGTGTCGACCTTGAAGGTCTTTCGCACGCCCGGCGGCACGAAGACATCCAGATATTGCGGGTCGGCCGCGATCCCGTCGATCGGGCCCGTCCGTCCCCAGAACGACCCGACGATGACCTTCACGCGGCTGCCGTCGTCATCCACGATCTCGGGGATATCGGCCGATTTCACATCCTGATAGCGCGGCGCGGTCATCTTCAGCGCCGAGGGCAGGTTCGCCCAGAGCTGGAAGCCATGCATCTGCCCGGCGATATTGCCCTTGGGCATCTCCTGATGCAGGATCCCCGACCCGGCGGTCATCCACTGCACGTCGCCTGCGCCCAGCGTGCCGCGATTGCCGAGACTGTCGCCATGCTCGACCGTTCCGGCCAGCACATAGGTGATCGTCTCGATCCCGCGGTGCGGATGCCAGGGAAACCCGGCGAGATAATCGCGCGGATCGTCGTTGCGGAAATCGTCGAAGAGAAGGAACGGGTCCAGTTCCGTCGGATCGCGGAAGCCGAAGGCGCGGTGCAGGTTCACGCCCGCCCCTTCGCGGGCAGGCTGGGCGCGGCGGGTTTCGAGGATGGGCCGGATCGACATGGGAGCCTCCGTGGTTTGAGCTACCGGAAATATGCGCCCTCGATTCAGGGAAACAAGTGCGCACAGACGGCCGCAATCTGTGCGCCATAGCACATAAAGCCCGGTCCGCAGCCAAGAGCGCACGCCCATCGCAAAAACTATGTGCAAATGCATATTCTTTTCCTATCCTGTCGCCAACCCGACTCGGCCCCCGATGCCGCGCAGCCGGGAAACCAGGGAGGAAGAGATGACTGCCGCCGACATGCTGGGCCAGCTTGGCCAGATGCTGCTTTCGGGCCGGATCGAGGTCGTGGATTGTTCGGGCACGCTCGGCCCCGATACGCCGCTCCTGAAACTGCCGCCGGACTTCGCCAAGGACACGCCGAAGATCGAGATCCACCGGATCAGCGAATATGATCAGGACGGGCCGTTCTGGGCCTGGAACTGGCTGAAGCTCGGCGAACATTCCGGCACGCATTTCGACGCGCCGCATCACTGGATCACCGGCAAGGATTATCCCGACGGTTTCACCGACACGCTCTCGCTGCAAAGGATCGCGGCACCGGTGAACGTTCTTGATTTCTCCAAGGAATGCGCGGCCGACCCCGATTTCCTGCTGACCATCGATCACGTGAAGAAATGGGAGGCGCAGCATGGCGCCATCGGCAAGGGCGAATGGGTGGTGCTGCGGTCCGACTGGGACAAGCGCGCCCATGACGAAGACCTCTTCCTCAACGCAAACGAGACCGGCCCGCATACGCCGGGGCCGACGGCAGAGGTCATCGATTACCTGATCGGAAAGGGCATCGTCGGCTGGGGCAGCCAGTGCATCGGCACCGATGCGGGCCAGGCGGGCGGCATGACCCCGCCCTTCCCGGCGCACAACCTTCTGCACAAGAACAACCGCTTCGGCCTTGCCTCTCTGGCCAACCTCGACCGTCTGCCCGCGAAGGGCGCGATCCTGATCGCCGCGCCCTTGAAGATCAAGAACGGCACCGGCTCGCCCATCCGCGCGCTGGCGCTCGTGGCGCGCTGATCGCGGGATGGACCGGCCAGACCCAACCAACCATGGCGGCGCGCGCCAAGCGCCGCCGACCCTTGCCGAGATCGGGCTTGCCGCCTATGCGCCCTACCTGATGAACCGCATCATGGGGCGCTACAACGCCGACCTTCGCGAAGACATGGCCGCGCTTGGCCTCACCACGCCGAAGATGCGGGCGCTCGCGGTCCTGTCGGTGACCGACGGCCCGCTCATCCGCGACCTCGCGGTCTATACCGTCACCGAACAATCGACGCTCAGCCGCGCGCTTGACCAGCTCGCGGCGGACGGGTTCGTCCAGCGCGAACCGGACCCCGATGACAGCCGCGCGACGCGGCTCTACCTCACGCCCGCGGGGCGCACCGCGTTCGAGACGCTCTGGCCGACCATGCTGGCGGCCCATGACCATATGTTCCGCGGCATCGACGCAGGCGAGCGCCGCGCCTTCGTCGCCACCCTGCAGAAGATGCTGAAAAACGTGCGCCGGCACGAGATCTGAGGACGAGATGGCCGAGAGATCCTTCGCCGAGGAAGTCAGGAAGCTGAGGCTCGGCGCGGGCGAAAGCTTCACCGGCGAGGGCATTCTCGCCATCACCAAGGCGCTTCTGGAAAACGGCGTGGGCTATGTCGGCGGCTATCAGGGCGCGCCGATCAGCCATCTGATGGATGTCCTTTCCGACGCCGAGGATATTCTCGCCGATCTGGGCGTGCGGTTCGAGGCGAACGCCTCCGAGGCCGCCGCCACCGCGATGCTCGCCGCCTCGGTCCATTACCCGATCCGCGGCGCCGTCACCTACAAGGGTCCGGTCGGCGTGAATGTCGCCTCCGACGCGCTGGCCAATCTCGCCTCCTCGGGCGTCACTGGCGGGGCGCTCATCATCGTCGGCGAGGATTACGGCGAAGGCTCCTCGATCATGCAGGAAAGAAGCCACGCCTTCGCGATGAAATCGCAGGTCTGGCTTCTCGACCCGCGCCCCAACCTACCCTCGATCGTGAAGGCGGTTGGCCAGGGCTTTGCCCTGTCCGAGGCGACCAATACGCCGGTGATGCTGATGGTCCGCATCCGCTCGTGCCATGTCACCGGCACTTTCACCGCCGCCGACAACCGCCCCCCGCCCCTGACCGTGAAAGACGCGCTTTCGAACCCGCGCAGCGATTATTCCCGCGTCGTCCTGCCGCCGATGTCCTATGTGCAGGAACAGGACAAGATCAGGAACCGCTGGCCCCGGGCGCAGGACCATATCGTCCGACACGGGCTGAACGAACGCTTCGGCCCCACCGACGGCCAGATTGGCATCGTCCTGCAGGGCGGCATGTACAATGGCGTGATCCGGGCGCTGCAACGCCTCGGCCTTGCCGATATCTATGGCGACACGCAGGTGTCGCTTTACGTCATGAACGTCACCTACCCGATTGCAACCGCTGAGTTTCTCGACTTTGCGCGCGGCAAGGATGCGCTTCTTGTGGTCGAGGAAGGCCAGCCCGATTTCATCGAACAGGCGCTCGGCGCGATCCTCTACAAGGAAGGCGCAGGGCCTTCGCTTCACGGCAAGGACATGCTGCCCATGGCGGGCGAATATACCGGCCAGGTGCTGCTTGAGGGCGTCGAGGCCTTCCTGCGCAAGGCCGCGCCAGCGATGCTGCCCGCACAGGTCCGCGCCCCGAACAGCGCCGCCCCCGCACTTCCCGACCTTGCGAAAACCGTACCGATCCGCCCGCCCGGCTTCTGCACCGGCTGCCCGGAACGGCCGATCTTCGCGGCCCTGAAACTCGTCGAACAGCAAAGCGGCAAGCACCAGATCGCGGCCGATATCGGCTGCCATCTCTTCGCCTCGCTGCCGCCGTTCGAGATCGGCGGCGCCACCATGGGTTACGGCCTCGGCCCCGCCTCGAACGGCGCCTTCGACGGCGGCGGCGAACGGCGCCCGATCGCCATCATCGGCGACGGCGGCTTCTGGCACAACGGGCTCTCCACCTCGTTCGGCAATGCGGTCTACAACCGGTCGGACGGGGTGATCGTGGTCGTGGACAACCATTACAGCGCCGCGACCGGCGGGCAGGATGTGATGTCTTCCCGCACCGCGAACCGCTCGAAATCGACCGGCCATCCGATCGCCGCGGCGGTGAAGGGCATCGGCGTCACCTGGGTCCGTCAGATCGACCGCACCTATGATGTGCCGAAACTGCGTGCCGTTCTCCAGGAAGCGCTGACCACCAGCCACGAGGGCCCGAAGGTCATCGTGGCCTCGTCCGAATGCATGCTCAACCGCCAGCGCCGCGAACGCCCGCTTGCCGCGAAGGCCATTGCCGCGGGGCGCCGGGTGGAAAAGCCGCGCTTCGGGATCGACGAGGATATCTGCACCGGCGATCACGCCTGCATAAGGCTCTCTGGCTGCCCCTCGCTCTCGCTCAAACGGCTCGACGATCCGCTGCGCGACGATCCTGTCGCCCATATCGATCAAAGCTGCGTCGGTTGCGGCAATTGCGGCGAAGTCGCCGATGCCGCGATCCTCTGCCCCTCCTTCTACCGCGCCGATGTCGTCCACAATCCCGGGCCGTGGGAACGTTTCGCGGCCCGTGTCCGCGCCACCATCATCTCCTGGCTGCAGACCCGCCGCGACAGGCGCCGCGCCGCAAAAGGGGAGCTTGCCTGATGGCGCGCGACCAGATCACCATGCAGGGCGCCAGCCCCGATCCCGCCCTGTCGGGCATCATCAAGCTCGCCATCATGGCGGTCGGCGGCCAGGGCGGCGGGGTACTGACCGGCTGGATCGAGGCCTGCGCCCGGGCCGCGGGCTATGCGGTACAGGCAACCTCGGTCGCCGGCGTCGCCCAACGGACCGGCGCCACGATATATTACATCGAGATGGCTCCGGAAGCGGCGCGCCCGCCGGTCTTCTCGCTGATGCCCGCGGCGGGCGATGTCGATATCCTGATCGCCGCCGAACTGATGGAGGCGGGCCGCGCGATCCTGCGCGGCTTCGTCACGCCCGACCGCACCACGCTCATCGCCTCCACCCACCGCGCGCTCGCCGTGTCGGAAAAGATGGTGCCCGGCGACGGGATCGCCCGCGCCGACGAAGTGCTCGCGGCGGCCGATATCGCCGCCCGCCGCCTCATCGCCATCGACCTGGACCGGATCGCGGTCGAGGAAGGCACGGTGATCTCGGCAAGCCTCCTCGGCGCCCTTGCCGCCTCCGGCGCGCTGCCCTTCCCGCGCGAGGCCTTCGAGGCGGCCATTCGCGCCACCGGTCGCGGCGCCGGGGCGAGCCTCAGCGCCTTCGCCCGCGCCCACGAGGCCGCGACGACCGCGCCCGCCCCCGCGCCGGAACCGGCCGCGCGGCAAACCCCGGACGCATGGCGCGCGCCATCCGCGCTCGCCGCCAGACTGGCCGGCCTCCCCGAACCCGCGCGCGATCTCGCCGCGGCGGGCCTCCGCGCCGTCCTGGACTTTCAGGACCTCGCCTATGGCCGCGACTATCTCGACCGGCTCGCCGCCATCGCCGCGCGCGACAGCGCCGCCAATGGCCATGTCTTCACCCGCGAGGCGGCGAAATATCTCGCCCGCGCCATGGTCTATGACGACGTGATCCGCGTGGCCGACCTCAAGACCCGCGCCACCCGCCTCACCCGCATCCGGGCGGAGATGGCGCCCCCCGACGGCGCCGCGCTTCGCCTCACCGACTTCCTCCACCCCCGTGCCGAGGAACTCGTCAGCCTCCTGCCCGCCCGCCTCGGGGCCCGGATCGAACGTTCCCCCCGCGCCATGCGCCTCATCGACCGGCTGTTCAACCGCGGCCGCAGGCTCCGCACCGACCGGCTCTGGCCCTTCCTGCAGCTCTACCTGCTCGCGGGTCTCCGCCGCTGGCGGCGCGGCATGCTGCGCCACCAGGTGGAAATGGCCCATCTCGAAGACTGGCTCGGCCAGGCGCTCGCCGGGATCGACCGCGATTATCCTTTCGCCGTCGAACTCCTGAAGAACCGCCGCCTGATCAAGGGCTATTCCGACACCTATGCGCGTGGCCATTCGAAATTCGACCGGGTGCGAGAGGGCGCGCGCCTCGTCGCGGGCCGCCCGGATGCCGCCGACTGGGTCCGCCGCCTGCGCGAAGCCGCCCTGCAGGATGAGGCAGGCAAGGCGCTCGACGGCGCCCTCGCGACGATCCGCGGCTTCACCGGGCCGGCGTCGCCCTGACCCGCGCCCCTGCCCTCTTTCGTTTCCAAATATCCCGGGGGGTGCCGGGGGGCAGAGCCCCCCGGCGGACCGTCGCGCCGAAGGCGCGGCGAAACCGCCCCTTGCAGCCGGGCAACAGGCCCGATCTCATGCGGACGCGCCGCTTGCGGGCAGGCATCGCTTTGCCGATGATCGCGCCCACGTCTGTCGGAGACACTGATGAAACCGATCCTGGTCCTGAACGGCCCGAACCTCAATCTCCTCGGCCAGCGCCAGCCCGAGGTCTACGGGTCCGACACGCTCGCCGATGTCGAGACGCTCTGCGCGCGCACCGCCGAGGCGCTCGGCCAGAAGGTCGTCTGCCGCCAGTCGAACCGCGAATACGAGCTGATCGACTGGATCCAGGAGGCACGCCAGTCCGCCGCCGCCATCGTGATCAATCCCGGCGCCTTCAGCCATACATCCATCGCCCTCCTCGACGCGCTCAACGCTTTCGACGGCCCGGTGATCGAGGTCCATATTTCAAATATCCACCGCCGCGAAAGCTTCCGCCACCATTCCTACGTCTCGGCCCGCGCCGAAGCGGTGATCGCCGGGGCGGGTATCCAGGGGTACGAATTTGCCGTCCGGCGCGCCGCGCAGCTCATGGCTGCCTGACCTTCTGCCGGACGCTCCTTGACGTGCCATGCGCGGCGCAGGATCTATGTAGTCGGACATCACAACCCCGGTGGACAAGATGAAACTCTCCATTCCCGACATGAGCTGCGGCCATTGCAAGGCGACGGTCGAAAGGACGATCGCCGCGGTCGATCCGGCCGCGAAAGTGACGGTCGATCTTGCCTCGCGTACCGCCGACGTCACCACGGGCGCCACCGCGGAGGCGATCCTTGCCGCGCTGCAGGCCGAAGGGTATCCGGCCACGCCCGCAGCCTGAAAGGGCTTGCCTCGTGGCCTGCGTGCGGCGATAGTGCCGCCGCCCGCGCCGCGACTGCCAGGAGCGCGGGGCGAAAGACGGGGGATGGAATGCGCTTTACCCTTATCGCGGGGCTTGTGGCCCTGATCATGCCATCGGCCGCGCTGGCGGGCGGAACGATCGACAAGGCCTGCCGGGCGACCGGACGGGCGGATGCGGGCCTGTGCGGCTGCATCCAGTCGGTTGCCGACCAGGTGCTGAGCGGCGGCGACCAGCGCCGCGCGGCGAAATTCTTCGCCGATCCCGACAAGGCGCAGGAGGTCCGTGCCTCGGGCAGCGCCTCGGCCGAAGCCTTCTGGGACCGCTATGCCGCCTTCGCCGGCATGGCAGAGGCGGTCTGCACCGGCGGCTGAGGCCTCAGCCGATCACGTGCAGCTGGCGCATGCGGCGGGCATAGAGCCATTCGCACAGCCCGATCACCAGCAGGACCAGCGAAAAGGCGATCGCGCCTTCGCCGCTGATCTCGTTCAGCGCGGGCGACATCACGAAGAAATTGTAGATCCCGGTCACAACCATCGCGACGAGCGACAGCGCGAAAGCAAGGACCGCCGCCCCCTTGCGCAGCAGCAGCAGAACCGATCCGAGAACCGAGAACCAGACGGCGATCGCCCAGGCGCCTTCCACCCAGGCAGGGAACGAATCGAACCAGGCCAGCTGCTCGGGCGTGAACTGCGCCAGGTAGAAGGCGGCGTGTGTCTGGGTCAGCGTGTAATCCGCCGCGCCCACGAGGTTCCAGAACAGCGTGAGCCCGCCGATGAGCCACAGATGCATTGGTGCGCGCATGATCCTTCCCTGCATGGCGCCGGGCCATGATCCATCCTCGCCCGGCGCCACAACTCTAGCAGGAAAGTCGCGCGAAATCAGCGGTGATTGTCGACCGGCACCTCGACTGTCACCGCGCCCGCATGTTCGAACGTCAGCGTGAGGCCGATCACCTCGCCCTCTTTCGGGACACGCGTCAGCATCATCATCATCACATGGTCGCCCCCGCGCTCAAGCGCATGGCTCTCGCCCGCCGGAATGACGATGCCGCCCTCGATCGGCCCCATCTGCATCATGCCGCTGGCATCCATCTTGTGGGTATGCAGCTCGCTCTTCTCCGCCACATCGGCGGTGACCGCGACCAGGCGGTCATCGACCGTGGCATGGTTCTCGATCACGAAGAAGGCGGCCCCGGATTTGGCGCCGGGCAGGAAGCGGGCGTAGGGGTCGTCGATATGCACGCCGTCATGGGCGAGCGCCGCGGTAGCCGACAGGGCGAGGGTCGCGGCAAGGGCCGCCGTGTGCAGGAAAGTCATCTCTATCTCCGTTCTGATTGGGGTGGGGTCAGACGGAGACGGCAGGTGGCGCGCGGGCCCGGAAGGCCGCCGGACGAGGCAGCAGCGTCGCGGCATGCGGGGTGGGAAAGCTGCGCCGCACCGCCAGGGCCTGCGGCGCCGCAAGGTCGGCGACCGCCAGGTCCAGCGCGGCGAGCGCATGGGCCGCGAGATCGGGGCAGAGATGGCTGCGGCCGGTCGGTTTGCCCTCGGCATCGACCTCGATCTGCACGAGGCCGCCACCGGAACAGAAGACCAGCGTCTGCCCCGGCCCTTCGGCCAGCCCCCGCGACGCGGCAATCCCCGCGCCGGTCAGCGCGATGAGAAGCGAGAGGGCAAGGGCGGCAAAGGACCGGATCATGTCCGAATTCTATCCGAATGAACGCGCCCGTCATACGCCGACGCGCGATGGATGCAACCCCGGCGGCGGCCCGATCCCGGTGGCGCATGGTCGCAGGGCGCGCCGCAAAAAACCAAAACCCCGCCGGCACGGGGTGCGGGCGGGGCGGAACCGGCGAAAGCGGAAAGGATCAGGCCGGGGCCTGGGCCTTTTCGATGTCTTTCTTGATCTTCAGCGCGCGGGCCGACAGCTCCGCATCGTCCGCCTTGGCGAGGAAGGCATCGAGGCCACCGCGATGGTCGACGGTCCGCAGGCCCGCCGCCGACACGCGCAGCTTGAAGGACTGGCCAAGCGCGTCCGACATCAGCGTCACGTCGTTGAGGTTCGGAAGGAACCGGCGACGGGTCTTGTTGTTCGCATGGCTCACCTTGTTGCCCGACATCGGGCCCTTGCCCGTGAGTTCGCAAACGCGCGACATCTTGTTCTTCCTTCAGTTCCCGAGGCGGCAGCCGCCCCTGATTCCCATAAATCACATGGGCGCCGACCTGCGGCGCCCGGAATTCCGTTGGCGCGAGATACGGGCAAAGCCGGGCGGCGTCAAGTGATTCACGCCCTGCTTCTTTCGCCCGCGCGGCTATTAATGGTTCGGGAAGATCCTGTCGAAAGCCGCCTCTCCCGCGCGGCTGAAGCGCAGGACGCGCGTCTGCGGCACCCGCGCCACCCAGCCGCGCGCCTCCAGCGCGCTCAGGAAGGCCCGCCCCAGCCGTCCGCCAAGATGGCTGCGCCGCACGCTCCAGTCCAGACAGGCGCGGCAAAGGGGCGGCCGGTGGCGGGCGAAATCGTCGGGCGAGAGCCCGAGGTCCGCCGCGAAGGCCCAGCCGGGGTCGGTCAGCGTCATGCCATCGGCGGTCTCGCGCAGGAACCCCCGCCGGATCAGGCTGTCGTAAAGCTGCACGCCGCGCTCGCCCGCCAGATGGTTGTAGCAGACCCGCGCGCGGCGCAGCTCCGGGTCGCGCGGCCCGGGTCTTGTGCGGGCGGCAGGGCGGCTGTCGGCAGAGAAGGCCAGAAGCTGCTCGATCAGAAGGCCCGCCTCTTCGGACGCGAGCGCGTAATAGCGGTGCCGCCCCTCCTTGCGCGGCACCACGAGCCCGCCCGCCTCAAGCTTCGCCAGATGCGCCGAGGCGGTCGGCAGCCCCACGCCCGCTTCGGTCGCCAGTTCGCTCACCGTCCGCGCGCCGCCATCGGCCAGCGCCACCAGCATATGGGCGCGCGCCGGGTCGCCAATGAGCGCAGCGGTGCGGGAAATGTCGGGGCCTTCGCGCATGGTTCGATCCTCAACGAAGCATATGCGCTGCAATCTAGCCTAAAGAGGGACGAGTCGCAGCAAGAAAGGAACGCCATGCTCACCTGCATCATCCGCTATGAGATCGACCCCGCCAAACGTGCGGCGTTCGAAACCTACGCCCGCCGCTGGGGCGAGGCGATCCCGCGCGCGGGCGCCGACCTCGTCGGCTATTTCGCGCCGCATGAAGGCTCCGCGACACTGGCCTACGGGATCTATCACATCGAAAGCCTCGCGGCCTACGAGGCCTACCGCACGCGGCTTGCCGCCTCGCCCGAGGGCCGGGCGAACTACGATTTCGCGCAGGCCGAAAGGTTCATCCTGCGCGAGGACCGGACCTTCCTGAAGCTCGCCTCCGGCCCCCATGCCGCACGGATCCGGCCATGATCGCGGTGATCTTCGAGGTCTGGCCCAGTGCGGCGGGGCGGGCGGACTATCTGGCGACGGCAGCAGCCCTGAAGGCCGAACTTGAGGCGGTGGACGGGTTCATCTCGGTCGAGCGGTTCGAAAGCCTGACCACACCCGGCAAGCTCCTGTCGCTCTCCTTCTTCCGCGACGAGGCGGCCGTCAGGGACTGGCGGACCCGCGTCACCCACCGCGCGGCGCAGGCAAGGGGGCGCGGCGGGCTTTTTGCCGATTACCGCATCCGGGTGGCCTCGGTCCTGCGCGATTACGGGTTGCAGGACCGGGCCGAGGTGCCGGGTGGCTAGGCTGTCATCAGCGTGGTGACATGCGAGCGCCGCGCCTTCAGGAAACGGGCCAAGCGCTCGTCGTAGTCGGCAGGGGCGGCGGCGCGGACCGACGGGCGCCCTGCCAGCCGCGCGCGCCAGGCGGCGATGCGGGCAAGGCCGTTCAGCACACCGAAATCGCCGATCCGGTCAAAGACGTCGAAATAGCGGAAGACCGGGGCGAAGGCGGCATCGACAAGGCTGAAGGCCGCGCCCGCGAACCAGGGGCCGACCAGCTCGGCCTCGACCCGTTCGAACCGGGACCGCAGCGCCCTGGCGCGGGCGGCGAAACTCTCCGCGTCCGGCGCGTTGTAAAGCGCGCCGATCCCGTCGAGCGTGTCGGAGGCAAACTGGATCCAGCCGCGGTGGCGGGCCCGGTCAAGCGGATCGGCCGGGTGAAGTGCCGGGGCTTCGGTATCGTCGAGATAATCAACGATCGCGGCGGACTCGAACAGCGGCACGCCGTCGACCAGAAGCATCGGCGTCTTGCCGGTGGGCGACAGTTTCAGGAACCAGTCGGGTTTGGCGGCAAGGTCGATATCGGTGCGCGTGAAGGGCACAGCCTTTTCGTGCAGCGCGATGGCGGCGCGCTGGACATAGGGACACAGCGGGTGGCTGACCAGTGTCAGCGCACGGCTGTCGGGTGGCAGCTTGAGCGGGGTGGATGCGGTCTGGGGAAGATCGTGGGCCATGGGGGCCTCCATGTAAATGCAACTGCATCAATATCGGTGCTGCCACCTGCACCGTCAAACTTGATGCATCTGCATGAATCCGCTATCCGCTGTGCATGAACGAACCTTTCACCCCGCCCTCGCCCGAAATCACCGCCGTCTGGACCGGGCTGATGCGCGCCAGCCGCCATGTTCGGGACACGGTCGAGGCGGCGCTGAAGCAGGCGCACCTGCCGCCGCTCGATTGGTATGACGCCCTGTGGGAGATCGAGCAGGCGCCGGAAGGCATCCGGCCGAACGCGCTCGAAGCGCGGCTCCTCCTGCCGCAATACGGGCTCTCGCGGCTGATCGCGCGGCTGGTCGAGGCGGGCCATGTGACGCGCCGCCCCTGCCCCGGTGACCGTCGCGGACAGATCCTGCATCTGACCGACGCGGGCCGCGCCATGCGCCGCACCATGTGGCCCGTCTATGGCGCCGCCCTGACCCGGACGCTGGCGCATGCGCTTCCGGAGGGAGAGGCGCCCCGGCTCGCGGCGCTCCTCAAGGGGCTGACCGGCGACGGGCCTCCCCCTCAGGCTCCGATCGCCTGAAACTCGGCAAGCACCCAGTCGCGGAAGGCGCGGATCGCTGGGGCATTCCGCCGCCGCTCCGGATAGACGAGATACATGGAAAACGCCTCGCGCCAGACAGTCGCGAACGGCTGGATCAGGTCGCCCCGCGCCAGTTCCGCGCGGAAGAGATAGGGATTGAGGAGACAGGCCCCGTGACCGGCAATCGCCGCCTGGGCGGTCAGGGCCTGCGTACCAAACAAGGTCCGGCCTCCACTGCGGCAGCTTGGCGGCGCAACCCCGGCCGCCCGGAACCAGCCCGCCCAGCCTTCGTCATCGGCGTCGATCAATGGCAGCGACAAGAGATCGGCGGGCGCGGCAGGCCGACCGTACCGGGCGATGAACGCGGGCGAGATCATCGGCGCATAGTCTCCGGGCAGCAGGTAGTGGGTCGCGAGGCCAGGCCAGTTCCCCAGACCAGCGCGAATGGCGACCGTCGCCTCGCCCGCCAGCAGATCGACAAGACGCCCCTCGACCTCCACCCGCGTCATGATCGACGGATGGGCGACCTGGAAGGCGCCGAGACGGGGTGCGATGATCTGCTGGGCGACCGTCGGCAGGACCGAGATCACCAGCGTCTCGTCGTGGCTCTGGCGCGCCTCGGCAAAGGCCTGGCGCAGGATGTCGAGCGCCTCTTCGGCGCGTGAGGCAAGCCGCGCCCCATCGGGCGTCAGCTCCACCCCGCGCGCCCGGCGGCGGAACAGCGCGAAATCCACGCGGTCTTCCAGAACCTTGATCTGATAGCTGACCGCGGCCTGGGTCATGCCCAGTTCCTCCCCCGCGGCAGTAAAGCTGCCCTGCCGGGCCGCCGCCTCGAAGGCGCGGATCGCGGCAAGCGGCGGAAGCGAGGGTTTGGCGCGCGCGGGCATGGGCTCAAGACATCAAACTGACTTATACCTTATAGCGCGCGTTCGATTGGTGGGGAAGCACGGATTCGGCGATAGTGATCCTCAGAAACATTCACCTGCGAGGACGAAATGAACACGCTGTCCCTGACCAATGTGCCGCGCAAGCCACTCCTTTCGCGCCTTTTTCGCCGCCCGGCACCTGAACCGCCGATCCTTCTCGCCGACGGGCGCCGGGTCGATGTCGCGACGCTTCATGCGATCAAGGATCTCTCGCCGCATCTTCTGAATGATATCGGCCTGACTAACTTCTGACCCCCGTCAGAACTCCAGCCCCGGCCCGCCTGCGCCGGGGCTGGACTTCGCCCGGTGGCCGTGGAACTCTCGCCACATGCCGCACGATCATCCCCATGACGAACCCCACAGCCTCCTGCCCTCGGACCCCGCGCTCAGGGTAAAGGCGCTGCAGACCATCCTTGTCCGCAAGGGGCTGGTCGATCCCGCGGCGATGGAGGCGATCCTCGACACATATGAAACCAGGGTCGGCCCCCATCTCGGTGCCAAGGTCGTGGCGCGGGCCTGGGCAGACGCGGCCTTCCGCGTCCGGCTTCTGGCCGATGCCAATGCGGCGATGCTGGAATTGGGCATATCGGGCCGCCAGGGCGAACATGTGGTCGCAGTCGAGAACAGCGCGCACCAGCACAATATGGTCGTCTGCACATTGTGCTCCTGCTATCCATGGCCGCTCCTCGGCATTCCGCCCGCCTGGTACAAGTCAGACGCCTACCGGAAGCGCGCGGTGCGCGAACCGCGCGCGGTCCTGGCCGACTTCGGCGTGACCCTGCCCGAAGGCACCGCCGTCCGTGTCTGGGATTCGACCGCCGAGGTCCGCTATCTGGTGATTCCCCAACGCCCCCGGGGCACCGAGGGCTGGGACGAGGCGCGCCTCGCCACCCTCGTCACCCGCGATTCGATGATCGGCACCGGCTTTCCCCGCGAGGCGGGCGCATGAGCCGCCCCCATGACATGGGTGGGCAGGTTGGCGGTGACCGGGTCAAACCCGCGCCCGACGGCATCGCCGGTTATGACGCGCCCTGGCACCGCACCGCGCTTGGCCTCACGCTCGCGGCAGGTGGCCTCGGTGCCTGGACCATCGACGAGGCCCGCGCGGCACGCGAACGACTGGCCGACTATCCACGCATGACCTACTATGAAAAGTGGATCGCCGCGCTCGCGAACCTGCTGGTGGAAAAGGGCCTCGTCGCGCGCGCGGAACTGGCGGCAGGCACGGCAGATGCGGCCCCCCTCTCCTCCCGCGCCTTCACCGCCGAAAAGGTCGCCCCGGCGCTTTCCCGCGGCACGCCCTACAGCCGCCCCGGCCCCGCCCCGCGCTTCGCCGTTGGCGACAGGGTCACCACCCGCCACCCCGCCGCCAATGCCTTCGTCGCGGGCGGCCACACCCGCCTTCCCGCCTATGCCGAGGGCAAGCCGGGCCGGGTCATCCTGTCGCACGGCCCCCATGTCTTTCCCGACCGCAATGCCCATGGGCTGGGCGAGGCGCCAGAACCGCTCTACACGATCCTCTTCCGCGCCGCCGACCTGTGGAAGACCCCGGAAAACCCCGATGACGAGGTGACGCTCGACCTCTGGGAAAGCTATCTCGCCCCGGCATGACCGCCCCAGCGCCCTCCTCCTTTTCCGACCCCTGGCAGGCAGAGCTTTTCGCCCTGACCGTCGCGCTGTCGGACGCGGGCCAGTTTACATGGCGCGCCTGGACCGAGGCCTTCGGCGCCACATTGACGAGGCACGGGGCAAACCGGATGCTCGACGGTGGCGAGGATTATTTCGCCGCCTGGCTCGAAACGCTCGAAATGCTCCTCGCCGCTTCCGGCGCCGCCCCGAAGGCCGAGGCCGCCCGGGCCCGCGCCGCCTGGGAACGCGCCTATCTCACCACGCCCCACGGCAAGCCGGTCCGACCCGCGCCCTGACCCTGCGGCGCCCCTATCGCCGGTCCAGAAGGCCCAGCATCTCGCGCGCGGCCTCCGACGGCGAGCGGCCCTTCTCGACCTCGCGCCCCAGCCGTTCCATCGCCCTGCGGCTGTCGGCATCTGCCGTAAGGCGGGCGAGCAGCGCCTGGCGCACCTCCTCCTCGAACCAGTGGCGCGCCTGTTCGGCGCGGCGGGCGGCGAAGAGGCCCCTTGCCGTCCGCCAGCCCGTCAGCTCCTCCATCG